>CABIXM010000014.1 GCA_902362725.1 Clostridiaceae bacterium | reverse complement strand
TAGAGTCAACTCCCAAAACTCTAATCAATAGTTTACATGCAACAGCCAGAAATTTCGATACACCCTCTTATTGGACGCTTACTACTAGATAAAGACATGGCGGTATCAAGGAGGTATCGTCATGTCCTTTTTCCTATGCCCTAATAGACTGTTATCAAAAAAAGCCATTACCCGCCAACGGGTTATTCTGGCTACATAGATGAACTCACAAATCATACATATACTTTTGATAATTCCTTTGCGCCTGTCTGCAATTTGCAGACGGGCGCATTTTGTATTTTATCAAAAAACTTTTTCAAAAAATTTCTAAAACCAACGTCCATTTTGAAGTGCGTTGGTTTGAGGGTTTACGAAAGGGGACATTTCAAACTCCACCGCTTTCGCGGCAGCGAAAGGAGGTGAGAACATGAACGAGCCTATTCGTACCCAATGGCAAATCCGTTGTGCTTTTAACGGCTTTTGCAAACTGGCGTTGAAGCGAGAAGCTATGAATGCCCACAGGGACACAAAGCAGCGACAATTACGCGAGGTTACTTTTTCTGACCTGTCGCCACTGGAAGAAAAACAGCTCTACGTCTGCGACGAGTATTTTGCAGATGATGAAGCAGAACAGTCTTTCGTTGTCGGCGGCAAAGAAATTACTGCGAAGCTGCTTGCCGAAGCCCTGCACAGTTTGCCGGAAGAAAAGCGGGAAACCGTACTGCTGTATTATTTCTTTGACATGAGCGAACGCGAGATTGCAAAGTTTTGTAATCTGTCAAGGACAACGGTACAGTCCCGTCGGACAAGCTCAATGAAGCTGTTAAAACGCTATTTGGAGGAAAAAGCCTATGACTGCACAGATTAGTAAATCAGAACAGGACGAACGCGGCTTGTTGCCTTACCCGGTAATCATAGCCGCTACTAAGGGCGACCCGGAAGCTATGAACATTGTCGTACAGCATTACGAAAGCTACATAGCGTCCCTGTCTATGCGAAAGCTGCGTGATGAGCGCGGAAATATCTATTGGGGCATAGATGAGGATATACGCGACCGCTTGCGTTCGCGTCTTATGCGGGCTGTCCTTTCATTCAAGGTTTGAGATAACCACAAGCAGCGTCCCCCTTTCCGCTGCCTGTTGACTTGACCTTACTTGCTCTTTGACAAAGAAAGCGACGCAAGATAACGGCGACGCAGTATAGGGCAAATCGGATACGTCCTTTTTGCGTTGAGCCATACGGCAGGTGCGCCATGACGCTTTTCTTCTATTGGAGAAAGTCGAGCGACCACCACCACGCCGGGGAACAAGTGTAGCGGCTTGTGGGCGACGACACGCACTAAGGGTAGACAAGCCTTTATAGCCATAGTCCGAGCGTTAAAAGCGTCGCAGGCATTGGGTAGAGCTGCCTTAACGGGCAGGGGTGGAACTCCCGCGAGGTTGTGCTAACAGCCGTCCGATTAAAGCCCCTTTTACTATTCACTTTTCCTAATATTGAAAGGGGGACGATACTATGAGTAACGCCGACGTGCCTATTTGGGAAAAATACACGCTTACGATAGATGAAGCAGCTAAATACTTCCGTATCGGAGAAAACAAGCTGCGTAAATTAGCCGAGGAAAATCCTGCCGCCGGGTGGGTTATTATGAACGGCAACCGTATTCAAATCAAGCGCAAACAGTTTGAAAAAATGATTGATACCATAGACACAATCTGATAGTGAAATTGAGCCTTGAATGTGCTATAATGGGATAAGCATATCAAGGCTCTTTCCGTCTTGGAAAGGAGCATTGAAAAATGTCAAAGAAAAGACGTGACAGCAAAAATCGAGTTTTGCGGTCGGGAGAGAGCCAGAGAAAAGACGGAAGATATGCTTACAAATATATAGATACCTTTGGTAATCCGCAGTTTGTGTATGCGTGGAAGTTAGTACCTACGGACAAGACCCCTGCCGGAAAGCGTGAGGATATATCCCTACGAGAAAAGGTAAAAGAGATACAGAAAGACCTTGACGACGGGATAGACACCATAGGCAAGAAAATGACGGTCTGCCAACTTTATGCAAAGCAGATACGCCACCGGGGAAATGTAAGGTACAATACGAAAAACGGACGCAAGCGGCTGATGAAGCTACTGGAAGAAGATAAACTTGGGGGCTGCCCGATTGACAGCGTGAAGCTGTCCGACGCGAAAGAATGGGCAATCCGCATGAAAGAAAAAGGAATTTCCTATAAGACTATCAGTAATGACAAGCGTTCCTTGAAAGCTGCCTTTTACACAGCGATACAGGACGATTGCATAAGGAAAAATCCTTTTGACTTCCAGTTAAACACTGTCATTGAAGATGATACAGAACCAAAGGTTCCGCTAACACCAGCGCAGGAAGAAAGTTTTTTGTCCTTTGCTCAAAATGACAAAGTTTATCAGAAGTATTATGATGAGCTTATTATTTTGCTTGGGACAGGGCTTCGTATCTCTGAACTTTGCGGGCTGACCGATACTGACATTAACTTTGAGAATAGGATAATCAATGTAGACCACCAACTTTTAAGAAGTGCGGAAACAGGATATTACATTGAAACACCAAAAACGAAAAGCGGTATTCGTCAAATTCCAATGAGCGAAAAAGTATATGAAGCATTTAACCGAGTGCTGAAACGGCGCAGGGGTGCAAAAGCTGTTACTATTGACGGTTACAGCAACTTCCTTTTCCTCAACCGGGACGGCTACCCGAAAACAGCTACCAATTATGACGGTATGTTTAGGGGGCTTGCAAAGAAGTACAACAAGTACCATGAGGAAGCTCTACCGAAAGTAATGACACCGCACACCTTACGTCATACGTTCTGTACCAACATGGCAAATGCCGGAATGAACCCGAAAGCATTACAGTACATTATGGGACATTCCAACATTACTATGACGCTGAACTATTACGCACACGCTACTTTCGACAGCGCAAAAGCTGAAATGCTGCGGATAGCAGCTTAGTAGTAAATCAAGGTTTTACTACTTCTTTACTACTTTTGAAAGCAAAAACCTAAGCGGATATAAAAATATATGTGAGTTTCTTCCGATACGAAAAATGCCGGAAAAGCCTGTAAATACGGGCTATACCGGCATATAAGAACTTCTAAAAAGATAATCAAAATTCATATCTAATTTTAAGAGAAAAATCATATTTTCTTCCTGAAAATGCGTTATAATTAAGTTATATTCTTTCGAAAAAGGGTGATAATTATGACTGAACTGACTACCTATTATCAAAATGTGAAACGCGCTGTGCGTCAGAATCTAACTTTGTACTTTGCGGCAATTATCGTGCTGATGATGCTTACGAGTGTGTTGCTGGGACCGCCGTTTTCGCGGACAGTGACGACAGCCGGATTTACTTATCGAGTCGACGGGTGGTTTTGGGAGAAAAACTGGCTGATGTATCTGATTATTCTGGTTTCCGGGCTGCTGGCTGTGATCCGGGGCGGCGCTGCAGGGGTGAAAAATTTTAAGGCACTCCGGAATATTCTGTATATGGACTGTGACGCTGAGCGTCTGCTTTGTATCGCGGACGAGGGTACGCGGTATGTGCCCTATGATGTATACAGGAATCAGAAGCAAGCCCGCAAGGTGGCCGGACGGCAGCGGCGGTATTTTGAGCAGCTTTATGTGGAGGCGCTGCTGGCCTGCGGACAGGTGGGCGTGGCGGATCTCTATATGAAAAACGGCTGGAAATCCAAGCGGAACACTCTGATTTACCGGCAGCTTTCCCTGAATATCCAGGCCCATTACGCTTATCAGGAACAGGACGCGGTGCGTTACCGCAGCATTATGGAACAGGGCGGTCGGCTGCTGAAGCGGAGCACGGCGCTCTGGGCCCGGCTGGACTGGCTGGAGGGCCGACGGGAACAGGCCGTGGAACGGCTCAAGACTACGCAGCCCCGGGTGCCCTATGAACAAATGATGTTCTATGGGATGCTTTCTGATTATCTGGATGAATTAGGACAGCCCGAAGAGGCGCGGAAATATGCAGATTATGTGATAGAGCACGGCGGAACGCTGGCGCTTCGGAGCATGGTTCTGGAGAAGCGCCAAACCAAAACTGCGGAATCCCAATCCGAATAACAAATGGAAGCCAGATTGCCTTCGAACCTTAAATCCTGCACTTGAAAATCCCCCAGAAATATATTATACTATTATTTACTGGTTATCAGCAATGGAGGAGTACCCAAGTGGCTGAAGGGTCTGGCTTCGAACACCAGTAGGTCGGTAGCACCGGCGCGAGGGTTCAAATCCCTCCTCCTCCGCTAAAAGAAAAAGAGCAGCGAGTTATCTTATGTAAACTCGTTGCTCTTTTTGTTCTTTCTACAAAACTGTATTCCAGCCCCCAGCGAACTGTACCGACATTCACTCTTTTTCTGTGCAAAACAGATCAACAAATGCGGAAACTGCCGGATTTTTCGTATTTTGTTCGTAATAAACATACATTTCAACCCAAAATGGTTTTTTCAAAGGACGGCTCACAATGTAGGAACGATTCATATGACGAATACAATACGGCAAAAGTGCAACTGCATTTTCTCTTTGTAACCTCATTCCCAACTCCTCAACCTGATCACAAGGAATAATTGCAGACGGATAAATTTGCTCCGCCAGTAATTCTTGCAGAATTCTATCCTTCCAATACTCAAAACCTTTTAAATAAAGATATTTTTGTCCATTTAAATCTGTATAATCGACACATTCTTTTTTACACAACAAATGCGTATCCGGCATAAAGGCTCTTACTTCCTCCCGGGAAATTGCAATCTTATTCATTATCGGAGACACTTCCGGCATTTCCATTGAAATAAATATATCACAAAGCCCCTTTTTTAATCCATCAAAACCATCTATGGGCTGGCATGACTGTATTGTAATCTCACACTCTGGATATTGAGCTTGAAATAAACGAATCAGAGGCTCTGTAAAATCACCCGTCCAGTAATACGGACTATTCACAACAAGTCTTCCCCTGCTTTGCGCTGAAAGTTCATGTGCCTTTTCCTGCGTCTGACTATATATTTCCAGCATATATCGAAACGCTTCATATACCGTCTTTCCAGCCGGTGTCAGAGAAACCTTTCTCGTCGTCCGTTCCATAAGCGTTGCCCCCATCTCATCTTCCAGGAGCGCCAGATGACGACTCAACGCCGGTTGTGTAATATAACTTTTTTCTGCTGTTTTAGAGAAATTTAGCGTTTCCGCTAATAATACAAATTCCCGCAAATAGCTTATTTTTATCATAGTTTCCATCCTCTCTTTCATTATATGAGTTCTATTTATAACGTGTCAACATAAATAGAGCCCAAAACCAGCATTTCTCTTTCTCTGACACCTTTACTATAATTAAAATATCAAAACCGAAAAATTAAAACAGGAGGTAACAATATGTTTAAAATTAACAATCTTGTGAACAGCCACGCCCTTCTTTTAATGAATTGGGGAAATGACTATTACGTCCCCATGCTGTACAGCTCTCCGCAGGAAGAACTGCTTGCATGCAGAAACGGAGCATGGCTCGGTAATTTTTTGAACTGCTCTCCAGTGTACGAATTGTCCGGACCAGATGTTGTAAAACTGATGAATTATGTCAGCGTTAATCGCGACTACTCTACTCTGAAAGTCGGCGGTTCCCGTCATACAATTATGTGTAACGAAAAAGGGCAGATGCTGGCAGACGGTGTTATGATGCGCGTAGATGAAAACCGGTATCTGACATACTGGCTCGCCCCTGTTCTGGCATACTATGTTGAAACCCTGGGATATGATGTACAGGGAAGATGGGTTACTGATGAATTTTTTATCCAGATTGACGGACCTCGCTCTCTTGAGATTATGGAAAAGGTTTCCGGGAAAGATTTACATAGTCTTAAATTTGCCAAACATACAGAAATCGAAATAGCCGGTGTAAAAACAACCATCCATCGCTTAGGCATGTCCGGCTGCCTTGCATATGAAATGCATGGGGATATGAATAAAGTAGGGGAAGTCTATGAGGCAATTGCTCAGGCCGGAGAAGAGTACGGACTAAAACGTCTGGGAATGATGAATTACTGCAGAAACCATACGCAGGGAGGTTATCCGAATCAGTACATTCATTTCTACTATCCATTTTTATTAAATGATGAAAAAATGAAGCAATATGTCATTGAACACTGCGGATGGAATACACAATTCTGTCAGTACAATTTCCATGGAAGTGCCGCTGATGATATCGAAAATGGTTTTGTTAACCCCTACGATGTAAAATGGGATTATCTTATTAACTGGGATCATGACTTTATCGGTAAAAAAGCACTTCAGGAAATGGCTAAGGCTCCTGCCCGTACTGTTGTTACGTTGGAATGGAATGCGGAAGATATTGGAAAAGCATTCGCTTCTCAGTTTACAGGAACCCCTGTAATGCCATGGGATGATATTTCTAATATCGCAGATGGAGCTCTTTTAGACTTTTTTGTTATCAGCAAAGTTATGAATGGCAACCAAATGATAGGCGTAGCTTCCGGTCGCGAGCGAGATTTTTATCACGGAAATATGATTTCACTTGCATTTATAAACCGTGAATATGCTAATGTAGGGGACGAATACACTGTTATGTGGGGAAGCACTCCTCTTTCAGCTCAGCCTATTCGTGTAAAAGTTGCTCCATTCCCCTATTATAACGAAGAAATGCGCAATGAAACCTTCGATGTGGAAAAAATTCCGCACCCGGTATTCTAATTTTAAAACCCCAGATACAAATTGATAGGTATCTGGGGTTTTGTAATACTCTTATTTCAGTCTATCCAACAACTCCTGCACCGTCTGATTGTACACCGGATGACGAACCCAGGGCGCGATCTGCGCCAACGGAATCAGCACGAAATCCCGCTTGTGCATCTCGATGTGGGGGATGTGAAGCTCCTCGTCATCGAGGATCAGGTCGTCGTACAGGAGGATGTCCAGATCCAGTGTCCGGGGACCCCAGTGGATGACGCGAACCCGGTTGGCTTCCTGCTCCAGCTCGTGGAGACGATTCAGGAGTTCGTGAGGCGGCAGGATAGTCCGGATCTTCATGACGCTGTTCAGAAATTCGTCCTGATCGGTGTAGCCGTAGGGCTCGGTGGCCAGATAATCGGCCACTGTTTCTACGATACAGCCTTTCGTGAGCTGCAGTCCAAGCACGCTCATGTCCAGATAAGCTTTTTTGTCACCCATGTTAGATCCCATAGCGATGTAGGCGGTGTGCCAACCCCGCTCGATGGAGACAGACACGGTCTCCAGGGGCAGTCCCACAGGAGCCCAGGGCTTTTTAATCTCCAGCTCCACCTTTTCCAGATGGGGGATGTTCAGAAGCATGGCTTCCGCCAGCTGCTCCACCACCGTTTCCAGCAGCTTCCAGGTGTGCTCCTGAACAAATTTTGTGATAAACTGGCTGACCTCGCCGTAATGAATGGAGGCAGTCAAATCGTCCGTCTTTCCCGCCTTCCGGGTGGAGGTGTAAAGGGTTGCGGAAATGACAAATTTCTGTCCCAGCTTATTTTCCTCCGGGAATACGCCGTGATTGGCAAATATTTCCAAGTTTTTAATCTGTATTTTATCCATTTAGTTCTCTCCTGCTTTCAGAATCGCCTCGGTCATCCGGATCGTGCGCTGATTTTCTTTGATGTCGTGAACCCGGACAAAAGCATACTTTTTCATCACAGCCATCACGGTCGTCACCAGGGTTCCCTCTACTCTCTGATCCGCCGGCAGATCCAGGGTCAGACCGATAACGGATTTACGCGATGTACCAAGCAGCATGGGATATCCCAGCTCATGGAACCGCTCCATATGTAAAATGGTCTCCAGATTCTGCTCGTAATTTTTTCCAAAGCCTACGCCCGGGTCAAGGATAATCTTATCGTCGGCGATACCCGCTTCCTTCGCAAGCTTTACGCACTCCGCGGTTTCCTGCAGCATATCCGGGTAGAAATCCTGATACTCTGTATTGTTCTTATTGTGCATCAGACAGCAGGCCACTCCGGTGCGGGCAATGAGTCCGGCCATCTCCGGGTCGTATTTGAGACCCCAGATATCATTGACCAGATCGGCTCCCGCTTCGATGGCTGCTGCCGCCACCTTCGCCTTGTAGGAATCGATGGATACGGGTATGTCAAAACGGGCTTTCACTGCCTCGATGACCGGGGCTACCCTCTCGATTTCCTCTTCCTCGGTAATCTGCTGGTGACCGGGACGGGTAGACTCGCCGCCGATATCCAGAATGGCGGTGCCCTCGCGGATCATCTCCTCCGCATGGGCCAGAGCTGCGTCCATGTGGTTCCATTTTCCGCCGTCGGAAAAGGAATCCGGGGTCACATTCAGGATTCCCATGATATAGGTTTTATTCTTTACGTCGAATTCTTTGGTTCCGATTTTCATACATTTTCACTGTAGCTGTTCTGTGCCCTCGGCGCTCAGCGCTTCCAGTTATCAGGAACAGCCACTCTCCTTTCCGGGTTATAATCGAATCTCCAGGTTCTTTTTTTCCTCCGGCCAGTTGCAATCCTCCTGGGCCGGACACAGAAAGCAGCTCCGCGACAGCTTATCCGCCCGGTAAAACAATCCCGGCAGATCCCTCGCGTCGCTTTGGGTACGGTGGCTTCCGATGAGCTTCAGCACTTCGGCGCTCTCGCCTTCCGAAAAACCGCATTCCTGCAAAATGGGCCCGGCCAGCATGACACCTGCTTCGTCGTGGGGCGTCCCATTTTCATATTGAAGGTATCTACCCATATCGTGCAGAAGTCCGGCCGCATAGATGATTTCCTTATCAGCTTCTACCCCCTGTTCCAGGGCAAGCAGATAAGTCAGGCGGGCCACAGCAAGAAAATGCTCCGGCGTATGGCGGCAGAATTCCCGCTCTGCCTCGTAGGCCGTCAGCTTTCCCAGGGCCTCCTGATAGGCCGGGTGATTCCAGATCCGGTTTACGCGCTCCATGCCGCCCATTACTGACGCACCATGCTCAGAAAACGATTCTGCAGCTCAAAATTATTCTCAAAGCAGCCGGTGGTCACCATGGTGACGGTCTTGCTGCCGGGCTTTTTGATGCCGCGCATGGTCATACACATGTGCTCAGCCTCCAGCATAACGATAACACCCTGGGGAGCCAGGCTTTCCTCCAGCGCATCCGCGATCTGGGACGTGAGCTTCTCCTGAATCTGGGGTCTTCTGGCAAATACATCTACGGTACGGGCCAGCTTGCTTAAGCCTACTACCTTACCGTTCGGTATATACCCGATATGCGCTTTTCCGTAAAAGGGGAGTAAATGATGTTCACACACGGAATAGAAGGTGATATCCTTCTCTACTACGATGTCGTTCCGCTCGACTGTGAATTGTTTTTTCAGATGCACCGACGCATCCTCGTACAGGCCGCCGTAGATCTCAGCGCACATACGCGCAATCCGATCCGGCGTCTCCAATAAGCCTTCTCTTGTTACATCCTCGCCGATTCCCTCCAGCATAAGCTGGACTCCGGCCTTGATTTTCTCATAATCCATCATAAAAACAGCACCTCCAGGCTGTGACAGAACATATGACGAAAATATCCCTTCACAATATGAGACACTGTTCATTTAATCTTATATTGCTGCAACGGGTGCGGTCTCCATACCGTAAGATGAACTTTTCGTTTCGGCGGCAACTCCCCATCCGCTGAACACTTGACGCATGAAAACCTATTTTGCATATTATTCTATTGTTGTAAATTGTTACCAAAGGGCATTATATCATATACCATCAGGTCTGTATATAGATTTATACATTGTATACAGGAATTTACCAAATTTTTACCCAGATTACCTATTTAAAATATGACTACATAACTCCTGAGAAATTCTTAGTAGTACATAAATTTATAGCAATCAAACTGTTACATAAAATTACCGCCAGTCCTCTTTATGACTGGCGGTACCTAATGACTCATGCTTCTGTATACACGCTCTCGATGGCCGTCCGCAGATGCTCATAGCACTTCTGCAGGTCGCTCTTTCCCTGCTCGTCCAGGGGCAGCTCCAGTACCCGGTCGATGCCGTTCTTGGAAATGACGCAGGGCAGGCTCATGGCTGCTCCGGTGAGGCCGTACTGGCCTGACAGCACCGTGGAGACAGGCACCACAGATTTCTCGTTGCGGACAATGCTGCCGATCAGACGGCAGGCGCTTAAGGCCACGCCGGAGCTGGTGTAACCCTTCAGCTCTACGATATCCAGGCCGATGACCTTCGTATCATGGAGCAGCTTTTCTTTGTCGAGTTTTTCCTTTAATTCAAACTGTTTCTCAAATTCCGAAAACGGCACACCCACGATGTTCACAGTATTCCAGGGGATAAAGGAGGTGGAGCCGTGCTCGCCCAGCACGAAACCGGTCACGTTCTTGGCATCCACGCCGCAGAGGTCGCCCAGCATTTTATTGAAACGGGCGGTATCAAGCAAAGTGCCTGTACCGAAGATCTTATTGGCCGGATAGTCGAATTTCTTCTGGGCAATGTAGGTCAGGATGTCCAGCGGATTGGATACTACAATGATGATAGCCTCCCGGGTGTAGTGGGTGATCTGCTCCATGATATCATTCATGACGTTGACATTTTTCTCCAGAAGCACCATGCGGTCCCGGGAATTACCCGGCTGGATGCTGGGGCCTGCAGTCACCACGATGATCTGGGCGTCCGCGCACTCCTCGTAGCCGCCCACATGGATGTTCGCGTTGGCGCTGTAAGCGAACGCCGTGGTATGGCTGGCGTCCAGCACCTCGCCCAGGGCCTTTTTCTGGTTGCGGTTCACCACCACGATCTCATCCAGGATATTCATCCGCAGAACCGAATTCAAAATCGCGCTTCCCACCTTACCAGCGCCGATGATTACCATTTTTCCATATGAAATTGCCATAGATGCGTCCTCCTCGTTCTTTCTAATCACGAATAGTTTACTGCAATGTTCTGGCGCCGTCAATCGGGGTTTTAAAACTAAAAAAGAATGTGCCAGCGGCACCTGTTTAGCACCGACCGGAGCGGAGAACGAACCGAAGGTTCGATTCCCATCACCTGCTCTACTTAAATTTGGGCATAAAAATAAGCGGGTGATGGGAATCGAACCCACGTATCCAGCTTGGAAGGCTGGTGTTCTACCATTGAACTACACCCGCAAATGAAAAAATATAAGGATGCACCGTGGTCACTAGGCTCGAAAGAACCTTGCCAAGTGTCCAGGTGTGTCTTCGCACTAGACTCGAGAATACCTCGCCAAGTGCTCCGTACATGCCCAGAACCGGAATCGAACCAGTGACACGAGGATTTTCAGTCCTCTGCTCTACCAACTGAGCTATCTGGGCAAATTGCTTTCACATAACTTTCATGTGTCACAACAGTGATATTCTACATGATGGAATTATGTTTGTCAAGCAATTTTTCATATTTTACTTTCGTTTTTTAGAGCGGCTTCGTGTACTCGATATCCCGCGGTTCCTTATCGATAAACTCATAGGGATGAGGTTCGGCTTCAAAGACCAGCCTTCCCTTCCGGTAGGCCAACGGAGTGCTCATGGGGACTTTTTCCCAGGCCGGGTCATCGGTCAGGGGCTTGGTGGCTACTACCAGTGTCTCGCCTTTCTGCAGACGGAACAGGGTCTCGTAGAAGTTTGTATGGGCGTAGAACAAATCGCCGTCATAAATCAGAAGATTGACCTTGTTCTCCGGGGTAATGTCGCGGATGACCTGATTTACGGTGTCGAAGCGTTCTTTGTCGGTCAGCTCGCCGCCCTTTTTCGCGATGGCCGCGTCCACCTGATCGATCAGGTAGTACAGAATCCGCTCGCTGTCAGTACCGCCATGCTGTTTTCCAATGTAGGCGTCCACCAGGGCGCTTTCGAAGATGGTGCCGTTGTGAATCAGCGTCCACAGGCGTCCGGAAGCGTCCCGTCTCTTGAAGGGATGGCAGTTCCTGTATTCCAGGCCGCCCTTGGAAGCCTTGCGGATATGGGCCAGAACCACGTCCTCGGTGATCTCGTCGCTGAGACGATGCTTCAGATAGACGCTTTCCGCTGAAGATATGGGTTCCTTTTCGATGGATGCGGAATTCCCGTCAAAGAGAGACAGTCCCCAACCGTCCGGATTGGTTTCTCCGTGGCTGAAGAAGGTTCCCAGAAGCTCATTGCAATTTACTTTTTCGGCACTGCTCAGGCCAAATAATTCACACATGTGTAGTTCCTCTTTTCCGTATTTCTGTCCGTAACCGGATCCTTAATGGGCTTTCACTGAATTCAGGAAATCCTGGGCCCGCCTGGTCTGCGGATGCTCGAAGAAGTCCTCCGGCGCGCCCTCCTCGATGATGCTGCCGCCATCCATGAAGATGACCCGATCAGCCACCCGTCTGGCGAAATTCATCTCATGGGTGACGATGACCATGGTCATACCATCCTTCGCAAGTTTCGTCATGACATCCAGCACCTCGCCGATCATCTCCGGATCCAGGGCGCTGGTGGGCTCGTCGAAGAGAATGGCCTTCGGGTGCATGGCCAGGGCACGGGCGATGGCCACACGCTGCTGCTGGCCGCCGGAAAGCTGGGCCGGTACTTTGGCGGCCTGATTATCCACGCCTACCCTTTTCAGAAGCTCCATGGCTTCCTCCCGGGCCTCCTTCCTCGGCTTGTGCAGTACGTCTATGGGCGCGATGGTCACATTGTCCAGAATGGTCTTGTGGGCAAACAGGTTGAAAGATTGGAATACCATGCCAATCTGGGAACGGAGCTCGGCCAGCCTCCGACCCTCCTCAGGCATCTTGGTTCCGTCGATGAGGATTTCTCCGGAGTCAATGGTCTCCAGTCGGTTGATCGTCCGGCACAGGGTGGATTTACCGGAACCGGACGGTCCGATGACCACGACAACCTCGCCCTTTTTTACGGATAAATTGATATCCTTTAATACATGCAGTTCTCCGAAATGCTTATCTACATGACGCAGTTCGATAACCGGCACTTCATTCGCTGTAGTTCTGTTTTCTTCCATAGTTTATTTTCTCCTTCTGGCAATGGCCACAGAGATTCTATTTAATATATAATTGATCAAAATATAGATAATTGCAATCACCAGATAGACCGAAAGCAGTGCGTCATAGTTGCTGATCAGCACCTTCGCGTTCTGCATCAGGTCCGCATAGTTTACCACATAGGCGAAGGTGGTATCCTTCAGCACGATGACCACCTCGGAAATCAATGCCGGAATCACATAGCGCAGGGCCTGTGGAAATACGATCTTGAAGAAGACACTGTTCTTTCGCATACCCAGGGACACCGCCGCTTCCGTCTGTCCCTTCGGCACCGCGTTGACGCCGGAGCGCAGAACCTCCGCCACCACGCCCGCCGCGGAGATGGCCACCGGGACCGCTATCTTACACAGAGGTGGAAGCTTAATGCCAAACTGAGGCACCACCAGAAAGAAGAAATAGATAAACAGAAGGGTCGGCACGCCGCGGCTGAACTCAATGAGCGCGGTGCAGAGCCATTCCAGCGGTTTGACGCCGCTGATTCTGCCAAGCATCAGCAGGAGGCCTGCGAAAAATGTGATCACACCTGCCGTCAACGCAGCCGTCAGCGTACCTGCAAGACCATTTCCAATAAACCGCCAGGTGGTATACCGGGTGAAAAAGGACCAGTATCTGGCGTCCAGCTGTCCATTGATGGCGAACTGATGAATGACGCCGTAGATCAGCACCGCCAGAAGCAGGAGCACCACCACAGTTCCCGCCATAATTCCTCTGCGGGTCTTCGGTCCCGGCGCCTCGTAGAGCGCATCCCGTATGGATATCTGTCCATTGTTCATCGCAAAACCCTCACTTTCCTGTCAATCAGGTTTCCAATCTGTCCGATCACCACCGCCGTCGCGCAGTACAGCACCGCGGAAATCAGGAAAGCCGTCACGCCGCCCACGGCTCTGGTATTGATATGGGAGACCAGACCGGTCAGATCCGTGGGGTTCATGGGCACCTGGGAAGCCAGCGCTGTCGTCAGCATGGTCGCCACCAGAAGATTGGTCATGGGAAGCACACTGGAACGAAGAGCCTGGGGAATGACTACATTTTTCAGAATCTTGCCAAAGGACATGCCCAGGGCCCGCGCCGCCTCGATCTGTCCGATACTCACTGTATTCATACCGGCCATCAGATACTCGGAGCAGAACGCCGCCGGAAGCAGGGATGTGGCCGTCAGCACACAGACGTAATAGGAAAGCACCACATTCAGATAGGGCAGCGCGTAGACCAGCATGATAAGCAAAGTCGCGCCCGGGATGTTCCGGAAGATCTGCACATAGAAGTCTCCGACCCATCGCAGCGGCTTCACGGGACATACCCGCATGATGGTAATGAGAATACCTATCAGAAATGCAAGCACAAAGGACACTGCCGTCAGCTTCCAGGTGACGAACAATGCCTGTATATATTTGTCTCCGTATTGGGAAAGAAGTTCCTGAATACCCATATGGATTCCTCCTGCGGAAAAAGACCTTCAGAACTACTGAAGGTCCTTCTCCCTGTCTTTCTATTTGTAACTGTTCCACACCTGACCAGTTACCACGCTTCGGTTCGGGTTACTCGATCGCCGGAGCTTCCGGTACGGTCTCGATGCCGGTGCGGTCGCCCAGGCTGATCTTCCACAGCTCTGCCCAGGTTCCATTGTCTTCGATCTTCTTCAGGAAGTCGTTTACAAATGCTACGCCGTCAGAATCAAGCGGAAGTCCGATACCGTAGTTGTCCTCCGGCCCGAAGGTGTCGCCTGCGATTTCGTAAGCGCCCGGGTTCTTCACAATAGCGTTCAGAAGCAGAGTGTAGTCTGTTACATAGGCGTCTACACGGCCCTGCTCCAGAGCGGTACGTGCTTCCTGGTCGTTGGCAAACTCCTGAACGGTAGCTTCCGGCGCGTACTCAGCCAGGATATCCGGGCCTGTGGAACCGGACTGTGTCGCTACAATCTTGCCAGCCAGGTCTTCTACTCCAGTGATATCCGTGTTGCCTGCCTTTACCAGGACAGCCTGCTTGGATGTGTAGTAGGGGCCGGCGAAGGAAATGACTTCCTTACGTGCGTCTGTGATGGAATAAGTAGCGAATACTGCGTCTACCTGGTCACTGGTCAGAACGGACTCACGGGTACTGGAATCTACCTGTGTCAGCTCATACTTGCTCTCATCGCCCAGGATGTAACGTGCAAGCAGCTGATACAGTCCTGCGTCAAAGCCGCGGATGCCGTTGTCTGTCTCATCCAGCTGACTGAACAGGAAAGAGGTTCTGGTTCCGCCTACACGGAGCACGCCAGCTTCCTTTACTGCCGTAGCCCACTTGCTTGCCGCAATGTCAGCGTCGTCTGCTACGATGCCGTCTGCCAGAAGCGCGTCAAATGCATCCTTGTCGATCTCTGCCGCCACCGGCTCTTCTGCCTCTGCTGCGTCTTCCGTGGTCGCCTCTGCAGCTGCCTCAGTCTCCTGTGTGGTCTCTGCCGCCGGAGTCTCGTCTGCCTTGCTTCCGCATGCTGCCAGGCTTCCTGCCAGTGCAATGGTCAGCAGTAATGCGGTTGATTTCTTCAGCCATTTCAAATTTCTCATAATAATCCTCCTTTTTGATTGTTCACGTTGTTTTGATGTTGCAATCATACGCTCTTTAACCTACTTTGTCAATAGGTTATGTATGATTATTTTATTTTTTACGTAAAAAGTCGCTGCACAGAAAAACTTTCTTCTGTACACCGACTTCTTTGTCAGGTTGAATAATTCCAAGTATAGGAAAAAATATGTGCGCCAATCACAAGTCCGCTTAAGGACGGATAGTTGGCATAAGTCCGGAAAAAGGTCCTGTTTCCCACGTTGGATTCGCCCGCGATGGCCCGGCGGGCAGCGTTATAGCAGGATTCCGTGACGGAATCCGCGCCGTCGGTCAGCATCAGGTCAAAACGGCCCGAGGTAACGGGGGAGAACTGACCCGAAGCCCGGATCACGCTCATGATATCGCCCTGTCCGAAACGGGAATCCCGGATACGGTTCATGACGACCGCGCCCACGGCCAGCTGGCCCTCTGCGCCCTGATTGCCTGCCTCGCAGTAGATCAGCGTCGCCAGAGCCTTTACTTCGTCCTCGCTGGCGCTGTACGCGCCATACTGTACATATTCCAGCTCTGTGGTCCGCACGCCGGTCACGTCGCCCAGGGAGCCAATGATCTCAGCCGCCTTAGCCGCCTCGATCTGGGCCTCGATTTTCTTCTTCTCGGCAATAAGCTGCTTCAGGACCTCCTGCTGGTTGGCCAGGGTATTGCTCTTGCCGTCCAGATCGGCCTGGGCCGCCGCGATATCGTTCACATGCCGGCTGATTTTGCCGGAAGTACTGCTGGCCAGAGAAGATACCTCGCTCTGCTTTTTCGTCAGGGAGGCCTGCATGTCATCCAGGGCCTCTTTCTCCGCCTCCAGCTTTTCCTCCTGCTCCTGAATCTCGGCCTTATGGGCCGCGTAGGACTCCAGCATATCCCGGTCGTAGGCGCTGATGCGCGCCGCGTAATCGGCCCGGTTCAGGGCGCTGGCGAAATCGCCGGACTCCAGCAGAATCTCGATGAAGGAGCTCCGAGGATTCTCGTACATATACTGAATGCGGGCCTTCATGTCCGCATACTGCTTATCCTCGGTGGCTTTCGCCTCCTCCAGCTCTCCTTTCGTCTGCTCAATCTCCGCCTTTTTGTCCACAATCTGCTTATTTAACTCAGAAATCTGGCTTTCCAGGCTGGAATACTGCTGATTCAGCTTCTTCAGGTAGTCCTCCATCTCAGACTTGGCCTGCTGCAATTTGTCCTTTTTGTCCTTCGTGGCATCGATCTCGCTCTGGGTCTTATCGATCTCGTCCTGGGTCTTATCAATCTCGTTCTGAATGTTATCCACGTCGCTCTGATCCGGCACGGCATAGGACGTAAACCCAAGCGCCAGCGCCAGGGTAACTCCGCCCAGTCGATATGCGGTTTTCAGAAGACGTGAATGCTGTTTCATGGATTCAGTTCCTTTATAGTCTCTTTATTTCCAGTTGTATTTGGTCAGGTGCCCCTCCAGGCGCATCCCCGGAAAATCATTCTGGCGCAGGGCCTCATAGAGCACGATAGCCACGGAGTTGGACAGGTTCAGGGATCTGGTGTCGCCCAGCATGGGGATACGGATGGCCCTTTCCTGATTTTCCAGCAGGATCTCCTCCGGGATTCCGGCGCTTTCCTTGCCGAACATGATGTAGCAGTCCGGCTCAAACTGCGTCTCCGTGTAGACCTTCGGTCCCTTGGTGGTCGCCATATAGGGCCGAGCGCCCGGATTCTTCCGCAGGAAATCCTCATAGTTTACATAAGTTGTCACATCCAGCTGCGGCCAGTAATCCATACCGGCCCGCTTCAGCTCCTTTTCGCTCAGACGGAAGCCCAGGGGCTCGATGAGGTGCAGGCGCGTGCCTGTCGCCACGCAGGTTCTTCCGATGTTGCCTGTATTGGCCGGAATCTCCGGCTCTAAAAGTACGATGTTGAACGCCATTTATTTTGCTCCCTTTTCTGCCCGAAGCTTCGCCACAAAGCGCGCCAGACGACTGGTGGCCTCTTTCAGATCTTCGAGAGAGTACGCGTAGGAGATTCTAAGGAATCCCTCGCCGCAGGCGCCGAAAGCGGTTCCCGGAACCACGGCCACCTTCTCCTCCATCAGGAACCGGGTGGCGAACTCCTCAGATGTCATGCCAAACTCCTGGATACCGGGGAAGATATAGAACGCGCCATAGGGCTCGAAGCAGGAAAGTCCCATTTCCCGCAAAGTATGTACCAGGAAACGGCGTCTCTGGTCGTAGGACTCCCGCATCATCGCCACGTCTTCATCGCCGTTTTTCAGGGCCTCCACCGCCGCGTACTGGCTGTTGGTAGGCGCGCACATGATGGCATACTGATGAAGCTTCGTCATCTGGCTGAGAATCTCCGCCGGTCCGCAGGCATAACCCAGACGCCAGCCAGTCATGGCGTAAGCCTTGGAAAAGCCGTTGATGAGCACGGTTCGCTCCCGCATGCCCGGAATACTGGTGATGGATACATGGTCGCCCGCGTAGCTGAGCTCGGAATAAATCTCATCAGACAGCACGTAAATGTCTTTCTCGATGATGACCTCGGCGATTTCCTCCAGATCCTTCTGAGTCATAATCGCGCCGGTGGGATTGTTCGGGAAAGGCAGAACCAGAATCTTGGTCTTGTCGGTGATGGCGTCCCGCAGCTCCCGGGCAGTCAGACGAAACTCATTTTCTTCCTTCAGCTCGATGATCACGGGCACACCGTCCGCCAGCACACAGCAGGGCTCATAGGACACGTAGCTGGGCTGGGGAATCAGCACCTCGTCGCCCGGGTTCAGCATGGCGCGGAAGGCCATGTCGATGCCCTCGCTGCCGCCTACGGTAATCAGCACCTCCCGGAGCGGATCATAGCTTACGTGAATGCGGCGCTCCAGATAGCGCACGATTTCCTCCCGCAGCTCCTTTAAGCCTGCGTTGGAGGTATAAAAGGTACGTCCTTTTTCCAGAGAATAGATACCCTCGTCGCGGATGTGCCAGGGGGTATCGAAGTCCGGCTCGCCCACGCCCAGGGAAATGGCGTCGGGCATCTCATTTACCACATCAAAGAACTTACGGATGCCGGACCAGGGAATTGAAACTGCTTTGTCTGATAATGGGTTTCTCACGGTGTCACCAGCATCCTTTCGTCTTTTTTCTCATGTGCCATAATTGAACCATGGTCTTTGTATTTTTTCAATATGAAATGTGTGGCAGTGCTGAGAACGGAATCCAGCGGTGACAACTTATCAGATACAAACTGCGCCACATCCCGCATGGTCTTGCCTTCGATCATGACCATAAAGTCGAAGCCGCCGGAAATCAGATAGACGCTGTCCACCTCGGCGTAATTGTAGATGCGCTCCGCCACCTTATCAAATCCGAATCCCCGCTGGGGCGTAACCTTGACCTCCACCAGGGCCGTCAGCTTCTCCTCGCTGGTCTTATCCCAGTTAATCAGGGTATGATAACCGCAGATAATACCTTCCTTTTCCATATCCGCGATCTCATTGGCGACCGCCGCCTCCTCTACTCCCAGCATCACTGCCAGATCCGCCAAATCCACGCGGCTGTTTTTCTCAATGAATGTCAAAATTTTTTCTCTCATTGCTTTCGCCCTCCCGTCAGGTTTTTTATAATTTACTCATATATTTTATACAATTCGTCTGTCTTCGGACGCTCCAGAAAGCTCTCGTCCTCACCGTTTACGATGCGTCTGGCCTTGCCGTCGGTGGCTTTACCGATGACCGCCGCCGGAATACCGGCCTTTTCAAGCTCCCGCACCAGATCGTGTCCACGATCTGCCGCCATCAGCATGCAGCCGCTGGAAATCAGATAGTAAGGATTCAGCTCGAAGCACTCGCAGATCTCCACGGTCTCCTGACGGATAGGAATGGCCTTCAGGTCGATCTCCAGGCCGACGCCGGACGCCTCCGCCACCTCCCAGAGCGCGCCGTAGATACCGCCCTCGGTCACGTCGTGCATGGCGCTGACGCCGTGCTTCACCGCAATCTTCGAATCTTCTACCACGGAAATATATTGGTCAAAGCCCTTGGCCGTCTCCACGAACGCCGCTGGGAAACGTTTCCGGAGCTCCTCTTCCTTCTCTTTGGCAATGATAGAGGTGCCCTCCACGCCAATCCATTTAGTCACCAGGATATCCTGGCCGGGCTTCGCCCCTGCAGTGGATACCAGCTGTCCCTCCTGCACCTTGCCCACGCCTGTGACGCTGATAATGGGCTGATTGACTGCCCGGGTGACCTCGGTGTGGCCGCCCATGACCTGGATATGGAACCGGGCGCAGGCCGCTTCCACTTCGCTCATCATCTGCTTAATGTCGGCCTCCTCGATCTCCTCGGGCAGAAGCACTGTGAGCATGACGCCCACCGGCTCCGCGCCGCTGCTGGCCAGATCGTTTGCGGTAATCTGGATAGCCAGAGTGCCGATATCCTTCACCGTTCCGGTAATCGGATCGGTGGAAATCACAAAAATCTCGCCGGGAGCCAGCTTCATGGCCGCGCAGTCCTCGCCCACGCCGGCACCCAGAAGCACCTCGTCCCGCTTCGTATGTATCTGTTTAAAAATACTTCTTTTTAAAATCGTCTCTGAAACTTTTCCGACCTTCATCGCTGTCCGCTCCTTTATGTTCGCCTTTACTGCTGCATCCGCGCGACGCAGGACGCCAGGGTGGCGTTCACGGTAGCCTCGTCCTGGGTGGCGATGGCCGCCTGCAGCTCATTGGAAAGTTCCGGATCGCCCGCGATGCCTACGGTGATCGTCCGCGGCGTCGCCTTGTAGTTACTCTTGTTGACCTTGGTGACGCTCTCTTCCTTGCCGCCCACATAGACATGCTTGTAGAGCTCCGCCACCACGCCCTTGTGCGCGCTCTCACGCACGATATAGCCGATAGGCTGGCCTGCGTCCGCGACGATCTGTACGCCCGGCTCTGTGGTACTTAAGGTCACGCTCTCGAATTTCAGTGTCCGGTTGGCCGGGCGGGTCTCCTGGCCGTAGATGGTGAAGGTCACCTGCTTGCCGCTGGTCACGCCCTCAATGTAGACCGGCGCGTCCAGAGTATTCTTGAACTTCAGATCCTTATAGGTTCCCGCGATGGCCGCGTCGTCCGCCGGCTCCACATAAGTCACGATCATGGAATGGTTGGAACGCTCTACCACTTCCAGCTCTGCCCGCAGAACCGCGTTGTACAAGGTCGTGGATACCTGGCAGATACCGCCGCCCAGGCTGTCTACCACCTTGCCGTTCAGGTAAGATCCCGCCATGGCGTAGCCGTTGGCCTCAGAGAAGGGGCTGACTGCCTCATAGGCGGAGAAGGTGTCTCCCGGATACAGTACCGTGCCGTTGATGTGGCTGGTTCCGGTGGCAATGTTCTTACAGCGGGACGCGCCGGAGGTGCTGTAGCTGGTGGTGAAGGTACCCAGCACGTCCTTCACCTTGCTGAGCTCTTCCGCCGTTCCTCTGGGATAATCGGTCTCCACCGGCAGATCCAGGGAACCGTCGGTATGATCCCACTCATTTTCAATAAAATCTGTAATCGTGGTGATGGAGCTGTCCGCGTCCAGTACGAGACCGATCTGGCCGTCCACCACTGCGAAAGATCCGCCCTCGCGCTTCAGAGTTGCGTCTACGGCCTTCTGATCAAATTTCTTACACTGGTTGTTCACATACCCGGTCACCAGTTCGGTGTCCAGAGCCCAGGTGAGCTGATAATTCATGTTCTCATGCTCCAGATCCTTGCGATCCTTGTAACGCCTGATGATGTTGCCAGTCTTGCCAAGCATGACGGCTTCCTCTACGATCTCGTCCTCGTTGGTACTGGTTAGTCCCAGCTCTGCCAGGGTCGGGGTCAGCTCGTTGTCGCCGATGTGCAGGGTCAGCGTCTCCGCGCCCATCTCGTCCACGTAGGTGTTCAGGGCGTCCAGTGCCTCCGTCCTGGTCATGCCGGACATATCGATGCCGTCCACATAGACGCCGGTGTGAATGGTGGCGTTGTCCGCCGCCAGCGCAGTGGTGCCGCCCGCCAGAAAGGCTGTGCAAAGTACAGCCGCTGTCAGTAACTGTCTCTTTTTCATAATATCTCCTCTTTTTTCAAAATAGGATCCTGATTTCCGCCTGAAAGATCTCTTACAGAGCGTAGGTCAGCATCGGCAAAATCATGGCCAGTACTACGATGACGATGATAATCGTGGAAATGACTTTTCTGCTTTTCTTATCGTACCAGTTCATCTTACAATCCTCCCATACCCGGAAATAATCTTATCTATGATTCTTGACGCTTCGTTCTTGGTCAGTGTGTCAATCTGCACACTTAAGTTTATTTTATGATATTTTATCAGATCATTCAAGTATCCTTTTTGCGCAGGTGTAATCGGACCCTGTTTTTTTACCTTGCAAATCAGGGGTCTGGGCGCGAAAAGCTCTTCCGGACTGTCCGGGAATTCTGCCGCCAGCCGCCTGTAGAGCTCCATGGCCGCGCAGGCGTCATCGGAGGCCCGATGGGCCCGTTCCTGGGTAATCTGGTAATAGCCGCACAGATAGGGCAGGTTTTTATGCTCCAGATCCGGCAGCAGCGCCCGGGCGATTTTCAGGGTGTCCACGCCGTCCTTTTCGAAGGTGAGCCCTAAATTGACCGCGTTTTTCTTCACAAAGCTGTAATCGAAGAGGATGTTGTGGCCCAGAAGCGGCAGGTCACCGCAGAAATCGATCAGCTCCGTCACCGCGGTTTTCGTGTCTTTGCCTGTGGCCGCCATGGCATCATTGATGCCGGTCAGCGCCTGAATCCGGTGGCTGATGGCCATGCCCGGGTTCACCAGGGTCTCATAGCGATCCGTGATTTCTCCGTTCACTACTTTTACCGCGCCAATTTCCAGGATGCGGTCCTCGGAGGGGTGGAGGCCGGTGGTCTCCAGGTCCAGGGCGATGTAGTTTTCTATCATAGTTGAATGTTCTCCGTTCTGTTGTATCATTCACTACCACGCGCATACTCTGTCCTTGTCTGGGCTGATTGCGCCTTGTTTCTGTATCTTAGCACTAAAATTCATTCAGGCTTTCTGTTTGCGCTGTTTTCGTCTGATTTTTTATCCTTTATATTCTGTCACCCTCGCAGCGTAAGTCAGCGGATCCCGATTTTCATAGTCAAAAATCAGATATTTGACTTGTCCGTCTTCTGCGGACACTGCCTCCACATGATTCTGCTTCCCGGTCTGCCTCAGAATCTCTGTGATTGATTCTTTATAAGCCGTCTGATCCGGCGCAAAGGAAGGCCGCGCCTTGGCCCGCTCCCGCAGATAGTAGTCGATGGTCAGAAGCTGCCGGAAGGACTGCTCCTCCTCCGGAAATGATTTCTGCGCGAAGGCCAGCAGCAACTCATACCGCTGCACCCGGGAATGCTTTCGCTGCTCCGCGTGCCGTTCCTCGTAAAACTCCGCCAACCGCTCAAAGAACGCGAAGGGCGACGGGAACTTCGGCATCAATTTTTCCAGAGTCCCGTCAAATTGGTGGCTGTTATAATAATTTTCCACCATGTCTTCCACCATTTTCAGACGCAGCACGTCAGAAAAGGCCAGCCAGGGCGTACATAAGACCTCATAGGGCGGCAGCGCCCGGCGGACGATGCCGTATTGTTCCGCCTCCCGGTGCATCCGGGAACCCTTCAGGACCTTCAGGAAGCCCAACTGAAGCTGGTCAGGCCGCATGGCGTAGACGTCGTTAAAGGACCGCCCGAAGCTCTCGTAATCCTCGAAGGGCAGGCCCGCGATCAGATCCAGATGCTGATGGATATTTTTCCCTGCGTGTACCTTCGCCACCACATCCCGCAGCCCGCCCAGGTCTGTCTTCCGGCAAATGGCTTCGAGAGTCCGTGGATTCGTGGACTGGACGCCGATTTCCAACTGAATCAGGCCCGGCCGCATCCGCGCGATAAGCGCAAGCTCGTCCTCATCCAGCAAATCCGCCGCGATCTCAAAGTGGAAATTCGTCACGCCGTTGTCATGCTCCAGCAGGTATCGCCAGATGGCCATGGCGTGGCTCTTGCGGCAGTTGAAGGTGCGATCCACGAATTTCACCTGGGGCACCTTCCGATCCAGGAAGAACTGCAGCTCCGGCAGCACCAGTTCGAGACTCCGGAAACGCACGCTCTTATCTATGGAAGAAAGGCAGTAGCTGCAGGAAAAGGGGCAGCCGCGGCTGGATTCGTAGTAGATGATACGGTTTTCAAAATCGGTCAGCTCCTGGTAGGGGAAGGGGAGGGTGGAGAGGTCCACCAGCGGAGCCGGGGGATTCGTCTGAATCTGCTCTACCTCCCACGCTCCCGCTTCGTAGTTTACATAACTCTTGTTTGAATGCTCTGTAAAACTCGGAACTGTTTCTTCGTTTTTCTTTTGACGAGTCAGATTTCTTCGAAACACCAGCCCCGGTATCTGCGACAGATGCTCCACGTCCGCCTTGTGATTTACATAACATTCTCCCAGTCTCCGAAAACTCTCTTCTCCCTCGCCGCAGAGAATCCCGTCCACCTCCGGGTGCTCCCGGAGATACTGCTCCGCGTCGTAGGATACCTCCGGCCCGCCAAGCCAGATGGGCACTCCCGGCATCACCTTTTTGCACTCGGCGGTCAGCTCCGTCACATATACCATATTCCAGATATAACAGGAAAAGAACAACACGTCCGGCTTTTTCCGGTAGATATCCCGCAGGATTTCCCCGGTCCGGTGATTAATCGTGAACTCGGCCAGCTCCACCTGATCCCGGATGGATCCGGCGGAAGCCCGGAGGCTGTAGACTGCCAGGTTGGAATGGATGTATTTGGCGTTGATCGCCGTCAGTAAAAGCTTCATGGCCGCTTATTCTCCCAGCTTCTCATAGGCAATGCGGGCGGAACCGTCCTCATTTACCAGATAAATGATGCCCCGGCGGCTGAAGCCGTTCTTGGCGATCACGTGCTGCATGACCTTGTTGTCATGGTGCGTGTCAATGCGCAGATGCTTCGTCTGTTGCTCACAAAAAGCCACGATCTGCTGTAAAAATCCATGAAGCGTGCCGTCGCTGGCCACCATATGAATCACGCCATAGGGCACATCGGACAGCCAGGATCCGTCGTCAATCTTCCGATAATTGGGTTCCTCTTCGATAGCGAAGTAGAAGGATCCGTGAATCTGTCCGTCCTCCTCCAGCGCATAGAGCTTCCGAGCCGCGATCGCGTTCTCCAGCGTCGCCCTGGGCGGGTGGTTCTTGCCCCACTGGTTCGGGTTGCCGGTCTCCTCCATGAATTTCCGCGCGTGGGCGTATACGGCCTCGATGGCCGTTAAATCCTGTATTTCCGCATGTCTGATCATTGTAAATTCATCTCCTATTCGATGCCGCACTTATGCAGCGTCAGCTCGTCCAACTCCGGAAACGGTACCACCGGCTTCGGCTCCACCGTGTGATCGCCGATCAGTTTCTCCATCCAGATCATATCGTACCAGCGGCCGAACTTGTACCCGCACTTGTGGAACTCTCCCACCAGCCGGTAGCCCAGATGCTCGTGAAAATGTGCGCTGTCCCGGGTCAGATACTCGTCCTCCACCTCCGGATAGCCGATGCAGGCGTTCAGGTTCAGGATATGCTGGGCCGCCGATACCTTTTCCAATGCTGTATACAATTTCCTACCGATACCGCCCCGCTTGCAGTCCTTCTTCACATAGATAGTCGTCTCCACGCCCCAGTCGTAGGCCGCCCGGTCCTTGAACACACCGGTGCAGGCGTAACCCACGATCCCGCTGTCCCGCTCCGCCACGATGCAGGGATATTTCTCAAGGGTATGGGCGATGCGCTCCCGAAACTCCTCCAGGCTCGGTACCAGATACTCAAAGGTAATGACGGTTTCCTCCACGTAAGGTCTGTAGATATCCAAAATACTTTCCGCGTCTGCCAGTGTCGCCCGGCGGATCCGAAGCTCTGTCTCTGCCATACTGTTCACTCTTTTCTCTCTGGATTTTTCCGTATTATCCAAAGTATATTCCATATAAAATGACTTTACAATTCCCAAAACCAAATTTCTTTGCAAAATTTCCGGAAAAACAAAAGGAAAAGCCGCACTTCTTGTGTCGGCTTTTCCCGGAATGTGTCTTTGTTCTTATTTCTGCTTCTTCTCTGCTTCGTAAGCCTCTCTGGCCGCGCAGGCCAGCTGGTCGGCGCAGGATGTGGACTTGAAGCCGCAGTGGATGCCTTTGCATTTCTCCTCGATCTGCTCCACGGTCATGCCGTCCACCAGGCGGGGGATGGCTTTCAGGTTGCCGTCGCAGCCGCCGGTGAAGACCACGTTGGTGACTACGCCGTCGTTGATGTCCAGGCGGATCTTGGAAGAACAGGTGCCTTTTGTTTTATAGATGTATTCCATTTTTCATAGCTCCTTTTATCGTCTTACTTGATACAGATTCTCATTATAGCATGTAAGTGAGAAAACGGCAATGTGTCTAAGACGGACGGTGCCCGCAAAATTTTTTCGAGGTGTTCGGACGTTTCTCGGACACCGTGGTGAAAAAAGTTTGCGGGCACCTGCCTTTCGTCTGGGGACGACATCGGCGTTTTACTGGATGTCGGTTACCTTGTAGTCTTTCGCTTCAACGGCGTTCTTCAGGACATCGTCGGCTACCTCTGCGGTCAGTGTAACTACCGCGGTTCCGGCCTCGTGGCTTACCTCGGCTGCTTCTACGCCTGCAACTGCCTCCAGGGCTTTCTTTACGGCAGCCTCGCAGTGTCCGCACATCATACCTTCGATTTTCATGGTCTTTGTCATAGTTGTTTCCTCCTTCTTATGATCGGCCTTTGCCTTGATTTTTTTATCTTTACTCGCGTCATGCATCTTGAACAGGTTCAGACGCAGGGCGTTTGTGACTACACAGAAGCTGGACAGGCTCATGGCCGCTGCGCCGAACATGGGGTTCAGTTTCCAGCCGAAAAGCGGAATCCACACGCCTGCTGCCAGCGGAATTCCGATGACATTGTAGAAAAATGCCCAGAACAGGTTCTCGTGGATGTTCCGTAAGGTGGCGCGGCTGAGCCTGATGGCCGCGGGCACGTCGCTTAATCGGCTCTTCATCAACACTACGTCCGCGGCGTCGATGGCGATATCCGTACCGGCTCCGATGGCGATGCCCATATCGGCGCGGGTTAGGGCCGGGGCATCGTTGATGCCGTCGCCGACCATGGCTACTTTGCCCTTCTTCTTCAGATTCCGGATGACGCTCTCCTTGCCCTCGGGCAGGACTCCGGCGATGACCTCATCCACACCGGCCTGACGGCCAATGGCTTTGGCGGTGCGCTCATTGTCTCCGGTCAGCATCACTACATGGATGCCCATGCCCTGCAGCTCACGGACTGCCTGGGGGCTGTCCTCTTTGATGACATCGGCTACCGCAATGATGCCGATGAGCTTGCCGTCTTTTGCGAAGAACAGCGGGGTCTTACCGTCCTCAGCCAATCTTTCTGACTGCTTGCGAACTGCGTCGGAGACCTCTGCGGTCTCGCTGATATATTTCAGGTTGCCGCCGGTCAGAACTGTGCCGTCCAGTTTTCCGGTCAGGCCGCCGCCCGGTACTGCCTGGAAATCTGCCACCTCCAGAGTATCGTCTGCGCCGCGCTCCCTGCCGGTCTCCAGGATGGCCCGGGCCAGCGGGTGCTCGCTCTTTTTCTCCAATGTATAGGCCAGCTTCAGAAGCTCTGCCTCCTGGACACCCTCCGTCGGGAGAATGTCCGTAATCTTAGGTTCGCCGCTGGTGATGGTTCCGGTCTTATCTAATGCTACGATCTGGGTCTTGCCGGTAGCTTCCAGAGAAGCGGCGGTCTTAAACATGATGCCGTTTTTCGCGCCCATACCATTTCCTACCATGATGGCTACGGGTGTCGCCAATCCCAGGGCGCAGGGGCAGCTGATAACCAGCACGGAGATTCCGCGTGCCAGCGCAAAGCCTATGCTCTCGCCTGCCAGCAGCCAGATGATGATGGTCATGGCCGCGATGCTGATAACTGCCGGTACGAAGACGCCGGATACCCGGTCCGCAATCTTCGCGATGGGCGCTTTTGTGGCTGCCGCGTCACTGACCATCTGGATGATCTGGGATAGGGTGGTGTCTTCGCCCACACGGGTGGCCTCGCAGCGGATGAAGCCAGACTGATTCAGGGTCGCCGCGGATACGGCGTCGCCCACATTTTTATCCACCGGAATGCTCTCGCCGGTCAGGGCGGATTCGTTCACTGCGCTGCTGCCCTCCAGGACAATACCGTCCACAGGTATATTTTCACCGGGTCTTACCACAAAGACATCGCCTTTTCGTACCTGGCCGATGGGTACTTCCACTTCCGCGCCGTCCCGCACCAGCACCGCCGTCTTCGGGGCCAGCTTCATCAGACCCTTCAGGGCGTCTGTGGTCTTGCCCTTGGAATGGGCCTCCAGCATCTTTCCCACGGTAATCAGGGTCAGAATCATGGCCGCGGACTCGAAATAGAACTCATGCATGTAGGCCATGACAGCGTCCATATCCATATGGACCTGGGCTACGGTCATGGCGAACAGCGCATAGGTGCTGTAGCCGAAGGACGCGCCGGAGCCCAATGCTACCAGAGTGTCCATATTGGGCGCGCCGTGAAGCAGGCCCTTGAAGCCGCTGATAAAGAACTTCTGATTAATCACCATGACGATGACGGTCAGAAGAAGCTGGGCCAGTCCCATGGCCACGTGATTGCCCTCCATAAAGCCGGGTACCGGCCAGCCCCACATCATATGGCCCATAGACAGGTACATCAGCGGCGCCAGGAAGATCAGCGACGCGAGCAGTCTTCTTCGAATCTTCGGGGTCTCGGTGTCCTTCAGGAAATCATCGTCAGCTGCGGCGGACACTTTCGCGCTGCTGTTCTCCGCACCTTTTTCCGAAGCGCCGTATCCGGCTGCCTCCACCGCCGCGATAATGACGGACGGCTCCGCAGTACCTTCTACTCCCATGGAGTTGGTCAAAAGGCTGACCGAGCAGGCTGTGACGCCCGGTACTTTATTCACCGCTTTTTCCACGCGGGCGCTGCAGGCTGCACAGCTCATACCCGTTACGTTGTATTGTTTCATAATCTATGCCTCCTCTTTTCTGCCGCCGTTTTCCTGCCTTTTCCGGAAAATGGGTGGACAGACTTTTTTCCATCTTGTCTGTTCCTTACCGCATCAGCTTCTGTAATACAGTTACCAGCTCGTCTATGGTCTCGTCCTTGCCTTCCCGGATATCCTCGGCTACGCAGGTGCGGATATGGTTGGCCAGCAGCACTTTATTGAAGCTGTTCAGGGCCGCGTTGACGGCGGATACCTGCACCAGGATGTCGGTACAGTAGCAGTCGGTCTCCACCATTTTGCGGATGCCCCGGACCTGGCCCTCGATACGGCTCAAGCGGTTCAGGAGATCCCTGTATTCTTTTTCGGTACGCTCTTTGGTTTTATGGCTGCAACAGCAGCATTCTTTCTTTTCTTCCATTCAATTACCTCTTACTCTTTCCCTGTTTCCCGTTCATTATATACCCCCTTGGGGTATTTTTCAAGACCCAATTTCACAGTTCTCCGGTATTAATTTTATCAATAAGTATTTTTCCGCACAAAAAAACAACCGTATGCTTTCATACGATTGCTTTGTCTGCTTCTTATTTTTAAATCCGCGCGTTCTGCTTTGAACCCTGAAACAGTACCGTTACCTCTGTAGCCGGCTCGGCCCAGGCGACCTCGCGGCACACAGGAGGTTCTGCTTAGAGCTGCTCCATTCCTGACCTGACTCGGTTCACAGATTCCTGTTGCGCAAGACCCAGGCGTCTATGCTGCTTGCAAAGGGCTGCATACTGCTCCATAAAGTCCGAGGCAGAACATCACCCCTGCTGTAGCGGATTGCAGGTACAGGGAACCGCTAATTCCCCGGCTGCGCGGAAGCTTTATGACATATTTGGGATCGCCGATCAGACGATCTTTCTCAGTATAGCTTTAATTCCCGGCTTTGTCAACGCTTTTGTTCCTGTTCACAGGAACAAAAAACCGCCGCGATGCACAGAATTTATACTAAAAGCATCATTTTGCGTTTTCATAACTCGGGCTTCTGGTATATACATGCCAAAACTCTTTGCGGGACAGTGACGTGTGAACCGCTATACCTTCTTCACCTGCTTCTTCTGTTTACGGAGTTTTTTAAAAAATTCGCTGAGCATGGCGCTGCATTCTTCCTCCAGTACGCCCCGCTCCACATTTACCTGATGGTTGAATTCGGACATTTCCAGGAGGTTCAGGATGGAACCGGCGCAGCCCGCCTTCGGATTCATGGCCCCGATAACCACCCGGCCCATCCGGGCCTGGACGATGGCCCCGGCGCACATCTGGCAGGGTTCCAGGGTGATGTACATGGTGCAGTCCTCCAGCCGCCAGTCGCCGGTCTTTTTGCTGGCCTTGCGGATGGCGTTCAGCTCCGCGTGGGACAAAGTATTTTTGTCTGTATTTCTTCGATTATAGCCTCTGGCAATGATTTTGTCATTCTGGACAATGACACAGCCGATGGGCACTTCCAGAAGTGCCTCAGCCTTTTTTGCCTGCCGCAGGGCCTCTTTCATGTATTTTTCGTCTGCTGTCATGCAGGTTTCTCTCCTTATGTTAAATCTGATTTTCTCTCATCCGCCTCTGTGAGTCTACTGGCTATTCCATTACCGCAGGGTCCGGCACCAGTAGCCGAAGCTGCCGTCTCTTGTCTCCTGGCCCTTCATCAGCCGGAACTCCTCGAAGCCAAACATGGACGCCAGCATCTGTTCCCGCTCATTGTAGACGCCGGGTACCCCCAGATAGTATCCGATGTAGTCCTCAGTCTCACGGCGCAGCAGCAGCAAATGCTTATACTGATAGAAGCCGTGGAGCAGAAAGCTGTTATTTCCAAGCTCCCACTTGTCTCTTGGGACGCGGTTTAAGTCCCGGCTGCCCAGGCGGATGCTGAATATTACGCCGCCGTTCCGATCCTGATAGCGCATGACCGGGAAATGTTTTACCAGATATTCCCATTGTTCTTTCTTGGGGTCTGCCGGAGGCTGCTTTTCCGGGCTTTTACAGCTTTCTGGATTTTCCGTTTTCTCGGACGATGTCTCTGCTATTTTTAATTTGGAAGCAGTGTCCGGATTTTCTGATTCCTTCCCCGGCTCCGGTGCGTCCGCCGGAAGATCCGCCGCATAGAGGGCCGTCGCGCGGCGATCGAGCTCGGTCTGGAGATCAACCGCCAGCGGAGTGGCAGGCGTATTGTCCCTGTTCTGAACTACGATTTTGATATCCGGCTTCGCCTGCTGCCAGGGGATCACCCGTTCCGCTTTATTTTCCAAAGCTCCTGTAATCTTTTCCTTCCTTACAGGCGGCGCAATCTTCTTTTTCTCTCCCGCCGCCACAAACCGCTCCACATCCACCGGATAATCATCCCACTCTGCGGCATAGATCCGGTTGCCGCCTTCTATGTAGATGCCACGGCTCTCCTCCAGGCTGAAACCGCCCATCAGGCTGTCCGTCTTCGTCACGCCGTCCCATTCCAGAGCCCCGTTGCGGCTTTCCAGCTCGCCCAGATACTGGCCCTCCAGTCCTTCCTTCCTCTGCTTGAAGGCATAGACCCGGTAGGGCTCCTGATGATGGGTATAGAACCCCCGCACATGCACCCAGATCCGACACTCTCCACCTCTGGCATTTACCTTCACAAAGCCTGTACTCTCGCCCTTTTCGCCCTGCTTATATCCGTAGATATAGGAGACAAACCGCTTATAGTCAGACATAGAATCCCTCCCTTTTTCCTTGTGAAAAATAGTCTTTTCTACCGTTTGCTAGAATATTCTATGCCTGTCCAGAGAAATTCATGCCTGAAAATCAGCGGTTCTATGCTTCTATCTTTATCATTTTTCTTCTATGCGTTCTTTCTCTTTTCCAGAATGCGGTTGGACAGCTCCGCGAACTGCTCCAATGTCAGCGCCTCGCCGCGCACGCTGGCGCTTAAGCCCATCTCGTCCAATACCTCTGTGGTCATTTCCTTCGGAATATGCAGCTCCGGCGCGTTGCCGAGGCCATTGACCAGGGTCTTTCTGCGCTGATTGAAGGAGGCGCGGATCATCTGGAACATCAGCTTCTCGTCCTCCGCCTGTACCGGAACCTCCGCATGGCGGGTCAGGCGGATAACCGCAGAGCCCACCCGGGGACGCGGCATGAAACAGTTGGGTGGCACATTGGCCACCAGCTCCGGCTTTGCGTAATACTGTACGGCCAGGGACAGTGCGCCGTAGTCTTTGGAGCCGGGTCCCGTCTTCATCCGGTCTGCCACTTCCTTCTGCACCATAATCGTAATGCTCTCCACCGGAACATGGTTTTCAAACAGCCCCATGATAATCGGCGTGGTAATATAATAAGGCAGATTGGCCACTACTTTTATCGGCTTTCCACCGTTCTTTTCTTCCGCAAGTTTACATAAGTCCACTTTCAGCACATCCTCGTGGATGACCGTCACGTTATCATAGGCGCTTAAGGTATCCTCCAGAATCGGAATCAGCGCGTCGTCGATCTCAATGGCCGCCACCTCCCGGGCAGAGGCCGCCAGATACTGGGTCAGGGTACCGATACCCGGGCCGATCTCCACGACGAAATCGTCCTCGGTGATTTCTGCGGAGCGGATAATTTTGCCCAGCACGTGCTCGTCTATCAGGAAGTTCTGACCGAACTTTTTCTGGAAGATAAATTTGTATTTATTCAATATTTCAATTGTATTTTTCGGGTTTCCCAGGGTGGGAACGGGTCTGTTCATATCGTTCTGCCTCCAAAGTACATTTTTTTCGCATTTTCATTCGTCACCCGGATCACCTCATCCGCATCCGCGCCCTTCAGCTCCCCGATGGCCGCTGCCACATAGGGCAGGTTCAGCGACGAATTCCGCCTGCCCCGGTTGGGCTCCGGCGCCAGGTACGGGCAGTCCGTCTCCAGCAGGATCCGATCCAGAGGCAGCATTTTTACCACCTCTTTGAGCTTCTTCGCGTTCTTAAAGGTGACCACGCCGCCGACGCCGATATAATATCCCATCTTCAGATACTCATCGGCCATCTCCGGCGAATAGGAAAAGCAGTGAATCACACCGCGCAGCCGCTCGTCCTGCGCAGCCCTAATCTCCTCCAGTGTATCCGCAGCCGCCTCCCGGCTGTGTACAATCATCGGAAGGCCTGTCCGTTTCGCCAGCTCCATCTGTGCCCGGAACCACTTCTTCTGCAGATCATGATTTTCCTTATCCCAGTAATAATCCAGGCCAATCTCGCCCACCGCCACAGTCTTTGGATTCCGGCACTGCTCCTCCATCCAGGCGAAATTCTCCTCATTCAGCTCGCCCACCTCATCCGGATGAACGCCCACCGCCGCATATATGAACGGATACCGCTCCGCCAACGCCAGGGTACTCTTCACCGTCTTCAGGCTCGCGCTCACATTTACAATATATTCTATTCCATCCCTCTGACACTGCTCCAGAATCGCTTCCCGGTCCGCGTCAAAGGCCTCATCGTCATAATGAGCATGACTCTCAAATATCATGTTATATCTCTTTTCTTTCTTTATTTTAATCCTTGTATCTCTTAATCATTGTCCTTCTGATTCCAGCTGGAAAACGGCGCAATCTTCTGAAAGGCCTCATGGGACTTCTCATCCCCCTCCAGCAGATTCAGGAAAATAATATCAAACAGCATCAGGATATATATTTCCCGTGTAATCGTATCGTGGTTTTCCAACAGATTCGTCTTCGGAATCAGGAAGGTCAGATCCGCGTAAGCCGAACACAAAGATCTCTCGTAATTGGAAATCACTACAATATAACTTTCGTTCTGCACGATTCGTCCCAGCGCGTCCGCCAGCATCTGGTGAGCGCCCGACAGGGTAATAACGATAAACAGATCGTCCTTCGTCGCCAGATTCGCGAACAGCTTCAGCGTATCATAGGTGGTAATCACCCTCACATCCAGCCCAAGAAGCATAAATTTATGTCCCGCCATCTCGGCAATATTTTTATTCAGATCCATTCCGGCGATAAAAATCCGTCTGGCCTTCAGCATTTTTTTCCGCAGCAAGTCCACATACTCTGGCTTCGTAAATTTAAAAAGCGTCTCCGTCAGGGTATTGTAATCATGCATCAGGGATGTATAGGAATTCTGATTGATAATTGTGTTCTCCCGCTCCAGCTCGCTTTGCAAAATGTAGCGAAATTCATTCAATCCCGAAAATCCCACTTTTTGTGCAAATCGTATAACACTGGCGTCAGACACTCCGATCTGGGTCGCCAGATCCTGAGCGCTGCAGGAGACAAATTCCTGCATGTTTTCCTTCATATATTGAACGATTTTCCAGTCTGTTTTTGTAAACTGGTTCGACATTCCCTCAATCCGCGTCATGACGGAAAAAAGCCCGTTTTTCCGCTCTTTCATCCTTTCTCTGCTCCTTCATTTTTCAAAAAAAACACATTTTCTTTTTAGCATATCATAAACGCCGCGTTTTTTCAAAGTATTCCTGTATTCCCCTTTTATATTTCCTTCTGGATCCATTTTTCAATTTTTTGTAGCAAACTACATTGTTCGTCAATTTATACAAAGTTTTGCTACCATATTGAATTTTGTTTTGTAGTGTGCTACAATTCAACTGCAACACGGAAATGGCCATTTCACACTTGTAATATTAAGTAAAGGAGTTACGAAAGTGGATAACAAACCTCAGATTTTACTGCTGACGCATGGTGGTTGGGGCATGTCACTGGTAAAGGGCGTCCGGATGATTCTCGGCGCTGTAGACTTCGTAAGCGAAGTTCCCCTGCTTCCCGAAATGACACTTCCCGAGTACCTGGGAAAAGTCAAAGCAGAAGTGGAAAAACTGCCGGAAGGCTCCATCATTCTCACCGATGTATTCGGCGGAACGACCACCAATGTGGGCGCTAAGCTGGGCCGCGATTTTCATATCAAAGTATATTCCGGTCTGAATGCCCCCATGCTTCTGGAAGCGTGCTCACAAATCACTTTTACCGGCACAGTAAACTGTGACGCAGTACTGCAGTCTGGAAAAGATGCCGTAAAAGATGTTATTGAAGAAGTAGAACAATCACTGAAAAAGGAGAGATAATTATGGCAGACATTGTATTATGCAGAATAGACAGCCGTCTGATTCACGGACAGGTTATGACAAAATGGGTTAATCAGTCCTCCGCCAACAAAATCGTTGTCGTAAGCGACGAACTGGCAGCTGATGAATTCATGCTTCAGATTTATCTGCTTTCCGCTCCTGCAGGAGTTAAGGTAGAGTGCTACGGTATTGAGGATACCATCAAGCATTGGAACGAAGATCAGTTCGGCGCCGGAAAGGTTCTGCTGCTGCTTCCGGATCTCAAATCCATGAAACAGGTCTATGACGGCGGCGTTACCGTTCCGCAGATTCAGGTCGGCGGCCTGGGCGGCGCACCGAACCGCAAGGTTGTGTTCCAGAATATCACACTGGACGATCCGGATGTGGAAACCCTGGAGTACCTGAAGGGCAAGGGAGCTGACATTATCTTCCAGACCATTCCGGAGGATACTCCGATGAAGCTTGACGATATCTTAAAGCGTTACAAATAACTTTTTAACGTTTCAATCACATACGAAGGAGTGTAATTATGAGTGTTTTAGGAATAGCAATTTTTATGGGCTGTTACTACTGGTTCTGCCGTCTGCGTCTGGGCTATACCCTGTCCTCCGCTTTGCTGCAGCCCGTTACCATCGCTGTATTTGTTGGATTAATCACCGGAGAAATGGCACAGTCCATGATGATCGGCGCCGGTCTTCAGCTTGTATACCTGGGCGTTACTTCTACCCCGGGCGGAAATGTACCGAGCGCCCCGGCTCTGGCTGGCTGTATCGCCATCCCGCTTGGCGTGGCTGCCGGAATGAATACTGAGACTGCAATTGCTCTGGCTATCCCGTTCGGCGTTCTTGGCGTATTCGTTGACCAGCTGAGAAGAACCACCAACGCTTTCTGGGTACATATGGCTGACAGCTACGCAGAGAAGGCTGATACAAAAGGAATTATGCGTGCAGCATTCCTGTATCCGTCCATCGCAGGCTTCATCATCCGTTTCCCGATCGTATTCATCATTGATTACTTCGGAGTATCCGTAGCTCAGAAGCTTATCGAGATTCTGCCGACTTGGCTGTCTCACTCTTTCGAAATCATGGGCGGTATCCTGCCGGCACTTGGTTTCGCTATCACACTGACTGTTATCGGAAAGAAGAATCTGATTCCGTTCTTCCTTATCGGTTTCTTCGCCGTTATGTATCTTAACCTTGGAACCATGGCAGTTGCTATCTTCGCAACCTGCGCAGCTCTGCTGATGGGTCTGTTCAAAATGAAAGAGGAGGAGGCTTAATTACCATGGAAGAGACAAAGATGACTCAGGAAACTCCCGCAGTTCCCGCTAAGAAACTGACGAAAAAAGATATTACCAAGTCCATGTGGATCTACTATGCCGGTGCAGAGCTCTCCAACTCCTACGAGCGTCTTCAGAGCCTTGTCTTCTGTGCATCCATGACCCCGGTTCTGAAGAAACTGTATGACACTGACGAAGAGCTGAGTGCTGCTCTGAAGAGACATCTGGTATTCTTCAACACAGAGGGTATCCTCGGTGCTATTATCCAGGGTATCGTAATCTCCATGGAGGAGCAGAAGGCCAACGGTGAGAATATCACAGATGACGCTATCACCGGTATTAAGACAGGTCTGATGGGACCTGTTGCAGGTATGGGTGACGCTATTATCTGGGCAGCGGTTATGCCGATTATCTTCTCCATCTTCCTTCCGTTCGCATCCAACGGTTCTGCGTTCGGTGGAATTATGCCGCTGATTCTGTACCCGCTGATCACGATTCTTATTTCTTACTACCTGATTCATCAGGGATACACACTTGGTAAGAAATCCATCGTATCTCTGCTTCACGGCGGACGTATGAAGAATATCATCTTTACCGCAAATGTTATCGGTCTGACCATGATGGGTGCACTGTCCGCAAGCTACGTTACTCTGTCCACACCGCTGAGCTTCAGCTTCTCCGGTGGAAGCACTGTCGTAGTTCAGGATGTCCTGGATATGGTAGCTCCGGGTCTGCTTCCTCTTGCAGCTGTATTCATTATCTATGCTTACCTGTGCAAGAAGGGACCGCATTACACTAAGATTCTTCTGTCCGTTGTTGTTATCTCCGTTATCACTTCCCTGTTGGGAATCTTTTAAACGGCGGCCGATATCTGTCGGTACAATAACTTACAGATACAATTCCTTTCCAATATAGTTTAAGGAGGTGCCGCAAGATCATAAGACTGATTGAGCGGCATTTTCCTTTCTAATCATGATTATTGATAGAAACCTATCATGAGGAGACAACATGACTGTTTATGAAGAAATCGGACTTCCGCGTGTCATCAATGCCAGCGGCCGTGTAACCGTGCTGGGTGTATCCACCATCAGCGACAAGGTGGCCAAGGCAGCCGTAGCGGGCGGACAGTCCTATGTAGTAGTAGAAGATTTACTTGACAAAGCCGGAGAGATTATTTCTCAGTATACGGGCGGAGAGGACAGCTGCCCGACCGTATGCGCGTCCGCGGCCATCGCCCTTTCTGTAGCAGGAATGATTTCCAAGGGAAAGAAGACGATCATGGATCGTCTGCCGGATTCCACCGGACTGGCCAATGAGATTATCCTTCAGAAAGGCCATGTCATCAACTTCAACGCGCCCATCGAAACCATGCTGCGTCTGGGCGGCGGCGTACCGGTAGAGGCAGGCTGCGCGACGGAAGTAGTCGTAGAAGATGTGGAAGAGTTAATCAATGAGAAAACGGTGGCGCTGCTCTATGTAAAGAGCCATCATTGTGTACAGAAGGGCATGCTGGATCTGCCGACCATGATCGACATCGCGCACCGCCACAACCTGCCGCTGATGGTAGACGCCGCGGCTGAGGAGGATTTCCGCAAGTACATCGCCATGGGCGCCGACCTGGTATGCTACAGCGGTGCCAAGGCTCTGGAGGCGACCACATCCGGCTTTGTGACCGGTAAGAAAGAGCTCATTTCCTATATTAAAAAGCAGTACCACGGCGTAGGTCGCGCTATGAAGGTGGGAAAAGAGGCCATCATGGGACTTCTGGCTGCCCTGGAGCAGTATGAGAACAAGGACAAGCAGGCTGAGGTGGAGAAAAATGTCAAGATCGTGGACTGGCTGGTGGACGAGATCAACCAGATCCCGAACCTGAAGGCACAGAAGATTCAGGACGAGGCTGGACGGGCGATTTTCCGTGCGCGTGTATTCGTTGACCCGGAGAAGGCCGGCATGACCGCCACAGAGCTGGAGGGCAAGCTGAAGGCCGGTACCCCGACCATCCGCTGCCGTACCGAGTTCATGAGCCTGGGAAGTCTTGATTTTGACCCGAGACCGCTGGTGGAGGGTGATAAGGAACTGATTGTTGCGAAACTGAAAGAGATTATGGAGGCATAAAAATGGGATTAAATTATTATAATGGCAGAGTATGCTTAAACGTGCTGGGCGGCAGCCTGGAGAACGCAAAGGAGATCTACGAGGCAGCTGAGAAGTATGTGGCTGTAGGCGTTCTGTCCGCAAATTATCCGGATGTACCGAGTGCCGTAGAGGACATGAAGAAATACATGGACGTACTGGAGGGCAATCTTTCCGTAGGTCTGGGCGGCGGAAATCCGGCACAGTGGAGAGCCGTAGCGGAGATCGCGAAAGAGGTTAAGGCGAACCACTTCAACCAGGCGTTCTGCGCAGTTGGCTGGACCAGAGCAAACCTGGGAACCGATGAGATTCATCTGAACTCCATGTGTGCTCCCTGCGGCAAGGTTGGCTATGTAAAGATTTCCACAGGCCCGCTGTCCAGAGAGTGCGCAGAGCCGGCTGTCGTTCCGGTAGACACCGCTATCGCCATGATCAAGGAGATGGGCGGCAACTCCATCAAGTACTTCCCCATGGGCGGACTGAAGTGCAAGGATGAGATGAAGGCTGTAGCTGAGGCTTGTGCAAGAAACCACTTCATCATGGAGCCGACCGGCGGTATCGACCTGGATAACTTCCGCGAGATCATGGAGACCATCCTGAACGCCGGCGTAGAGAAGGTGATTCCGCATGTATACTCCTCTATCATCGACAAGGCTACCGGCAACACCCGCATCGAGGATGTGAAGAAGCTGCTGGCTATCGTGAAAGAGCTGGTATAAGTTCGGATACCGATTTAAAAAAACTCGAGGATGCCGCATAACTTCTGTTATCTGCAGCATCCTCAGTTTTTTATCTTCATTGTTCTTTTCTCTTTTGTATGTTTCATGTGTCTCCGTTCTACGCCTCTCTACAGAGTCAGTTCCTCCAGGTTCATTCCGATAGAGGTAAGCTTTGCAGCCGTAGCTCTGATTTGATAATCCAGTTCTTCATTTACCGTATCGCCGTTTGCTTTTTTGATACGCTGCAAATTCGTGTACTGGTCAATCAGGAGTACCACTAATTCTTTGTCTTGCATTTCTTCCACTCTTTCCACCGCCTTTCTGCACCTTCAGTATAGCGGATTTATGTACTGTTTACAAGCTTCTTTTACCCTTCCACCACATACCGGACATCCGCAAATCCCACCGAATCGCCGGGACGCAGACGGGCTTTTTCGTTGACGCCCAGACGACCACCGTTCAGGAAGGTGCCATTGGTGGAATTGAGATCGGTCAGATAGTAGCAGTCTTCTTCCCGGGAGATTTTGGCGTGGATCCGGGAGATGCCCCGGACCTTCAGCCAGCCGTCTACGGCGTCTTTTTTCTTACCCACAAGGAAGCTTTCCTTCATGATACGAAGATCCGGGTAAGCCGCGCTCTCGCTTCGCAGGAACAGCCCGGGTTCCCGCACATGAGCCAGGCAGGCGGTGCCGCCGGAAGCCGTATCCACCCACTCCGGGAAATTCTCAGCCAGTCGGTTCTCCGGCAGACTTTCCCGATAGCGGACCGTCCCCGAACCGGAGCGCTCCACGGTCTCCCCGCAGAAACGTTCCGGTTTCCTCTCCTCCTGTTTTTCCACATCCGGACTTTCACTCTGTCCTTCCGTGTCCTTTCCTGCAACACCTTCGCCCCATTCCTCCAGAAGCTTTCGGATGGAAGGATTCTCCTCGCCCGCCATCCGGTAAAATTCATACCCCAGCGTCACCGCGCCGGAGTCCTGCCGGTCCAGATGATCCAGCAGATATTCCGCCAGTCCCAGGAGCGCTCCTCCCATATCCTGCTCCTCAAAGGGATAGAAGCACACCCGAATCTTCCAGGTATCCGGATCCAGATAGATAAAATCCGGCTGCAACAGGATCCGTTCCGAATCCAGCAGATACTCTTCGCAGGTCGCGGCCGCATTTTCCAGTCCCTCCAGAAGCTTCACCAGTTCTGTCAGGCTGATACGCTTCCGCTCCAGCACCAACCGCAGATTCTGCCGGGAAGTGATCTCGTAATAAAATGAAGCGTCCCGATCCACCCGGGTCATCCGACATTCCAGAAAACCCGGAATCCGGTTCTTCAAAAGCATCTGAACCTGATAATTTTCCTCATATTCCTTTTCCTCCAGAACCAGATAATTGTGATCCAGCTCCCGTCTGTAGCTAACCTCCATCTCTCTACACCTTTCCTGCCAGATAACTGGCCCATACCCGACCAGTTACTCCGCCAATTCTTTTATCTGCCTGCTTTTGCGAAGGGTACTCACCGGATTGTGCCGCGACGCGCTCTCCTGCTCCCGGGTCTTAAGCCCGCCAAGCAGCGGACTGTACCCGGTATAAGTCACTGTGATTTTTCCCCATGAAATCTTTGCTCCGCTCTCCGTCACACTCAGCAGATACAGCCGCCCTTCCACAAGCCCCGCTACCTCCGTCGTAAGCCAGTTCTCCAGATGGGCATCTGTCTCATATTTCCGTGCCGCCCCCTTGCCTGCCAGCTCAGCCGCACAGGAAGCCAGCACGCTTCGATCATGCCAGAACAATCCCAGGCACACCATGACAAAAACAATCAGAATCAAAAAGGGCATCAAAATTGAAGCCTCCACCGTAAAGCTTCCCCGTCTCCACCTGACACTCATAGCAAAATCCTCAAAAGCTGCGCTGCGCATAAAAACGGCACAAAAGGAAAGGTATCCTTCCAACGGGCTTTTCCCAGCAGCAGACCGCCGCTAAGGACCACTGCGCAGAGCACTGCACCCATCAGCAGAAGCTCAAAATTTCCGGCCATCCCAAGCAGCACGCCGGTAGCGCACAGAAGCCACCCGTCCCCCAGTCCGACAGCACCCTTCGTAAGAAAGGCCAAAACCATCATCCCGACGCCGATTCCCAGGCCTCCCGCCAGCTCCCGGATCGACAGTTCCTGATACCAGCAGGCCCCCACAAGTCCTGCTGCCAGCGAGACCAGAATACTCGGAAGGCACACCTCTCTCTTTTTCCAGTCCCACACGCCGTTCAAAAAAAGCAGAGCGGCCACATAATATTCCTTCCACATGGTTCAACCTCCACACACCGAACAGGGCGGCAGCAATGTCTCCGACAGCAGCACCGTATGAATCCCGCGAATCAGAGCGGAACAGTTCAGGCTCTGGTGATACCGGGTTCCGTCCTCCGTCAGGAACACCCGATCTGCCCCTTTCTCCCAGCATTTCTCACAGGGATAATACTTGCCGCCGGATTCATTGCGCAGATCTGATACTTTCGACAGATCGCTCTGCCGGATGGACAGCTTCAGATAGCGGCAGCTCAAATCCTTATGGTACACGCTTCCGTAATCGGTCACATAGACCACCTCTTCTTTTTCGGAGTCTCCGGACTCCTCCCTCCCGTCAAAACCAATCCAGCCCCGCACCACTCGTTTCTGCATGATCCGGATCGGATGAAACCAGGTAATCCCCGGTGGGAACACCGCCTGACAGGAGGCCTGAAGCGTAATCAGCCCCGTATCCTCTTCCCAGCTGCTTCCCAGGGTCGAGATTCCCCCGACGCCATCCTGCAAGATGGCAGTCGCCACCCTTCCATCCAGGTATTCCTTCAGCTCCTGCTTTCCATATAGTATAACCGCTGCGGAAGATTCGATACTTCCGGCTGTATCCGCGTACTCCGCAATCTCTGCCAGCTGCTTTCCACTGTCCGTCAGGCTCCTTCCCACCTCCGTCTTCAGCTGGGTCATCGCCAGCAGATACACAAAAGCCGTCACCGTCAGCAAAAAAACAGGAAATACCAGCGCCGCCTCCACGGTCATACTGCCCCGTTTCCCGGAGGCACACCGTGATACTCTCCCGCTTTCAGAGCAAGATAAAGATTCAAGAAAATGTATGAGATCAACAGTCGCGCCGTCATCCGCTGCCTGGAGAGCGTTGAATTTTTTCAGATTTAACCCTGTACGAAAGAGCATCACGGTACACCCCCTTTTCCTGCCTTTGCCTCATTTTCACCATTCGTAGCAGAACATCCGTTCTGCCGTGTATTCCTGCCCGCCGTTCACGACCGTCCGGATAAGGAAAGCGTCAATGCACTGATCCACATAGAACCACTGCCCATCCGCCTCCCAAACTACTCCTTCGATGGCGTCCAGACTCCGCAGGATCCGCTTCTCCCTACCGGTCAGGGTCAGCAAGATCCCCAGATAATCCCGGTATAACAAACCATCTGCGTCTTCCGCCTCGTCAAGCCCGGACAAATCCTCCAGCTCCAGCGCTCCGCTTAAAGAGAGCTTCCAGGTCGCAGCGTCCTTCTGAAAGGCTACCCGCTTTCCATTTAACAGCAGCCGCACATCCAGCACACTCTCCGCAAAAGCCCAGGCCAGCAGCAATACCTGCTTCACCGCCTCCACCAGGCCCGGAATCAGGGTCACCCCCACCAGGGCTGCCGCCAGTGCGGCGCACTCCGCTACTTTTCCGGAATCCGACAGCAGATACGCATAGTTCATACCCTCCCGGATGGCCAGCAGCCGCCCGCAGACCGCTTCCAGATTGGCGATATCCGTCTCCTCCCCGGCTATCAGGTATTCCAGCTGATAATCCAGCCACGGCCCGCTCTCGCTCTCTCCTGTCAGGTATGCGGACGCGTAGCTGAAATGCTCCAGCAGATAGGCCAGAAACCAGGCGTCATTCACTACGCCGGGCTTATTGCGTCCTCTCGGGCCTGCTCCCTCTGGAAGCGTCCGCTTAGACGGGCTTTCCGCCAAATCCGCACGTTTTCCGGAGACAGCCCCCGGATCCTGCAGTACCAGATTCAGGATACTGCCATGCTTCAGCTGTTCCACCTGATCCGCCGGGTTGGGCGTCCCCTTTTCCTCCTCTTCTTCCCTGCGCCTCCTTAAATCTTCCAGCTTCTGGCTCTCCCGGCTGTCCGCCTCCTGATAGGCTGCGCCGCCATCGGCGGCCTGCTGCCCGTATTCCCCATACTCCGCAAGCTTATCCAGAAGCGAAGCGCCCGTCTTCGCCTTCATAACTGATACCGCCTGCTCATAGTAAGCCATACCCCTCTGATCCGTCGCCCGTGCGTAATCCCAGGTCTCCAAAGCTTTTACCTTCCCCGGCTTCAGGTTCAGGTTCAGATATTTCTCCGCCTGCTGATTCAGATACGCCGTCTTCTCCGCTCCGCCTCCGTAGCCCAGATCCAGATAAAAAAGCTCGTACCGTTCCCACAGTGTCCGGTGATACTCCGAGAGCACCGAGTACTCACAGAGCTCCAGTGCCTCCTCCAGCTGGCTGCGGAACAGGGCATACCCCGCCGACTGAAACAGCGCCTGAAAGAAAAACAGCACTACCGAGAGCAGCAGACTTAGGAAAACCGTGATTTCTCCCCTTCTGCGCATCATCGCTCCAGCCTACACCAGACGGCTCTGGCTCGTAATCTTATCGAAAATCTCATTGACCAGAGAGGTCAGCTTGCTCTTAAAAATCAGAACCAGCGCAATCAATACCACCAAAATCAGAATCATCTCCACGGTTCCGATTCCCCGCTCGTCCTCCCAGAGATTGCTCCATAACCGCTTCCATCTGTACCATAACCGCATTTTCTTTTCCTCCTATCTCTGTCTACACCTGCATCGACATGCCCGCCGGAATCAGCACCAGAAGCATCACCACAGCCAGCATCAGCACCATGGGAAATAAAAGTCTTGTGGACGCTTTTTCCCCCTGCTCCCGGGCCAGCTCCTTCCGCTGCTCAAAAGCCTCGGTCACCTCTGCCTGCAGCATCTGTGTCAGCCCCTTATTTCCCTTTTTCAGATTCTGCTCCAGAAGGGCCGACAGCTTCAGGTAACAGGGCAGCCGACAGCGAAGCCCAAAGTTCTCATAGGCCCGTCCCTCCGAGACGCCGTTCTGCAGCTCCCGGCAGGCCAGCGTCATCTCTTCGTAGACATAGCGCCGTCCGCCTCCGGCTTCCCGCTTTCGCTCATAATCCCGCGCCATGGTCTCCCAGGCCGTCCGCACCGCGCTTCCCGCGCCCATCAGCAATACCAGCTTGCTGACCATCTGCGCGTAATCCCGCCGCAGCTCCCATTCCCGCTCCTGCACCTGTTTTTTCAGCTCCTGATCCTTTGCGGTATACACCAGTGCCAGACAGAGCAGGGTCAGAACCGGGATCAGTCCCGCCGTGGAACTTTCTTTCTCCTTCCAACTCACGCTGACGCCATCCACAGCCTTCGGCAGCTCCTTCCGCTCCGCAAGCCTCGTCTCGGCCTGCAGCCTCTGGAGGGCCGCCATGAGCGCCTCCTGCCACTGCTGCATCGGACTTAAGATCTCTGGCAGCACCCGGACATAAGCCTCATAGACGCTCTCCTGTCCTTCGCATTGCAGACGTCCCCGGAGTCCTACAATGGTTCCTTCCTCCGTCACCTTGTCCTTCCGAATACTCCCATCCAGATTCAGGACCTCGTAGGAATCCAGCTCCCACTCCACGGTGACAGACGTCCCCTCTATCTCCCGGATCAGGTTCAGATCCGTCCGTACTTCTTCCAGAGAACGGTTTTTTCCCAGAATATACCCTTCCATCTTCCCGGTCTCCTCGGCCAGCAGAGTTTTTACCTGCTCCGCCGTCATTCCCCGGGGTTCTATCTCCAATGTCAGTTCTTCTTTCGCCTTTCCGGATTCCTTATCCGGAATCACCCATAGTTCCTGCGTATAGCTCTTTTCCCGCCGGGGCAGGAAGTATCCGTCTTCCAACAGGGAGCTTCTGCTCTCGCTCACAGCCAACACGACTGTCAGAAGCACGCCGCTAAGCAGCACCAGTGCCAGAAGCTTCAGCTTCTCTATGTAAAATTCTTCCAGTTTTTCATCCACCTGTTTCTCAGTGTTCAGAATCCGGAAGTTCTCGGCTACCGCCTCCCGGCCCGGATAGCCCTTTCCCAGCAGCCTCCGGTTCATCTTCTCCAACAGCTTCACGCTACACCTCGATTTCCAGCATCCGCTTTCCCAGGTACCAGGCCGCCAGATACAACCCCAGGCACCCTGTCATCACGCACACCCCGACCACATTACCATAGACCGGCTCCATAAAGCCCGGACAGCCCATTCGCAGATACATGACAATCACGAACGGAATCAGATTCATAATCTTCTGCTCATAGCGCCGGGAGGCCAATGCGGCATCGATGGCTCGCTCCGTCTCCACAGTCTGGGCGATAGTCCGCGCCGTGTCTTCCAAAATCCCGATAAGATCCCCGCCGCTTCGCTTTCCCACTGCAAAGATCTCCGCAAAGGTCTCCGCCTCGGGAAGACCGCTGCGCTCCGCAAAATCCTGCACTGCCGCCTCCAGAGTCTGGTTGGAATCCATCCGCCGCTCCATGGCTGCCAGCTCCTGTACCATATCGGTCCGCTCTTCATAGAGCAGCCGCAGATCCTTCCCGGCCTCCCGCACCGCATTTTCCACGGAATAGCCCGCAGCCAACGCGGCGGCTATGGCCTGCACCGCATCCTTGAACTGACCCTTCAGCGCAGCTTTGCGCTTCGCCAGAAGGACGCCTTTCTTTTCCCGCAGATACCAGAACGCCACTACAGGCCACAGGGCCAGGGCAATCAGGGAATTATAAAAGCAGAAGGCCACCACTCCGGTGATCCCAACGGTCTCCAGCCCGTAACGCAGATATTCCCGTCTGCTGAAGCGATAAGTCCGATAATCCATACTGCCTATCCGCCTCCTATTCCCGCCGCCCGGAGCTTCCCGGTATGCAGAAGCTCCCCTTTCTTATAAAGGCTTCCTTTTATCCTCGCCGCCTTCTCCTGACCCGGCTCTTCCTCAAAAGTGAAGAGGGGCCGCAGGCGGATCTCCCCTGCTCCATGCCGTCCAGCTCCACGATCTCCAAAACCTTCCGGCTGCCGTCCCTGAGACGTCCCAGGTGCACGATCAGGTCTACCCCCGACGCTATCTGACGCCGTACTGCCGTAAGCGGCAGATCCATACCCATCAGCACCATGGTCTCCAGACGGGACAACATGTCCCCGGGACTGTTGGCGTGGCCTGTGCTCAAAGATCCGTCATGTCCTGTATTCATAGCCTGCAGCATATCGATGGCCTCTGCCCCGCGGATCTCACCGACGATGATCCGATCAGGACGCATTCGTAAAGAAGTTTTGATCAAATCCCGAATCGTAATTTCCCGCTCGCCCTCCAGGTTGGCATTTCTCGCCTCAAGTGTTACCAGATTCGTCACCCGGTCCAGCTGCAACTCCGCATTATCCTCAATGGTAATAATCCGTTCGTCCGACGGAATATATTCTGACAGGGCGTTCAGCACGGTGGTTTTTCCGGATCCGGTTCCGCCGCTCACAAAGATGTTGTAACCTGCCTTCACCACCTGCTGTAAAAATGCCGCGGCATCCGCGCTTATGGATCCCCATTCCAGCAGCTGCCGCATCCGCACCGGCTCCTTCGGGAACCGACGAATCGTCACTACAGGCCCGTTCAGCGCCACCGGATCCAGCACGATATTGACGCGTGATCCGTCCGCCAGACGCGCGTCCGCGATCGGGTTAGCCTTGGAGACGCTTCGGTTACAGAAACTGACGATCTGCTGCACCACGTCCTCCAGCTTCCCCTTGGAAGAAAAGCACCGCTCCCAGCGGGTCAGCCGCCCGCTCCGCTCGATAAAGATATCCCGGGGCCCGTTCACCATAATCTCGGTCACATCCGGATCTTCGATCAGCTCCTGAAGCATATCCAGACGGCGCATGGAATTGAAAAGTTCCTTTTGCAGCCGCAACTTTTCCTCCAGAAGCAGACAGTTCTCCCGGCTTGTCTTCAGGATCTCCCGGTCAATCAGCTCCTGCACTTCCTCATCCGACAGTTCTCTGGACAGATCGAGCTGCTCCTGTACCCGTTTTCGAAGCTCCCGGGACCACTTTTCCCAGTCCTTTCTCACGGCTCGCACCACCTTTTTCCTTCGGCCTTCACCAGCAGCTCCAGTCCGTCATAGGTGGACAATTCCAGCTTCTGTGTCCGCTCCAGTACTTCTTCCAGCTCCAGCAGCTTCATGGTCTCCTCGTACTGCCGCAGCTTTGCTTTCGCAGTCTCGTCCTTCTCCACTGGCGTGTAAACGCAGCTGCACTCCTCCAGTAGTTCATACCAGCCGTCCACGACCCCGCTCAGATCCAGAATCACCACCTCATAGCGGCTCTCCCGGCCTAAAAGCTCCAGAAGCTCCTTCCAGTCCTCCCGCTTTACCTGCTCATACTCCACCGGGGAATGAAGCGGCGGAATATAATCCAGCTCGCCCAAGGAGCGAATCAATCCCTCCAGTTTCCAGCCGAAGGCCGGTTTCCCCTGCTTCAGAAAGTACAATAGCTCCGATAATGTCCAGCCCTCCTCCGTAGGATACAGCTCGGAGAACCCGGAATATTCCTCCAGATTCAGGTACAGTGTCCGCTTCTTCTTCGCAATCTCCTTCCCCAGCGCCAGGGCAAAGCCGGTCTGGCCGGTTCTCCCCACCGGCGAGTAGACGCCGATACACTTCATCTTTTCCCTGCGAAGCACCACACCCGGAACTGCAGCCGCCTGCTCCGCATAGAAATCCATGGCCTGTCTCAGAATCTGCGGACAGGACTGGTACTTGTAGATGATCGGATATTCTGTCTGGGGAACAGCCTGATACTCCTCCCCCGACAACAGAATGACAGTTCCGTATTCCTTTTTCTTCGGCAAATCACACGCCAGCTCCTCCGACAAAAGCAGAATATCCACCGGGTGTTCTTTTGTATACGCGGAAAGCTCCCCACTGTCGGTAAATCCATGGACTGCCAGCATGGAAGCCTGCCGCCGGTTCGCAAACTCCACAAACCGCCGCACATACTCCCGTTCTCCGCTGCAGACCGCCATCTGCCTTCCTCTCATCTTCTACATTCCGGAGCTCAGCAGCAATCCGGTCATCAGACTGAGCCACAGCTCCAGTCCCAGAAATACTGCAGCCATCAGGAATGGCGCAGGCTCTCTTCTCTCCTTTTCCCCTTTTTCCTTCAAAATTTCCTCTTGTCCTCCTTCCATTCCTTGTCCACTCAGGAATTATGGTTTGACACAAACCAAGACAGTACCGGCTCACGTTCTGCCGGTCTTTTGTAAGAATTCTGATCGATCGAACCGCCATCTCTGACGGTAGCTAAAGTATAGCCTGTGCTCTTCTGTTTGTCTATTGTAAATGGTTCACAAAATTCCGAAGGCCGCGATTCCGTAGAGGAGCCCAATCCCGCTGATTCCGAGGGTTCCTGCCGTACAAAGGGTCAACGGATTTAACCCCACAAAAACAGAAATATTCTGGGAAAGGAGGATGGCGTTGATGATCTGGATCCCGATGGCGCCGAATACGGCGCGGAGAAGAAAGTTGATAATTTTCATAGAACCGCCTGCTTTTTTTATTATGTATACAGTCCATTTCCCCGATTTATACATACGCCGCCTGAAAATAATTCACCCAACCAGGTTTTTCCGTATATTTCCTGTTCCACCGGTCTATACTCCTACTAGAACAAAGAATCCTGCTTGCAGGATTTTCCGCCTGCGGCGGGTCGCTTCAGCGACATCATTCCACTCCGCCGCAGCGCGATAATTCTTTGTATAATAGGAGAGTCCATCGGAATATCCTATTTATACAAAAGACTTTTCAGATACGGGGGATTTTATGGGATTATTCAAAAAAGATGAGCCGCTGGAGGAATACGAACGCTTCTCGGCCCGGCGGCAGCTGATGGAAGATTTGACGCTTACAAAAAACGCGCTGGACACAGCCTACGCGAATTTCGAGACGGTGGTTGATCCGGATCTGATCGACTGCTATACTTATGAGATTTATTCGGTGCAGAAACGGTATAAGTTTCTGCTGGAACAGGTGCGGCAGATTGATTTGCAGAAAATAATGTGATGGACTTTTCCTAAAAGAAACCAAAGAAAAAGAGGGCTTCTTATGAATTCGGGCCGGTGTGGCTTGGAGCAGCTCATTGGGAGATGTCTGCTCCAGGGGCTATCCGCTATCTGCTGCGATACCGCATAGAGAAGGCTGCCGGGCTACTCCTTTCCACTGAAAAAAAGGCCGGGGAGATCGCCACAGTCTGCGGTTTTTCCGATATAAGCTATTTTACCAGACGCTTCCGTGAAATCAATGGCTGCACCCCTCTGGAATACCGAAAAGAAAATATATAATTTCTAACGAAACTTTTTATTCTTTTATTTGAAAGTTTGAATTGACGTAGTGACCGTTCAATGGTAGTATAATATATATACGAAAGTACTATGATTTACGTTCAAAGGAGGTCACTATGAAAAACGAAAACCATTTCGGCACTTTAACCGAACGCATGCAGGCTTTTCGCGAAGAAGTTCTGGATGAGAAACCCTATGTGGACGCCGAGCGTGCCATCTGGGCCACGGAGGCTTACCGTGAGAGCCTGAACCAGCCCAGGGTCATGGTGCGTGCCCTGATGCTGCAGAAGATTCTGGAGCATATGACCGTCTATATTGAAGATAAATCCCTTCTCGCAGGAAATCAAGCTACCAAGAACCGCAATGCTCCCGTTTTCCCCGAATATACCCTGGAATTCGTCATGAATGAGCTGGATCTGTTCGAGAAGCGCGACGGCGACGTGTTCTACATCACCGAGGAAACCAAAGAACAGCTTCGGTCCATCGCTCCCTTCTGGGAGAATAACAATCTCCGCGCCCGTGGCGAAGCCCTTCTGCCCGACGAAGTCAGCGTCTTTATGGAGACCGGCCTGTTTGGCATGGAAGGCAAGCTGAACGCTGGAGACGCCCACCTGGCTGTGAATTACGAGCGTCTTCTGAAAGAAGGACTGCGGGGTTACGAAGCCAAGGCCCGCGCCTGCAAGGAAGCCCTCGACCTGACCGACCCGGACAGCATCGACAAAAATGTATTCTATAAGGCCGTTCTGATTGTCATCGAAGCGGTCCGGGCTTTTGCGCTCCGCTACAGTGAACTGGCCGCTGATCTGGCCGCCAGGGAAAGCGACGCCGCACGGAAAGCCGAACTTTTGGAAATGAGCCGTATCTGCGCCAAGGTTCCCTACGAACCCGCTTCCAACTTCCGCGAGGCTGTACAGTCCGTCTGGTTTATCCAGCTGATTCTGCAAATTGAGTCCAACGGCCATTCCTTAAGTTACGGCCGTTTCGACCAGTATATGGATCCCTACTATGAGAAGTCCCTGCAGGACGGAACCATCACCAGAGAGGAAGCTCTGGAACTACTGACCTGTCTGTGGATCAAGACCCTGACCATCAATAAGGTCCGTTCCCAGGCCCACACCTTAAGCTCCGCAGGTTCGCCCATGTACCAGAATGTCACCATCGGCGGCCAGACCGTAGACAAAAAGGACGCTGTCAATCCCTTAAGCTTCCTGGTGCTCCAGTCTGTGGCCCAGACCCGTCTGACCCAGCCGAACCTGACGGTTCGCTATCACGCAAACCTGGATCCGAAATTTTTCGACGAATGCATCGAGGTCATGAAGCTGGGCTTCGGCATGCCGGCCCTGAACAACGACGAAATTATCATCCCGTCCTTTATCCAGTGGGGCGTCAAAGAGGAAGATGCCTATAACTACAGCGCCATTGGCTGCGTGGAGACCGCCGTTCCCGGAAAATGGGGCTACCGCTGTACCGGCATGTCCTACATTAACTTCCCCCGTCTGCTCCTCTGCGTCATGAATGACGGCGTGGATCTGACCAGCGGCAAGCGCTTTGTAAAGGGCTACGGACACTTCCAGGATATGGAGAGCTACGAGGAGCTGCTAGACGCCTGGGATAAATCCCTGCGTGAACTGACCCGTTACAGCGTCATTGTGGAAAATGCCATCGACAAGGCCTCCGAGCGGGATGTGCCCGATATCCTCTGCTCTGCCCTGACCGACGACTGTATCGGCCGCGGCAAGACCATCAAAGAGGGCGGTGCAGTCTACGACTTTATCTCCGGCCTTCAGGTGGGCATTGCCAACATGGCGGACTCCCTGGCCGCTGTCAAGAAGCTAGTCTATGATGAGAAAAAAATCACCCGGGATGAGCTCTGGAACGCGATTCTCGACGACTTCCAGTCCCCGGAGAACCAGAAGATTCAGGAAATGCTCATCAACGACGCACCCAAATACGGCAATGACAACGACGACGTAGATCTCCTGGTGGTACGCGCCTACGACACCTATATCGACGAGATTAAGAAATACCCCAGCACCCGCTACCACCGCGGCCCCATCGGCGGTATCCGCTACGCGGGAACCTCCTCCATCAGCGCTAATGTGGGGCAGGGTATGGGAACCATGGCCACTCCGGACGGACGCCACGCCTTTGAGCCGCTGGCAGAAGGCTGCAGCCCGGCCCATAACTGCGACAAAAACGGCCCCACCGCCGTATTTAAGACCGTGTCCAAGCTTCCCACCGACAAAATTACCGGTGGTGTTCTGCTGAACCAGAAAATGACGCCCCAGGTACTGTCCAGGGAAGAGAACAAACAGAAGCTGGAGATGTTGATCCGCACCTTCTTCAACCGACTCCACGGCTATCATGTCCAGTACAACATTGTATCCCGGGAGACCCTGATCGACGCTCAGCTCCACCCGGAGAAGCACAAGGATCTGATCGTCCGCGTGGCAGGCTACAGTGCTTTCTTCAACGTATTATCCAAGAAGACCCAGGACGATATCATCGGAAGAACGGAGCAGTCTCTCTAAGTCCGGCTTCTCTGCCGGCCAGCAAAGGAGATTTTTATGACATCCATGAAAACGAAACGTTATGCCATCGCAGCCCCGACCAGTATGGGGCTGCGCATCACCCCGGAAAACCGGATGAGTGTGCAGAACAGCAATTTATTCTATATGCAGGCCACCAGCGCCGAATCCAACGTCCTGAACGTGGCGTCCTCCTTGGGACGCGAGTGCCTGATTCTTACAAAATTTGTAAAAGGAAGTCCCATGGCGGATTTTATCCGGCGTCAGCTTCGCGCCCGCAATATCGCTTTTGAAGGCGCGGAAGTCGATCAGGGCGGCCCCTGGGGCTATCGTCATCAGTTCAATATCGCGGATTCCGGCTTCGGTCTCCGGGCGCCCCGGGTCTGGAATGACCGAGCAGGCGAAGTGGGCCGCACCCTTTCCATCGACGAGTTCGATGTGGAGCGCATCTTCGGCCAGGAAGGCGTAGGCATCCTGCATCTCTCCGGCCTGATTGCGGCCATGAGTCCCGAGACTACCGCCTGCTGCCTAGCTCTCGCCAAAGTGGCGAAGCAGTACGGCACCCTGATTTCCTTTGATCTGAACTATCGGGCCACCTTCTGGGCCGGACGGGATGCTGAGCTTCACCAGGCTTTCCACGAGATCGCTTCCCAGGCCGATATTCTCATCGGCAACGAAGAGGATTTCCAGCTCTGCCTGGGCTTTGAAGGCCCCGAGACCGGTGGCAAAGACCTTTCCGAGAAAATAGATTCCTTCAAAGGCATGATTTCCCAGGTAAAAGAACGTTACCCTCATACCCGCATGTTTGCCACCACCCTCCGGCAGGTACTTTCCGCCAATGAACACCTCTGGGGCGCCATTCTTCTGGCTGACGGCCAGTGGTACGTGGAAGAGCCCCGTCCGATTCAGGTTCTGGACCGCATCGGCGGCGGCGACGGCTTCTCCGGCGGCCTGCTCTACGGCGTGCTGAACGGCTGGGCTCCCGATAAATGCCTGCAGTTCGGCTGGGCGTCCGGCGTCCTGGCCGCATCCAGTCTCAACGACTATGCGGAACCGGCAGATGAAAAACAGGTCTGGGATATCTATAAAGGCAACGCCCGCGTGCAGAGATAAGGAGGCATACAGAATATGAAAGAAGCAGATATCGGTCTCATCGGCCTGGCCGTCATGGGCGAAAATCTGGTCATGAATATGGAATCCAAAGGCTTTACCGTGGCTGTCTACAACCGCACCACCGAGAAAGTCGACAAATTTGTAAACGGCCGCGCTTCCGGCAAAAACATCATCGGCTGCCACTCCCTGACCGAGCTGGTGGACGCCCTGAAAAAACCCCGCAAGGTTTTCCTGATGGTAAAAGCCGGCCAGGCCGTAGACGATATGATTACACAGCTGTTACCGCTTCTGGAGGACGGCGATATCATCATAGACGGCGGCAACTCCCATTTTCCCGACACCATCCGCAGAACCGCTTCTGTGGAAGCTCAGGGAAAACTCTATGTGGGAACCGGCGTATCCGGCGGCGAAGAGGGCGCGCTCAGGGGCCCCAGCATGATGCCCGGCGGTTCGCCTGCTGCCTGGCCCTTCGTAAAGCCCATCTTCCAGGCCATCTGCGCGAAGGTGGAGGACGGCAGCCCCTGCTGCGACTGGGTCGGCGAGAACGGCGCAGGCCATTTTGTGAAAATGGTACACAACGGCATCGAATATGGCGATATGCAGCTGATCTGCGAGGCTTACCAGCTTATGCGGGATCTGCTTGGTATGTCGGACGACGAGATGCAAGAAGTCTTTGCCTGTTGGAATCAGACGGAACTGGACAGCTACCTCATCGAAATTACGCGGGACATTCTCGCTTACAAGGATACCGACGGCAGCCCCATCGTGGAGAAGATTCTCGATACGGCAGGACAGAAGGGAACCGGCAAATGGACCGGCATTGCCGCCCTGGACGAGGGCGTTCCGCTGACCCTGATCGGCGAAGCCGTATTCGCCCGCTGCCTCTCCGCCATGAAGGAAGAGCGTGTGGCGGCGGCGTCAGCGTACCGGCGCGCCATCCCGGCTTTTACCGGCGACAGAAAAGAGATGGTGGAAGCCATCCATCAGGCTCTCTACGCCAGCAAAATCATTTCCTATGCCCAGGGCTATTCCCTGATGCGTACGGCGGCGGAGCACTACGGCTGGAACCTGAATTACGGCGGCATCGCCCTCATGTGGCGCGGCGGCTGTATCATCCGAAGCGTTTTCCTGGGTAAAATCAAGGAAGCCTACGACGCCAATCCAGCCCTCGCCAACCTGCTGCTGGATCCCTATTTTCGTGAGACCATGGAGCGGCTGCTTCCGGCCTGGCGGAAAGTCGCGGCGGCAGCCATCCAGTACGGCGTCCCGGCTCCGGCTATGACGGCGGCCTTAAGCTATTTCGACGGCTACACCACCGACCGGCTTCCGGCCAATCTTTTACAGGCGCAACGCGATTATTTCGGCGCGCACACCTATGAGCGGCTGGACGCTCCCCGCGGACAGTTCTTCCATACCAACTGGACCGGCCACGGCGGCGATACCGCAGCCAGCACTTACAACGCTTAATTCAGACTGTATCCCCTGAAAAAACCGGCTGTCCGGAGCTTATCATAAGCCCGGGCAGCCGGTTTTCCTTCGCTGTATTTACTTAAAGCTGGCGTCCAGTCCCCTGTCCAGGAATACCTGGATGTACTTCTGCAACTGCTCCGGATGCAGCTGCGGCACACCGCTCATCTCATACTCTGTCTCCAGCTGCTCGTATTTCTTTTCCCCGAACTGATGGAAAGGGAGCAGATGTACCTCACGGATTCCAAGTTTACATAAGTTTTCTGCCATCCCTGCCGCATCCTTCAGGCTGGCATTGAACTTCGGGATCACCGGAATCCGGGCAATCAGCGGAATCCCCTGGGACACTGCGTATCCCATATTTTCCAGAATTATATCGTTATACACGCCTGTCTTTTCAAAATGCTTTTCCCGATCCCAATGCTTCATATCAAAAAGAAGCAGGTCAATATACTCCACAAACTCCCGAAATACCTCGTGGCTGGCATACCCAGTAGTCTCCGCCGCGCAGTGCAGTCCCCGGCTCTGCGCCTCCTTCAGAAGCTCCACCGCAAAGGCGTGCTGCTGCAATACCTCACCGCCGGACAGGGTGATACCGCCCCCGGATTCCTCATAGAACTCCCGGTCCTTCTCCACTTCCTCCAGCACCTCTTCCACGGTCCATTCCCGGCCAATGAGCTTCTTATCGCCCGACGCCAGCGCCTTCTTCCGGAAGCGGTTCTGGGATTCCGGGTTAGAACACCAGCGGCAGCTTAAGGGACAGCCCGCGAAAAATACGGTGGAGCGAATGCCCGGTCCGTCGTTGATACTGAACTTCTGAATATTAAAAATAAGCCCTTTTTCTGCTGAATTTCCCATGAAATAACTCCTTTTTCTTTTCTTATTCTTAGTTTATCATTCGCATTATTGTTTGTAAACTTATTTTTGAAATTATTTTATATTTCGTTTGAAATATTCTTGAAATTTTTAGCGAAAATATGTGGCATTATTTTCCCACTTATTATATAATAAATGCAAAGGAGAACGAAGCAAATGAAAGAACGCCATTTACAAATCATAAACCTCGTCAATGAGAAAGAAAAGGTCAGCGTCCAGGAGCTGTCCGAGCTTCTGAAGCTCTCCATGGTAACTATCCGCAAGGACCTGGAGGAGCTGGAGTCCCAGGGACTCTTAAGACGTCAGCACGGCTACGCCACAAAGGCCTCGCCGGACGCCATCAATTCCCGTATGGCTTTCCATTATTCGGAGAAAAAGGCCATCGCCAAACGGGCCATGGAGATCGTCGAGCCCATGGAGACCATTATGATTGAGTCCGGTTCCACCTGCGCCCTGTTCGCGCTGGAAGCGGCCATTCAGAAAGACGTCACCATTATCACCAATTCCGCTTATATCGCCCGCTACCTGAATCAGGTGCCTACCGCGCACATTATTCTGCTGGGCGGCGATTACGATACGGTAGCCGAGGTTACCACCGGCCCCGTCACGCAGCTCTGCGCCCGGGAATACCACGTAGACAAGCTGTTCGTCGGCGTAGACGGCTACACCGAGGAAAACGGCTTCACTAATATCAATCACACCCGAAGTGCCGTGGTAAAAGAATTTGCGAAGCAGGCCGACCATGTCATCGTGTTGACCACCTCCGATAAATTCGGAAAACGCAGCGTCGCCAAGCTGTTCGATTCCGAAGAGGTCTCCATGGTCGTTACCGACGACCAAATTACCCCGGAATGCAAAGAGACCATGGAACGCCACGGCATCCAGGTCATCACCACCACGACACAGGCATAAAAACACCGCTTTTTCGGTTTGCTTTTTTCCGGAAAAGCGGTATTTTTATCTTCTTATACTTCTTTTAAACAGGTTTCTATCTCGATCGCCACGCCGTCCTCTTCATTGGTACAGGCCGTATGATACGCCGTTGCTTTCAACACTTCCGGGTCCGCATTAGCCATGGCCATGCCTCTGCCTGCAGTCTTCAGAAGCGCCAGATCGTTGGTTCCGTCGCCGAACGCCATACATTCCTCCAGCCCGATTCCCAGATATCCGCACAGGAATTTTAGTGCCAGGCCCTTATTCGCCTTAGCCGAATTAATCTCAATGTTGTTCGGCAGGGATGTGGAAATCTCCAGATTGGGAAAATGCGCCTTCATCTCCGGCAGTCTCCGGTTCCTCTCCGGAATTTCCCGGAAATAATACTGAATCTTCTGAATCGTCGGCTCTATATCGAAGATCCTTTTCTCCATATTTTTCAAAGGCCGGTACACCTGCTTCATCATTTCTGCCGCCTTTACATTCTGGGCATAGAACCGCAGATCCGCAAAATCCTTCTCTTCCATCAGGCCCTGGCCATTCTGATAGCAGCCGCAGAGTACTTCCCAATCTCTGCCGTAAGCAAAGACAGCCTCTGACTCCGCCCGGGTCAGCTCTGCCCGGTGCAAAATCCTTTTTTCTTTCACGTCATAAATCTGCGCTCCATTGACCGTTATGGCATAGCGGACAAAAGGCATATTCTTTACCACATCCGGCATGCCGTCGTAAATTCTGCCTGTGGAGGGCACCAGATAGATGCCGCGATCCGTCGCATTCTGAAGCGCGGCCATGGTTCTCCCGGAAACTGTCTTATCCTCTTTCAGAAGCGTTCCGTCCAAGTCGAACGCAATCAGTCGAATACTCATATTATTTCACCTCAGTCAAATAATAACTCAACCGCGCCGATAAGTCCAGAATCGCTTCCCAGCTCCGTCTGAAAAAATTCCACCGGGAACTCATTGGTGTGATACCGCTCAAACTCCTCTTTCATCCGCCCGAACAGCTTGTCGCCCATGGCCAGCAGACCGCCGCTGAATACGATGCAGTCGATATTCAGAAGCATGTAAACGTCGAAAATCCAGATGGCCAGATAGTGGGCCATCTGTTCTACAGCCCGGATGGCTACTGCGTCGCCTTTCTCATATGCCTCGTTGATATGGCGGGTCGTAATCTGATCCACGCCCCCTGCCAGTTCCGGCAGAATAGAGCTTTCCCCGTCTTCTTTGATCCATTTTTTTACATATTTTAAGATTGCTTTTCCGGAACCCAGAGAATTAAAGCAGCCCACATTGCCACAGCTGCAGGCCATGCCCACCTCTTCCGGCACTGCAGCAAGCATATGCCCGCTCTCGCCGGATGCCCCGTTGCTGCCGCGAAACAGCCTTCCGTCAATGATCATGCCGCTGGAGATTCCGGTGCTGACCGGACAGTACAACATATTCCGGCGTCCCCGGCCAGCGCCCTGCCGATATTCCGCCAGCGCGCCACAGTGACAGTCATTGTCCATGACGATGCGGATATCCTGATCCAGCCTGGATTTCAGGTAATCCACCACTGCAAAATTATTAAGCTTCGGCAGACTGGCCGTCTTCGTCAGGGCTCCTTTTTCAAAATCTACAAAACCTGTGATCCCGATGCCGATACCCTCCACGGTTCCTCCACGGTTCCCGGTCTCCTCCATAAATCCCCGGATAATCTCCAGCACCGGCTCAAAAAACTCCTGGCCTTCCTTCTGATCATCCGAAGCTGTCTGCTTTCTCACCAGCAGCTTGCGCGCTTCATCAAACAGACCGTAAGCAATCTTCGTACCACCCACGTCAATTCCAATATAAAACTTCATGCTACAGTCCCTTTCTCAGAAGCTCCCGGACTACCTCGTCGTCGGTCTCCACACCGGCAGCCTTCAGTTCCTGAATCTTCTCCGCAAACTGGGGCAGGTACTTCTCATGGGCTACCAAAAGCTCATCTAACACCCGCTTGCCCTCTTTTCCGCTTTCGATCAACGGATTCATGGTAAAGGCCTCCAGCGCCAGACCATAATCTCCCGTAATAGCCGCCTCGATGACGCACTCCTCCATGGCCTTCATCAGCTGCAGCCAGCCTCTTGCCGCAGGCGGCATCTCGCCCCATGCGATGGGCTCCGCTCCCCTGGCGGAAATCAGGCTGCTGACCTCCACGATGGAATCCGGTGCCAGACAGGGAAGCGCACCCTTATTTTCGGTGCTGACCGTCATTCTCAGATGCCTGTCATTGTAAATGGCGCTGATACACTCACAGGCCGCGTCACTATAATAGGCTCCGCCGCGCTTGCCAAGCTGCTCCGGCTTCTCGTGAAGTCCCGGCTGAGCGTAGAGCTCAAACAGCTCATGCTCCACCTGATACATCTGCTCGGCTCTGGTTCCGCCCTTTTTGAACTCCTGGATACTGTGTTCCAGCATCTCCCGCTGCATAAAATAATATCTGTGATAACCGCAGGGAACCATTTTCATGGAATCCAGCAGTTCCTCCGGGAACGGCTCCTGATAGATATTCACCGGCGTACCGCCGTTCTTCTCATTGACATGCTTCAGAACCTCCGCTGTCACATCCTCGCCGTCGCGGTTTGTCACTTTATGCCAGTGGAAATGATTCAGTCCGGCGAACTGATAAGTCAGCTCCTCTTCAGTCTCGCCGATATTGCCCGACTCCCGCATCTGCGCGATGGTCGGCACGTTACACAGACCGATGGTCTTCTTCCAGCCAAATTTTTTGATGGCCGCCTCAGTCACCATACCGCTGGGATTCGTAAAATTGATCAGCCAGGCATCCGGACACAGCTCCCGCATATCGTCGATAATCTGTCCGATAACCGGAATAGTCCGGAAGGCCTTGAAGATACCGCCTGCGCCGTTGGTCTCCTGCCCCAGCATTCCGTGCAGATCCGGGATACGCTCATCCTTAATCCGAGCCTCCAGAAGTCCCACACGGAACTGTGTGGTCACAAAATCCGCCCCCGGAAGCGCTTCCCGGCGATCCAGCGTCGTATGCACCTTTACCTGATAGGGCGAAGCATCCCACATTCTCTGTGCCAGTTCCGATACGATACGCAGCTTTTCTTTGCCGCGCTCCACATCCACCAGCCACATTTCCCCGATGGGAAGCTCTTCATAGCGCCTGATGAACCCCTCGATCAGCTCAGGCGTGTAACTGCTGCCTCCACCAATTGTTACAATTTTTACCTGTTTTTTCATGACCACAGACTCCTCCTTCTTTTATGTTTTCATTATGTAAACTGATAGATAGTCGTCGTCTTATACAGCCCGCCCTTATCCAGAATGGGCTGCGGGAAATTCGGAGTGTTGATGCTGTTGGCGTAATAATGGCTTTCCATACAGAAGCCGCTATTTTTCGTAATCAGCACACCGCCCTTTCCTATGATGTCCCGGGTGGTATTGCCTGCGTAAAACTGCAGGCCCGGCAGATCTGTATACACGGTCATCCGAATGCCCGACTTGGGACTCTCGGCTGTCGCGGCTTTGCGGAGTCCCTTTCCGAAACCTTTCAAAACGAAATTGTGATCGTAGCCATAGACCAGCTTCAGCTGCTCGTCATCGGCGTGAATCTCCTGCCCGATGGCCCTGGGCTTCCGAAAATCCATGGGCGTACCAGCCACATCGCGGATTTCCCCGGTGGGAATGATTCCCTTCCGCACCGGTGTAAACTGCTCCGCGTTGATCCACACGATGGTATCCAAAATATTGCCCGTCTCATAGCCAGACAGGTTAAAATAAGAGTGATTGGTAAGATTTACCAGTGTCTTTTTATCTGTGGTTCCATAATAGGACAGAATCAGAGCGCCTGTATCCGTCAGCGTATAGGTCAGTGAGATATCCAGATTGCCCGGAAATCCGTTTTCCATGTCGGGGCTGTGATAGGTGAAGGATACGCTGTCATCCGTGAAACTCTCTGCCTCCCAGAGGACCTTGTGGAAGCCGTGGGCCATGCTGCTGTGAATGTTATTATCATTCTCATTGATTTCCAGCTGATACTCCACGCCGTCGATAGTAAAACGGCCCTTCTCAATCCGGTTCACATTACGGCCCACTGTCGTTCCCAGCATATCAAAATTATCCTCGTATTTTTCCAGTTCGTCATAACCCAGCACCACATCTCTCAGCTTTCCGTCCTGATCCAGCACCAGAAGCTTCACCAGAACGGCTCCGAAATCCGTCAATACGGCTTGCATCCCCTTCTGATTCTCAATGGTGTACAGGTTCGCGATCCGTCCGTCCCGAAGTTTGTCAAATGCTTTCACTGTCACGCTCATAGTCTGTCTCTCCTTTACTTATACATGCTCCCGCTTTCTCAGACGGCCGAAGCAGTCAAATCCCAGAATCAGTACAATAATGATACCCTGCAGAAGCTGCTGCACATAGGCTCCGATTCCCAGACAGTCCATACAGTTAGACATCAACTGCAAAACGAACACTCCTATAAAGCTCTGTACCACACCGCCGATACCACCCGCGAAGGAGGTTCCGCCGATTACGACGCCGCAGTTGACCAGCATACCGGTATTGTCTCCGTACACGGAGGACGCAGAGTTCATTCTGGAGGACAGGAGAATACCCGCCAGCGCCGCCATCACGCCGGAGATTACAAAAGTGGACCACTTGATCATCACCGTATTGATACCGGAATATTTCGCCACATCATAATTGCCTCCGATGGCATAGCAGTTTCTTCCGTAGGTCGTAAACCGCAGCACGCAGAAAAAAATCACCAGAATGATCGCCATATACAGCACCAGAATCGGAATATGTCCGAAAATCTTGGTATTGGAAATCTTCATGAATTCCATATTGGTGCAGGCAATCGGGTGCGCGTCCGTCAGCTGCTGGCAGATACCCTTCAGCAGGGTTCCCATACCCAGAGTAATGATAAAGGGCTCCGTTCTCTGATGTACTACCAGGAACCCATTGACCAGACCCACAGCCGCTCCGGCCAGCAATGCGCAGAGGCAGGCTACCGCGATGGGCATACCGGAATTGATCATCAGAACCGTAATAACACCGGACAGACACATGATTCCACCCACCGACAGATCGCAGGCCGCGCAGAGCACGGTCATAGTCACGCCCATGGCAATGATTCCCTGTACCGTCGCGGAACGGAATACGTTCATCCAGTTGTATACACTGTAAAACTGTGTGTTGAAAAACAACATTAGAATCAGCATTGCCAGAATCGCCAATACTGCTTTCTGCTTCAGTAAAACTTGTTTTGCTTTTATGAAAACACGCTTGGTATCCATCTTCTGCCCTCCTTAATGAATCTGTTGTTCTTTACGATTATCCAGCCAGATAGCGATGACAAGAACGAGACCCTTCATGATGGTCTGCAGATAAGTAGACACGCCCAGCATATTCATACAGTTGGATAACAAGATAATTAACAGTACTCCGAGCACGGTCCGGATGCCGCTTCCGGTTCCTCCGGCCAGCGCCGTGCCGCCTACGACTACGGACATGATGGCGTCCGTCTCATAGCCTGCTCCGGCCACCGGAGACGCGGTCGTAACACGTGAAATCAGAACAATCGAACCCATGCCTGCGAACAGGCCGCAGATGGTATATACCAGAACCATGGTGCGCTTCATATTGTAACCACAAAGCGTCGCCGCAATCTTATTGCCGCCCATCAGCGCGATCTGTCGGCCCCAGAGAGTCTTACGGTAGAACCACTCCACCGCCACCAGTGAAATGACAAAGAGAATCATGGATACCGCCAGGGGGCCCACTTTTCCCTTTCCAATCCAAGTGAAAATGGTGTAGGGATTGGACAGGCGGGACATATGCTCCGTCTCGGAATTGGTATAAATCAGCGCAATAGCCCCGAAGATCGAGCTCATTCCATAGGTGATGAACAGAACCTCCGCCTGAATCCGGGCGCCAAAGCCCACCAGGATCACGCCGTTCAGGAAGCCTAAGAAGGTTCCCAGAAGCAGGCCGCAGAGCAGCGCGCCCACCTGACCCAACGGGTCAATCAGGGACAGCGTCACCACGCCTACCAGTGAAATGATACCTACCACAGACAGGTCCAGAAAGCCGCCAATGATCACGTAGGTCATACCCAGCGCTACAAAGCTTAAGGGACCGAACTGTCTCAAAATATTGGTAAAGTTATTCTGTGTCAGAAATAAAGGCTCCACAATCGCCGTTACCACGCACAGTACCACGATGCCCAGCAACACAAGATTGTGTAACAAGAATTTTTTTACGTCGATTGATTTTCCCATTCTATTACCTCTTCCCTTATCCGATGGCCCTGTCCATGATCTCGCTCGGATCTACTTCCTCCGGAGAGAATTCTCCGGTAATCCGGCCGTCGCAGACTGTCAGTACGCGGTTGCTCATGCTCAGAACTTCCGGAAGCTCAGAGGAAATCATAATGATGGCTCCTCCCTGCTCCACGATCTTGTTCATCAGCACATAAATCTCATACTTTGCTCCTACGTCGATGCCTCTGGTCGGCTCGTCCAGAATCAATACCTTGGGATTCAGCTCCAGCCATCTTCCCACGACGCATTTCTGCTGGTTTCCACCGGACAGATTCAACACCTTGGCAGCCGCGCTCGGCGTCTTGATCAGAAGGTTTTCAATCTGACGATTCTCGATCTCCTTCTCTTTCTTACGGTTCAGCACACCCTTTTTCGCAATCTCGCTCAGGGCCGCCATGGTGATATTTTCACCTACGGAAAAGCGTAAAATCAGGCCCTCCTGCTTCCGGTCCTCGGGAACCAGTCCCATGCCCAGCGCTTTCGCGTCTCTGGGGCTCGATACGGTCACAGGTTTTCCTTCCATGATGAGCTCCTTGCTCTTGACCTTATCCGCTCCATAGATGGCCCGGATGATCTCGGTTCTTCCGGCTCCCACCAGGCCTACCAGACCCAGGATCTCGCCTTTGTGCAGAGTAAAGTTGATATCGTGTAGCTTACTTGTGTTGAGGTTTTTCACCTCCAGAAGAGGTTCTCCCACGAAATGTGCCCGGGGCGGGTACTCATTTTCGATGGTACGGCCCACCATCTTGGCAATCATCTCGCTTCTGGTCAGTTCCTCGATAGGTTTGGTGTCAATGACATTACCGTCACGCATAATGGTGACAATATTGCAGTATTCAAAAATCTCATCCAGCTTGTGGCTGATATAGATGATAGAAATGCCCTTATTTCTCAACTGGAAAATGATCTCGCCCAGCTTCTTCAGCTCCTCTGTGGTCAGACTGCTGCTGGGTTCATCCATGATGATCAGCTTCGAATCAAAGGAAAGAGCCTTGGTAATCTCTACCATCTGCATTTCGGAAGCGCTTAAATCCCCCACCAGCGTATAGGTGTCAATCTTGCTACCGATGCTGTCCAGAAGCTCGCGGGCCTTCTGATGGGTACCCTTCATCCCATGATTTTCCGAGAATCTTCCGAGGAAAATATTTTCACCCACAGTCATCGTATTGACCAAATTGAACTCCTGGTAAATGATGCTCAAGCCCCTGCGCAGCGCCTGAATCGGTGTGGTATGCTCAATGATCTCCCCATCAAACTCAATCGTACCCTCATCCTTTTCATAGACGCCGGACAGAATCTTCATCAGCGTAGATTTTCCTGCTCCATTTTCTCCAACAATTCCATATACCACGCCCTTGGGAATTTCCAAAGATACTTTATTCAGCGCCAGAACACCCGGAAATCGTTTCGTTACGCCGCTGACCTTCAATATCAAATCTTTTTTCTGTTCCACTGATATATCTCCTTTTAGAAAAATCGCCTTTAACTATCTCCATTTTTAAGAAAAGCTTGCTCTGGCAGATACCAGAGCAAGCTAATCACTTCTGTGTTACTCTCTCTTTTTTACCACTCCGGATAGGGTAAGCTGTCTACATTTTCAGATGTAACGGTGTCAAGCGGGATCCAGTTGATTTCTTCGAAGCTCTCGCCTGCAACTGCCTTCTGTGCGCAATCCAGAGACTGAGCTACCATGTTGGTGAAGGACTGGCCGATGCATACAGCCTGGGTGCCGTCCTTAACATGATCGTAACCTGCGGAGCATCCGTCTACTGCTACGATATATACGCCGTCCATATTCGCGTTTTCAAGCGCGTTGATAACGCCGGTAGCGCCGTTGTCCCAATGACAGAATACCGCGTCGATCTTATCGCCGTATTTTACGATGAAGTCTTCCATGATAGCCATACTGTCCTCAGTTGCCCACTGATCGCAGTTCTTGGAATCCAGAACCGTGATGTTGGAGCCTTCCAGACCAGCCTTGAAGCCGTCGCTTCTCTTAACCTGCGCGTCATGTCCGGACTGTCCGCCGATCTCTACTACATTACAGCCGTCCGGGAATGCGTCGATAATCGCCTGAGCCGCCTGCTCGCCTGCCATGGTATCATTGGTTCCGCAGAAGAAATCTCTGTACTGCTGGCTCTCTGCCGCCAGGTCAGAAGAGAAAAGTCCTACTACGATACCGGCTTCTTTCGCTTCCATCAGAGCCGGTACAACCGCCTGCGGATCTGCCGGGTTGATAATGATAGCATCTACACCCTGTGCGATACAGGTGCTGATAGCGTCAGTAGCCTTCTGAGCGTCGCCAGCCTGATCGTAAGAGGTCAGGTTGATTCCCAGCTCTTTCGCTTTCTCTTCTGCGATACGGCAGGAATAAGACTGAGACTCATTCGCCATATCCTGTACAATCCAGCCTACAGTAATGCCGTCACCGGAAGCCGCTGCTGTGTTGCCGGTGTCCTCGGTCTGCGCTGTGTCTGCTGCTGCGTCAGTCTTGGTCTCCCCGCCAGACTTTCCGCATGCTGCCAGACCACAGATCATGGTCGCTGCCAGTAAGAGTGCTAATCCCTTCTTTTTCATGTTGTTTCCTCCTGTTACTTTTTTGTGTTTTTTCTATAACCGACAGGCCTTCTGCCTGTAAATTATCGTTGTTGCTTCGCCGTCCTTTATTTGTCTCTATTATAGTTTTTACCTCTGTCTCCCACAACTCCCGTTCTGAGCTGTAAGGTGCACAATCTGCTTCATTCATCAGAAGGTGATACAGGTGACACAGTAGACATTTTCCTGGTTCCAGACCTCCTTAAGACCACCTGTATGCTCATCTATTGCGAATACGCAAATATTGTCGGTATCCTGATTTGCCGCCAGCAGATACCTGCCGTCCGGGGACAGAATAAACTCCCGGGGAATTTCACCGCCGCTTAGCTTCGTCTCTGTCAGTGTCAGGCGTCCATCCGCTTCCACCCGGAATACCGCGATATGGTTTGTACCGCGTACCGCACCGTAGACCCATTTCCCACTGGGATGAATCCGGATACCCGCGCCAAGACAGCCTTCCGTCTGTTGCGCCGGATCCGCAAACGCGGATATGGTCTGCATCAGCTCTGCCTGTCCGGCTTTATACTGATAGACATTGACCTCACAGGTCAGTTCTGTCATCACATAGAAATGTGTTCCATTTCCATCGAAAGCGCCATGTCTCGTTCCCTGTCCCGGGATACCGTAGATGTTCTTCTCTTTCTCCGGAAGCAACCATCCCTTCTCCCAGTCCGCCCGGTAGCAGGCAAATACGTCCTGTCCCAGATCCGACACATAGACATGCTGTCCGTCCGGCGCCATCACAGTCTGATGGATATGGGGACCTTCCTGCCGCTCCGGGTTCGCGCCCCGGCCCCGGTGCCTCAGGACACAGGTCGCCGGTTCCAGTCCGTGATCCTCCCGGATCCGGTACACGGCCAGGCTGCCGCCGGAATAATTGGATACCAGAAGGTACTTTTTATCTGGAGAAAAACTCAGGTGACAGGCATCTGCCCCACAGGTAAACTGTCGGTTGATGCGCCGAAGCGCTCCCGTCTCCCGGTCAATGACAAATGCGGAAACAGTGGAACCATCAATGCCATTCCAGTCCTTCAGCTCATTGACACAGTACAGATACGCGCCCTCTGCGTCTGCCAGTACGTAAGAGGGATTCTGAATGTCACCAGTCACTGTCCGGTAGGCCAGCTTCCCGGTCTGTTCATCGAAATCATAGCAGGCGATACCCTTGCATCTTCCTTCTACTATCTCGCCCGATCCCATCAAAATCGGCTCCGTATAGCCTCCCGTAAATATCCGCATACCCTCTCTCCTTATCAGTCAAGCACCAGTTCGGATGCTCCCACGATACCGAAATCTTTCTTCAGTTCCGCGAACCGGAATTCTACCGGAAGGGGAATCTGATTGTAACGATCAAATTCCTTTCTCACTCTGCCGAACAGCGCGTCGCCAAAATGGGTCAGGCCGCCGCCGAATACGAATACGTTGATATTCAGCATCATGAAGCAGTTGTACGCACAGACCGCAATGTAGTGCGCCATCTGCTCCACCATTTCGATGGCCAGCTCGTCGCCCTCGTTGTAGGCTGCCAGCAGATCCTCACAGCTTAAATCTTCCTTGTCCACCATGGAAGTTTCCCTGCCCTCCAGCATCTTGATTTTCAGATGCTTCGGCACGTAGCGTCCGCTGGCGTGGGACATGAAGCAGCCCCTGTTCCGGCATCCGCACATGATGCCCTCGTCCGGCGTCGCCAGCATGTGTCCGCACTCTCCAGCCCAGCCGTAGCTTCCGCGGAACAGCTTTCCATCTACAATAATGCCGCTTCCGATTCCGGTGCTGGTGGCCATATAGATCATATGGCGGCTTCCCCGTCCGGCTCCCTTGCGGTACTCTGCCAGGGCTGCGGCATTGCTGTCGTTATCCAGTACAATCTTTACACCCGGCAGACGCTCCTGCAGATATTCCTTCATGGGAAAATCGCGAATATTCGTCAGCGCCGAGGTCAGATAGACGTAACCGGTATCAAAAAGAATATAGGACGGCATGCAGATTCCGATTCCCTGCAAATCCCCGTTCTTCAGGTTATGCTTCTTCTCGATCTCACGGATGGTCTCAATCATCCGGTCGCTGAAGGCCGGGCCATCTGCATTGATATCCGACGGATGCTGCATCCGATCCAGGAGCTGCCCGTCCGCATCAAACAAACCGTATGCTACTTTGGTTCCACCTGCATCAATTCCAATCCTGTACTTTTTGCACATATTTTTTCTCCAAATTGAATTTGTTTTGTTATATTTTATATTTATCATTATATAGATCAGTTTCACGCTTGTCAATAGAAATATAAATTACTTTCGAAAAAAACTTTTTTTGTTTCTTTTTTATATTGTTTCGAAACATGAGATCAAAAAAACAGCATCCGGATTTTGATCCGAATACTGCTTTTTTCTGTATTTTATATCCAGTTCTTTCTTATACCTAGCAGATCTCCGCGCCTGCCGGCATATCCTTCTCCGGCGTCATCAGTGCCAGATTACCCTCTGCGTCCTCAGCGCACAAAAGCATTCCTTCAGACAGGATACCTGCCAGCTTCGCCGGCTTCAGGTTCACGACTACCATGACCTTCTTACCGACCATTTCCTCCGGTGTGTAATGAGACTTAATACCGGATACGATCTGCTTTACCTGGCTTCCGATGCGGACCTGGGAGCACAGAAGCTTTTTAGACTTCTTCACGGCCTCGCAGGCAATGATTTCGCCCACCTGGAACTGCAGCTTCGCGAAATCGTCAAAGGTAATCTCTGCCTTCGGCTCGATGTCGATGACGTCTGCAGCCTCCTCTTTTGCCTCTTCCGGCTGAGCCTGCTCTGCCGCGTCCGCAGCCTTCTTAGCTTCAACCTTCTCCAGAACCTCTTTCACGTCCAGTCTCGCGAACAGAATCTCCGGCTTGTCGGTTACCTTATTGCCGGACTGATAGAGACCGAACATGTTCATAACCTCCAGGGAACGCTTTCTCGCGCCCAGCTGTGCCAGAATCTTGTCGGCAGTCTCCGGCATAAACGGCTCTAAGAGGCTTGCGCCAATGCTGATGCTCTCTACTAGGTTGTAGAGCACGGTCGCCAGACGGTCCTTTTTGCTCTCGTCCTTGGCCAGAGCCCAGGGCATGGTCTCGTCGATGTATTTATTGCAGCGTTTGAACAGGTTAAAGATCTCGGTGATGGCGTCTGCCACGCGCAGATCGTCCATTTTCGCGGAAGCCTTCTCCGCCGCGCTTACCGCAGCCTCGCGAAGCTCCCGGTCAACCGGCTCCAGCACGCCTGTGTTATTCACCACGCCGTCAAAATACTTATTAGACATGGATACGGTACGGTTCACCAGGTTGCCCAGGGTGTTCGCCAGGTCGGAGTTCATACGCTCCACCATCAGCTCCCAGGTGATTACGCCGTCATTGTCAAAGGGCATCTCATGCAGTACGAAGTAACGCACCGCGTCCACGCCGAACATATCTACCAGATCGTCTGCGTAGAGTACATTTCCCTTGGACTTGCTCATCTTGCCGTCTCCCTGCAGCAGCCACGGATGACCGAATACCTGCTTCGGCAGCGGCAGATCCAGCGCCATCAGGAAAATGGGCCAGTAAATGGTATGGAAACGGATAATGTCCTTGCCGATCAGATGCAGATCCGCCGGCCACTCCTTCTTGAACAGGTCACTGGACTCTCCGTCGCACTCGTAGCCAATGCCGGTGATGTAGTTGGTCAGCGCATCCAGCCATACGTATACCACATGCTTCGGATCGAAATCCACCGGGATACCCCATTTAAAGGAGGTACGGGATACACAGAGATCCTGCAGACCCGGAAGCAGGAAGTTGTTCATCATCTCATTCTTTCTGGAGACCGGCTGAATGAATTCCGGATGCTTGTTGATGTGGTCAATCAGACGGTCAGCGTATTTACTCATACGGAAGAAATAAGCCTCCTCCTTAGCCGGCTGAACCTCACGGCCGCAGTCCGGACACTTGCCGTCCACCAGCTGGGACTGGGTCCAGAAGGACTCGCAGGGCGTACAGTACATACCCTCGTAAGCGCCCTTGTAGATATCGCCCTGGTCATACAGCTTCTTGAAGATCTTCTGTACCTGCTTCTCGTGATAATCATCGGTGGTGCGGATAAATTTATCATAGGAAGTATTCATCAGATCCCAGATGCGCTTAATCTCGCCAGATACATTGTCTACGAATTCCTTCGGCGTTACGCCTGCCTCCTCAGCCTTCAGCTCGATCTTCTGGCCGTGCTCGTCGGTACCGGTCTGGAAGAATACGTCGTAGCCCTGGAGTCTCCGGAAACGGGCGATGGCGTCCGCCAGTACGATCTCATAGGTGTTGCCGATGTGGGGCTTGCCGGATGTGTAGGCAATAGCCGTAGTCATATAAAATTTTTTCTTGTCCATTTTTTACCTCTCTTTTCTATGCAAACGAAAATTTAAATAAGAATCCTGTGAAACAGGATTCTTCGCCTGCGGCGGGTCGCTCCAGCGACACAATTCCATTCCGCCGCAGTGCGCTCCCCCGGAGGGTTTTGCTCTATAGGAAACCCAACTTTTATACTTTCATATAGTATAATGTTTCCTATAGAGCAAAAAATCCCCGTCTTCCTCAATACCAAAGAAGACGGGGATGATTCCCGTGTTACCACTTCCATTCGCCTGTTCCTCACGAAACAGACCTCTGCGGGTACCTGCATACCCTGACGCTGTAACGGGCGCACCCTTCACGGCTTATCGCAGAAACTTCTGCGTTCATCCGTGCCGCTCAGAAACCATCTTCAGCTCTTTTGCCTCCATCCCTCTCAGCCACCGGGAATTCTCTGTAAAAGGTTCATACAGCTTACTCTTTTCTTCATCGCGTTTGCATTTTGCTCATATAAAAGAAGCGTAACACGGCCAAAACCTTTTGTCAAGCCTGCCGACTTTTCTTCTCTTATTCGTTTAAAAATTTTCAGTTTTTTATCGAATTTCGATGCTCATTTTTGTTGAAATTTACTCTTTAACTTTAAAAAATCAGTGCTATAATAAGCACCGTAAAGTAAATATAGAACCACTTAACAATACCTGTTTGTTACACAAAGTGGAAGGCTGCTAAGCGATTCAGATTTTGGAGGAAAAGATAAATGAATACTTTAAAAGCTGAAAAAAGAGACATGTTGACGAAAGCCAAGAAACTTAGACGTGAAGGTTATGTTACCGGCAATATCTACGGCCGCGAGATGAAGGAATCCATTCCTCTTCAGATTACCAAGGCAGACGCTGAGAAAATCTTAAGATCCGAAGGAAAAGGAAGCCAGGTAATGCTGGAGGTCGCAGGCGAGACCTATGACGCGCTGATTAAGGAGATCGATTATGATTCCTTAAGAGGACAGCTTCTGGAGATTGATTTCCAGGCACTGGTAAGCAATGAAAAGGTTCATTCCGTAGCTGAGGTGATCCTGCTTGGTCAGGACGACGTACAGGCCGGCGTGGTACAGCAGATGCTTCAGGAAGTTACCTACAAGGCACTGCCCGCAGATCTGGTTGACAAGATCAAGGTTGACGTCAGCCACATGAAGGTCGGCGAGACACTGAAGGTAAAGGATCTGGATATTGCCAAGAATCCTGCCATTGACCTGCATACTTCCCCGGAAGCTACCGTTGCTACCGTACTGGAGGTTCATGCCGCAGCGGCTGACGAAGACGCTGACGGTGAGACCGCAGAAGCATAATTCAAACCCAAACATGGAAATAGAACAGAAAAGCCCATATGTCGAACATGAAAGTCCGATATATGGGCTTTTTGCAAGTAACAATTTCTTTTTTCCCCGTTCTACTCATAAACTACACCAAGAGTTATTTCGGTGGTTTCCCATGAACATGTTATCCACAATTTTCCCTTCCACTTTGCAGAAAAATCCCCATCCCGGGCCTGCCAGCCACAGCCGTATGTGCAAAAAGTCCTTCCTCGTTGTTCTTTTTCTCTCTGCTTTTTTAACGGCGGCTCTGCTTCTCTCCCGCTCCTGTCTGCCCGGTACGGACACTACTTCCGCCGATGAGGCCTTCGAAGCCTTCACCAACGGACTCTTCCGGGAATCTGTCACCGGCAGCACACTGACACTCCATTACACGCTGGCTGACCCGGCTTCTTACGGAATTCGTAAGTTCCCGATTTCCTATGGCTCTTACTCGGAGGAAGCAAAAGCCCGGTCAGCCGCCGCTCTGGAAAATGCGTTCGCCGCCCTGTCGGATTTTCCGCGAAGTAAACTGTCTTATCAGAACCGTCTGACCTTCGACATCCTGGACACGCAGATTCCCCGGGAGCTTACACTGCTCCATTTTCCTTATTATGAGGAAGTTTGCAGTCCGCTGCTGGGTGTGCAGGCACAGCTGCCGGTGCTGCTGGCGGAGTACACCTTTGATTCGGAGGCGGATGTGGATGTCTATCTGCGGCTGCTGGCGAAGACAGATGTGTATTTTGAGGAATTATGCGAGTATGAAAAGAAGAAGGCTGCGGCTGGACTTTTTATGACGGATGAAAGCGCAGACGCGGTGATTGCGGGGTGTCAGGATTTTCTGAATGGGACACAATTCAACAACGCCAACCAAAGTAATAGTAATCAGAACAAGCCTGAAAACATAGCCGCCACCGATATTGACTCTGTCCGAAGCTCCAATGAGATTCTCGACACACCTGAGGAAGGTTCCGAGGCAATCATCGAACATTTTTTGGCAGCCAGCTTCTCCGAACGCCTTACGGAACTTTCTCAAAAAAACCAGCTTTCCGACCGTCAAATCTTATATTATGTAAACCTCAACCAACGAGTGCTCGAATCCCACGTTTTCCCCGCCTACGCTCACCTCATCGAAACCCTCTCCTCCCTGAAAGGCTCCGGCTCGAATCCCTTGGGCCTGGCCCATTACCCGGAAGGCCGCGCCTACTATCAGGCCCTGGTGGACGCCGTCGTTGGCTCCGGCCGCACCCTGCCCGAAATCCGCGACCTCATCGACCGCCAGCTCCTGTCCGATGTGCGCCAGATGGCCGCGCTGGTCAAACGCCGCCCGGAGCTGCTGACCGACATTTCCCGCACCATCGAAATCCAGGAACCGGAGCAGATTCTGGAAGAATTACAGACCCGAATGCAGACTGATTTTCCTGCTGCCACGAGCTACGCCCATAACGGCGCGGACGCTGACGGCACTGACCACGCCATCCACATTTCCATCAAATCCGTCTCCCCGTCCCTCCAGGAGCACTTAAGCCCCGCCTTCTACCTTACGCCACCCCTGGACGCCATGTGGAATCATGTCATCTACATCAATCCTGCTGCCGATTACGACGGTCTGACCCTCTTTACCACCCTGGCCCACGAGGGCTTCCCCGGCCATCTGTATCAGACGCTCTCCGAACAGACCCCGCCGCAGTCCCCAGTCCGCAGCCTCTTCTACTTCGGCGGCTTTGTCGAAGGCTGGGCCACCTATGCCGAGCGCCTGTCCTACCGCTACGCCGGTCTCGATCCGGATATGGCCGACCTCTTAGCCGCCAACTCCTTCTTCCTGCTGGGTCTCTACGCCCGCTCGGACGTGGGTATCCACTACGAAGGCTGGACCCCTTCGGAAATGAACCAATTCTGGAACGGCTACAGCGTCACCGATTCCGCTGCACTCGCCGAGATCTATCAGACCATCCAGCAGGATCCCGCCAATTACCTCAAATATTATCTGGGTGCGGTGGAGATTCTGGAGCTGAAAAAAGAAGCGGAAAATGGTCTCGGAGCGCAATTTGCGCTGAAGGATTTCCACAGCTATCTGCTCCGCACCGGCCCCGCCCCTTTTTCCATCCTCCAGGCTTACCTGCCCGCCTGGACTGCCACGGATTAGTTGTAGCTAACCATTCAAAATCATCTTCCCCGCCAACCACACGCTGACTGCGATTCCCGCCACCGTCGCCAACAGCGCCCCCGGCAGCGTATAGCGGGTCTTCTTCACCTTCGCCGTCATAAAATAGATACTCATGGTATAAAAGACCGTCTCCGTACACCCCATCATAATGGACGCCGCCAGCCCCACATAACTGTCCGTCCCGTACTCCTTAAAAACATCCAGTGCCAGCCCCGTGGCCGCTGAAGCCGAGAACATCCGCACGATAGCAAGAGGCAGAAGCTCCGACGGGAAATGTATCTTCTCCGTCAGGCCGCCCAGCACTCCCGCCAGAAAATCCAGGAACCCGGAAGCACGCAGCACGCCCACCGCCACCATCAGTCCCACCAGCGTCGGCAGAATCTGCACCACCGTCTTCAGCCCGTCCTTCGCCCCCTTTACAAAATCATCATACACCGGCCGCTTCGCGGCCAGCCCCTCCATCACCACATAGAAAATCAGAAACGGCACGATAAGATCCGATATGTAAAGCATCACCCTTGCCATTTTCTCACCCCCTGTCCATCAGCTTACAGAACACCACCGCCACCACGGCGCTGATCAGCGTCGCCACCAGCGAAGGAGCCAGAATCGCAGCCGGATTCACACTGCCATACTGGCTCCGATAAGCGATGATATTCACCGGAATCAGCTGCAGAGACGCGATATTCAGGACCAGAAAAGTACACATTTCGTTGCTGGCTGTCCCCTTTTTCCGCGCCTGCTGTCCGGTCTTCCGTCGCTCCTCCTCCAGATCGCTCAGCGCCTCCATGGCTTTCAGCCCTGCCGGAGTGGCAGCCCAGCCGAGACCGAAGATATTGGCGATCACATTGGTCGTGATATACTCTCTGGCCGGATGCTCCCGCGGCAGCCGCGGAAACATGAAATCCAGAAACGGCCCGATGACACGGGACACCCGGCCAATGATGCCACTCTTTTGGGCAATCTCCATCACCCCCACCCACAGCGCCATAATCCCCGCCATAGTGACGCACAGGTTCACCGCCTCCCCCGCCGACGTAAGCGCTGCCTCCGTCAACTCCGGCAGTCTTCCCTGTAAAGTTCCGTAAACAATTCCCAGGATCAGCATGGCCGCCCAAAGATAATTCAGCATGACATCTTCTCCCTTTTTTATCAATATATTCTTTCTAATCCGCATTTATGGAATTTTCTTTGCTTTTCATATTATCTCCCCCAAATTTTTGCTAATTTATCCTTTTTTTATGTTTTTTTATCAATTTGTTCATTAAAATATCATTAAGAAATTTATTTACCTATTGGAATCTTATGGTTTTTTTGTTATAATATTGAAATCGAGTGTTACCATTAAATGAAGGAGGAGAAGCAATGAAGAACACCGGAGTGGTCAGAAGACTGGATGAACTCGGACGTATCACGCTTCCTATGGAATTACGAAAAGTATTCGGAATTGAAGAACGCGATTCTCTCGAGATCTATGTTGAAGATGACAAAATTATTTTAAAGAAGTATGCACCGACGGATATTTTCACAGGAGACCGAGATGATCTTATTGAATTCCATGGTAAAATGGTTTCCAAAAAGTCAATTGAGGAATTAGCAAAAAAGGCTAACTTAATTTAATTATATTTATCGGTACATAAAAACCGGCAACCCAACAATGGGTCCCCGGTTTTTTCTTTTCGCAAAATTATCCTTCCAGCAGAGCCTGGTAAATATCTCTTTTGGATACGCCACGATCTTTGGCCGCCAACCGCATGGCTTCCTTGTGCTGGATTCCCTGCTGCTCATATAGCGCCACATGCTCCGCAATGGTCATCTGCTCCCAGGCCGCCTGCTTTTCCTTTTCCATCTCTTCCCGGTTGCGGCCCTCGATGACCAGCACGCACTCGCCCCTGGCCGCTTCCGTCTCATAATGACGAATCGCTGCTTCCAGATCCGTCCGGAAAATGGTCTCGTGCTTCTTCGTCAGCTCCCGGCACACCGAAATCCGCCGATTTCCCAGGGTATCACGAAGCTCCCCAAGGGTCTTCAGAAGCCGATGGGGCGCTTCATAGATAATCATCGTCCGCGTCTCGCTTTTCAGCTCCTCCAGCACGTTCTGGCGTTCCTTCTTATCCGACGGCAGAAAGGCCTCAAAGGCAAACCTCCTGGTCCCGAGCCCCGACAGCGTCAGTGCCGTCACGCAGGCGCAGGCTCCCGGCAGCACCGTCACCGTAATGCCCGCCTCCGCGCACATTTTCACCAGCTCCTCGCCCGGATCAGAGATACCCGGCATTCCGGCATCCGTGATCAGCGCGATATTTTTGCCCGCCCGAAGCTGCTCCACCAGCTCCCGGCCCTTATCGAACTTGTTGTACTCATGATAGCTGGTCATGGGCGTATGAATTTCAAAATGATTCAGAAGCTTGATGCTATTGCGGGTATCCTCTGCCGCAATCACATCCACCTCTTTTAAGATACGCAGCACCCGAAAGGTAATATCCTCCAGATTACCGATGGGTGTGGCGCACAGATATAACGTTCCCTGCATGTTATCTCCTTAATAGCCGTAAATATCGTAGATTTCGTCCATATAGACGCCGGGCTCTTTGTATACAATCAGCGGCTTCTCCACGGTCATTCGGGAACGCCCGCCCCGGCAGGCCTCCAGAAGCACCATATTCGGTTCCTTATCCACATATGGATAGACTAACTGCATCCGTTTGGGCTCCAACTTATACTTTACCAGCGTGGTGATGATTTCCGCCAGCCGAAAGGGCCGGTGTACCAGATAAAAGCGTCCGCCGGGCCGCAGTACCTTCGCCGCCTCCCTGGCCACGTCTTCGAAGCTGCACAGAATCTCATGGCGCGCGATGGCTTTGGGCAGCTCTGGATTCACGATGCCGTGACTGCCCGTCATATAGGGCGGATTGCAGGTCACCACATCAAAAGAAGCCGCTCCGAAGATAGAAGCCGCTTCCTTTATATCACCCCGGACAATGGAAACGGAATCCGAAAGCGCGTTTAATTCCACGCTTCGTCTGGCCATATCCGCGCTTTCCTCCTGGATCTCCAGGCCCGTGAAATGCTCGCCCTTTGTCTTGCCCCGGAGCAGAATCGGAATGATACCCGTTCCCGTCCCCAGATCGAGCGCCCGCTCCCCCAGCTTCACCTTCGCGAACCCGGACAACAGCACCGCGTCCATGCCAAAACAAAACTTACTGGGATTCTGGATAATCTGATAACCGTTCCGCTGCAGATCATCCAGCCGTTCTCCATCCTTCAACTTAATTGTCATCCAGCTTTGATTTCCTCTCCTGCTTTTCCAGAGCCTCCAGCTTCTTCAGCTCCTTGTCGGAATTGCCCTTATCCCCTTTATCGGCCTTCTTCTTCCGCGGGCGGAACTTCAGCTCTTCCACCGGATACTCCCGGATCTCCTTTTCGTCGCCCTCGATGGTCACGACTACCTTCACCTTCTGACGCAGCACATTGACACTCTGTACCTCGCCCTTCAGGCCGTCGGAAGTGGTCACATAGTCCCCCAGTCCCGGCAAATGGCTGTTCAGCTCCTCGTAGGTCTCCTGCTCATGCTTCAGGCAGCACATCAGTCTGCCGCACACGCCGGAAATCTTCGTGGGGTTCAGGGACAGATTCTGCTCCTTGGCCATCTTGATGGACACCGGTACGAAATCAGACAGATGGGTATGACAGCACAATGGTCTTCCGCAGATACCGATGCCGCCCAGAATCTTTGTCTCATCCCGGACGCCGATCTGACGCAGCTCGATACGGGTACGGAACACGCTGGCCAGATCCTTTACCAGCTCGCGGAAATCGATGCGTCCGTCTGCGGTAAAATAAAACAGTACCTTGTTATTATCAAAGGTATACTCTGCCTGGATCAGCTTCATTTCCAGTCCGTGTTTTTTAATCTTTTCCTGACAGATCTTAAACGCCTCTTTTTCCTTGAAGCGGTTGGCCGCCTCCCGGGTATCGTCCTCCTGGGTCGCGATCCGGATCACCGGCTTCAGGGGCTGAATAATCTTCTTATCCTCCACCTCTTTGGTACCCACTACCACATATCCGTATTCCACGCCTCTGGCGGTTTCCACGATCACATGCTTTCCCTTGGGGATATCCAGCTTTCCGGGGGAAAAGAAATATATTTTTCCCGCGTTCCGGAATCTGACGCCTATGACTTTTTCCATTTTAATTCTCCTTTATCGTCAGCATGAGAAGCTCCATGGTCAGCTCAAAGTTTACGTTGGCGTTCAACCGCACCTTGGCCTTCTCCAGTGCCTTTAAAATCCGCTCCAGCCCCTCGTAAGAGCTTTTCTGGGCCTGGGCGCTGATAGCATTAATTTCTTCCGCGAAAACCAGTCCGTCGATCTGGCGTGTGGCCTTGAATAGAAGCACATCCCGGAACCACAGAGCCATCAGATCGAGGTAATCGTTAATTTCCGTCTTATATTCAGACGCCGAACGTACCGCCTCGGTCAGCTCGTAGACCTCCATATCGCGCAGATGCCGCAGCAGATGAAGCAGGTGGCTTTTCAGCTCCGCGAACTGCTCCGACTGGGCCAGCCGCTCCGCTTTCCCCACATTTCCCCTGGCAAATGCGGTGCATACCTCAGCCTGGTAATCTGGAATATGGTACTTCTCCATCAGATAGGGCCTGATGATCTCGTTCTTCACCGGGCGCAGCTTCAGGGTCACGCACCGGGACAGAATCGTCGGCAGAAACGCGTCCGCATTGGTCGTCAGCAGCATGATGACGCCGTAGGCAGGCGGCTCCTCGATGGTCTTCAGGAGGGCGTTCTGGGCCTGTACGGTCATCTTCTCGGCCTCGTCCACGATGTAAATCTTATAAGGACTGCTGTAGGGCTTAATCTGGATATCGCCGCAGAGCTGGCCGCGGATGTCCTCCACGCCGATGCTGGCGGGCTTCTCATGGGTCACCGTGATGATATCCGGCTGATTGCCGCTCATGGCCTGCTTGCAGGAATGGCACTCCCCGCAGGGCTCAGTTCCGCCCCGTTCACACTGGAGTGTCTGGGCAAAGGCCCGGGCCAGCATGTTCTTTCCCGCTCCTTCTTCTCCATCCAGAATATAGGCATGGGATACTTTTTGAAGCTTTATGGCATTCTGCAGATGCTCGATGATCTGCTCGTGCCCCAAGATTTCGGAAAATCCGGCCATATATTCACACTCCCTTCTTTCTACCGTTATTCATTTTATCAAAACTAACTTGATGAAAAAATACTCTTTTTAGTATAACATACATTTTTTAGAAAAAACAGCTTTTTATACTTTTGTTCTGCTCCGCAAATCCGCCTGCGGACTGTAATTTCTTTTATCTGAAGGTTCTCACTTATGTTCTTTTATATACGCTGAGATTTTCTCTATGCTTTCCTTCAAATCCCGGTTATAAAACCGCTTTTCGATCCCGGCCTCCGCAATTTTCTCCTCCGCGAAATCCTCACTGTCCGCCAGGAACCGCCGACAAAGCTCTGCGTACTTAGGCTCCTGCTGTCCGCGCTCCCGATCGAGAGCTCTCTGCAGCCGCTCTCCGTCCTCCACTTCAATGTAAATGGGAATCACTCGCTCTGCCCCATAATAATTCCGAAGTGCCCGGTAGGACTCCAGTACGCCGACGCCCGCATAGTTATATTTTTCCAGATCGGTCGCCTCTGTATCAGCTGTAAAATATTTCCACACTCCATGTACCGTATCGTAAGCCCGAAGTTCGATCACCTTCCCGGCGTTCTGAAGTTCTGTCAGACCCGCTTCATCCGTAAAATGATACTGCACCCCCTGCTCCTCCCCGGCCCGCATAGGACGGGTGGTGTACAGCACCAGCGGCTTCAGAGCCAGACTTTCGTTTTCCAGAAGCTTCTGAAAAATGGTATCCTTGCCTGTGGCGCTTTTCCCGATTACATAAAATAATTTTCCCATCATTTTCTCCGTTTTATTCTTTTACAATCCCAAGCTTCGGAATCCCGTCTCCGTCGTATTTCAGCCCATGCACCTCATAACCGGCCTCCAGCCATTCCTCTATGCATTTCAGCAGCTCTTCCGTCACCCGCTCCCCCGGCGCCAGAACCGGAATTCCCGGCGGGTACAGATACACGTAATTGCCCGCCACAGCGCCCTCACAGGCCGCCAGAGGCCTGCAAGCGCCTTCGGCCTCCGCTGCTTCACCAATAGTCAGAACGGCCTTCAGACGTGGCAGCGCGTTGATCTTGGCGCTCACTTTATCTGCTGTGCTCACGCCGACCGGTATCTTTTCATCCATATCCTGATCGAGCTCATGCAGCGCTTCCGCCAGTCTCCCGAACCCTTCTTCCGAATCCGCGATTCCCGCGATTCCAACCACATAATCCGGCCCGCTCATTTCCATCTGGATATGATAGCGCTCCCGCAGAATCCGCGACAGTTCTTCTCCTGTCAGCCCGGCTCCTGCCAGATTCGCTCTCCTTGCGGAAATCAGCAGCTTGCTCCGATCAAAATCCGCCGTCTGCCCGAACTCCGCCAGTTTCGCTTCCAACTGCCATATACCGTCCTTCTCACTGTCCAGTCCGGCCAGATACAGCCATTTCAGCTCCCGGCAGCTCTCCCGGAAATTCTTAAGCTCCCGCACATGCTTCGCGAACAGCTCCTCGCCGTCCCGCTCTATCAAATCCACACAGGCGTCAATGGAAGCCATCAACACATAAGACGGGCTGCTGCTCTGATAGATAGACAGAAATTTCCGAATTCGCTCCCGATTCGCGATTTCTCCCTGCACATGCAGAAGCGCCGTCTGTGTCATGGCCGGCAGCGTCTTATGCACACTGTGAATCACCACATCTGCCCCTGCGCTCACCGCGTCCTCCGGAAAGTATTTTGAAAATGGAAAATGCGCCCCATGAGCCTGATCCACAATCAGCGGAACGCCATATCGATGACAAATTCCCGCGATCCGGCGCACATCTGAGCAGACGCCATCGTAGGTAGGGGATACTATCATGACAGCCTGGATATCTGTCTGAATCCGGTTTTGATTTTTTTCCCTGTCTCCACCGGAGTCTTTCTCTGTTTTTCCATCCGCCTGCTGTTTTTTCTCTATGATGGACTTTTGCAATACATTTTCCACATCTTCCGGCAAAATCACGCCGTTTATCCCCAATTCCGGGATGTATTGTGGATAAAGATACACCGTTTTTGCTCCCCTGAGCTCCGCCCCGTGATAGGCAGACCGGTGACAGTTCCGGGCCATCAGAAGCGTTCCGCCATACTTCGTGCAGCCTGAGATGGCGCTCAGGATTCCCGCCGTACTTCCATTTACCAGGAAATGCGTCTCCCCGGCCCCGAACACCTGCGCCGCCCGCCGCTGGGCCTCCGTCAGCACCCCGTCATTCTCCGGATGATGCAGATCGTCAAAGCCGTCTATCTCCGTAATATCTATTTGAAATGGATTCTCAAATTCCCCCATAAGCCGCTTGTGCCCCGGCATATGAAAGGCGTAAAAATCCGAAGCTCCGTAGGCAGCCAGCTTCTCATAAAGCGGCCCGCCGAACTTGTCCTGTCTTCTATTATTCTGTCTGTCCACGCAATCTTTAAATCACTTTCTCTGTTTTATTCTTCGATGCAACACACCGATTTTTGCTATCTTTATAGCCACTCGCCCAGCTCTTCCATATCCTGGACTGTCGTAGACCAGCCGGTCGCCAGCCTTACCACCGTGTGCGTGTCATCGGCTTTCTCCCAGAAGCTGACTGCCACGTGTTTCTTCAATTCCTCCAGTCTTTCATTTTCCATAATCACAAACTGCTGGTTGGTCGGGGATTCCAAATAGAAAGTATAATTTTTGTCATGAAGCAGACGCTTCAACTGCTCCGCCATTTCGATGGCATTGCGGCTGATATTCAGATACAGATTTCCCGTAAACAGCTCGTCAAACTGAATGCCCAAGAGACGCCCCTTCGCCAGCAGCGCTCCCTGCTGTTTGATCCGCGTCATGAAATGCTTCGGCGCGTTCCCTTTCGGAAATACTACAGCTTCCCCGCAGAGTGCGCCCACCTTAGTGCCTCCGATATAAAAGACGTCACAGATCCGTGCAATATCCGGCAGGGTCATATCCGCCTCCGGGCTCATGAGACCGTAGCCCAGACGCGCGCCGTCCAGATACAGCGGCATCTCATAGGCATGACATACCTCCGCGATGGCCTCCAGTTCAGCCTTGTTATAGAGCGTACCGTACTCCGTCGGCCAGGACACATACACCATCCCCGGAAATACCATATGCTCATGATTGCCATCCGCATAAAAAGTCTCCATATAATTCTTAAGCTCGCCCGCATCAATTTTGCCCAGATGCTGGGGCAGGGTCAGTACTTTATGACCGGTATTTTCGATAGCGCCCGCTTCATGCGCGCTCACATGGCCAGTCTCAGCCGCTACCACGCCTTCATAAGGCTGCAGCATGGACGCAATCACCACCGCATTGGTCTGGGTTCCACCCACCAGAAATTCCACAACCGCATTCGGGCACTCCGCCGCTTCCCGGATTTTACGTTTGGCATTTTCACAATATACATCCGAGCCATAGCCTGGCAGCGGCTCCATGTTCGTCTCCGTCAATCTCTGTATAATCCGCGGATGGGCTCCTGCTGAATAATCGTTCTCAAATGAAATCATACCATAACCTCCTCTTTTCTATCCCTGCATCCTGATGTTGTTTTTATTATACTATGGATTTCTGTTTTACCGCAATTATATCACGAATCTGCCTGTTCATTTTAGGTTCTCGCAAATTTTCTGGAAAAAAAGTTGCTTTTTTTAGGATTCTCTCTTGATTTCCTGAGGTAAAGTGCTACAATGAAACATAGAAACAGCAAGGGCTTGTAGCTCAGTTGGGAGAGCGCTGCGTTCGCAACGCAGAGGTCGAGGGTTCGAATCCCTTCAGGTCCATGGAACAAAGATTTTATAAATACGGAAGTATAGCTCAGCTGGGATGAGCGTTCGCCTCACACGCGAGAGGTCATGGGTTCGAGCCCCATTACTTCCACTGGAAAAGCCTGTATTTACGGGCTTTTTTTAATACATTATTTATTTTATTTCACAGAAAAAAGGCCCCACAAACCTGCGAGGCCTTCCTATCTAAATATATGCTTTTCATTGATTCTGTTTTCTCTTTATACTACCCTTCCTTAGGCGGATACTCCTCAATCGCAGGCTGGAAAGCCATAATATTCCGCATCATACCGGAATCCGCTACGATACATTCACCGGTAACTCCATCTGCCATGCGGGTACACATACCGTAGACAACAATCGCCACAGAATCTGCTGTCGGAATTTCATCCAACTTTGCTACCATCATTTCCTTACCAAGCTCTGCCTGCTTTTCCGGCGACAGGGTACGGATGGGACCATTGGTCAGACAGCCCGGCGTGAACATACCGCCCGGAGCTACCGTATTTACCATGATGCCATAGCGCTTCAGCTCCTTAGCAAGCTCTGTGGTCATGGCAATCACGCCGCCCTTGGAAGCCGTATAGTGGGCATAGCCGCCAAAGACCGGCTGTGGAAGATACGCAGAGTTAGAAGACACTAATAGCATCTTACCTTTGATTTTATGTTCGATCATGTAGCGGCTCACATACTTTGCGCAGCGGTAAGCGCCCAGAAGATTCACATCCAGCGTATCCTTAAATACATCCTCTGGCAAATCCTCGATATGGGCAAAGCTCCAGATACCTGCTGCTGTAACCAGAATGTCCACGGAGCCATAGATTTCTGCCGTAAAAGCTACCAGGCGCTCGACCTCCTCTTCTTTTCTGATATTGGTTTTACAGAAGGTCACTTCCAGGTTCTCTTCTTTCAAAATTTTAACGGCCAGTTCTCCCTTTCCCTCACCGGAACCGGCAATTACCACCTTCGCACCGCCCTGGCAAAGCCTGCGTGCTACACAAAAGCCCAGACCGGAAGTTCCTCCTGTCACAATCGCTGTTTTTCCCTTCACCGACAGCATTTCTTCCAGAGACGCTGTATTGGCCAGATATCCTCTTAAAATCATTTCCGGTGTCAGATTCATAAGCTCCCTCCTCGTCAGATAAATTTTGGTGCGCAGATCACAGCCTCATGGCCATGCAGCAGTACTTTATTCCCCGGACGCAGACTCCCTTTCCTGCAAATAATTGTGCCGTTATTGGTATCTAACACATAGCTGTAAGTAATTTTCATTACCCGGCCGATTTCTTCACCATCCAGGAACACCTTTTCACCTTCATTTCCCATATTGCGTCCCTTGATGTGGATATCTTTTTCCGCTACGGTAAAACCGACTACTTCGCGCTCTGCTCCTTTATCCCGTATGGCTGCCAGCGCCTCTTTTCCAATAAACTCCTTCTCCCAGCAGATTCCTGTATCCAAACCTACCTCATAGGGATTCGTATGGCGCAGATCCCGCATGTAATAGAAGCCCGCCTCACAGGGTAAGGTCCATGCCATGATCTGGAATTCTGTAACCTCCCGGCCTCCGTAGGTCTTCGCCAGCTCCCGCAGCTTTTTCTCCTGCTCCGGCGCTTTCTCCTTGGGATAATAGATTTCAAAGCCCAGCTTTTCACCGGTAAAGCCGGCCCGGTTGATGAGCACATCAATACCGTCGATTTTATTGGGAAGGATCTGGAAGAACTTCTGTCCATCCACCGGATTTTCTGTCAGTGCATTTATCATTTCCAGTGATTTCGGTCCCTGTACCGCATACATTTCCCAGTTTTTTGTGATGTCCTCATAGGCTACATCCAGCTCTCCCCTGTGTGCGTCAAACCAGAGGAACATATCTGCCCGAAACAGCGTGGATACCCAGTACCGATTCTCTTCCATACGCATCACAACCACATCATCGACAATCTCGGCGGCATCATTCAACATAGGCGTATAACGTTCCCGGCTGACCGCCAGATTACCGATACGCTTCGGAAACATCATTTCCAAAAATTCCGTACAATCTGTTCCGGTCACCTCCACAATCTGATGGGTCCAGAGATACCAGCCGACGGTCTCCCGCACAGCCATGTGCTCTGCCCGTTTCATTTCGTCATAGCAGTAGACATTCTGATACATAACGGGATATGGATATTTCATAATGCATGACTCCTTTCTGTAAAATCAGCTGCATCAGCAGAATTTATCAACCTTTTTAGCGATCTTAATCCGAACCTTCTCCTCTGTGGAAGCCTCTTCCCACAGGGACCACTGGGCATTCACCAGACTCTTAGTCATGCCATACCAGAACCAGATATAAGCATTTACCATTTTGGGCATCCGATTAGACAATCCCATCCGATCTATCCGGTAAATAACCTCTTCCCGGTTAAATGCTTCAATATCATAGGCAATATGCATAGACTGCAAAAACATTTCCAGATAACCACCCATGATACGTCCATCATCATTACCGATAGAATGCGGAACACCCAGCCAGGTTCTCAGACCTTCTTTTGCAAAATCATCAATAAAAGTTGCTTTACCTGCCGCCTCACATACACAATGAATCGCGTAATCCACTTCTTCATCTGTCAGTGTGCCTTCCCGAACCAGATCATCCAAAGTTGGTAAGATATAAGTCGCACCGTTGGACATCGTAACCATCGGATATGCTGAGCGCCAGTCTTTTTCAAAATTGGTACCATTGGAGAATCGATAGTCGCATTCCTCACGGAACATCATGGAATCCTCTACCGTATCCTCTTCCCTGGTATACTTGATCTGCGCTTCTGTCGCCACCGGTCCAAAACATTCCCACTGCTCATGCTCCGGCATGGGATACTTTTTCCGACATTCCGCTACAATCCGGCAATGCCGGTCGCCACAGCCCTTGGCTTCCACCATATGATACTCGATATGGGGGCCTTCCGGACGAAGCTTCGCTGCATAATCCGCACAGGCCTGCAGAGACTGGGTCGTAGAACGGCACAGCTCCGACCCGATAATATCCCAGTAACAGACGTCCAGCTCTTTTTCTGCCCGGTAGGTGCCAAAATCATTAACACGACCGCACATCAGAAGATCCTCGTCGCCTGCATCACCAATCAGGCCACCTACAAAATTGCCCCGCATAAACGGGTGCATCCGAAGCTGATCTGCATTCATCTCTGTATATCCAGGAATTGCCTGATAGACATAGGCCAGACGATTGTAGGCATTCTTGCAGATAGCTTTGCTGCGCGCTTCATAATCCTTCACCAGCATACGGTAGGCCTGCATAATCGCCGCACTAACCACAGCTGTATAACGCTGACAGTAACGGGCAGCTTCATGATAGGTAATCATCTTATCCCAGGGAGATTTTACCGGATACAGCCCTGTTCCGACCTCTTTGGGAAGTCTTGCATCCACTTTTTTGCTCATATAGCTCATACTCCTTTCCAGCTCTTTGTTTTGTCCGTTGTTTCTGTCTTTATCATAGCAAAATGCCTTTCTAAAAAACAGACTGCATAAAATAGAATCCTTTTTTTAAAAAGGGCGCAAAAATAAGCCCTCCTAAACCTGACATTCTTTTCCGGTCTTTCTTCAACAAAGAAAAGGGGCACAAAATCGTAGTCTTTTTTTCCTGTTTAGTCTATAAAATATAGACACTTTTCCATTTAAATTGTTTTATTGTGGAATTTTTCTCCCGATTATCTTATAATAATAAACAAAACAGTATAAAAATATGGGCGACATTTTGTAGTAAACATATAAGACTGGAGGCGACAATATGCTATTGAATCTGGATATTCTGGCTGCCTATCTGCCGGAAAGCTGGCCGACAAAAAAATACGGAAAAATACAAAAATCTATGTGTCTCTCTCGTCCTCTGCTCTATGAGCCGGAACTTACACCAACAGATGGTGCTCTCTATCTGGTAGAAACAGAAAATCTTCCCGATTTTCCTCCATCTGCTTCCTGCAATTTTCTATGTATCGGCCGACGTGTTCCCAAGGCCTGGATTTCTTCCGGTCTTTCATTACTGCAAATTTCGGAAGCTCCCGGATTGTATCAGGTCTATAACTACATTCAGCAGATTTTTGATCACTTTGATAGTTGGGAGCAGCAACTTCGTGATGAACTGGAAAAGGATGCAGATTTTGATCTTCAGAAAATTTTTTTGCTTTTTAGTGATTTTTTTCATCGAGCCCTCAGTGTGGTAGACAGCAACCTACAGCCGCTTTTTGCTTCACAGTACGATTCACAGAAAGGTGCCTATCTTATTCCAGCCTCCGGCCCCATGTCTATAGAATATAATGAGCGTATCAAAGAAGTCTGTTCTCTGGAACGAGTCATCCGGGAACCCTATCAGACTGCAGTGGAATCACCAGGACGGGCTTACTGCAAGAATCTTTATCTTTCTGAGCAGTTTTGCGGCTGTATCTCCATCGCTGAGAGTCCACATCCGTTCCAGCCCTGGGAGCTTTCCATATACGCTCATTTCTTCCGATATTTTGAAAAGGCGTATTTCAAGTATTTGCGCGCCTATGGACACCGGGAAAACGCTGCCTTGTCTGCCCTGCGAAAGGCTCTGAATGGCCATACACCCAGCAAGGACGATCTGAAACTTCTTCATCTGGATCCTGGCGACGTCTGGCTCTGTTTCGAGCTCTGCGAATGCCAGAATGAACGTACACTTCCGGTGGATTATATGTATGCTACCCTCAACGCCTCTTTTCCACAGATGGTCTACGCAGTCCTTCATCAGGAAAAAATCGTCGGCATCCTTCGCACCCGGGAGCAGACTCCTTATTTTCAGCCTCTTCTGAAAAGTTTTGGCGATACAGTCTCCCGCATGGGATATTGCGCAGGTTTAAGCAATCCTTTTACACAATTGACACAGCTTCAGGATTACCTGCGTCAGGCTGTTTATGCTCTGGAACAGATTCACGCCACAACCGAAAGGCTTATTCTGTTCCGGGATCATGCGCTTTCCTGTATGCTGGATTCCTGTCTGAATGATTTTCCGCTGGATTCCCTGCTTTCTACCGGAATCCGCCAACTGCTGGAACATGATCGCCGAAAATCCAGCGAATACTTTCAAACTCTTGATCTCTTTCTGCAAAATGAAGCGAGTATTACCCGGACAGCTGAAGCTCTCTTTATTCATCGCAGCAGTCTTCTGAAACGTCTGGATAAAATCTATCGGATTCTGGGAAGCACACTGACTCAGCCCGATGAACGCTTGTATCTTCGTATATGTATCCAGCTGCTAAAAAAACAGTCCTCTCGTTCCTAAGGAAGAATCCTTCTTTACAGGATTCTTCCTATAGCACAAAAAAAAATTCCTGAATAAATTTCAGGAATTAAAAAAGTGCCCAGAACCGGAATCGAACCAGTGACACGAGGATTTTCAGTCCTCTGCTCTACCAACTGAGCTATCTGGGCATCTTACAAAAGAAGAGCACGAGACGTGTGCTTCGTACTCTTCAAGTTGCGAGGACAGGATTTGAACCTGTGACCTTCGGGTTATGAGCCCGACGAGCTTCCAGACTGCTCCACCTCGCGATATGAAATTAAAAAGTGGCTTATCTAAAAGATAAACCAGAGTGGGGGAAAGTGGATTCGAACCACTGAAAGCACAGCTAACAGATTTACAGTCTGCCCCCTTTGGCCACTCGGGAATTCCCCCATGACACGGTCCAACAACGGCTAACGCACATTTTTCAGTTCCGTGAAGCCGATGATCGGACTCGAACCGATAACCTGCTGATTACAAATCAGCTGCTCTGCCAATTGAGCCACATCGGCACTACAACTTTTAGGTTGTAAAATGGGACCTATAGGGCTCGAACCTATGACCCTCTGCTTGTAAGGCAGATGCTCTCCCAGCTGAGCTAAGATCCCATTTGCACTCGACATGCATGTAGCAGTCAGTACGATTATTTATATATTGATTACTCAATATAAGCGACCCGAATGGGACTCGAACCCACGACCTCCGCCGTGACAGGGCGGCGCTCTAACCAACTGAGCCATCGGGCCTTAATTACACCTTCAAAACTATATACTGCATATCTCTTTAGACATTTTCTATCCTATGACGCTTCGCGTTCCGCTTTCGCTTCACACTCTTGGTCAAGCCCTCGACCTATTAGTAACAGTCAGCTCCATGTGTTACCACACTTCCACCTCTGCCCTATCTACCTTGTCGTCTTCAAGG
>CABIXM010000013.1:14253-108009 GCA_902362725.1 Clostridiaceae bacterium | reverse complement strand
CCGTCCCGTTTTCATGCCCGCCTCCGCGCGGGCCTTTTTCGTTCAAGAGAGCGCCGGAGGCGGTCTTTCCTATAAAGTAAAAAAGAATGTGCCGTTGGCACATTCTCGCGCCGAGGCGCGGTTGCCTTGGCAACCATCTACCACTGCGCCGAGTGCGCATCTTTGCAAGCTCTGCTTGCTTTTATGGAATAGGGAATTCTATCGGAATTTCCTATTCCATAAAAAAGACAGCGTGTTATCATTTTCCATAACACGCTGTCTTTTTCTAACTTTTCCCGCTGGCTTACTCGTCCAGCGCCTCTTTCATTTTATCGAAAAAGCCTTTCTTTCCTTTGCCAGGCTTCTCCGGATTTTTACCATTTACAATATCATCATAAGTGCGCAGCGCCTCTTTCGCGTCCTTGCTCAGATCCGTCGGCACCTGAACCACCAGCGTTACATAGTGGTCGCCGCGGGTGCTCTTATTCCGCAGGGACGGAACGCCCTTACCCTTCAGACGCACTCTGGTATCCGTCTGGGTTCCGGCCTTCACGTCGTACTCCACCTCGCCGTCCACAGTCTTGATGCGGACAGTGCCACCCAGCGCCGCCGTGGCGAAGCTGATAGGCGCTGTGGAATAGATGTTCATATCCTGCCGCTGGAAAATCGGGTGGCGCGCCACGATGACTTCTACCAGCAGATCGCCTCTGGGGCCGCCGTTGACGCCCGGCTCTCCTTTTCCTCTCAGGCGGATACTCTGTCCGTTATCGATACCGGCCGGTATGGATACAGAAATCTTCTTCTTGCTGGCAATGTAACCGGTTCCGTAGCAGTCCGGACACTTTTCCTTGATGATTTTTCCTGTTCCGTTACAATCCGGACAGGGACGTACATTCTGCACCATTCCAAACATGGACTGCTGGGTGTAAACCACCTGGCCCTTGCCGCCGCATTTCGGACAGGTTACCGGCGAGGTACCCGGCTTCGCTCCGGTTCCGTGACAGCTGCCGCACTCATCCTTCAGGGTCAGCTCAATCTCCTTCTCACAGCCGAAAACTGCTTCCTCAAAGGTGACACGCACCTGGGTACGAAGGTTCGCCCCCTGCATGGGGCCGTTGTTGGCGCGTCTGCCGCGGCTACCTCCAAAGAGATCACCAAAGATATCCCCGAAGATATCTCCCATATCCGCTCCGTTGAAATCAAAGCCGCCGAAGCCGCCTGCACCGCCGCCTGCGCCTCCCTCAAAGGCTGCATGGCCAAACTGATCGTACTGGCGTCTCTTATCCGGATCACTTAAAACTGCGTAAGCCTCGGAAGCCTCTTTGAATTTCACTTCTGCTTCTTTGTCGCCGGGGTTCATATCCGGGTGGTATTTTTTCGCCAACTGACGGTATGCTTTTTTAATGGTCGCATCATCGGCGTTCTTGTCTACGCCCAGAACCTCGTAGTAATCTCTTTTCTGCTCTGCCATTTCTTCTATCTTCCTTTATATCTTTTCTCGATTGCTTTGCGGCAAAATCCAAGAAAGGCTCTTTATGAGCCTCTCTTGGATCTTATTCTTTCAAGCCTGCCTTTCAATATAGCGCACTGCCTATCGTCTGTCAAGCTTTGTTCTTATCTTAGACCTCTCTGTAATCGCCGTCTACCACGTCGTCAGAAGCGCCTGCTCCGGCGCCTGCTCCGGCACCTGCGCCCATATCCGGGCCTGCCTGGCCAGCCGCACCCTGTGCTGCCTGTGCCTGCTCATATACCTTTGCAAATACCTTCTGTGCCGCGTTCATCAGCTTTTCCTTGCCGTTCTTCAGCTCATCTAAGTCTGCGTCAGAAATATCAGTCTGATCCTTGGTTCTCTCCAGAACTGCCTTCAGGGAAGTAAGCTCTGCCTCTACTGCGGACTTGTCGGCCGGGTCAACCTGTGCGCCAACCTCTTCCAGTGCCTTCTCGGTCTGGAATACCATGGAGTCCGCGTCGTTTCTCGCGTCAATGGCTTCCTTACGCTTCTTATCCTGAGCCTCGAACTCAGCAGCTTCCTTCACTGCCTTGTCGATGTCACTGTCAGACATATTGGAGCCTGCGGTAATGGTGATATGCTGCTCCTTGCCGGTACCCAGATCCTTTGCGGATACATTTACGATACCGTTTGCGTCGATATCGAAGGTAACCTCAATCTGCGGAACGCCACGTCTTGCGGGCGGGATTCCATCCAGACGGAACTGGCCGAGAGACTTGTTGTCCTTCGCAAACTGACGCTCGCCCTGTACAACGTTGATATCTACGGCTGTCTGGTTGTCAGCTGCGGTAGAGAAGATCTGGCTCTTCTTGGTCGGGATGGTTGTGTTACGCTCAATCAGACGGGTTGCGATACCGCCCATGGTCTCGATGGACAGAGACAGCGGAGTAACATCCAGAAGAAGGATATCGCCTGCGCCTGCGTCGCCTGCCAGCTTACCACCCTGAATGGAAGCACCGATAGCTACACACTCATCCGGATTCAGAGATTTGCTGGGCTCATGGCCGGTCAGCTGTTTTACCTTATCTTGTACAGCCGGAATACGTGTGGAACCGCCTACCAGCAGTACCTTGCCAAGCTCGGAAGCTGTAATGCCTGCATCCTTCAGCGCTGCCTGAACCGGTCCTGTGGTACGCTCTACCAGATCGTGGGTCAGCTCGTCGAATTTTGCTCTTGTCAGATTCATATCGAAATGCTTCGGTCCCTCAGCGGTTGCTGTGATGAACGGAAGGTTGATATTGGTTGTGGTTGCGCTGGAAAGCTCCTTCTTCGCCTTCTCTGCGGCCTCTTTCAGTCTCTGCATAGCCATCTTGTCACCGGACAGGTCTACACCCTCGGTGCGCTTGAACTCTGCAAGCATGTAATCTACAATCTTCTTATCGAAGTCGTCGCCGCCCAGACGGTTGTCGCCTGCGGTAGCCAGAACCTCGATTACGCCGTCGCCGATCTCGATGATAGATACATCAAAGGTACCGCCGCCCAGGTCGTATACCATAATCTTCTGCTCTTTCTCATTGTCCAGGCCATATGCCAGCGCTGCTGCGGTCGGCTCGTTGATGATACGCTTTACATCCAGGCCCGCAATCTTACCTGCGTCCTTGGTTGCCTGTCTCTGCGCGTCGTTGAAGTATGCCGGTACGGTAATAACTGCCTCGGTAACCTTCTCGCCCAGATAGTTCTCTGCATCTGCTTTTAGCTTCTGCAGAATCATAGCGGAAATCTCCTGCGGAGTGTACTGCTTTCCGTCGATGTCTACCTTGTAGTTGGTACCCATCTCTCTCTTAATAGAGGAAATAGTTTTCTCGGAGTTGGTAACTGCCTGACGCTTTGCCGGCTCGCCTACCAGTCTCTCGCCTGTCTTTGTAAATGCTACGACAGACGGTGTGGTTCTTGCTCCTTCTGTATTTGCTACTACTACGGGCTTTCCGCCCTCCATAACTGCTACGCAGCTGTTTGTTGTTCCTAAGTCGATACCAATAATCTTGCTCATAATAGAGACCTCCTCAATTTATTCTGATTGTAAAATGTTAATTTCATTTATAGAACATTCGCCGTGCTACACTCGATTCCGCTTCGCTTCATCTCGTGCACGGGCTTCGCCCTATGTCATCTGCCAAAAAATTATCTGTTCATGCAAGCATGACATCTGATTTTTCGTCATCTGACGCACTGCTCATTGCCTACGTGTCAATTTGCTACCTTTACCATGCTGTGACGGATAACGGTATCCTTGTACATATAACCCTTCTGGAATTCCTCGGCTACTACATTTTCACCCAACTCCTCGTCCTCCACATGCATCACTGCGTTGTGGTAATTCGGGTCGAATTCCTCGCCCACTGCTTCAATAGGCTCAACACCCAAATCCGTCAGTGTAGTCATCAGCTGGTTGTATATCTTATCCATACCTACGATAACCGGATTTTCCTTCTGATCCTCGGGTACAGATGCAAGACCGCGTTCAAAATTGTCTACCACCGGAAGGATTTTCTCAATCACATCTCTGGCTCCCACTTCATACATATGGGACTTTTCCTTCTCGGTTCTCTTCCGGAAGTTATCGAATTCTGCCATCTGGCGCTTGACGCGATCCTCCAGCTCTTCGATCTTCTCTTCCATCTTGTCTTTTTTCTTTTTCTTCTTCAGCATCTCGGGCTCCTCTCCGGATTCTGTTTCTTCCGGTTTCTCGCCGCCGCTGCTTTCTTTTCCTTCGGAAGCTTCTTCTGCTTTTACAGTTTCTTCTTCCTTCGCTTCCTCATTCTGAAGCTCTTCTTTCTTCATTTCCTGTTCCACGGGTGTCGGCCCCTTTCTTTATTCCTTATTCTTATTATAGATTTCATCCAGCTGCTCGGTCAGGGTCTTCAGCGTCTTCAATACGTTTTCGTAATCCATCCGCTTGGGACCGATAATTCCGATGGTTCCCTGCAGGCCTTCGCCCAGCTCATAGGTGGCTGTCACCACGCTGCAGTCCTTCATGGACTGAATCGGCGTCTCCTGCCCGATGTACACCTGAATGCCCTTGTTGTCTTCATTTTCCAGCGTCTGTGTAACCAGATTGGTCAACTGCTGTTTTTCCTCAAAGGCGTTTATCAGTTCACTGGCCTTTCCGTTATCGGAAAGCTCCGGATACCGGAAGATGTTGGTCGCTCCAGAGGTATATATCTCAACCTCGTCCTCCGAGTGGATAACCTCTGCCACCGCGTCAATGACGCTTCCCACCAGCTCACTGTGAATACCCGCCTGCTCTTTCAGGTTCTGTATCATGGCCAGATTGATTTCTTCTATGGATAAGCCATTCAGCACGCTGTTCAGCAGGATATTCAGCTTCAGCACCGTTTCCTGGTCAAGTTCCTCCGTCACATCAATCACCTTGTTGCGGACGATGTTGCCTTCTATCATAATCACCGCCAGAATCTGAGTGGCTGTGACCTTGGAGAGCTGGATAAATTTCAGCTTGTTCCTGTGATAGGTGGGCGCCGATACCATGGTGGCATAATTGGTATTCGCAGCCAGGACCTTCACGACCTGCTTCAATACCTGCTCCATTTTGTCGGTCCGCTCTATCATCAGATCCTTGAGTTCCTGTACCTCGTGATTTTTCTCTTCCATGATATGGTCTACGTATAAGCGGTAGCCCTTATCAGAAGGGATTCGTCCTGCCGAGGTATGGGGCTGTACAATGTAGCCCATCTCTTCCAGGTCTGACATTTCGTTCCGTATGGTGGCGGAGCTTAGATTTAAATCTGAGTATTTGGAAATGGTTCTGGAACCTACCGGCTCGCCGGTCTCCATGTAGTTCCGGATGATGGCTTGCAGTATCTTCTGTTTTCTTTCGTCCAGCTCCATTTCATTCACCTCTTTGTTTTTACCTATTAGCACTCGGCCCTCTTGAGTGCTAACATTAAGATAGCACTACCCTTGGGGTTTGTCAAGCGGGTTTATAGTTTTTTTAGATTTATTTTCTGATTATACCGGACAGGGGATATGCGGAAGGACTATACTCCAGAATACGCAGCTTTCCCTGCTCCTCGCAGGCGGCTTATGCGCGCCCGACCGCCAAACTCGCCCTACGGGCTCAGACAGTGGCTCCATCGGGCGCTGCCTGGCCTGCTCGTCCCTACGGGAAATCAGCTATCATTCTATCGTATAGTCTTCCGCATCCCCTTGATTTTAACCTGAATTTTTGTTCCCATTGCCATACACAAAGCAGTCCTCCGCCCTTTTTTCTTCCTTTTTATATAAGTAGTCTGACACTTTATACTTTTTTTATAAATTATTTTTCAAAAACCCCTTGATCTTTCATTTTCAAAGTGGTATACATATATGCAGAAAAAGAAAAAGGCCCTGTATCAGATATCCGTATGTATATTTGATGCCGGGACTTTCTTTTTTATATAAAAAACTTAGAAAACAATTTCTTTACCTATTATAAAGAAAGGGGAGTCAGATTTATGAACATCAGCAAATTTACACAGAAATCCATTCAAGCTGTAAACGACCTGGAAAAGCTGGCTTACGAATACGGCAATCAGGAGATTGAACAGGAACATCTTCTGATGAGTCTGCTCCGGCAGGAGGACAGTCTGATCCTGAAGCTTGTCGCTAAGATAGGCATCGACCAGAACCTGTTTCTGAACGGTGTGGAACAGACCTTAAATAAAAGAGTCAAGGTTTCCGGCGGACAGCCCTATGTGGGACAGTATTTGAATAAGGTACTGATCAGCGCCGAGGATGTGGCTAAACAGATGGGCGACGAGTATGTCTCCGTAGAGCACCTGTTTCTGGCCATGTTAAATGATCCCAGTCCTTCCATGAAGGAGCTGTTCCGGGAGTACGGCATTACCAAGGATCGTTTCCTGCAGGCGCTGTCCTCTGTGCGGGGCAACCAGCGGGTGACCAGCGATAATCCGGAAGCTACCTATGATACTTTAAGCAAATATGGTTCTGACCTGGTGGAAAAAGCCCGGGATCAGAAGCTTGATCCGGTCATCGGCCGTGACGCGGAGATCCGAAATGTGATCCGTATCCTGTCCCGTAAGACCAAGAATAACCCGGTGCTCATCGGTGAACCCGGCGTCGGCAAGACCGCCGTTGTGGAGGGTCTGGCACAGCGTATCGTGCGGGGCGACGTACCGGAGGGTCTGAAGGACAAAAAGGTATTTTCCCTGGATATGGGCGCTCTGGTAGCCGGAGCCAAGTACCGCGGCGAGTTTGAGGAACGTCTGAAGGCTGTTCTGGAGGAAGTACGGAAAAGCGAGGGCAAAATTATCCTCTTTATCGACGAGCTGCACCTGATTGTAGGCGCAGGCAAGACAGACGGAGCCATGGACGCCGGCAATATGCTCAAACCCATGCTGGCCAGAGGCGAGCTCCACTGTATCGGAGCTACCACCCTGGACGAATACCGTCAGTACATTGAAAAGGATCCGGCCCTGGAGCGTCGTTTCCAGCCGGTTATGGTAGATGAGCCCACCGTAGAGGATACCATTTCCATTCTGCGTGGCTTAAAGGAGCGCTACGAGGTATTCCATGGTGTGAAGATTACCGACGCCGCCCTGGTGGCAGCCGCTACCCTCTCCAACCGTTATATCTCCGACCGTTTCCTGCCGGACAAGGCCATTGACCTGGTGGACGAGGCCTGTGCTCTGATTAAGACGGAGCTGGATTCCATGCCGACCGAGCTTGACGAGCTGCGACGTAAGATTATGCAGCTGGAGATCGAGGAGGCAGCTCTGAAAAAGGAGACCGACCACTTAAGCCAGGAGCGCCTGGAGCACTTACAGAAGGAGCTTGCGGAGTTGCGTGATCAGTTCAACAGCCAGAAGGCCCAGTGGGACAATGAGAAAAATTCCGTAGAGCGTCTGCAGAAGCTCCGTGAGGAGATTGAGGATATCAATAAGCAGATTCAGACGGCGCAGCAGAATTATGACCTGAATAAGGCCGCCGAATTACAGTACGGCAAGCTGCCTGCCCTGCAAAAGGAGCTTTCCGAGGAAGAAGAAAAGATCAGCAAAAAGGATCTGTCACTGGTTCACGAATCCGTAACGGAGGACGAAATCTCCCGTATCGTTTCCCGCTGGACCGGTATTCCGGTAGCCAAGCTGACCGAGAGCGAGCGGAATAAGACCCTGCACTTGGACGACGAGCTGCATAAGCGTGTCATCGGCCAGGACGAGGCAGTCACGCTGGTATCCGAAGCGATTATCCGTTCTAAGGCCGGTATCAAGGATCCGACCAAGCCCATCGGTTCGTTCCTGTTCCTGGGACCCACCGGTGTAGGTAAGACGGAGCTTGCCAAGGCGCTGGCAGCCAGCCTGTTCGACGATGAGTCCAACATGGTGCGGATCGATATGAGTGAGTACATGGAGAAATATTCCGTGTCCCGTCTCATCGGAGCTCCTCCCGGATATGTAGGCTACGAGGAAGGCGGTCAGCTGACTGAGGCTGTGCGGAGAAAGCCCTATTCGGTTGTCCTGTTTGACGAGATTGAAAAAGCCCATCCGGACGTATTCAATGTACTCTTACAGGTACTGGATGACGGACGTATCACTGATTCCCAGGGAAGAACCGTGGACTTCAAGAACACGATTCTGATTATGACCTCCAATATCGGCTCCTCCTATCTGCTGGACGGTATTGACGAAAACGGCAATATCAAGCCGGAGGCCCAGAATCTGGTCATGAATGACCTGCGTGCTCATTTCCGTCCGGAGTTCCTGAACCGTCTGGACGAAACCATTCTCTTTAAACCGCTGACCAAAGGCAATATCACACGAATCATCGATCTGCTGCTTAGTGAGCTGAATGAGCGTCTGGCTGACCGGGAGCTTTCCCTGGAGCTGACCGACGCCGCAAAGGCATTCATTGCCGACCACGGCTTCGATCCGGTCTACGGCGCACGTCCGCTGAAGCGTTACATGCAGAAGCACGTGGAAACCCTGGCTGCCAAGCTGATCTTAGGCGGCGAGATTTCTACAGGAGCGACCATCGTCATCGATGTGGAGGGTGACGCGCTCACCGCAAAAGTAAAAGAATGATATAACCAAAAGAGCTGAGGCAATTCCATGTCTCAGCTCTTTTTATGTCCGTTCTTCCTACCGGAATTTCAATCCCGTCAGCTTCCAGGCCACAAAACCCGTAAGACAGCCCACAATTACACCGCCCAGAACATCCGTCGGAAAATGCACGCCCAGATAAATCCGGGAAAACCCAATCAGCGTTGCCACCAGAAGCGCCGGAATCCCGATCTGTTTCGGCATTCCGATAAACATGACACTGGCCACCGCGAAGGCTGCGCCTGTATGTCCCGATGGGAAGGAATAATCCATCGGTTCCCGGGCCAGCAGAATCAAATCCTCCAGCAAGTGGTAAGGCCGCACCCGCGCGATCCAGTTTTTCAGGACCAGATTGACCAGCATAAACTCCAAAATCATGGATACTGTGGCCGCCTGCCCCACCCGCCGGTAGCGCGGCTGTAAAAGCAGCGCCAGGCAGGCCGCTATGGACAGAAAGCCCGCATTTTCCAGTGACGTAATACACCACATAATCTTATTCTGCACCGGCCCCCTGATACTGTTCTGCAAAAACATCAAAAGCCGGTACTCCCATTCAAAAAAGCTCTCCATTTTATATCTCCGTAAACGTATACCTCTGCAAAAGCCCGGAGGTATTCACATGATAGACGACAGTTCCATCTGCCAGGTCTTCCCGCTCAAAAGAGAAGTCCCGTTCCTTCTCGTGATGCTGTTTTACATATTCTTCTAGGTTCTCAATGGGAACCTCCTCTATGAACACGTCCCGCATCTGATTGTTGGCACATTCGTTGAAAATCTCGTGGACTACTTCATATTCCTTCATAACAAAACCCTCTCCTTTCTGTCCTTTGAACTCCCCATTCTAATAAGGCGGCGTAATATTCGGAATGCAGCAGGTTGCAAAAGAATACAGAGACAGAACTGCCGTCGCCGCCAGAATCACCTGAAACCATCTGCTCTTTGCCGTCTCCGGCCTGAGCGCCGCCCCATGTGCCGCAAAAATCAGCGCCGGCAGCATGTAGCGTCCCTGGGCCTGAAAATCCACAAACCAGGCATTATAAATCACCAGCGCGTAAGACACGCCGCCACAGAGATATAAAATTCCAAGCTTTACCTTGCGCTCACAGTATCCCCGTTCCAGAAGTACTGTACCGGATACCCATGCCAGGTAAATCAGATACAGGATTCCCATCAGCTTTCCATACCAGTCCGGACTTGGAAACTGCAGGCTTCCATAGGTTCCGATAAAAGAGCGGAACAGCGTCTTATGGAATCCCATCTCCGTCAGAATCTCCCGGAGTGTCACCCCTTTTCCGTACAGATTAAACGCGGAACTCTGAATAGCCGGATCGGAGGCCGGATTCAGTTCGGGAATCGCAATTTTTTCCTGCATCTCCCGAAGCACCTGCTGACGATGCACGCCATAATGAGCAAATTCCGGAATGTAGCGAATTCCAAGAAACACCAGGGCAAAACCGGCAATCCAGAGATAGCTTGCAAACCGCCGCTGCTTCTCCTCCTTTGGCGCCGTGCACCAGTCCACCACCAGCATACAGAAGGCGTAGATGGCAAACACATAGAAGTTCTGTTTGGCCATAAAAATATTGGAAAAGAGGAAGCCCAGAAGCAGAATTCTCCACCAGTCTGCCTTTTTCACGCCCCGGCTGCAGAGCTTCTGCAGCATACTGTCCGGCCTTGCCACCTGGTACAACACCAACACACCCACCGCGTAATCCATGGCGTCGGAGGTACAATAGGTATAGAGATACCAGATCTGTGGCGTCAGGAACATGACCGCCAACAGCCACCGGTTCTTTTTCAGATTGCAGAAAATCAGGTAAAAAAGACCGGCAGCCATCAGCACGCTAAACAGCCGCACCGCATGGTCGAAGGTAAAAAGCCGGGCGATCCGGGCTGCGAAAATGTAGAACAGATTCAGCTCCGTAAGGCGCGCGGTACCGAATACAGAATAGGCCGCCATTTCCAGCTCCCTGGCGTCCGGAATCTTCCAGTGGGTAATATAATACTGTACTGAATAGACAGCCTCCGATTCATCCGGATTCACCAGATCCGATCCCACAAAAGCTCCGGTCAGAATCAAAGCCAGCGCCGCAAGCCCTGCCAGGTAAAACAGGGTGTCCACAACCAGGAAAAATCGATCCTCTCTCTTTTTCCAGATTTGCCGCACATAGAATTCTGCCACAGCCCAGAGCGCCAGAAGCAGGGGAAGCAGATAAAAGACTCCCGTGCGGGCATAGCGCCCTGCAATCTCCCGGTAAAAGCTCTGAAAAGCCTCTGTGGTCAGAAGCTGGGAATCCTCTCCGGTAATATAAAGACCCAGAGATCCCGTATCCGTTTCGTACATCTCCACCTGTTCATTGGGGGTAAACGAAGCGAAAAGCGCTTCCCCTGACAGCTCTCCCGCATAAAATCCATTGATAAAAAACGCGATATTCTTAATCCGGATCTCATCGTCCAGGTTGTAATCGATGGGATCCAGCCGCTTCAGGGTCTTCCCGTCCCGCCACCGGATATCCCAGAAGAAGAACCGGGCCTCTCCGGGCTTTTTGTAGGCATTCTTTACGCTGTCCAGCCCCAGATTTTCCGTGGGGGAGGCAAAGAGCTTACAGTGATTGCCCGCCGAATAGTCCTCCTTTTCGAAATCCACGCGTACTTCCGTCAGCACCATGGGCGGATAGAGCAGAAATCCGGCCAGCACCAGAAGCAGCGCCAATGGCTTCCACCATCTTTTCAGCCACATTTTCATAAAACTGTACTCCTTTTACTGTGCCGTATCGTCTAACTGGCGTTTCAGATAGAGGCCTACCACACTGGAAAAATTCATAATATTGCGGATATAGGCGAAATCCTTGCCGAAAATCCGCCGCTCCGCCTGGAGATCCTGCTCTTCCCCGGCAAAGACGCCCAGCACGGAGATTCCCTCCGCCCTTACTTTTCGCACTTCAAAGCTTGTATCGCGCACTGCGTAATCTCCCGCATAGGGCATGGGATTCTTACTGTTTGGACGGTTCACAATGATGTCGTTGGGCCGCCCGTCGCTTAAGACAATCAGAACCTTATTCTCCTCTGGCCGATCCCGAAGGCTCGCCGCTGCCGCCCGGATAGCCAGACCATCCCGGTTATTCGAAGAGGCGTGGAACTCGAAGATCCGCTTATTGGCCTCCTTCGGATCGTCGTAGTCCCGGTAGCGCTGCATGACCGTATAGTCCCAGAAAGTACAGAAGCCCATGACTCGATGGGGAATCTGCACATTACTTAAGGCCTCGCTGATGATGTAGCCCTGCAGGGCCACCAGACTCTGGCGACTCCTTTGGGAACCGCTGGCATCGATGAGCACATGCACCACAAACTCTGAACTGTCCTTCTTCAGCACCCGTTCAAAAAGTTTCTTATCACGGCTGCGGCCCAGTTTCCAGAGCTGCTTTGGCAGAATATTGCCATACTCGCTCCGCACGGTCTCCCGCTCACTCCGGGCCACCAGGGCACGGCGCAGGGTGTCTGTCAGGATCTCGATATTCCGCTTCGCCACCCGGCTATGGTGGCCGTAGACCCGGAGATTCTCGCTCTTCGACCGTCTGGCGTACTCGGACTGATAGTTTCGCTTCACCATATTGGAAAGAATCCCATCGGTGAAATACAGGCTGCAGTCCGCGTGGGCGCCCCGGCAGAGACTGCGGTTGATGCGCTTCTGCTCGCCCTCATTCAGGTAGGAACGGCCATAATTCAGTTCGATGTAGGAATACATCTTCGCTGCAGCCTCCGCGTCCACCAGCACCCGCTTCATACGGCTTTCCCGCTTTTCCTCCTGCTCTGTAGACGCTTCCCCGGTCTGGGTTACCGCCTGATTCACCTGGTTCAGTACCTGGGTCAGCTCTTCTTCCTTCGCTTCCTCCTCCAGATAATCCTTCCAGCTGAATTCCTTTAGCTCCTCCATGGTCACAGCCAGCACCTTCGCCAGGTCTCCATGATTTTTTTCAAAATAAGGATCCATTAACCAGTTGTAAAGCTTATCGGTCACCCGGATAATCTCCATGGTATCATAGGTATCCTCAAGCTCTGCCAGAAGATCCAGCACCTGCCGCATCCGGGCCTGCTCATGGCTCACCGATCCCCGGACCGCCTGCTGCATCATGCAGATCTTAATCTGTCCCAGATAATAGGAGGCCAGTCTGGTAAAATCGTATTCCAGCAGATCAGAAAAGGCCTTCTTCCGGATCTCCTGCACGCCCTTACGTTCCGCGCTGATTTTTCTGTACACCGCGCTGTCCACCGCAAGCTGGGCCACATTGGTCAGCGCCTGCTCGTCCGCTCCGTAATACAGCTTCTTCACCAGATACAGGCCGAAGGCATTCCGGTCAAAATACCGGGAAAAGGCACCCTGCTTCACCGCATCGTAGAGGGATACCCAAGGCGACCGGGAGAACGACACCGTATCCAGCTTGATATTCTCGCCGTAATTGCCGCTGACCGTCCAGTACAGGTTCCGGATTCGATTATCTATCTCGTATTGATTTTCGTCAAAATAGTCCTCATTCAGAGTTTCCTGTTCCTTCATGCTGCCTCACTTAAAATAATTCGCTGCCGGTCCATTCCTCCGGAATCCGGGTCATAACGATATCGCCGACAATCTCCTTCTCAAAGATATCGAAGCTCTTATTGGTAATTCCCATGGTAACGGCCGCTCTGGGGGTAAGTCCGCAGCGTACCGTCTTCATGGCTCCGATCATACCGCGCAGATCCAGCGGCTTTGTGGATATCTCACTGTTCTGGGCCTTGGTCTGCAGATCAAGGAAGAGTCCGGCAAAGGCCCGGATTCCTTCTTCCTTTGCGTCCGGGAAATTGGCCCGCAGAATCAGAAGCAGGGTTTCCTCGGTCAGAGCCGGCATATCGATCACCAGAAACCGAGACACCAGCGCCTCATTCAGCTCCCTGGTTCCCGCGTAGCCGTAGTTCATGGTTCCGATAAAACGGGTGGCCGGATGGAGCTCGATCTTGTCGTAACCCGGCACGTCGATGAGACGGCGGTAATCCAGAGTCGCGTGAAGCACGGAAACCGCGTCATTTTTCGCCATATTGATCTCGTCGAAGACGCCGAAGCCTCCATTTTCCGCACACTGGTATACGGGGCCCTTGCGCAGACGCACCTCATTGTCCACGAAGGTGTCCGTTCCAATGAGGGAACTGCTGTCGGTGTTCACATTAAAGGAGATATTATAGGAGGGGCGGCCGAAGATCCAGGCCAAATTTTCCGCCAGGATATTCTTTCCCGTGGCCTTGGAACCGGAAAGCAGCACATTTTCCCCCTGAAGGAGGGCGGCGATGGCCATCTCCAGAATCTCTTTTCCATAGAAGGGCACCGGTGGCTTCACCACACGGTTTTTCACTGCCTCAGCCACCGGATATTGGGTCCGGAATTTCTCTACTTCCTGAATCAGCAACGGATTCACCTGCTGTTCTTCCAAATATTGTAATTCTTTCATATTGTCTTCCTTCTCTGATTTATCGGATGGATTTTATATAGGGAATCAGCTCATCGTAATGGCGTATGATCTGATAGGATTCCGGCCCAATCTTCGCGTCCTCCGGCAGAGGCTTCTCCTTGGCCCGGTACCAGACGCCGTGCATCCCGGCCAGCACAGAGCCCTCCACATCTTTCCTGAAATTGTCGCCCATGAATACGATCTCGTCGGGTCTGCATCCAGCCTTCTCAATGCACAGGGCCATAAAATCCGGATGAGGCTTCTCATGGCCCGCCTCCTGGCTGGTCACCATATGATTGATATAGGGGCCGAATCCAAATTTTCCCAGCTTTTCATACTGCATCCGGAAGGTCATATCGCTGCCGATGCCCACGCGTACTCCCATTTCCCGCAGGCTCCGCACCGCCTCAATGCTGCCCGGCTCCGGCTCGCTCACCGCATGAAGCGTATCCCAGTATGCATGATACAGCTTCGTCACATGGGGAAACAGAGGTTTTCCCCAATGCTCCAGCATATTCTGAATCCGGATGCTGCGGCTGTGGATGGTCGCGTCATCCGTACCCAGGCGCTTTTTGATATCCGCGTGCTGCCTCCGGTATTCCCGCTCAAATTCCTCGCCGGAGACTCCCAGCTCCTGCTCCGCGTATTCCTGCATCTGCCGGACTCCCGCCGCGTGCCCTTTTTCGTAATCATAGAGGGTGTCGTCTATATCGAAAATCACTTCTTTAATCATGGTTTCTCTCCTTTTCTCTCTTTGTCTCAAAGCTGCCAGATCTGGGGAACTCCCGCTGCAAAGGAATACAGGCCCAGAAGCGCTGTCATACAGAGCAGCTGGTTGTACCATCGGGTCTTCGTAAGTTTCCCATCCAGGGAAATGCCGTGAGCCATAAAAATCAGCACCGGAAACAGGTAGCGGCCCTGGGGCTGAAAGTCCACACAATAGGCGTTATAAAAGACCAGCAGCAGCGATACCGCCGCCGTCCCGTGGAGCAGCAGCCATTTCCATATTCCGGCCTTTCCGCCGTTCTTCCGGACTGCATACCCTGTCATCAGATATAATACCACATAAAGGCCTCCCATGACCAGATAATATCGTCCCGGCGTCTGAATTTTCATGCCGCCGTAAAGGCCTGTGAAGGAGCGGAACAGGCTGCCGAAGAGCCCGTAATTCATCAGGAAGTCCCGGAAGGACACGCCCTGCTCCCGCATATGGAAATACCAGTTCCAGCCGCTCTTATCCATCAGCGGATTCAGCTCATGGATAGCCCGCTGTCCCCGCATTTCCAGAATGATCCTGCTTTTCTCCAGGCCGTAATGCCAGAAGTCAAAGCCCAGCCGCGCCGCAGGCAGAAGTGCTGTGAACAGCAGGATAAGACAATATTTTCCAAACAGGCCTTTCCGCTCTGCTTTCTCTGCCTGCGCCAGCGGAATCAGCAGCATGAAAAATGCGTAAATCAGGATCACGTAATAATTGGCCTTGGCCGTCAGAATGTGCCCGAACAGGAGACCCACAAGCAGATAACGCCAGAGCTCCTTTGGGGAAAACTTACGCCGGAGCATACCGTGCAGCATGCTGTCCGGCTTCGTCAGCTGATACAGTACCAACACCGCCATCAGGTAATCCAGGGCGTCGGAAGTGCCATAGGAAAAGAGATACCAGACCTGGGGCGTCAGAAAGACCACCGCCGTCAGATACCGGTTTTTCCGCAGATTCCAGATCACCAGGCCAAACAGCAGGAAGCCTAAGGAAAGGCCGAACAGCCGCTCCTCATGGGGCAGGTTCACCAGACAGGCCAGCTTTCCCGCGTAGAGATAGTAGGGTGTCTTCTCCGACAGCCGGGTGGTGCCGTAGGTTCCGATGGTGGCGGACACATCCCCGTCCCGCACGTCCGGCGGCACATTGTGCTCCTCGTAGTAGCGCACCGCGTCCCGGCTCTCCCACTCGTCCGGGTTCAGCCTGTGATCGCCGTAGAAGGCGGTCAGTGTCATCAGTATCAGCGTGCAGGCAGCCACCAGAATCAGACACATGTCCGCCCGATCCATCCAGCGGTTTTCCGGCGGTGTTTTCCTGATTTTTCCATAAATCAGGCTCAGCCCGTAAAATATCGCACCGGCCATCCCCAGAAACAGGACGCCCAGGCGCGCGCTCTGCCGCGCCGTGCGAACGTACCGCCCGCGAAATTCCGCTGTAGGAAACAGCTGGGAATCCCCGCCGGTGATGGTAAGCGTCAGTACCTTCGGGCTGCTGTCCGCCACCTCCACCTGGTCATTTAAGGTAAAATAAGTCAGAATCTCTTCCCCGGTCAGGGTGAAGCTTTTGACGCCGTTACAGGTGATCGTGATACTCCGGATGCCGAGCGGTTCCTCATACTCCGTGTCGATGGGATCGAGCCTTCGGATATAACTGTCCTTCCGGTAAATGGGGTCAAAGAAGTAGATCCGGCTCTGCCCCGTCTTCCCGTAGGTGGTACGCAATCCACTGAAGGGAATGGTCGTATCGCTCCGGGAGGTCAGCACCTTCAGCTGCTCCGCCCTCTCGTAACCGCTGTCCGCGAAATCCACCCGCACTGCGGTCAGCACCGTCGGCGGAACAAGCAGCAATCCCACCCAAAGCACCAACAGTACGGTAAGCACCGTATGCTTTTTAATCCAGCAAAAACTCTGATAACACATAATTACTGATATCGATCCCCCTGTCTGTCAGACGGATACGGTCCCCTGCCCGTTCCAGCAGGCCCTCTTCCGTCAGAAGCTTTATCTTTGGTCCGTAAGTATTCCGAATCGTATCGGTCAGAACCACGCCCCGCATTTCCCGAAGCCCCAGGAACATGGTTTCCTCCAGGGCGTCCCCGGCGCTTAAGGGCTCCACGCTCTCGTAGGCGTAATGCCCCTTCAGATACTCCTGTAAATCGGTGCTGTTTTGATAGCGCACCCCGTTCAAAAGCGACGCCGCGCCGATGCCGAAGCCCTTGTAATCCACCCGCTCCCAGTAGGAGCAGTTGTGGCGGCACTCGTACCCGGGCCTGGCGTAGTTGGAGATCTCATAACGCTCATAGCCCTTTTCATGCAGAAATGCTTTCGTGTCCTCATACATGATCCGATCCAGCTCCTCGCCCGGAAGCTCCTTCTCCTCAGGTCCATCCTCCCGGTACTTCTCATAAAAGGGCGTCCCCTCCTCGATAATCAGGCTGTAAGCGGAAATGTGCTCCGGATCGAGGGCTGTGACCTTCTCTAAGGTGGACAGCCAGCCCTCTCTTGTCTGTCCGGGCAGGGCGGACATCAGATCGATGTTCACATTTCGAAACCCGATTTTCCGCACCAGCTCGTAATTTTCCAGAAACTGCTCCCAGGTGTGGATCCGGCCCAGGGTTTTCAGCTCCCGGTTGTCCGCCGACTGGAGGCCGATGCTCAGACGGTTGATCCCTGCCCGCTTATAAATTTCCAGTTTTTCCCTGTTTAAGGTTCCCGGATTGCATTCCACCGTGATTTCCGCATCGGAACGCAAAAGAAGCCGCCGGGAAACCTCGTCAAGGATTCCTGCCAGCTCTTTTCCTGCCAGGAGGGAAGGCGTACCGCCTCCGAAAAAGACGGTCGCTCCCTCGTAAATCTCATCCAGTTCTCCGGCTGACCGGATTTCTTCCCGCAGGGCGCGCACATATGCCGATCGGGTCGCCTCGCCCGCCGGAGCGGAGAGGAAATCGCAGTAGGCGCATTTACGCACGCAGAAGGGGATATGAATATAGATACCAAGCTTTTTCTTCATTCCGACAATCCTATTTATCGTCCAGCTTCAGCACGCTCATGAAGGCCTTCTGGGGAATCTCCACATTGCCCACCTGGCGCATCCGCTTCTTTCCTTCCTTCTGCTTCTCCAGAAGCTTCTTCTTTCGGCTGATATCGCCGCCGTAGCACTTGGCCAGCACGTCTTTCCGCATGGCCCGGACAGTCTCCCGGGCGATGACTTTGCCGCCTACCGCCGCCTGAATGGGAATCTCAAAGAGGTGCCGCGGGATCTCGTCCTTCAGCTTCTCGCACATCTTGCGGCCCCGCTCGTAGGCGGTGCTGCTGTGGACGATAAAGGACAGGGCGTCCACCTCTTCCTTATTGATCAGAATATCCAGCTTCACCAGATCCGCCTGCACGTAGCCCTTCATCTCATAATCAAAGGACGCGTAGCCTCTGGAGCGGGATTTCAGGGCATCGAAGAAGTCGTAGATAATCTCGTTCAGCGGAAGCTCGTATTTCAGAAGGGCGCGGGTCTCCTCCATGTATTCCATGCCCAGGTAGACGCCTCGGCGCTCCTGACAAAGCTCCATAATGGAGCCGATGAATTCGGTGGTCACCATGATCTCTGCGCTGACGAAGGGCTCCTCCATATGCTCGATTTCCGACGGATCAGGCAGGTTGGACGGGTTCGTCAGATCGATGACTTCTCCGTTGGTCTTATACACTTTATAAATAACACCCGGGGCCGTAGTCACCAAATCGAGGTTGTATTCCCGCTCCAGGCGCTCCTGGATGATTTCCAGATGAAGAAGTCCCAGGAAACCACAGCGGAAACCGAAGCCCAGCGCGATAGAAGTCTCCGGTTCGAACTGGAGGGAAGCGTCGTTTAACTGCAGCTTCTCCAGAGCGTCCCTGAGATCCGGGTACTTGGCCCCGTCCGCCGGATAGAGACCGCAGTACACCATAGGCAATACCTTCTTGTAGCCCGGCAGCGGCGCGTCGCAGGGATTGTCCCGGTCGGTAATGGTATCGCCCACCCGGGTGTCGCGCACATTCTTGATGCTGGCGGTGATGTAGCCTACCATGCCCGCGGACAGCTCGTCGCAGGGGATAAACTGGCCCGCGCCAAAGTAGCCCACCTCCACCACTTCTTCCTCGGCTCCGGTGGCCATCATCTGAATGATGGTTCCCTTTTTCACCGTACCCTCTTTGATGCGGCAGAAAATGATAACGCCCTTATAGGAATCATAGACAGAATCGAAAATCAGCGCTTTTAAAGGCGCTTTCGGATCGCCGGTCGGTGCCGGGATCTTGTGCACGATAGCCTCCAGCACCTGTTCCACGTTGAGGCCGGTCTTGGCAGATATCTGGGGCGCGTCCTGGGCCTCCAGGCCGATGACGTCCTCGATCTCGTCGATGACACGCTGGGGCTCGGCGCTGGGCAAGTCAATCTTATTGATGACCGGAATCACATCCAGATCGTGGTCCAGGGCCAGGTATACATTTGCCAGAGTCTGGGCCTCAATGCCCTGTGCCGCGTCCACCACCAGCACCGCGCCGTCGCAGGCCGCCAGGCTTCGGGACACCTCATAGTTAAAGTCCACATGGCCCGGGGTATCGATCAGGTTGAAAATATATTCTTCGCCGTCCTCTGCCTTATACACGGTCCGGACGGTCTGGGCCTTGATGGTAATGCCGCGCTCCCGCTCCAGATCCATATTGTCCAGTACCTGAGCCTGCATCTCCCGGCTGGTCAGAAGGCCGGTCATCTCAATGATGCGGTCTGCCAGGGTGGATTTGCCGTGGTCGATATGAGCAATGATACAGAAGTTGCGGATTTTGCTCTGGTCAAATGTTGTCATTCAAAAATTCCTCCGTTTGCTTTGGTTAGTTTTCTCTAATTCATAAAACGCCAAAAAGCGGGTGCGCTTTTTGCGCCCGCTTTCCGGTCTATTATCAGCATACCCTATTTACATAAGGGCTTCATGCTGTTTAAGCTTATCACAAGTGTGGATGTATTGTGAAGCAATGCGGAGGTGGTCGGCTGCAGGATTCCGGCTACGCCCAGGGCAATGAGGCCGGTGTTGAAGCCTACGATGGTGCGGTAATTCTTATGAATCCGCTTCATCAGGCCGTTGCCGATGTGCTTTAAGGCTACTAACTGCCACAGATCCTCTGCGCCTACGGTCACATCCGCGATTTCCCGGGCGATCTCCGCGCCGTCGCTGATGGCGATGCCGACGTCTGCCGCAGACAGTGCCGGGGAATCGTTAATGCCGTCGCCGATCATCATGACTCTGCGGCCCTTTGCCTTCTCTTCCTCTACAAAACGCGCCTTGTCCTCCGGCAGAACCTCTGCGAAGAACTCGTCCACGCCTACCTTAGCCGCTACGGCTTTGGCGGTTCGCTCGCTGTCTCCGGTCATCATGACCACCTTAGAGATACCTGCGTCCTTCAGGGCCTGAATCACAGCCGGAGCCTCGGGACGAATGGGATCCTCGATACAGATGACAGCTGCCAGAACGCCCTCCACTGCCAGATAGAGGTGGGAATACTCTGCCGGAAGCGCTTCAAACTTCGCTTCGGTTCCGGCCGGAAGAACACATTTCTCATCGTCAAATACGAAATGATAGCTTCCGATGATCGCCTTCTTGCCTTCTACGGTGGTAGAAATGCCGTGCGCCACAATATATTCTACTTTGGAATGCTTTTCCTCATGGTTCAGGTTGCGGGCCCTGGCGGCGTCCACAACTGCCTTTGCCATGGAATGGGGGAAGTGCTCCTCCAGGCAGGCAGCCAGACGAAGAAGCTCGTCCGGGCTCTCGCCGTTAAAGGGAACTACCTCTGCCACAGTCGGGCAGGCCCTGGTCAATGTACCGGTCTTATCAAAGACGATGGTATCCGCCTCGGCCACAGCCTCTAGGTACTTGCCGCCCTTTACCGTCACATGCTCTGCGCCCGCCTCGCGGATGGCAGACAGTACGGAAATCGGGATCGCAAGCTTCAGGGCACAAGAGAAATCTACCATCAGCACAGCCAGGGTTTTGGTCACATTCCGGGTAAAGAGCCAGGTAGCCGCAGCGCCCGCCAGGGTGTAGGGAACCAGCTTATCGGCCAGATGCTCCGCCTTGCCCTCCACGGATGATTTCAGCTTCTCGGACTCCTCGATCATGGCCGCGATGCGGTCATACTTGCTTGCGCCATTGCCCACCTTCACACGGATGGTCAGCTCGCCTTCCTCCAGAACGGTTCCGGCGTAGACCGACGCTCCCGGCGCCTTGGCCACAGGAACAGATTCACCGGTCAGGGAGGACTGATTTACCATACCCTCGCCTGCTTCCACCGTTCCATCAAATGGTACCACATTTCCCATATGGATGACAACCAGATCTTTTTCCTGAATGGAAGAAGAATCCACCAGAACCTCCTGGCCGTCGCTTAGGAGCCATACCTTTTCGATGTTCAGGGACATGCTGCGGGCCAGATCGCCGACGGACTTCTTATGGGTCCACTCTTCCAGGAGCTCGCCGATGCCAAGCAGGAACATGACGGAGCCTGCAGTGTCGAAGTCGCCCCGCAATACAGACACGCCGATGGCGGTGGCATCCAGTACCGGAACCTCCATCTTTCCTTTGGCCAGGGTCTTCGCGCCCTTCCACATATATTTCCATGATTTTACAAACGCAATGCCGGCGCGAATCGGGTAGGGAAGAAACATCTTGCTTCCCGCACGCAGGATTACGCTGTTCACCAGCTTTTCCCAGTACTCCTCATTCAAGGCTCTGCCAGAGCTCTGGAATACCGCCTGCGGTACGTTCACGTTCTCATAATGGAAGTTCCGAAGGAGTGTGAGCACCTGCTCCCGCTCTCCCGTATAACAGATCACGATGCCCAGAGTGTTTCTCTGTATCTTCGCGGAAATTACACATTCCTGCGTATCCAGATAATACTGCAGGGTATCCGCTTCCTCGATGGACATGCGCCGTACACAGGCCTGGACACGGATTCTGCCTCTGATTTCATGCTTGATGATGAACTTCATGGATTTACGCCTCTGTCTCCTCTGTGGTCTCTGCAGCTTTCTCTGCCTCAGCGTCTGCTACGACTGCTGCCTCTGCGGCTGCCTCGCGCTCCTCGTTGATCTGCTTTGCGCCGGCGTAGATATCCTCTGCGTTCTCCTGGATCACTGCTACGGTCTTCATTACGCAGCTCTTCGCGCGAAGTACGGCTGCAGTGCAGCTTGTATATACATTCTTTGCGTCATCGCTTGACAGTGCCTTGATACCTGCGGTGCCAAACAGCACACCTGCAGCGAAAATTCCACCCTTTTTCCAGTCAATGTCTTTAAAATTCAGCATATTCATTTCCTCCTCTTGTCTGTATGCATATTTGATTTAACCGTATCGGTCTTACGCGTCCGCAATGATTTTTTATCATATTTTGGGGACAGGATTATTATAGCATGCTCTTTTTCAAAGGCAAGACAAACCGTTCTTATTGATAATTTTTGTCGATTTAACTCCAAAAAAGTCGTTGACATTTCAGTTAGTTTATGCTATTTAGGATTATCTAACACCTGGTAAAGCACCTCTGCCAAAGGCTCCATGGCGTTCATCATTTCCTCCAGGGTATTGGTCTGGGCTCCGGCTTCTACCAGGAGAGACTTGGGGCGCAGATGCAGATTGTAACGGAGGCTTTTCAGGTAGATTTTGCGGCTGACGCCCGGGTAGTAGGCTTCACAGGCCAGTTTTAGCTGCAGGGACAGGGCCAGATTCTCCCCGATGTACGGATTTTCCAGATAAGAAATGGGACCATTCCGCTTGCTGTAGCTTAAGCCGTTGAAGAACATGAACTGGGCTGTGGGCTTTCCGTCCACCTCGGTCACCAGATGGGTACCCTCGTTCACGCCGTCCCGGTGGAGGTCGATCAGCACCTCAAGGGAAGGATTTTCCGCCAGAATCTGTTTCACATCCTCGGCCGCCAGGGAATACGCCCGGTTCCGGTCCAGTTCGCCGTCGATGTAGTCATAGACCTTCGTATTATGTATTACGTTATAGCCGTAGCGCTCTGTGAGAAGCTCGGCCAGACGGTCGCCCACGCCCACGATGGTGGTGCCCGCGTCTCCCTCCACTGAGTCCACGAAGCCCTCCTGAGAATGGGTATGGTAAAGTAGAATCTGGGGCGCGCTGCTATCCTGCCCCAGGGCCATGTCCATGGACAGGAGACGGTCAGCGTTCAGAAGGTCGCTGCTGATATCCGTGTTGCTTTCTATTATATAGAAGTTATTTTTCAGGAAATCAAAATCCGAGAGCTCTTCGGCGGTGTAGATGTGTCCCGTGGCAGATGGTTCCGACGGGCCTGCTGCCGTATCGTCCGTCTGCTCCTCCGGAGCGTCCGTATCCATATCGGAGGCTGCGTTCTGGGCCTGCCGGTTCTCTTCCTCCACCTGCTCGGCCAGATCAAAAGCCTCACCGGTCTCCTGGTTGATCTCATTTTCATCGTGGACGCCGCCCTGAATCAGAATTTCGTAGGCGGCTGTACTCTCAATCTCGGTGGTGTAGAGCCGCTGTCCCGCCAGAAAGGAGTAGAGTGGAAATACGCCCACAGCCTGCTCCAGCAGCCATTCGCCCGGGCTGTCCGCCCGCTGCCCCCGATCTCCGGCGGCGTAGACCAGGCCCGGATAGAGGGTCTGGAGCGCCGCCCGTCTCAGATCTGCTTCCATCTCCTGAAGCAAGACTTCCCGCACATAGGCGGCCTTTTTCAGAGGCCGCAGTTTCACGCCGCTCCCCAGGATATAGAGTCCCATGGTGAGGATGAGAAGCCAGACTACCCCGTTTGCGGCTTTTTCGATTTTCCATTTCCCAAATCCCGGTTTTCGAATTCCGATTCTCCCGCGCTTCATAAGCTCACCTCATTCCTTCTACTATATGAAGCGCAGGACGGGCATATGTCAGGACAGGGCCAGATTCAGGGCCTCGGAAATGGTGAAGCTTAAGCGGCGGATCATCTCGTCCACATTCTTCGGGGTCACGAACATGCCGTTCAGTCCCGGCGGCACACTGCTTCGGTCGCCGGTGGCGTCGTAGACAATGGTGGCCGCATCTACTACGGTAGGCACGCCGATGGCCAGCACCGGGATGCCGATGGTCTCCCTCGTCAGGCTGTTCCGATGATTGCCCACGCCGGAGCCCGGCTGGATGCCTGCGTCGGAGATCTGGATGGTCCGGTTCAGGCGCTTACTGCTGCGGGCCGCCAGGGCGTCGATGACCACCACCTGATCGGGTTTTGTCTCAGCCACGATGCCCCGCACTATCTCCAGGGTCTCCATGCCGGTCTGGGCCATGACCCCGGGAACGATAGTGCTGACTAACTGTACCTTCTCCCGGGCAAATGCTGCCTTCCCATACTCTCGTACCACATGGCGGGTGACGCGAAGATGATTCACCGCCTCCGGCCCCAGGGCGTCCGGCGTTACTTCCCGGTTCCCTAAGCCCACCACCAATACCGATTTTTCATTTTTCACATCCAAAAGCTTCTTCAGGTATCCGGCCAGCTTCTCCGAGACCTCCCGGTGATAATCCTCGTCCGGCTCCGACATCCGGGGCGCTTCCAGGGTAATGTAGGTGCCGATGGGCTTTCCCATGGCCTTCGCTCCGTTTTCCGTCCGGATTCGAACCACCGTCACCCGGATATCCCGCTGCTCGTCGTAGGCCTCCTCCACCTCCACGCCTCGGATTTCCACATCTTCTTCGAACCGCTCCCTGGCCTCCAGCGCCAGATCCGTCCGCACCTGAAATTCTGTCATAGCTGTCCCTCCTGTTTTCACCCCTGTGACAAGATTCTTTTTTATTTTTCGCATTTTTTTGAGAAATATGTATTGACATAACGCTATTCCTGTCCTAAAATATATGAGTATGTTTTGTAAAGACGTCCGTGTCCGGCTTTTACGGAACATGTAAAAATAAGCTTATTTTAAAACATGGTTTGGAGGTGTACGGATTGGCTAACATTAAATCTGCAAAGAAGAGAATTCAGGTTGCCGAGACTAGAACAGCAAGAAATAAGGCTATCAAGTCTGAGGTTAAGACCGCAATCAAGAAAGTAGACGCTGCAGTTGCCGCAAAGGATGTTGAGACTGCAAAGGCTTGCTTAAAGGCTGCTATCGCTACCATGAGCAAGGCTACTTCCAAGGGAGTTTACCACAAGAACACAACTTCCCGCAAGATTTCCCGTCTGACCAAGGCTGTAAACAGCATCGCGTAATTGAGATAGACGAATCTTAAAAAAATGTGCCAATGGCACATTCTCGCGCCGAGGCGCGGTTGCTTCAGCAACCATCTACCACTGCGCCGAGTACGCATCTTTGCAAGCTCTGCTTGCTTTTATGGAATAGGGAATTCTATCGGAATTTCCTATTCCATAAAAAGAGACCCATTCCGTCATTTGGGTCTCTTTTTTTATATTATCGCACTGCGGCGAAGTGGTTCTATACGCCGCAGGCAGAGAATCCTGCTTAGCGGGATTCTTTCCTGTATTTTTATGGAAATGAGGTGTCGCGTATGAAAATGCTGGCAGAAGATATCAAAAATGGTAATTTTAAGACGGCCTACCTGCTCTGCGGGGAAGAGGCTTATCTGCGCAACCAGTATAAGAACCGACTGGCCCGGGCTCTCTGTGACCCGTCCGATACCATGAATTTTTCCCGCTTCGAGGGAAAGAATATTGTCCCGGCGGAGATTATCAGTCTGGCGGACACCCTGCCCTTTTTCGCCGACCGGCGGCTGATTCTCATCGAGGACAGCGGCTTTTTCAAGAATAAATGCGACGAGCTGGCCGACTATCTGCCGAAAATGCCCGACACCACCTGCATCCTTTTTGTGGAAACCGAGGTAGACAAGCGAAACCGCCTCTACAAGGCCATCCAGAAGCAGGGCCGGATCACTGAATTCCAGACCCAGGATGAGCGCACGCTGATGAAATGGATTCTCGGTACCTTAAAAAAAGAAAACCGTAAAATTACGGAGGCCACCCTGCAGCTCTTTCTGGAGCACACCGGCACCGATATGGAGAACATCGCCATGGAGCTGGAAAAGCTGCTTTCCTATACGGAAGGCCGGGATGTCATCACTACCCAGGATGTGAACGAGATCTGCACGGTGCAGACCACAGGCCAGATCTTCGAAATGATCCGGGCGCTGGCCGAGAAGAATCAGAAGAAGGCGCTGAATCTCTACTACGATCTGCTCTCCCTAAAGGAGCCGCCCATGCGCATCCTCTTTCTCATCGCCCGCCAGTTCCATCAGCTTCTGCTGGTCAAGAGCCTGGCCGCCAAGGGCTATGACCGGGCCGCCATTGCGTCCCGGGCGAAGATCGCGCCCTTTGTGGCCGGAAGATGTATGGCTCAGGCCAAAAGCTTTACCACCGAGCAGTTGAAGACTGCCGTGCAGGACTGCGTGCAGGCGGAGGAGGATGTGAAGACCGGTAAGATCGCGGATACGCTCAGTGTGGAATTACTGATTCTGAAATATAGTAAGTAATATTTTTCGAAAAGCATGCACTTGGAAGTTTTTTCCATTGCTTTCTACAATTATGGCACCGCACTCCGTTGTCTGCAAAATTTTACTCCCCGCCGCTTCCAGTCGTTCCAGGGCCTCTTTGTGGGGATGCCCATATGAGTTATCCTTCCCGCAGGAAATCAGGGTCAGGCGCGGCTTCACTTTCCCCAGCCATGCTTCACTGCTGGATGTCTTCGACCCGTGGTGCCCGGCCTTCAGAATTGTGAAGCCGTCCGGTGGCCATACCTTTTCACTATTTTTCTGCTCCCGCTCCAGGATCTCCTGCTCTCCCGCCTCCTCCAGATCTCCGGTCAAAAGAACCGAAAAATCCCCGTAGCTCAGAGCCAGCACCACCGAAGCCACATTCACATCTGTGTAACCTGTTCCAGCATCCGGATGCAGACAGATAAGCCTTGCGCTGTCATCCTGCAGGACTGCCCCACGCTCAATCCGCCCAACGGCAATCCCATTTTCCCGGGCCTTTTCCACCAGCCTCTGACCTTTATCCTCCTCCAGGGAGCGCCCGGACAGCAGGAGCGTGCCGATGCGAAGCCCGCCCGGCTCCCCTGCCGCCTCGATCAGCTCCTTAATCCCGGAAATGTGGTCTTCATCCGTATGGGTCACCACTACATAGTCCAGTTCTCCTACCCCTTCCGTCTTCAGAAAGGGCAGAATCCGATAGGTTCCCACCTTCGTCACACTGGTGCTGCCGCCGTCAATCAGAATCGTCGTTCCGGCCGCGGTCCGCAGGTAGATTCCGTCACCCTGCCCCACGTCCAGCATCACCAGCCGCAGGCCGGAATGCAGACGCAGTGTCAGAAAAACCACCAGCATCGCCAGCCCCACCGCGCTCCCCGTCTGTCGGAGTCTTCGGTGGGGCTCTGCTTTCTGTGCTTCCTCCTCCCGGAGATCCGGATCCCCGATTCGTCCCAGCCGCCGTTTCTTCTGCTCCCCGATCCGATACCTGCAGATTAAAAAGCCTGCCAGCCCTATGTAATACGCCGCCATCTGCCACATCCTGGGCTGTCCGCAGGTGAACACCGCCCCCGGCAGCCCCAGAGAAAAGCTCCCCAGCCGCTCATAAAGCTCCAAAATCACGGTACAGAGAAATACCGGCGCCTGCGCCGCTCCCACAGACAGGAAACTGACGGCCAGCGCCAGAATTCCCGCGAACATCACCACCGTCATCAGTGGTATTACCACCAGATTCAGCAGGATCCCGTAGAGCGGAATTTCATTGTAAAAATATTCCAGTACGGGCAAGGTCATCATCTGAATCGACAGGCTCAGAAGCAACGGCTCCACTCGTTTCGCCAGATTTCGTTTCTTCGGCAAAAACAGCATTTTCAACACCGGAAAAATCAGTCCGATGCCCAGAACCGCCCCAAAGGACAGCAGGAATGAAGCGCTCCGCACATACAACGGCTGCCGGATCAGCAGCAGAATCGCCCCGAAAGCCAGAGCCGTCAACATATCATAGCTCTTCCCCAGCATCTCCCCCGCCATCAGGAGTATAAACATCACCACCGCCCGGCAGGTGGAGGTCCCCATCCCGGTCAGGCCGCCGTAAAGCAGCACCGCCAGGAGGGCCGCCGTTCCCGAAAGTCGTAAGGAACCGCCGATTTTCCGTAAAAAACGGTAGAGGCTCATGCCGAACACGGACACATGGAGCCCCGAGATGGCCAGCAGATGGGACATACCGCTTTTCTGGTACAGGCTCCTGGTCTCTGCCTCCAGATCCGTCTTATTTCCCAGAAGCATGGCTTCCAGGACGCCGCTTTTGTCCTCCGGGAAAAGCCGCCGAATGCGGTCGCTGAAGGCTTTCTGCAACTCGTACAGAAGCTGTGATAACGGACGCACATCGTCCCGCACGAGCTCCGCCTCTCTGGCGTAACACAAAAGCCCGATTCCCTTTGTCTGATAATAGAGCCGCGCGTCAAACTGCCCCGGATTGGATGGGGTTTCCGGCTCCCGTATTTTATAATTGTTCTCGAGAAGTATGGTATTGCCGATAGAAAATGAGGTCTCGGCTTCGAAGGATACCAGGATGATCCCGGTATCCGGATAATTGGTGTCTGTCAGCCAGACTGTCATGCCGTCCGGTTCCATATGGCAGATGATGCCCGTGAGAACCGGCGGGCGCTCCCGCTCCGCCGGCGGATCCTTTATCCAGAGATCCGCCGGAAGGCACAGAAGCACCAGGGCCAAACCCAATGCTGCCAGACATAACGGCCGTTTTATGATAAACATTCACTCCAAATCATATTTTTTCAGGGCCAACTTGCTTCGGGCTGTCCTGAATAGTTACTCCTGCTCATAACTGTTCAGTACCTTCACAGTTACGAATGCAAAATCCATGAGAATCGGCTTCGCCGATGGGATTTTGCACTCCTGAATCATTGTCATACGCCCTCAGCAGCTCGTGCTTCGGGCTGTCCTGAATAGTTACTCCTGCTCAATAATATCCAGATTCCGCTCATAAATGGTATCCAGCCTCATGCTCTCCTTATAGACCAGATTTGTCTCTCCATTGACCAGAATCTGCACCTTGACGATTCCTGACAGCTCCGTCAGGGAATCCACAATGGAATAGATAGTGACAGCCTCTGTTACGTTGTAGCCCTGCTCCAGGAAACCCTCGTTCAGGTTTACATAACAGATTCCATCTTTCGTAGAGATACTTAAGATTTTCGTACCGGAGGGCAGGGTCGGGTAATCCATATCCTTGGACACCGGGCCCCGAATCAGGCTCTCCACCACCAGCTTCTCCACAGAAATGTTGCTGCTGCCAGTCACATTGACCTTCTCCTTCACCAGCTTGTCCCCGGTCTTATTGGCGAAATACAAGGTCAATGTGGTGACGGTCTCCTCGTTGATGGCGTCGCCGGTATTCTCCACGAAGCTGTCCGCGTTCATCTGCCCCACCGGATTTTTTTCCGAATCCATCAGCGGGCTGTCCCCGATCAGAAAGGACACATATTCCACATCCGGGATCTGACAGAGGGTCCGCACCACCGCCGAGCGACAGAGGATCTCCCGAATCCCGTTCATATCCTTGTAGGCCGGATCAAAATACAGGCTCAGCTGCCCGCTCTCCAACGCGTAGTCCGTCACGAAGATGCTGTCCGTCAGCACTGCCTCCATGGAACCGCCCTCGGGCGTCTCCGCAAGCTTCTCCAGCAGCTCCTGAATCAGGGCATCCGTATCTTTTGCTTTCGGCTGATAGCTCACCGTGGCTGTAGCAGTCTCGTCTTTATTCAGATAATAGATTTGATATCCGCCCTCGTCGGTCTTCGCCTCTGTTTTTTCCTTTTTTTTACAGCCACTAAACAGTGTCAGAAAAAGCAGTAGACTCAGAACCCCACACAGTCGGATCTTCTTTTTTCCTCTTTCTTTCATCTGCATGCTCCTGTCTCAGGCAATATAATTCAGCGGAATCCGCACCGAGAAGGTGGTTCCCACGCCCAGCTCGCTGGACACCTTGATCGCGCCCTTGTGAACCAGCACTGCGCTTTTAGCGATGGCCAAACCCAGGCCCGTTCCATCTATCTCGCTGGAATGGGACTTATCCACCCGGTAAAAGCGCTCGAAGATGTAGTCCAAAGATTCCTCGGGAATACCCTGGCCGGAATCCATGACCTTCACATAAAAGAACTTGTGGTCCGCGTCCAGAGACACATGCACCCAGCCATTTTCCTTGTTATACTTGATGGCGTTCTCCACCAGGTTCGTAAAGGCCAGTGTCAGGCGGCTCTCGTCCACCTCCGCCGTCACGGGCCGGAAGCTCTCCAGAACCACCTCTATATTCTTCTTTGCCGCGATGGGCCGGAGCCGTTTCAGGATCAGCTCCAGCAGATCGTTGATATCCTTTTTCTCGATATTCAGGCTGGCCGCCTTTTTATCCATCTTGACCAAAGCCAGCAGGTCGGTAATGATCTTATTTTCCCGCTCGATCTCCTCGGCAATATCGCCCATGAACTCCTTGTAGAGCTCGTTTGGCACCTCCTCCTGGGTGAGCAGGGAATCCGCCAGTACCTTCATGGAGGTCAGCGGCGTTTTCAGCTCATGGGACACGTTGGATACAAACTCCTGCCGGGATTCGTCCAGGGCCCGCATCTGGGTCACAATCTTATTGAACTCCTCGGATACCTGCACTGTTTCCGCGTAAGTTTTCACCATCAGATCCTCGTTGGAATGACCGCTGGAAATCTCATGAAGCCCTGCAATAATCCGGCAGATAGGCTGCACCAGCAGGTGGGACAGCAGAATCGCCGCCACCGTCACCAGAATGCCGTAGACCAGGGTGAACACCCAGGCATTGTTCGTCAGGGCATCCAGACTGTCCCAGATGCTGTCCGTGGACACGCTGACCAGCAGCACGCCCTGCACCTTGTTGGAGTCCCCGGCACGCACCGGCACTGTCATTTCGATGAACCGCTTTTCCGACAGCTGGTTCGTGGTCTCGCCCTTAAAGCAGCGGATGACCTCCTCAGACACCACGTACTTATTTTCGATCAGTCCATAGGTATCCTTGATGACACGGAAATCCTGGTCAATGATGATGATACGCCCGTCATAGAGGCTGGACAGCTGGGCCAGTTCTCCGTCAATCAGCTCCGTGGAGGGATCCTCCATATAATTATAGCTCAATAACTGGTTGGACAGAATCATGCACTGATTCTGCACCTCCGTACTGCGGGCAGCGATGGCCCGATCCTGATAACTCTTCAGAATACTGGCCGACATGAGAATCATGGGAACCCAGCTCACCGCCAGCAGCACCAGCAGAATCCGGAACTTCAGGCTCCGGAAATATGTAAATACAATCTTATGCCTGGAAGTAATAACCCACACCCCACTTCGTATGTACGTATTTCGGCTCGCTCGGATTGGACTCGATCTTTTCGCGAAGCCGACGGATATGGACGTCCACGGTCCGCACATCGCCCGGGTACTCATAGCCCCAGACCGTATTCAGCAGTTTCTCCCGGCTGTAGACCTTACCCGGATTCAGCACCATCAGCTCCAGCAGGTCGAACTCTTTGGCCGTCAGATTGATCTCCCGGCCGCTGATAAAGAGACGGCGGCTGTCCAGGTCGAGCTTCAGATCCGCGGTCTCCACCACCTTGCCCTTTTTCTCCTTTTCCGTGCCACCCACCCGGCGCATGATGGCCTTCATGCGGGCCTTGATCTCCAGAATGTTAAAGGGCTTCGTGATGTAATCGTCCGCGCCGTACTCCAGGCCCAGAATCTTATCCATATCATCGCCCTTGGCCGTCAGCATGATAATCGGCATATTGGAAAACTCGCGAATCTGCTGGCAGACCTGAAAGCCGTCCAACTTTGGAAGCATCACATCCAGAAGTACGATATCATACTCCTTCGATCTGGCATACTCCAGGGCCTCCTCGCCATCGTAGGCGCAGTCCACTTCCATATCGTCCTGCTCCAGGCTGAACCGGAGTCCCTTCACAATTAGTTTCTCATCGTCGACTACTAATACTTTCTTTCCCATGCTTCCTGCCTCATCTTTTCTCAGACCGTGATCTGGTCTCTGATTTTATAAAAAACGCCTTCCTTGATGCCCGGAATATTCATCAAATCCTCCGGCTTCTGAAATCCGCCCCTGGATTCCCGATAGCGGATGATCTCTTTTGCCTTGGATTCGCCAATCCCGGAAAGCGTCATAAGTTCCGCTTCCGTGGCCCGGTTCAGATTCACTAACCCCGACGTGTCCTGCGCGGCAGCCTCTTCTAAGGCTTCCGCCATTTCCACCGAGGGCACTTCGATCTTCTGTCCATCCGACAGGGTTTCCGCCAGATTCAGATAGGTCTCTGCCGCGTCCCCGGTCATACCTCCGGCCGCCTCCACCGCGTCGGTGATCCGGCTGCCCTCAGGCAATTCATAGACTCCTGGATCGCGCACCTCACCGCAGACATAGACCCAGATGGACGCCGCCTTCTCTTCCCCGGTCGTCTCTGTCTCTGCTGCCTCTGTCGTAATCTCCTCCGCCGCGCTGTCATAAACCGCCGTCTTTTTCCGGCAGCCGGTGAGACCGGCCAGCAGAATCAGCACCGCCACCCAGAGTCTGATTTGATACTTCCGTCGATATCTCATTTTTTCCGCCTTTCTGAAAAAGCGGGGTCCCCTCCGATACAGACTACCTTCATTTTAGCGGAGATTCGTCAAGAATACAAGTTCTTTTTTCCGCCGTTTATTCCCACTGAAACACCGCGACGCCCACGATGGCTACGGCCATGCCAATCACCTTCCTCCAGGAGAAATCGGCCTTTTCCACGCCGAAAAATCCTGCCAGCTCGATGAGATAGGCCACCAGAAGCTGGGCAATAACGATCAGCATCACGGCCTTCGCAGGACCCAGGGCGTCCATGCTTTTGATCACGGTAAAAGTAATAAAGGCGCCGATGACGCCGCCCAGCAGCATGTACTTAGGCGTCACCTGAAAAACAGTCAGCGGGTTCTTCCGGTCGGTCAGGCCCCAGGCAATGAGGCAGGTAATAAGGGCCGACAACTGCACCCAGGCCGCCGAAGTCCACATGCTGCTCACCTTGGTGACCTCCGTATTAAATACTCCCTGCACGCTCATCAATGCCCCGGACAACAGGGCAATAAAAAATCCAATCATGGCAAAAACTTCCTTTCCTAATCTATCAGTAAAGTTAGTCTTTCCATGACTGGATTTGCTTATGCATCGTATCTTTCGTTCTATTCCGCAGCCTGGAGCTGGGACATGATTTTCCGGGTCACAGAATCCACTTCCGTATCCACGTCATTGCCCTTCCAGATGTTCGCGAAAGCGATCTCCATCTCGATCCAGTAATTGCTTAAATCTGTCAGTTTCGGAACCTCCACGGAATTTTCATACTGAGTAAGCAGCACGGACATCTCCGGGTTCTCGTAATTTACACCCAGACGCACCGGCATTTTCTCGGACATAGTGTACAGCTCTGTCGCCTTGTCGTAGGTCACGAACCGGGCGAAATCCTTTGCCGTGTCGCGCTCCTTGGAGTAGGCGTTCACCACCACTGAATTGGTGACAGACAGCCCCTTGGTGGACAGCTCGTCAGTCAGGTTCGGTACCTCTGCAATGCCGTAGAAGTAACCGCCGTCCGCCGCGTCAATCTGCGCGATGGCGTCAGTCTTCGCAATGGTGTACACCGTCTTGCCGTCAATAAATTCCTGCAATACATTGTCGGTGGTCACCTCATCCGCGTCAATGGCGAAAAAGGCATTCAGACTCTGGTAATAAGCCAGGCAGTCCTTGACCTCCTGGGCGTCCAGAGAAACCTGTGTCGGGTCATCTCCGGTCTCGCCGCCAAGGTTTACATAATTTGAGATAAAGAAGAAGTTGGAGAAAATATCCGCCACATTCCATTTGAAGATATTCTCCACTTTTTCTGTGGCCTCCGTCGCCTCATAATTGTCCGCGTAATCCAGGATCTCATCGATGGTGGACGGGGCGCTGTCTACGTAATTCTTATTGTACAGCAGAAAACAGGTCTCAAAATAGAAGGGGTACGCCATGAGCTTTCCGCCGCAGGTGGCCGCGTCGATGGCCTTCGTCGGGAAATTCTTCGAAAGCTCCCGTTCCGTAAAGCTGTCATTTTCCACGGTCAGTCCTGCCAGACGGGCTTTTTCCAGAAGCTCGCTGGATACCACGAAAAGATCCGGGCCGCCCAGATCCGAGATACTGGCCGTATTGATATGCTCGATATAGTCCACCGCCGTGACAAGCTGCAATGTCACATCCACGCCGGTCTGCTCCTTATAATCAGCCGCCGCCTGCACCAGATAACCATTCAGCTTCTCATCGGTGTACCACAGGGTCAACGCTTTCTGCTCCGTATCCTGTCCGGCCTCCGCCGCCTCCTTCTGCTTCTGATGATAAGAAAAAGCCACCTGGCCCATCTGCGCAAATACAAGCAGAACCACCAGGATGGCGATGGCTCTGCGATAAATCGTATGTCTCATGTGTGTAAAATCCTAACCTTTCACCAAAGCCCTTTCAAGCTTCGTAACCATTTCGTCTACATGGTCCTTTGTGATAACAAGGGGCGGAACCAGACGCAGCACGTCGCTTCCGGCTGTGATCACAATCAGACCCTCATCCATAGATTTTAACACAACTTCTCCCACAGGTCTACCCTGGATTACAAGTCCCTGGATCAGTCCCTTGCCTCTGCGGGCTGCGATGCAGTCGTACTTTTCCACCAGGGCGTCCAGTTTCTCCTCAAGATATGCGCCAACTTCCTTTACATGATCCACGATTGCGTCCTGCTCAAAGATATCCAGCACCTTGGAAACCGCCGCGCAGACAAAGGGATTGCCGCCGTAGGTGGTGCCGTGATCGCCCGGTACCAGAGAGCCTGAAGCTGTCTTCTCATCCAGCACAAAAGCGCCCACCGGAACACCGCAGCCAAGGGCTTTGGCGCAGGTCATGATGTTCGGCTTCACGCCATATTCCTGCCATGCGAACAGGTAGCCGCTCCTGCCCATGCCGCACTGGATCTCATCCAGAATCAAAAGCGCGTCGTGCTCCTCGCAGAGAGCCTTTACACCTTTCAGGAACTCCTCTGTAGCCGGATAGATGCCGCCCTCGCCCTGAATGGTCTCCAGAATTACCGCGCAGGTATGCTCATTGAACTGAGCCTTTACGCTATCCAGATCATTGTAATCGGCGAAGCGGATGCCGCCGATCAGAGGACGGAAGGGCGCCTGATATTTCTCATTGCCGGTGACGGAGAGGGCTCCCATGCTCCGTCCATGGAAGGAATGGTTCATGGCAATGATCTCGTGATCGTTTCTGCCGTCCTTAAGCCATGCGTATTTGCGGGCCGCCTTCAGGGCTCCCTCGATGGCCTCGGTACCGCTGTTGGTAAAGAATACCCGGCTCATGCCACTCATGCGCACCAGCTTGTCGGCTGCCTCTGCGGCCGGCTCATTGTAATACAGGTTAGAGGTATGCATCAGCTTGTCGATCTGGGCCTTCAACGCCTCGTCGTAGCCCGGGTAATGATAGCCCAGAGCCTGTACCGCGATACCCGCTGCGAAATCCAGATATTTCTTTCCTTCATTATCATAGAGATACACGCCCTCTCCATGATCCAGTACAATCTGATAGCGGTTGTAGGTATGGAGTACGCTCTCCTCTGCTTCTTTGATAATCGCCTCTTTATTTTCCTTCATAATACTGTTCCTCTCCTTCGCCCAGAATGGCGGTTCCGATTCCTTTGTTGGTAAAGATTTCCAAAAGCAGGCAGTGGGCCATGCGGCCGTCCAGGATATGTACCCGGGATACCCCGTTTTCAACCGCGTCAATGCAGTTCTGGAGCTTCGGAAGCATTCCGCCGCCGATATTGCCGTCTGCCATCAGCTGCCGGGCCTCTTTTACATGAAGCTCGGAAATCAGGGTCTTCGGATCCTCCGGATCCCTGCGGACGCCCTCGATATCAGTCAGAAACGCCAGTTTCTCCGCATGGACCGCCCGGGCAATGGCGCAGGCCGCGTCGTCCGCGTTGATGTTGTAGGTGTTGAAGTCCTTATCCAGGCCCACCGGACACACGATGGGCAGGAAATCCTTCTCCAGCAGATCGTAAAGAAGCTGGGGATCTACCTCCGTTATCTCACCTACAAAACCGATGTCCTCGCCCTTGGAGTATTTCTTCTCCACCTTCAAAAGGCCGCCGTCCTTGCCGCTGATGCTCACTGCCTTGACGCCCAGCTCCTCCACCAGCTGTACCAGACTTTTTCCAACTTTTCCAAGTACCATTTCCGCGATTTCCATGGTTTCCTGATCCGTAACCCGCAGGCCGTTGATGAATTTGGGCTCCATGCCGACCTTGCCCACCCAGCGGCTGATCTCCTTGCCGCCGCCGTGTACGATGATGGGCTTAAAGCCTACCAGCTTCAGCAGGGTCACGTCCTGAATGACGCTCCGCTTCAGGTTCTCGTCCACCATGGCGCTTCCGCCGTATTTCACTACGATAATCTTCCGGTTAAACCGCTGGATATAGGGAAGGGCCTCAATGAGAACCCTGGCTTTCTCCAGGTAGGTGTTCATCTCTTCTTCTCTGCTCATAATCTTCTACTCCTCTGTATCTTAAGAACGGTAATCCGCGTTGATTTTCACATAATCATAGGTCAGATCGCAGCCCCACGCGGTGGCTGTGGCGTCGCCCATCTTCACGTCCGCAATGGCTGTAACCTCCGGCTCGGAGAGGATCTTCGTGGCTTCCTCCTCGCTGTAATTCACTGCCACGCCATTTTCAATAATCTGAAGCTTTCCGGCCGCGCTCTCGAAGAACAGATCCACCTTCTCCGGATCAAACTGCGCTCCGGAATATCCCATGGCGCACAGGATACGGCCCCAGTTGGCGTCGTGACCGTAGATGGCCGCCTTAACCAGACTGGAGGTGACTACGGATTTACTTAAGATCACGGCCTGCTCCTTACTCTCAGCTCCCACGATTTTTACCTCGAACAGAGCCGTCGCGCCCTCGCCGTCGCCGGCCATCTTTTTCGCAAGCCAGGTGTTGACTGTATTCAGAGCCTTTGCAAACACCTTGTAATCCTCGTTTTCTTCCGTAATCTCCGGGTTCTCTGCCATGCCGTTGGCCAGCACCAACAGGGTGTCGTTGGTGGAAGTATCGCCGTCCACGGAAATCATATTGAAGGTGTCTTTTACATCATTGCTTACGCATTTCTGCAGCATCTCTTTGGAAATATTCGCGTCGGTGGTCACGAAGGCCAGCATGGTACACATATTCGGGTGAATCATGCCGGAGCCCTTGCACATACCGCCTACAGTTACCGTCTTACCGCCCAGCTCCACCTGGACCGCGATTTCCTTATTGACCGTATCGGTGGTCATAATCGCCTTGGAGGCTGCGGTTCCGTGCTCCAGGGTGCTGCCCTTGGCTTCCTTTAAAAGGCTGATGCCCTTTTTCAGGCGATCCATGGGAAGCTGCATGCCAATGACGCCGGTGGACGCCACCAGAACGGCATTTTCCGGAACGCCCAGAACCTTGGCTGCTTCCTCTGCGGTCTCTTTACAGTAGCCCATGCCCTCCTCGCCGGTGCAGGCGTTAGCGATACCGGAATTTACAATGACTGCCTGGGCATAGGGAGACTCCTTTACAATCTTCTGATCCCATTTCACCGGGGCTGCCTTGACCAGGTTGGTGGTGAAGGTGCCCGCCGCATGGCAGGGCTTTTCGCTGTATACCAAGGCCATGTCAGTCCGTCCCTGGTACTTGATGGCTGCCGCCGCTGCTGCTGCTTCAAAGCCCTTTGCCGCAGTGACGCCGCCCTTGATTTCTGTGATATTCATAATGCCGTCCTCCTCTTTATTCGTTAAACGCTTCGATATTTTCTTTATTTAAGACAAAATCATAGTAGTTCAGATCGAGCCTTTGTGTCCAGCCGATGCGGTTCCAGAAGGCGTTGCCGATGTCGTTCTGGGTAAAAGCGATCAGGGATACCTTGCTGATCTGCTCCTCTTTCAGGGCATTCATGGCAAATACTACCATGGCCTTGCCGATGCCCCGCATCCGGTAATCCCGATGGACACACACATGATAGAGACAGCCCCGGCGTCCGTCGTGGCCGCAGAGAATGCTGCCTACCACCTTGCCGTCTTCGATGGCCACCACGCTGGTGGTGGGGTTCCGTTTTAAAAACCGCTCCACGCCCACTTTGGAATCATCAATGCTCCGGATCGCGAAGCCCTTAATGGTCATCCAGAGGGCGTAGACGCCGTCGTAATCTTCTATGGTCATTGTTCGGATCGTCATATTTTCTTACCTCGCCAAGTGCTCACAGTCACGGGAACATGGGAACGAGCTCCAGGCCCTCGCTCTCCTTCAATCCGAACATCAGGTTCATATTCTGGACGGCCTGTCCTGCTGCGCCCTTCACCAGGTTGTCCATGGCTCCCATCATGATCACGCGCTTCGTCCTCGGGTCGATCTTAAAGTTCACATCCACGTAGTTACTGCCCTCCACCCATTTGGTCTGGGGGCAAACGTCCTTTTCCAGAACGCGGACAAATTTCTCATTCGCGTAATACTTATCGTAAGCCGCCTTCACTTCCTCATAGGAAACCTCTTTCTTCAGGGAAGCGTAGGCTGTGATCAGGATTCCCCGGTTCATGGGTACCAGATGCGGGGTAAAATTGATCAGCACCGGCTCGCCCGCCGCGTAGGACAGCTGCTCCTCAATCTCCGGGGTATGGCGGTGATTTGCCACGCCGTAGGCCTTGATGTTTTCATTGACCTCACAGTACAGGTTGTCCACTTTCGCGCCGCGGCCTGCGCCGGAGGTGCCGGACTTGGCGTCAATGATAATCGTGCCCGGGTCAATCAGCCCTTCTTTTAGTAAGGGATAAATAGAAAGAGTGCTGCAGGTGGGATAGCAGCCCGGGTTGGCTACCAGTCTCGCCTTCTTCACCGCTTCCCGGTTGATCTCACAGAGTCCGTAGACCGCCTCCGGGATAAACTGGGGCGTCGGATGCTGGATCTTATACCACTCCTCATAGGTGGCCACGTCCTTAATACGGAAATCGGCGCTTAAGTCCACAATTTTTACCTTGGACAGAATCTCCTCATTTACCAGAGACGCGCAGAGACCCTGGGGCGTCGCTGTGAAAATCACGTCTACCTGGTCTGCCAGCGCTTCCATATTATCGTCCATGCATTTGTCGTCTACGATCTGAAACATATTCTGGTAGACTTCCGCGTATTTCTTATCTATGTAGCTTCGGGAACCGTACCATTTAATCTCCACGTCCTTGTGTCCTGTGAGAATGCGGACCAGCTCGCCGCCTGCGTATCCGGTTGCTCCGATAATTCCTGCCTTTATCATTTCTATTTTCCTCTCTTTTTGTGGATATTTGTTCCTATTTTAGATCTGTTTGGCCAGTATTTCAAGCACTTTTCCGCTTGTATGCATTTTTATACACTTTCTTTGCATATATTATCACTTTTATGCATGTTATTCAAGTGCTATTTTATTTTTATTCATATTTCTGTGGAACTTTTTCTGAACTTCCGCTTGCATATTATATGGAAATGATGTATATTAGTTTTCAGTGAACAGAAACGGTATGCATAATCATTCATACCGTATAGAAATCATAAAACACTCAGGAGGATATTTGAATATGAAAGACAAAGTAGTACTTGCCTATTCCGGCGGACTGGACACCACTGCTATTATTCCGTGGCTGAAGGAGCATTTTGATTACGATGTAGTATGCTGCTGTATCGACTGCGGCCAGGGAAATGAGCTGGACGGACTGGACGAGCGCGCGAAGCTGTCCGGCGCTTCCAAGCTGTACATCGAGGATCTGGTAGACGATTTCGCTGAAAATTATATCATGCCCTGCGTAAAGGCAGACGCTGTATACGAGAACAAGTATCTGCTGGGTACTTCCATGGCGCGTCCGGCCATCGCAAAGAAACTGGTAGAGATCGCCCGTAAAGAGAACGCAGTCGCTATCTGCCACGGCGCTACCGGTAAGGGCAATGACCAGATTCGTTTCGAGCTGGGTATCAAGGCTCTGGCTCCGGATCTGAAGATCATCGCTCCCTGGAGAATGACCGATATCTGGACCATGCAGTCCCGTGAGGATGAGATCGCGTACTGCGAGAAGCACGGCATCCATCTTCCCTTCTCTACCGATTCCAGCTACAGCCGTGACCGGAACCTGTGGCACATCAGCCATGAGGGACTGGAGCTCGAGGATCCGGCCAACGAGCCGAACTACGAACACCTGCTGGTTCTGGGCACCACCCCGGAGAAGGCTCCGGACGAACCGGAATATGTAACCATGACCTTTGAAAAGGGCGTTCCCACCTCTGTCAATGGCAAGCAGATGAAAGTGGCTGACGTCATCCGTACTCTGAACGCTCTGGGCGGAAAGCACGGCATCGGTATCGTGGATATCGTAGAAAACCGTGTGGTAGGTATGAAGTCCCGTGGCGTATATGAGACACCGGGCGGAACCATCCTGATGGAGGCTCACCGTCAGCTTGAGGAGCTGGTTCTGGACCGCGCTACCATGGAGACCAAGAAGGATATGGCCAACAAGTTCTCCCAGATCGTATATGAAGGAAAATGGTTCACCCCACTGCGTGAAGCTATCCAGGCTTTCATGGAGGTAACTCAGGAGTACGTAACCGGCGAAGTGAAATTCAAGCTCTACAAAGGCAACATCATCAAGGCCGGCACCACTTCTCCCTACTCTCTGTACAATGAGTCTCTGGCGTCCTTCACCACCGGCGATATGTACGACCACCACGATGCAGATGGATTCATCACCCTCTTCGGCCTTCCGCTGAAGGTTCGGGCTATGAAGCTGGCTGAGGTGGAGAAGAACAAGAACAATAACTAATTTCCATAAGAATCACATAAGGAAAGGCTGAGAGGGTTTTATTTCCCTTTCAGCCTTCCTCTTTTTTTGTTTTAGGAGTGAGACGATCGTATTGGACGATGGTTTCACTGCACAACCCCTCTTGCAAGCTCCGTAAGGCATGCCTACCGGCGCACTCTCTTACCTCAACGCTTTGACAGACACACGCCGTTGCCTGCCTTGTACTATTGTTATACGCGGCAAACGAAAATATGTCAATTTCCATGCACCACCAAAAAAACTTTTGCTATGGCGGTGTCAGCCGCCATCCTTCCTGCGCGGATGTGCGGGAACAGCGACCAGCGGGAGTGAAAAAGCCACGCCGCGGGCAAAGTCTATCCATCAGGTCTTGCCTATGTTATCTGAATGTGCCTCAAAAAACAGTTTTTACATCTGTATTGTAATTCCAACAAGAAAGGATTTCTCACCGGGAACAAGATCGAGATCACCGCCATGGCCTTCAATGATTTTTCGGACAGAGGAAAGCCCGATTCCATGAGCATCAGATGTACCCTTTCGGGAGAGGAATGTTTTTCCCTCCTGCAAGGCCAGACCGTCGTAAGTGTTTTCAATCTTCAAAAAATACATATTGCCTCTGGTTTCGCCTGCAATGAAAACGCGGCGCACCCCTTGCTTTTGGCGGCTGCACGCCTCAACAGCATTGTCCAAAAGATTGCCCAGCACCGTACACAGTTCCACATCGGTAAGCGGCATCTGATCGGGAAGATCGAGCCGCACCTGAAATTCTGTCCCTTGTGTCTGCGCCATGCCGTAGTAGTATTCAATCAGTGCATTTACGACGGGATTTTTGCAGAACTGGGCAGGGGAGTGACCCGATGATGCCGCAACCTGTTCCTCAACCTGTAACAGGAAGGAGCAGATCTCCGTCTGCCCATGTTCAGAGGCCATGCGGTCTATGGTACGCAGATGGTGTTTGATGTCGTGGATCAGCCTTCTGTTTTCTGCCGCTGCCTCAGAAACCTGACGGCTGTATTCGGTCTGCATAGAAAGCTGACGGATGACCTGCTTGCGTTCTTCCTGGAAAATCAGGCTGTTTCCATACCCTTCTATCACATCGCGCCAGAGGGAATAACCGATGGCTGCTGCTATGAAAAAGCTGCCCCATTCCACAAACCAACCGCCGATAATCGGCTCATAAACCGGCAGAAGGCGATCCCATATAAAGGCGCAGGTTGCGGCTACCGCAGCATAGAAGATCGGCCTGCTCCGTTTTTCTCCTCTGTGAATGGCAAGCACAGCGATGATAAGCAGATAGAGCGCAGATGCCGCCTTATAACAAAAGACCGATGCAGAGAAAAAGCGAATGGCTCCAAGGGAGAGATGGGAAGCCATCATGCCATACAAAAACGCATATACCAGGAAGGCAGCGCCCACCCCGTTGCTGATGGCCGCAGGCAGGAAGCCCGGCCTGCATATCCGGTTTTGCAGAACTACGATCAGCCAGGTAACCAGATAGATACAGAACAGTTCCATCGTGTACCAGGGGAATATGGGAACAGCAGCCAGCATATGAAGCACAGGATAGGATGACAGGCCGCACATGGCAAGGCAGATCAGTCCGAACAGGAATGTATTTTTCTGTTTCATCCGGCGGCTGAAATAAAAGGACAGCAGCGCACAGACAAAGGTAACCGTACAGCCAAACAGGCAGAATGCAAACCGGATTCCTCTGGTTGTATTGACCGCCAGCATCGTTCCGAAAGCAGGCGGATAAACAATCCCTCCGTAAAAGTGGTCATAGTTGCTGACCGCTATGGTGAGTGTGACCGGTTTTCCGCCATGAAAAGTGACCATGCGGTTTTGAACCAATGGTGTCCCCTGTGCCGGTTCCCCCATTTGCAGGATCAGGTCATGATCCAGATAAAGGTTGTAAGCAGAAAACACTTCCGGGATTTCCAGCGCATATGTTTCCTTCCATTCCGGCAGAAAGAATGTCATCTGGTAAGTCCCGCAGCCATAGGGAGAAGGGTTTGCAGGGCTGGAGAAATTGGTCTGCTCTCCGATGGAAAGGTAGCGCATATAATGGCTTTCATCCTGTATTTCTTCCGGGGTCAAAAGCGCGTCAGGATAAAATGCCCAGCCGGATACCAGAAAGCGCACCGGTGACTTTTGAAGTTCTTCCTCAGAAAGCGCCAGAATCCCATTTGCCGCCTGGATTGTGTCCTGGCTATATTTATTATTAAACTGATACAGGCCAAGAAAAAACAAGGATGAGCACAGGCAGACCATACATAAGGCAGCATATTTTTTTACCGCAGAAGATACCATCTTATTTTCGCCTCCTCCTTAGGAAAAACACACCGGCAGACAGAAGAAGCAGACAGGCCGGAATCAAAAAGAATATGGGCGACCAGCTGTGCTCTGTGTCGGCAGCCTGTGCCAGGGAAGCGGTATCTTCCTTTCCCACAATGGTGTAAGTCCCTGTATGGCTGATCTGAAAGGAAGCGGCTTTCGCCGTATCGTCATAGCCGATCATGGGAGCTTCCACGCCGCTTTCATCACAAAGGAACCATGTGCCGGCTGCCGGGTCATTTGGATAGGGCAGCATGACAGAAACATCCGGCAGGGAGTTGAGTGCAGTTCCATTGATGGAAAACGAAAAAGAAAAACCGCCATCCGTATCCTTTTGGATGATGACTTCAATCTGATCTTCGTTTTGGATACCTTCCGGCAAGGCGTCTTTGGGTATGCTGATGGTGATTCCCTGTTTGGAAAAGACGGCTCTTTGCTCTCCTGTCTGCAGCATCATCAAAAAGCGTGTGCCGGAAATCCGGTCAGTGGTTTCATCGAAGAATTCTGAAAAAGCGGAGTTTTTGGAATCCGCATCTTCCTCTGTATCACCGTTTGCCTGTTCCGATGGGAAATCGTCTTTATCGATATCTATGGAATCATCCTTTCCAACCCGGGATGGCTCGGAAGGCTTGTGATCCGCAGAATCATTTTCTCCGCTGACCGAAGGTGCTTTTCCAGAATCATCGGAATCTATCCCACCGCCATTTGTTGCAGGCGATCTTAAAGGCTTTGTGGAGGGCCTGTCTGCGAAACCGTCATCCTGATCGTCGGTATCCTCAGGAGGCGGCTGAATGATGGTATCAGGTGGATTTCCGCCTGCATCCCCTCCATCCCGGTCGCCTTCATGATACCCTTCAAGGACAATTTCATCTGCGTAGGTAAAGGACAGGATGCCGGTCTGTCCGCCGTCATAATCAACCTGAAGGCGGTAACTGCTGCCCGGTGTCAGCAGACGGGTGGCAATCGAGAGCATTTCCTGACCCACATAAACGCCACTTTCCAGACGGTTCCATGAACCGTTGTTTTCGGACAGCCATACGCTGATCTTATCCAGCTCTCCCGGCGGTGTGACCCAGGGAAAATGAAGGTTTCCTCTGGCGGCCAGAAAACAGTTAATGTCTGGTCTATCCGAAGCCTGAACAGAAACAGGAATTGAAATTTCAGGAAAATCGACACGCTCTGCAAATATGGTATTTTCCGGCGCGGTCAGCCTTCCTGCTGCATGGTACAATCCCACAGTATTCAGATCAATACCGGAAAAATCCCATTCCACCACAGCGGTGTAGCTGGTTCCATTTTCCGCATAGCATTCCAGATAATACGGGGAGGCGGCGAATAATTTTTCCAGCGCTTCAACTTCGCTGCCCTGTGGGAGCGCAAATGCATTTGTATAAGGATACCATTGCTCTATGGAAGTAATGACAGCAGGCGGCATTTCTTCCACCCGGACGGAAATCTGAAGCTCCTGCAAGACAGCTTCACCAAAGGAATACCCCTCCGGCAGTTCAATCCGGCCTGCTGCGGCATATTCGCCCGGAGTGGTCTGGTCAATGGCCGAAAAATCCCATGCGACAGAAAATGTTTCCTGCCGGATTTCTTCACCTGCTGTTACAGTGGCGCAAACAGTTTGATACGGAAGGGCCAGCTGATAAATTTCCTCCAGGTCATCATCAGACGGTGTGGCTCTAAGGGGCAGGGTGAAATCCGGCAGGGAGAGCAGTTCGTCTTCCTTTTGTATTTCTGTGACAAGGACGAGGGATACTTCTTCCGATGCTTCCGGTTCTTCCGGGGTTCCGATCTCCAGTGTCTCCGAAGCCTCACTTTCTAAACCCGGCGGATTCTCCCTTCTTTCATCGGCATTGGCTGGGGTTGCAGTTTCAGCGGCAAATGCGGGGATGCTGCCGGTGAAGCAGAGGAGGGAGGCCAGACAGCCCCCCAGAATACGCCTGTGTATTTGCTTCATTCTCATACGATACCCACCATTCCAGGGAAAACATATTGACGGTAGGTTTCCCGCAGCTGTTTTCCATTGCGGAGGGCAATCGGAAGATTCTCCCCGTTTATCAAACGGAAGGTCTGACTGTCAACCTGGCTGATATAATCCATGTTGATTAGAACGCCCCGGTAGCAGGGCAAAAAACGCTTGTCCTTCTGCAATGCGGCAGTGACCTCCTGAAAACCTCCGCTTACCGGTATCACGCGTTCCGCCGTATGAATCCGTGTCATACGGTTTTGATAATCTATGTATAGAATTTTCTCTGTGGGAAGTTCCAGCTTTTGACGGTCAGCCATAACCGAAAGTGTCATCACTTCATAGGGCGGTTTTAGCTGGCACAGCTCCATCGCTTCTTCAAAATCTGCCTGATGGAGCGAAAGCGGCTTCAGCAGATAATAGCTGGCGGACAGGCTGTACCCCATCCGGGCATAATCTTCTGTAATGGTCAGAAAAACGATCTTACAGAGCCTGTTTTTCTGGCGCAGCCTTCTGGCGGCTTCAATTCCATCCATGTTCTCCATATAGATGTCCATAAAGACAAGCTGAAAATTGACCTGGGCAGCAGCTTTCAGAAAATTCTCTCCGTCCTCAAATTCTGTCAGCGTATAGTCCAGCTGATGCTTTTTCATATAATTTTCCAGGCAGGCAGACAGTTCTTCTCTGTCCTCTGCTCTGTCATCCACAATCGCAATCTGCATCGCGCCATCTCCTTTGCACAATCATCCAATATTAGTATAACATAAAACCGCAGGAAAAAACTTGCGTCTTAAACAGGAAACCTGCGTCTTAAACAAAGTCGGTTGCATTTCTCTTGACAAGATGCTATCCTAATTATACTACCAGACTTTCCGATGAGAAGGTCTGGTTTTTTTATGTGATAGGAAATTCCTATCACATAAAACGCTCCGCGAGGATCGCACTGCGGCGGTTAGGAAGTATGTCGCAGAAGCGACCCGCCGCAGGCGGAGAATCCTGCGAGCAGGATTCTTTTTTTATTTTTTTCAGGAAAGGAGGCTCAGCATGAAAATCGCACTTTGTACGGAGCTGAGAAATGTGGAATGGTTTGAAAGCAGGCTGCGCTCCCTTTTTGATGGGGATGGGCAGCTTGCGATTGACGAATTGTGGAATGAGAACCAGCTTGCTCAGGCGCTGCGGCGGAGCCGCTACCATGCGGTTGTCATCGCCATGACCGGGGCAAAGGGACTGGAGGCGGTCATACAGGCGAAGCGGCTGGCACCGGAAACACCGCTTGTCTGGTGGAGCGATGATGAAAACTTCGCCCTGATCGCGTATCACCTGCGTATCCCTGTGTTTCTTCCGGCAGACTGCTCCGATCAGGAACTATATGAGGCGATAAAACCCATCATGAAATGGAGGTGCGAAAATGCGAATTGCGCTATGCAGTTATAGCCAGAAAGAAAAAGAAACCGCTTTGCTGATGAAGCTGGGCAAAGTAGACCGCTTTGATAATGGTGTGTTTTGTACCTATGCCATGCAGCGGGATGGGCCTTATGATGCTGTGGTGGTCATGGAGGACGGAGCCAGGGGGATGAATTTCTGCATGAGCATACGAGGGTACAACAGGGATGTCCCTCTCCTGTGGATTAGCGACCAGGCAGAGTTTGAACCCCAAAGCCGCAGGCTGCAGGTGGACACCTTTTTGGTGAAGCCTGTGACGGAATATCAGCTGCGGGAGGCAGTATCCCGGCTGCTTCAGAAAACAACGAGAAGGAACGAACAACGTGAGGAGGATGAATAAAATGAAATGGAAATGGAAACGGCCGGCCGCATTTTTACTGGCGGCGGCAATGATTTTTACGATGCCGGGCGTTCCGGCATCTGCGGTGGAAGCGGGTGTGTCCGCTGTCCATACGGGCTTGTGTGAGCATCACCCGGAACATACAGAGGACTGCGGATATACGGAAGGAACCGAAGGGGCAGCCTATGAACATGAGCATAAGGTGAATGGCGGCGAAGCCGACAGAGAAGATCCCCTGGGGGATACTGAGGATTGCTACACCCTTGTGAAGAAGTGTGTCCATGAGCATGACGAAAGCTGTTATCCTGTTTTGGAAGAAAGCATATCGGAAAATACGGCGACCCTATCTGAAGCAGAGGAGGCCCAGCCGACCGCGTGCACCCACGCATGCAGTGAGGAAAGCGGCTGTATCACAAAAGAATTAAGCTGTCCTCATGAACGCGGCGAGCATAACGATAGCTGCGGCTACATTCCGGCCACAGAGGGGACGCCCTGTGGGTATACCTGTGAGCAGTGCAATTCCCAGGACAGCGGGCTTGTGTCCGCCGTGTCCGGGAATGCTCCGGCGGAGTGCATCTGCGAGACCCACTGTGAGCAGGGGGCGGTCAATCCCGACTGTCCGGTCTGCGCTGCGGAAGATGCAGACCTCTCTGCCTGCAAGGGAACAGAGCAGGCAACGCCCCTGATGGCAGCTGCGGCAAGCACTGAAGAAACCATCTCCGGCAATGTTACCTGGGAGAACCGGACCATAACTACCCCGGTGACGGTGAAGGGCGACACAACAATCACGCTGAAAGGCGAGAATACCCTTACGATTGCCGATACCGCATATACCGCCGCTCTGGATATGTATTCCGCCAATCTGACCATTCAGGGAAGCGGCAGTCTGACGGTCAATGTTCCTAAAGGGAAAGGTGGTATTGAGGACGGCAGTTGGAGCGACACCGCCGGCGGGACGCTTACCATAAAAGACGGGGCAAAGATAACCACCAACGGCGGTCGGAACGGCTTGAGCGCTAAAACCATCGTGATTGAGAATGGAACGCTGAATCTAAATTCCGGTTACGGTATTGACACTGCATCCCTGACCATGAACGGAGGAACCCTTTACGCCACCGGAAAATATGGTGCGATTTCGAATAGTCAGTATGGAAACGCCCGAAACATCAACAGCAAGCTGACCATTCTGTATTCGGAAAATCAGAATGCAAAAACAGACGATATGTCGGTCGGCACAGCGGACGATACGAAAAGAGACGAGGGCGTCAAGACCATCTACATCGCCCAGATGGCGCCCCGCGCAAGCCTGATTGTCGGTCCGCAGCAGGGAACCCTGCAGGAAGGCTTGGGCCGTCAGACGGCGACCTTCTCCGTGAACGGCAGCAAGGTCAAGATGAATACCCTGAACGTGGAATGGGATGGCGCGCACACCGGTCTGACGGCGGAAAAATCCGCTGACAACCAGACCATCACCGTTACCGCCGACAGCACCGTCAAGGAGGGCAGCTATAAGCTGAAGCTGACCGCAGACAGCGAAAATGGTGTCTCTCCCGCTAGGGCGACCGCCACCGCAACGGTCACCGTCGCCGCCGCGCCCAGAAACCCCATTACCATAAGAACGCAGCCGCAGGTCAGCGATAAGAAAGGCGATGGGCAATTTAAGGCGGATGTCTGGGTAAGGGCCCAGCTGGAAGGCGGTACGAGTGGTAATATCACCTATCAGTGGTATGTGAACGGAAAGGAATTTACAGGCACAGGCAGCGGCAGCAATAGAATCACCCTGACCCCATCCGACCTGACCACAACGGCGGGCAAGAACTGGGAGTACAGCGGCCAGGTCTACTGCAAGCTGTCCTATCAGAGCTATACCCTAGATACAAACACTGTCCCTGTTACCTTTAACACCTGCCCCCATGAAAAATACACCAACGAGGGCAAATGCCAACAGTGCGGCGAACCGTGCAGCAAGGATGTGCTCTTTATTCGCAACGGTATCCCCTATACGTTTGAAGGCGATAACCCTGATGTTGGGTTCATTCTGTTCTCCGGCGGAACCGCTTATTTTGTGCGGGATACTAACGCAACCTTGAAAGCGGGGAACGGCGAGCCGGCGAACAAAATGGACATTACGCTGGATCTGCAGGGCCACAAGGTCAAGACGCTGGATCTGCAAAATTTCCCGTACAACAGCGTTACCATCAAAAACGGCACGATAAATGACATTGCCACCAGCGCCCCCGCGGTGTTGATATTAGACAGCGTTACAACAAGCGCGGAATACTTTAATAACCAGTTTACCCTGACGGTAAAGGGCGACTGCGTGTTTACACATCAGATGACGTTCGTCGGGAACACCCAGCTCCATGGCGGCACCTTCCAAGGGGGCATCAGTGTGGATACCGGCGCGCCGGCTCTGGCTCTGCTGGCGGAGGGATATGCCTTTGCAGACACTGATGACAGTGAAATTTTGAATGTTTCCGAAGTAAGCATCCAGAGTAGAAGCGTCAAAGTGGTCGAGCATACCTGCCAATATCAGAACGGTAAATGTGTCTGCGGCAGAAGCTGCGACCATGCGGGCAAGGTGGACAGCGCCGGTTACTGCACCTTCTGCAAAGCGCTGGTGGAGGCATTTGAAACCGGCGGCAAGCGATACACCAGTCTGGAAAACGCGCTGAATGCCGCGCAGGACGGTGACACTATCACGCTGCGGGGGCCTTTGGAGATTGAGAACGCAGAACCTATCGAAATCAGCAAAAATATTACACTGGACCTGAATGGATTCACCCTGAGCAAATCCCGTGAGGAGGCGCTTCTTTGCATCCTCGGCTCCAATGTAGCCATAACAAACGGCAAGGTGCAAAGCACCTGTGTCTCCAAGTCCGCTAATGCGGTGGAAGTTGGAAAATTTGACCACACAGGCGCAAAGCTGACGCTGGACAATGTCACCCTGGAGGGAAGCGTAGGCGGCGGAACTGGCGTCCGTGGATTTGGGCTTTTCTTCCTTACCGGGAACGAAGCCGTGGTAACGAGCGGCACGTTCACCGGCGGCATCTACACGGAGGGAACGCTGACCATGTCCGGCGGTAGCGCGGATCTGCTGAAATTGGGATATAATAGCGGTATTCGTGTGATCCTGTCCGGCGGCTCCTTTGACAGCATCAAAATCGAGAATGGCGCAGATTACCAGTCCCTGCTGGCAGCGGGCTATGCCTATCAGAAGCAAGACGGCGCATGGGTCAAGCTGTCAGAGATGAATGCGAATACTGCCGTCACCGTTGTGGAGTGCAGCCACCCGGATGACCCTTCCGGCGGGAATGTTTGCCCATACTGCGGCTATGCCGCTGAGGTAACAAAGACGGACGGCAGCACTTCCTACCATCTGACGGTAGACGCGGCCATCGCGGCAGCCGGCGGCGGTACGGTGAAGTTGCTGGCAAATGCAGGCGAACTCACCATCGGCAGCCCGCTCAAGCTGGATTTGAACGGGAAAACGGCGGCAAAGCTGACCGTCACCGGAGATGTCACGCTGGCATCCCTGCTGCCGGAGGGCTGCGCCTTCAAGAGCGGCACCACCTGGATAACCGACCTTACCGGCAAGGAGCTGACCAATGTTTCTGTGGCCAGGCTCCCCATCCAGAGCATGAACTATCCCACCGAGATGAGCATGACCTATGGCGGCACGGGGACGCTGATTGTCAATGTGAGGGGCACCGGCGCTGTAAGCTTCCAGTGGTACAAGGTGGAGGACGGCAAAGAGACAGCCGTTGGCGGTGCGACAACAAGCAATCAATTTAATCTCGCCGCACAAAAGCTGTCCGCAGGCAAGCATATCTTCCGCTTTTCCGCCACCTGCAACGGCTACAAGAAGACGAGCCAGGATATTGTTGTAACGGTACAAAAGGCCGACATCGGGTCAAACCGCATCACGCCTCCCACAGCGCAGGAAAACCTGACCTATACCGGCCAGGCGCAGGCACTCATTACCGCGGGCAGCGTGACCAGCGGCGGCACCATGCAGTACAGCCTGACCGAGAACGGCACATACAGCCAGGACATCCCTGTCGGCACCGATGCCGGAGCATATACCGTGTGGTATCGGGTGATTGGCGATGCAAACCACAACGATACCACACCCGCCAGCGTGGCGGTCAGCATTGGGAAGAAGCCGCTGACGCTCTCTGGGGTAACGGCTGCGTCCAAGCCCTATGATGGCACGACAAACGCGGACATCTCCAGCGTGACCTTCGACAAAGTGACCTTGAACCGAGGCACAGACTACACCGTCACCGCCAGCTTTGACGATGCCGGTGTGGGCAGCGGCAAGAGCATCACTGCCACAGTGACCCTGCTGGGGCAGACCGCGAAGAATTACGCCCTGGAGCAGAGCAGTTTCATGACCACTGGCAGCATCACCAAGGCCGCTGCGCCTGACTTCACCAAGGAAACTGCGCTCGTCATTGTAAACGGCCACGAAAAGACCTACACTGTGACGCTCCCCGCCCTGCCCACGCTGGAAACGCCCAAAGAGTACGGTGCACCCACCTATGAGCTTGGCGAGATCAAACTCAATGACGGCTACTACACCAGCGGCGCGAAGGTGGAAAACGGCGAGCTGACCCTGCCCATTCAGAAAAATGACGTGAAGACCACCGGCTCTGTGGGCACAGTGACCGTAGTGATCAAGAGCGCAAACTATGAGGACATCACTCTGACCGTCAATGTCAATGCGACCAACAAGCTTGTCTCCACTGTTACGGCACCTACGGTCAATACACTGACCTACAATGGTGCAGAACAGGCTCTGGTTACAGCAGGCAAGACCACTGGCGGCACAATGCTCTACCGGCTTGGCGATTCTGAGTGGAGTGAGCAGATCCCCACAGCGAAAAACGCCGGGGAATACACTGTTTGGTATAAGGTTCAGGGAAACGCAGAGTACGCAGATGTGGCAGAACAGAACGTGACTGTGACCGTAGCGAAGAAAGCGGTCACCGTTACGGCGCTTGACAAGAGTGCCTACACCGGCAGCACCGCGCCCGATCTGAGAAGCCCGGAAGCAGATAAGGATTACAAGGTGGAAGGTCTGGTTGGTGCAGACACCCTGAGCGGCACGGTAACATTGACTTACGCGCAGACACCGGATATGAGCAAACCCGGCAAAACTGCAATCAACATTGCGGGTACGCTGTCAAATGACAACTATGAGATCACCTATGTTTCTGGAACACTGACCGTTTCCGATCGGCCTTCCAGCGGCGACGGCGGCTCCTCCTCCGGTGGCTCGTCCAGCGGCGGCGGCTCCTCCTCCGGCGGCTCGTCCGGCGGCGGCGGCTCCTCCTCCGGCGGTTCGTCCTCCGGCGATTCCGGTAACTCTGGAAATGCCAGTCAGCCGGACACCGGCAAACCGAACAAACCGGACAAACCGGACAAACCGAACAAACCGGGCAAACCGGACAAACCGGATTCTCCTGTCACCAGAGAAACCAAGCCAGTTAAGCCGGATAAAAACGGTAATGTATCGGTGGACAACAGCTCTGTCCAGTCCGCCATCGGCAAGGCCAAACAGGATGCGAAAAAGAACGGCATAGCCGAAAACGGGATTGCCGTTACCGTTCCCATCACCCCGGCGGCAGGCCAGACCTCTTTTAACGTGACCATCAAGGCGCAGACATTGGATCTGCTGGTTAAAGAAAACGTCCGGCAGTTTACCGTAGCAACAGACCATCTGGTTTCGGTTAATATCGGGCTGGATACTCTGAAGCAGCTGGATACCGCCTCCGCTGGAGGGGACATCATCCTCCGGGCAGATAAGGTGGATGCGCTGCGTTCTACCGAGGCCAAAGCCGCCATAGAAACAAGACCGGCCTATGACCTGTCGCTGGTGTACCTCTCCGGCGGCAAGGAGACGCCGATTACCAACCTAAACGGCCATACTGTCTCGGTGCGCCTGCCCTACACCCCAGCAAAGGAAGAAGCTGCCGGAAACCTGTACGCAGTCTATGTAGATGACGCTGGCAAGGTGGAATGGATCACCAAATCCAGCTACAATGCCAACCTGAAAGCGGTGGTTTTTGAAACCGGTCATTTCAGCGTCTATGGCGTGGGCTACAAGAACCCTGCCCCGGCCTTTACCGATATTCATAACCATTGGGCTGCGGACAACATCCTCTTTGCAGCCAGCCGGGGACTGCTCTCCGGCACCAGCGACACCACCTTTAGCCCGGGCACCGGCATGACCAGAGGAATGTTCGTCACCGCCCTGGGGCGGCTGGCGGGCATCAACCCGGACAGCTACCAGACCGGGAAATTCAACGATGTGAAAGCCGACGCTTACTATGCGCCCTATGTGAACTGGGCGGCGCAGACCGGAATTGTGGGCGGCGTTACCGCCACCACCTTTGCGCCGGATACCAACATCAACCGGGAACAGATGGCGGTCATCATGGCAAATTACGCCAAAAAGCTGGGCTACGACCTTCCGAAAACCCTCCAGGCGGTGACTTTTGCGGACAACGCAAAGATCAGCAGCTGGGCGAAAGATGCGGTCAAGTCCATGCAGCAGGCAGGCATCCTGGCCGGGAAGAATGGAAATAAATTCGACCCCAAGGGAACCGCCACCCGCGCCGAGGTCGCCACGGCCCTGCGGCGGTTTGTGGAAATCGTCATTGACCCGCAGGCCGCAAACGGCTGGCAGCAGAATGACAGCGGCCAGTGGAACTATTACAGAAACGGGGAGCCGGTGAAGGGCTGGCTCTCCGATGAACAGAAGTGGTACTGGCTGGATAAGACTACCGGAATGATGTTTGCCGGCGGCTGGAAGCAGATTGACGGAAAGTGGTACTACTTCTACCCAGACGGGACGATGGCGGTGAATACCACCATTGACGGATATACCATCGGCTCGGATGGTACAAGAAAGTAACCTACAATAAAAAACGATTTGCCCGTATATCAGCGGACAAAAATAAACGCGGTCGGGGATCAAGAAACCCCACCGCGTTTATTTTTTCTCTTGTGTGAGCGACAAAACCAGGCTGCGAAACAGGTGTGGCAGCCTGTGGGCGAGGATGCACAGGCAGGATAATGAGACTCCCGCGTTGAACGCCCTCAAAGCATTGCGCTGCGCACCCATCAGCATGGGCCGGGGTGAACAGGCAGACAGAATTTTCTGCCCGATTTCTTCCACGTCCATACCTCACTACTACCACATAGTCCTGAATTCTCTTCTTTTATGGGTATACTCTTTTATTTTTTTCATTATTTTTACACTAATTTTCACTATTTTTACAGTATTTTTTACTGTCTCCCAAGCCGGTTCAGCACCAGCTGGGCGCACAGGCCCGTAAAGGCTCCTGCCACACAGCCGGCCGTCATCAGAAAGGGCAGGTAAAACAGCATGCCTTTTCCGGCAATTGCCACTGCCACCAGCATCTGGCCGGTGTTGTGGAGGACGGCGCCCAGGACGCTGGCCAGCCAAATGGCGCGGCCGCTGACCATGTGACGGAGAAGCAGCATGCCAAGCAGGCAGAGCAGGCTTCCGGTCAGGCTGTAGAGGAAGGTCATCATGCTGCCTCCAAAGAGGGAGCCTAAGAAAATGCGGACCAGTACCACCATCAGCACCTCGCCGGGGCGGTAGCGGTAGACTGCGTAGACCGTCACGATATTGGCCAGCCCCAGTTTCGCGCCTGGAATCGGGATGGGATTCGGAATCTGGAGCTCCACCACATATAAAATCAGAGCTGCCGCTGTCAGCAGCGCCAGCTCAGTGAGTTTTCCGGTTGTCATTCTTTTTTCTGATGGATGATCCTTCATGACGGCCCTTTCTTTTTTAACTACTAAAATATTCATACCTGCCTAAAGATTATATTATATCTTTTCATCTGGCATTACGAAATATTTACATTTTTAGTTCGCCACCGCGTCCAGCCCGGACGCGCTCTCTCCGTCCGCGTACTGAATGCTCAGCCGGTTCGGCAGACATACGATGGGAGCGGCCTCCAGCCAGTCCATGTGGACACAGATCTGGTCGGGGCAGTCCGCTGCTTTCACGCGGATCTGGTGATCCCGGATCTCGATTTCATTGCTTCTGCCCCCGTAGGTCACGGTAAAGGTCTGATCCCCCGCCTGAGCCAAATCCAGTGTATACAGGATTTTCCCATCCTGCAGAATTTCCACCTGTCTGCCGTGGCTTCGGGTCAGATTCCAGATCATGCCGCCGATTCCCCCAAGGAAGATCAAAGCGCAGAGCGCCGCCACGATGTAAACTGCTTTTCGATTCTGTCCCGTCCGCATCTTCTCTGTCATTCTGAACCATTATCCTTTACAATACTTTCTGCCCACTCTTTTTCACTGCGCAATTCTCTAGCGCTCCACGATCTCCAGCCTCTGCGCCGCGTCCCTCATCTCTATCTTATCACGCAGCCCTTCCGTTGCATAGACCTTTCCGGAAGTATCCACCAGAACCAGCTCAAAGCTGTTCCCTTCGTCATTTCCATGGATCCGCCAGTACTCTGCCGCATCTGCCTCGCCCATGATATAAAGAGAAGTAGACAAAGCGTCCGCCAGCATACCGTTTTCCGATACAACGGTCACGGAAAGCAGGCCGGAATCTGCCGGGTAGCCGGTGCGGGGATCCAGGATGTGGATATAGGTCTCCCCGTTCTCCTCAAAATAGCGCTCATATCCGCCGGAGGTAATCACGGCCTGATTCTCCACCTCCAGCGCCAGCAGCACGTCCTCAGTCCCGCTTCCGGATCCGGACGAAATCTCCGGATTCCGAATTCCGATTTTCCAGTCTGTCCCGTCCGGTTTCGTCCCCAGGGTCTCGATATTGCCGCCCAGGGACACCATACCCGAAGTCACGCCGTACTCCCGGTAAAGCTCCATGACCCGGTCGGAGGCGTAGCCCTTGGCGATACCGCCCAGATCCACCTGCTGCCCCTCGCCCAGAGTCACCTGCGCGCCTTCTATCTGAATCTGCGCAGCGTCCACCAGCGAAAGCGTGCTGGAAATTTCTTCCTGTGTCGGCACCCGATAGTCCCCGGCAGGGAATCCCCAGAGCTGCATCAGCGGATAGACCGTCACGTCAAAAAGACCGCCCGTGGACTGCAGGATGCTTTCCGCTTCTTCCAGTAATTTCAAAGTATCCTCAGATACCAGAAAAGATCCCGCAGCATTCAGCTGCGAGATCTCACTGGATTCATTTCCTGTGGAAAGCAAAGCATCCAGTCGTTCGATTTCCTTCATGGCTGCGTCCACAGCCTCCTCCGCCTTCGGTCCGTAAGCGGTAAAGCTCATAACCGTATCCATGGCGAAAAGCTGTCTGGTACAGGCTGTTCCCCCGTCTTCTTTTCCGTATTGCCGAATACAGAGCGCCGCAATCAGAAGACCCAGTGTTCCCAGAATGACTGACATGATTCGCTTCATTATCATAACCTCAAATCCATATTTTAAAACATTTCGATGATCTTAGCCGGGCACTTCTCCGCGCACTTGCCGCAGCCCACGCACTTGGTATAGTCGATATGGGCCAGATTACCATCCACGGTGATGGCCTCGTGCTCGCACTGCTTCGCGCAGACGCCGCAGCCCAGACAGCCCGCGGTGCAGGCCTTCTTCACAGCAGGTCCACGGTCGCGGCTTGCGCAGCGCACCGCTATCTTCTTGTCCGCCGGTACCAGCTCAATGAGTCCCTTGGGACAGGCCTTGGCGCATTTACCGCAGCCGGCGCACTTGCTTTCGTCTACGATGGCTACGCCGTTTTCTACACGGAGCGCGCCGAACTTACAGGCTTCCACACAGGAGCCAAAGCCCAGACAACCGTAATCACATTCCCAGACAGATATTCCTGACAGGACAGCCGCCCTGCAGTCGTGAATTCCCACATAATTGCACCGGACAGAGGTTTTATCACAGGTTCCCGCGCAGTGAACGTAAGCAACCTTACGCTCTGCAGCTTCCGCCTGCACACCCATGATATCGCCGATTTTCTTCACTGCTTCCGCATTGCACACCGGGCAGGCATTGACCGGAGCCCTGCCCTCCACGATGGCTGCCGCCACTGCGTCGCAGCCTGCGTAACCGCAGGCTCCGCAGTTATTACCCGGAAGACTTTCTCTTACAAGGCCGACGCGCTCGTCGGTCTCCACTGCAAACTTCTTGCTGACTGCCACCAGAGCTACGCCGATCAGAAGTCCGATTACGCCTACTACCAATGTCGCTATAATAACTTCCTGCATATTCTCCTCCTTATGACAGCGCCAGACCGCCAAATCCCATGAACGCAATCGCCATCAATGCCGCGCAAATCAGCACAATGGGCGCGCCCTTTAAGGAAGCCGGCAGAGCCTCATCATCAATACGGCTGCGGATACCTGCCAGCAGAACGATGGCAATGGTATAACCCACTGCGGTACCGAATCCGGCCAGTACGCTCTCGATGAAATTATAACCGTCCTGCACATTGGTCAGGGCTACGCCCAGAACCGCGCAGTTGGTGGTGATCAGCGGCAGATAGATACCCAGTGCCTTATAAAGGGGCGGAGAAGTTTTTTTCGTAAACATCTCTACCATCTGCACCAGAGCCGCGATGACCAGAATAAAGACGATGGTTTTCAGATAATCCAGATTCAGGGGCGTCAGTACGTAAGTATACAGAAGGTTCGCCACTGCGGAGGCTACCGTGATAACGAAGATAACCGCCGCGCCCAGGCTGAAGGACGTCTTGATATATCTGGATACGCCCAGGAAGGAACAGATTCCCAGGAACTGGCTTAATACCACGTTATTAACCAGCGCTGTTGTAATGATAATCAGAAGTAGTGATTTCATTTATTTCTGCGCCTCCTTTCCTTCTTTCTTCGCATGCGCGCAGGTCGCGCAGCAGCCGTCGCAGCCCTGTACCATGGCGTCCGCCCGGTTCTTAATCTTCAGGGCGTTCATGATAATAACCAGAAACGCCAGAACCAGGAACGCGCCCGGAGCCTTGATAAAGATAGCGATGGGCTTATAAGCAGCCGGCATCACCTGCACTCCGAATACGGTACCCGCGCCCAGAAGCTCCCGGATGAAGCCGATGATAGAAAGGGAAACCGTAAAGCCAAGGCCCATGCCCAGTCCGTCCATGGCGGACAGCAGAGGCGGATTTTTGGAAGCGTAAGCCTCCGCGCGGCCCAGAATAATACAGTTTACAACGATCAGCGGAATATAGATTCCCAGTGCGCTGTAGATGGACGGAACATAAGCTTCCATCAGAAGCTCTACCACCGTAACCAGAGAGGCTACGATGACAATATAAGCCGGCAGACGGACGTCGTCCGGAATCATCTTCCGAAGCGCGGAGATAACCAGATTGGACATCACAAGTACCACCAGTGTGGATACACCCATTCCAAATCCGTTGACAGCCGAGGTGGTAACTGCCAGTGTGGGACACATGCCCAGCATCAGAACCAGAGTGGGATTTTCTTTTATAACACCATTATAGATGCGTTCTGTACAAGGTTTCATCGTTTAATTCCCTCCCTGTATATCATTTTCAAAGAAGTCTACGGCCGCGTTCACTGCGTTCACCACAGCGCTGGAGGAAATGGTTGCGCCGGAGACACCGTTGATCTCGCCGGGGGCAGAAGCTCCGCCGGACTTGAACAGGGTGAACTTATCGGTCTTCACGCCGTTAAACTGACCCTTGAAAGCGTCCTCGCCTACCAGGGAACCAAGACCTGCGGTCTCATTCAATACCGTGAAGGAAATACCGGTCACGGTTCCGTCTGCCGCCATACCTACCGATATGGTGATCTCGCCTTCCATACCGTCGCCGCTGGAAGCGCTGATAACATAGCCTGCCACTTTGCCGGAAGCGTCCTTTCCTACGATGACTTCATTGATATAAGCCTTTCCGAAATCAGTGCCGTATACCTCGCCGTTCAGAGCGTCCACCTTGGCGGTCAGTGCATCGTCATAAGTAAACTCTGCCGCATCCGGGCAAACCTCCCGGTAGGAAGCTGCCTTGGCTGCCAGCTGCTGCTCGGCAATCTTGCCTTCCGTCATCTTGTATACGCCGCTTAAGGCCACGCCTGCAATCAGGGTAATCACACAGAGGGCTATGGCTGCGGCCGGAATCTTCTTTCCACCCTCTTTCTTCTTCCGATAGCCGAAAGGAACCGGAATAGAAATCTCGTCAATCAGCGGAACAAACATATTGCAAATGATGATGGCGTAGCTTACGGAGTCTGCGGAGCTTCCATATACACGGAAGACTGCGGCCAGAATACCAAGAACCACACCGTAAATCAGCTGTCCTTTGGAAGCCAGCGGACAGGTAACCGGGTCAGTCGCCATAAAGAAGGCTCCCATCACAATGCCGCCGCCTGCCAGCTGCAGAAGCAGGTACGGAACATCAAAGCCGTGACCGCCGAACAGGGCGATAAACGCAGTAAAGGATACCAGCACGGACGCCGGGATCTCCCAGGTGATGCCGCCCACGATCAGCAGATAGATACCGCCAAGCAAAAGTCCCGCTGTGGAACAGCCAATGACGCCGTTATTGGAGCCTAAAAAGGTCTGTACCAGGCTCACTGCATTGCCTGCCGCCAGTTCTGCCAGCGGCGTAGCGCTGCTGACGCCGTCTACCGTATAGGTGGACATGGCGCTTGCAAAGGAAATCAGCAGAAAACAGCGTCCGGACAGGGCCGGGTTCATAAAGTTATGTCCCAGTCCGCCGAAGCAGCACTTGGTAAACAGGATCGCAAATACGCTTCCGAGAACCGGTATGTAAAGGGGAACGCCGTTCGGAAGGCAAAGCGCCAGGAGAAGTCCTGTGACAATCGCGCTGCAATCTGTAATCGTGTTCTCTCTTCTGGTTGCCTTATCAAATAAAAACTCTGTCAGAACCGCCGCCGCGATGGACACCAGAATCATCATCAGCGCGGAGCTTCCAAAATGATAGATGCCCATGGCTGTAGCCGGTAAAAGCGCCAGAATCACGTCGCCCATGACCCGGCTGGTGGTCAGACGGCTCCGTGCATGGGGGCTGGAGGATACATTCATCAGTTTACTCATTTCTTCGCACCTCCCTGCTGGGCCTGCGCGGCTCTCTTCCTGTTCATAATCTCAGCCTTCGTCTCCTTGAAGGTCTGCATCAGAGGCTGCTTGGCCGGGCAGACAAAGGTACAGGATCCGCAGGCGATACACTCCAGGCCATACAGCTTCTTTTCATAACGGACATAGCGCTTTCTCTTGGCCGCATCCATCATTTCCTGGGGGGACAGTCCCAGAGGACAGACTCTGGTACAGCGTCCGCAGCGCAGACATGACGTCGCCTGCTTCTCTGCCAGTGCCACCGGATCCTCGCCCAATACCGTCAGCGCATTGTTGTTCTTGCAGATGGGAACCTCCAGATCTGCCAGCGCCATTCCCATCATAGGGCCGCCGCTTAAGTATTTCTGCGCTTCTTTTCCTTCCTGTATGCCGCCTGCGGCCTCCAGAACCTCTGCCATATTCGTTCCGATTTTCACAATCAGGTTACAGGGCTCCTTCACCACATCGCCGGACACCGTAAAGCCTCGCTCCATCAGCGGTGTGGACTTGCATACAGCCTGGTAAATGGCATAAATGGTCGCCACGTTATCCACCACGCAGCCCGCGTCGGCCGGAAGCATGCCAAGCTTCAGATCGATGCCTGCGATCACCTGGATTATGGAACGCTCGCCGCCCTGGGGGTACTTGCATTTCGCAGCGTGAACCTTCAGCCTGTCGTCGCCTGCGCAGGCTTTTTTCAGCGCCGCGATGGCTTCCGGCTTATTTTCCTCGATCAGGAAGACACCCTCTGCAGCCGGGAACAGCTGAAGCAGAATTCTCATGCCCTCTGCCAGCTCCATGCTTTTTGTGCGCATCAGCTGGTCATCACAGGTGATGTAGGGCTCACACTCCGCGCCATTGGCGATGACATAACGAATCTCGTCCGCGTTCTTCGGAGCCAGCTTTACATGAACCGGGAAACCGGCTCCTCCCATTCCTACAATTCCTGCTTTCTGTATACTTCCGAGAATTTCTTCTTTACTGAGCGCCTTGTAATCGCGCTCCGCGCCGATGCCCTCTGCAGGTGTGTACTGTCCGTCATTCTCGATCACGACAGACAACACCTTCGCACCGGATGCTGTTCTTCTGTTCTCAACAGCTTTTACCGTACCGGAGCAGGAGCTGACAATATTCGCTGATACGAAACCGTCCGCTTCGCCGATCAGCTGTCCCGCCAGCACCGTATCGCCCTTTTTCACCAGTGGCTTCGCCGGCTTGCCAATATGCTGGCTCATGGGAAATACCAGATCGCCCTGGGGAAGATAGGTACGGTAAGACGCATCCTTGGCGTACCGTTTTCCATCGTCCGGATGCACGCCGCCTTTAAATGTCTTCTTGAACATAAGCTTTTTCCTTCCTTCATGCTTTTGTAGCATTTGTCTCATATTCACTTTATCACACTTATTATTGGGATACAACTTTAGATAAAAAATAGACAATCTCCGAACAATTCCGAAAATTTTTTGACAATATTGTTAAATTTGTGTCGATAGACTTGTATTTGCGATCACTTTATTCTATCGCAGAATTGAACTGTATTCCAGTATTTTTTTCAATACAATCCGGATTTTTCGGACAAAAAACAGGATTTTCGTCCTCCGCGCACTCCAGATTTCGGAAATCCTGTTTGTATACAATTTATCTTTCTTCCAGTTTATTACAGATCATTCCAGCTCAAATTGACCGGTATATAGCTGATAATAGCGTCCTTTCTCCGCAAGTAGCGCCCCGTGATCGCCCCGCTCGATGATTTCCCCTTTTTCCAGCACCATGATGGCCTTGGAATTGCGGACCGTGGAGAGCCGATGGGCGATGACAAATACAGTCCGGCCCTCCATGATGGCGTCCATGCCCTTCTCGATGAGCCGCTCCGTCCGCGTGTCGATGGAGCTGGTGGCCTCGTCCAGAATCAGCACCGGAGGCTTCGCGATAGCAGCCCGGGCAATGGCGATAAGCTGGCGCTGACCCTGGGACAGATTGCTGCCGTCGCTGTAGAGCATGGTGTCGTAGCCGTCCGGCAGACGGCGGATAAAGGAATCCGCGTTGGCGATCCGGGCCGCCTCCCGCACTTCTTCGTCTGTGGCGTCCAGTTTTCCGTATCGGATATTATCGGCGATGGTTCCGGTAAACAGGTGGGTCTCCTGGATCACCATGGCCAGGGAATGGCGCAGATCGTCCTTCCGAATCCGACGGATGTCAATGCCGTCGTAGGTGATGGTACCCGCCTCGATCTCGTAAAACCGGTTAATCAGGTTGATAATCGTGGTTTTTCCGGCTCCCGTACTGCCCACGAAGGCGATTTTCTGACCGGGCTTCGCATACAGGGAGATGCCATTTAAAATATGTTTCTCCGGCACATAGCCGAAGACCACCTTGTCGAATTTCACATCACCCCGGAGTTTTCGCAGTTCCGCCGCGCCGCCCTGCTCCGCCGCCGGAAGCTTCCAGGCAAAGTGTCCGGTGCGCTCATCAGTCTCTTTTAATTTTCCATTTTCTACCATCACATTGCAGAGGGTCACATCGCCCTCGTCCGCCTCAGGCTCGGCCTCCATCAGATCGAAGATCCGCTCTGCCCCGGCCAGAGCCGTCAGAATCTGGTTGATCTGAGCCGTAAACTGGTTCATGGGCAGGGCGCTCTGGCGCACAAACACCAGATAGGATGACAGGCTTCCGATATCCAGAAAGCCGTTCAGGGTAAAGATACCGCCCACACAGGCCGATACCGCGTAATTCAGATAGGAAAGGCTGACCACGGTGGGCACCTGCATCCCCGTGTAGGTCAGGGCATCTGTAGATTCCTTTCGGAAATTCTCATTGAGCCTGCAGAAAATATCAAAATTAATCTTCTCATGGTTGAAGATTTTCTCCACCTTCTGGCCAGCCATCATTTCCTCTGCGAAGCCATTGATTTTGCCAAGCTCCGCCTGCTGCCGCTGATAATATTTCCGGCTTCTCTTGCTGTTGGTCCGGATAAAAATGCCCATGAGAATCAGAAATACCATGACGATCAGGGACAGCCGCACGCTCAAGACCATCATCATGACAATGGTGCCCACCAGGGTCAGAAAGCTCTGGATCGCCATGGCGAAGCTGTTGTTCATGGCCTCCTGCACCGTGTCCACATCATTGGTGAAGCGGCTCATCAGTTCCCCGTGGGTATGGGCGTCAAAATACTGTAACGGCAGGGTCTGTACGTGGGCAAAGAGATCGCTTCGGATCTCCTGCACCACAGTCTGGGCTGATTTGATCATAAGCTGATTGTAAGCCAGGGTTGCGAGAGCACCGCAGAGGTACATGACGCCCATGGCTGCCACGGCACTGACCAGACCCTTCATATTCCCTGGCATGATAAAGCGGTTGATAACCGGCTTCAGAAGATAAGTTCCCATGACACTGGCCCCGGTGCTCACACACACCAGAAGCCCCACCAGCAAAAACATCCACTTGTGGAGGCCCATATAATGAAGGAGGTGCTTCAGCGTATTCTTCGTATTCCTGGGCCGCTTATAACCCACATAACTGTACTTCGCCATTAAAGCTCCACTCCTTCCTTCTGGGATTCGTAAATCTGCTGATAGATTTCGCTGCGGGCCAGCAGCTCCTCGTGGGTGCCGATGTCGCTGACCTGCCCATCGTCCAGAATGATAATCTGATCCGCGTGCCGGACAGAAGAAATCCGCTGTCCGATGATGATTTTCGTCATATCAGGCAGGGCTTTTCCCATCCGCTCCCGGATCTTCGCCTCGGTGGCCGTATCCACAGCGCTGGTGGAATCGTCGAGAATCAGGATCTTCGGCTTCTTTAAGAGTGCACGGGCAATGCAGATCCGCTGCTTTTGGCCGCCGGACACATTGACGCCCCCCTGACCCATCTCAGTCTCATACCCCTCTGGCAGCCGCTCCAGCACCTCGTCCACGCAGGCGATACGGCAGGCTTCCTCGATCTCTTCCATGGAAGCGTTCTCCTTTCCCCAACGCAGATTGTCCAGGAGACTTCCGGAAAACAGGGTATTTTTCTGCAATACCATGGCAATGGCCTCTCTAAGATGCGCCATGGGGTACTCCTGCACCGGAACGCCGTCCACCTTCACCACGCCTTCTGTGGCGTCATAAAGTCTCGGGATCAACTGCACAAGCGTGGACTTGGCCGCGCCGGTCTGACCGATGACGCCCACCGTCTGGCCCGCTTCTATATGGAAGGAAATGTCCGAAAGCACATATTCCTTCGCCTCTTTTTTATACTTGAACCACACATGCTCGAAGTCCACGCTGCCGTGCTTCACTTCGATGTCCCTGGCCTTTTCATCCGTCAGATCCACCTTTTCGTCGATGACCTCCAGAATCCGCGCGCCGGAGGCCATGGAGCGGGTCAGCATCAGAAACACATTGGAAATCATCATCAGGGAATTCAGAATCTGCAGTACATAGCTTAAGAATCCCGTGAGCTCGCCCACCTTCATGCTGCCCTTCTGAATCAGATAGCCGCCAAAGAGCAAAATCGAAAGAATCGTGCCGTACATGACAAACTGCATGGCGGGCATGTTCAGGGCGGCTAACCGGAAGGCTGTCTCCGACTCCTTGCGGAGATTCTGATTACCCTCCTCGAACTTCTCCACCTCGTAACCGCCCCGGACACAGGCCTTGACCACCCGCACCGCCGTCAGATTTTCCTGGACAATCCGGTTCACCGTATCAATGGCGGTCTGCATCCGGGAATAGAGCGGGCCTACCTTCATGGTAATCACAAAAAGGGCCGTCGCCAGCAATGGCAGCGCCACAAAGAACACGATGGCCAGCGTATGATTGATGGAAAAAGCCACGCCCGTGGCCACCACCAGCATCATAGGACCACGGCAGAAGGGGCGCATACCCATGGACACTGCGTTCTGAATATTCGTCACGTCGCTGGTGAGCCGCGTCACCAGGGATGAGGAGCGGAAATGGTCGATGTTGGCAAAGGAATACCCCTGAAGCTTCTCATACTCGGCCTTCCTCAGCTCCGCGCCCAGTCCCTGACCGGTCAGTGCCGCGAATCGGGCGCTTCCCACGCCCAGCATCAGCGCTGTCAGCGCGCAGGCCACCATCTGTAAGCCCTTCCTATAGATGTAGATCCTGTCGCCGTTCGCCACGCCCACGTCGATGAGATCCGCCATGATGAGCGGAACCAGAAGCTCAAAGACGCCCTCTGTCATAATGCAGACCACCGCCAGGGCAGCGTATTTTTTGTACTGCTTCATATAAGAAAATAAGCGTATCAGCATCGTTATGTTCCTCCGAATGTTGTCCTTCTATCTTACAGGAGCTTTAAAAAGCTCTCCGCCGTCCGCATAAGCAGCCCGTCCGGGTACTCGTAAGTCTCTGTGTGAAGCCCCGGATACTCCACACCTGCTCCGATGCCGAAGAACGCCCCCCGGCAATGATTCAGGTAATGGCCGAAGTCCTCACTCCAGCGCATGGGCTCCTGCAGGATGCGGCCGCCACAGACTTTTAATACCTTTTTGGCGCAGGCGCTGTCATTTTCTGCGGCAGGGAAGACGTCCTGCTCCTCTGTCTCCAGGATAAGGCCGTCCTGTACCGCCAGTTCTTCCGCACGGGTCAGTACCATTTGACGCAATTTTTTCAGATCCGCGCCCCGCTCCGCCCGGAGGGTCAGCCAGACCTCCGCTTTCTCAGCCGCCGCGCCGAAGGCTTTTTCTCCCATCTGTACGCCGATGACGGTGCAAAGAGCCATACCGCTGTAGCCGTGTTCTTTCTTATTTAAAAATGACGGAATCCCGGTCAGAATCTGTCCCACAGCCGGGGCCGGGGAGATTCCCAGCTCCGGATAGGCTGCGTGGGTGGGTTTGCCGATAAAACGTAAGGTCAGGCCCTCGGAGCCGCAGGCAAAGGTTCCTTCCTTTGTATACACTTCGCCGAAGGCAAAACCCGGCAGATTATGCGCGCCATAGATTTCTTCGATCTCTTCCTTATCAAAGAGTTCACAGCAGGGCGCCGCGCCCGCGCCGGTCTCCTCGGCGGGCTGAAACAGAAAGTATACATTTCTGCCGGGATCCCGGCCCTCTTTTACCTGCTGCTCCAACAGAAGCACCGCGCCGCAGAGGGCCGACGCGTGGCCGTCGTGGCCGCAGAGATGAGCCGCGCCGCCCTCCGGTAAGGCCAATGCATCATAATCAGCCCGGAACGCGACGCCCTTTTTCGCCGAATCCGCCGTGCTGCTTCGGTAAACCGCGTAAAAACCTCCGCCACAGTCGTGAAGTTCCAAATTGGTACTTTCTTCCAGGAATTGCTTTAAGGCAGCCTTCGTCTTCCGTTCCTGCCCCGAGATCTCCGGGCAGGTATGGAGCCGATGCCGTAGTTCCTTTATCTGATTCTCGATCCGGCTTTTTGCAGTATTCCATTCTTCTGTCTGTTTCATTGCTTCACTCTTCTCTCTTTTTATCCCCTGTCCATCCCGTTTTGCCATGGACTTTTATTTCTTTTCTTCTGATACAGATTTATTTTAGCAGACCCATTTTTCCTTTTCAAGTTTTTAGAGGCTGCGCCTGTTCTTCGGCAGATCCTCCTCATCCTTCCCTGTTTTTGTAAATTTTACATTGAATTTTCATAAAAATGCAGTTAAGGGATTGTAAAACTCGCGTAAACTATCATATAATAGAAATGTTCGTGTAAATGAAAAAAACACTTAGGAGAAAAAACAATGAATGGAATATCAATTATCCTGACACTGTTAAGCGGAGTCGCTCTATTCCTTTTCGGTATGTCCATGATGGGCGACGGACTGAAACGGGTGGCAGGAAATAAGCTGGAGCTGGTGCTCTACAAGCTCACCAGCACGCCCTTAAAGGGTATTCTTCTGGGAACTGCCGTGACCGCCATCATCCAGTCCTCCTCAGCTACCACCGTCATGGTGGTCGGATTTGTAAACTCCGGTATGATGAAGGTGGCCCAGGCCATCGGTATCATCATGGGAGCCAACATCGGTACCAGTGTGACCGGCTGGATCCTCTGTCTGTCTTACATCGACGGCTCCAGTGGCATCGCCCAGCTTCTGTCCACCGCTACCATTTCCGCGGTAGTGGCTATCATCGGTATCATTTTCAAGATGTTCGTGAAGAAGACCACTTATAAAAATGTGGGCGACATCATGCTGGGCTTCTCTATTCTGATGGTAGGCATGCAGACCATGAGCGGCGCTGTCTCTCCCTTAAAGGAGAGTTCCTACTTCGTCAATCTGCTGACCACCTTTGAGAACCCGTTCATGGGTATTCTGGTGGGTATCGCTTTCACCGCCGTGCTACAGAGCGCGTCCGCTTCCGTCGGTATCCTGCAGGCCCTGTCCATGACCGGCAGCATCAGCTTTGCGGCGTCTCTTCCGATTACCATGGGTATCGGCGTCGGCGCGGCTTGTCCGGTGCTTCTCTCTTCCATCGGAACCAACAAGAACGGTAAGCGTACTGCCCTGATCTATCTGCTGAACGACCTGTTCGGTATGATTTTCTGGTCCATTGTATTCTACACGGTCAATGCTTTCGTGCATTTCCCGTTCATGGATATGACTATGCGGCCTGTGACCATCGCGCTTATGAACTCCGTGTTCCGTATGGCGACCATTCTGGTATTGGTGCCCTTTATCGGACTCATCGAGAAATTCGTCTTCTGGCTTGTGAAGGATGACCCGGAGGAGCTGGAGGATCAGGCAGACTTCGATCTGCTGGAGGAGCGTTTCCTGGCTTACCCGGCCCTGGCTATCACCCAGAGCCATACCGCTATGAACGGCATGGCCAAAAAGGCCCGCAAGAATCTGAGCCGTTCCTTCGCCCTTCTGAAGGATTTCTCCCAGGAGAAATACAACAAGATTCAGGAAAAGGAAAACCTCATTGATAAATACGAGGACAAGCTGGGAACCTACCTGATGCAGCTGACCGGTCAGCCCATGAACAGCACCCAGACCCAGCAGGTATCCGAATTTCTGCACACCTTAAGCGACTTTGAGCGTCTGGGCGACCACGCCGTCAATATTTCCAAGGTGGCCCTGGAGCTGGCCGAGAAGAAGATCAGCTTCTCCGAATCTGCCCAGTATGAAATCGGCGTGCTAAGCTCTTCCATCCGGGAAATTACCGACCTGACGGTAGACGCCTTCTGTACCGACTCTCTGGAGATGGCGAAAAAGGTAGAGCCTCTGCGCGAGCTCATCGGTATGCTCTGTAACGAGCTGAAGAACCGTCACATTACCCGTCTTCGGGAGGGCAAATGTGAATTCCAGCAGGGCTTCGCCTTCAACGATCTGCTGACCAACCTGGAACGTGTGGCAGCCCACTGCTCCAACGTGGCCGTAGCCATGATTGAGACCAACAGCTCTGAGTTCGATACCCACGAGTACGTTAAGAGCGTCCGTCATATGCGGGATGAGGCTTATCAGGAGTGTTTCAATGCTTATGCGGAGAAGTATAATATTGCAGCTCCGGAAAAGAACGAGAAGAGCGAGAAGAAAGAGAATAAAGAAGCTAAAAAAGCCAAATAATTTTACCCAAAAGATTCGCACAAAAGTGTGCGAATCTTTTTTTACGCAAAAACCGCATGTCGGAATGGCATGCGGTTTTCTTCATCTTCCATATACGAATATTCTGTCCCTACTGCTGCAATGTGTTCATATACTCATCAATCGCCGTAGTGGTGATCGCTACATCTGATGTATCCGGTTTGTTAGCGCTATCGTAGATGGAATAGCCAAGCCAGCATACCAGCGCCAGCGCCACCAAGCCTGCGCAAAGCTTCACAAGAAACTTTTCCCGCTTTTCCTTCGCCATAATCTGCTTCCGGTTGGCTTTCTGCTCTTTGTAACGATCTACTTTTTCCTGACTCATAATCTCGATTTCCTCTCTCGCTTTTTCACGGAATCCAGTCGGACTTCGTTCTGCTGCTTTTTATTATAGCATAACTTTGTGAAAAAGCTATGAAAAAATTATTCTTTTTCCTTACGCCACCACAATAATGCCGCCGTCGCTGGCATAGAGGCTACTGACTCCGGCTGTATCCAGAATCAGGAAATCCTTCACAGAAATCCGTTTTGCAATCTCTTCTTTCACAAACTGCGCCCGCTCGGGACAATTGCAATGGGAAATCGCCACAATCTTCTCTGCCGGATTCTTTATCTCCTCTGCCACGTAATCGGCCATACGCTTCAGCGCCCGGTTCATGCCCCTGGCCTGATCCTTCTGGCAGATGGTTCCCTGGGGGGTAGCTCCCATGACCGGCTTGATATTCAGGGCATTTGCCACAAAGGCCTTCAGATTGCTCAGACGGCCATTCTTCCGGAGGGCCTCCAGCGATTCCAACACAAAATACGTATGCTGATCCGCAATGTACGCGTCCACGGCAGCAATCACGTCCTCAAAGCTCATGCCGGCCTTTTCACAGGCTTCAATCTTCAGGGCAATCAACGTCTCTCCGATGGAGGCAGAGCGGGAATTAAAGATATGGATTTTCTTTTCCCCATATTCCTCCTCGTACAGCTTCTTACCCAGCTCTGCGCTGTTATAGGAGCCGCTCAGCTCTGCGGAAAGCGTCACCGCGTATACGTGATCCGCGTCGCAGGTGTAGGCTTCCATGTACCGGTGCGGAGACGGACAGGAGGACTTGGGACAATTGGGGCTGGCAGCCACTCTTTTCAGAAAGTCTGCCTGATCAAAGGTCTCATCGTCCACAATCAGATGTCCGTCAATATCCAGGGTCAGCGGCACACGTTCAAAGTGCCCGTCCTTCTTATAGCTTTCCGGCAGTTCTCCGCAGCTGTCCATGACAATCTTATAACTCATAACGTTCCCATTCCTCCACTGTCTCTATTTTCAACCGCTCAACATCTTCACGGTTTCCATACAAAATCTCATGATCTCAAAATTGTTTTATGTAGTTTTAAATACTACATTACATATTAGCACAACGCTATGAGCTTTTCAATACCTTTTATGATAAACTGTAAAATGCCTGCACCAGCCGCACCAGACTCTCCTGATCTGCGGTTCCCATCAGTTCCCGGCTGGAATGCATGGCCAGAAGCGGAACGCCGATATCCACGGTCCGGATGGGCAGAATGGAGGACGCAATGGAGCCCAGGGTACTGCCGCCCGCACTGTCGGAGCGGTTCACAAACTTCTGACAGGGAATCTCCCCGCTGTCACAGATCTGCTGGACGATGGCCACGGCCTCGCTGTCGGTGGCGTAGGACTGACTGCAGGCCTCCTTGATGCAGACGCCCTTTCCCAGCACGTTCTGATTGGTGGGATCATGCTTGTCCGTATGATTGGGATGGATTCCGTGGGCCACGTCCACGGAGAGCAGCATGCTGTCCCCGTAGGCTTCCAGAAACTGATCGCGGCCTCCGTCCAGAGCCAGCAGAATCCGCTCCAGCACCGCCGACAGGAGGGTGGAACCTGCGCCCTGCTTGGTACGGCTGCCGATCTCCTCGTGGTCGAAATAGGCAGCCACGTTGATTCCCCGCTCCCGACCGCCTTCTATCATAGCTGTAGTAATGGCCTGGACGCTGGTCAGATTGTCCAGACGGGGTGAGGAAATAAATTCCTCGGAAAGGCCCAGATAATCGCCGGTATCCGTATTGTAAAGTCCCAGCTCGTACTCCAGGATATCTTCTTTCTTCACCTGCAGCCGCTCCGCCAGACGGGTCAGGAACTCCTCGGAATCCTCCAGGCCGAAGACCGGAAGCATATCCTTCTGGCGGTTCAGCTCCACGCCCTTATTGACCTCCCGGTTCATGTGGATAGCCAGGTTCGGGATGGTCAGGAAAGGTTTTTTAAAGTCCACTAAGCGCATCTGGGGATGGAAGACGTCGTCACTTCGCAGCGCCACCCGTCCGGAAGCAGACAGGGGACGATCCAGCCAGGTATTTAAAATGGCGCCTCCGTAAACCTCCACATTGAGCTGGCGGTAGCCCGCCTTCTTCACCTCCGGCGAGGGCTTGATCCGCAGTCCCGGGAAGTCTGTATGAGCCGCCGCCATGCGGAAGGCGTCACCGGTCCGGTAGCATTTCCCGATGGCAAACGCCACCAGACTGGTTCCATGGTGAACCAGATAGTAACGGCCTCCCTTTTCCAGTTTCCAGTTTTTTCCCAACTGCACTTTTTTAAAACCTGCCTCCTGAAACTGCCGCTCCACGCTGGCGGTCACATGGAAGGGCGAGGTCCCCTCCTCGGTGAGCTGCAGGAGTTTTTCGGCGTGATCAATTTTATTCATAGGGATGTTCCTCCTTTGTCATGTTTTTCTATCTCACAGTATACATGAATTTTTACTTTCTGTGAACTATTTATCGAAAGCTCTGCTACCTATAAAACGAGTATAAAACGATATTTTCAAATCCAGGCTCTGTTTTCATTGAATTACCGGTTCGTTCTGTGTATACTAAAAACAGACTTTATTCTATTTTCACAGGAGGTTTCTATGATTTCTTTTCAGATGGAAGACGTAAAGGCTTTCATGAACCGGCTTTTACTTTCCCGGACCTTCGATGCGTTCCATGTGGTGGAGGGCAGTATCATCACCTACAGCACCTTCCATTTCGACGGGCATCTGCATCCGGACTATTATACAAAAGAAGAACAGGAAGCCCTGGGGCTTTCTGCGCGCCGTTTCGCGCGTTGGCAGGAATTAAAGCCCTTCTGCCTGGAGCTTATCAAGGGGAAACGGACGCCTCTGGGCTTTCGCTTTACCTTCCAGCTCTCACCGGAAAATACGGAAAAATTACTAAACCAGACCGCTTCCCCCTTTTCTGTGGGAGATGTAAACGGTCTGGCCTTAAATATCCGTTATGAGGAGGGTAACATCATCTGTACTACCGCCCTGTCTTTAAATCTCTTTACCATGGATAAATCTCTGGAGCACGCCTGGGATCAGATGGTTCAGCGCTTCTTCCTCACGCAGGATCTGGCCTTTCATCTGCTGTAGCCTATTCCAGTACATAGTGCAGTACATCGTCCTCCAGAAAGGTATTCAGGTTGTACAGAAACAGTACATCCGTAAAGCCATACTGCTTCATCAGCTTCTCTGCGCTGTCATAATAATATCTGGGATCCACCAGCACGATTTCTTCAAAGTCACCAGTCAGGAAGGGAACGAAGCAGTTGGCGTAGGAATCCTTTATAAGAAGCAGCTTCCGTCCGGTAGAAGCCATGGTCCGGATCTCCGTCAGCGGATGATTGCCGTTTAAAAACATTCCATACTTGTCCCTGGTTTTCAGCTTCTCTGCCGCGTACAGAGAGGCTGATTTTGTCTGCTCCTGCACATAGGTGACCACCAGTTCCTCTTCCTGATCCGGCCAGTACACCTCTATGGTATCGTCCGGTACCCGGTATCCGCTCCGGGCGGCCAGGGTTCCCTGAAAGCTGTCCGACACCGGGTACAGCTTCTTTTCCTCCCCGTTTTCCGCGCCCGGAAGTCCCATCTGTCCGGCTGCGCTCTGGTAGGCGTACCGCGCCCCCAGGGTCGTCCAGTGATGATCCGTCCGGTAATAGAGGGATTCCTCCCGGTGCTCCCGCAGCATTTCATACAGCGGGATTTCGGTCACCGGATTTTCCTTTTTCTCAAGATAGCTTCGGATTTCCTCCAGCTGTTCCGCCTGATCCGCCACCGGCGCGTACGCCGGAAGCTTCTCCCTCTGTACCGACGCCGCATCCGGCACCAGCATCAGATAGCATTTCACGCCCGTCTGTTTCCGGCAAAAAGCGCCTATGGCGTCCAGATTTTCCCAGACATTTTCCGAAAGCTTCGACGGCTCCTCCAGAAGCTGTCCCTCGCCCAGATAGACATCCCCGGATTTATTTTTTCCGAGCAGACGATCCGCTGCCGTCTGCAGCCTGATCCACTCTCTGCGGAAAATAAACTGATCCGTCTGATATTTTTCAAAGTTCCCCATAAAACGGCCGTCTGCCAGATCCGCCCAGCTAAAGACCGGCTTCTGCTGCAGCATCCGGTTCTCTGTATCGGAAAATGCCGTATCCTTATGAAAATAATTGGCTGCGGTAAATCCGGCCAGCAATACTGCAAAGCCCAGTCCCAGCAATTGATTCATACGTCTTCTGTCTCTCATACGCAAGCTCCTTTAAAACCGGAAATACAGAAACGGATTGTAGGTATCCCGGATAAGATAGGCCACCGCCAGTAAAAACAGCGCCAGATATCCGGCCAGGATCAGTCCGTCCCACCACTCATTTTCTTCCAGCTTTCTTAAGAGTCCAAAGGGCAGCGGCGTGGAAAAAAGCACCGCCAGAAGGAACAGAACGAGACCGGTCGTCAGATAATAAAGTCCCGCTGTATCCACCGCGCCTGCCGCGCCCTGTCCGAACATCACCGCCAGATACTGTCCTGCCGCGGACAGATTCGGACGGAAGAAAAATACCCAGCCAACCATGACCAGGAACAGGGTATAGAGATGTCCCAGAAGTGGCAATTTTTCTATCTTTCCTTTTAATACATATTTTTCAAAAATCAGCAAAATTCCGTAATACAGACCCCAGACCACAAAATTCCAGCTTGCTCCGTGCCAGAGTCCCGTACAGAACCAGACCACCAGCAGGTTGAAGATATGCCGCCCAGTGGTTACCCGGTTGCCGCCCAGCGGAATATAGACGTATTCCCGGAACCAGGAGCTCAGGGAAATATGCCATCGCCGCCAGAAATCCGTAATGCTTTTAGCGCAATAAGGATAATTGAAATTGGGCCGGAAATCGAAGCCCAGCATTTTTCCGAGGCCGATGGCCATATCCGAATAACCGCTGAAATCAAAATAAATCTGAAGCGTATAGGCAAGAACTCCCAGCCAGGCTGAAAGCACAGACAAGGAGGATAATCCTGTGAGCTCCTGATACATCATGCCCAGGTTGTTGGCCAGGAGCACCTTCTTAGAAAGTCCCGCCACAAAATACCGGACGCCGATTCCAAACTTATTCCAGGACATGTTCCGCTGCTGAAGCTGGGCGTCCACGTCCGCGTACTGAACGATGGGTCCCGCCACCAGCTGGGGAAACATGGAGATGTAAAGGCCGAAGGAAATCAGGTTGGTCTGCCGTCTGGCCTTTCCCCGATACACATCCGCCAGATAGGAAATAGACTGGAAGGTGTAAAAGGACAGACCAATCGGCAGGCTAAAGCTCAGATCCGGAAGCTGCAGGGCGAACCAGTGATACAGATTCTCCGCCAGGAATCCGTAGTATTTGAAAAATCCCAGAATCAGAAGATTCACCAGAATCCCCAGGGTCAGGCTTCCCCTTCCCTGTCTTCCCTTCTCCCGCTGCCTGGCAATGTCCAGACCCATCACGTAATTCCAGAGGATGCTGTAGATCATCAGGCCGATATAGACCGGCTCTCCCCAGGCATAGAAAATGAGGCTCGCAGCCAGCAACACCAGATTCCGGAGTCTTGCAGGCGCCAGATAATACACCGCCAGCACCGGCGGCAGAAACGCAAATAAAAATACAATACTGCTGAAAACCATAGTATGCTCCTAAATTCTCGTCTAGTCTGTCCGAAACAAGTCCTTCCGGTAGGCCTTTTTTATCTCGGCAGCCTGATCGGATACGGCGAACAGCACATAGACGCCATCGCTTCGAAGAACGCTCTGATTCAGAAGCTGCACCTGTTCCGGGCCATAGCCCTCAAAGTTTTTTATCTGGGTGTCCTTCCGCTCCCGGGCAGCCTCCAGCACCTGTTCCGCCTGGCTTTCCGAGCTGCATTCCACCAACAGAAGCTCCTCTACGGACATATTGTCCTGGGCTGTATACAGGATCCAGTGAACCAGTTCCCCGGCGTTCAGTCCGTAGAACCGCCGCAACAGCTGCGCGTTTTCCTGATTTAACCCCGATACCTCCGCGGCAGCTTCCACATCTGCCTGCAGCTTCCCGAAATCCACCTGTCTGGCGGTTCCCTTTACCGCCAGAGAGCCGCCCCCAATCAGGAGCGCCAGCAGCAATAGCTTTGCCAGCTGTAATATCCCGTCTCTCATAGGCCTGCCGCCTCCTCCATATGCGCGAGCCAGAGCGGATAGGGCGCGCTTTTCAGATGCACCGCATCCTTCTGATACCAGTCCTCATGTCCGGCCAGCAGCTGACTGTTGTCGATGTAGGTCAGCTTCCATTTTATACACATCTGTTTCAATGCCTGATTAAAGGTATCCACATCTGCCAGCGCCTGCTTTTTCTCTACCGCCTCCGGCAGCACGGGCAGAATGCCGTTGATGTAGATGGGCAGATCCGGATCCGCATCCCGGATTTCCTGCAGCCGTTCTTCGTAGCGCCGGATAAAAAGCCCGCTGTCTCCCCGGCAGTATTCCAGATCGTTTAAACCAATGGATAAAAACAAAACCTTGGGAGTCAGTTCCAAAGCCTTTTCTATCTCCTTCCCCGCCGTATCCGTCCGAAGCCCCCGCAGTGCCACAATGGAATCCGCGTCAAGAATCTGGTAATCCAGAAAGCCTGTCGCCACCGAATCACCCACCAGAACCGCGCCCTCAAAGCGCTCCACCACCGAGCCTTTGTCTGCCGTTCCCGCTTCGGTCTCCTGTTCCGCCGTTTCCTTTGCCGCCAGCTTCGCCTCTATTGCTTTTACATTTTCCTTTTCCTGCGCCTCAATCCAGGACACTGCCGGGTACTCTTCCGTTTTCTTCCCACTCCCTGCCTGTCCGCTGTATATCAAAATACCGCCTGCCGCCATTACCAGCAGCAGCGTATAAATTCCCCTTATCCTTTGCCGGTGCATTCTTCTTTTCCGTCTCTTTCTTCCTGCCATCTGCCGCATCGTCTCCGTCTGTTTTCTATATAAAATGTTACTTGTTTCAAATTTTATTTATGTATCACAGATATTTTTTTCTTCCTATAAATAGACGGATAACGACATCATTTAGTTTCATCTTTTTTATTATAACATACCCATCTTCTCTCTGTTTATAGATTTTTAAGAAAGTTTATAAATTTTTGTTAGCACTCACCTTGTAAGAGTGCTAATTTTCTATTGACTTTTCAAATCCGCGGCGGTACAATATCTATCAGTATGAAACATCATTATAAAAGGAGTGAATTGCAATGGCAAATACACATGGAAGCCTTTCCATTAACAGTGAAAATATTTTCCCGATTATCAAAAAGTGGCTCTATTCCGACCACGATATCTTTTTCCGTGAGCTGATTTCCAACGGCTGCGACGCTATCACGAAGCTCAAAAAGCTTTCCCTGATTGGCGAATACACCTATCCGGAGGGACATAAAGACAGCGTCCGCGTGGTGGTAAATCCGGAGGACAAAACACTGAAATTCATCGATACCGGACTGGGCATGACGGCAGACGAGGTCGAGGAATACATCAACCAGATCGCCTTTTCCGGCGCGGCTGATTTCCTGGAGAAATACAAGGACAAGGCCAATGACGATCAGATCATCGGTCATTTCGGACTGGGCTTTTACTCTGCCTTCATGGTAGCGGACGAGGTTCATATCGATACCCTTTCCTATCAGGAGGGCGCAAAGCCGGTTCACTGGGAATGTGACGGCGGCACCGAGTACGATATGTCCGAGGGAACCCGCACAGAGATCGGTACCGAGATTACCCTGTTCCTCAATGAGGACTGCCTGGAGTTCGCCAATGAATACCGCGCCCGGGAGGTTATCAGTAAGTACTGCTCCTTCATGCCTGTAGAGATTTTCCTGGAGAAGGCAAATGCGGAACAGGAATACGAAACCATCGACGAGTCCGAGCTTCGTGACGACGATGTGGTGGTCGAGCATATCCATGAGGACGCCAAGACGGAGGAGATCGAAAAAGAGGACGGCACCAAGGAGACCAAAGAGGTATCCCCGGCCCGGGATCGGGTCAAGATCAACAAGCGTCCCGTTTCCTTAAGCGATATCCACCCGCTGTGGACCAAGCACCCCAATGAGTGCTCTGACGAGGAATACAAGGCCTTTTACCGCAAGGTGTTCCAGGATTACAAGGAGCCTCTGTTCTGGATTCACCTGAACATGGATTATCCCTTTAACCTGAAGGGTATCCTGTACTTCCCGAAGATCAATACGGAGTATGATTCCATCGAGGGAACCATCAAGCTGTACAACAACCAGGTATTTATCGCAGATAATATCAAGGAAGTCATTCCGGAATTCCTGATGCTCTTAAAGGGCGTCATCGACTGCCCGGATCTGCCGCTGAACGTATCCCGAAGCGCCCTGCAGAACGACGGCTTTGTAAAGAAGATTTCCGATTACATCTCCAAGAAGGTAGCAGATAAGCTCACCGGTATGTGCAAGACCGATCGGGAAACCTATGAGAAGTACTGGGACGACATCAGCCCGTTTATCAAATTCGGCTGCCTGAAGGATGAGAAATTCTGTGACAAGATGAGCGATTATATCCTGTTCAAGGATCTGGACGGCAAGTATCAGACTCTGAAGGATCTGGTTCCGGAGGAGGAAGCCGCTGATGTGGACGTAGTAGAAAACCCGGACGACAAGCAGGAGGATACCGAGGAGAAGGAGCCGGAAAAGACGACCATCTTCTATGTAACCGACGAGGTACAGCAGAGCCAGTATATCAATCTCTTCCGCGAGGAAGGCAAGAATGCTGTCATCCTGAAGCACAACATCGACGCTCCCTTCATTTCCCATCTGGAAATGAAGAATGACAAGATCAAGTTCCAGCGGATCGACGCGGATCTGACCGAGGACTTTGTAGAGGCTGCAGACGAAGCAGAGCTGAAGGAGACCACCGATTCCCTGACCGAAATCTTCCGGAAGGCTCTCGGCAATGACAAGCTGGACGTAAAAGTAGAGAAGATGAAGAATGAGAATATCTCCTCCATGATTACTCTCTCCGAGGAAAGCCGCAGAATGCAGGATATGATGAAGATGTACAGCATGAACGGCATGGATCTGGGTATGTTCGGCGGCGGAGAAACTCTGGTCCTGAACGCCAATAACAAGCTGGTTCAGTACATTCTGGATCACAAGGACGGCGAACATGTGAATCTGTTCTGCGAGCAGCTTTACGATCTGGCTATGATCAGCCACCAGCCACTGGCGCCGGAGAAGATGACCAAGTTTATCAGCAGAAGTAATGAGATTATGATGCTGCTGGCAAAATAAAAGTGAACCGAAAGAAGGGCTTCTGCAAAACAGAGGCTCTTCTTTTTACTTATATTTCCGCATAAAAAGGAAGCCCAATCCGCTCTGTGAGACAGATGGGGCTTCCTTTTTTAATTCTAAAATACAACTATTACAGATTCACTTACAGTTTCGCAAGCTTCTCATACAGCGGAACCAGGCAATGATATGCCTCATCAAAGACCGGCTTCAGCTCTTCGTAAACCTTCTGGTTCTCTTTCTTCGGTTCTACGTGCTTCTCGAATTTCAGGAAACGCTTGATCTCATCGAAGCTGTCGAAGACGCCCACGCCGACGCCTGCGATAACTGCCGCGCCGATGGAAGTGGCCGCTTCCACACAGTCCGGCATATCAAATTTCACGTTCAGCACATCTGCCAGGATCTGGGTTACCACCTCGCCCTTGGCTCCGCCTCCGGTCAGGTTCATCTGCTCAATCTTCGCCTGCTTCCGGTAGGCCTTCAGAATCAGCTCCATATTCATGGCGATTCCCTCAATCACCGCGCGCACATAATCCTTCTTTTCATGCTCCGGCTTGATTCCCAGAAACGCCGCGCTGGTGTCCGGATTCCACCGGGGGCTCCGCTCACCCAGCATATAAGGCAGGAAAATCAGGTTCTGTGCGCCCGCCGGGGATTTCTCGATGAGCTTGTTCATCTCGTCGTAAGGCATATCGTCGCAGAGAGCCCGCCGTATATACGCATAGGAGCTGCCTGCCGCCTGCATGGTTCCGCAGGGCATGTATTTGCCCGGAATTACATGGGCAAAGCAGAATACAGTCTTATCCGGGTCAATAAAGGGCTCTGTGGTGGTTCCGCCGATCCATGCGGAGGTTCCGTAGGTCAGGTAAAATTCTCCGTCCTTAATGCAGGCTGCGCCCACTGCGGACACCGGGCCGTCGCCGCCGCCGCAGACCACCGGAGTACCTGCGTGAAGCCCGATTTCACCAGCTACCCTGTCCTGAATATAGCCTGCCACATCAATGGAACGCTTTAAGGTCGGCAGCTTCTCCTTGTCAATGCCTGCCGCATTTAAAATCTCGTCTGACCACTCCAGCTTCCGAAGATCCAGCGCCTGGGTGCCGGACGCGTCGGAATAATCGGTCACAAACTCACCGGTCGCTCTCTGGATAATATAATCCTTGGCCTGCAGCATTTTATAGGTCTTCTCATAGACCTCCGGCTCATTGGCTTTCAGCCACATGAGCTTTTCAATGCTGTAGCTGGCCGCTATCCGGTGTCCGGTAATCTGATAAATCCGGTCGGCACCGATGGCGTCCTCCAGCTGCTTCGCCTCTTTGACCGCGCGCATATCCGCCCAGATCATAGAATCCCTGAGGGGTCTTCCGTTCTTATCCACCGGCAGACAGCCCTGCATCTGGGCACTGAAAGACATGGCCGCTACCCGGCTTGCGTCCTCCCCATCCAATACGGCCTTTGTGGCCTCGCAGACTGCGTCCCACCAGTTTTCCGGATCCTGCTCCGCATAATTACCATGAAAAAAATGCACATCATAGGATGCGGTGTAGCTTCGCACCTGCCGTCCCTCTGTGGTAAAAAGCGTCGCCTTGTCCCCCGAGGTTCCCAAATCATGTGCAATCAGAAACTGTTCCATTTTATCTTCTCCTCCTTGTAGTCATAATATTTCCCAATACTTTCTTGCCGATTTCTATTATACTCCCGGGAAGGGGAATCTGTAAACCTCCTGTAACCACCTTTCTGTTTTTATTGACAACTTTTCGTCACTGTACTATGCTTTTTTTAGTATGTTTTTCACAAAAGAAAGGGTTTCTTTTATGGCAAATAACAAGTTCCGCTCCGACCGTGTGCTGTCCTATTTTCAGGCAGAATGGAAGGTTCTGCTGGCTGTCACAGTGTCGGGACTCATCTATAATCTGGGCCTGCTGGCCGGTCCCTGGTTCGAGGGGAAAATGGCGGCCTGCCTCATCGACATTTTAAATGGGAAGAAATTCTTTTCGGATATGCTGGCCCTGGCGCTGGCCTATGTGCTCGCCATCGGCGTAGTGCAGAGTTCTCGCTATATCAAGCGCTTCAACGGTATTCCCTTTGTCCCACAAAAGCTCCGTAACTTCCCCGCCATCCTTGAACACCGGAAAATTCAGACCAATCCGCTTTAGCGGATATTCAGACTCGTCATTCCTGTAAATTTCAATTTCCTTAATCAAGGCTGTGACCACATTTCTCTTTTCTTCGTCATTTATTATATTATAAACGCAGTCGAAATTCACCATGATTTTGTAAATATTCTCAAGAGTAATTGCCTGCTGCTTAATTGCATCTCGCCGAAGTCTGGCATCTTCGATTTTTTCCTCCAGCTCAACAATGACATCATATAGGGAATCTAACCGCAAGGTCATATCATGGAGCTTTCGTTCCCGGTATTTTGCATCAGCAGGGAGACTGTCAATTTCCCGTTCCAATCTTGTTTTATTCAAATCAACTTCCTTCAGCTTTGCCTGATAGCCCTCCAGTTCTTTATCCACTGCTTTCGTGTCAATCTGAACGCCAATCCGTTTTTTAATGGCCTGGGCATATTCCTCATTCCTTACGATCTCACGAATTGCCTCAATGACCATCGGTTCAATATCGGTCTTTTTCAGCATTGCCTTATATTCACAATGCTTACCCCTGACCATCCTATTCCGACTACATACATAATAGTAAATTTCTTTGTAAGTGCCATCTTTATTTGTCCATGCGTGTTTATTCGTATACATGGGACTTCCACAAACCGGGCATTTCAGCAGACCGGATAACAAATGAACTCGATCCCGCCCAATTTTTGACGGTTGCTTTACTCCGGTTCTAAGACGCTTGGCATGAGCCTTTTCCCATACCTCCTCACTAACGATTCCTTTATGCTGTCCCTCTGTCAGAATGTAATCGTCATTTCTTTTCATCTGGTAATCGTTTTTTGTGCCTTTGACTTTTTCCTTCGTTCTCCGTCCATAAGCAATTTTACCGCAATAAACCGGGTTATCCAATATCAGTTTAATAAAATGTCCTGTCCAATCCTCTAATGTGCCATGCTGCCTCGGAATTTTCCGTATACCTTGTAAGTTCAACTGATTCGCAATACCACCCAAACCGATTTCCGATGAAGTATATAATTCAAAAATCTTCCGTATTGCCACAGCCTCTGTTTCTTCAATCATCAGCTTGTTATCTTCCAGTGTATACCCGTAGGGAGCAAAGCCACCATTCCATCCACCTTGCCGTGCCTTTTCGCGCCGCCCGTTCATCGTCTGCTCGATAATATTCTCACGCTCAATCTCAGCCACAGCAGATAGTACAGAAATCAAAAGTTTTCCGCTTGTCTGAGAGGAATCAATCCCTTCTTCTATGCAAATCAGATTTACACCATAAGATTGAACCAACTCCAAAGAGTTAAGTATATCTGCTGCATTACGGCCAAACCGTGACAGCTTATACACTAAAATATAGTCAATGTCCAAGCCATCCTCAATATCTCTGAGCATTTTTTGAAAGGCAGGCCGTCCCTCAATGGATTTACCGGATTTACCGGCATCTTCATAAGTATCAACAACGATCATTTCCTCACGATCCGCAAATCGTGTCAGCATATTTTTTTGACCTTCCAGGCTGTATCCGTCCACTTGCATCTCTGTGCTGACCCTCGGATACAAAACACAGCGTTTTCCATATCGGTTCATAATTCATACCTCCAAAATTTACTTTTGGAAAATATCCTATGTAAAGCTGCGATTCTCACGCAGCTCCGTCAACCTCGCCCAGCACTCTCATACCATATTTCTCGATGATATGTGCCAGCGAAGTAATAAACGCTTCAAATTTTTGTTCCGCCAGAAGTTCTTCTGACCGGATTTCATCTGAAGGAATCAATGCGCTTTTATTCTGGATATTCTCCATTCAGAATCACCTCCGCAATTCCTAACGAAATTATAACTCTACTTGCACAGCCTGAAAATGATACGAGCCTTTCGGCACTTTTATGTAATCCCCAGACTGCACAAGAGCGTCTTGTTTATATTTTCCATGTCATCCTTGTTTAGATGACCAATATAGTTTTTTAACCTCGACTTGTCGATTGTTCTGATCTGTTCCAGCATAACAACAGATGGTTTCACCAAACCGCATCTGTCATTTAAGTGGTAATGCGTGGGGAACTTTCTGTTTTTTTTGCTTACACTGGTAATTGCTGCAATAATAATCGTAGGACTGAAACAATTTCCCACATTGTTTTGAAGAATGAGTACAGGACGAGAGCCACTTTGTTCGGAGCCGATACCAGGGCTTAAATCAGCCGAATATATGTCACCTCGATGGAATTTTTCAAACATCACTCTCGCCTCCTTAATATCTTAATACTTAAACAGCCGCACCAGTCTGAAAGAAATCTTCGGATAAAAACCTGGTGCGGCTACTGTTATTCTGTTCGGATTACTCGTCATATTTGCCACGCATCCCTGACGCCGGGGACAGAACAGGTCTCCGCTGGCGCGGCTGTCATAACTCCGCAGCGTCGTTCGTAGCGTGCGCCGCAGGGTTCCCCCCAAGTCTTTGGCGGGCCGTGAGGAAGTATCTTTAAGCCCCCGCGCCCTCATCGCGCCGGATGTGCCACCATCCGGGTCACAGGGACGTTGATCGCTCCGAAACAGCTTGTCCATCACCTCCTGGCTGCTCCATCTTCGCGGCGTCCTGCACTCGCTCATGCGCGGGTTATGTACCTGTTCTGCCGTGTATTCAGTTGTCAAAGGTCAGCGAAAGAAAAGCTCCTTCTTGACAGCCATGACAAAAACAGGCGATTTGTCCTGTCTGTACTGCGATTTATTTGAAAAAATATGTTGCCTTGTCCCTTCATAGAAGCTGCGGACAGCGCAAGCTCCTTATAAGCACAATAAAATAGGTACTATCGTGCCTAAAAACGCCTTTTATGAGGTTCTTCCTGCAAGGAAATGGGCACGATAAAATATAATTAAGGAGACGATAGTGCCTATGGAACTGATAAAAGAGCTGGGACGAAGGATACAAAAAGCGCGTAAGGAAAAAGGATTGACGCAGCAGGAACTCGCAGATCTGAGCCACGTTTCTCTAAAGCACGTTCAAGGCTGCGAAAGAGGGGTGAAGAATCCTTCTTTTGAGGTTCTGCGCGCTTTTTGCAAAGTCTTGAATTTATCTTTAGATTCCCTGATGAATCTCGATCTGCCCGAAGATGAGCAAGCCGCCAACGATATGCGGCAGCTTTACCTTTCGTGCCCTCCGGCTGCCAGAAAAGTGCTGTTAAACTCGACCCGCGCGTTGACTGATGAGCTAAAAGAGATGGTGCAGACGGCTGGGGTTGACCCATATGAACATTTAGAGAATAAGTAAGCCGGTGGAGGAATAAAAACCCCCACCGGCTCTCTTTTTGCCGCTATGCGGCGGTCAGGTTATTGGGCCGTATCCAGCAACCACGCCAGCTTCTTCAGTCCGCGCCGGATGCTCTCCCACACGCGGCGACGGTCAGCACCCTCGATCCGGGCGATCTCGGCCACCGTCATGCCCAGGTAAAACCGGGCGTAGATACGCCGGGCCTGGATGGCTGTCAGCTGCATCAGCGCGGCATACACTTCCTCCCGCAGCAGCTTCTGCTCCAGGACTTCCTCCGGGGTGAGTGGCCGGTTGAGGGCATCGTTTTCAATGCCATCCTCCCGGTTCAGAGAGTAGTGAGCCTTGTGCCGGAACTTCCGGCGTTCATAGGCGGCATCGTCCTGCTCCTGGCCCCGGATCGCGGCCACGACTTCCTCGGCCACGTCTACAAAGACATCGGTTTTATACACATCGGGATACAGTTCCCGAAGATTGATCTTCTGCATTATGTACCTCCATTTCGATTCACGGGTTGACGGGTGAACCGAAATGAAGGCGGTGAGCGACACCTTTCGGGGAAATTCCCGAAAAAACGACAAACAAAAGCGCCAGCATCCGAAGAACGGCGGCTGGCGCTGCTAAAAGAGGACTTATGACGCTTATGGACCAGCCACGATAGTGCCTGTTCATAAGCAGATGGGGGCCGATTGACGGTCAGGCTTTTTTTGACAGGTAAATTCCTGCCGAATTATGTCGAAGCGGTCTTTGCTTCACGGCGGCTCCCTCCTAAAGCCGCCGTGTCAGCGTGTAGTCGTCACTCCTTTGTCGAGGGCATAAGGAACGGCGGCCTTGATGTACTCAAAACCGCCGCAGTACCCGGAAAATCCATTTTGGGCGCACAAAGCTGCCTGCCCTGCAACGGTTTTTTTCTTTCCCCGTCTTGCGGGGCAGGATCGCTTGGCTTATTCGGTTTTAGTCTTGCTCTTGTTCGACTGCTTCTTTCAGCCGGTCAAAACTCTCATCGCTGATGATGTGTTCAATACGACAGGCATCGGCCTCCGCAGTTTTGGGGTCAACGCCTGCGGTGATAAGCTGCTCGGTAAAGAAGCAGTGACGCTCGTAGATTTTTTCGGCTACCTCGCGGCCCACATCGGTCAGATGGAGAAAGTGATCTTCGTCCATCATAAGAAAGCCGCCGTCCCGCAAGGTAGCCACTGCATGGCACACGCTGGGCTTTGACACCTCCATGTGCCGGGCCACATCTACGGAGCGCACCATACCGCGTTTCTTTTGGAGAACAAGGATGGTTTCCAGGTAGTCCTCCCCGGACGCATGAAGTTTCATCTGAACCTCCTTTACTGAGCCAGCTTCCAGCCGATGGCCTCCTGTCTGGCCGATACAAAATCGGCATACAGGCCCTTTTGCTGGATCAGCTCCGCATGAGTGCCGCGCTGGACGATATGAGCGTTGTCCAGTACAAGGATCTGATCGGCGTTGCGGACGGTTTTCAGACGGTGGGCAATCATGATGATGGTCTTGTCATGGGTCAATGCCTCGATAGCCCGCTGCAATTCATCCTCATTCTCCGGGTCAACGCTGCTTGTTGCCTCGTCCAAAATGATGATAGGTGCGTCCTTCAGCATGGCGCGGGCGATGGAAATCCGCTGTTTCTCGCCGCCGGACAAAGTACCGCCTCCCTCGCCAATCACAGTGTCATAGCCATCCGGCAGGGCAGAAATAAAGTCATGGCAGCAAGCCTTCTTCGCCGCCTCAACCACCTGCTCATGGGTGGCGTCCGGGCAGCCAAACTTGATATTGTTCTCAATCGTATCTGCAAAGAGGTATACGCTCTGGAACACCATCGAGATATTCTTCATCAGGCTGTCCAGCTTAAAATCCCGTACATCCGTACCGCCTATGGTAATCTTCCCGGCATTCACATCCCAAAAACGGGCAATCAGGTTGCACATCGTTGTCTTTCCTGCCCCGGAAGGGCCGACAATGGCCGTAGTCGTTTTTTCGGGAATGGTAAAGCTGACCTGATCTAATATCTTACGGTCTGCGTAGGAAAAATCCACCTTGTTAAACACGATCTCGCTGGACTTCGGCGTAATATCAGCGCCTTTCTCGTCCATTACCGGCGTGTCATCAATGGAGTTTGCCGTATCCATCGAGGCCGCCAGCATTTGCAGCAAAGAGGCCATATTCCCGGCGTTCTCCAAATCGTTGAACACCATGAAAGAAGCAATCACCAAAATCAGACCGTAGGCCAGCGGCAGGGAGCCGTCCAGCCAGAACCAGACCGAGGCCAAAAGCAACAGGACGCTGAACACCCGGACAACAGCCTGTTTGATAGCGTCATAGGGAACGCTGGCCTTTGTCAATTTCAGGTTATCTCGGCAGCTCGCCTTAATTGCACTGCCGATAGACTGCGTGCTGTCCCGTTCCAGTCCAAATGCTTTGACAATCCCCATCCCCTGAATGTACTCCAACACAGACTCCACAAGGGACTCCTGTGTGTGCTGGCGTACCCCGCTAAGCGCGGCAGATTTGCGAAGCGCCAGTTCCGCCGCCGCAAGGTAAATCAGGACACCGGCAGCGGCCACAAGACCGATCCGCCAGTCAAATACCAACAGGACGATGACGAGGGCAACCGAGTTGAAAAAACCGCCCAGCACTGACACCAGGACACGGGCTGCTGAGTTCTCTACATCACCCAAAGTTGTTGTGACAATGGCGGTAATATTCCCGATACTATTCTTGTTGAAGTAGCCCATCGGGATGTAGCGCAGCCGATCTCCGATGTGGATACGCTTTTCCGCCACCATGCAATAGCCGGTTTCCGTCTGCTCCATCGTGGAAAAATAGGTCGTGATGATACGCCCAATGAGGGAAACGGCCATAATCCCCAGCGAAAGCCAGATAAACTTTCCGTCCCGGTTGTCAGATACCAGTGCACCAATTACCACAAAGAGGGCGGCAAACTGCATGGCTGAAAACAGCCCGGACAGGAATGAGAATAACAGGGATTTTTTTAGAAGCTCCTTTTTGCTGCCTGCAAAAGCAAAGATTTTTTTCAATGTTCCATACATCTGACAACACCCCCTTACATCTGGTCTTTCGCGCCGATGTGCGCCTGCCACATATCCCGGTAGAGGGGGCAGGTTTCCAGCAGCTTCTCATGCGTACCCTGTGCGTGGATGGTTCCATCCTTCACCACAACGATGTTATCTGCGCCAACAATGGTAGACAGCCGGTGTGCGATCACAATCAGGGTCTTGCCGACAGTTAAAGTGGAAATGGCTTTCTGCACCAGCGCCTCATTCTCTGGGTCGATATAGGCAGTTGCCTCGTCCAAAATGACAACCGGCGCATTTTTCAGCATGGCGCGGGCGATGGCAATCCGCTGGCGTTCACCGCCGGAAAGATGGGAACCGGCGCTGCCGACAACCGTATCATAGCCATTATCCAGCTTGCGGATAAAGGCGTCGCAGCCGCTTTGTTTGGCTGCCTGCTCCACCTCTGCGTCCGTGGCACTGGGTCTTCCCATGCGGATATTCTCCCGGATACTGCGGTTAAACAGGTAGTTATCCTGAGATACATAGGAAATCTGGTCTGCAATTTCAGACAGCGGCATATCCTTCAGCTCATGGCCGCCGAGGGTAATGCTGCCGGATGTAACATCCCAATACCCGGCAATCAGCTTCGCCACCGTAGACTTGCCGGAGCCGGATGGCCCTACAAGGGCGGTCATGGTTCCGGGGTGGATGGCGAGATTCACATCATGCAAAACCTCTGTTGTCCCGTCATAGGAAAACGACACAGACCTGAGAGAAATGCCGGTATCTTCCAGCTTGATCGGCGTTTCTTTATGGTTCAGTTCTTCGGCGTTCAGAAGCTGGCTGATTTCTTCCACATTTGTCCCCAGTACAGCCAAATCGTCCGTAAAGGTAAAGGCCGCAATAATCGGCCCGATCAGCCCCAGCGAGAAAATCACAATGGACAGGAAGGTGGAAAGCTCCAGACTGCCGGAGAGCCAGAACGCGAAGCCGCAGGGCAGCACGCAGATTAGCACTGAGGGCAGGATGGCGTTGTAGGCGCTCATGGTTTTCTGGTTTTCACGCATCCAGTCCACATAATAGTTGGCGTTATAATTCACCGCGTCAGAATATTTTTTGTAGGAACCGGCGGACTGGCTGAACGCTTTTACCACCTCAATCCCGCCGATGTATTCTACAATGGCGTTTGCCATCTGCTTTCCCGCTTTAACCGCGCCCTCCCATTTGACGGGATAATTCTTCATACCGGCGGACATGACAGCAAGGCCCACCACCAGCGTAACAAGGGACAGGAGCGCCATGCGCCAGTCCATAACGAACAGATATACGACAATCACCAAAGGCACCAGCACATTTGCGGTCATTTCCGGGAGCAGGTGTGCGAAGGTCGATTCCATGCCTTCAACCCGGTCAACAATCGTCGTTTTGTACTGGCCGGACGGAGTATCTAAAATCGTCCCCATCGGGACGCGGGCCAGCTTTGCGGTGATATTCTCTCGCAGATCGCGCAGCGTGTAATAGGTCGCCGTGTGGGAAATCGTTGTAGAAAGACTGGAAAACAACACTTTCCCAAAGTAGCCGCACAATGCAATAATACCAGCGGTCACATAGCGGGAAAAATTCTGTTCCCCAGACAACATCATTGTGACAATATTCGCCACGCAGAAATAGGGCACCATCTGGCAGGCCACGCCTAATACCGCAAGGATAACACTGCCGATGAATTTTCCATGATAGGGCTTGCCCCATCCCCATAAGACGCCTATGGGCGACTCTTTCTTTTCCTCCTTCATTCTGTGGACACCTCCTTCTTCATATCACTCAGAAAAAACTTTAGTAGGCGTTTTCGGCCATCGCTGTCCTCTATGGAATAACTTTCCTGAATTTGCCCGTTTTCTAAGTGAAGGACATAATTGCAGCAGCGTAGAATAAATTCCGGGTCATGCGTTACCACAAGCGCAGTTCTTCCAGTATTCGCCACCTGATTAACAACATTGGCAACCTGCCTCATGTGAAACAGGTCAAGGCCGCTGGTCGGTTCATCGAATAAAATCAAAGGGCGCTCCGAAGCAATCGCAGAGGCAACCGCCACGCGCTGCTTTTGGCCGCCGGACAGTCCCATCGGGTGGCAGTCCTCATAAGGCAGCAGGTCCATCTCCTGCAAGATTTCTCTTGCCCTCTGCTTATCCTCAGTTCTCATACTGAGCAGAATTTCATCCAGAACACTTTCGGTAAAGAGCTGGTGGTTTACATCCTGCATGACCATATAACAGAGTTTCAATCGTTCTTTTCTGGAATAGTTCTTGCTCTGATCCTGCACCGTTCCTTTGAAGTGCTTTTCCAACCCGCAGAGGCACCGGGCAAAGGTGGATTTTCCCGCACCATTATGTCCGATGATGGCCGTGGCGCTGCCGGATGGGAAAGAGGTTTCCGTTATATGCAAGGTTTCCGGCTCATGCTTATAGGCGAAGGACACATTCTTTATCGTCCAAACCGCCTCATTCATTCTCTGCGGCGTGCCTACAACTTCTGAAAGCCCCGCAAGATCAAGAGGGCGCAATCCCATATCATCGCGCTGTCTTGCCGACAGGCCGCAAAATTCCTCTGCTGTATAATCACCTTCGATTTCTCCATCTTTTAGGTACAGGACACGGTCAAAGAGGCCGGACAGATAATACAGCCGATGTTCAGAGATGATGATGGTCTTTCCCTGCGATTTCAAAGTAAAGAGTAGCTGTCGAAAATCAGCGATAGCGTATGCGTCAAGGTTGGATGATGGCTCATCAAGCACATAAATATCCGGGTCAATCGCCGCTGCCGATCCGCAGGCGATTTTTTGCTTTTCACCGCCGGACAAAGAAAAAATACTTCTATCAAGCAGCGGCTCCAACTTTAGCTGTGCAGCTACACGCTTTACACGGTCACGCACAAGATCTTCCGCTATGCCGTGATTCTCTGGGCCGAAAGCCAGTTCGCTGGTCGTGTCCACATTGAAAAACTGAGAACGCGGATTTTGAAATACAGAACCGACTTTCAGAGAAATATCAAACAGTGACAGGTCACGGGTATCCTTTCCATCCAGATAGACGGAGCCGGTATAAGTCCCCTCATGATAATGGGGGATCAAGCCGTTAAACAACCGGGTCATGGTTGTTTTCCCACAGCCGGAAGTCCCGCAGAGCAGGACAAAAGAACCGTCCTCAATGGTGCAGGAAATATGTTTCAAAGCGCCACCGGCCTGCCTCTCACTGTCGGGAAGGGTACTGGCAGGATAAGAAAAGGACACATCTTGACATTCAATCATTTCCTTCACCCCCTTGCGGCAAGCACATAGATTTGCGCTGCAAATGCTCCCAGACAGATCAGCAGGAAAATAACATCCTGCACATGAAAACCCAGCTTACAGATATTCGTCCGTTTTACCGGGCCTCCCAATCCCCGCGTAAGGGCTGCCTGGGACAGTTCCTCCCCGATTTTGACGGAGCAGATCATCATGGGAACAATCCGATACTCTAAAATCGTACCAGCTTTACCACCGCCAAAGCGGACGCCACGCATCCGCATGGCGTCCCCAATGGCGCTCCATTCTTCCGCAACCGTGGGAAAGAAACGGAACATCACGGACATGGGAATGGTAATCTGCTGCGGCAGGTGGAGTCGTTCCATCGCTGCAACAAATTCGCTGACCGTGGTTGTAGTTACCACGAAATATCCCATGACCACGCTGGGGGTGAACCGCAGAAGAATACCAACGACGGCTACTGCGATGTAGTTTGCTACGCCGGTCAGTCGGGACATGCCGAACATTTCCAGGCACAGACTGCCTCCAAAAATCAGGATATAGAGAACAGCGCCTTTCCATTTTCTGGCCGCTGACAAAAGTAACAGCGGGATCGCCGCCAACACGATGATGTAATACTGCATGATACCTTCATACGAACCGCCTAAAATAAAGACAGCTATGGTAATCAGTACCGCCAGTTTTGTCCGGGGGTCTAATAAAATTCCGCTATTGTTTTTTTGACTTGCAAGAAGTTCGCGGCTCATTACACAATTCCCGCCCGCTCAAAGTGCTTTTTGAAAATCTTCTGTCCGATCAGGCCGCCGACAAGACCACTGACGAAAGCAGCAATAAGCAGTGCCGGCAAAATCCAGTCTGGCATATAAGCCATGAGCGTGTCGGCATATTCCTGACCGTAGCCGGGGAGCAGGCTCTGGTAGTAAGCGTCACGCGTCACAACGATGGGAATAAACGCCCCGATTACCCACATGGAAAAAACGCCGTGGATCAGCACTTCACGCTTGGCGTTCTTGTAGTCACAGGCTTTCATCATAAAATCGGAAATCAGCCCGAAAATCAGCCCGGTAGGGATGCACCACCAGCCCATGCCGGTCAGCAACATAATGATACCGAGCAGCACCCCGCAGATGGTAAGCATACCGAATTTTTTGATTTTGGAGAAGAACAACATCATCGGAATACCGCCCACAAGCGGCACGATCACGCTGATAAGCGGAATGAAAATCGGGATAAAACCGATGGACGCCGCAGCGAAAATGACGATAAAATAAATCGCCGTGAAAATACCGATATTGATGAGATCCTTTCCTTGCAATTTGTTGTTCATTGCGAAACCTCCTAACATGATTGCTTTCTCGGTTAGATCTCGCTAACCAATTCTAATGGTAGCACATATTCAATTATGCTTCTATGCACATATCAGTATTTTAGGCCCGTATAGCAAGGAGTTTTTTCGTTTTGCCAGCATATCCATTGACCGTGAATTTTCTCGCGGGTATAATAATATTAACGATTTTGTGTGATGAAAGGGGCGAAGCAGTTGCGTGATATGATATACAGCATTTTAGAAAACAGCGATACTGTTTCTGATGTGACTTTGAAAAACAGTCCAAATAGCAGCACATTGCTTTTGGATCGGGCAGATGGCAAGGGACGCATGACATTCCATACGCTCTTTCCGGGGCTGACTTTGGCTTTTATTTTTGTAAATGCTCCCGTATGGCCGGAGTCGGATGAAAATTCAAATCTAAAGCCTTTGCTGATTAACTATTGCGTTTCAGGCAGAAGTGAATTGCTTCTGGATGACGGCTCTTACATTTACCTGAAGGAAAATGATTTTTGTGTCAGTGAACAGACCGCACAGAAAGAATATATCTTTCCTACGAAGCAATATCAGGGGATAAAAATATATTTTGACCTGTCACTTCTTTTACAGTCCTGCGGTGAACTTTTGAAATCTTTTTCACTTGACCTCCCTACGCTGGAAAAAAGTTATTGTGGCAACCATAAAACATATATCAACGAAGCGGACAGCGAGCTGGAAAATATATTTCAAAAACTCTGGCGGCTATCCGAAAGACCCTCGGCCTTCCATTTGCAAATCTATACTCTTGAACTTCTCCACCGGCTTCTTAACATGGAAATCCGGCCTCCGAAAACTTGCGGCTTCTACACGGAAACACAGGTTGAAATTGCAAAAAGGGCGGCACAAATCCTTTCTGATGACCTTCGCCAGCACATCCCTGTAAGACAGATTGCAGAACGATTTTCGGTCAGTGAAACCAGCCTGAAAAATTATTTTAGAGGCGTATATGGACAGAATATATCCACCTGGCTGCGGGAAATCCGCATGAACGAAGCCGCAAGACTTCTTTCGGACACAAAGCGTCCGATTGCCGAAATATCAGAACAGGTCGGCTACTCTAATCAAGGGAAATTTGCCGCCGTGTTCAAAAAGCAGTTTGGCTTTTCTCCGCTGGAATACCGGCGGTCAAAGAATTTGGAAAACCGATAAGAACAAAGCCGGGATTTGCCACTTGTCAGCAAAATCCCGGCCTTTCTTATGCCTAAAATCTCATGCGGAAATCAACTCTTGAAAAATAACTTCCTCCGCCTGCGCCTTCAGCATGTTCATCAGCCCCACCCAGCGCATAGGGTCACAGGCTTTCAGTTCCTCGGTGACGCCCGCTACCTCCATCATGCGGAATAGCGAGAACGGTGGTTATTCCGAAATTATTCTGATTCGGGATAATACTGGCAAGCAATGCCTGTGTTAATACACACAGGCCCGCAGAGAAGAAAATCCCTCCGTGATTTTCCTCTCCGCTTGCTTGTTGAGGGCAGCGCCCCCAAGCCCCTTTGAACACAGAATTTCATTCTGTGGCTGCGCGTTCTGCGAACGCTTTTGACCAGGACCAGCTTACCGCTGGCCGTGGTCTTTTTCTTTTTCAACATCCTGTTCTACCTCCATTTTCAGCACTCGATCTACATTTGCCTTTGCCGTTAAAAGCTCCCGCATTTCTTCACGGGAGCGCCGGTACTCGGCATAGGTTTTCTTCTTTTCCTCCAGCAGTTTGGAATACTCAGCTTGCAAGTCCTTAACCTTGGGCAGCTTCTTCACCCCCATCTCGTCAAAGGCATTTTTTGCCGCCTGATGGAGCAGGATTTCTTCCTCATGTTCCTCCCGAAATTTTCGAGAATAACCCGCCTTGCGGTATGCCACATAGGTCTCGCGGGTCTTGGCATAATTTACGATGTGAGTACGCAGAACAGCGATCTCTGCCATGCGCTTTTCAGCCGCTTTGATCTGCGCCGAAAGATCATTGTGATGTGCCGTGGCAGCCGCAGCCTTTTCTTCCAAAACCGCATACTCCAGCAGATTGTTCTCTGACAGGTAATTCATGGTCTGCGCCATTTGTTTCAGATTAAAAACTTTAGCCCATCGCGCATACCCAGCGCCTTTCCCAGCCTGCAATTTTGCCTGAATGTCCACCAGCAGATTGACCTTTGGCGGCTCCGGCTGCACGATGGATTTCTTACGGGGCGTGTGCTGTTTTTCACCGGCCAGCACCGCACGGATTTCTGCTTCACTGTACCCGGCCCCCAGCTTGTCATCCATGCGGGCTACATTCTTCCAGCCGGGCGCTTTGAGCCGGATTGCTTTCCCGCGCCGGGATACTTCACAGCCCATTTCTATAAGCAGTTTCAACAATGCGTCAAAATCAGCGGGCTTTTGCTCCAGCGCACGGTCAATCATCACCCGCAACTGTTCCCGATGGGAGGGCTTAGCCTGTTCGCCCAGCCACTTGTTGTAGCTTTTTCCGTGGGGTTTTGGATTCTCCACAATGGACAATCCGTTCTCGATACAGATGGTATCACTCAAGCGCCGGACGGCTCTGGTGCTGCCCCAAAAGTTGCGGAATTTTCGGTCACAATCCGCATTGACCGCCGACCAGATAATGTGATTATGAATGTGCGACTTGTCTATGTGGGTGCAGACCACAAAGGCATGATT
>CABIXM010000013.1:9449-13977 GCA_902362725.1 Clostridiaceae bacterium | reverse complement strand
GTCTTTTGCGGATTTGCCACATAATCAATAATATCGCTGATTGCTCGGCTCTCAGTGCGCCCCTTTCCGATATGCAGGGGCATGATGCGTGTGGTTGCCATAGAAGGGCCTCCTTTCTAAAAAAGAAACGGCCTGCATGGTGCAGACCGCTTTTGCTATTCTATAAAATCGTCCTCGATGTCCTCTAACCGCTTCGGAGGAAACCTCATCTCGTATTGTTCTTTTGCCAGTGCACGAACTTCCGGGCGCTTATCTTTCATTCGGTTTTTCAACCAGGAAATCTGCTCCTTTGATAACCGCCAAGGGAGATTCAGTAAGCGGTTTACCGTCATTTGCTCCGCTTGTTTCTCCGGCGATAAAGAAGCACAGGATTTACAGATGTGCGCCGCATGACCTTTGCCGGAAAATTTTTCGTTAGCCTTATATTCTCCGCAGACTTTACAATAATGTCCATGCTTCTTCATAGGCTCGATTCCTTTTCACAGAGCGCATATAAACTGCGAACCGCCCTCATGATGATGTTCCACTCCAGATCTGCCGCATAGGAAAACTTCCTGCGGTAAGATTCCCAAAGTTTCTGCATCACAGGACTGCTTTCCACTTCATTCAAAACATCCATAGCTTCTGCAAGATGCCGTTCGGTTCCGCGTTTTTTGGCAGTTGCCAACAGTGCATCATAGAGCGTCTGCCGGTTCAATGTGTTCCCGTGGAGCTGATCCAGAATATAAATGTCATAGAAATCTCTCATGCGGGTGTTGGTGGTGGTTCTGGTGATGATTGTTTCCAGCTTTTCAGCCAGAACGGTTTCCAGATTGTATGCCCAAATGTCAATGGAGCGATCTTCCAGCATCAGCTTGAAAGAGTAGCGTACCTCCCTGGGGGTAATGGCATCCCCTGTGGAAATGTCAATCTTCAAAGGTGTCACCACACCGTCAAAGGTTGTAGTCATGCTGACCCGAATCCCAGGATACTCCGCTTCATCCATAATCTCTGAAATGCTTTTCAGCTGAAATTTGACGCCATCATCAATCGGCACACTCACGATAGCAGAAATCAGGTTCTCGATGTCCTCTACATTAACATTGGCTCCTTTTACAGTAGCGTCCAAGTCCATCGTGGAACGGGCATCCAGTCCAACCATTGCCGCTACCAGCATCCCGCCTTTCAGAATAAATTTATCACGATATTCAGAAAGGGAAATACGCTCCAGAAAACGCTCCATCATATAGTTTCGCATTAAAAGCTGTGCATCCGCAGATTTTTCTCTGGAAAGATTGCGAATCAAATCTTTAAGCTGCCTTGCTGTCTTTATCATAAAAGCACCTCCAAATACTGCCGTAAAATTTTTTCAACCCGGAACATACCGGCATACCGCATCAAAGTCCGCAGATCCTTGTCCTTTCTTCTGGCATACATCTTCAGCGCACCTTGAAAAGTCTGTATTTCCATGCTGCTTCGGCTGCGGAGCAGATCGCAGATGGTGCGCTCCATATCATAGACAGGAACCGTATGCCCAAAAGGTGTTTGGCCAGTTGTCAGCCCTACCTCATATAGTTCTGGTTTGATGGTGTAAACAGAAAGGCCCTCTGCCTTTAAGCGAGTGGTGCTGTACCCTCTGCGCACCGTGATAGCGTATGGAGATGGTTCCCGGTCTGTCAAGTCATGGAAAAATAGCGCTGATTCATGGGAAAATACTGCCTGACCACATCGCAGATGTAACAGAAACATCGCATCAATCCAGGTGTCCTCGGAGACATAAATTCCGTGAGCAACCTGCTGAAGATTTTTCTCTTTGACATATTCATAAAAAATGGGTTTTACAATTCCGCTGGCGATTACCTGTGCGGTTTGCAGCATCCCATCATGCTCGGTCAGAAGTCTGTCTAATTGCTCAAACCGTTCTGATTTGGTCACATCCATCACTTCCTTTCGTGCTACTATTATACACGGATGTAGCACAGAAGTAAATACAGCAATTTAACAGACACTGTCTGGCATTTTTGTGACCGCACATTTTATCCATAAACCAAATCCTGAATGGTAAACTTCAAGTTCTGCACCTTGCCCAGCAGCCAGATGGCAGCCATCGGCAGACCATAGGGACTAATAAGGAATGCCATCACCAGCAGGATAATACCGTTTTGCAGGGAACAGGTCAGCAGGACCGCCACACCCAACAGTGCAACCATCATGCTGATAAGCCCCAGCACCAGACCGGAAACATAGACGATCCCCACACAAATCCAAACGAACAGGGTCAGTGTCAGAATTACCGGAGCTACCAAAATCTTCAACAACAGTTTTAACAAAAACACCAATGCCCTCATTGTTATGCCTCCTCCCAAAATCACAGTTCCTGTTCCTGATTCCATTATCCCTGTCTTACAGCCAAAAGGCAAGGATACGGGCAAAAAGAAAAAGCGGAGGAAGGCGCGGCGAAGAAACGCCGTTCCTCCCTCCGCAGATGGGGTATTTGTCCCGGTTACGAAAGTTTGGAGAGTTGTGTCAGTATCTCTTTAACTCCCTCCCATAACTGTTCCTGCCGCTGGGATATATCCTCCAAATCGGCATCATAAATCCGCCCGGTCTCATGCACCTTGCGGGTCAGCTGGTTTAAGTTGTTGCTGCTCCGGCGCAGCAGGGCTACCAGTTCCTTCAGTTCCGGCAAATCCAGCTGCACCACATAGCCGTCCACAGCCATTTTCCGCAGATAGGCGCTCAGGTTTTTTGTCCCAAACTGTGCCATTTTCTGCTGAATCAACTCCATTTCATCAGCGGATACCCAAAACAGAACCGGCACATCCCGCTTGCGCTTGGGGCTGCTCATCGCTCCGGCTCCTGTTTCTTCGGGGCGGCAGGCTTATGGGCAGGTGGTTCCTGTTTGAGCTTTTGCAGGACAGAACTTTTCTGCTGTTCCTGCATGGTTTTTCTGGCCTGCCTGGTAAACAGATCGGTCAGACCGGGATTGACCCCATCCACAACCAGATAGGCGCAGTGGCGGGAAGCGCCGCTGTCCTCCGGCATGGGAATGGTTTTTGCCCAGGCTTTATTGTCCTGAGAGATACGCCCGTCATGGTTCTTGTGCTGGATGGTGTTTGCAAGAATGAACTGTACCCGTTCCGCCCCGAACTTTTCCAGCACATCTTTGACCGCCGCCTCCGTATCCAGCCGGTTCTCTGCATAGTGGGCGCTGATGGTCTGCTCAATGGCTTCTTTGCAGGCGCTGTTCGCCTGATACGAACGGTTATATTGTGCCATCTCTCCATGCTCGGACGCATAGGCGGCAGAATGGGGGTAGAGAGGGGCAGTTCGTAATTCTTCCTGCGCCCTGCACACATCATCGGCACGGTTCTCAATGCTGTCCCGGATCACATCCATGTAGCCGGTTTCCAGCTTTTCAAAATAACGGTACACATCAGCCAGCGGCGAGGGGGAATCCAAAAGCGCCTGTGCCTGTGTGTCGGTCAGCTCCAGCTGCTCCATCGCCATCACGATGTCCTCCCGCACCGTGTACTCATAGGTGTGGTGCAGGATTTCTTCCGGGGGCTGGCTTTTCAACCAGTCCCTATATTTTTCCTGCTCAGTGGCCATCTTTTCATAAAGGGCCGTATTCAGATTATTGGTATTCATGTTATCGCACCTCCTCATGCTGTTTTGGTTTCTTGTCTGTACTGCGGGGCGTCACCGGGCGCTTCAGGCTGTCCAGCACCGAAGTCCGTGTGCTTTTGGCAACAACAGCCTCGGCGTGCGCCTGTCCCTTTCCGTCGATGTTCAGCAAAGTATCCAGCTCCACCAAACGGGCATTTTTGCTTCGCAGTTCTTCTTCATAAAGGAATGGCTTTCCGACTTCCTCCTTTGCGGCAGCCTGCTGCTGATAGAGGTTATCCAGCTGGGCCTTTGCCGCCTCCAGACGCTGGGGCATCAGGGCGAGGGCATTGTCGATACGGGTAAGATTTCCGCGAGGGTCTGTACCAAGGGTTGCCCGGTGGGTCATCTGTCCTTTCAGCAGGAGCGTATACTCCTGTTTCCAAGCGGAAAATTCCACGGATATGGCATAGCCCCGGTAGCTGCCGATCTGCACCAGATCGGAGGTTTTGACCTCCTTGCAGGCATCCAAAAGGGCTGCGCCGGCGTTCTCCTTATCGGTCAGCAGATCGCCACGGATTTCCATACCAGCAAAACCGTCCTCCGGGTGCGGGTGCGCTGCCAAAACCTCCAGATCGGATTCAAAGCCCTTGATAAAGCCTTTGTGCTTTTCAATCTCCTCCGGGAAGTATTTGAGCAACTGGTCCTCCAGACGATATTGCTTGCTCTGGTGGTCGGCTTTCATCAGCTTCAGGCGGGATACCTCCACATCCAAATCCATACGCTCCTTGATGCGGGGATCTCCGGCGCACAGGGCTTTGATCTCGGCAAAGGAAAGCGCCGTTTCGTCCACATCATCGCAGGAACGCACCGGCGATTTAGAAGTCATGATCTGACTGATGAATTTTTGCTTATTCTCCACCGTCTGCCAGAGGTATGCGTC
>CABIXM010000013.1:8752-9139 GCA_902362725.1 Clostridiaceae bacterium | reverse complement strand
AAAGCGATCTGGTCGGCAGGCATCCCCTGAGCAATGAGTTTCTGACGAATATCGTCATATACCGTAAAGACCGGTTCCTGCTCCGGCAGAGGCACAGCGCCTTCCAATGCGTGAAGCAGTGGATTATCCAGCGTTTTCGCCGCCTTGCTTACAGGAGCTTTTGCCTGCGGTGTAGAAATGTCACAGAACACCAGCTGGGTCAGCTTGTCAGCTTTGCCATCCCGCCAGATCTGCATGATGTTGTCCACGCACTGATTGACCTTTGTGCCAGGTTCATCCGGCAGCATCTGGTTGACGATTCTCTGGTCCAGGCCCAGCTTACGGCCATCCGAGGTAATCTTGAGCATATTGTCCTGGGATGGGTCAACGGTTCCGCTGTGTACCAGC
>CABIXM010000013.1:7584-8426 GCA_902362725.1 Clostridiaceae bacterium | reverse complement strand
TCAGCTCTTGCAGGCGTTCATACTGAAGGTAACGCTGCATGGTGTAAAGCTCGGTCATGGAGTTGCTGACAGGTGTGCCGGTGGCAAAAATCACGCCACGGTTTCCGGTGATCTCATCCATATAGCGGCACTTGGCAAACATATCGGAGGATTTCTGCGCGTCCGATGTGGATAAGCCTGCCACATTCCTCATTTTTGTGTATAGAAACAGGTTTTTATAGTTGTGGGCCTCGTCTACGAACAATCGGTCTACACCCAGCTGCTCAAAGGTTACCACATCGTCTTTTCGCCCCTCGGCTTGCAGCTTTTCCAGTCTGGCTTCCAGAGATTTTCGGGTACGCTCCAGCTGCTTGACGGTAAAACGCTCGCCTCCGCTGGCCTGCACCTCTGCGATGCCCTCAGTGATCTCGTCGATCTGCTCATAGAGAAGCCGTTCCTGACGCTCCCGGCTGATGGGGATACGCTCAAACTGGCTGTGTCCCATGATAATGGCGTCGTAGTCACCAGTTGCAATCCGGGCGCAGAACTTCTTTCGGTTATGGGTCTCAAAGTCCTTTTTTGTGGTGACTAAGATATTGGCGGAAGGATAGAGACGCAGAAACTCCGACGCCCACTGCTCGGTCAAATGGTTTGGAACCACAAAGAGAGATTTCTGGCACAAGCCCAGACGTTTTGCTTCCATCGAAGCGGCCACCATCTCAAAGGTTTTGCCTGCGCCTACTTCATGTGCCAACAGGGTATTTCCTCCATACAGCACATGGGCAATGGCGCTTTTCTGGTGTTCCCGCAGGGTAATGGCCGGGTTCATCCCTCCAAAAGTGATGTGGCTGCCATCATATTCA
>CABIXM010000013.1:5364-7360 GCA_902362725.1 Clostridiaceae bacterium | reverse complement strand
CTCCAAAATCTTGTAGGCATTGGCACGGCTGGTCCCATAGGTGGTATAAGCTGCCACATCGTTGTAGGATACGGAAGATTTCCCCTTGATCTGCCATTCAGCGGTAAAGGACGAATAGTTGACCTCGATACTGCGTTGGAGATAAAACGGGGTATTAAAGGTCTCATACATAAACTGCTGGATATATTCCTTGTCAATCCAGGTAGCGCCCAGACGCACCTCGATCTCCGACGCATCCAGGTCTTTGGGCTGGGCGGCGGTAAGAGCTTCCACATTGACTGCATAAACCGGGTCCTGCTGTGCCGCCCGCTGCGCTTGACGCAGTTTTCGGCGTACATTGCCAGAGAGGTATTCATCAGCAGTCACATAATGGGGCGTTCCGTCCTGCTCCAACTGTCCCGGTACACGGAAGATTACGCCTTGCAGCTCTCCGGCCAGTTCTTCTTTTGTTTTTCCGGTAAGCTGGCTCATATAGTCCATATCCACGCAGGCTTTTTCCGAGATGGACACCGCCAGTGCTTCACTTGCCGTATCCACCACAGCCACCGCCTGATGGGGCTTGATGGTCCGCTTGGTGAACATATCTGCCTTACGTTCCAGTTTCCCGTCCTCGTCGATGACTTCCAGCGCACAGAGCAGGTAATAGGAAGAATCATCTGCATAGGCCAGACGGTTTGCACGGTCATTGATGAGACCGTATTTGGAAGAAAAGCTGTCATAGAGACTGTTCAGTTCCGCCTGCTTCTCCCGAATGGTGCTGTCCGGAACCGCTGCATCCATCTGAAGGTCGATCAGTTCCTGCACACAATCACGCAGTCCCACAAGACCTTTTACGCGGGCTTCTGCGGTGGCGTTGAGGTCAGGGCGCACCATACGGCTGTTTTCCCGGTAATACACCTGCCCGTCTACAATGGCATAGGAATAGTTCTTCACATTGGGGTCGGCAGGAATGGAGGTGTCAATAGCTTCGCCTTCGCCCAGCTCCGGCAGCTCTGCCTCCTGATAAGTGCCATGAATATACTTCACCGCATCATGCAGCTGGTCGGAAAGCTCCAGTCCCTCGATAGGGTTCACGGTGTAGTCCATACCATGTGCAGTGCTTACCGGCTCCTGTCTGCCCAGCACCATTTCCGGGTGGTCGATAAAATACCGGTTGATGGCAAATCTGTCCTCCGTCTGTCCGGTTTGAGTCCATTCCGGCACAATGTCCAGCGGGCGGTCCCGCTTTTGGAGGAAAATGATGTCCGAAACGACCTCTGCACCAGCGTTTTTCTTGAAAGCGTCATTGGGCAGACGGATGGCTCCCAGCAACTCGGCACGTTGGGCAAGATAGCGGCGCACGGTGGAATCCTTGGCGTCCATCGTATAGCGGCTGGTGACAAAGGCCACCACGCCGCCGGGACGCACCTGATCCAGTGCTTTGGCAAAAAAATAGTTATGAATACTGAAATTCAGCTTGTTGTAGGCTTTGTCGTTGACCTGATACTGACCGAAAGGTACATTGCCGATAGCAAGGTCAAAGAAGTCACGCCTATCGGTGGTCTCAAAGCCGCCTACTGTGATGTCCGCCTTGGGATAGAGCTGCTTTGCGATGCGCCCGGAAACAGGGTCCAGCTCCACGCCGTACAGACGGCTGTTTCGCATTTTCTCCGGAAGCATACCAAAGAAATTGCCCACACCCATAGACGGCTCCAGAATATTTCCGGTCTCAAATCCCATACGGTCCACCGCTTCATAGATGGCCTGAATGACCGTAGGGCTGGTGTAATGGGCGTTGAGGGTAGAGCTTCTGGCGGCGGCATATTCCTCCGGGGTCAGCAGCTCTTTTAGCTGAGCATACTCTAAAGCCCATGCCGGTTTCTCCGGGTCAAACGCATCAGAGAGACCGCCCCAGCCCACATATCGAGAAAGAACCTCCTGCTGTTCGGGGCTTGCCTGCTGTCTGGCAGCTTCCAGCTCTTTCAGCAAACGAATCGCATTGACATTTGCCTGGAAC
>CABIXM010000013.1:3549-4991 GCA_902362725.1 Clostridiaceae bacterium | reverse complement strand
GACGCTTTTCCTCTGCATCCATGACTTCCAGTTCTATGCCCTGTGCCGTGGTACGGTAATCGGCAATATCGCCGGTCTCCAGATTCAGTGTCTCGATCTCACCGGAATAGGCTCTGCTCAGCCAGTAGGCAATCTCGCTGTTGCTCCTGCCGGATTGCAGCAGCGTGGAAATCTGCTTTTTATCCGCTTCATCCATCAGTCCATGAGCCAATACATCCCGCAAGTCCTGATCTGCCTTGTCCGGGTCACTGGGAAGAAATTCGGTATAGTAAGCATTGCGGCGGTCTGCCCGAAGCAGCTGCTCGAACTGTTCTTTACGCTCTGCCCGGTAGATGGGATATACCATACCGGTAGGCAGAAGCTGCACGGTGTCCTCCCGCAGCTCTGTGATCTGATAGGTGGCATCCTCGATATACACGGTATCGCCCACGGCATAGACCGGGGCAGCAGGGTCATAGGATGTTCTTTGCGGAGTAGGGCGGCGAACTGCATCATATTCCTCATCGGAAATGGAAACTTCGGAAGTCTGCTCTGTCTCGGCATCTGCGATCTGCTCGGCATCTGACATCACCTGTTGGATAAATGGGGCATTGTCCAGTTTTTCCGGGTCTGCCACCTGGCCGTTGACGATCCCTCTTTCCTCCAGAGCTTCCCGGATGGCGATTGGGTCGATGTCGTCAAAACGGTTCTGTTCTTCTTCGGTATAGAACCGGTCCTCCTGAATGAGCTGGGCAATCCGGCGCTGTACCTTCGGCCAGGGCAGCTGTGTTTCCTCCGGGCTGCCGGCACGGACAACGAACAGGCTGTTGCTGTTACTGCCGCCGTATTCCTGAGCCAGCCATGCGGCGGTATCTTTTTCTCTTGCATGGTCTTTCATATAGCGGACAACAGCGTGTTTACTCTCGATATTGCCGTTCCATGCACAAAGGGCAGTATCAATATCTTCCTGAGAAAGAGGGCGCAGAAGCTCATGGAGCTTTGGATAGGTCTCGTCGATCACTTCCCGGTGTAAACGCTGACGGAACTCCGGCACATCCGAATAGAGTCGGATCAGCTCCATATCCTTAGAACCAAGGACTGCACGGCGCACAGCGGCATTACCCTCGATGACAGCATTTTCACGGTCAGAATGCCCGCAGGCATTGCGGTATGCGGCATCCTCGGAAATGGCGGCAGTCACCACAGTCTTATACTGCTCAAACTGCTCCCGAAGGGTAGGCTTTGGCGTTTCTTCCTCCACCTCCGGCTGCTGGGCTTGGATGGCATCTTCTTCTGCCAATTCCTTTTCAGCCTGGATTTTGTCATACTGCGCCTGTTCCTGTTCGGTAAGATAGCGGCCTTTCTGGACAAGTGAGGTAATGCGCTTGGCAACCTTTTCCCAGTTCAAGTGAACATCCGGGCAGTCCTGCTTTTTATAGTGCAGTCCTTTCCCATCGTGATCT
>CABIXM010000013.1:0-3304 GCA_902362725.1 Clostridiaceae bacterium | reverse complement strand
GGTCAAGATCCTTCAGGTTCTCCCAGATCTCCCTTGGTCTATGGTAATGAAAGCGCAACAGGTCACGGTCCTGCTGATAGGCAGTCCAGAAGGCGGCGTATTCTTCCTTGAGCGTCTGGCGGAAAGCCGGGTCACTCAACTGCTCCGTCAGGCGGCGGGTCTCCTCCGGGAAACCATTGCCTTTGATCTCTGACAGGCAGGACAAATATCCGGCTTTTCTGGCGTCCTCACTGAGATCGTGATACAGATGCCAGAGCTTTTCCGAGAGGAGGGAGCGTTCATAGCCTACCGCTTCCGCAAGCTCCACATTGGAGGCAAACTGGCCGCTCTCCAAAAGCTCCCCGATACGCTCTGCGGCGCTCTCCCAAGAAATGACCTGGGCAGACCTGTCATAACGGACAGACTTCCCGTGGGAAAGATGGATACCATCATCGGCATACCATGCACTCACACTGCCAAGGCCGTTGCCGCCGTGGTACAGCGTTTTCAGTATCTCGGCAATCTCAGCGGTGGTTTTCTGCTTTTCAAATGCTGCAACCACACGCTCCCTCTGACGATCTGTATTGCCTCCCAAACGCAGCACATGGTCAATATCATTTTGGGCAAAAGAAAAAGCAGAGGATGTATGCGCTACATTCTCTGCTTCATCTATGGATTGTATCTGCTCCGCTTCGGAGAGGAACAGGTTTAGGGTCAGCTGTTGATAAGCTCCGCCATCAGGATCTCCTCTGCCTGAGCTTTGCAGGTGTTCATCAGCCCCACCCACTTCATGGGATCGCTGGCTTTCAGTTGCTCGGTGGCTCCCGCTTCCTTCGCCAGCTGGGGCATCATCTGCTCCAGTCTGCTCTGGGCGGCCTCGTCGATTTCCAGAAGATACTGGTACAACTTCTCGCTCAGCAGCATCTGGTTGTAGAGGATGGGACGATGTTCCTTCAGGTAGGTTTTCCTCATCCTGCCGTACTTGCCCAGGGGTTTCTCCGGCTGCTGGCTCAGCTTCAGGTCGGGAATCAGATAGTCTCCGTTCTGGATATAGGTCATGGGATTGTTCATCTTGCTTGCTCCTTTCTTGGTTGGCTTCGCGCTCTGCATTTCGGACGGTGACGCCGATCTGCCGCAGCACCTGCTGATTGATCTGGCTGACCGCTGTTCCCAGCGCCCCGATGGTGGACGGGGTATTGAAATCAAAGATTGCCATGAAATCTTCGTGGTCGAAGTAGCGTTCCGGCTCCAGTCCGCAGCGGGACATCAAAGCATAAGTGATACTGACGGTGGCTGCTGCCTTGAACTGTACTCCGATGTTAAACTCATCATATTCCTCCAAAAAGGAACCGTCAACGATATAGAAGAAGTCCTGCTGATGCTCCGTCCAGTATTCCTCAGCCAGTTTTCCGGCTACCTCGGTAAGCTGTCCGGCAAGGTCATCACCGGAAACATCATAGGTGCGCTCAAGCATGGCCTGCACCGAATCCAAATGGCGCTCCTCCAGCTGCCACAGCCAGGGAGTGCGGGAATGTTCACGGGTTCCGGTGTCGGAAATATCAAAAACATAGCGCAGGCGGGGCCTGTCCCCGGAATCGTCCACCAGAGCAATTCCCTTGGAGCCGCGCCTTACATACCGGCCCATCTTTTCATTCCACAAATCGTACTCTGCACAGGCGGTGGCGTCCGGACGCTGGGCGTAGATCATCAACTGCTCATGGAACGGGTACTTGTAAAGGCGAGAAGCAGTGGTGAGAAACCCTGCCCATTCCTGCCAGCTCCCCGTGAGCTGCGTTGTCACCTTCTCCGCCATCTGTGCATATAGTTCAGCTTTGGTTGGCATAGTGTTCTGTCCTCCTTTCAGTTTTGGGGTAAAAAGGTGGGGTGGCATATTGCCACCCCATCCCTGCGATTATGATGTTTACTGGTCAAAATCCGGATACAACTCCAGCTCGGCAAACTCGGCATCACTCATGGCCTGGAGCTTGCCCAGTGCGCTGTCTGTCAACTCCCGCAGCTCGGTTTCCTCCGGGGCCAGCTCGCCGCGCATATCACGCAGGCTGTCGATCAGTCCGGTGCGGCTGCCGGTATTGTAAATGCACATCAGGTTCATTTCCTCAAAAGTAAAGTTTCCCATATCAAATCTCCCTTTCCGCACTCTTTTTGGGCGCTGTCTTTTTGTGTTCTGCCTTGGGCTGGCTTTTCAGCTGCTCCATGACGGACTTTTTCTTTTCCCGTTCCTCCCGATGGGCAGCGGCAGCCAAATCCATGAGGGAAATGGACTGACCGCTGCGGGCCTGCTGTTCCAGCTCTGCCACCGTAGGCTCTTTTGCGCCATTGTTGATGATACCGTCGATCATGCCGTAATCGTCCTCCACGGTCATCTCCGCATTTTTCAGCGGATTTTCCGGCAGGAATCCGGGGATCTGTGTAAAGCCAACACTGTCACAGTAATGATAGGATACCTTCCCATCCTGCTTGATCGCAACGATGTCACTGACACTCATAGAAGGACTGTGAAAATCCGCCGGTTTTTGCAGATTAAACTGCTCATATAGTTTTTCCAGCTGCTCCGGTACCGTGCCAGACTCCCTCAGCGAAGCAGTGTAAATGAGATCATAATTGCTGCGGTCTATGGAAATGTCCTGGGACTTTAACCAATCCAGATTCATAAAGCGCACATTCTGCGGATCGTCACGGCTCACCTGATAGATGGCAAAGCAATCTCTGTTCTGGGATAGAAATGCCTGTTCGCGTTCCTGCTGATGTTCCTGACGCTCCATGACCTTTTCGTGGAACTGAGGGCTTTTCTCCCATTCCTCACGGTCCACACCGAAAAGTCCGCCATGATCCATGATTTCCTGCGGGTCAAACACCATGCTCTCCGTATTGTCCTCATGCAGCACATAGACAGTCAAACCAGCGGCATCCAGTTCCAGCGCCCGTTCTCTGGTGACAGGGAGCATCCCATCATAGAAGTAGCCGTATTCCTGCATATCCGGTGCAGATACCTGCTCATCAGGCATGGGGTATTCATCCAGTGCCTGCTCCTGCGCTTCCGGCAGCTGAGAAGAAGCAGTCATCTGCCTGACCTCTGCCTGCATCTGCTGATAGGCAGCGTCCTGCAAGGTTTCAATCATAGACAGGGGCGCATACTTTACTGAATTGCTGCTCAAATCGTTATCATCACAAATCTGGAGAACTGCCTTCATGCAGGAAAGCTCCGGCATATCCAGCTGACCTCCATCCAACTCTTTCATGGACGCGGCATCGTAAAGGGTATAGTCCCAGCCGCTGTCACAGGACTGGATATGAAGATAGGTGG
>CABIXM010000012.1:97910-108184 GCA_902362725.1 Clostridiaceae bacterium | reverse complement strand
CCGTCCCGTTTTCATGCCCGCCTCCGCGCGGGCCTTTTTCGTTCAAGAGAGCGCCGGAGGCGGTCTTTCCTATAAAGTAAAAAAGAGCGCATCCCCGCAGGAAATGCGCTCTGTCTCTGTTTCCTCTGTTTTTAGATAGCCGGTGCGTGCTCCAGCAGATATTTCTCTGCCTCTGCATTCCACAAGCCGTTGGTCTTGGCTACGATCTTCGCCAGCTCCGCGAACATCGGATCCTCTTTTCCCTTCTCCTCAAAGTCTGCAATCGCGGTCAGCGGCAGGGAGATATGGGTGTAAATCAGTTTCTTTCCGCCCGGTACGTTCGGCAGGTTCAGCGTGGTTTCTCTTGCCACGTTCAGGCCTCCGATATGTGTTACCAGGATAGCCGGATCCAGCTTGCCCTGCCCGATCATGGAAAGGCACTCTTTCATATCGTCCGTATTTCCACCGGAGGTTCCTACCACGTGGGTTCCTGCGTAATGTACATTGTAGAAGTTGAACGGCGCGGAGAATGCCGGGTTGGAGGGGCCTGCGAAGAAGTTCAGGCAGCCGTCCTGTGCCAGAATGCTGTCAGCCAGCTCTACCACCGGAGCTACCGGAGCGAATACCAGCACGTCGTTGAAGCCTTCGCCGTCAGTGAAGTCCATCATAAACTTATGGGCGTCCTCTACCTTGCCTGTGTTGGCATATACCAGCTTGATCCCCTTCTTGGCAGCCTCTTCCGTCGGAAGCACCTGTGCCGCGCGCGCCAGTCTCGCGTCGTCGATGTCGGTAACTACTAAGAGAGACGGACATCTGTCACAGTGTGTGATATAGTCAATAGCAGCCAGTCCCATGGGGCCTACACCTGCCAGGATCGCCATCTTGCCGCCCTCTACGATGCCCATGTCATGCTCGTATTTTCCTCTGGTGGCATGATACATGGCGTGGAAGGTACCTGCTACGCAGGACAGAGGCTCTGTCAGAGAGCCGCCGAAGAAGTTGTCGCTGTCGAAATGAAGCAGACAGCCCATCTCCATAACCTCGTTCGGAATAATGATATATGTAGCGTCGCCGCCGATGTACTCATAGGAGTATCCCGGAGCCGCCAGGCTTCCCTTGTAGTTCAGAGCCGGCTGGATGGAGAATTTCTCACCCTCCTTGAACTCATGTGCCCATTTTGCTCCTACCTTTACCAGGTCACCGCAGAACTCATGGCCGATGATAACCGGATGCTCTTTGATATTTTCCGGAACACGCTTGTGATCCTCGCCCTGCATGGCTGCTTTGTAGGAAGACATGCAGATACTGTCGGATACGACTCTCGCCAGAATCTCGTCGTCCTTAATCTCCGGAAGCTCATATTCGTCCAGACGTAAATCTTCTTTTCCGTAAAGTCTCAGTGCTTTTGCTTTCATAGTTCTTCTCCTTTTATGAAATCTATGGCTTAATCTACTTTCTCACGCTCGATTAATTTCCAGGTGGCGTCTACCAGGTGCTTGAACTGCGGATCCTCCAGCTGTTTGCAGATCATGCTCTGGCGGGAGGAATTCACGTCCTCGCCGGAGATCTCCATCATGCCGTAATCGCGGCAGAGCTTCTGCAGTCTGGTCATCTGCTCCTTCGTATTGCGGGCCGGCATGTAAGTGACGCCGTGTACGCCCTCTTCCTTCAGCATTTCGAACAGCTCATCCAGAAAATCGTCCTCGAACTTCGCCGCCTTCTTATCGCCTGTGACGGAATTCGTCACATCGCCCAGATAGGGATAGCAGAGAATCGCGCCCACCTCGTCGGCCAGCTTTACCAGGTCTGCAAAGGGCATACACTCGTCCGTGGCCGGTACGTAGATCTTGGATACCAGCTCCGCTTTCATGACGCCCAGCAGGTCGTAGATCAGATGCGGATTTTCCGGATCCGACAGCCGCGCTTTTGCAGTGTCATTTAACGCGACGCCCAGTTCCTGCTCCACGAAGTCTGCACAGCCGCCCCGGGGTGCTTTGTCCAGAATCTTCTGGCTTAAGGCGCAGAGCACATGGCGCTCGGTGATGGAACCGCCGTTCTGATACTGGGAAATGGGAACGACGTCCTGATCGAAATCCACTTCAATACCATAGGGCTTCATCAGCTCATTGATATTCGCCACCATCTTGCGGTTCCGCACATTTCGTTTTTCCCGTAAGGGAGCGAAGACCTCGTCCAGACGCTTGAAGCCCGTCGCCGGGATGCTGTGAATCGCCATGTAACAGATACCGGCCTGATCCGGATTATTCAGCTTCCGGCCCGCCATCTTCGTGGCTGACAGATCCACGCGGCACTCCATACCACAGGTGGTGCCAATCCCGGCGATCTTGCCCGCTTTCCGAAATTCTACGGCTCCGGCGATGCTGTCGTGATCCATGATTCCGGCTGTCTGAAGACCCTCGTCCCGGGCACAGTATACCGCCGCCGTCGGGGAGTACGGGGAAAATGAGTAAATGGTATGTATGTGATTGTTGGCAAACTGAGGCTTTACCTCCGGCTTCTCCTTCTCGCCGCCGATCAGAATGGCCAGGTTCGCCAGCCGCTCCTCCGGCGTAGGAGCGTTCAGAAGCTTTAAGACCTCCTGCCGTTCCACAAATTTATCCATAAATTCCTCCTAGTTCAGCATGGTCTGACCGCCTGTCACCGGAATAGCCTGGCCTGTCTCAAACTCCTGTTCTACCGCGTAGAACAGTGCCTTCGCCACATCCTTCGGAGTGCAGCCTCTGTGAATCGGGGACTTGGACAGGTAATAATCCTTTACGTCCTGTACGGTCTTTGCTCCCGGAACCTTACCTGCGTTCAGGTACTGTACGAAGAGTCCTCTCTCCGGGTCGGACCACAGAGGGCCGTCATAGAAGTTGCCCGGGCAGATGGAATTTACTTTAATGTTGGAGGTTACCAGCTCCAGGGCAAAGCTCTGGGTCAGGCCAATGCCGCCGAACTTACCGCCTGCGTAAGCGCTGTTGTTCTTAGAGCCTACCAGGCCGGATTTGGAGTTGATCTGGATAATATCGAACCACTGCTCCGGATCTGCGTCGTGCTGTGCCTTCATAATCGCGGAAGCATACTTGGCAGCGTTAAAATAGCCGATATAATTGACCTTGGTTACAAACGCGAATGCCGCCGGATCCATATCGTCCAGGCTGCCTGCCTTCAGAACGCCTGCGTTGGACACAAAGATATCGATGCCCCCAAAATGCTCTACCGCGTCGCATACCATCTGCTCCATGGACGCCGGGTCGGATACGTCTACCTTCAGGCCTACGGCACGGTCGCCGAACGCTTTCGCCGCTTCCTTTGCCTGATCCACATTCAGGTCCGCAAGTACAACGCTTGCTCCCTCATGGTACATCTCTGTCGCGATTCCCAGACCGAAGCCCTGGGCTCCTCCGGTTACCACTGCGATTTTACCAGCCAGACGGCCTGTAGTCGCCGGACGGTTGTGAATGTTTTTCTTGGCGTATTCCTTTGCTTCTGCCAGATTCATACTAAATTCCTCCTTTTATATGTGAGATTTTTCCAATTTTGATTGTTTTTCCGTACTTTATGCTTTCATTATAGCACTATTCCAACATAAGTCAATATAAATATAGATAAATCCAACAGAAAAACAACATATTTTTATTGAAAAATCAAAAAACGTCTCTGCCTGCAACATAAACATGCTGCGGCAGAGACGCCTTTCTTCTTCATTATCCTATTATCACATCGCCAACCGTGTACCCCAGCGGATCGATCCCCGCGTGGAGGGCTTCGGCAATGGCTTCCGTGGTCAGCTGCTCCGGCAGATAAAAGATAGCCTGTCCCTTCACATGAGAGGCAGAGACCCCCTTGGCCTGAGGGAACTGCCCACGGATGGCGTCTTTGATGTGGGCCTCGCACATGCCGCACATCATACCGTCGATCCCGACGATGACCTCGGTGAGACCTGCTGCTTTGGCGGAGCGCCTGTGAGGCTTCGCGCCTGCCTTCGGCTTATCCGGCTTAAAGAAGCTGATAACAATGCGGACAGCGACCACAGCTAGGACTGCCAGTAAAATCAATACAATTTTATCGGTGCTGTTTACAGGGACATTTGCGTTCATACTATTACCTTTCTTTATTTTCAAAATACCATATGGGGGTATATTTTTCTGTAAAGGTTACGCCCGCTGTCTCAGACAACGAGCGCTCCCTTATGGCTTATGTTATACTTAGATAATAAACTTTTTTATACGCCTGCCTTCGCAGCTTTTCCCTCAGAAACCTTCTTCTTGTTGGGATCCGGACGGAACAGCAGGTACAGCAGAACTGCAAGTACTGCCAGTGCCACAACAGTGAACACATTGAATGCCACCTCGCCGATAGCCAGACCAACCAGCTGATATACCACCAGTGCTACGCAGTAAGCCATCAGGTTCTGGAACAGGATAGCAAACCAGAAGAACTTCCGATTGCCCATCTCCTTCGCCATGGAGGAGATAGCTGCCAGACACGGTGAGTCGAACATGTTGAACAGCAGGAAGGATACTGCTGCGATTCCGCTGGGGAAGAATGCCGCAAATGCGTCGTGCATGGATACCTCGTACTCTTCCACCTCAACAGCCAGAGAGGACAGCAGACCCATGGTGGAAACGATACCCTCTTTTGCCACGAAACCGGACAGAGAGGAGGCAACTGCCTGCCAGGTACCGAAGCCCAGCGGAGCAAACAGCGGAGCAAGTACGCCGCCGATCACAGCCAGCAGAGAATCTGCGGAATCTACCAGTCCGAAGCTTCCGTCTACGAAGCCGAAGGAACCAAGGAACCACATCACTGCACAGCAGAGGAACAGAATCGTACCGGCCTTCTTAATGAATGCCCATACACGCTCCCATACGTGAAGCAGTACGCCCTTAACAGAAGGAACATGGTATGCCGGAAGCTCCATAACGAAGGGAACCGGATCGCCGGCAAACATCTTTGTCTTCTTCAGAATGATACAGCAAACGATAACCATGATGATACCGGCAAAGTACATCACCGGAGCCATCCACCATGCGCCGCCCATCAGGAAGCCTGCAATCAGGGCGATAACCGGCAGCTTCGCGCCACAGGGAATCATGGTTGTGGTCATCATGGTCATACGGCGGTCGCTCTCGCTCTCAATGGTTCTGGTACCCATGATACCCGGAACACCACAGCCAGAGGAAATCAGGAACGGAATGAAGCTCTTTCCTGACAGACCGAAACGACGGAATACACGGTCCATGATGAACGCCACCCGGGCCATGTAACCGCAGTCCTCAAGGATGGACAGGAACAGGAATACGATAGCCATCTGCGGAACGAAGCCAATCGGCGCGCCCAGGCCGCCCAGGATACCGTCCACCACCAGGGAGATAACCCAGTCGGAAGCGCCTGCGTTAGTCAGCAGAGTTTCCGCTCCGCCCTGCAGCCACTCGCCGAACAGAACGTCGTTGGTCCAGTCTGTTACTACAGTACCGATGGTAGATACCGCAATATAGTAAACCAGGAACATCACAACCGCGAAAATCGGCAGAGCCAGAATACGGTTGGTTACAATCTTGTCAATCTTATCTGAGGTGGAAAGCTCACCGGCCTTACGCTTCTTGGATACACACTCCTTTACCAGCTCCTGGATATACAGATATCTCTGGTTGGTGATGATACTCTCAGCATCGTCGTCCATCTCCTTCTCGCACTCTTTGATGTGCTCTTCCAGATGGGATTTCAGGTCAGCGGAAAGCTGAATGTGCTCCAGAGCCTTAGAATCGCGCTCGAATACCTTGATAGCATACCAACGAAGCTCTGTGGCATCTACCAGTCCCTGAATGGACTCCTCAATGTGAGCGATAGCGTGTTCTACGCTGCCGGTAAATACGTGGGGAAGCTCTGTCTGTTTACCCTTCTTCGCTTCCTCGATACACAGCTCTGCCGCCTTCTTAGTCGCGTCGCCCTTCAGTGCGCTGATCTCGATGACCTTGCAACCCAGCTTCTTCTCAAGCTTAGCGATATCGATCTTGTCGCCGTTCTTTCTTACCAGGTCCATCATGTTGATAGCGATAACCATCGGCAGACCTACCTCAACCAGCTGTGTGGTCAGATACAGGTTACGCTCGATGTTCGTACCGTCGATGATGTTCAGAATAACGTCCGGCTTCTCCTGTACCAGATAGTTTCTGGTTACGACTTCCTCAAGTGTGTACGGGCTCAAGGAATAGATACCCGGAAGGTCCTGAATGATGACGTCCTTATTCCCTACCAGACGTCCTTCCTTCTTCTCTACTGTTACGCCAGGCCAGTTTCCCACATACTGGTTGCTGCCTGTCAGATTGTTGAACAATGTTGTTTTGCCGCAGTTCGGATTTCCTGCAAGTGCAATTTTAATTGACATGTCTTCCCCTTTTCCTGATCCTTTCATCCTCCGGATCATAATTTGATTTGAAATGACGCTTCATTTTAAAGCTTACTCCATCTCCAGGATATCCGCATCTGCTTTACGCAGTGAAAGCTCGTAGCCACGGACCGTTACCTCGATGGGATCTCCAAGCGGCGCTACTTTACGCACATAGAGCTCTGTACCTTTTGTGATTCCCATGTCCATGATACGTCTCTTCAGCGCACCCTCTCCATGAATCTTCACTACTTTGGATGTGGCTCCTACCGGAACATCTCTTAAGGTTTTCATTTCTTCCACTCCTCCTTCTGGCGATCTTATGTTTTACAAACGCAGGCCTTGCCCTAGGCGGTCTGCGGTACAACCATCACTTTGGAAGCCATCTGGCTTGTGATTGCAAGCCGGGATTCCTTCACGTTCACGATGATATTGCCGTCTCCCAGCTGGGAAATGATTGTGATGTGCGCGCCTGCCACGAATCCCAGATCCTCCAGATGTTTTTTGGCTTCTTCATTCCCGCCGACTCTGGCAACCATGAGTTCATCACCTGCGTTGGACATTGCTAATGGCATCATGATCGATCGCTCCTCTCTTCTTTCGTTCGTTTCCATTCTCCTGTGCCATCGCGGCACGTTAGTTTTAACTAAAAGTTAGTTAATATTTACTAACATCGTGTCTTATTTTAGATCAATCAATTTTGATTGTCAATATCAATAAGGAAATTTTATTAGCTTATGCTAACTCTTTTTTATGTTTTTGTCTCTATATGGATATTTCGGCAATTTTTTCCGGTTTTCAGGCAAAAAAATAGTGCAGAAACCACAATCTTTTTCTTCCATTTGAAGAGGGTATTGAGGTTTTTACACTATTTTCCATTTTCTTACATTTTCATTTTTCAAAGCGCTCCGGACTGCGGCTGCTCCGCTGACGTCTCCGGCTCCAGGCCCGCTTCCTCTTCGGCCTCTTCCTTAAAGTCCTCCATCTGCTCCGGCGTGGCCTGTGGCAGTTCGCCCACGGAATTGACGCCGAACCGGCGCAGGAATTCCTCGGTGGTACCAAAGAGAATGGGGCGTCCCGGCGCGTCCATGCGGCCCACTTCTTCAATGAGGCCGTATTCCACCAGCTTATTGACTGCGTGATCGCTCTTGACGCCACGGATTTTCTCTACCTCCAGACGGGTCACCGGCTGCTTGTAGGCCACGATGGACAGGGTCTCCAGCAGCACGTCGGTGAGGAGTGTCTTCTTCGGCTGCTTTACCACCCGGATCAGCTCCTCATAGTGCTCCGTCTTCGTGCAGAGCTGCCAGGCTCCACTAAGCTCCACCAGACGGATGCCACGGTCCGCCTCCTCATAGCGCAGGGCCATCCGCTTCAGAATATCGTTCATCTCCTGCTTATCCAGTTCCAGCGCCTCCGCAAGCCTCTCATTTTCCACTGAATCCCCGGCCGCAAACAGTATGGCTTCCACCGCCGCCCGGATCTCGCTTTCCGTTCTCTTCTCTTCCACGTCTTACTCCTCTTGCTCTGCGGACGCCACCGGCGTTCCGAGGGCGTCTCCCGCTTCGATATAGATTTCTCCAAAGGTATCGTCCTGCTTTACGTTCAGCTTGCCCACCTTCATCAACTCCAGAATGGCCAGGAAGGTCACGATGACCTGCATCTTACCGTGCTTGCCGGAGGCCTTCAGGATGCCCCGGAAGCTGGTGCGGGGGTGCCGCATAAGTTCCTCCTCCACATAGGCCATCTTGTCCTCCAGGCTGACCTCTTCCTTCTCAATCGCCCCGAATTTGCTTCGGATCGGGTCGATCTTATCCTCGGTGCGGCGTAAGATTGCCTGAAATACTTCATTTAACCGGACCAGGGTCAGATCCCCCAGCAATTCGTCCAGATCTACGGGTGCCGTATAGGTGGCCACCTCCTTCGGGATATCCGCCTCCCGGTAGAGACTCCGCCCGGCCTCGTCCTGGCGTCCTTTTAGCTGCTCGGCCATGCATTTATAGAGCTTGTACTCCAGCAGGCGCTCCACCAGGTCGGCCCTCGGGTCAATTTCCTCGCCCTCCTCGTCCACCTCGGCGGGCAGAAGCATCTTCGCTTTGATCTCAAGCAGGGTTGCCGCCATCACAAGGAATTCGCTCATGATGTTCAGATCTTTTTTCTCCATGGCCCGGATATACTCCATATACTGGTCGGTGATGGTCACGATGGGGATATCATAGATATCGATTTTATTGCTTTCTATCAGATGCAGAAGAAGATCCAGAGGGCCTTCAAATGCAGGCAGTTTCACGGGAATGCCCATGTTATTCTCCCTTCAGACGGATCACCGACAGCTCCGCCGGGTTAAAAATCCGTATATTCACTGTATGCGTGCCCAGGCCCCGGCTGACCACCAGGTTCTTCCCGGCTTTCCTGAAATGCCCCGCGTCATACCGGGGAAATAATTTCGCCTGAGGCGTAATGAGCCCGCCGATGCCCGGAATTCGGATGATGCCGCCATGCAGATGGCCGGATACGGTCAGATCCGCGCCCCACCAGGCATAGCTGTCGAAATAGATGGGATTGTGAGCCAGCAGGATATTGAATCTGGCCGGATCGGGGCGTCCGATGGCTTTTTCCAGGTCCTCCTGATGGAAAATGGCTCTGCAGAACTTCTTATAATAAAACTCCGGCAGCTCGTAGCCGTAGATGTCCATGTTAAGGCCCTGGGCGGAAAAGGAGACTTTTTCATTTTCCAGAGGCTTCACACCGTATTCCTTAAGAGCCGCCGTGTATTCTGTATACATGCTTCCATAGAGCTCCGGGTGCAGGCGCATGCGGTACTCATGGTTGCCATTGCCGTAAAACACCGGAAGACCACTCTCCCGCAGGCGTCGTATGAGCTCCACCGCAGGCGTGAAATCCGCCCCCGGTCTGCCCACCAGCAGATCGCCCGCCACCAGTGCCGCGTCGGGCTTCTGGGCGAAAATTGCCTCCGCCAGCCGCTCATTTCCCGGGCCGTAGCAGAAGTTATGCAGATCCGCAAGCATAACAAAGACCGGCCCAGTGGAACCGGCCGGAAGCTTTGCAGTATTTACTTCGTATTCAAAAATTTTAAAATCAGACATGAGGATAGATTACCATATTTCCCCGGGAAATGCAATTACGCATTTTCCCGGAGATATCTCTCGTTCATCTTCGCCCGCAGCTCCTCGTACACCGCATGCTTTTCCGTATTTACGCTATACTCTTTGGATCCTGTACCCTCGCGGATCTTATCAAAGGCTTCGGCCACGTCAGCGTACTCGCCCATGGTGACAGCGGCTACCATCAGGGCACCGATAGCAGTACTCTCGGCGTTGTCCATGCGGATGACGGGCTTGCCGTAGATATCGGCCTGCATCTGGTTGAAGGCCTCGCACTTGGAGAGGCCGCCGTTGATGAGGATCTTGTGGAGGGGCACATACTTCTCAAAAGAAGCGATATTATTGCCAATCTCCATGCAGATCCCCTCCAGCAGGGCCTTCAGCATATCCTCTCTTGTAGTACCGAGAGTCAGACCTGCGAACTCTGCTGTGGCCTCGCTGTTCCAGTCCGGCGTGGATCGTCCCTGGAAATAAGGCAGCGCCATGCAGCCGTGGGAACCGGCCGGGATACCGTTCAGAATATCGTCCAGCTTGCCATAGAAATCTGTCTCCTCCCGGAAGAAATTGCGCTTACACCACTCCATGGCGGAGGTACAGGTCAGCATATTGGCCTCCAGGATATAATTGCCTGCTGCGGAAGAGGCATTGCATACTACGTCCCAGTCCAGATTCTCCGGCACTTCTTTACAGGTGGTCAGAAGGAAACCGCCCGTACCCAATGTCAGGGATACCTGGCCGTCCTTTACCACGCCCTGGCCCAGCATACCGCACTGCTG
>CABIXM010000012.1:79227-97616 GCA_902362725.1 Clostridiaceae bacterium | reverse complement strand
CGGTCAGCTTATAGGCTTTCTCATATAAATCCGGCTGATTCTGCCGCATCCACTTCATCTTTGCGCCGGAGAATACCGGATTGACCCGGGAACCGCAGAGCTTAAAGATCTCCCTGTGCTGCTCCTCCATGGCCTTGCACATGGGCACGGTACGCTTATCCTGCCACATCTGCGCATTACCCAGGTGATTGCCGTTCTCGTCCACCGGAATCACAGAAGAACGCTGGGAGGTAAGCGCCACCGCGTCGATAGTCTCCCCATGCTCCCCCGCCCAGGCAGCGGATTCCTTCACAATCGCCGTCATATGGTTCTTAAAATCCAGCGGATTCTGCTCCACCCAGCCGTGATCCAGAGTGATGACCTGATAGGTCTTCTGCACCGTATGTAGCATCTCGCCCGTACCGCGGAACAGAATCCCCCGCATGCTGGAGGTACCCACGTCTAAAATCAGAAAATTCATTTGTACTTCTTCCTCTCCTTATTATAAAAGCCAGTACCCGAACCCCTTCTTCACATAGTGCAGATAATCCGCCCGGTCCACCGCTTTTGCTGCTACAATTTCTATCTTGCCCAGCTCCTGGCCGTCCAGATAGTAGACCAGCTTTCCAATCTGCTGTCCTTTCTCCACAGGTGCTTCGACTTCTGTCTTAGCATACCACTTTTTTTCAATGCCGGTCAAGTCCTGGCCCGTAGTGCTCAGATAGGAAAAACTCCCCGCATACTCGCCTGCTGCCTCCTCTTCCACGCCGCCCCGCACGGGCACTGTCACCTGCGGCAGCTCATCGGTATCCCGGTACAGGGTACATTTGGCGTAGCCGTAGTTTAAAAGGGCTGTGGCGTCTGCGAAACGCCCCTTCGGGTCGGGCGCTGCCATGATGACGGCGATCAGCTCGATGCCATCCTTCTCCGCGGTGGCCGACACACAGAACTTCGCCAGGCTGGTAGACCCGGTCTTCAGGCCTGTAGCGTAGGGATACTGCCGAATCAGCTTATTCGTGTTCGTCAGTCCAAACTCCTCTGTTCCGCGCTTTGTGGCGTGGGTGATATTTTCCATCCAGATGGTGGAATAATTATGAATCTGCGGATACTTCGTAATCAGTTCCCGTGACATCAGCGCGATGTCGTAGGCGCTGGTCACATGGCCCTCCGTGTCCAGGCCGCAGCAGTTGACAAAATGGGTATCGTTCATGCCGAGCCCCTTCGCCCGCTCGTTCATCATTTCCACAAAGAGAGGTTCCGTCCCGGCCACATATTCAGCCATGGCGACCGACGCGTCGTTGGCCGAGGCCACAGAGATGCACTTGATCATGGTATCCACGCTCTGGGTCTCCCCGGCTTCCAGGAACACCTGGGAACCGCCCATGGACGCGGCATATTCCGAGGTGGTCACAGTATCATCCAGATGAATTTTCCCCTGGGAAATGGTGTCGAAGATTAGAAGCAGGGTCATGATCTTGGTTACACTGGCAGGCGGCAGTTTTTCATGGGCGTTCTTTTCCAGGACAACCGTCCCCGTGGAGGCCTCCATCAAAATCGCAGAGGGCGCCGTGATGCCCAGGGAATCTGTCCCATTTTCTTCGGCGTATACCACGGGCAGAGCGGCCTGAAAGGCCAGAAGCAGCGCCGTCAGAAGAGCCATCATTTTTTTCATTGCGTTCACATCCATACAGCATCCGATTATTATATCCTATGGCCTCCTGCCGAAAATATGTTACTGTTCACTCCGTTCTCAGCAACACGCTACGCGATGCACAGTAACAAAAATACACATCCGGACAGGTTTGCTCTTGACGCTTTTGGGTTCTTCCCCTATTCTATAATTAATAAGATATTTCCGAAAGGAGTGTTCTCTATGAAGCCTCTTCGCATTGGTATTTTAAGCACCGCATCCATCGTTCCCCGCTTCGTCGGCGCCGCAGGCACGATGACAGACTGTAAAATCACCGCTCTTGCCTCCCGCAATCTCTTCAGGGCCAGAGAAAAGGCCGCGCTCTGGAACATTCCGCTGACCTTCGGAAGCTATGAGGACCTAATTGCCTCGGACGCCGTCGATATCGTCTATATCGCCACCATCAACAGCGAACACGCACGGTATGCCCGTCTCGCGCTGGAGGCGGGAAAGCATGTGCTTTGCGAGAAGCCCTTTGCCTTACGGCCCTCGGAGATTCGGGATATCTTCGCCCTGGCCCGGGAGAAAGAGCTCTTTGTGATGGAGATGCAGAAATGTGTCTTTCTTCCGGTGATGCAGGAATTAAAGAAGCGGATCCAGGCCGGAGAATTTGGGCCGATTACCATGGCTGATTTTTCCAGTTCCTTCGAAGCCAGCTACAACGGCTGGATGTACGACCCGACCAAGGGCGGCGGCCCCCTCTACGGCAATGCCAGCTACAGTCTGCAGCTGATGCAATATCTCTTTGATTCTTTTGTAACCGAACAGACCGGGCTCTGCACCCGCGGCGACAGTCCGGTGGAAAATCAGTTCGCGGCGGTGATGCGCATGGAAAACGGCCTAATTTTCACCAACAAGACCAGCACTCTTTCTGAGACCGTTCACACCGGCTGGCTCTACGGAGAAAAAGGCTCCATCGAGCTCCCGGATTACTGGAAAGCCCGGCGGGCAATCCTGCATTTTCCGGGACAGGAACCTGTGATGCTCAATTATCCCTGCGATTTCGAGCTGCGCTATGAGCTGGAGCACGCCCTCGCCTGCATCCGCCAGGGCCTGACCGAGAGCCCGATCATGACCGAGGAGATGTCTGTGCGGGCCATGAAGACGCTGGCTGCGCTGCATAACAGCTGGAATCACTGAGCCTATAGCAGTATGAAAGCGCTGCGGCCGCATACGCTGTCACCTGCCTCTTTTCGTATTCTATTTTAAATCTTACATCTGATGTCTCACGATCCGGTACTCGTCCCCGTACTGGAAATAAGGGCAGCCGTGGAAGCTGCCCTGGATGAAGAGGCGCATTTCGTCCTCGTCCAGGTCCATTTCGCAGACGTAGTAACCGTAATCGTCATCGTAAACGTAGTTGCCGCACATCTCGCAGTTGGTAGCCTTCGGCTTTTTCTTGGTCACGTAGATTCCTCCCTGTCTGTTCTTATTCATATCTCTTAATGCACCGGTGCCAGCACTTTCTGCATATTCCGCTTCATTTTCTCGGTCAGGCGGGCATACTGGATCAGATCTTCTTCCTCGAAGCCTGCGAACCTCGTCTCGTCATAGTCCCGCTGCACGGTGGCCAGCTCCCGCAAAATCGGCTCGGCCTCGGGCTGAAAGGTGACACGTACCCGTTTTTCTGGGGTCTTTTGCAAAGTTTCATCCTTTTCCGTGCCTTTCTCTTTCTTTGAGCGTACAGGCTTCGGCATTGGAATATCTTCCATCTTGATGAGTCCCCGCAGCACCAGCTTCTGGAGCTGCATGGTCAGGGCGCTTCGGCTCACACCGGCGAAATCAGCCAGTTCTTTTTTATTCACCGTCCCGCCCAGATGGCTCAGGCACAAAAGCAGATAGGCTTCTGACGGTGTCAGATCATTTTTCAGGGCGGCCACCTCCAGATAGCGCTGCATCAGCTTCCGCTCCCGGTAGAGATCGGAAAGCATGCCCTCCCCTGCCAGAGCCGTCGCGCTGACTCCGGCCCGCTCATCACCCAGCTTCTTGGTACCGGGCAGCAGTGGAATGCCCACCAGGCCATCGCTGGCCGCGTCCACCAGGAACCGGTAGAGCTGCAGACGGTTTTTTTCGTATTCCTCCTCATCCAGCACATGTTTATAGAAGTTATGATAATACTCGAAGACGCCAAGCTTCATTTGAATGGTCTTGGACAGGCTGGTTCCCTGGGTGGTCACCAGCGACCCCTTCCGCTTCACATAGTAGTAAATGGGCGCGTGCAGGGCCGTGATGCGCTCCGCGAAACGGATGTATTCCAGGTTGAACATGAAATCCTCGCACCAGCTGATTTCCGCGTTCATGCGAAGGGCGTGCTCCTCAATGATAGATCGGCGGTACAGCTTATTCCAGAGTACGCCGTAGTAGTAATCCGCCGGGCTCTCCATCATATGGGCCGCGAACTCCTCCGGACTCATGACGCCTTCTTCCTCGATATCTCCCTTCCGGGACACCCGCTCTCCCACTACCCGGTAGAAATCCGCGATGACCAGATCACAGTCGTTCTCTTCCGCCGCCCGCACCAGGAGCTTGGTGGAATCAGGCGTCATCCAGTCGTCGCTGTCCAGGAACTGGATAAAGGTGCCCCGGGCCTCAGACAGGGCCTGGTTCCGGGCCGCCGAGACGCCTGCGTTTTCCTTGTGGAAGACGCGCACCCGGGAATCGGACGCCGCATAGGCGTCGCACAGAGCGCCGGATCTGTCCTTGCTGCCGTCGTCGATAAGCAGCAGCTCAAAATCTGTATATTCCTGTCCCAACACACTGTCCACGCAGCGGGCCAGGAAGCTTTCTGCATTGTATACAGGAATGATAATGGATACGGTCGGGATTTTTCCCTCCATGATGCCTTCCTCCTTCTTCACGTCTACGCTCTCCTCTTCTATCTCTTTCAAAATGGTAGCCACGTCGCGCTGTCATCTTTTCCATTTTTACACAATTCGTTTGAATTTTTTTTCTATCTCCTGCTTTGTCATAGCAATGATCGTAGGGCGGCCATGGGGACAGTTGTAAGGATTGTCCAGCGTCAATAGCTCCTCGATAAGCTCATGGGCCTCCGCCGTGGACAGTCTCTGATTGCCTTTGACTGCAGCCTTGCAGGACATGGAGGCAATCTTGTCGAGAATCATTTCTGTATTCTTGCCGCTGACGTATTCCAGGTCATCTAAGAGCTCCATAAATAAATCCTTCTCCGCCAGTCCGTACAGGTTGGCCGGAACTGCGCTGACCGCGTATTCCTTGCCGCCGAAGGGTTCGATCTCGAAGCCCAGCTCCCGAAAATAGTCCTGATATTCGGAAAGCTTCGCCGCTTCCTGCATGTTCAGGGTCAGGATCATGGGCGGGCTGACCATCTGGGATGTGATTTCCTTGTTCGCCAGAGTCTTCACGGTGCGCTCGTAGAGCACTTTTTCGTGGGCTGCATGCTGGTCAATCATATAAAATTTATCTTCGAACTGCACCAGCCAGTAAGTCTCGAATAGCTGGCCGATGATAATAATATCGGATTTGGTCTTCGGGTTCAGAAGGCGGTGGTCGAAGAGATCCTGCTGCTCGTATGCCGTGTCCGGAGCCTTCTCGATCCGGGTGGTGACATCGGCTTCGGCTGCTTCTGGCTCTTCCGCTGCCGCCACTGTTTCTGACACAGCTATCTGCTTTGGTATTGACTCCGGCTTCCAAGTTACCTGATATGCACTATCCTCCCGCAGAATCCCCGGCTCCACAACACGCTCCGGAACAGGCACTTTCTCTTCCGCCTGTGCCACCGGCTGTTCCTGCTGCGGCTCTTCTGTCTTCGGCTCCAGCATCGCCAGTTCCGCATTGCCGAAAATCGGATCATCCTTCGACGTAGGTCTCTCTTCTACAGGCTTCTCCGGCGCAGCCTCCTGCCGCTTTGCCTTCTTCTCCTCAAATTCCGCGTTGACCCTCTTTCGCATCTGTGTCATAAAATACTCCAGATTCCGCTCCTGCGGGGTCGGCAGTTTTTCCGGTTGCGCAACCACTTCCGGTTTTGCCTTATTTTCAAAAACGGGGCTGCCTTCCGCCTTCTTCTCCGGCCCCTCCTCGGTAAGCTTCACCTCGGGGATCAGCTCCCGCCCCATAAGCCCCTGGTGTACGGTCTCCCGCACAAACCGATATAACTGCTCCTGGTTCGAGAACCGTAACTCCATCTTCGTCGGATGCACATTCACATCCAGAAGCCCGCCGTCGATCGTGAAATGCAGCGCCGTGAACGGATATTTATGCTGCATCATAAAAGTCCGATAGCCTTCCTCGATGCCCCGGGCAATCACATTGCTTTTGATGTATCTTCCATTGATAAAATAATTCTCAAAGCCCCTGTTTCCCCTGGAGATCACCGGCTTCCCGATAAAGCCCGTGATCCGTACCGGACCCTGGACCGCGTCGATCTCCGCCAGATTGGCCGCGATCTCCCGCCCATAGATGTGGTAAATCACATCCTTCAGGTTATGATTGCCCGAGGTGTGCAGCTTCGTCTGTCCGTTGTTGATAAACTGGAAGGAAATATCAGGATGAGACAGAGCCAGACGCTCCATCAGATCACTGATATAGCCCGCCTCAGTCATGGGCGATTTCAGGAATTTCCGCCGGGCCGGGGTGTTGTAAAAGAGGCTCCGCACCAGAAAGGTAGTGCCGTCCGGAGCCGCCATATCCTCGATTTTCCGCTCCACGCCGCCTTCGATGACATAGCGCACGCCCGCGTCGGCGTCCCCCGTCTTCGTAATCAGCTCCACCATGGCGATGGACGCGATACTAGAAAGCGCCTCCCCGCGAAAGCCAAGGGAGGCTACGTGAAAGAGATCCTCCACCGCCCGGATTTTGCTGGTGGAATGGCGCAAAAAGGCAACCGACACCTGGTCGCGGTCAATGCCGCTTCCGTTGTCAGTCACCCGGATAAAGGAGGTACCGCCGTCCCGGATTTCTACCGTGACCGCCGTAGCCCCCGCGTCGATGGAATTTTCCACAAGCTCCTTGACCACGGAGGAGGGCCGCTCGATGACCTCTCCCGCCGCGATCTGATCGATTGTTTTCTGATCCAGTACCTGAATATTTGCCATCCGATCACCACCTGTTCTTAATCTTGTTCTGCAGCCGGTAGATGGTGTTCAGTGCATCCAGCGGCGTCATATTGCCCAGATCCATGTCCCGGATCTCGGTGATGATATCGTCGTCCTTCACCGTATCAAAGAGGGAGATCTGCTCGGACTCCATGCTCATTTCCACCGGCAGGGCCTTCGGCTTCAGAGAGATATCCGCTTCGCTTAACTCCTCCACCAGCTCCTTGGCCCGGGCGATAACCGGATCGGGCACCCCGGCCAGCTTCGCCACCTGAATGCCGTAGCTCTTATCCGCACCGCCCCGAATGATTTTCCGCAGGAACACGATATCATCTCCCTTTTCCTTGACTGCGATGCAATAGTTATTGACCCCAGCCAGGGAGCCTTCCAGCTCGGTCAGCTCATGGTAATGGGTGGCGAACAGGGTCTTGGCCCCGAGAATCTTCGGATTGCTAATGTATTCAATGACCGCCCAGGCGATGGCCAGGCCGTCAAAAGTGCTGGTTCCCCTTCCGATTTCATCGAGAATCAGAAGGCTGTTGCCTGTGGCATTCCGCAAAATATTTGCCACTTCTGTCATTTCCACCATGAAGGTACTCTGTCCCGAGGCCAAATCGTCGGAAGCTCCCACACGGGTAAATATCCGGTCTACGATACCGATCTTCGCGCTGTCCGCCGGGACGAAGCTGCCCACCTGGGCCATCAGCACGATGAGGGCCGCCTGGCGCATGTAGGTAGATTTTCCGGCCATGTTCGGACCGGTGATGATGGAAATCCGGTTGGCGTTATTATCCAGATATGTATCGTTCGGAATGAACATGTCGTTGTCAATCATCTGCTCCACCACCGGATGGCGGCCGCCCTTGATATCGATGACGCCCTTTTCATTCATCTTCGGACGCACAAAATGGTTCCGCTCCGCCACGAAAGCCAGGGAAGCGAACACGTCCACCTGGGCCACGGTCTTGGCCGTCTTCTGAATCCGCAGCACCTGGGCCGCGATGTTGTCGCGAAGCTCGCAGAACAGGCCGTATTCCAGGGCTGTCAGCTTTTCCTCAGCCCCGAGAATCGTATCCTCCAGCTCCTTCAGCTCCGGCGTGATGTAGCGTTCCGCGTTGGTCAGGGTCTGCTTACGCATCCAGGTCTCCGGTACCATGTCCTTATAGGAATTGGTGACCTCCAGATAGTAGCCGAATACTTTATTATACTTGATTTTCAGATTTTTAATACCGGTTTTGTCCCGCTCCTGGGCCTCCAGCTTCGCCAGCCAGCTCTTGCCCTCGGTCTTGGCCTTCCGGAAGCGATCCACATCCTCGTGATAGCCGTCCTTGATGATATCGCCGTCCCGGATGGAGATGGGTGGATCCTCCTGAATGGCCCTCTCAATCATAGCCTGAATATCCGTCAACGTATCCAGATCCTCCCGAAGCTCACAGAGCAATGGAGAGGAAAAATCTTCCAGCAATGTGCGAATATGGGGCAGCATTTCCAGGGAAGTCCGGAATGCTATCATGTCTCTGGGATTCGCCGTCTTATAACTGATGCGTCCAATCAGACGCTCCAGATCGTAGATGGGATTTAAGTACTCCCTTAATTCCTCCCGGGTAATCACATGCTGGTTCAGCTCCTCGATAGCCGCATGGCGTTTCTCGATCTCCGCCCGGTCAATGAGGGGCTGCTCCACCATGGTCCGCAGGGTTCTGGCGCCCATGGCCGTCTTCGTCTTGTCCAGCACCCACAGAAGGGAGCCGCGCTTCTGCTTTTCCCTCAGGGTCTCGGTCAGCTCCAGATTTCTCCGGCTGGAGCTATCGATGATCATGTATTTGCCAATGGTATAGGTCTTAAGGTGGGTCATATGGGTCAGGGGCTGCTTCTGGGTCTCGTAGAGATATTTGAGCAATGCGCCCGCCGCAATCATGCCGCAGCTTAAGTCCGTAAGGCCAAGCCCGGCCAGACTTGCGGTGCTGAAATGCTCCAGCAATGTATTTTTACATAATTCATCATCAAAATACCAGGATTCCAGGGGATAAAGGGCGATATTCAGCCGGAATTTCAGATCCTCCAGGTCCACGCCGCTCATGGAAAAGGCCTCGTTGCAGATGATTTCCGCAGGGGCAAATTTATTGATCTCATCTAAGAGCTTCCGCTCCGAATCCACCTCGGTCACCAGATAGTCGCCGGTGGTAATATCCGCGGTGGAGATCCCATAGCGATCGGACAGATAGACGATGCACATCAGATAATTATTCTTCGTCTCATCGGCTGTACTCAGGTTCGTACCCGGCGTTACGATTCGCACTACTTCCCGGGCCACCAGCCCTTTGGCTTCCTTCGGATCCTCCACCTGCTCGCAGATAGCCACCTTATAGCCTCTGGATACCAGCCGGTTCAGATACCCCTCTACAGCATGATAAGGAACGCCACACATAGGTGCGCGTTCCTCCAATCCACAACTCTTTCCTGTTAATGTCAGTTCCAGCTCCTTGGACGCAATCTTCGCGTCATCAAAGAACATCTCATAAAAATCGCCCAGACGATAAAATAATATACAGTCCTTGTATTGCTCCTTGGTCTTCAGGTACTGCTGCATCATGGGTGTCATTTCCGCCATGAATTTTCCTCCTAGCTGTTGCTGGAAACGGTTCCGGTCTCCGCGTCCACCTGCACCACAGCTCCATTCTTCAGTATTTCCGTCGCGTTAGTCGCATTGACGATGACCGGGATATCCAGGGTCAGGCCTACGATAGCCGCATGGGAATTGCTTCCGCCCTGCTCTGCGATTACCGCCTTGGCGCTCTTGAGCTCGGAGAGCATCTCGTTGGTGGTCTCCGGCACTACGACGATATCGCCTGCGACAAAGCTTTTTTTAAGTTCTGCCGCATTGGCTGCCACACAGATGGGGCCGCAGACCTTTTTCTTGGTATAGCCTTTACCCTTTACCAGAATTTTTCCTGCTACCTGAACCTTGATCAGGTTTGTCGTTCCGGTAACGCCCAGTGGTACGCCTGCAGTCAATACGGTCAGATCGCCTCTGGATACCAGGCCTGCCTCCTCCGCTGCCGTTACAGCGCTGTTGAACAGTGCCTCTGCTTCCTCCTCCTTGGCCAGAAGCAGCGGCTGTACGCCCCAGTACAGATTCAACTGACGGCATACATAATCATCCATACAACAACCAATGATCATGCAGCCCGGATGATGCTTCGCTACCATGCCTACGGTACGGCCGGACTTGGTAACGGTGATAATCGCCGCCGCATGCAGATCTACCGCTGTGGTACAGGTCGCATGGGAAACAGCGTTCGTAATATCGGTCCGATCTTCAATGCTCCGGCGCTTGAACCGGGCGTCATAATCGATATCCGCCTCGGTACGCAGGGCAATCTTTACCATGGTCTTCAGAGCCTCCACCGGATACTGGCCGGAAGCAGTCTCGCCGGACAGCATGATGGCGCTGGTTCCCTGGTAGATGGCATTGGCCACGTCAGATGTCTCCGCACGGGTCGGACGGGGATTCTTCATCATGGAATCCAGCATCTGAGTGGCGGTAATGATCGGCTTTCCGGTCTCGAAGGCCTTGCGGATCAGCTTCTTCTGGATGCTCGGCACTTCCTCCAGCGGAATCTCCACGCCCATATCGCCGCGGGCAATCATGACACCGTCGGCTACCCGCAGGATCTCGTCCACATTTTTAATACCCTGATCATTTTCCACCTTGGCAATGATCTTGATATAATTGCAGTTATTCTCCTCCAGAATCCGGCGGATCTCCAGAATGTCATCGGCGGTTCTGGTGAAGGACGCAGCAATATAGTCAAAGCCCTCCTTCACGGCGAAAAGAATATCTTCTCTATCTTTTTTGCTGATAAAGGGCATCTTCAGCTCTACACCGGGCACGTTGATACCTTTTTTATTGGAAATGGTTCCTCCGTTTTCTACGTTACAGATAATCTCCTTCTCGGTCAGCTTTGTAACCTTCAGGCCGATCAGACCGTCGTCGATCAGAATGGAATCTCCTTCTTTTACATCTTTTACCAGATTTTTGTAAGTGATGGATACCATTCCTTCGTTTCCCATCACATCTTCGGTAGTCAGCACGAAGGTCTGTCCCTTCTTCAGCTCTACCTTACCTTTTTCAAATTCGCCGGTCCGGATCTCCGGGCCCTTTGTATCCAGAAGCAGCGCCACGGGCAGTCCCAGCTCTTCCCGGACCTTCTTTACCCGTTCCAGCTTTCCTCTCTGCTCCTCATGGGTTCCATGGGAGAAATTCAGTCTTGCTACATTCATACCTGCCAGCATCAGTTCGCGAATCACTTCTTCGGATTCGGAGGCAGGTCCCAGAGTACAGATGATTTTCGTTTTTCTCATTGTCCTAGTCATTCTTCTTTTCACTCCTGTTTTCTTCTCTATCTTTTCCATTTTACCCGCCCATTATAACACCGCAGAAGAAGCGCCGTCAAGAAAAGGACTCGTAAAATCTTTGCTGAAAAATCCTCATTTCGCAAAGCATACATAAGTGGAAATGCCATTGGTATACTCGCCCTTCGTGCTTCCCTCTTCATTTACCAGATAGGCTCCATCCCTATCCAGCAGGCGAACCTGCGCCATATTCTCCTGTCCGTCTCCCCGCAGAACCGCGTCTGATACCCGGATCAGGGCACTTCCGTTTTCCAGATCCGCTGTGTAAAAATGAGATCCGTTGACCTGGACTGACACGGCAGCCGCGGCCTCATCCTCCGTCGTCACCCGGATTTCCGTAAAGCCCTCCCCGCTTTCCGTATCCACCTCTGCCACCTGTACCAGATCGGAAGTCACATAGTAGCCCAGGGAGGTCCGAAAGCTCTCCAGTGTCGCGAACTGCTCATCCAGCCACTCCAGACGCAGCTCGATGAATTCCCGCAACCGTTCCACGCCCTCGTCGAATTTCTGGCCGCCGTAGGTGCCCATACTGCCCTTCCAGAGCTGATCGTTGGCCAATGCCGCCGGGCGGATATCATAGACGTACTGATCCAGCAGTCCGCCCTCCTTTATCAGTTCCTCCAGATAGGTGTCCCGGATTTCCAGATATTTTTCCCGAGCCAGCATCAGAAAATACGGATCCCGGATCAGATATCGGTTCCACTGCACGGTCTGGTAATAGGTCTCGTAGGCGAAGTACGCGTTTGTGGTCTGCCAGTCGTCCGGCACCCAGGTCTCCTTCTGAGCCATACTGTTGCCCCAGGCCCAGTCGTAATCCCACTGGGGACCCACGATCCAGAGTCCGTCCACATCCTTATAGAGAAAGAGGCTGTGCTTCATGGAATCCCAGTTCATGGTGATCTCAGCCGTCAGGAAATTGATGACCATGGAGTCCACGTCCGCCATTTCCGAATAGTGAACCCCGTCATTTTTCTCCGACTGGAAATCAGATTCCCAGTAAATTACATTTTTTCGTTCGAATTCTCCTGCTTCGTAATGATTGCTTCCGTTGTTCATCACCCGATAATGGATACTGTCGTTATGATAGGTGAAGTCTGTGTCGTGAAGGGCATATTCCAGTGACTGCAGGCTCTCCTTCACGTAGCTGTTCAGGCTTTCCCAGGTATCCCCGGCTTCCGGCGACACAAAGTAGAAGGGCTCCGCGTAATTGGTGGTCAGAGTGCGGATCTTCTCCTTATCGTCCAGTTCCACCAGCACGCCACCTGTGGCCGCGGGCAGCTCACTGTAATCCACAAATTCCGTCATGTCGAAATCTGTCTGCACCGTATCCTGTTCGGCCTCGTTCCAGCCCTCGATTCCCTCCGAATGAAAACTCCGGGTATCCAGCCAGGACAAATCCGCCTGCAGTTCTTCCTTTAGTTTATCCTCAAACAGTTTCCGGTACTCATCCGGAATCTGTTCTTCCAGAATCAGCCGTTCGGCAATGGCCTCCCCGGCCTTTTTCGCCACCTTTTCCCAGTCGTAGATGTCCACCCGGTTTTCGCCCACCCGCACATGCTCGCAGAGCTGATAGACGCCCTCGTATTCTCCGTTATAAATCAATGTCACCTGCCGGGAATCCATAGCGGTCTGAGCGCCCAGCTCCGCCGCCATCCCGTAGACAATCTGATCCCGCAGCAGCGTGGAATCAATGGCGTTGGCCAGCAGTACCCAGTGCTTCTGTTCCACCATGCCCAGCAGTGCCGTCTTTTTCTCCAGCTTCACCTTGAACGGCTTCTTTTTCAGGCTGCCCGTACTGTTGCCCCGCACATGCAGGGATACCCGGCCGTCGTAGGTTTGATCCGGCAGATACCTGCTTCCTTCCAGCACCATGGAAGCTGACGCCGTGTCCTCCTTGGTCATATCGTCGTAGGCGGTATCACAGTTCAGATACAGCACCGGCAGGACGCTCAGATACCGGGAATCCGAATACACAGTGCCGTTTTTCAGGGTCACCTCCACCCGGATAAAATGCTCCACATCCTCTGACTGCGGCGTATAGCCCTTCAGGCTCCGGGTTCTCTGAACCTCCTCATCCCCCGCGTACCAGACGCAGCTTTCCACCGGTCGCCCTATCAAATGAAAGGCCTCCAGCTTCATCTCTTTCCCGATCTCCGCATAGGAATCCCGGATGGTCACGGAAGCCCCCGCCCGTTCTTTATATACATATACTCCAGCCAGAATCGCCAGCATGCACAGCACCATTCCGGCCAGCATGCGCAGCTTTCTGCCCTGTGCGCTCTTTTCTGTCATTTCTTTCTTCCTCATCTTATTGGATGCCTGTGAACCAGGTGTAAGCGGAGACTGCGTTGACGTAATCGCCTCCCTGCGTTCCCTCCGGGTTCATCCGGTAGCTGCCGTCCGCCTCCAGAAGTCTGGCCTGCACCACGTTTCGCTCCCCGGCTCCCCGCAATGCCTCCACCGGGATCTCGAATGCTGCTTGCCCGTTTTTCAGCCTTTCCGTATAGAACCAGGTACCGTTGACCTGCAGCGACACAGACTTACAGTCCTCGATTTCCGTCCGTACCGTCAAGGTCACGGTTCCCGTCAGGGCGTCCTGCCGGGGTCTGGAGATCGTCAGTTCATCCGAGGTCACATAGTATCCCAGGGACTTTCGCAGGGTTTCCACAGATACAAACTGCTGATCCAGCCATGCCAGCCGCTCCTTCATGAAGCGCTTCAGCTCCTGAACTCCCTCGTCAAACTTCTGCCCCTCAAAGGTTCCCATGCTTCCGCCCCAGCGGGCGTCATTGGCTTCCGCGGCCGGGCGCAGCATTTCCGCATACTGATCGATCAGACCGCCATCTTTTACATATTCTTCCAAAATTGTTTCCCGGGCCTCCTGGTACTTTTCCTGGAGCAGCACCAGAAAATAGGGATCGCGAATCAGATACCGGTTCCACTGCACCGTCTGATAATAGGTCTCATTGGCATAATAATCGCTGGTGGTCTGCCACTCGTCCGTGTACCAGGTGTTCAGCGTATACATGCTGTTGCCCCAGCCCCAGTCATAATCCCAGGCCGGTTCCAGATACCAGGGACCATCCAGATCCTTATAGAAATAGACGCTGTTTTTCATGGCGTCCCAGTTCATGGTAAACTCACACAACAAGAAATTCTCAAGCAGGGAATTCAGATCCATCAGCTCGCTGTAATGGCTGCCGTCCCGCTCCGGATCCGAGTAGGCTGTTTCTTCGTATTCCACGCCCTCCCGGGCAAAATGATTACTGTAATTGCAGTATCCCTCATCGGTCACCCGGTAATGGGGATCCGCGTCCCGATAAGTAAAATCCGTACTGTGAAAAGCATATTCCAAAGTCTGGAGCTGCGTTTTGATATTTTCATATAATTTTTTTCCCGTAGCGCCTGCCACCGGATCCGCGAATTCAATCGGAAGGTGATAGGCCGTCTCCAGAGAGCTGTCCGTATTTCTCGCGTCGATGTTTAGCAGGACACCGCCCGTGGGATCCGGCAGTCCCGAAAAGTCTATATAATCCGCCAGCCTGAATTCCGTCGGATAGGAGGTACCATACTGCTCGTTCCAGTCCTCCAGCCCTTTGGAAATGAATACGCCGGTGTCCATCCAGGAAAAATCCGCAAGCAGCTCCTGCTCCACCACTTTCTCAAAGCCTTTCCGATAGAGAGCCTTCTCTTTTTCTTCGATTTTCAGGCTTTGGGCAATCTCTTCCGCCGCCTCATCACAGATATTTTTCCAGTTATATACTCCCACCCGATTTTCCGCTATCAGGATCTGCTCGCAGAGCTGATAGACGCCACAGTAGCTTCCATTGTACACCAGAGTCACCTGTCTGGAATCCATATAGCAGTCTGCCCCCAGCGCTGCCGACAGGTTGTTAGCCAGCTCGTTCCGCATCAGGGTAGCGTCAATGGCGTTGGCCAGCAGCACCCAGTGACGGCTCTTCTCCATTCCCAGAAGGGTTTTCTTTTTCGAGAGCCGCAGCTTGAAGGGGCGCTTATCCAGCTCCGCCGTGCTGTTGCCCCTCAGATGAATCGTACCCTCGCCATCATAAAGCTCCGTGGGCGTATAGCCCTTCCCGGTCAGCCTCACCTGCACCGGACTATCCGTCTCTTTTTCCACCGCTTCATAGGCCGTATCACATTCCAGATACAATACCGGCAGGACACTGTAGTACCGATAATCCCCGTATACCGTTCCATCCTTCAGCGTCACCTGTACCCGGATCAGCTTCTCCACATCCTCCTCGGAAGGAGTGTAACCGACAAGCTTCGTCCCGCTCTGCACCTGTGTTTCGTCCACATACCAGGCACATTCCGCCACGTTCCGGTTGTAAATATGTACCGCGTCCAGCGTCAGCTCTTTCCCGGCCTCTGCCTGGTCCTCCACGATAAAAACTCCGGGCTCCCGCTCCTCTTTATAGATTTTTCGATATCCCTGGAGCAGAAGAAAGGCTCCCGCCAGCACAGCCAGATACCAAATCAGGCGGTAGGGAGTTCTTCTCCAGACTCTGTTCTTTCTCTCCATCTCATTCTCCACTCATGTCAACATTCTCCCATGCTAACTATTTATTATCGCAGATTTCGACAAAAAACCCAAGAGTGAATTTCTGCTTTTTTGAATTTTCTGGAAAAAAAACAGCAGGCCCTCACCGAGCCTGCCATTTTTTGTAAATTTTATTCCTATACCAGATTTTTGATGATGTCGAAGCAGTCGAAGGTGGCAAAATAATCCTTCGGCGTCTCCGCGCGGCGGATAAGCTTCGCTGTACCATCCTCCTTCAGGAGAATCTCAGCGGATTTCAGCTTGCCGTTGTAATTATAACCCATGGCAAAGCCGTGAGCTCCCGTATCGTGAATCACCAGCAGATCGCCCTTGTCTACCTTCGGCAGCGGACGGTCGATGGCGAATTTATCATTGTTTTCGCAGAGGGAACCAGTCACATCGTAGATATGGTCGCAGGGCTCGTTCTCCTTGCCCATGACGGTAATATGATGGTAAGCGCCATACATGGCCGGACGCATCAGGTTCACTGCGCAGGCGTCTACGCCGATATATTCCTTATAAGTATGCTTCTCATGAATTGCCTTCGTCACCAGGCAGCCGTAGGGACCCATCATAAAGCGGCCCAGCTCGGTGTAGATGGCCACATCGCCCATGCCGGCGGGAACCATTACCTCCTCGTATACTCTGCGGACGCCCTCTCCGATAACCCGGATATCATTGGGCTCCTGATCCGGACGGTACGGAATTCCGATACCACCGGACAGATTGATGAACCGGATATCCGCGCCGGTCTCCTTTTTCAGCCGCACGGCCAGCTCGAAAAGTACCTTCGCCAGCATCGGATAATATTCATTGGTTACGGTGTTGCTTGCCAGAAAAGCATGAATACCGAAGCGCTTTGCGCCCTTCTGCTGCAGCACACGATAGGCGTCAAAAAGCTGTTCTTCGGTCATACCGTACTTGGCGTCGCCCGGATTGTCCATGATATCATTGCTGATCTGGAAGATTCCGCCCGGATTGAAACGGCAGCTGATGGTTTCCGGAATGTAGCCGATGGTCTTCTCCAGAAAATCAATATGGGTATAATCGTCCAGATTGATGATGGCGCCGATTTTTGCCGCATATTCAAATTCCTCCGCCGGTGTGTCGTTGGAGGAAAACATAATATCCTCTCCCTTTACACCGAGCTCGTTGGCTAACATCAGCTCTGTCATCGAGGAACAGTCACAGCCGCAGCCATACTCCCGGAGAATATTGATCAGGAACGGATTCGGCGTGGCCTTTACCGCAAAATACTCTTTGTATCCTTTATTCCAGGAAAATGCTTCCTTCAGAGCCTTTGCGTTTTCACGGATTCCCTTCTCATCGTAAAGATGAAAGGGAGTCGGATAGGTTTTGGTGATCTCCTGTAATTGTTCCAGTGTTACAAACGGTTCTTTTTTCATTGGTGACACTCCTCTTTTCTTAGTTTAATCTGGTTTATCAATAAAATCTGCGGATTCTACCATTTTACTCCTGCTTATTATAACCACATTTCCTGTAATTTGTAAATCCAATATAGAAAGCTTTTCGCTGTGAATTTCACGAATTTCCGATTTTTTCATAAGATATCAGGAATAGTTTTATGGAAAGGAAGCTCTCATGGCTGATTATCGAAACCAGAATTCCTTGCGCTGTTCCTGTATGCGTGACCCCTTACGCGGCCTGGGCCTGGCCATCGCCTATGTGCCCTGGCAGTACTGGGACCAGACCTATGAGCTGGAAAAAGCTCTTCAATGGGGAACCATATTCCCCGAACTGAACAAACCATTTTCCGGAAAGCGGGGTGGATGCAGATGATGGGAAGAACTAACTGTCAGCAGCCTGTAAGGACCTATCCGCAGCCGCGAAATGGCGCCAGCTGCCCGATGCCACAGACTCCGCCGCCCGGTCCCGGCCCGGCGCGCACGGAAACCGCCTGCTCCTGCAGCGGCTTCTCCAAGGACCAGCTGCTCCGCCTGATTGCTACCACCGGCTTTGCCTGCGTGGACGCCTGTCTCTATCTGGATACCCATCCGGAGGACAGCGAAGCCATCGCCTACTTCAGGGAAATGAACCTTAAATACCAGGAAGCCCTTCACGAATATTCACAGAAATATGGCCCGCTGAACCTCTCCCACGTCCATCATCCCACGGATTACTGGAAATGGGTCGACCAGCCGTGGCCATGGCAGTAGAAAGGAGGGTGCGCGTATATGTTCAGTTATGAAAAACGGTTGGAATATCCCATTCACATCAAGGAGACGAATCCGAAACTGGCGAAGGCAATTATAAGTCAGTATGGAGGACCCGACGGCGAGCTCGGCGCGTCCATGCGTTATCTGTCCCAGCGGTATACGATGCCTTATAAGGAATGTATGGCAACACTTACGGATATCGGCACCGAAGAATAGAAACCATGATGTTATACATTAAGAATGTTTGTTTGAAAACAGCATTATATAGATAGTATAATTATCTTTATCAGATATAGCAAGCAGTGTCTGGGTGCTACCCATGCCTAAAATGCTTGATGGGGTATCCCCATGCCCTATGAACAGTGCCACGCACTGGCTTTCTCTAAAACATTTGTTCGGTAAATGCGAATAAAACTGAGACTTATCGCAAACTGTACGAGGTTAATTCGATTGCGAACACACATGTAGAAATTAATGGTGCAGACGGTGTCCAATAT
>CABIXM010000012.1:0-79216 GCA_902362725.1 Clostridiaceae bacterium | reverse complement strand
GCAGAAAGAGCTGCGCCAATGGGAGAAGTACGCTGATGGGGAGATGCCGAAGGAGATCTTCGACCAGTTGAATGAACGAATTCAGAAAAATAAACAGGCGGCCCAGATTGCCCTGGACGCTGCCCGGGAAGCTGCCCCCGATACTGCAGATGAAATCCAGGACAAAATCACCCGTCTGTCGGACGCGCTGCGTGCGCTACAAGATGACACCATACCGGTTTCCCTAAAAAATCAATACCTGAAGGCTGTCATAGAACGCATTGATTACTCCCGCCCTGCTTCCATCCGCGCTCTCCAGGGAACCACCGACCGCAGGCACGGCGGCTGGTCTACGCCGCCATTTGAACTGCAGGTGCATATGCGGTTTTGATTTTTACCCTTTATGTATAACATCATGGTTTGTATGAATAGAAACCATGATGTTATACATTAAGAATGTTTGTTTGAAAACAGCATTATATAGATAGTATAATTATCTTTATCAGATATAGCAAGCAGTGTCTGGGTGCTACCCATGCCTAAAATGCTTGATGGGGTATCCCCATGCCCTATGAACAGTGCCACGCACTGGCTTTCTCTAAAACATTTGTTCGGTAAATGCGAATAAAACTGAGACTTATCGCAAACTGTACGAGGTTAATTCGATTGCGAACACACATGTAGAAATTAATGGTGCAGACGGTGTCCAATATGCAATACCAGTCATTGTTAGAGAATCCAACACGCTAGAGCATCAAACAACGGTATTCAAAGACAGTAATGGCAAATGGTATATAGTGTCAGATGTAGCGCAGACATATACCATAGCTTTCTATGAGCTAACAAATGTGAACTTAACATAGTCGAATCGCACCTCCATAGACAGCGTTATTGTCGCCAGATCCATATCGAATATATACCGTGCCTTGCTCATTTGTATGAATAGTTAATGAAGAAGCGCTTGATATTTCATATGTATACACAGCTCTATTATACATAGCAACGACCCACACTCCAGAATCTGTTATGCTGATTCTATTTGCTACAACAAGCCATACTTGATCGTTTTCTACAAGTGCCGGAAAGCTTCCATCATGAGTAGATACAATTCTAGAGCTGTCCAATTTTAATTCAGTTTTCGCATTTACCAAACAACCGTTCCTTTAAATAAGCCCCGGAGCGATCCGGGGCTATAATCAATCGTACTAAATTTACAAGACAGGCGTCTGTTCTAACCATACCGTAATACTTCTTAGCACTTTACTGTATATGCCAAAGAAATCCATCCAGCGTCAGATTTCAGCTTCCCCCAGCTTCCTTTTTCTTCCACGATGGTGTACACCTGATTCTTTTTTACGGAAGTGACAGTCTTATAAGATGTTCCCGGCCCGCTTCTCACATTCAATGAACTGGCTGTGATTTTTACCTTGTAATCAGTTTTCCCAGCAGAAGCTGAAGGTGTCTCCAAGACATTTTCGGAAAGCTTATCATGAAATTCTTTCTTCCACAATGCATCTTTCGCAGGTGTTCCGCTCCAGTAAGCAGGGCAGGCTTTCCCGGTCACGTCAAAATGCCGGATGACTCTGGCAGCCGGAATATTATACTTCTTCATCAATTTCCGCACCAAAATCAGTGCATTTTCAATACTCTTTGCTGACGGATATACGCTTCCGTTCTTCACTGTATCACACAGCTCCACGGAAATGCTGTTTGTGTTTGTGCATTTCCCGTAGAAAGTACCGCCACCGGTCTTGGCGCAGTTTGCATATTTTTTACCTCCCACGGACCACGCCACATGATCATCAGGCACTGACTGAACAACCGAAGTATCATCCACAAAATAGTGAGCCGATGCTTTTACGATATTCTTCTTAAAATAATTTGCGTTTGCATCGGCAGAATCCCCGTCATTACCTGTATAATGGAGACCGATATACTTGATGGCGGCAAGACTTCTCCTGCCGCCATAATTCTTTCTATTTGCGAGATTCTGCTTATATTTATATGCCATATCATTCACCTTCCTTCTTTTCGTCCGTTCCCATCACGGTGTCCGTTTTTTCACTCAGTAGCCGCTCCGTCACGGCCAGTCCCTTAATGAGTACATACGGCACATCAAGACCATACTCTACCAGATTTTCCAAGATACTGCGGACCTCATTAATCAACAGGCAGGCCAGCGTGAACCAGCCCAGCAGCGCCAGGAATGACAGATCAATATTCAGAATATCTTCTCCCAGAGCTGTAAGCGCATATGCCGTCAGGAAAGCCGTTGCAATGATGATCCAGTATCCAAGTTTCTTGACGACACCGGCCAGGCCTACGGAGCTGCTTTCCTTTTTTAATTTTCGCGCCTTCATGTAGCCTGTGGCATAATCAAACAAATTCAGAAGCAGGAAGATGGCAAAAAGATACCAGTACTTTCCGAAAATAGCTGCAAGCAACGTCACGATGCCGCCAACTACCAGATTGTAAGTGTCCATAATTTTGTTCATTTCATTCATGTTTTTTCTCCTTTTTGAGTTTGAAAAGACCATTTTCGTAAAGCTGCGAAAATGGTCCATGTTTATGGGTTTTATTTAATTTTTGTTTCTCCATTAGTGCGGTAAATGCGAAGTGTGCGCCTGCCGTGTACGTTGCAGGCGAAAACTCTGCTGTGGTGCATAATGTAGAACAGTATGAAGCCCTGATAGTCTATGGAACGATTGGCGGGTATGGGACATCAATCTTTGGAATTATGCTCAATGACGGAAATGTAGAATTAAATAACATATGTGGCACAAGTGCTGAAGCGACAATAACAGCTACCTACGATAAAGATTCAAAAGATCTTTCATTATCGTACCGATATAGTAGCAGTTTCAGAGTGCTATACTACAGACAAATTTAAAAATCATTATATTGGATTAATACATTTGCACAAATGAGAAACTATAAGCCCAGTAGCTCGTCACTCCGGTTGCGTACAATGATATAATGCCGTTCGATTCAACTCTGCCAAATATAGCCGTTGTTCCACCTAAGTTATTAACCGGTATATACATAGTTTTGGGTGGTCGATATCCCTCTGGAAGCGTTGTTAAGGCTATGTATTTGCCAGCTTCTAGCTGGTAATCCGATGAGTCTCCAACTATGGTGACTATGCCATTTCTTTTGTACACTACACAATATCCAAGGTACAATTGTATACTTTTAATATCATTATTCGCATTTACCGAACTAAGCTCTGTCCCAACGTTCGTCGCTACAGCCTTACTGACATCCCACGCTCCAGCAGATTTTGTCGCTGTAAACTTCCAATATTGTTTATTATATGTGACATACTGCCCTGCGGTGTAATCCTGATCCGGATCATACGGCGTTGCCAGCATGGCCATCACCGTACTGATATCTGCAGATGCCTGTACATATGCATTTCCTGTCCATGTATAGATAATGGCTGGGCTGACCGTATTATCTACGTACAGCATGGTACTGTTTCCTGCTGCTGGAAACTCTGCCGCCGCCGAAAAATGTATCTGTGTCTGGCCTGCCGGTCCCTCTGGCCCGGTCTGACCTCGGGGAAGAATGAAATTCAGTATTGCTTCCTGAGCTGTTCCGGAATTCGTCACGCTCGGAGCACTGCCGGGCTCTGACGCCTCCACGGTACCAATCTCTAGCGTTGCCGCTTCTCCCGGATCGCCCTTCAATGCAGTTTTCTTCATTTCGTTCACTTCGGCCACCATGCTTGCAAGCGCTGTGAATTCATTTGTGCTCTCTGCTGCGCTATCATCTATATTACTTTTTCTCACATGTACCGAGAATATAGGAGTTGTGATATTTTCCTCTCCATTGACTAGCCTAAGTTCTACCTGCACGTCTCCGGGTACCGCCAGCATCTGGCTCGTAAAATCTGCCTGAATTTTTCCATCCACCACACTGCAGGACAGATAAGATACTGTCCCATCCGGTTTTTTAGCCCACATCGTGACGCTTTCCCCATCCAGCCCCAGTACCAGCCCACCCGCAGTAAGCGTTATACGTGCTCCACGACCAATATTATTTTGCTGAGCTTCTATTTTTTTCAAAGGATACAGGTCATACAAATCAACAGTTATATCATAGTATGTTTTCATGCCTTTTCCTCCCTTACAGTTCCTGTCACCGCTTCCTCTAATTTTCTTAAACGCTTATTCTGTTCCTGTATTAATTTCAACATCGCCGGAATCAAAATTTGGTCATTCCACATTTCAGGCTCGCCATTTTCATCATAGTTCACCGCATCCGGATAAATTTCTTCTACATCCTCCACAATCAGGCCTATTCTATCCCGTCCTTCATTCCTGTCGCCCTCATGTAAATATCCTTTTTTATATTTGAACACCTTTACAGGGATTTCATACAATTTATCCGGATTCATACTATCAGGTATATCTTCCGTAATATCTTCCTTGTATCTTCTGCTGGATGATGCAGAACGTAAAAACAATCCATTAGTCCATACCACCATATTGGGACTCCCTGAATCTGTATGTTCGTACGCGTAGGTTGAAACGATGCTTCCATTACAGTTAAGCATCGCTTTCGGCGAAAATCCACTTTCTGGTGTGTTGCCTGACATCGTTCCCGCATGTACCATTGCCGGTTCTATGGCCGAATATTCATTATATACATTATAGGCCCATGCACCGCCAGGAACCACCGATGCAGTTACTTCGTCACCATCCGATACTTTCACCCCTGCAAACCACTGTGCAACATTATCGAGGTCAAGCTTTCCACCATTAATAACGCAGCCCCCGTTATTCAACGTAACAACTGTCTTTCCATTTGCATCCAGCACCCGACACACGCCATTTCCATTCCCGTTTCCCCCGAGGGTCAATGTTCCTCCGCTGATCCGGTTGGCCAGCATGGTTCCGGCCGTAATGAAATCCGCCACCAGGGCTCCGTCAATCGTAGCTGCCAGCTTATACGGACCTGCATACCCATTAGAGCTATATCCCCATCCGTTCTGGTTCCATCTCCAAACCTTTGTGGCCGTCTCGATATCCGGTGTATCCATTATTAAAATCTCATAGGGCTGTCCCTCCGCGTTCTTATGCATAACTACATATCCGCCGTTCACTCCGGTAATCCAGCCGGTCGCATTGGCAATGGCCGCATCCAGGAAACCGGGAGATGCCACCTCTGCCAGCTGCTTTTTCTGTGCTGCCACTGTATCTGCCAGTGAAGTCCTCGCTTCTCCGATTTCAATACTGTCATATTTTTCTTTCAGGACATTATAGATTGTCTTGATTACCTTTGCAGTCGCCTTTACTCCGAGCTTTTCATATTCTACCGTCACAGTATCGCACAACTGTACTGCCTGCAGCTGTGCCATGCTTTCCCCTTCTGCCTGCTCTATGGGATAAAAAGACACATCAATGCTGACTGTCGGTACTCCTATATCGTGGCTGTTCATGTAGGCATACGCTGCCTCTCGCAGAGCATCTACATCCGGCTGTTCCTCAAAATCTGACGTGAGATCTACCGGTATGGTTCTGGGGTAAGGAAATTTCTCCGCCGTATCTGATGTCAGGATCTTTTCCGGCAATGTCACCAGCTTTCCCTGACCATCTGTCCAATACGGATAGATGCCGGTGATCGTGTTCGATATGGCCTCTTCCTGCTTCAAATCGGTGATATTCTTCCCATACTTCAATGTCACTCCCTTGTCCGCTCCCCGAGCTTTCCAGAGCCGCACTGTAAACATGTCAAATTCATATTCCCCGCCATATACATCCAGGATAGAGCCCTCTACTCCGCCCAATCTGGAGCGTATGCTGCTGGGTACCGTTACTTCAAAATTTCCTCCTGTCGTTTTATCTGTCCAGAATTCATACGGACACTCTTCCGCAGCGTTATTTTTCAGTCCCGCAAGCGCATCTGTAACACTGTTCGCTTTGAAAGGCGTACACGGAATATATGACATCTGATAGCTGATATGCTGTGCATATACCGTCACAATCCCGCGGATTGGCCTTGAAATCTTGTAAACGCTAAACGGCTGCGCCTCGCGTCCATCTCCGGGCTGTGCCAAAATCACGGATGCCAGCTTAATCTCTTCGTAATACGCTCCGGTAATCGGATACTGTACTTCAAGCTCATATTCCCCGTTTCTGGCCTCCGTCACAGTACAGGAGACTGCATCCGACAGCCTCCCTATTCCATTGCTATCAAATTTTTTTGTTTTCGGTTCATATAATATAGGTATCATATCGTCCACCACCTCGGCTTGATCTCAATCTTTTCAATATTTCCTTCAAAGCTTACTGTCGTTTTCCCCTCAGGAAGCTCTGGAAACGTGGGAGCATAAATATTGGCATTGCAGTTCTCTGTACCCTTGTATGCATTTTCTGTCTCGCAGTCTATATCCACATACCCGTCAATCGTTTTCAGCTGCATCTGCATCCCACCGGCCAGCAGCGTGCCCTTGCTCCCATACACGCGGATGAGCGGCTTCGCTGCAAATCCGGTTGGATTGTACAGTTCCATGGCCTCATTTCCCGACAGGATCTGTTCTCCTTTGAGCAGATACCTCTGCGGCTTGCAGTTAAATGTCAGTTCACACTCTCCGGATAGATTCAGGAATCGGGTATCAAAATCCAGTGGTCCCGTAAAACTCGCCACCCGAAAATACTCCGGATTGTAGCTGTCCTCCAGGCGTCTATAACCCGGATAAGACAGCAGCCATTCTCTGGCTGCGTCGGCGCTGCTTCGAAACGCAGTCCGGATAAATGCCGGATATGACACGGATTCATTTTTAAATCGCCCGCTGTCTATGACAAGCTCCCCATTCCTTCCTGGGATCTCGATTCTCTCCACATCTCTTTCCGGAGCATTAAATGTCCCACTTCCGGACACATAGATTCCAAAATCTTTGCTGCACTTTCCGCCAAATACCAGATATCCTGTCATGCAAACACAGCTCCCTTCTTGTCCACATCATCCTGAATCTTTTCAGCCACCAGTTCAGCAAGTTCCTCCTCACTCTGTCCAGGCGCCCCATACACATTTACCGTCAAACCGCCCATATAACTATTATTCGTCGTTGCCTTGGTAAGCGGCTGCACTACCGCGCTGCTTCCGGTCATCGTCAGCAGTTCCGGTCCAGCCTCACCTACCACTGCGCTTCCCTGCGACAGAACTCCACCTTTCGCAAGGTAAGGTACATTCCCGATTGTCGGAAGATTAAAATCATATCTTTTTCCTGTAAACGGATTTTTAAAAGATATTCCATTGATTTTCCGGATCACCCAGTTCACGCCTTCCAACATTCCGTTCAGCATGGCAATCACGCCATTAAGCGGTACTTTCACGATAGCTCCCAGGCCTCCGAACACACCCGAAACAATTTGACGCAACCCTGTCCAGGCCCGCTCCCAGTCTCCGGTGAATACTCCGCGTATAAAATTTATAATGCCATCCAGGATCTGTTTGGCAGCGTTCCAGACATTGCTCACGTTGGCCAAAAATGCATTCAACGCTGTCCCAAGCACCGGGCCAAACACCTGCGTCCAGTCTCGCGCAAAAATTCCCTGCAGAAAATCATCGAACTGCTGCAACCTGTTCTGCATCTCATCCCCGCTTTGCGCTACTTTTCCCACCAGTCCAACCAGCGCTGCTACCAGTAACGCTATGCCGGCAATCAGCAGTACAATCGGATTCGCGGCCAGAAAGCTCATTGCAGTTGACACCGTTCCACATAGCGATATCACTTTTCCAATGATGATCAACAGCGGGCCAATGGCCGCTACCACCAGTCCGATCGTTACAATCATATTTTTCTGACTGTCATCCAGTCCATTGAACCAATCCACCATGTTCTGAATCCATTTCACCAGCTTCGATATCATAGGTGTCAGGGTCTCTCCTATGGAGATTGCCGCTCCTTCTACCGCGGATTTCAGCAGCGTCAGCTGGCCGTTCAGGTTGTCCAGCATGACGTCCGCCTGTTCACTGGCGGTTCCCAGGCTGCCGCGCAAAGCCTCCTCATATCCGGCTATGGTGTCTACACCTTCCGTGAAGATCTGGTTCAGTCCCTTTGTAGAGTCCGAAGTAAAGGTTGCGGACAAGGCTGCAGCTTTCTCCGCGCTTCCAAGTCCATCAGTTGCCCTCTCCACATCTTTCAAAATATCTGTAAGGTCTCGGAAATTTCCGCTTGCATCCTGTACTGCAACCGTTGTCTTTCCAATCTTGATTGCGCCCTTATCCATTTTCTGAGTGATATCACGCATGATGGCTGCCAGCGCAGTACCAGCTTCTCCGCCTTTGGTTCCCTGGTTCGCCATAGCTTCCAGAAGGCTCGTCACCGTCTCCACATCCTGACCGGCTGCATGGAGATTCGCCGCGCAATTCTTATAAGCATCTCCCAGCTGTTCTGCGCTGGTATTACTGTTGGCCTGGGCATATGCAAGGATGTCACTGAGATAAGCTGCCTTATCGGCCTCCATGCCGAATGCTGACAGATAATCCGTTACCATATCGGACGCCTTCGCCAAATCCATACCTGACGCTGCTGCCAGATTCAGCACTCCCGGAAGCGCCTTTGTGGACTTTTCCGCATCCCATCCGGCCAGAGCCATGTAGCCCAATGCATCCGCCGCTTCACTTGCAGAGAAGGCCGTCTTCTCACCCATTTCCAGTGCTGTATCTCTTAACTTCTGGAAATCCTCTTCACCTGCTCCGGACAACGCTCGAACCTTGGACATTGCGGAATCAAAATCCGCAGTCGTTTTTACTGCCGCCGTTCCAATTCCTGCAATCGCAGCTGTCGCAGGAAGCATCTTGGTTCCCACATCAGAGACCTTGTCTCCGACTTCCTTCATCTTTTCCCCAGCTACTTTGAACTGCTGTGAAAGCACATTGCCAAATTCTTTTGCTGTTTTCTCCAGCTCCTTTAGCTGCTGCTCCGTTTCTGCAATTTCCCGCTGGAGTCCATCATACTGTTCCTGCGATATATCGCCCTTGGCCAGAGCCTCATTGGCCTGCTCCGCCGCTGTACGTAAGGTCTGTAGCTTGTCATTTGTCGAGGCTATTTCATTCCCCAGAAGACGCTGTTTCTGTGCCAGCAGTTCTGTATTTCCCGGATCCAGCTTTAACAGCCGTTCCACATCCCGCAAATCGCCTTTCGTATCCCGTATCTGTTTATTTACAGACTGCAGCGCTTTCGACAGACCTGTCGTATCTCCGCCTATCTCAACCGTTATTCCTTTGATTCTTCCTGCTGCCACTTCGCTCACCCCTTCCCGAAGAATGCATAGATATCTTCCTGTGTAGCCTGAATCGGATATTCCTCTTGGTCATTCCCGCGTTCTATCAGCATGTCATAAACCATTCCCATTGACATCTGCGCCAGGTCCTCCGTATGAAGCCCCAGCTGAGCGCACCGCAGCATAAAAATAGCCCCGGTGCTTTCACGCACCGTAGGCCTCATTTTTTTTTAGAAATTGCCGTGGTTCTGTTCGTTCCTTCCCACAGTTCCAGAATCTGCGGAAGGACTTCATAGATGGAAAACATCTCAAAGCCCTGCAGCCATTCATCCGGATCGTCCGGGATATTGGCATCTGCATGCTTTGCCATCAACCAGGCCGTGTTTTCGAACACGGTCAAATCCATTACTGTCAGCTGAGCTTCCTTTTTTTCATCTTCCGAAGCGTCTCCCATGTCCTTCGTCACAGCTTCAAAATTTTTCTTCAGCTGCGCCAGATCGCGAATCATGTCTCTTCCGAATTTGAATCGGTATAACCGCGGGATGAGGGCCGAAGCCCTCATTTTCACTTCTTTTCCATCAACTGTGATCGTTCTCTCCATCCTTTATACCTCCCGCTCAAACACCTTCGTAAACCATCCTGTCTTGGTCTCCGCCGGAGTGTCTGCTGTCGTTCTGGCCAGGACTCTGCCGTCTTCCAGCGGCGCTGCAGAAATAGACGCACTCTGTGTCTGCGGCGTCTTGGATTCTGTATTGGTCGTACTACCAACGCCCGGACGCGCCGCTGTACAGTTATAGAGACAGTAATACTGGTTATCCTTGTCTCCATCAATCTGATACAGTAATGCAAAAGAACTGGGTTCTACATTGGCATTCTCAACCAGAACCTTATCTGTATCCCCCAGTTCCATCTTCCATACTTCCTGCTGCATCTTATCCGGGAATCTTGCCATTTCCAGTGTTCCGGTATATCCGTTATTTGCCACAGAATTATAGAAAATAACGCCGTCTGCATAAAACGGGGTCACATCACCACTCGGATCCAGAGTCAATGTCACGGCCCCGGGAACCTTCACCGGTGTGCTCCATTCGGGGGTATCACCCGGTGTCAGGATCGCATAATGCACATTCTTCAGATTGAACTGAACTTTGTTCTCTTTATTGCTCATACTCTTTACACCTCAATTTCATACGCTATCTGATAGCATTTTTCTGAATCAATATAACTTTCTGTCTTGTTCCATACAAATTCGGACAGTGCTACCTCCACACTCTCCTCCGCCTGCAAATCTTTTCCCCGTGTATACAGTTCAATCTGAATCTGCAGTGCCTTGTCATAAACTACGCCATCTGCAGCAAAATTATCGCTTCCCGTTACCAGGTAGCAGATAAATGGCAGCGGCGGAGCTTCATTTTCCGGGAACGAATAATACGCAACCGGAAAGCCGGTCTGTTCCAGTTTTTCCTTCAATTCCTGTAATTCCATTATTTTTTCACCGCCACCTTTGCTTTGTTTTCAAGCGCAACCGCCGCTTTCTGCTCTGCCGGAAGAATATGTGCGAAGCCCGGTACACGTCCGCCATTGACCTTCGCATGACCAAATTCCAGCAAATGCGCCAGCCGATATTCCTTTGGATTATGAATCACAAAACGGATATCCTCCTTGCTCTCAAATGCCTTCTTTGCCTTCCAGCCCCGCTTGTAGGCCCCGCTCTTTTTTCCTTTCCTGACCGGTGCTTTCTGCTTAATATCTGCAAGGCATTGTTCGGTCACTTCCGTCACAGCTTCTTTGAGCTCATCCGTCACTTCCTGGCTATATGCCAACAGTTCATCCATCACCGCATCTGCCAGCTGATCTGCCTTTACTTTCATGCGCCTGCTTTTACCTCCAGGTATAATTCCATCGTGTCATTTCTGGCCTGATAAGTCCGATACACAGCATATCTGCGTCCGGCAATCTCCACAATTTCCTCTCCCTGGTAATCAGGCTGAAACATGCTCAGCTTGTATTCCGCGGTAATTCCATTCCGGCCGGCTTCCAGCTTTTCACTTCCGCTTATGCTCCCGATACTGCAAAACACTTCTCTTTTGGTTTCACTCGCAATACGCTGACCAATAGCATCTTCTTTATAAGTTTTTCCTATCAGAACCGCTATCTCTGATCTATCCATCTGATTCACCCCAGTCGGTATAGCCTGTTGCCATCATAAGCTGTGCCTTCTGTTCATCATAGGATTTCTTCAGTCTGTCATATTCATCCGGAGCTCCGAAGTTGGTTTTGCAGTATGTAATGACAGCACGTACAATCAACGGATCGTCCTCCTGCTGCTGGCTGGCACCTGCCAACGCAAGGTCAGACAGCGCCGCAGCAATCAGTCCTTCAATCTCACTGTCGAATGCATCTGTCTTGATCCGCAGCGCCAGCTTTACCTTGTTCAGCATGCTTTACCTCCTACGCTGTTTTCTTCGGAATCTTTACAAAGACAAATCCGTCCTGCACAACTACGTCGCCGCCGAGCTCCACGTCGCCACGGATGGTATCCATGAGCTTATCAAACGCGAAGTCCTCAGACACAGCAATCTCATAATCACTGAACAGATCCAGCTCAAAACACTTCGGATTTCCATAACACATGGTCAGTACATCCTCACCGGAGCTTGCCTGCTGCGCGGTTCCGGAGCAAGCAGTCAGGTTATTATTCAGGCAGTATCTGACAGACAGTCCACCATCCTTAATGATTCCGGTATTCGGATTCTCCGGATCCGGATTAATCTCATACACTGCTTTCTTCTCATTGGTTCCGCGGATGTCTCCAAACGCAATCAAATCATTCTTGTTCAGAAACAACACCGCATTTCCAATGACAGACTCATCACCGCCATAATTCAGGGTGATTTTACGCAGTGTCTTCTCATCAATCACGCCTTTTCCGCCAGTCACTGTCGCATCGATTGTGGTATTCAGTGCGGAAGCTTTCATAGCCTCGATAATCAACGCAGAAGTCTTTTTTCTCAGAGAGCCAACCGCATGTTCCTGCACCTTTCCGGCATAGTTCAGCGGACTCTGCTTCTTGGCCTGCTTGGAGATCTGTGCCAATACCGCCACCGATGTTGGCGCAATATCAATATATCCAAACTCACCTTCTTTTGTAGTTGCACTCTGACCTTCTGTCTGCGCATCGGCCGCTTCCGCCTCTTTCTTCTCGTAGGCAACACGGTTCTTTCCCATACCGCCGCAATCTACGATAGAGACCATATCCACGATACTGGAATACTTTGCTCCCTGCTTATCGTTGATACCGGACACTTCGGTCGGCGTCGCAAGCTTACCGCCGGATACCAAGAGTGCTCTTGTCTCCTCCACCTTCACCGACATACGATGAGTCTTTACAAACTCATTCGCCCGGACGGTTCTGGCATCTTCCTTCATCGGGTTTTCTCTCTGCTCCCCTGCGCCCTCGGCCACAGCCTGCGCAATTCCTTTTCTGCGCTCTTCCTTCTCAAAAACCTGCATTCTCTCAGAGATCGCAGCTGCCTCCTGCTCCAGAGCATCCAGATCCGCATCCGGCTTCTCCAGCTCGGTACGGATTTCCGCTCTCCGGGCTCTCAACTCCTCTACTGTCATTTCTTCGATTTTCTTCATGGTTATACCTCCATCATAATTTTAATTTTTTTGATTCTATTTGCCCTTTCCAGTCTCTCCGCTTTGATTTTCTCGATCACTCCGTCAGAAAATCTTCGGGCACTAATTGACGTCATGTCGTTGGCCGGAAGGCTCACCGCGCTGACATCAAAAAGTTTCTTTACCTTCGTGATGGTTCGGGTACATGTTTCCACATCATTTTCATAATCCATCACATATTCCTTTTTGTCCTCGCCTACTGTAAATCCAAAGGACATCTTGTCCGTGTACCCGCCTTTAATCTCTTCATACAGCTGTTTACCAATCTCCGTGCCACCAAGGTTTGCTCTGATTTTCAGACCTTTGTCATCCACAGACAGTTCCAGGGTTCCATTCTTATTTCTTGCGAATACCCGGCCCTCATGGTCATACTGCATAATCACGTCTGACATATCACACTCATCAAAAGCATGTGAGTCAATCTGTTCGATGATTTTGTAATATCGGCCATCATATAAGGTATAAGGTTCATTAAAAGTTGTCGCATACCCTTCTACCAGAAGCTTTCCTTCGTCTGATTCCCGAATTTCCATCTGCATGGCGCGATATTCACGGCCAGCTTCCATTTTCTCCATATTTTTCTTATTCTGCTCCACTTGTCAGATCGTCTCCTTTCTTCTGTACCGAGCCATCTACTCCCAACAGGTAATATTCTCCGCGAATCGTGTAGGCCTGTCCCTGTCCGTTTGGAAGCGGTGGCAGGTTCCAGATCTCCCGAATTTCATCCCGGTTCATGATGCCGCGGTCTGCCATCTGGGCCGACACGTTCAGCTTGTCCTTATTTGACATATACTGCAGCCGGTTGGCTGTGGCCATCACCAAAGAGCCCGCTGCGCGTTCCCGGTCTGTAAAAAGCATTTTGTTCGCCACTTCTGAAAACTGGATAGCAAATGCCTCCGATACGCCCTCGTAGAATGCAGACCAGGAATCTCCATATGCTTTGTTCTGCAGGATATCCTCATTCACTCCGAAGTAATTAAATACATTCTGCTGAATGATTTTCTTCTGCTCTGCATCCACCACATAAGGCGTAGACTTAATTTGCTGAATATCCGTGTAGGTGTTCGGAAAGAGCAGCACCCCGCCCTCTCCCTTCAGATTTTCTTTTGAAAACCGCTGTCTCTCCTTGGCCAAATCGGTATCTTTGGCGAAATTATTGACGCGAGCCATGAACCGGAATGTCGCCGAGTTCTTTACTGCCTCGCCAATCCCCTGGTTCTGCACATCAATTAATTCCATGGTCTGACGCAGCGCTGCATTACTCTCTCCGAAGAAATCACTGTGATACTGGAACTTGGTCATAATTCCACAGCTCTGCATTTCGATTGCCGCAGTCTCACCATTTCGGAAACGGTACCGGAGCCATGGAACTCCAGCGTACTGCACAATCTCGCACATGGATGGCACCAGCGGATAAATTCCTACTGTCTCACCGAATTCATCCAACACCGGTGTGATAAAGGCCGTGTTCTGAATATCCAGTATGGTAGAAAGCCGGTACATAAACTGGCTCCAGGTCTGCCATTCATTCGGCCCTGTCCGCAGCCGTGTCTGCAATTTCGGTTTTGCGCTACCCTGAATCTGTACGGACAGCTTGCTCACATGTGTAGCCCGTACATGAATCGCCGCCCTGACCAGTTCATTCTCGTACACTTCTCCGCCCCAGGAAGTAAATACCGGCGTATAACCGTCGAATGTGGTGAAGTATCCCTGTCCGCTCCCCTGCGGCGCTCGCATTTTTCCAAATATTTTTGTTAAAAGTCCCATGTTTATTCCTCATTTCTCAGCTGTTCACCAATATCTGCGTACCATTTCTGGCGCACCGTCATAGCATCCAAAAGCGCTGCTGTTCCATCCACATGCTCATACTGCCCCAGCTTCACCAGCTTGCTTCTGCCGCTCTCCGCCTCTGTTTTCAAAGCCGCATTCAGCAGATGTATTTTCAGTAAATCATTATCCCCTATCCGGAATACTCCATCTTTAACCGTACCCTCCGTCTCTCTGATTACCGGTGTCAGGTTATATCCCTGAAACACATCATCCATGTGGAATCCGTACTGCTTCATATCCTGAACCAAATACTGGGCCGTATACCGGTCATATCCTACCTGTAACGGATAGATCTGGTAGTCTTCTACCAAATGGCAAAACCAGGTATAACAGTCACGATAATCAATAAAATTGTCCCCGGACAGCTGCAGCAATCCCCGTTGCACATACGCAGAGTAGGGAAGGCCGTCCCTTGCCGTCGCTTCCTCTATCTTTTCAGCCGGCATAAAGAACTTTGCAAATACATACAGTAGCCTCTCTTTTTCAATCACAACCAGGCAGGCCGTCAGGTCTGTAGTTCTGGACAGATCGATGCCGCCCACGCAGTAGCTGTTCCGGAAGTCCTCCAGATCCAGATGTTCTCCTGAAATCTTCTCTATATCCTGCGTCGCTAGCCATGCCTGAGAACTGTTCTGTTTGATGTTGCAGTACTTCGTCAGGAACTCTGCTTTCTTTGACAGGCTTCCTTCGGCAATCGCAATCTCTTCCAACAGGTAGTCCACCGACACTGACACACCCAAGTTCGGATTGCTTTTCCGCAGTTCATTGATGTCGTTCCATTTCTGGATATCATCAATCATGTACAAAAAAGGAGCCAGACGCTTTTCTCTGGAATCCCCCAGTAAAAAGCGTGTGCTCCTCTTGATTAATTCATCATAAATCCCTTCATTCTCATATCCGGAAGTGGATATGGACACAATCAGTGGCTGTTTTCTGGCTCCAAGCGCCGACTTCATAACCTCGTACTGCTTCAAGCCCTGAACTCCCGGCCAGGACGCAATCTCATCGCAAATGGTAAGATGTGGATTAAAACCATCTGATTTCTTAGCGTTGAAAGCAATTTTCTTCACGGAGCTGTTGGTGCTCTCAATGTAATAGTCCGACTTTCTCTTTTTCGTGATTGCCATCAATTCAGGCTCTGCCTCAATTGTCTGCCAGAATGCTGAATATACCAGATCCGCCTGGTCCAGCTTTGGAGCTACACAGAACACCTTTGCACCATATTCTCCATCTGTGTAAACGCAGCACTCCATGATTCCGGATGCAAGCAGTGTCTTTCCATTTTTACGCCCCTCTACAATCAGAACCTCTCGAAATACCCGGATTTCTTTTTCATCTACGATTCCGAAAATAACCGATATAGTTGCCTTCTGCCACAGTTCCAGCTTCAGCAAATCATTTCTTCCCTCTGAATGATGACAAAAGTTTTCGATAAACCGGATAGCCTTATTTGCCCTTTTCTGGTTAAAATAAAAGGACTGATTTTCCAGCCCTTTTATAATATATTCATAAAAAAGTTTTATCCATTTCCCGACTACGATAGAGCCATCCTGTATGCCCTGGTAATATTCCAGTATAAAATTATTCATCCGCCAACAGCTCCTGCAGCTTTCCCTTCGGTACCGGTTCTTTTCCAAAGGTCTTGATGATATCCAACATCACTGCCATGGTCTTGTTTGCGCTATCCGCATGCTTTGGAAGTTCTCTCACAAGCGGATGGGCACAGATGTTTTCACGGCCCTTCACATATTCCTTGGAAGATACGAGGCCTCCATCCTCTTTGATCTGCTTTTCTATCTTGCATATCACATTGCGTTGTATCATAAACTGCTTGGCCGCCGCGATAAACAATTCATTTTCATCCACCTGATATCTACGAGCCATTTCCATCAAACTGTTATAAGTTATCGTTTTTCCTGCCATGTCGGGCCTCCTTTCCAAAAAAATTCCTGCGCACCCCGGAGAGGAAAATCAACCTCCACTGCCCGGTCTCCATAAAGCTATTTTCACCCGTGCATAAGGGGGGCTATCTGCCGTCCCTTGTCTTTACAAATCCGTATTCATCAACGCTGTATCGTTTTATTTTCTCGCCGTGCTTTTCCGCATGACATTCCCGGCATACCAGCCGCAGGTTATCCCAGTTCAAAGTTACCATTGGATCATGGATGTTCTCCGGTGTAATCTCAATAACATGATGTACAATCTCTCCCGCCTTATATATTCCCTGTTCCAAACAATCCTCGCAAAGCCAGTTGACGCTCTTTGCATATTCATTGCGACAGTGCTGCCAAGCTTTCGACTTGTAAAAACTCTTTGCATATTCTTTTGCCATTTCATATATTTCCCTTGACCAGCACGTTAAAACGTGCTATAATATAATTACATTAAAGGAAAGGAGGAAAGCGAATGAATTCCGAGATAAGCGAGATAATCAAAGACCTTTCGGAAGCCGCTCTTGCAATCGTCACCGCCATCTGCCTGATAGTCAAGACGTTCAAGAACAAATCCAAAAGGTCTAAGAAAAAGAAGAAGTAGGAATGGGGCTTCGGCCCCTTCCTCTTCTCTCTCATTATACCACATTCATTCGTTTTGTAACTATGAAAATATATCGTGTTGTATTATTGGTTCTGTTTGTTCTCTTCCTCGTTGAAGGGTTCCGTGGTGAATTTTACTCACCTACCGTTTTTGATTTCATCAAATGGATTGCCTGGCTCCTTGCCACCGTCCTCTACATTCTCTGCAAGAGGAGGAATCACTCATGCGATTAAAAGAACTGCGCCTGCAGAAAGGTCTGTCTGTTCCCCAGCTTGTGGAGCTGTCCGGCGTGCCCCGGCGTACCATTCAGGATATTGAGAAGAATGATAACTGTAAACTCGACACTGCCATCAAGCTGGCCGACGTTCTGGAAGTCTCGCTGGATGAGCTGGCAGGGCGAACTTTTCCGTAGTAGAATGAGCGGCAGTAGGTTTTATCTCCTGCTGCCGCTCGGCCATCATTTTATCTCTTTAATTACCTTTACCCCATGCCACTTTTATGCTTAAAGCCTCAATCAGCATAAATGCTGCTCTCCATGCTCGCTGATGGTATTTATCCCAATCCTCTTTATCCAACATATTCCCACATTTGTCATGGATAATTGCATGAGAAAGCTCATAAGCTAATTCAAAAATAACCTGATTCATCGAAAGATTGTTTTTTATTGCAATTTTGTCATCTTTCAACCTGCTCTTGTATCCCTGTAACGTTGCTGACTGGACTTTTATCCCTCTACATTCCGCCAACTCCATCAGTTCCCGGAACACGCGGATAGGATTATCTATTTCCAAGAGCTCCTTTTCTTCTGGCTTTGTACTTGTCAGAATAGACTTTTCTTCTTTTATTCTGAAATAGAAATCTACCAGGTAATCATATACCTGCCATGCTTTGTCCGTATTTAAAGACTTGGCATGGAGCAGAGCACCTTTTTCCGTCCAAAGATACAGATGCGATGTTCTTGACTTGACCACTTCGATTTTTTCTAACTGGTTCTTAAATGCTCTTAATTCATCGCCTGAAAGAGATATGTAGTGTTTGCCTTCAATGAACCGCTGTCTGTTATTTTTAAAATTTTGGCTTATCTGGATCTCTTTAACCTCATAGGATTCTGCAATCTGGTGCGTGGTGAGAACCCGGATACCTTTTATTTCCACTACCCGTGGTAACTGCATAAATAAGTCCTCCTTTCAAATTTGGTTCTTGAAAGAAGTCACCATCTGCATTATAATATTTACAGAAGATAACTTCTTCCCTTATAGAGATTCAAACTACTTTGGCTGGTGGGTGAATCTCTATTTTTTTATCTTGGCATAGACTTCCCTGATTCCATCTCTTATCACATCTGCTTTAGATTTTCCTGTTGCTTTGCAACAATACTCTAAAATCTCTATATCTTCATCCGACATCCTTATCCTGGTATCATGTCTTTTAGGTGAATCAGTTGGTCTACCTGTTCTTGGTGACATCCCTACCCTCCTTTCTTTTGGTTACACATAAATAATATCATTTGGTAACACAAAAGTCAAGAGTTTTTTCGAGGAGGTCCGGCGGTCTGGGTTTCAACCGCCGGAAAATGGCATACAGAAAGCACCGGTCAGCTTCAGGTCTTTTCCTGGCTGCCCGGTGCTTTGATATCTGGAGAGGTTTGGTAAGGTGTAATCAGACACCGGAGCCTTGGGCCTTGCTGGCTATGGGAACCCGCTTGGCCCTCTGGCTCATTCTTATTATAAAACGAACAAAACGAACTGAACGAACAATTTTATTATTTTATCGAATTTTTTTCCAGATATCTGTCTCTCAATACAATCCTCACATAATCAGGACGCCCGGAATGCCCGGTTTTATCAGCAATTTTGACCCAGGACAGATTTTCAAAATATCTGAGCTGAAATACTAATCTGATTTCTGTATCTTCAATTTTCTCGATCCAGTCCTCAATTTCCCGAATTTGACGAACTCGCTTGTCAAGTCTCTTTTTTCGATTTTCATACTTTTTTTCATCAAATCCAACCACACTTTGAGGTTTTGGATATCCGGAACGATAATCAAACACCGTATCATTCCCCAGTCCGGCGTCTGTATTCTTCATTTCCTCCAGTTCTGTCTCCAGGAGCTTTATCTCCTGCTTATATCTTATGTACCCATTTAGTTCTTTCCGTGTCATTGCTCACACCCCTCTCATTAAGTGAACGGCAGCTCCTCATCGATTCCGTCCGGAATATTCATGAAGCCGTCTGCATTCGGCTCCCCGAATCCTGCTGCCGATGTGCCCGGACTGTCTGCTGTCTCTCCTGCTGCCTTTTTGGACTCCGCGAACTCATGCTCCTCCACCACCACATCCGTGGTATACACTTTCTGTCCTTCCCGGTTTGTATAGCTTCCGGTCTGGATCCGGCCAACAACAGCTACCTTTGTGCCCTTCACCAGATACTTCTCTACAAATTCCCCATTCTTTCCGAAGGCTACACAGTTAATAAAATCTGCCGTCTGCTCCCCTTCCCGTTTATACCGCCTGTCCACCGCCAGCGCATACCGTGCCACACACATGGGCTCTGTCCCCTGCGTATATCTTATATCCGGATCGCGGGTCAAACGCCCTATCAGTATTACTTTGTTCATCTACGCTTCCTCCTCTTTCCATCTTTCCTTTTCTTTGACAACATCATTGCCACTTCCACCTGCACGTCCGGCCCTGCCTCTGCCTGATGCTGTGCTTTCATTTTCAAAATATTCTGTGTCGTTATATCTAACAAGTTATATAAAGATTTGTTTACACTTGTTATGGCCTCAGCTGCTTCATGGAACGTCCGTTGCAATTCATACAACTGCTTTCTCACTGTCGGCGGATTATGTCCATACACTTTTTTATACTTTTTCTTTGCCTGCCGTCTATTCATCAATTTCCACCCCTCTCTCCTTCAATGACTGGATCCAGAACTGCTGTACCTCTTTGGTACAATGCTCCATTGCATCCTCCCAGGTTGGCCATCTTCCATGCTCGTCATAAAATTTATACTGATATGTAAGACTTTGAAGGTTGTGAGGTTGAGCCGGATCATGTTTCACCGCACACATGGGGCAAGTGCCTTCAGGTGTCTTTCTAATCAGCACCATCCCATATCTTTCTTTCAAAAAACCGCCCTCTGGTTTTACAGCTTCCCTCTTTTTAATTTCTTCCAAGTCAAATGGCTTCCCCCATGGCTGATAAACATGTTCCTTCAATTCTTTCTCTGTGATCCGGTCCTCTCTTCTATACCGAAGCACCTTGATAGCTTTTTCCACGTCTCTGCTACAACAGTCGTTCCATAGCTGATATGCCCTGCTGCCTGTCAGTCCAGTCTCTGCAAGCATGAGGAGCGCTTCATACCCTCCTTTCTCAAATAACTCAAAACAAAACTGCATACATCCAGGATTGCCCTTAGAAATATTTATTATTGTCTGCTCAACACTTTTCATAAGATTCTCCTCCCTATACAATCCGATTAAACCGGTTTTTAAAATGCTCTGACCATTGTGCTGTTCTCTCATCCGCTTCTGCACATGCTCTCTCTTGCTCATCAAACTCATGCGCCGCTCCCAACTCCACACCAATGACCGGATAGGCCAGTTCTGTAAGCATTACCAGGCCGGTGACATTATATTTTTTTCGTGCCTGCGGCCGGACAGCTATCACAACGACATCCTGTTCCTCCGGAAACTTGTCCAGGAACCTTTTCATTTCTTTTACTGTCATCTCTGCAACTCCTTTAAAAATTCTACCAGCTCCGTCTCACTATTCGGGAATCTGTTATACTGTTCATGCACAGTCCATTTATTTGCACCAGCCGTGTCTTTCGGAGCTCCTATCAGATGCAGGTAACTGCTTTCATGCATTCTTCCGCAGATTTTCTGTTCATACGTCTCTGCTATCAGGCAGGCGCCGTTCTGAAAATCGTATTTGTAATATTTTGCTCCAATGTGCTTGTCCTCGTACCAGAGCCCCCACTCCTTATAGTTCCGCAGCCATTCCTTGCGCTGTTCGTTATTCTTCAGTATCGGGAGTTCCGGCTGTACTGGTTCTTCTGCAGGTATTTCAGCATTCTCCAAGTCACACACTGCAGCTGCCAGAGCACTCACCACAAGTTTCTGTTGCCTTGTGTGCCTATCCTCTGCTCCTATAGTCTTCAAAGCGATACCAAGTAATCTCTTTTCCCGCTCCAGTTTATCTTTCAGGATATCCAGATCGGACAGTTCCTCTTCCGCCATGCTCGACGTCGAGCACTCTTCTGTCTCTTCCTCCTGCTGCACTTCCCGGCATTCTCCCTCGATGATTGGCGGCTTCGGCTTTTCATAATCTTTCGGAAGCCATTCCGGATGTTCTTCGATGGAATCCTGTCCGGGAATCTGCTCCTCCGGCTCTTCTTCCGGTTCTTCGCTCGACGTCGAGCATCCTTCCGGTTCAGCCCTGGCCTGCTGTATTTCTGCTCTGATATCTTCAAAAGCTACTTCGTTCCACATTTCCTGAATAGCATTGGCCAGATAGGATGGCTCGATATTTCCCAGGCACCCGTCATGTTCCTCCCTCAGCTGTACGTAATCCTCAAATAACTCTGCTTGATATGTACCGTTTTTTCCTGAAAACCAAATACACCTTCTGTCTCCAAGCATTTCCCACAAAGCTCGATAACTTTTCCTCACATTTGATACTCTAGCTTGAAAATCATTCAGCATCCAATCTTCATATGTGCGAATCAGCTTTCTGGCCAATTCGTCCAGGATATCCCGTTCTTCTTCCGTCGGCTTCCTTCCCTGCCTCAGTTCTGGCTTGGGCTCCAGTGCTTCCACAGGCTCTTCTACCGGCTTCCGGATATTCCGGATATCTTTCACCGTCATTTCCGGCCGAACGTCCTCCAGCTGCTCATCTGTCAGATACAGCATTTCCTGGAGCTGGCTCTTGCCATATTTCCGGAAGGACTCTTCCAGAGCAGGACTATCGCCACCCTCGGAAAACTTCTCGTTGATCTTCATACAATGATCTGCCGTCTGCCTGGCCATACCAAACTCTCCTGCTGCCATCTCGTGGATAGAGGCATAACCACCGTCCTTGTACAGCTCCGCTTCCCTGGCCTTCCGGAGATAATAGCCAATTGCCACATAGTTCTCGGCCATGTTCAACTGCTTCTCCTGGATGAGTTGGCAGATACTCTGGAATGTAATTTTTATCTCATTCATTTTCCCATCTCCCCAGACTTTTTTATCGTTTCCCGCATATCCACTAACTGACCACAAAAACCGCATCGTTTATACTCTGTCATATTTCCTTTCCATGTAGGACCACATGGATTTTTACACCTCGGGCACTTATATACGTCCACTGTCTTATCTCCCAGGACCTTTACTTTCCAGACTATCGCTTTTTCAGGACGATCTATGCCATCATTACGAAGCGCCTTTATTCGCTTTTCTTCTAATACCTGTACATTTCGCACATGAGCATCTGCTATCTCGGCATTCATAAGCTCCATATCGGCACATGCCTGGACATATCCTCTCTTTTTTTCACTTTTTCGTATAACCTCCTCTTCCGTCTTGCTACCCAGAATATCTGCATCCATATCGGCAAGTTTGCCGTACATGACTGTCCTATACTTTGCTAAGTCACCTTTTTTGCCCTGTTTCTTCATTTTCTCACTCTCCTCAACTTCTCTTCCCACTCCAGCTTTACAATCTGCAGAGATGCCACAGTTGAGATATCGCCTTCCATTTCTTCAATATCTTCCTGTGGCAGTATTCCAAAATCTTCGCACGCCTTCAGATACCCTATATACCTCTGGCCAAACTTCGTTGCTTCCTCTATCGTTTTGCTGTGGCACAATGCCAACATGATTTGGGATAACGTACAATACGCTGTTCCCATGTTGTTATGCTTCATAACCTCCTGCTCCGTCATTCTTCAGCCCTCCTCATCTATTGACAAACTGCTTTTCCAACTCTTTCATGTCATATTCCCGCTCCTTGAAGTTATGGAACCGATTCGGCGGAGCTCCTGCTGCCGTCCGGCCTGCTGCTTTATCCTTAGATACCGCCCTGGCCTGCTCCATGTCCTTCTGGTTCCTCCCAAGCCAGCCATTGATGAACCTCAGCGCATTCTTTCGAGATGGACGCTTCTCCGGATTACTTTTAGACCATTCCTGCATCTGCAAAAGATGTGATTTTACATCAATATCCGGATACACCGTCCGGAAGCGCTGCTCCTGTTCTACCGTTACCTGATATTCCGTGCCATCAGCCAGGAACACCCGGCCTATTATATTATTTACACTGTGTATATTTGATGATGATGGTAGATCAGATCTGTTATTTATCTTTTTATTATTATTAAAAATATGATCTGTAGATCTTTTAAGATCATCATCATCATTATTTAATTTATATATATAATTTACTTTATTAGCCCGCCTTGTTGACCTGTTTACCCCTGATTCCTTAAAAAAGGGTGACTTTAACAAACCCTTGCATTTATCACATTTCTGCAAAAGCCAATAATCTTCTATAATTTTTCCGACTTCACCGCCGGAAGCCATATAGAACTGTATTTGTATATCACTGCTCGTAAGGATTCCCCACCTGTCAAACAGCATCTTGTCAAAAACACCAATTTGCAAGCAGAGATTAACCGTCTCCTCGACGGCCCCGGCACCAATACAGCAGCACATCTCACGCGTAATAGATACACCGTCAGCACAGCACCAATCGCAGTAATACCCTTTTTCACGGAAAATCTTCTGGCAGATGTACATGTAGATATAAAATCCCTTCGTACCCTGCACAGCCAGGAGCTTCCGGATCTTCTCGTTTTCGAAAAGATCCACAGGCCAAGCAACGGACTCAAGTCCCTGTCCGGCCATATCTTACCCCCCTATAAATACTTTTTCAATAAATCCCTGGAGCTTGTCTTCCGAACCGGTTCCGGCTTACTTAAGCCGCCAAACAGGTCGATATCCTCTGACAGCTTATTCACCGTCACGGCCTTGGCGCTCTCCAGGATAGCGCTCTGGTTCTCTTTCACCTTGTCGCGGATCTCCAGAATCCGGGTGAACGGATAGCTGAGACCACTTAAGCAGCACACCGTAGCCGGTGCATCGTAGGTCTGGAAGGCGTCCAGCACTACGCCGAACTCCCGCTCCAGAGCCTCCGTCTGGATGTCTCCTGCTGCCGAGAGGGCTATGTACCGAATAGCCTTGTCCTGCTCATAAGGTGCAAAGATACTCTTGTGGAGACTGTCAATCAGCTTCGCCGTGGTGCTTTCCTGCTTCACAAGCTTCTGGATCACCGCCGCCCCGCTGGTAGTCAGCATTTCCTTGACCTCTGCCCGGTCGATATTGCCCCGGACACTGGTGTGCTCCGGTACCTTCAGGAAACTCTCAAAGAGCTCCACGAATACCTCATTGATCCGGAGCTTGTTCGGCCTGGTGTCATTGTCCAGGAAGAACGTGGCAGCCATATCCTGTATATCCGCCAGCTCCTTGGCGCACTCATAGGCGTTGCAGTGAGCCTTGACGGTCTCCGTATGTCCCGGAAGAACTACCACTGCTCCGGCCTGCTTGGCACATTCCTGCTGCAGGAGCTCCACCATCAGCGGCCCCATACCGGAACCGGTACCGCCTCCGGATGAAAATATCACAAAAACGATCTTCTGCCGGATTACGTCCTGCACCTGACGCAGCACTTCATCCACGTTGGCCGCCAGCAGCTTCTTGGCCTTGTTCCTGTCCTTATTGCAGCCCTCGCCCCCTTTCAGGTGATATTTATGCAATGAATTGGAAAGCAGGTTCAGATCCTCTTCCGACGTATTCAGGAAGAATACATCATGTCCCCGCTTCTCCAGGAGCGCCCCTATGTTCCCACCAGCTTGTCCTATCGCCACAAATCCAATCTCCTTTACCATCCTCGTTTCCTCCGTTTTTAATAGATTCTAATGCCTGTTTCCCTTCCTCGGTTATGTAGTAGGACTTGCTGTTTCCTACTGAAAGCCCCAGCTTCAGATAGCCGTAGGCCCGCAGCGTTTCCGCCGCTTTGTAAAATGAATTGTAGGTGTATCCCATCGCTTTCAGGGATTCCTGCATTTCCTTCAGCGTCATGGCATTGACATTGTTGGTTGCTTCATCCTGCACCAGGCAGGATAAAATGATGAAATGTGTCCGGCTTAACTGCATCCCGCTCACCTCGCTTTCTGATTTCCTCTTAATTTCTCTTATTTCCTCTTAAAAGGTCTTATTTTCTCTTAATCTCTCTTACCACACAACAGGAATCTTTTATCCCGGTTCCCCTCCTTCTCGTTTTCTACATTCTCCCATCGCCCGGCTGGCTATCTCCATCAGCTTGCCTTTCAGCTTTCCAGACATCTCCTGAAGGACGATAAACGCCCATTGGTAGTTATCCATTGTATAGTCGCCTTTACAAACCGCCTCACTGACTGCCAGCAGTACGCTATCCATCTTCTCCGCCATAAGCTGTGTATCTTCCAGTTCCATCGCCTTTTCCCATTCCGACATTTCTTCATTCCTCCTTGTAGTGTGCATATTGTTCACTCTTTTTTCTTTTTATTATAGTGTACAATATGTTCACTGTCAAGTTAGTTTTACGGAGGTGTTCATATGTTCGGTCAAAGATTAAATGCTACCCGCAAATCCAAAGGTTTCACAGCCAAAGCTATGGCCGATGAGCTCCAGATAGCTTTGCGCTCATACCGCATGTATGAAAGCGGAGACCGTTTCCCTTCTCTGGATATGCTTGTCAAAATAGCAGATACCTTGGATGTTCCTACTGACTATCTGCTCTGCAGGGATAGCTTTATGAATTCTCGCGGAGTATCCGCTGATGGATTCCCGTTAAATCTTCCAACTCGTCCCACAGAGTGACATCACCAGTTCTTTCTCCAGCTTCTATATTTTTATAATACCGGAGACTGATATCCAGCTTCTCCGCCATCTGCTGCTGTGTCAGGCCCGCCCTCATGCGGGCTTCTTTCAGTTGCTTTCGCATCCTGCTGCCCTCTATTTCCTCTTATCTTCTCTTTCACCTATATCTTCTCTTAATTCCTGCGACAGTTTCTTTAACTGCTGAAAATGGTCTCTCATAACCCACCCATACCGATTTCTGCTCCTGATGCTATCACTTTCAAGATATAAACAGATCGAGCAGAGAGTTTCCAGCACTTCAACATACATTCTTTTTTTCCAAGTAAGAAATCTTTTTATTCTAAACATCTATTCCTCCTTCTCTCTGGAAACAGCTACGCAATGAACGTATGCTTTTCCCATTCACTCCGGGCCCGCTTCTTCGACCGTCCAATATAGCATTTCAGCGTCGTGGACGCGTCTGCATGGCCCATCAGCTCCTGGATGATGTCTACCGGACAGCCCCGCTCCACCAACCGGGTAGCGAAGGTGCGGCGGAACACGTGTACCGTACCCTTTGCATTGACCCCTGCTGCCTTGCAGACCTTCTTTGTAATCTTCTCTATAGCCGCTCCCTTGAGTCTGCGGGGTTCGCCTGCATATTTCCTCTCTGACACGAACAAAGCCGGATTTTCGTCCGTTCTGGCAGCCAGATACATACCCAGATACCTTCTGGCATACTGGTCAAGGTAAACCGTTCGGAATTTCCCTTTCCGTGATTTTTCGCCGCGGAAGGTAATGCTTCCTTGAATCATGTCCACGTTCACGCGGTTCATGCTCACAGCTTCGCCCACTCTGACGCCCGTAGACAGCAGAAACGCTATCAGCGCCCTGTCCCGCAGGCTCCCCTGGACGTCCCGGATTGCAATTTCCTCATCCATCGAAAAAAATACAATCTCCGTATCCTCGCCCCGGATTCCCTTGATCGCCTTGACCGGATTTTTCTGAATCAGTCCTTCATCATGGAGCCAGGTAAACACCGAAGACAGGTTCCGCTTCTCATTTACGAGCGTATTCGGCCCTATCTGCCCGCTCCGGATGGCCAGGTAATACTTGATATCATCCTTGGAAATATGACGGTATCCCTTCCCAGACAAAGCGAAGAACCGCCTGGCCGTCAGCAGATACTGCTCAATGGTCGCGTCCTGGCATCCTTCCAGTTTCTTATTCGCTGCAAAAGACTGCAGTACATAATCGGTTCCATCCAGCTCCGTCGAGAGTTCTGTACACTCCCGCTCGATTGCCATACCGTGGAGCGCTCCCCGGATAGCTCCCTCCAGCATCTGAAGCTGCATGATCGTGATGACTGGTGCCATGGCCTTAATTACATCATTGATAACCATTTCCTTCGTATTCACTTTTCAATCCCCCTTGCAAAACCCCTGAGCCTGTTACCTCCTCATTTCCTCCGGGACCTCATACCCGGCTTCTTTCAGTTCCAACGAACAGAAGCACTGGCTTCGTCCAGTCCTTGTATGCCTGCAATGAACAAAATATTTATAAATCCTGACTACTTCCCACTTCGCATACTCCACAAGCGTCCTCTTCCAGCCGTCCTGCTCGTATGTCGGGAAGTAAAGTATATCCCCTGGTTTCATCGGTGTCCTCCTCCTCTTTCACATCTGCCCGCCGGATACCATACACATGGTACATCCGGAAGAACTCCAGGTTTCCCTTCTGGTGGGCGATACTGTGGTGCTTCCGGCACAGGGCGATTACCTCATTTCCGGAATCATCATAATGCCGCCGGTCCCGGCCCATGCCGATGGCGTCCACATGATGGATATCTGCAGGGGCTCCGCAGATACAACACTTCCTGTTCCGGATACAGCTGCACAGGTAATGATAGATATCGTCTGTCCTGTCCAGCCCCGTTTCCCGGAGCGGCACCCCGTTCTCCAGGCAGAAGTCCAGGAGCACGTTCAGGAAGCTTCTGGCCGTATCCATCTCACAGGTGGAAAGGCTGAACAGCTCCCCGCCGGTCCGCTCGATGTAGTAATATTTCATTCGGGCCTTACATTCTTCCGGAAGATAGCCTGTCCAGGCCGCCAGGTCATTCAGCGTGGCGTATATCTTCTTCCGCTGGTCTATGCTGATCCGCCGGCCGTCAAAGACGGTGAGCTCCGCTCTCCTGCTGCACTTGCGCTGCAGAAGCTTCCAGAGCTCCGTCCCGTCCGCTGCGGCTATGAATTCCGTCTTCCCGTTCACCACCCGGGCTTTGCTGATGTCTATCTCCATGCCCTTCCTCCTGGCATTTACAATGCTCCCCGGGATCCAGATGCGCACCACAAAAAGCACATGTCTTAAAATAGCTCATGCAGTGGCTTCCTCTTTGGCCTTCTTCGCCCGCTCCCGGTATACCGCTGCCATAAATTTGGCGGTGGCATACTTGAAGTCATTAAACCGTTTTTCCCGTTCCTCGTCCGTCAGAATAGGGCGGAACACCTTCACGGTATAGTTCGGCTCTTTGTACTCTGCCACCATTTCATATGTATCCTGGCATTTTCCCTTTTTCACGGTATCGCCTCCTTCTTTTCTATCCTATGCCTACCGGCCTGTACTTGTTACCTGCAGTGCGCACTGCGATGGAGCTTCCGGGAATTGAACCCGGCGGGCCTTCGGGGGATAGGCCCATCCCAAACCATTGGCAGCTCCGTAATGCTCCCCCGCTGCATCTCTTTTTATTCAACACCATACTTCCTCATCAGAAGATAGTAATCACTTCTCGGGATGAGATGCGCCTGGTACATCATCTCGATAGCCCCTATGGCCCGCTCCCTGTACCGCGCATCCCCTTCCTCTTCCTGCTTACGCTGCAGCTCCTTTAGGTAGTGCAGCAGCGTCTTTTCGACTCTCACAGCCAGCCCATGCTCCTTCCTATATCCGCAATCAGTACCCAGCCGCACAGTGGCCCAAATACGCAGACTCCTGTCAGCAATACCTCCGCGAAAAATTTCACGAAAAACATTACCTCTCTGAACTTGTCCCCCGATTTCATTGTTCTACATTTCCTCCTGTTCTTTTTCTATTTCTTCAAACGCTCTTCGCGTCATTTCACTGAGTTTTCTCTTTATACCGTCGGTGATATCCGCCAGTGCTGCCAATGCTCCGCGATACTCTTCCAACGAATAACTTCCAGCATACATGGCTTCACTGATGGTCAGCAGTACGCTGTCAGCTTTCACAGCCATCGTCTCTACTTCTTCCAGCTCGTTGGCTTTTTCCCATGGTGTCATTCTCTGTTTCCCTCCTTTTATTACATACGAACTGTATGTATCTTCTTGATTATCATACTAGTACAATTTGTATGTAATGTCAATATCTTTTGGAGGTACTACATCATGTTTAATAAACGGCTTCGCGCTATCCGTATGAAACGTAAATACACTCAGCAATACATGGCTGACGCCCTGGGTGTCTCCCTAAATGCCTACCAGAAATATGAGCAGGCAGAGCGTTCTCCTTCTCTTGACTGCCTGGTTCAGATAGCGGATATCCTATCTGTACCGACGGATATTCTTCTCTGCAGAGATGATTTTCTCAAATCTCTCGGAGTATCCGTTGATGAATACCAGTAATATCCTCAAGCCTGTCCCAAATGGTAAAATCCCCGGTCCGCTCACCGGCTTCTATCTTTTGGTAATACACAAGAGAAATATCCAGCTTCTCCGCCATCTGCTGCTGTGTCAGGCCCGCTCTCATGCGGGCTTCTTTCAGTTGCTTCCGCATCCTGCTGCCTCACCTTCTTCCTCTACCGATGAACCGCCAGAACCCATACAGCAGCGCATCCGGTTCACCCGTCCTGCTCCCGGAACTTCTTCATCTCCGCTCTTTTCTTTCTCTGGTAAAACCCTGACGCTATGCTGGCCGTCGTCGTCCCCAGTTCTTCAGCAATGGCTTTATTCGGCCACCCTGCATTCCGCAGCGCTTCGGCCTTGTCCCAGTCAATCTTTACAGGCGGCATTTTATCTGCAGACTTTTTACTCGGTGTCTTTTTCTCTGTGACTTTTTCCACCGGTTCCAGTTCTTCCGTATCGTCCACTGGCGGATAATCGACCGCGACCGCGAACCGCAGATTCAGGAACCCTGACACGCTCGTCTTCGCCAGCAGCTCCTGGCTCATCTGGCTAAACCGATATACCGGCCGCCCATCTGCAAGAGCATTCATGGCCTCCAGCGGACTTATCTCTTTAAATCCCACTCTTTTTCCTCCCTTCCTGTTAATCTCGATTTCCGGAACCAATCTCTCCGGATAATTTTCTTCATTCTTCCTTTTCCTTTCGTTCTATGCTATTCTTTTATTACAAGCTCCCCTGCAAACACCAGTACATAAAGAAAGGGTTTAACATATGTTGAATAAATTTTTTGAATCTCCATACTTTCCCATAATCTCTGATTATGCCAAGATACTTATTCCTTCCTTTTTAACGTATCTTTTTGCAAAATATAAATTTTCTAATGATAAAAAGCATGAGATATATGAAAAACAATTTGCGCAGGTCTATCTCCCCCTATATTTGTTGACCAAACAATACTTGAAAGACACCGAGCTACCGGCTTATGACCTTTATATTCGAAAAGTTGATAAGCTTTTTTACCGGAATTACGTTTTTGTATTTCCCAAAACTTTAAAACTTTTCGCCAAATTTAAGTGTGAAGTTCAAACCGGACATATGAGCCCTTATCTCATATCATTATTTGAATATCAGGTATCCTCTGATTACAACAAATTGAAAGCACAATTAGGATATCCTACAGATTCCTTTTTCGACTTTTTCAAGCGTCTTAACACTTTGGACAAATGCATGTACATCGTTTTCTCAGTACTTTCTCTTTTTGCTCTTATCATGCTCGCACAGACATTTCTCACCTTTCTTGCCGGTGATATTTTTGAATTTATGCTATCCATATTAACCACCTGCACACTCCTTTTGATGCTTTATGGTATTTCCTACCTAATGTCTCATTAAATTTATTCGCTTATCATGGCAGCCCAAAATGCAACTAATGCTGCCATGATTTCTTTATTACATAAATTGACTAATATAAGTACAAGTCCAAAATACAGCATAAAGATTCTAATTTTTTTAATCGTCTATTTCACCTTCTGTTCTTTTGTATCTTTTAAAGTTACTCATCAGCAAAAAAAATTGCCATCGGATCTTCTATATGCAATTCTTTGATCATAATCTGAATCTCATCGCTACCAAACACACCTATTTTCATTTTCTCATAAAATGTTTTCGGTGTTATTCCTATCTTTGCAGCTACATCTGACTGTGAAAGTCCGTTCTTGACTATGATTCCTCTTAATTCATTTGTCTTAATCGTATTTACCACCTCTTTCATTTATGTAACTTTATAAGTTACTTTTATATTATCACATCTTTGTAACTTGTCAAGATATTTTTTCTTGCTTTTATAACATTTTTGTGCTATCGTTAAGTTACCACATCGAAGGAGTGTAAATAAATGACTGTAGGAGAACGAATTAGAGAGCTTCGCGAACGATTGGGAATCAATCAGGTTGACTTTGCAGATAAAATTGGTGTATCCAAGCAGACTCTATATAAGTATGAAAATAATTTAATAACAAATATTCCTTCCGATAAAATCGAAGCTGCTGCCAAACTTGGCAATATTTCCCCCTCATATCTGATGGGGTGGGAATCAACAAACGACATCAGATATAACGAGGACAAACTTAGCGGAAGGCTTTTGAAGTATTATAATTTACTTCATAAAGATGGGCAGGACAAGGTTCTCACATATACACAGAACCTTCTGAACCTCCAGAACGCGGAAGACGCCGCAGCTTCGGCTCCTATCTCCTTCCCCGGCGCTAGGTTTGAGGTGAATGCCGCCCATGAGGATCCCAATGCTTCCGATGATGACCGTAAGGCCGGAGATACTATTATGACTGACGATTCCGAATGGGAGTGATCATTTGACCTACGAAGAATTATTGCAAGAATCACTGGAACAAAATCTGATTGTAAAAGAAATGGATCTGCCCGGATACAAGGGACGTATCTATAAGAACCGCGTAGCTATCCGTAAGAATATGACCACCGCCGAGAAGTCTTGCGTCCTGGCCGAGGAACTTGGCCACCATCACACGACGGTCGGCAATATCCTGGACCAAACAGATGTCTCCAACTGCAAGCAGGAGCACCTGGCCCGCCTCTGGGCCTACAACAAGCAAATTGGTCTCTCCGGAATTATCCAGGGCTACCGTGCCCACTGCCGCAGCCGCTACGACCTGGCCGAATACCTGGAAGTATCAGAAGACTTCCTGCAGGAGGCTCTGGAGTACTACCGGGAAAAGTATGGGGTGTATACGGAGCTGGATGGGTATGTCATATACTTTGAGCCCTGTCTGATTGTGATGGAAGCTCTGCGATAAGGAAATTGATATGGATGAACGCATTGTACCTGTCGGAAGATTTTTACCGGAATTCAATTCCTATCTTCCGCACCAGATAGAACAGGAAATTATATACCGCTCTATCGGTCTTGAAAAACATATATTGAAACGTCACCCTGACTGTCTGCCGTATATTGAGTATATTCCGCAGATCCTATCCTCTCCGGATTATATCGGCGTGAATCCGAATGAAACCGCTGTGAGCTTTGAGCTTGTGAAGGTTCTGTCCGAAAATATTCAGATTGGTATTAAGCTGGATGTTACTGAAGATTATCTGTACGTGGCCACACTACACGCCATTACCACTTCTAAACTGCAGCACAGGGTCCAGAATGGACGTTTAAAAAAATTTGACAAATGAATTTGAATTTATTATACTAATGGTACATAAAATAACTATTAGTCAAATTGCAAAGGTCGGAAAGGCTCCCGACACACTCGCAAGAGTACCTGAGATGATGGATACGCCGCCCATCTTGTAGTTTGACGAACGTCAAGGGATGTAGCATTAGCTGCATCCCTTTTTGTTTACACAAAAAATTGCCCCTCGGTAAGAAAATAAATGACAGCTCTGTAACCATTCCCCCACAACCTTTCTACCTAAAGGGAGCTGGGTACGGATTGATTATAAAAACGCATTTTGAAAGGAGAAGTATTGAAATGGGATTATTTGGAAGTGAATCAAAAGACGAGAAATCTATGAAGAAGCAGGCGAAACTTGATCAGAAAAATATGGCACTGCTTCGTAAATTTGGACTGGAAGACCTCCAGGATCCATCAGACATCGAATCCGTCAAAAATATCGTGAACGAACTTGCTGGTACAGGTTTAATGGAAGTTGGCCTTGCCCTTGGCGGCGGTTCTGAACGCGACATTCAAAAGAATCAAATGTATTATCAGCGCGCAATGATTGAACAGAACTTTATAATAATTCGTCAGCTGGATCGCATTACGAAATTATTGGCCAGCAAATAGTGTTCTATTATGTCTTGGCAAAATGCCATTTCAAACGGTTGTAATATTTTTGAATTTATACAAAAGAAAAACCGGCCCGGTGTTGGCGCACCGGACCGGCCAGAATATCTCCAGAAGAAGATACCCCTAATCCAATCATATTGGATCTTCTTCCGAACAGCCTTGCAAGCGGAACTTATGTTCCGGTGGCTGTTATTTTTATACTCTTTTTTGCGAGGCGCCTCGCATACACTGTACAGGAGGATACCATATGTACCGAGAACTACCTACATTCTGTCCGGAAGAAATCCTTGTCTATCTGCGAAAATCCAGAGCCGACGATCCATCTCTGTCTGTCGATGAGGTTCTGGCCAGGCACGAAGAACTGCTGCGTGATTGGATTGAGCGGAATCTTGTCCATGCTATCCCGGAAGAAAATTATTTCCGGGAAGTCGTATCCGGAGAGAACATCAAGGACCGGCCGGAGTTCCAGCGCGTGCTCCGGAAGATCGAATCTCCTAAAATAGCTGCTATCCTGGTCGTGGAGGTGCAGCGTCTCTCCAGAGGCGACCTGGAAGACGCCGGTCGGCTCATCAAGCTCCTTCGCTATACTCACACCATGGTTATCACTCCCCAGAAGGTCTATGACCTGGAGGACGAGTACGACCGGGATCTGTTCGAACGCGAACTGAAGCGCGGCAATGATTACTTGGAATACACCAAGCGTATCTTGAACCGCGGACGTATCCTATCCGTCCAAAATGGTAACTACATCGGAAACACGCCTCCCTACGGCTTCGATAAATGTTGGAGCATAGACGGGAAAAAACGTGTCCCTACCTTGAAAGAAAATGAAAAAGCCGACATTGTGCGTACCATCTTTCGCATGGTGGATTCAGAAAACATGTCCCCTTATGCTGTTGCTAAATATCTGGACAGTATAGGAGAACCGGCGCCCAGCGGGAAGCACTGGACGTATAATAGCGTCCTGGGAATTCTGCGGAATCAGCATTATGACAAAAAGGTGATCTGGGGCCACCGCTCCACACAGCAGGTAGTCATAGACGGCCATATCCAATCCACCCGGCCCAGGCAGAAAGAATATCTGGTCGCAGAGGGACGGCAGCCGCGCGTGATCGACCACGAAGTATTTGAGCGGGTTCAGAAAGCCATCTCCGGTCAGCCACGCACAAGGCGGGATCTGAATCCTGTCAATCCTTTCGCCGGTATCGTATACTGTGCAAACTGCGGCCGGAGCCTGTCCTTCCGCTTCTATCGCCGTGCCGGACGCGGTGAAACCTGCCCGCCGCGGATGCTCTGCAGCGACCAGATCCACTGTAAAAGCAGCTCCTGCTACTTCTATGAATTCTCAGAGGCTGTCCAGAAGGTACTGCAGAAACATATCCACGACTTTTCCATCCAGCTGGATAACCTGCTGCAGGAGCCGGAATCTTATGCCCAGGACAATATCCGCCTGCTGGAAAATCGCTTGAATGAATTGAAGCAGAAAGAGCTGCGCCAATGGGAGAAGTACGCTGATGGGGAGATGCCGAAGGAGATCTTCGACCAGTTGAATGAACGAATTCAGAAAAATAAACAGGCGGCCCAGATTGCCCTGGACGCTGCCCGGGAAGCTGCCCCCGATACTGCAGATGAAATCCAGGACAAAATCACCCGTCTGTCGGACGCGCTGCGTGCGCTACAAGATGACACCATACCGGTTTCCCTAAAAAATCAATACCTGAAGGCTGTCATAGAACGCATTGATTACTCCCGCCCTGCTTCCATCCGCGCTCTCCAGGGAACCACCGACCGCAGGCACGGCGGCTGGTCTACGCCGCCATTTGAACTGCAGGTGCATATGCGGTTTTGATTTTTACCCTTTATGTATAACATCATGGTTTGTATGAGCTGGGGCACTTCGAAATGATCGCCACCATCGTCCACCAGTTGACCCGTAATATGACCATGGAGGAGCTGAAGGCCTCCGGCTTTGAGGACTACTATGTGGATCACACCCTGGCGCTCTGGCCTCAGGCGGCTTCGGGGACGCCCTTTACAGCAGCCATGTTCCAGTCGGTGGGGGATCCGATTACGGATTTAACCGAGGATATGGCAGCGGAGGAAAAGGCCCGCACCACCTACGACAACATCCTGCGGCTCTGCGTAGATTCCCCGGATGTCACCGATGCCATCCGGTTCCTCCGGGCCAGAGAGGTCGTACATTTCCAGCGTTTCGGAGAAGCTCTCCGAATCGTGCAGGATAAACTGAATTCCAAGAACTTCTATGCATTCAACCCGGCCTTTGATACCGGCACCACAGGCTGCGGATGCAATTCCTGAATTGATTAAACAAAAGCGCTGCGAAGGTTCTGCCCCGCAGCGCTTTTTGCCTCTATTCCTTTCCCACATACACAATTCCAAACGCGTTCGGCCCAATATGGGTTCCAATGGCCGCGCCCAGCTGCAGGCGTCCGGCGGTGGCGATGCCGTGCTTTTCCAGCTTTTCTTCGAACTGTTCGCAGTTCGCTGTGCCACTGGTGAAAATCGAATAGCTTGGAAATGCCTCGTCCACCGGATGCTCCTCCAGCCATTTCATCATAAAACTCATGGCCTTATTTTTCCCGATGGCTTTGCCGATGACTCCCACCCTGCCGTCCTCCGTCAGGGTAATCAGGGGCTTCAGCCGGGCCAGCTCGCCGATCATGGCCGCTGTCTTGCCGATTCGTCCACCCTTTTGCAGGAACTCCAGGGTGTCTACCATGGCAATGGCGTGTACTCTTGCTTTGAACGCATCCGTCCGCTCGGCCACTTCCGCAGCGCCCTTTCCTTCCTCGCTAAGTCCCTTCGCGTAATCCGCCAGGATCTGGATTACGCCTGTGGCCGTCAGGGAATCAATGAGATAAATCCCCTCATAATCCACCATTTGTTTTGCCAGCACCGCACTCTGGTATGTTCCACTTAAAGCCGAGGATAAAAGAATTGCCACGATCTCATCCCCATCCTGCTTTGCCTGCTCAAACAGCTCCAGAAAAGCCTGGGGCGACGGCTGAGAGGTCTGGGGAAATTCTCCACTGCCAGTCAGCAGCTCATAAAATTTATCCTTCGTCAGATCCACGCCGTCCGCGTATTCCTTTCCACCCAGGCTCACGCCAATGGGCACAAACAGATACCCTTTTTCCTCTGCCTCCTTCTTCGTCAGCTCCGAAGAAGAGTCTACCAATATCTTTATCATCCAATTACCTCGTCTGCCATATCTGCAATCAGGTCGAAGAGCTTCACGATTTTCTCTGAGCGCTCCCAGCCAATCCGGTTCATCAGCTCGTCCACAAAGTGCAAAATCCGCTCATGCTCCCGTTCATAGATTTCCGCCTGTTCCATCCGGAAGGTCACATAGATCTGCCGCTTATCCCGGTCTGAGCGGGTACGCGTAATCAGTTCCTTTTTCTCCAGGCTGTTCAGAATCCGGTTCATCTGGGATTTCAGAATCTTCGTCGCGCTGCACAGATCCGTAGCTGTCAGCTCCCGGGGCGCGTCGCTCTTCTGATTCCGATACAGAATTCCGCAGATCAGGAACTCATTGTAGGGCAGTCCGGACACCATCCGTTCATTGTTGATCGCCAGCGACAATTTCAGCCAGCCCTTTAAGACCTCTTCTCTGGTAGCTTCCATCTGAGGTTCCACCCTCCTGCATCGTATTTTGTTCACAAAATGAACAGTTCACATAGTAAACCATTCTTCTTTCAATGTCAAGGACATTTTTGTTTTCCGAGCCATTACTTCCAACTCCGTTTTCGGAACGTGCTGGAAAATTTTACCTATAAAACCTGTCACCGTCAGCCCCTTACGAATACTCTGTAACAGAAAAAGGACCGCGAACCAACCGTCCGCGATCCCTGCGCTTTTCATTTTTTATGCTATTTTGTGACAGTAAACTTATATCCGGTCTTCGTCCGGTATACCTCTCCCGCCTTTACGATGGGACTCTGAAAATTCTCATGATGGCAGGCGTCCGGGAAGTACTGGGACTCAAAACAGATGGCGCTGCGTCTTCCATAGGTACGTCCTTCCTTGCCGCCCTTCTCATTCTCCAGAAAGTTGGCAGAATAAAGCTGGATACCCGGCAGATCCGTGGAGACCTCCATGCAGATACCACTCTTCTGGGAAATGAGTTTTCCGCACAGTGCGTACTTTCCTTCGTTCTTCAGCACATAGTTGTGGTCGTAACCGCCGGCCTGCTTCAGAGGCTCGTAGTCCGCATCAATACGCTCGCCGATCATATGCTCCGTCCGGAAATCCATAGGGGTTCCCGTCACATCCCGAATCTCTCCGGTGGGAATCAGCCCTGCGTCGCCCGGTGTAAATGCGTCTGCGTCCAGCCACACCTTCTGCTCCAGCACCGAATCGGACTCCTGCCCGTCCAGATTGAAGTAAGAATGATTGGTAAGATTGAAGATGGTGTCCTGATCCGCTTTCCCCTGGTATGCGATCTGCAGCTCGCCGTCATCCGTCAGAGTGTAGGATACGGTGATATCCGCATTGCCCGGATATCCCTGATCACCGTCGGGACTGTGCAGAGAAAACTCTACCTTATTGTCATCAGCAACGATGCCTTTCCACATTCTGGTGAAATACATGTCCGGCCCGCTGTGCAGGTTGTTCTCGCCGTTATTTTTCGCCAGCGTGTAATCCTTCCCCGCAATGGTAATGACCGCGCCGCCGATTCGGTTGGCGTTCCGCCCTACGATGGCTCCGAAATCCGGCCCGTTGACCTCATAATCTTCTGCTTTTTCATAACCCCAGACCACATCCCGGAGCGCGCCGTCCTGATCCGGAACCCAGAGTTCCGCCAGTCCCGCGCCCAGATTCAGCACGACAGCCTTCATGCCTTTCCCATTTTCCAATATGTATTTCTTTACCTGCTGTCCGTCCTTTGTGGTCCCGAACGCTTCTACCCGAATACTCATGCTTTACCCCTTTTCACTTCTTAGTCTTTTTTTGCTCCCTTTAAATACAGGTACCAGTAGATGATGCCGATGGCCGCGCCGCCGATCAGGTTGCCCAGAGTCACCGGCAGCAGATTCTTCGCCAGTGCCGCTCCCAGGTTCACCGCCGCATTGCCTACGCCGTAGATGGAATTGCTGAAGATACCGACCATCAGATAGTACATGTTCGCGATACTATGCTCGAAACCGCCCAGCACGAAGATCATAATCGGGAAATAAAGTCCCGCCATCTTGCTGGTTACGGTCTTGCCCGCGAAGGACATCCAGACAGCCAGACATACCATCATATTGCAGACGATGCCACGGAATACCGCGTCTCCAAAGGTCAGCGCCACCTTGCCTGCCGCTACGGACATAATTACATCCAGAAGCCCCTTGTCCAGCAATGACGGGCTGTGTCCGAAAGCAACCAGAAACGCCAGAATGGTAGAACCGGCAAAGTTGCCCAGATACACGCAGACCCAGTTTTTCAGGACGCCGGAGAACTTCACTTCTCCCTCCAACAGTGGAATCACCAGAAGACAGTTTCCGGTAAAAAGCTCGCTTCCCGCAATCAGTACGAGCGCCAGTCCCGCCGGGAACATACAGGCTCCCACCAGCTTGCCCAGAGCCCCTCCGATGGTCGCTGTAGCCATCTCATAGGCAATCGATCCGATGCCGATGAAGATACCGGCCATGATGCCGAGGATAAATAGCTTCAATGGCGGAGTGTTCACCTTTCCTTTTCCGATTCCCACATAATTTTTCGCAATTTCCGCAGGTGTGTTCATGTAAAAGCCTCCTTTTCTATTTGTTAAAATAATAACATTCCTGCAAAAATATCACCATCATACACTTTGTATGAAAAGCTTTCTCCCAAAACCTTATTTCACATGCTCGTGCGTAAACAGATGATCCTGACAGTACTCATAATTACCGTTGCACTTGGAGCAATAACGGAATACCAGATCGTCCCCATCCTTCTCAGTCCGGCCACAAACCGCGCATTTATGAATACTGGCCCGCTTCTCACCCTGCTGCACGCTCCGGCTGTAGACCTTTCTCCGATGTATCTCCTTCGGCGAATAGCGCTTTACATTCCGCATACCGAAGAAGAAAATCAGGAAGTTGCCCAAGGACACCAGCGCCATCACCGCATAGGCCGGATGAGGCACAATGCCCGCCTGAATCAGCGTCAGAATCGTATTATAAGAGAGGTACGGCGCCGCGAATCCGGCCACAATCGTCACGCCAAAATAAATGGCATTGATAATACCCAGCCATTTCGCCTTAATCGGAATGATGAAGAACAGCAGGAACTGCATGTTCGGATAGGTGGCTGCGAAGGCGAAAAACAGCGAATAGTTCAGATAATAGGTGCCGAACATGGGGCCGATATTCGCGCCGAATACATAGCAGCTTAAGAAGGCCGCCACCACATGAAGCAGCATACCGGTCAACAGATATAGATTGAAACGGAAGGCTCCCCACTGCATCTCCAGCACTCTTCCGATGGAATAATACAGGTACATGCTGATCAGGAAGAAAAACAGTCCTGTGGAGGGCGGATAAATGATGAAGGTCACAATTCTCCAGATCTGACCGTGCAGAATAGCCGTCGGATCGAGAGACAGGTATCCGGTATAGAAATCGGGCGCCACCACATTGATCACATACCCCAGCGCGTACAGAATAATCACATAGTACATCAGGTTGTGAATCGCGTAACGGCCGAACTTTTTCTCCAGCTTGTCTATCCAGTTCATAAAAAATAAGTCATCCTTTCCTATAAAAAATGTCTGTGATACAAGATTTCCGGGCCGTGGAAAAGCATATTTCCACGAATCCCGGAAACATTTTCAGATAATTTTATTATAGGCGGGAAGCCCTGTTTTGTCAACAAAGGCCTGCTGGCAAACCATTTTTCAGCTTTTCTTCTATTCCGACGGTGGGAACACGCGGGGACGTCGGCGCAGCGGGATGCACACCTCGTCTCCCACCTGCAGGTTGTAGACATTGATATAGGGATTGGCGTAAAGAAGCGCCCACAGAGGCACCCGGTAACGGCGGCTTAAGGCATAGAGCGTATCCCCTTTTTCGACCGTATGCAGAAATCCCATGCATTTTTCCATAAAATCCGGTTCCTTTTCTTCCTATTTATATACATTTACTGTATGCAATCTGGAAAATCCTGTTACCTCTGCGCCTTTTTGTTAAACTTTCCATAAATTGTTTATATTTTTTTTATTTGATTTCAAAAATTTTGTGTCGTATAATGTACGTTAGTGTCAAAGAAACCTTTTGCTGTCATTTAGAAAAGGAGGGGGGCGGAGTATTTCGCCTGTATTTTTATGAATCATTTATCTAACTACACACTGGGAATCGATATCGGTTCCACGACTGTAAAAGTTGCAATATTAAACGAGAAGCATGAACTTCTCTTCTCTGATTATGAGCGTCATTTTGCCAATATTCAGGAAACTCTGGCTTCACTTCTTGAAAAAGCAGAGGGTCAGCTTGGCGATCTGACTGTCTATCCGGCCATCACCGGCTCCGGCGGACTGACCCTGGCGAACCATCTGGGCGTTCCTTTTGTGCAGGAAGTGGTGGCTGTAGCTACCGCCCTGGAGCAGACCGCGCCCCAGACTGACGTGGCGATAGAGCTTGGCGGTGAGGACGCGAAAATCATTTATTTTGAAGGCGGCAATGTGGAGCAGCGTATGAACGGCATCTGTGCCGGCGGTACCGGCTCTTTTATCGACCAGATGGCTTCCCTGCTTCAAACAGACGCCACCGGCCTCAATGAGTACGCAAAGAATTATCATTCCCTTTATACCATCGCGGCCCGCTGCGGCGTTTTTGCCAAGTCCGATATTCAGCCGCTGATCAACGACGGCGCTACCAAGGAAGACCTGGCTGCATCCATTTTCCAGGCAGTGGTCAATCAGACCATCAGCGGCCTGGCCTGTGGAAAACCCATCCGTGGGCACGTGGCGTTTCTGGGTGGTCCGCTTCATTTCCTGTCTGAACTAAAGGCTGCCTTTATCCGTACCCTGAACCTGGACGACGAGCACATCATCGCTCCGGAGAATTCACATCTGTTCGCTGCCATGGGATCCGCCTTAAGCTGCGATCAGAAGGTCTCTGCTTCCTTAGGTGAAATGAAGGAGCGCCTGAAGGCCCACATCCAACTGGATTTCGAGGTGGCCCGTATGGAGCCGCTCTTTGCCAATGAGCATGAGTACGCCAAGTTCCAGGAGCGCCACAGCCGCCATGAGGTCATGCGCGGCGATTTCCAAGCCTATGAGGGCAACTGCTTCCTCGGCATCGACGCCGGAAGCACCACCACCAAGGCTGCGCTGGTAGGCGAGGATGGAGCTCTGCTCTACTCCTTCTACAGCAGCAACAACGGCAACCCTCTGGCGACTACTATCCGCGCCATTAAGGACATCTACCGCTTTCTTCCGAAAAATGCGCGCATCGCCCGCTCCTGTTCCACCGGTTACGGCGAGGCCCTGATCAAGGCTGCCCTGATGCTGGACGAGGGCGAGGTGGAGACAGTTTCTCATTACTATGCAGCTGAATTCTTCGACCCGAAGGTAGACTGTATCCTGGACATCGGCGGTCAGGATATGAAATGCATCCGCATCAAGAATCACACCGTAGACAGCGTACAGCTGAATGAGGCATGTTCCTCCGGCTGCGGCTCCTTTATCGAGACTTTTGCCAAATCCCTGAACTACACCGTGGAGGATTTCGCAAAAGCGGCGCTTTTCGCCAAGCACCCCATTGACCTTGGAACCCGCTGTACGGTATTTATGAATTCCAAGGTAAAGCAGGCCCAGAAGGAGGGTGCGGAGGTATCTGATATCTCCGCAGGCCTGGCTTACTCTGTCATCAAGAACGCCCTTTTTAAGGTTATCAAAGTGTCCGACGCCTCTGCACTGGGTAAAAATATCGTGGTACAGGGCGGTACCTTCTACAATGACGCGGTCCTCCGAAGCTTTGAGAAGATCGCAGGCTGTGAGGCTGTCCGTCCCGACATTGCCGGTATCATGGGCGCCTTCGGAGCGGCTCTCATCGCAAGGGAGCGCTACGAGGACGGCATGGAGACCACCATGCTCTCCATCGACGAGATCAACAACCTGGAGTTCTCCACCTCCATGACCAAGTGCAACGGCTGTACAAATCACTGCCGTCTGACCATCAACAAATTCTCCGGCGGCCGCCGCTATATCTCCGGCAACCGCTGCGAGCGTGGTATCGGAAAAGAGAAGAATAAGGACAACATCCCGAACCTGTATGAATATAAGAATAAGCGTCTCTTTGATTATGAGCCGCTGTCCGAAGAGGCTGCAAAGCGCGGAACCGTGGGTATCCCCCGTGTGCTGAACTTCTATGAGAACTATCCCTTCTGGTTCACCTTCTTTACGGAGCTGGGCTACAGGGTAGTGCTCTCCCCTTCCTCCACACATAAGATTTATGAATTGGGTATCGAGTCCATCCCCAGCGAGTCCGAGTGCTACCCGGCCAAGCTGGCCCACGGTCATGTGACCTGGCTCATCCGTCAGGGTCTGAAGTTCATCTTCTACCCCTGCGTGCCCTACGAACGGACTGAGTTCCCGGACGCGGGCAACCACTACAACTGCCCCATTGTCACCTCCTACGCGGAGAATATCAAGAATAATGTGGACGAGCTGTCCGGCAGCGACATTGATTTCTTCAACCCGTTCCTTTCCTTTGAAAATGAGCAGATTCTGGAAAATGGACTGGTGACAGAATTTTCCAAGCACTGTGGTATCTCCGAAAACGAAATCCGCGAGGCCGCCAGGAAGGGCTGGGCTGAGATGGAGCGCACCCGTGAGGATATCATGCGCAAAGGCGAGGAGACCCTGGAATACATGCAGAAAACCGGCCGCCGCGGTATCGTGCTGGCTGGCCGTCCCTATCATGTGGATCCGGAGATCAACCACGGTATTCCGGAAATGATCAACTCCTATGGTCTGGCGGTGCTGACTGAAGATTCCATCAGCCACCTGCACCCGGTGGAACGCCCCCTGTTCGTCATGGATCAGTGGATGTACCATTCCCGGATGTACGCAGCTGCCAGCTTCGTAAAGACCCGGAACGATTTGGATCTGATTCAGCTGAATTCCTTCGGCTGCGGTCTGGACGCCGTCACCACCGACGAGGTCAGCGACATTCTGACCAATTCCGGCAAGATCTACACCTGCCTGAAGATCGACGAGGTCAATAACCTGGGCGCTGCCCGCATCCGTATCCGTTCCCTCATCGCCGCCATCCGCGTGCGCGAAAATAAGGGCGAATGCCGGAGCGTGGTTTCCTCTGCTTACGACCGTGTAGTTTTCACAGAGGAAATGCGGAAAGAATACACCATCCTGTGTCCCCAGATGTCTCCGATTCATTTCGACGTCATCGAGCCTGCCTTCCGGGCTTCCGGCTACAAGCTGGATGTGCTGCCGGATTCCGACCGAGCCGCCATCGACATGGGTCTGAAATACGTCAATAATGACGCCTGCTATCCCTCCCTGGTGGTGGTAGGACAGATTATGACTGCCGTACTTTCCGGCAAATACGACACCGACAAGCTGGCCGTCATCATCTCCCAGACCGGCGGCGGCTGCCGTGCCACCAACTACATCTCCTTTATCCGACGGGCTCTGGCCAAGGCCGGACAGGAACAGATTCCGGTGGTATCTCTGAACCTTAGCAATCTGGAGAGCAACCCCGGCTTTAAGATTACGCCGGGTCTGGCTGTGAAGGGACTCTACGGACTGGTCTTCGGCGATATCTTCATGCGGGTTCTGTATCGGATGCGTCCTTACGAGAAGGAAGCGGGAAGCGCAGACCGTCTCCATGCGAAATGGCTGAAGATCTGTCAGGACTTCGTCTCCCAGAAGCACGTAAGCCACAAGCGCTTCGTCCAGATCTGCCGCGGCATTATCAAGGATTTTGACCGCCTGCCCATCCATGAGGATATGAAAAAGCCCCGGGTCGGCGTGGTCGGTGAGATTCTGGTCAAGTTCTCTCCGTCTGCCAACAACCATCTGGTGGAACTTCTGGAGCAGGAGGGCGCAGAGGCCGTAGTTCCGGATCTGATGGATTTCCTGCTGTACTGCTTCAAGAACAGCGAGTTCAAGGCCGATCACCTGGGCAAGAAGCGCTCCAGCGCACGCATCGCCCGGGTCGGTATCCAGGCCATGGAATGGCTCCGGAAGCCCGCTGCCAAGGCCTTTAAGGAGAGCGTACACTTCCATGCGCCCGGCAACATTGATAAGATGGCCGACATGGCCTCCGATATCGTATCCGTGGGCAATCAGACTGGCGAGGGCTGGTTCCTGACCGCGGAAATGCTGGAGTTGATTCATGAGGACGTACCAAACATCGTCTGCACCCAGCCCTTCGGTTGTCTGCCCAACCATGTGGTCGGCAAGGGCGTTATCAAAGAGCTGCGCCGCCGCTACCCCACCTCCAATGTGGTAGCCATCGACTACGATCCCGGCGCAAGTGAAGTAAACCAGCTGAACCGACTGAAGCTGATGCTGTCTACGGCGAATAAGCATCTGAAGGCAGAGCAGAAATAAACCCTTTCAAACACAAAACACCCGCAGGAAGCTGTGTTATTCACAGATTTCCTGCGGGTGTTTTCTTTTACTCTAGCGGAGAATCCTGCCTCGCAGGATTCTTTCTTATGTAATAGGAAATTCCGATAGAATTCCCTATTACATAAAAGCAAGCAGAGCTTGCAAAGATGCGCACTCGGCGCAGTGGTAGATGGTTGCTGAAGCAACCGCGCCTCGGCGCGAGAATGTGCCAATGGCACATTCTTTTTCATCATGATTCTTCGCCGGTTCTGCTAAGCAGCAGCAGACACAGCGGCACAAAGATCACACTGTCAAAATGGAAGAACCGATAGGTCGGACCACACAGCAGCAACATCGTACCATAGCTATAGGCCAGAATCGGCAGAGTCAGCGTCATGGCTTTCCAGCCTTTTCCCTTTCGCGCAAAGACAAACAGGGTACAGAAAATCAGTACCAGCAGATGGATTCCATTGTAGGAAAACAGGTAATCCAGCGGACTGTCCATCATCCAGTTGTCAAAATCATTGAGCGCGGTCCGCAACTCCGCACGGTCCTCCACATAGGCAAAGCCCCAGTCATTTTCCCGAATCTGGTACTCCAGATCCGTATGCCATTCCTTGCTGCCTCGCACATCCCAGACCATCCGGGTCAGCTCGTAGACGGCCTGTAATGACAGGCCCGGCGCATTCTTCACGGTCTCCAATGTGAACTTCGCAAATTCCAGCGGCGGTGTCTGCTTGACCACCGTATTGGAATTGGTCAGAAACTTGAAGGAATTATAATTGCCATATTCATAAGTCTTCCAGCGCCGATCCGGGCCGATTTCCGCCAGGAAATCCGCAGCCTCCGTACTCAGGCTCTCCGGCGCGAACTCGTGAATATTGCAGAGAATCGTCATGGGAAGTCCCACGCTTTCCACATAGGTCTGATCCGGCCGGCTGGCGTCCACCAGATCATAGACCGGATGCTCAATAACCCACATACCCGCCAGCATAATCACCAGGGAAATTAGGCATTCCTTCCGAATTTCTTTGAAAAACAGCACAGCCAGAATCAGAAATGGAATCGTATACAGAATTCCGTTGTGCCGCACCATGGAAATGGAAATCAGTACCAGGATAAACACGGCCAGATTTTTCTTTTTTTTCAACCAGTTTCCATTGGTTTTCCAGATATTGATCAGGTATACGACAAACAGCACCATAAAGACCGTCAACGCGCTGTCCTTCCACATGAACAACAGAATCCGGTGGGTCTGCGGGTTGGCAGCCAGGAAAAACTCCGTCAAAACCAGTCCCCATACCGGGAAACGCCATTTGGCCAGCGTATACATCAGATAGCCGCAGGCCAGGCTGTACAGCAATAGCTGCATGAAAACCGCAAAACCATAATGATTTACAATCTTCGAAAAGAACGCGATAATCAGTGTATGGAATACCGGATGCCAGGTATCATACTGATGATTTTGGATCTGCCACCACTGGTCCAGATTGTCCCAGTCAAAAGATCCCGGGAAATAAACGTAATAGTACACCATCAGCACCAGAAATACAATACCGGCTCCCAATGCGAACCAGAACAGCCGATACTTCTTCTCTTTTCCCGGATCCGCCAGGCTCTTCCGCTCCCGCAGCTCCAGTCCGGCACTTTTGTATACACACCATTTCAATCCCAGATATACCGGCACTGCTGCCACCAGCGCCGCCAGAATCTTCACTTTCCAGTATTTCGTATCCATCGGAACCGTCGCCATCATCTGTGGCAGCAGCCATAAAAGAAATACCAGATAGCAGGTTACCACTGCGGTCAGAAGTTCCAGCATCACCCGCGCGCCTTTTTTCTGCCCCTTATACCATGCATTTGCTTTTTTTATCTCATTACACATTTTCAATCTGCCAATCTATCGGCTCCAGGCCGTTTTTTACTAAAAATTCATTTGTCTGACTGAAGGGGCGGCTTCCGAAGAATCCTCTGTACGCAGACAGCGGACTCGGATGGGGCGCCTTCAGAATCAGATGCTTCGGGTTGTTCAGCATCTGGGCTTTCTTCTGGGCCGGACTGCCCCAGAGAATAAAGACGATGGGACGATCCTGCTCATTTAAGATGCGGATGGCCGCGTCGGTGAACTGCTCCCAGCCCATCCCCCGGTGGGAATTGGCCTGGTGCGCCCGGACGGTCAGCACTGTGTTCAGCATCAGCACGCCCTGCTTCGCCCATTTGGTCAGGTAGCCGTTATTGGGAATGTAGCAACCCAGATCATCGTGCAGCTCCTGATAGATATTCACCAGCGACGGCGGAATATCCACATCTGGCTTCACGGAGAAGCACAGACCATGAGCCTGGCCGTCATTATGGTAGGGATCCTGGCCCAGGATCACCACCTTCACCTCATGGAGCGGCGTCAGGTGAAAGGCATTGAAGATATCGTCCGCAGGCGGAAAAATCTGCCGGGTCGCATACTCATTTTTCACGAACTGAAAAAGCTCCGCATAATAGGGCTTGGCAAACTCCGGTTTCAGCGGAGCCAGCCAGTCATTTTGAATCATTGACATACTCTTTTGTCTCCTGTAAAAATCTGTATATTAGTTCTTGGCGCCCTTATTTCCTATAACCGTACAGATACGCCGCGTTCCCGCAGATATCCCTTCAGGTTGCTGATCTCCAGCTCCTTATAATGGAACAGAGATGCCGCCAGCACAGCATCCGCCTTGCCTTCGGTCAGAGCATCGTAGAAATGCTCCTTCGTTCCCGCGCCACCGGAGGCGATGACCGGAATGGACACATTTTCCGCGATGGTACGGGTCAGTTCCAAATCGTAGCCGTTCTTGGTTCCATCACAGTCCATGCTAGTCAGCAGGATCTCGCCAGCTCCCAGCTTATCGGCCTTCATGGCCCATTCCACCGCGTCGATGCCCATATCCACACGGCCGCCGTTTTTATAGATATTCCAGCCGCCATCAGGCCGCCGCTTGGCGTCGATGGCTACTACTACGCACTGGCTGCCGAACTTGTCCGCCGCTTCGCTGATGAGCTCCGGCCGCATAATGGCTGCGCTGTTCACAGATATTTTGTCCGCGCCTTCCCGGAGCAGCGCCCTGAAATCATCCACGGTACGGATACCGCCGCCCACAGTAAAGGGAATAAAGACCTTTTCGGCCACCCGGCGTACCATATCCACCACCGTATTTCTTGCGTCAGAGGAGGCTGTGATATCCAGGAACACCAGCTCGTCCGCCCCGGCCGCGTCATAGGCCGCCGCGATCTCCACCGGATCGCCCGCGTCCCGTAAGTTCACAAAATTCACGCCCTTCACCACGCGGCCCGCGTGTACGTCCAGGCAGGGAATGATTCGTTTGGTAAACATGTCTAACCCTCCAGCTTCGCGAAATTTTCCAGTATCTTCAGGCCCACCCGGCTGCTCTTCTCCGGATGGAACTGGCAGGCAAACACATTGCCCTGCTCTACGGAGGCGTCTATCGTCACGCCGTACTCGGTGGTCGCCTTCACGATCTCAGGATCCTCCGCCTTCAGATAGTAGGAATGGACGAAGTACACATAAGGCTCCTCCGGCAAATTCCGGAACAATCGGCCGCCATTCTGCAAATGCAGAGAATTCCAACCGATATGGGGTACCTTCAGCTCCTCTCCATCGGGAATCCGCACAATCTCGCCTTTCAGGATTCCAAGTCCCTCCACACCCGGCGCTTCATCACTTCGCTCAAATAAAAGCTGCAGACCCAGACAGATGCCAAGGAAGGGCTTTCCCATCTCTGCCAGCTCGTGAATCACCGGAACCAGTCCATAGCTTTTCAGCTTTTCCATGGCGTCCCCGAAATTGCCTACGCCCGGAAGAATTACTTTATCGGCTGCCAGAAGTTTTTCCCTGTCACGGGTTACCAGCACGTCTTCGCCCAGGGCCAGCAATGCTTTTTCCACGCTCTTTAAGTTACCCGCGTCGTAGTCTATTATCGCTATCATTGATTGTCATCTCCTATCGTTGCCGCTGTTACTCTAATTAAATTCTTGGCTATTACACAAAGCGCCTCGAATGTGTACCGTTAAATAATATCACACTTGAGACGCCTTGTCGACTTCTATATCTGTTCGACCTTATCAATAAATTTTTCAAAAGGCTGCCGTTTAATCCGAATACTCCTGCCAATCATCAAATGATATCTACAATCATAATCCTCTCTCAGCATTCCCTAATTTAATAATTGTCATTTTCACTAAATTCAGTACAAAGAACCGGCGGCTCTATTCCAGCCCTTTTATAGGCCTCCTCTAAAATTGTGGATGCAGAACGAACCCCTACTCCAAAACGATCACACCCTGCATCAACCATTTCAATCAGAACATCCAGGGAACGAACACCGCCAGCAGCCTTAATTTTGGCGCTGTTTCCAATAACAGAACGAATCAATTTCACTGTTTCAACCGTTGTAGGTTTCGGTCCCCAACCTGTACCTGTCTTGATATAGGTTGCTCCTGCCTTAACTCCAATTTCACTTGCTCTTTTAATCTCATCATCCGTTAAATAGCAGATTTCCAAAATTGTTTTTACCGGATAACCATTAGCAGCATCCACAACGGCTTTGATATCATCTTCCACCATCTGATACAATCCTGATTTGAGTGCACTTACATTAATTACCATATCAATTTCTTCGCACCCCAGTGAAATTAATTCCTTTGCCGTTGCTGTTTTTACAAATGTAGTCTCTGCTCCACCAGGAAATCCTACCACGCCCGTTGTAACAATATCCGGATAATCCTTTAGCTGATCAACCGTATATTTAGTAAAACACGGCATTGGGCTTGCACAAATACAGTGATATTTTTTTACAATATCTAACATCTGTTTTACTTCCGTAAAAGTGACATCTGTTCTTACTGTACTAACATCCATAATGCGTCCAATTTCCTGCAGATTAATCGATTCCTTCATTATGTATTTCCCCCTTTATTGATTGTCTATTTCAACAAATTCATCTCCTAATTGTGCCAACATATCAGCTACCTTAAGAAATTTTTTCTGTATTTTTTTATATTTTTCAGTATTTTCTTTATCCGGAAGCGTTAATTTTTCAAGTTTATGAAGATGTGGTATTAAATGATAATCCTGCCATAAGCCAATACTGCGCATGGCAATCGCTGCTGCACCCAAAGAAGCCGCATCCTGATCAACATTGGTTTTTCTAATTTTCATATTAAATACATCTGCAAAAATAGAAAGCCACAGATCACTCTTACTGCCTCCGCCACAAATGAGAATTTCATCACTGATTTCTGTCTGCTGGGATAAAAGGTCAACCGAATACTTCAAATTCAGCGCCACGCCTTCCATAACAGCGCGAATCAAATCCTTCTGCTTTACACCAAGTGTCAAGCCTATAAATCCTCCTTTTATGTTAACACTTCGATCCTGTGTAGTTCCTCCTGCAAGGCTTGGATTAAATATTACTCCATTTGCTCCTACCGGGGACATTGCTGCCTGAGCATTTAGCCATTCATAATCCCTGGTATTGCCATCTGAAATAACATCCTTAATCCACCGATACGAACTTCCACCTGCGAAAATAGAATATGCCGATGTATACATATCCTTTTCAATATGTGCAAAAACATACGGCTTTGTTTTAAAATCTAAAACCGGCTTTCTGGAATTAACAGGCACCCAGCTTGATGAACCCAAAGAAAGATAAATTTTCTTTTCTTCTGCTCCCACTGCACCTAATGCCATACACCCATTATCCACACCGCCACAGGCGACCGCTGTACCACTTTTAAGCCCAATAAACTTAGCAGCTTCATCCGTGATATAGCCAACTATGCTATGTGACTCAACTATTTGCGGGAAAAGATCTTCCTTCAAATTTGCAACTCTGAGAAAATCCTTACGATACATCTGTTTTCTTAAATCGTACACACCGCTTCCGGAAGCATAAGAATAATCTGTACAAAGATTACCTGTCAGCAAAAGATTTATATAATCTTTAGAGCCTGCCACCTTGCATGTTTTGTCATAGATTTCCCGTTTATGCTTTTTTAACCACATAAGCTTAAATACAGGATAACATTCCGGCGGAAAGCCATTTCCGGTAGTCATATACCATTCTTCATAAGGTATACTTTTGAAAAACTCCTGTGTTTCATCTACTGCTCTTCCATCCGACCAAATCGGAACATGCATTTCCAGGGGGCTGTTATTCGTGTCTAATGGAATTGACACAAGACTATGACCGGATAAAGCAACTGCCCGAACTTCATCTGCAGAGGTACTGCTATCTGCCAAAAGTTTTCTGGTACTGGTTGCTACGCCGTTCCACCAATCTTCAATGTTCTGTTCGTGTAAGCGGCCGACATAATTTGTACTATACTCAACAAATGACTTAGCCAAAGTCTCCATTTTTTCATTGTATAGCGACGCTTTAACCCCACCTGTTCCTAAATCATAGGCTATTACTTTCAATTTTTTATCCTCCTACCTTTCAGAAATCGTAACGGGCAATAAACTCATCCTGCACATCCTTAGGTAAATCCACAAAATGTGCACTTACTCCCCACATACGGATAATCAGATCTTTATATTCCTCCGGATGAATCTGTGCATCTTTTAATTTATCAATATCAACCACATTCGGTTGATGCTGAATTCCTCCCAGCTTATAATATGCACGCAACATCATCATAAATTTCTCCGCCCCGTCTTATGATCCGCATACCCCGGAATCAATATATCCTGACACAAACTTTATTTTCGCGATAGGTAATTATCTTTATGCATACTTTACCATAATATCTCTGCTACGTCAATATGTTTTAGATATATATCCCATACTTTTCTGCTATATTAGATATTTTTTAGTTACTTTATATGGTTTCTGTAAAAAAATATATATGATCTTGCGTTAAACATTGTAACCTTTACATTTATATGATATATTATATATAAACCAGAATTTTATTTACTCAAAAAGGAGTCTGTTATGCAAAAAACATCACTTTATCAATCAGTCTATACCGACTTGAAAAGTAATATTTTAAACAAAACATATCCAATTGGTACTTTAATTCCCACTGAGTCAGAACTTGAAGATATCTATTCTGTGAGTCGCACCACTATCCGAAAAGCCATCTCACTTTTAGTAAACGAAGGCTTACTATCAGTCAAACAGGGATACGGCACTGTTGTTCAGGATTTCAGCACCACTCAGCATCTGAACAAGATTACATCAATTTCAGAAACCTTAAAGCAAAACGGTCACATCGTTACCACAAAAAATTACCATATAGAACAAATATCCGCCCCTGATACCGTACGTGCTGTATTATGCCTGTCTCAAGATGAACAAGTATATAAAATTGACCGCATAATCTGTTCTGACGACATACCCACAGCCTATATAACCAATTACCTGGTAGCTGCTTTCCTGCCTGGTTTCAGCGAGTCCTCAGAGATCTTCTCCGGACTGTATCACTTCCTTGAATCCAAGTTCAATATTGTGTTGACTACTGCAGAGGAAACATTATATGCCAAAAAGGCCTCTTTTACCGAATCGCTAATATTAAATATTCCGTCCGATTCCCCTTTGCTTTGCAGCGAGCGAATTTCCTATATTAATGACACACCGTTCGAATATACAATTTCACGGTTCGTATCAGATAAATATAAATATCACATATTTTTGCAAGGCCGTTGATTTACACAAAAAGGGCATAGAAATATGTATTGTCTTTTTATATCTATGCCCTTTCTCCTTTTGACTTTCAATGTAATATGCTTTTTACTTCTGTGTAAACGGAATAACTGCAACCAGAACCAACGGCTCATTTCCTACATTTTTGATAGCATGCTTCTCACCGTCATAGGCACATGCCGAATCACCAGGATTTAATATATAGCGATTTCCTTCATTATCTTCATATTCACCTGTCCCAGATTCCATTTATAAAAACACCTGATATGCACGGAAATGTATATATTACCAGTTCTGAATGTTCTCTTTCAAAAGCGGAAGCTGATAGTCAGAAGAATAAATATATTCCTGAAAATACGTTTGTTGTTGCTTGCATTGGTGCAAATGCTGGTGAAGTGGCATTAACATCATATATTGCACAAACCAATCAACAAATAAATGCGGTAATTTCAAAATATCCATGTTTCCTGTATTTTTCGATAAAAGCTCATACCGCAGAATTAAGAACATTAGGCGAGGGAAGCTCAACAATGATAAACATTAACAAGACCTCTTTTGAAAAATATGAGCTTCCAACACCTTCAGACAATACATTGCAACAACTTGAGCATAAGTTGAGTATAGTATTTTCAACAATACTTCATAATTTGCAGGAAATTGATAGGCTTAATGAAACAAAGGACTTGCTGGTAACCCAATTAAGCCACTAAAACTCAATATATCTGCTCGGTACAAGAGTAAATCCATAAAGAGTATTTCATCTTCTCGATTACGATAGCGTTTTAGCTTTCCATTCTGTTCCACAACACGAGCCTTTGGCTATATGCTTCGCATTGACTGCTGGGAAGCCGAAAAGGATTTAAAAACCACACCCAGATCAGACTGTGCATTGACTTCACTTGCAGTCGATGAACCACTTGAATATGCGAGATTATATCTTGAGGGCAATTTACAGATGTGGGTAGATGCAGAAGATTCATTAGAGTTATAAAATGCAAGCAGCCTGTATGCTTCATTACACACAGGCTGCTTAATCAAATTTATTATAATTGATGAAAAATCGGTTGCATTTTGTCAAAAGTACAAAACTTTTTGAAGCCAAGTGCTTTTAATTCCTGTTATGATACTGAGGATATCCCAGCAATACTTGCTATCCCTGATACCTTATTCTTTCTACCAGCGTTTCCTTTTTCAGATTACTGCTTAAAACACAGGAAAGCACAATTTGTAGAATACCAACCAGAAGAATCATAACAAGAATCGGGATAAGAGGAACGTGATAAACGTTCATTCCAAAAATCCTATTATGCTTCGCATAGGAAAACAGTGCATAGCCAAGAGGCAGACCGGCAGCAAGTGCGACGCAGATGGTGCCAACCGTAAAAATCAAGCCCTGTATTTGTAAGCTCAGATTCAACTGCTTATTGGTCATGCCTACCGCTTGCAGCACACCGTATTCCTGCTTCTTCGTGGTGATATTGATGATCATGGTGTTTGCCAGATTCATAAACCCAATGAGACCGACAATTGCCATGAACAGATAGCAGCCAAGCTTCATCATACGGCTTGCGTATTCTGCGGTTTGCAATTCTGCGTGATAGGTGTTCAGCTTGATATGAGAAGTATCGGAGAGCAGGTCATTCAGGCTTTGCTCTACAGATGCCACATCTTTTTTAGCACAATCCACCCACAGGTATCCATAAGATGTCCCTTTCGGATTTACAGAGCGGTATACTTCTTCCGGAATGACCAGATAAGTGTCCGCGCTTACAAAGGAGCCTGCGATTTTTCCATGATAGGTATAGGTTCCGCTTCCGTTATCAAAGTTGAATGTAATCGGTGCACCCGCAGAATACCCGTCAGCTTCCATCCACATGGACCAGCCAAAGAAAACATCCCCGTTTTTGACAGCCTGTGCATAGTCCATGGAACCGATATCGCCATCCCCGCGCATCATTTCAAAATCCTCTTGATTTACGATTGCAACCGGAAATTTTGTTCCGTTCAAATCTGCAGAGACGATTTCTCTCGTCAGTACATCCGTTACACCGGGGATGGATTTGATTTCTTTAATCAAAGAATCATTCAGTGGGTTGTTCTGTAGGATTGTGTCCAGATTATTCTCCGAATAGGCTTCATCATAATTCTGGGAATAATCCAGCTGCAACTCAAATTGTCCATGGTTGATTGCAATCCGCGCCTCGTGCTCCGTGTCAATATTCCCAACATAATTAGAGATAATTACAAACAATACACAGGAAAGCCCCATGGTAAGAATCGTAGCAATGGTTCTTTTCGGATTGCCTGTCACATTTGCCATTGCCATGGAGAAAACGGTGACATCTTTTCTGCCTTTTCGTCTGCCCTGTTTTTGCGTTTTGGAGCCGTCAAGATACCGTGTCGCTTCGATGGGTGAAATCCGAGAAACAATTTTCATGGGTTTGCGCAAAGCCAAAACGACCGTAAGAAACGATACAAAAATGCAGATGAGCATAATTGTCAGTGAAAACAGAGGCACCTGATGGTTCTTGATTCCGGACGATACCAGATTTCCCTGCTCCACCAGCCAGTTGAAGCTGACTTTTGCAATCAGGAAACCAAACAGCAGCCCCAGCGGTATCGAAGGAACCGCCAGAAGAATGCCCTCACGAAAGATCAACTGCTTCATCTGCTTTCTGGTTGCACCCAGCGCCTTGATTTTTCCGTACTCCTGAACCTTCTGGGCGATCCCGACCTGGAAGATATTATAAATGACCACAACGGAAAACAGCACGATTCCGAGGATCAGGGTTCCACAAACCACAATCATTTCATAGCTCGGCTGCAATACCCACTGCAGGTAGAGGTCATTGATGATCACGTTTTTCTGGTCAATGCCGCAGGAATCCGCGATTTCTTTTATAACAGGCGCAACATTATTCATAGATACATTTACAGAATCGCTCAAGGTAAAATAGATATTATATTGCCTGTCACCCTCCGCAACACGCTCATTATAAAAATCCTGCGAACCGAATACAACATAGGAAGCCTCGATGGTATATTCATCCCGGTCATATAAAATCCCGCTGACAGTAAATTCCACCGGTGCGTATTCCGACTGCATGCCGGAACGGTACTCCAATGTTACGGTGTCTCCGACCTTTACATCATGGTATCCCACTGCATCAAAGAAAGCGCGTCCTGCGGCAATTTCCTGCGCCTTTTCCGGATAGGTACCTTCCTTCAACACATATTCCTGATTATAGGGAAGCATTTTCCTGACCGTTTCATCCGCACTGACAAAGCCGCCATTTTCATTTCCTTTCAGGATGCCCTCCGTACACATGATGCCGATATCAGATATCTCAGCTCTGTGTTCCACTTCTTTTAATTGCGTACCATCTATGGCGATAAACAGGCCGTAGTTGCTTCCGTATGAGCTTGCCGCCTGACTTTTCTGTAAATGAATTACCCCATTTCCCACAGTACTGATGATAACAAGCAGCATCGTGGTCAGACAGATTGCCATCATGATCAGTATACTTCTTGTCCTGTTCCTTTTGTCATTGCTATATGCAATCCTGCCTATTGTCTTCATCTGAAATCCACCACCTGTCCGTCCTCAATCACCAGAATACGGTCAGCGACCTGTGCAATTTCGTCATCATGGGTAATCATTACAATTGTCTGTCCATATTTTTTTGCTGTCATCTTAAGCAGAGCGATTACCTCATCACTGGTCTTGGAATCAAGATTGCCTGTCGGCTCATCTGCAAATATAATTTCCGGACGATTCACCAGTGCTCTTGCAATTGCTACTCTCTGCTGCTGCCCTCCGGATAACTGATTTGGCAGATTATAAATCCGGTTTTTAATCCCCAGAGTTGCAATAATATCATTTACATACGCTTCATCCACTTTTCTTCCGTCCAGCCCCAGTGGCAGTACAATATTTTCCCACACATTGATGGAGGATACCAGATTGAATGCCTGAAAAACAAATCCGATTTTTCTTCTGCGGAAAACAGCAAGGGCATCTTCCTTCATCCTGTATAAATCTTTCCCTGCTAAAGTAACTCTGCCTTTTGTCGGGGTGTCTAGCCCTCCAAGCATATGAAGTAATGTACTTTTACCGGAACCTGACTTTCCAACAATTGCGACAAATTCTCCCCGCTCAATCTGAATGTCCACCTGATTGACCGCTTTGACCTGATTCTCACCTGCGCCATAAAACTTACAAAGCTGCTTGGTTTCTAATATCACACTCATGTGTTGCCTCCTTTTCATCTTACATCCAAATTGTATCAGGGCAATCTTTCATTTCACTTTCAAAAAACGAGCAGAAGTCTTACAGAATTGTAAGATTTCTGCTCCCTTAAAATTTAACCACCATATGATTAACTCCTATTAGGAAAACACACTGTCAAAGGGGTATGTAGCGGGGGTTAGCCCGCTACTGCGGGTTTTGTGGTGTTGATTTCAATGTATTCTGCTATGCGTCTAAATTCATCCGCAAACTTAAATCTCACACTAATGTTTCCATTCTCATAAACCTTGATATGGTCGATCAGCTCAACGAGAAGTTCCCGGGAAAGCTGGTCGATATTTTGATGTTTTGTAAAGGCCACCAATGCGGGATGCTCACTCTTTACACCGTTTGCCAGTTCCGCCCGTTCAGCGTTCAACCGGGCCAGCACATCCGTAAGAGCGATAATCTGTCGTTCATAATCGGCTTTCATATCCCGGTAGTCCTGCTGGGTAATTTCCCCGTCTTTCCAGTCTTGATAAAGGGACTGCTTGTAGCGGCTGATTTTTGCCAGTTCCCGCTCCTTCGCAGCAATCAGTTCTTCCAAACGGATGGACTGGCTCTTTTTGACCGGGGCGGTGTTAATGCTGGCAATCATTTCCGAGTATGAAACAGCCAGATGGACTTGCTGTTGTACCGCAAAGAGGACAGCGGCCTCCAGACGGTTATGCTTGATTGAGTGCATTGTGCAGGCTGTCCGGGAGCGGTTCTTGTAAGTGGAGCAGGCATAGTACACATTATTGTTGTTGCCTACGCTCCGGGTAATCGCCCGCCCGCAGTCAGCACATTTTAGAAAACCGCTGAACAGGTGGACTTCCCGGCCTTTTGGAGAAGTACGGGTATCACGCTGTAAAAGAGCCTGTACCTTATCAAAGGTTTCATAATCAATGATTGCCTCATGCGTACCAGCTACTTCCACCCATTCTTCACGGGGGACGCTTTCAACCTCGTGTACCTTATAGCTTTTTACCCGACTGCGGCCCTGCGCCAAATCCCCGGTATAGGTGGGGTTCGTAAGAATGGAGTGGATCATGCGGGCTCCCCACATAGGATCGTCATATCCTCTTGCTGAAACGGGTATGCCCTTTTGCAGTTTATAAGCCGAGGGGCTGGGTACGCCGTGTTCATTCAGATACAAAGCGATGGCCCGTTTCGATGTCCCTTTTAGAAACAAAGAGAAAATCAGTTTGACGATTTCAGCGGCATCGGGGTCGATGATCAACTGGTGCTTGTCCTTTGGGTGCTTTACATATCCATACGGAGCAAATGCGCCGATGTACTGCCCGTTGCGCCGCTTGTAATCAAATACCTGGCGGATCTTCTTTGAGGTCTGGTAGCAGTATTGATCGTTCATTACATTCGTAATCGGGACGATAATACTGGAAACGCTGTCCGGGTTGAGGTAACTGTCCACATTTTCAGCAAGACTGATAAAGCGGACACCCATCTGCACAAACAGGTTGTCAATCAGACTTCCCGCATCACTGTAATTTCTTGCAAAACGGGAAAGGTCTTTTACTACCACGCAGTTTATTTTCCCGCTCATTACATCGGAAAGGAGCCGCTGAAAATTCTCCCGGTTGGCATCCGTCCCCGTGTGTCCATCGTCTACATATTCGGAAACACTTTCAAATTCTCCGATATGCTTCTGGTAAAAGTCATTGAGCAGATCACGCTGGTTGATGACGCTGTTGCTGTCGTCCTTTCCCTTTTTCAAGTCCTCCTTGGAAAGCCGGATGTATTCGCCAAGCCGCCAGCGGCGGACGGTATAAGAGGGAGAGAAACTCTGTTGCAATCCTCTGTTTTTTGTTCGTGCCATTGTTCCTCCTTCCCTATCACATTACATCTATATTATACCTCTGCCCGGGCGGGACAACAAGGATGCCTCCGCCTCGGGACACTTTGTCTCGAAGTAGAAACGGGCCATAACCGAAGTTACAGCCCGCTTTTTTGCCGGAGCAGAAAGTCCGTCAGCGTCTCCTGCAAGGACGGCCCGCTTTCCGCAAATTCAATTTTCACACCGATCCCGCCGATGCAAAAGCAGTATGGATTTTCTACCGCCTGCAAAAACAGGGCGATCCGCTCCTCCCGGGGGAGAGAGGTGTCAAAGGCCATACCACTCACATCCGGCAGGGACTCGGGAGCCACTGCGCCGATGTCAACGCTTTTCATTTGTTCCAGTTCCTTTGCCGTTAATCTCACGGTAAAACCTCCTTATCAAAAATAGGATACGCCTCCCGCATATCGTAGGGAAACGCAAGAGGGCAGCACCCAAACGATGCTGCCCTCTTGCCTCACTCCATGTAAGTATAAAATAGAGAACGCCGCTCCCATTTTCTTGCCCTGTCCAAAGACAACCATACTCAGAGCGGCGTTCCCTCGCAGATAATGGGGCGGCCCGGAGGGACAGGCGGCCAGCCTGTCCTATGCCGGATCGTGGCCGTGGGGTGGCCCGGCCCAGTTGCGGCGTTGGTGTTGTTCGCTCGTTCTTCCGAAGAAAAAGTCACAGCGCACCCGCCGCCCGGCTCCCCGGACTATGCCCGGGGCCGCCGCTGTTTATCTGCGAAAAGAAGAATATCTCCTTTCATAAACCGAGACATTTTTTCATCATTTCCAAGTGGGGAAAATGAAAAAATCAAAAAGTTTTTTTCATACGCTCAAGGCCACGCTTGATCGACTGGCGGACAGACTCCTCATGTACGCCCTCGGCCTCGGCAATTTCCTTGATGCTCTTTCCGAGAATGATGTGGGCATCAATCCTGCGGCCCTGGATCTCCGGCAAAGAGTTGAGTGCATTCCACAGACGGATGAACAGCTCCATGCGTTCCAGAAGCTCTTGGGGTGTTGGCTCATGCAGGCAGGCGGAATATTCGATCCCGTCATCACAGTCCAGAGAATACTGCGCCTTATGCCGGGAGAGCCGCCGCTGGTAGGCCATTTCGTGCCGGGCATCGGCCACAAACACTTCGGCTACCTCGTCAGAAACCTCGATAAACTGATCCTGTGTGTACCAATAATAAAAATCCTTCAGATTGATTGTAGTCATAAATAAACCTCCGTTTCGGTGTTGGGTGGATGAGTGACCGAAACGGGGCTTGGCGGGGAGCGGCATCCTGGGGAGCCGCCCCGCACCTCGGGACAATTTGTCTCGAAGTACAAAAAAGCGCCCGCACAGCATGACGCTATGCAGACGCATGAAATTACATTATCATAATTGTACTGATATATTGTACCTTCATAGCTATACTGTCCCGGAGGGGGAGCTACGCTTTTTTTAGCTGGTGAAGGTCATGGGAATTGTGAGAAAGTAAGATGGACACGGCAACACCCTCCTATGGGCCGCCGTGGGGTTACTGAATATCCAAAGAGAAACGGCGGCTCTGAAATCAAAGCCGCCGCATACGGGCATGGATATATGTCTGCTGTACGACGGCTTTTTTTCTTTTGCCGTCGTGCGGCAGTTAAATGGTTTGTTTAGTTATGGCTTGCATTACCTATGGGCTGATTTCCAGACATTCCGGCCTGTGTATGCTCGTCAAATTCCTCTTGACTGTATTTCTCGATGCCAGTTAATGTTCCGTGATGTTCGCTGTTCAAGTGGCCGTAATCACGAACGGCATAAATGTCTATTGTACCAACGCCGCTTCCAAGCGTTCTCATTTCGCCTCGGAATTTTCCGCTGGTGAGACTTTCACCATTAGAAGTGAGAACATCCCGGAAATAGCGGACTTCCTCACCATTGAAATACCACTGATCTTTTTCGGCATCATAGGTTACTCCAAATGCCTCATACTCTGCAACGAACTTTGCAGTTTCGCTATCTTCAAGCGGCGTTCCTGCCATAGCAACGGATGTGCTGTTTTTCAACGCCTCAATATCCCGTGCGTCAAATTCCTGCTGGGTAAACTCTTTTAAGCCAATCAGCTTACCCGCCGGATCAACGGAGCCGTCAGCCGCTTTTGAAAAGCTCTCTAAATCCCGTACAGCATACACATCTACTGTGCCGTTTTCATTTAGAAAATCAATACCGGCGGTTTCATTGTTACCGATGGGATAATAGTCCTCAAACCAGCGAACCAAATTCCCGTTATAGGTAAGTTCATCTTTGACCGCATCATAGGTCATCCCATATTGTTCATAAGGTGCAAACATTTTTTCTTTGTCTGCGGCGGAAAGTGCCGAGCTATCCTCGCTGTTTCCAAGCGCCTCAGAGCTGCCAAGAGGTTGACTGATTTCTTCCTTGATAACGGGATTACCTTGTTCCTGGCTGTTCTGTGGTGTCGTGCTGCATCCAGCCAAACAGCCTAATAAGAGCATAGACGCAGCGCATAATGCCATTCTTCTCATAGTGTTTACCAATCCTTTCTTTGAATGTACCCCAAGTATAGCAAAGCATTTTGGGATACCTTTGGGATTAGTTTGTGATTTATGTGTAGTTAAAAAAAGCGGCAGGTTGTTCACCTGCCGTTGATTGTCCGCTAAATCGTGAAGAAGAATTTAACACCGTTTTCTGTGTTGCAAGCCTCACAATAGCTGTTATGTTGTTGTAAAATTCTTTGAACCATATAAAGCCCTAAGCCGCTACCGCCTGTTCTTCTACTGCGGGATTGCTCCATACGATAAAAAGCGTCAAACAATTTGGGAATATCATCTTCTGGTATATGTGTACCTGTGTTCTCTACGGAGAACAAAAAGCGTCCGTTGGTATTTTGCAAAATAATATCAACGCTTGCTCCATGCGGCGAATACTTTACAGCATTTGAAATCAAATTGGAGAACACCTTTTCAATCAGTAATTTGTTCCCATTGATAAAAGCGGAAGACTGTATAGCAAGATGTATTTGCAGTTCTTTTGTTGCCACTAAATCATCAATCTCCCTCAAATAGCCATGTATCATGGGAGCGCAATCAAAATGCTCCATTTTGAAATCAACATTGGTTTCCAGCCTTGAAATCGTTAATATTTCCTGCACCATCGTTTCAAGCGTAGCCGCAACTTCCAAGGATCGGGCAAGATACTTTTCGTGGTCTTTATATGCCCCTATACCCAATAGCATCCCCTCTAATTGACCCTTGATAATGGTGATAGGGGTTTTCAGTTCATGGGAAGCAGAAGAAAAGAAATCCTGTTGTGCCCGTTCCAGCACCTTTTGATGTTCAATATCCTTTTGGAGCTGGAGATTTGCACTTTGCAACTCCTCCAAGGTAGCAGACAGTTTCCGGGACAGCGTATTCAAGCTATTCTCCAGTACACCCAGCTCGTCAGAACGGCGTTCCTCAAGTTGCCATTCCAGCTTCATATCAGACATTTCTTTAGAAATCCGACTGATTTTTAATACCGGGTTTGTAATGATACGAGAATACACCCAAGCAGTTGCCAACGATACAAGGAGAATAACGCAAAACAAAATCGGTAATACGCTTACAAATGATTGCCGCAGTTCTGCGATTTGAGAGGCTTCTCCGTAAACTGTTAAAATATATTGGCTATTATCATCTGCAAATGAGAAGTAATAGCTGTTGGATATAATCGGCGCACTTTCATAAGATGCTCCGCCAAGAGCCTCCCCGGTGATCCCATCGTTAAAGCTATTTTGGTTAGACGGTGTTTCCACCAGAACACCATCAGCAGTATAAAGCTCCACCATGCTAATTGTTGTGTTTTGAAGAAACTGATCAAAAAGTCCGCCGCTATCCTGCATACGGATATGTTCTAATTCATAAATAAAGTCGCTGGTCTGTTCATCTAATGCCGCATTGAGATTGTTAGAATAGGTTTGAGGCATATACCAAGCCAAAACGCCATAGACAAGAAAGCTCACGCAGAGCAAAACTGCCACAGTCAGAATAAAGACTTTAGCAAACAGACTGCCTTTAATTCTCTTTATCAACTTTATATCCCACCCCTCTGATTGTTTGAATGAAATCTATTCCCAATTTTTTTCGTAGATTTTTGATATGGGTATCAACAACACGCTCGTCCCCATAAAAATCATATCGCCACAGCTTATCCAACAAGTTCTGCCGGGTCAATATCCGGCCCTGATGGGTCAGCAGTTCCCGCAGTATTTCAAATTCCTTTTGTGTCAGTTCAAAATTAGCTCCGTCCACTGTGGCGGTGTAGCCGTCACAGTTCAAACGCAAATTGCCATAAGTAATGATTTGATACTTTTCATCTGTTCCCCGGTTACTGCGCCGAAGTACAGCCGCAATTTTGCGGAGCAGGACAGGCATAGAAAACGGTTTTGTAATGTAGTCATCCACCTGCAAATCCAATCCTTTAATCTGATCTTCTTCTCCGCTTAATGCGGTTAGCATGATGATAGGAACATCAGATTGTTTGCGTATCAATTCACAGACACCGTAACCGTCAATTTTGGGGAGCATAATGTCCAACACAATCAAGTCATATCGTTCTCCCGCAAATAAAGATAGTGCCTCGACACCATCATTTGCAACAGCTACTTCATATCCTGCTTCTTGTAAAAAATTCTGTAAAAGTTCTTGAATATCAAAATCGTCCTCAACGACTAAAATCCTTTGCATAATAACACCTCCAAAGATAGCGTATCATAGATTTTTGTGATTAAAGTGTAGTTTTCAAATTTTCTTTCTGTTATTATACCTTGTCCGTGTAACATCGGCAACCTTGCCGACGGGCAATAAAATACTACTAAAACATAAAATCGTGTTTCGTTCTCATAGTCAAACCCGAAATGTAAAATAATATGGGGGTGATATGAGAATGTACCAAGACACCAGACGGCTTGACTTCCACGCATTAGGCCGGGAGATCAAGCGCAAGAGAGAGGCGAAAGGCTGGACACAGGAATACCTTGCACAGCTCGTAGACCGTACCCCTCGTTCCATCATGTATTTTGAGAACCGGGGCCAGCATCCAAGCCTGAACACCTTTTACCAAATCGTCACCCTGTTGGATATTTCCGTAGACCAGTTCTTTTATCCTGACAGGCAGAACGGCGAAAGCGACTGCCGCCAGCATATTGACAGGCTGCTCAATACAATGGACGAAAAGGAATTGACGGTCATGGAGGCCACAGCAGAGGGACTACAAAAAGCCAGAGAAACGGAGGTCAAGTAAAAAGGGCCTTCGTTTTTCTCGTTTTTAGGGGGCTTTTCGGGGGTGCCGCTAAATGGCAAGCAATTCGGGTGTGGCCACACTCCGAAATTTTCACAGGCCGCAGGCCCGTGAAAATGCTTGTTGGGGAGCTCCCCAAACCCGCTGGACTTCGGGACAAATTGTCCCAAAGTCCCGGCGCTATGCACCTGTTGTCTGCGGCCTGTCGCTATCGCTCCTGGGCCTTATTTTCCCGCTCGTCCGTCACGCCGAGCAGATGATCAATGTTCGCTTTGACCGCCACAGCCTGCCGCATATCCGCCTGTGCCTTGCGGTATTCCGCATAGAGGGCTTTTTTCTTTCCCGCCAATTTCTGGCGGGACTTTTTCATATCTGCCATCTTCGGTAGCTTTGCACCGTCCAAAAGCTCATTCATAGTGGCTCGGGCCGCCCGGTAAGCGGCAAGCTCCGCCTCATGCTCCGACAGATATTTTTTACTGTACCGGGCCGCCTTGTAACCGTCAAACACAGGCCGGGTTTTTGCGTAGTCCACAGTAGCCGCCATGAGCCCGGAGGTCTTTTCCAGCTCCGCCTCCGTTTGCCGCAATTCCTCGGACAGCGTGTGAAAACGCTCTACTGCCTTTTCTGTACTGGCCGCCAGCGCCTCATAGTCCATCAAATCATTTTCCCGCAGGTACTGGAGCGCAGCAGCCATCTGTTTCAGATTGTAAACCTTGGCCCACCGTTCATAGGCCGGTCCCTTGCCCTGTGCCATGCGCTCTTGAATGTCTATAATCAGATTAACACGCCGGGCAGGAGCCGGAGCCTCCTGCGGGAGCTCCAGGATCGGACGCTCCCCGGCAATCATAGCCCGGATGTCCTCGGGATCAAAACCATCCCCGAGGGTAGATGCCCGCAGGCGGGTGGGCTTATCCTGTCCGGGAGCAAGAAAGGAGATCACACCGCCACGGCCATGCTTTACCAGAAAGCCGGTCTCCTCCATGAGCCTCAGAAACGCCGGAAAATCGGCGGGCTGTTTTTGTAGAGACTCCACGATGGCCAGCCGCACCCGCTGTTTTGCAGAGGGCGGCTTTTCCCCAATCCATTGGCCATAATGGAGATACCGGCCCTTGCTGTGCTGTTTTGGATTTTGGATCACAGAGAGGTCATGCTCAATGCACACCCGGTCAGAGAGCCGCCGCAGGGCAAAGCTGGAGCCGATAAAATTATGGAACTTCTGAGAGCGGTCAAAGGCCGTTGAATTGAAATAAATGTGATTGTGGAGGTGGCTCTTGTCTGTGTGGGTGCAGACAAAAAACTGATACTTTCCCTTTGTCCAGCGCATGGCTGTTTCATAGCCGATCTGGTTGGCCTCCTCTGCTGTTACTTCGCCGGGTGGGAACGCCTGCCGGATTTGAAAAAACAGGGCTCCACGCTCTACGGCCCGGCCCATTTCCGCCTGGTACTGGCTCTTTACCAGCAGAAACTCAGCGGGAGCCGTGGCCGGATCGCAGAGGTATGAGGACAGGGCTCCCAGCTTTTTCGGATTAAGCCCATAGTTAAAGCGTTCCTCCATTGTCTGGACAGCGCCTTTCCCAGCCGCCACCTTGTAGGGCCGGATATAAGTTGTAGCCGTGAGCACACCTCCTTCCAAAAGAAAACGGCGGCTGTCCGTCCAGCCGCCGCAGGGGGCTTCGGGACAAATTGTCCCAAAGCGTTATCCTATGATAAAACTCTTTAGCGAGTAGTTGAGACTGTCCAGCTTGTCAATGAGCCACTCCGCCACAGCGGGCAGGCCGAAGGGCGAAACAGCAAAGGCGATCACAAGCCCCTGTATGCCCCAGCGATCCCCCGTGAATAAAGCAAACAGGGCTCCGATCAGACAGAGAAAGGACAGGGCGCAGAACACCCATGACGCAAAGGAAAAAGCAAAATTCAATACTGCCACAAGGAGCGTGAGGACCAGAACAAAGGGGGCCGCTAAAAGTTTCAGAATGATCCGCATCGCTTGATACCTCCTTGAAAAGTGTGGCTTATAGTTCCTTACATGATAATTATACCTCTGTCCGGGAGGGACAACAAGGATGCCTCCGGCTTTCAGCACCTCGGGACAAATTGTCCCAAAGTAGTGAAAACCGGGGAGCGGCATACGCCACTCCCCGGCAGGATCAGAGCTCCACTAATGCGGAGAGCTTTTTCAGCAGATCGGACAGCGGCCCCCACAGGGCGGCATAGTCCCGTTGCAGAGCGGCGATCTCCTCGGGGTAAATCCCACCGTAGGTATTCGCCTGGACCGCCACTTGATTGAGGTTGTTTGAGCACCGCCGCTGGAGCGATACCAGCTCCCGGACGGGCGAGAGGTCAACATGGAGCACATAGCCATTGAGGGCCATTTTCCGCATATAGGCCCCCATATTGCGGATGCCCGTCTCGGCCATGCGTTGTTGAATAAGGGCCTGCTCCTCCTCGGACACCATCACATGGAGATGGATCGGGCGACGGCGTTTCTTTGTCATCGTTCCTCCCGTTCCCGGCTCCGGCGCTTGTGGGGCGGTTCCTTAACCTTATCCAGCTCCTTTTCCTCCGGGGGTGGGGCCTGGTTATTGAGAACACCGTCCAGCATATTGTAATTGTGCTCGGTGGCGATCTCCGCACTTTTCATCGGGTTATATCTTTCTTCCATACAATTCCTCCTATCGGCCCCGGTCGGGGGCCTTTTTCTTATGGATGGGATCGCCCTGGCTGGCTTCGGCCAGAGCTCCGGCCTCTTTCATCTGCTGGGCAATCGAGAGGGGCCTGTCATCGTTTTTTCGGGATAATTCAGAAATGACGGGGGCAGGACGGAGCTCATAGTCAGACGCCTCCTTTTCGGTCAGCGGTCTTGTATAAGTCAGATGCCCCCATGCCAGAAATGCGCCGCCCTCCACCGGGATGCGACGGTCATAGTTGACGATCTCATCCGGGGCATTGTGGGGCGGTTTGGGGAATGTCCCGATGTCCACAGGCCGCTGGGTAGAGTAATATTTGTAAAGGCCGGGGGCCTCGGTCTGCACGATCCCCACATAGTAAAGCCGCTGATAGTCCTTTACCCGGTCTGAAAAATCCTGTTCCATAGCGGCCAGATCGTTGCCGTAATGTCCCCATTCATACTGCCGCTGGCCGTTCTTATCATCGTAACAGGCCCATGTGACATAGGGGGATGGAGCTGTGGGATGATGCCCCAGCGCAAAGCCCCTGCCATTTTCCAGCATCACAGCCTTCAAAATGGAATAGCCTTGATTTTTGTCCACAAATACACCTCCTTCATCGTGTCACATCCTTTTCCGTTTTCCGGGCAAAGGGCTGGAGCTGGTAAGGGCTCTGCCCATCCTCCGGGCGCAAAAATTCCATCCGGCCCGCCGCATAGATGGCATTTTTCGTAAGCTGTCTCTGCCATGCTCCCTGGCTGGGAGCCCACTTAAAACCGTTGCTTTTCAGTTCCCGCCGCTGTTCCTCCGATGGCTTTTCCTCAAAAAAGAGCTGCAAGCGGTTTTCTCCTTCGTTGATTTCCGCCCGTCCCCCGGGAAAGGCCCAGCCCGCATATTCCGACTGGCTTTTCAAATCCTCAATGCGCTGGCGTGTGCGGCGGATGTTGGCGTTGTTGTTGGTAAGCAGATAGGACGGATAGGGTACGGGATTTTTGCGCCAGTCGGATGCCATAGAGGACTGGAGCTTTCCAATTTCCTCGGCGGACAGGACGGGACAGCCCTCCAGCGTTTTATGCTTGCGGTAGTAGGCATTGACGGTTTTCATTTCCTCCTGCATGGCCTCCAGCCCTGCCAGCTTCGCCTCCAGCTTTTCCACGGCCCGGTCATCGTCTGCGCTGATCCCGCCCATACCTGTTGAGCGCACCTTATCCAGCAGGCCCTCGATCTGCATATATTCGCCCATATTCTTATCCCGGGCGGCGTTCTGCTTTTCCTTTTTCCGCACCGGGAAGTTGGAGCCTCCGGCGATGAGGATGGAGGGTACACGGGCATCTATGAGATTGCACTGGTTGATGTTCTCCGCCAGCTTGCGGGCATAGCGGTCTATGAGCCCGTCAATCTTTTCGTGGTACATGGGATCGACACGCCCTTTCTGCTGTTTCCCGAGGGTATAGGCCCGATCCACCATTTCACGGTAAGCGGCGGTGGCGGAGCCGGGAACATAGTCGGAAAAGCTGTTGGCGTTTTTGGCACGCCGGGCGGCCTCCTCATTGATGGGGTAATATTTCGGCATAATTCCTCCTCTCAGAAAGCGGGTACTTCGGGACAAATTGTCCCAAAGTCCCGCTGTATGGATGTTGACAGCATCGGGGCAAACGGGGCCATACCGTAGAATGATACGGCAGGCCAACGGAACGGCCCCGGAAAGCCTTGCTATAAGCGGGTTTTTCAGGCCCTAATTGTCAACGGATGCACCCCGCTTTTTCCGCATATATTCCCGTTGCTGGCGGCGGTGGGCTTTCTTTGCACAGGCCGCCGAACAGTACGCCTGCCGCCTGTCCGGGGGAACAGGCCCGCCGCATACCGGGCATATCTTAAAATCTGGCCTTGGGCCCTCGCTCATAAGAGCCACTTCCAGCGCCGGATCAAGGGGCAGGACGGACTCCCGGAAATAGCGGCAGTATGATCCCGTCCAGCATTTACCCAGCATATAGCAATCGCTATCCAGCGGCAGGCATCCGTATTCCCGGTCATAGTTGGCGCACCATGTTACCACAAGAGAGCGGATTGCTGTCTTTTCTTTGCGTGTCAGTTCACGGGACAATCCATCACCTCCCGCCAGCCTCGGCCTTCAAAAGCTCCTTGTAGCAGGACACACAGGCGATCCCCCACCAGTAACAGCAGCCATAACAAGCGGAGCCTCTGGGCGGACTGTTCTCAGCGGGAGCCTTGGGACGGGGTTTTTCTTTCATCATTCGTTCAAAGGGACTGCTGGTAAAATTCATCTGATTTCCTCCTTTTCTTCGGTTTCGTCCTCCTCGTCCCACGGGGGGCCGTCATCTTCAAACTCGTCATAGCCCGGGTACTCCCCGCCATCGTCCTTCTCGGGTTGGTCAGCCTGCTGGTGTTTCGGACGGTAAATCTTGAAATACCATGCGGCCCCGCCGCCGATGCCCATGACAGCCAGCACCAAAAGGATCATCCCGGCGTTGCCCGGCTTCTCGGGTTCCGGCTCCGGCTCCGGGGCAGGCTCGGGCTCCGGCTCTGCACCTACGCATTTCCCCATATTGACAGAGCATACCGGGCAGTCGGTATTGACAGCCCCCGCCGCACATTTCTCCGGACAGGAGCAGACCGCCTGTTCCACGCCAGCGGCCTCGGCTGCGGCCAGCAGATCTCCCTCATCCACAACGCTGAAAAAGTAGGTTTCATACTGTTCGCCTTCCTCGTCCACGGGCTTGTCGTAATCAATGACAATGTAAAAGGTATTGCCGCCGCTGGTCTGGACGGTAATAAACTGCTTGTTGGTGTGCTCGTCATAGAGCAGATCACGGGTTACAAGGTTTCCCTCCTCGGAAAATCCCTCGCCCGGCGTAATGGTCGGCTCCGGGGCCGGGGTTTCCATTGTGGGATCGCCGTAGTCCTCACCCTCGCCGCCATCTGCGTAGGCATAGGCGGGAACACTAAAGCCGCATAACAAAACAGCGGCACAAAGCGCCGCTGTCAAAACTCGAAACCGTTTCATATTCAGTTTTCCTCCTTTTCCTCATCCTCGGACTTCGGGACACTTTGTCCCAAAGCCCCGCCGCCTTTCAGCTTTTCAAACAGCAGGGGCAGCTCCGCAAGAGGGATGCTCATGCCACGCACGATGTCCACGATCTCGCTGTTTTCCGCCTCCAGCTTTTTCTGCTCCAGCTCCTTGAGCCGGGCCTGCTGTTCGCTGATTTTGGCCTTGACCTTATCAATCTCGGTCTGGATTTTCATGCTTTTTGCCGTTGCCATAAATGACCTCCAATCATGGTAAACGCCCGTAGGCGTAAAAATGAGACTGCCAGTAGCTTGTATTTAAGTTTGCATATCCGATGGGATCGCCACAATGGAGCATCCGCCCATCGCCTACATAAATCCCACAGTGGCTCACGCCCGGGGTATCATAGGTTCCCTTGAAAAACACAAGGTCGCCGGGCCTTGGGGAGCTGGTCGGGGTGCAGATGTTGTAAAGCCCCTGCGCCCCAAGGCGGCCCACATTCCAGCCGGAATGATTGATCACCCATGACACATAGCCGGAGCAGTCAAAGGATGTAGACGGGCTGGAGCCGCCCCACACATAGGGATAGCCGATGTATTTCTCTGCCTCCGAGAAAATAGCGGCGAATGTTTCATCGTCCAGATATTCCCCCGGAACCTCATAGCCCTCCGGCGGGTTGGTAATGTATTTGTCCACATAGGGGGAGTCGGGAAACAGGTCGGGACGGTTGCCGAGGGTGGACATATAGATGGAGTACCGGGACATCTGTTCTTCGCTCAACAGGGAAACAGGCAGGTGGGACAGGTTTTTGTTTTCCAGCGTCACATAGCAGATGTACCACGAATAGGGTTCATCGTCGCTGTCATAGCGTGTCTCCACCTCCACACGCTCCGTCAGAATATACTGGCGGTCAAAGAGCATTTGCAGGGAGTCCTCCACCTGTGAAAGCGTCCATTCCCCCTCATGGAGCGCCGACAGCAGGGAAATGAGCACATAGGGATCGTGTTCGATCTCATCCAGATCGAAGTGGTACTCGTCATAATCGTGGGTGCTTTCGTAGGTATCAAGGTAGGTTTGCAGTTCTGTCTCCAGCCCGGCATAAGCCGCCTCCGCCCCTAAAATCGCCTCATCCTCAGAGGGGTAAGTGGTGGCTCCCAGCGCCCCGGCTCCGGCGTTGCCGATGGACACCAGAGAGGACGAACAGGACTGGAGCAGGACGATCACAAGGACACAGGCCAGCGCCAGCAGGCATCCGACTGGATGGCGCTTTACAAACCCGGCGGCCCGGGCTGTCAGCTTTTCCGTGGCGGCGGCTGTTTTCCCGGCGGCTTTTGCGCTCTGTTTTGCGGCCTCCTTCGCCCGCTTCTGGTATTGCCTTCTAAGCCGCTGTTTCTGCCAGTACCGGGTAAAATAGTTTTTGGAAAGCTCCGGGTGCTCCTGTGCGGCGGTGTGGAAATGATAATCCGCCGCCGCTTTCTGATACCTGGCCTCGGCCCGGCTGGCCGCCCTTGCCGGATGCTCCCGGACTTTGCGTTTTACAAACCGGGAGCCATGCCGCAGGACAACCTCCCCGGCAAGCTCCGAGCGGTGGGCCCCTTCGGTTCCCACATTTTCCTGCTCCACCTCGTAGAGCTTGCCATGCACAAAGCCGTGAACGCCCCATCCGGCGGCTCCCGCCGCCTTACGGATCGGGCCTTTTTGTTTGGGCGGCTTCTGCTTTGCCAGCTTTTCCCGGGCGGCCTCCCGTTTTTCGCCCCGCTTTTCCATGCGGAGCTTGGATGCCGCCGCTTGTTCCTGCTGGCTTTTCTGCCGGAACTTCGTCGTCGCAAACTTCGCTTTAGCTCCTTTGGCGGCGTTGCCACCAAAATCCGCCCGCTCCGTTGCTCCTCCTCTCCCCACAAAGTCATCCGACTTTGCGGGGTTCCCCATCTTTGGGACACTTTGTCCCGAAGTGCCAGCCGCCCCGGGCTCCTGTTCAGAGCCAGCCCCAAAAGCAGAGCCGCCGGGCTCGGCAGCCCCGTTTCCGGGTTCGGTATGCGTTTGGGCCTCCGGGCGTGGTTTATTCGGTTTTCGCTTCATTCTTCATATCCTCCGGTCGGGTGGTTAAGAGGTCATAGATTTCCCCCTTCGGGAACCGATCCACAAACGGGATGGTCACATTCCCGTAAAACAGCAGGCCCTCGCCGGAATTAGAGTGGGTAATGTAGGAAAGCTGGTGCTCGGAAATACCGAGCTGTCTTGCCAAAATCGCCCGGTCACTCTGCGCCTGCGAGAGCAAAATCATAAAGTCGGTGTTATCCAGAATGTTCTCGATCTCCCGGCTGGCCAGAAGGTCTTTCACATTCTGCGTGAGGGCGCTGGGAACGCAGCCTTTCTTTCTCAGCATTTTCCACACCGCCACAAAATAGCTGGCGGTCAGCGGATCACGGAGCAGGACATGGAACTCATCGAAGTAGCACCATGTCGCCACGCCCTCCCGGAAGTTGGTATCTACCGCCTGGGACACAAATTCATTTGTGATGTGCATGGCGATCTTGCGGAGGTTTTCTCCCATGTTTTTCAGCACGATACACACCACCCGGCTGTCGGTTTTCACATTCGTGGGATGGTTAAACAGGTTGAGGGAGCCGGTGCAGTAGAGTTCAAGGGCAGTTGCCACACGCCGGGCCTCGGGCTCCGGCTGTTTCAAGAGCTCCTCGTACAAGTCCTGCAAAAGCGGGGTTTTTCCCGTATCAAGCCCAAGGGCCTGTTCCCGGTACACCAGCCGCACACAGCGGTCAACAACTGTTTTTTCGATGGGCTGTAAGCCTTCCTTTCCGCCTACCACCAGCTCACACAGGGAAAGCAGGAAATCCGCCTTCATGGAAAGAGGGCTCTCCCCGGCGGCCATGTTAAGCTCCACATCCATCGGGTTTAGGTGGTGGGGGCTGTCCGGGGCAATCTCGATCACCTGTCCGCCCAGCCTGCGAACCAGCGGGGCATATTCGCCCATCGGATCAACAATGATAATCCGATCCTGGGGAATGGTCAGAAAGACATTGAGCAGTTCCCGCTTTGCCGCAAAGGATTTTCCCGAGCCCGTAGAGCCGAGGTACATTCCGTTGGCCGACTTCAGCTTTTTGCGGTCAGCCATAATGACATTGTGGGAAAGGGCGTTCATGCCATAGTAGAGGGCCTGCCCGTCCATCCGCAGCTCCCTTGTCATAAAGGGGATAAAAATTGCCGTGGAGCTGGTTGTCATACCACGCTGGATCTCCACTTCGTTGTAGCCGAGGGCCAGCGAGGACACAAAGCCCTGCTCCTGTTGCCAGTCCAGCCGCTTGAGGGCGCAGTTGTATTTCTGTGCGATGCCGCCCACGGTAAACACATCATTTTCCAGCCGCTGGCGGGTAGGGGCCATATTGACTACCGTAAAAGTCAAAAGGAACATCCTCTCGTTGCGGGACTGGAGGTCGGCAAGGAGCTCCGCCGCATCCTTGGAAAAGGTAATGAGGTCGGGCGGGAGAATGTCGGGATCATACCCGGCCCGGACAGCCTTCCGCTGTTCCTCCACCTTCATTTTCCCGATGTCGGAGATTTTTCCCTTGATGGTTTTGATGGCCTTTAGCTGATCCACCGTCTGGATATGGAGGGTTACGGTCATTTCCGCATCCAGCTCCAGAATTTCTGCCAGCAGTTTATCCGAGAGCTCAGACGCTAAAATCTGCAAGTAGGAAACAGCGCCCCAATACTGGCTCACCCGAAACAGGCGGGAGTGCCGGAAGTCAAAGCTGTCCGGGGCGATATAGTCCTTGGTGCCGAGCCCCGTCTGCGGGATGTCCTTCCATGAAAAGCGGAACGGTTCCCGGTTGCCCGGATGCATCTGGCTGTGAAGCAGGGCCAGCCTTGCCCGCCCGTCCATCGGTTCACAGGGAACACCCAGCCGCTTAAAGTTGCCCATCACATCGGCCTCCACACGCTCCAGACGGGGCCGGGCCTCCACGATCCCTCCGGCTGGGATGCCGAAAGTAATGTACTTGGAGCGTTCAATCCCGTTGTTAGACCGGGCGATCTGATTTTTCAGCATCCCGGTAAATTCCTCCCGGACGCTGTTAAAATCATCATCCGCCTGGGGAATGTTTACCTTATAGCGGCTCCGGGAGTGGGAGCGGCGGTTGATAAAGGAAAGCTGGAACGGCAGGGAGCTGTCAAAGTAGTTGAGGAATGAGCTCCAGCCGCCAAAGATCGCAGTCTGATCCTCGGTGGATGCCACGGAATAATTGATGTCCTCATATTCCACGGTCTTTGTGTAGAGCCCGCCGGGGAGCTTGCATACCCCGTCCGGGTGCATCGCCACATAGGGGATCGTCTGCTGGGCGGACAGGGCCGCCCTGTTTTTAGCCTTTGCGGTTTTTCTTCCGCTGGTTTGATTTGCCTTTCGCAATCGCATCCTCCTTTCTCACAGCGCCCCGTCCGGCAAAGGGGGCGTAAATGTTTTGTGTCTGATAGGGCCTGACTCCGGGACGCAGAAACCGGGCCCGTATGATGTTTTTCAGCACCTTTTCCGCCGGGAGCCCGTCTTTTTCATACATGGCCAGAAGAAACGCCGGGAGCATCACGGTCAGCATAAGGAACATGGCCCCGGTATTACCGATAGAGCCCCGGGCCAGCAGATAGGACGGGATGCCTACCGCCGCCGCACAGCCAAAACAGATGAGCTGGCGCTTGGTAAGGTTTAGGGCCATTTTGGTTTTTACTTTTGACAGGTCGTTGGGTACATTCACATAGGGCATGGATCAGCCTCCTTTCCGGCTCCTTTAACCTCGGGACTCGTCGTCACAAACTCCGCTTGACTACCTCGGGACACTTTGTCCCGAAGTCCGTCCGCTCCGTTGTTCCTCCTCTCCCCACAAAATCGCTGATTTTGCGGGGGCCCCATGAGCCCAAAGTCCGGGATCGTGCTTTTCACTTCATTTCCCCACACCTCCCAGCCGGGCGGGGACTGTCTGGCAAAGAGCTCCACCCGGGGCAGGTCGCCCATAAGGGCCACGATCTTTTCCCGGGCCTCGTCCGGCTTTTTGCTGTGGGCTTCAATCGGGGAAATGATAAACTGATGGATATTTGCCGCCTGCCGTTTGGGATGGCCCCTGGTAGCCAGCAGGCAGATCTCCGCATTTCCCCTCGTCCAGAAGCCAAGGCCATAAAACCAACTGTCAGCCCTTTTATTCTTTTTCAGCCAGACAAAGGCCACCGACTTATAGCGGAAGCCCCACGCCTCTATGAGCCGCAGGGCCTCCGGGAGCTGGGGGAAAGTCGCCCACAAAAAAAGTGCGCTGTCCGGGGCGGCCAGATCAGCCACCGGGAGCGCACACAGCTCGTCAATCCCCATTGTGGGATAATGGTTTTCTGCCGCCCCCTGTACCTTACTGCGCTGGTACTGCCAAGGGGGATCAGCGTAAATGATAGAATAGTTTCCGATAGTCATACTCCTTTCTGCCCGGCTTTGACTGCCTCAGTAGCCAGCCGGATGCGTTCTGTAGCTGGGGCGTAAAAGGCCGGGGCGGTTTCAAAGCATACAAAGCGGCGGCCCGTATTGACAGCAGCCACAGCAGTCGTGCCGGAGCCAGCGCAGATGTCTGCCACTACCTCCCCGGGCCGGGTATAGGTTCTGATGAGATACTCGCACAGCTCCACGGGCTTTTGCGTAGGGTGGACGGTGCGCTGTACGGAAGAAAAGGCCAGCAGGTTTCCGGGGAAACGAAGGCCATCCTCTGATCCGCTGCTGGAACGCAGGAATTTTCCATAGTTGGGGCTGTTGTCCCCTGTCTGGGAAATTTTCTTATAGGGCTTGCCCTGTTCAAACTGCGGATCGTAATAGGGCAATTTTTGATAAAACACCAGAATGTTTTCCGTCCGCTTTAGGGGAGCCCGCCTTGCGTTGAGAAAGCCAGTACACCTGCTTTTGTACCACACCCATTCATAGCGGAGCATAGAGAGGTTGGATGCCCCCAGCACCTTATCATAGGGGCATTGTGCGAAAAACAGCACTGCGCCATCCGGCTTGACAGCCCACTTGACCGCCTCCCACAGCTCCGGGAGCGGGAGCGGCACATCCCAAAAGTTCCGGGTAGTGCCATAGGGCGGATCGGTAAGGAGCATATCAACCGAGTGCTTCGGCAAAGAGCGCAGCCCTTCAATCCCGTCCATCAAAAACAGCCCCTCCGGGCAGGCTGGAGACTTCGGGACAATTTGTCTCGAGGTCACATCACCTGTCATCCCGGGCCTCCTTCTTCTTTACTGGGGCAGTTCGGGCGGCATTTTCCTTCCCGGCCTCCCTTGCGGCCTGTGCCATCTGCTCCTTGATCGGGGTGGGGCGGACTGCCTCGGCCCGGGCGATGAGCTTTTCCACCGCTGAATGGTACGCCTGGGCTCCCGCCGCATTGAGCCGCTCCTGGGTGGCTCGGTCATTGATCCGCACTGTGGAGCGGTAGCCCGTCCTGCTGGTGGGATCGGGTTTGCTGGGAGCCCCGAGGAAAATTCCGTTCTTACCATCCACCACCTTGAAATCGTCAATCACTACACCGCCATAGTTGACGCTGGCAAAGCCGATGAGCTTGCCCTGGGGCTCAATCGGGCGAACCGTGACTTCGATGGGAACAGCGGCCTCCTGCAAAATTGCGTCCGTCCGCAGCTTAACTGCCTCGTCCACCGTCACGCCTTTTACCTCGGCCAGCTCCGCAATCGGCGCATCGAACAGCCAGCGCCGCTCCTCGGCGGCGATCTGTTCCGGGGTTAATATGACATCCTTATCCAAAATCGTTTCCTCCTTTCCCGGCCTCGGGACAAATTGTCCCGAAGTCCGTCCGTTTAATGCGCCCCGAAGATGCGCTGGGCGATGCCGCCTGTCTTAAACAGCATGAAGCACAAAAGAACCGTATAGCCCACGGTTCCCCATATCGCTCCAATCGGATCGCCGCCTGTGGCGATGCCCTGGATGAGCACCGCATAGATCGCAACACAGACCAGTATGAGCATCCCTTGAAAGCCCACGGCGAACAGGGATTTTAGGTAGTTCTGCCCTGTACCGCCCAGCTCCCGGTTGGAAAGCGTGGCAACGGGAAGGGGGGCCAGACTGGTCATTAAATATATTTCAATCATTCTTCCGTACACCAGAACAAAAATGATGATCCCCATGATCTGCATGGTCAGCCCGATCACAGAGGACTGGAGCCACAGGCCAAGGAGCGGCCCCAATTCCATGCCCTCCAGCGTGGTTTCCAGCTCCGCCAGCATATCCGGCGTAATGTCGGTGGAGCCCTGAATGAGCCCCGCCGCATCCGCAATCACGCTCTGCGACACATCGAACACCGCCATGACAATATCAAAGGTGTTGGAAAGAATGAGGATGGCACAAGCGGTTTTGAATACCCATTTGTAGATATTCGCCACATCAAACTCGTGCATATTGTTCTTTTCCAAAAGCATCTGTATCAGCTCGTAGGTGGCAACAAAGGTCAGCACCAATCCGGCAATCGGCAGGATCACCGTTTCGGAAAGCTGGCGGATAAGGGAGAAAACCCCGGCGTTCCATGCCGCCGGGGTAGTCCCTACCTGTACCGCAATCTCTCCGACTTTGGCATTGACGGTATCAAAGAGCCCTTCGAGGTTCCCCATGATACCGCTGATCAACAGCTCTTTCAGCCAGTTCGTGAGCCAGTCGGTGAGAAAATCCATAAGCCCTCCTTAGAACAAGCCAGACAGCAGGGGGATCAGCGTGGTTCCCAAAAGGATGATGCCGCCGCCAGCCATGAGCTGTTTTATCCCCAATTAGGTGTAAAAACTCTGCTCGATGGCGGGCGGCGGCGTACAAAAAATCTATATGGTGTTTTTAAGAGAACCGTCCCGGCGGGACAGGTCAGGCAGTGACCTGTTCCACCTCCGGGATGGGTTTGAGATTAAAATGAATTTCGATAGAAATATGTCTTGTTTTATCTTCGTCAATGCGCTCATGCACGACGATTTCTTTGATTAAGCGGTTGAGGGTGGCTGCGTCCAGCTCTGTGATGTTGGCGTATTCCTGAATGGCTTCCACCCATTGTTTTGCGTCATTGGCAAGCTGGACTTCATCGGACAGCCGCTTTCTGCCCTCGGACACTTTTGTTTTAAGCTCCGTCTGCTCGGTCTGTGTCTTTTCCAGCATGGTGTTGAAATTCTGTTCACTGATACGCCCTGCAATCATATCCTCATAAAGCCGCATTACCATTTTGTCCAGAACCTCAATCCGTTCCTCGTCCCTTGTAAGGGAGCGTTCCATTGCTTCCCGCTGTTCCCGCTGCTCGGCTTCACAGGTATTGGTCAGGCGGTCGGCAACCGCTTCCCCGTCCATCAGGGCAGCTTTGGCACATTCCCGGATTTTCCGCAGCACATGGCTGTAAAGGGTGTCATAGTCAATCCGATGCTGGGTGCAGTGGTTCTTTCCAAAGGCATTGTAGGTCTTGCAGGAATAAATCTGCTGAGGATGTTTTGCGTTTGTGTAGCGTACCGTCAGCGACTTCCCACACTCGCCGCATTTTATCAGTCCGGCAAACAGGCTGATTTCATTGGTCTGCCCCGGACGCTGGCGGGATTTCAGCTTATTCTGCACAATGTCAAAGCTCATGCGGTCAATCAGCGGTTCATGCTGTCCCTCCACCACAATCCAGTCCTCCGGCTTCTTTTCCCCAATCGTGCCGATTTTGAAGCGGTAGTCCTTTTTCTGGGAAGCAATCGCCCCGGTGTAGACGGGATTCATCAAAAGATCTTTGATAACGGAGAAGTCCCACATATACCGCCCATTTTCCGGGTCTTTCTTTTCCCATTTGGTGCGGGTATTGCGAAGCCCCCGTTCCCGGTTCCACCATGTGGGGCAGGGGATTTTTTCTTCCTCCAGCCGTCTGCGGATATAGTTCGGACCATGACCGTTCAGGGCATATCCGAAAATCAGTCGCACAATCGGGGCGGTTTCCTCGTCAATGAGCAGATGGTTTTTGTCCTCCGGGTCTTTCCGATACCCAAACGGGGCAAGACACCCGGTAAACTGTCCTTTCTGCGCTTTCAGAAGATAAGAGGAATGGACTTTCTTGGAAATATCCTTGCTGTACATCTCGTTCAGGATATTCTTGAACGGGGCAATATCGTTGTTATCCCGCAGGGTGTCGATACCGTCATTCATGGCGATATAGCGGACACCGTTTCTTGGGAAAAAGTCCTCAATCAAATGCCCGGTTTGCAGATAGTTCCGCCCCAGTC
>CABIXM010000011.1 GCA_902362725.1 Clostridiaceae bacterium | reverse complement strand
AGATTAATTTTAACACAAAAAGAGGACCTTGGATTCATTATGAATCCTTGGTCCTTCTTTTTTATAGGTTATGTTTTTTCACAGCCCCTTTCTTATATTAGGAAACACTGTGTTACATTAAAACACGAAAGCTATGATTCCTATAGAGCAAAAAACCAATCTGGGAGATGCGCACTCGGCGCAGTGGTAGATGGTTGCTGAAGCAACCGCGCCTCGGCGCGAGAATGTGCCAATGGCACATTCTTTTTTTATAGAGAATTGCAAAAGAGAAACTAATTCTTGAAAAAAGACTGAAAATCAGTAAAGTGGGAAAAACTATAGATTGTGAAAAAAATATCTGATAATTTTACTCGCTAAAGCATTGACGTATCACAAAAAGGTGTATATAATTGTGCATTAAGGCTTTAAAAATCCACATGCCAGGACGGTAGGAGGTAGAACATGAGCTATTATGACAGAGCTTTGGAGATGAAGGACGAGTTGGTAGCCAACCGTCGTTATCTCCATGAAAATGCAGAGGTCGGACTGACGCTTCCGAAGACAAGAGCGTTCATTGAAGAAAAATTAAGAGAGTACGGAATCGAACCGCAGCGCTGCGGCGAGGGCGTGACCGGACTTATCGGAAAGGGCGGCAAGGTGTTGCTTCTGAGAGCGGATATGGACGCATTGGCTATGCCGGAGGAGAGTGGACTTCCCTTTGCTTCCAAGGATCCGAAGGCAGCGCACTGCTGCGGTCATGACATGCACGCTACTATGCTTCTGGGTGCGGCGAAGATGCTCAAAGAACATGAAAGCGAGCTGAAGGGAACCATCAAGCTGATGTTCCAGCCCGGAGAAGAGTGCCTGAACGGAAGTCTGAATATGCTGGAACATGGAATTCTGGAGAATCCGAAGGTAGACGCAGCTCTTGCATATCATGTGGGACCGGGTCAGTTGCCCATCGGTATGTTTATGTATAATGATAATTCCACCATGATGTTTTCTAATAATTCACTGAAAATCAAGGTTAAGGGAAAAGGCGGTCATGGAGCGCTTCCTCAGAATTGTATTGACCCTATCAGCATCGGGGCACACATTATCATCGCGCTTCAGGAAATTATCGCAAGAGAATTTGATCCCCATGATGCCTGTGTTATTACCGTGGGAACCTTCCATGCAGGAACAGCCATGAATATCATCCCGGAAGAGGCGGAGCTGACAGGAACTTTGCGTGCGGACACAAAAGAGGCACAGCAGAAGCTGATGAAGCGCGTAAAAGAAGTTGCAGAGGCTACCGCAAAGGTATACGGGGCAGATACAGAAGTGGAAATCAGCGCAGGCGGACCGCCGCTTATCTGTGATCCGTCTACTACGAAAGAGTTTGTAGGCTATATGCGTGAGCTGAAGCTGCCGGAAACCATGGAATATCCGAATATCTCCGCAAGCGCGTCGGAGGACTTCGCATTTGTGGCAGAACAGGTACCGTCCACTTTTATGTATCTGTCCAGCGGCTATATGGATGAGCGCGGTGCATATTCCGCTCATAATCCCAAGGTACAGTTCAATGAGGAAGTTCTGCCCAGAGGCGCGGCATATCTTGCACACTGCGCGCAGCGCTGGTTGGAAGAGCACGCATAAAAGAGGAAGAGGAGAGGGAGTATGTTTCAGAAGAAAACAAAAGAGGATGATCCGGAAAAACTGACCCACAGCCATGTATTTGCCTACGGCATGGGCGCATTGCCCGCCAATATGAACAATCAGCTGCGAAGCAGCTATCAGCTGTCCTTTATGACAGATATCGCCAAGATTAACCCGGCTATCGCGGGCGCGCTGATGACCATCATGGTTATCTGGGACGCTATCAACGACCCAATTATCGCGGTTCTGGCGGATCGTACCAACACGAAGCGTATGGGTAAATACCGTCCCTGGATGTTCTGGGGCAGCATTTTATTAGGAATTATTACTATTTTGTGCTTTGTAAATCCGGGATTTACGGGAGCCATGAACGCAGGTTATTTTTTCCTGGTGATGTTTATCTACTGCTGGGTGCAGACCATGTTTACGGTATCCTGGCAGGCGCTGAACAGCGTTATGAGTGCAGACCCGCATCAGCGTAACCGTTTGCTGACCTACCGTCAGCTGTTCGGAACCGGAAGCGCCATCGTGGTTTCCATTCTGGTTATGCCCATCGTCAATGGCGCGGCTACAGAAGCAAAGGGCTGGCTGACCATCGCTGCCATTGTCGCTGTCTGTGATATTATCGGTGGTCTGGCCTGCTGTGTGGGCGTCCGGAAGAAGGATTACTACAACAGCCTGCCTGAACCGGAGCGGTTTACCTGGAAGGATCAGCTGCATATCGTCGTACATAACAAGCCGCTGCTTCTGGCAGCAGGCGCCTATGGAACTCTGTTCCTGATGATGAATACCATCAATGCGGCGAACATTTATTTCTACCGTATTGCCCTGGGAAGCACTGACATCATCGCGCTTTCCGGCGTTATCAGCCTGGTATTTTCCATTGGTGTTATCCCGTTTGTTCCGGGTATCCTGAAGAAGATGGAGAAGCGTACCATGGCGATGCTCGGCCTTGGTATCTACCTGATTCAGCCCATCGGCTATCTGGTTATGAGAGGTACCCTGCTGGCTGAGACCTATCAGTACAACTCCAAGATCCTGATGATCTTCCTGGTACTGACCGCATTTGGTGCGTTCGGCAATATCGTGGCCAATATCGCTATCGTAGCGTTTATCATGGATGTGGCAGACTACACCGAGTGGAAGTTCCACACCGCACAGGCTGCGTTTGTGAACAGTGCCGTAACCCTTCTGAAGAAGCTGAGCGGTTCTGTCTCCACCCTGGTCGTAGGTATCGCGCTGGCGGCGGTAGGTTATGTAAACTACAGCATTGTAACCCCGCAGCTGAAGTCCATGGTAGTGGATATCTGCATCTGGCCCCTATTCGCCATGGGCATCCTCTGCTTCATCATGCTGAAGGCTTATCCGCTGCATGGTGAGTTCAACACGAAGATGCGTGCGGAGCTGAAGGAGCGCCGGGCAAATAAGAACGTATAGCGGTATAGAAATACTGAAAATAAGACCGTCATTCCTGAAAAAATTTCCCAGGAATGGACGGTCTTATTTTTGGGAAAAATAGTAGTTGACGGACTCTTTAGAATATGCTACATGCATATAACAGTAATAGTTACTATTTTAAAATAAAAAGAAAGGAGATTACATCATGGGAACCAATAAGTACGTCGGAACAAAAACCGAAAAGAATCTGTGGGAGGCCTTTGCGGGCGAGTCCCAGGTGCGCAATAAGTACACTTATTTCGCGTCTGTGGCGAAGAAAGCGGGCTATGAGCAGATCGCGGAGCTGTTTCTGAAGACAGCAGAGAACGAGAAGGAGCATGCGAAGCTCTGGTTCAAGGAGCTGGGTGAGCTGGGCGATACCTCTGAGAACCTGCTTCACGCGGCAGAGGGCGAGAATGCCGAGTGGACGGATATGTACGAGCGCATGGCGAAAGAGGCCGAGGAAGAGGGATTTCAGCAGCTGGCGGAGAAGTTCCGCGGCGTAGGAGCTATTGAGAAGACCCACGAGGAAAGATACCGCGCGCTGCTGAAGAACGTGGAGACCCGTCAGGTATTTGAGAAGAGCGGCGTTCAGATCTGGGAGTGCCGGAACTGTGGCCATATCGTAGCAGGCACCGAGGCCCCGAAGGTATGTCCGGTCTGCAACTATCCGCAGAACTATTTCGAGGTTCGGAAAGAAAATTACTAATTTGGAAAAGAATGGACGTAATGGAAAAAACCTGTTACACTGAAGAAAACAACGGAAACATGGAATCTTTATGAAAAATGTCCCCAAAACACGTATTTTCCGCAACTATAAGTAAAAGGAAATATCGTGCGAGAGGAGGAACCCCTATGACCGACAAAAAACTTCTGCACCTGCTGGATCAAAATCCGGAAGAAGGCATGGGTCTTCTGATGGAAGAGTATATGGGCCTTTTGTGGAGCGCCTGCCGCCTGTATCTGACGAATCCGGAGGATATTCGAGAGTGCGTGCAGGAGACCTTTGCGGATTTTTACGGAAACCGGGAGCGGTTCCGGGCGGAGAAGGGGACGGTCAAGGCGTACCTCTACGTGATTGCCAAGCGAAAGGCCATCCGGATGGCGGCCCAGAACGGGAAGCAGAGCGCTGTGCCCCTGGAAATGCTGGAGGAAGCTGCGGCGGACAGCGGCGAGGACGCGATTCTGAACCGGGAGGCGTTGGAGCAGGCCCTTGGGAAACTGAAAGAGCAGGACAGCCGCATGATCCGGATGCAGTATTACGATGGCCTGACCTGCAGGGAGATTGCCGAGGCCATGCAGCTTCCCGTGGAGACCGTGAAAAAACGGCAGCAGAGAAGCTTGAAAAAGCTTCGTCTGGCGCTGATTGCCCTGGTGGCGCTGGGCCTTCTGGGGGCCTGTGCGGCGGCTGTCATCCGGTTACGATTCAACCCGGTGACGGGGATCCGGGATTCGGAAGAGGAGATTTACATGGGGACAGCGCTTCCGGTGGAAGTGGAGACAGAATACGGCAAGGTTACGGTAGAGTATGCCATCTGGCAGGAGAAATATCTCTATGTGAAAATGGCAGTCGTTCACCCGGAGGAGGTCGATGGGTTTGATATCGTCCGAGAGAATATCTGGGTGGAAAGTGAGGATGGCACCCATTTGTGTGGCTCAGGTTCCAGCGGTCAGGATCTCCGGAACGGGATTTTGAATCTGGATTGGGATTTCATTTTCTATAAACCTCAGGAGCAGTTTCTTCTTCATTTGTTTGATCAGACCGTAACGTTACAGATGACAGCGCTTACGGAATACGACAGTCTGGACGCCATCGGCCAGCCGGTGACCCATAAGGGCCGTACCCTGGTGGTAAGCGGGGACTGGAAGGATGAAAATACCTTGCAGTTGAACGCCTGGAGCTATGGGAAGGAACTCTGGAAGATCTGCGGTCTGGGGCATTATCCCATATTGCCGGAGGAACGGGAAAAAGAGGATTATGTACTCTGGCTGCACGACGGCCTGGATGGCAGCGGCAGCTTCACAGCGGAGGTAAGCGCGCAGCAGGGCAAGCCCTATCAGCTGAGGATTCCGGCTGTCTCTCTGAAGGCAGAACTGGGAACGGAGGGCCCGCTTTTTGAGGTGCCCATTCCGGCGGAAAATGGCTCGGAAGCAGTGGATATTCCCTTTGAAGTGGGGGAAGACTGCTATCATATCGTGAAAATAGAGCGAAAGGTGACAGAAACAGAGATGGAAGATGGTTCCATCAGGTATGGCACTCAGATACTTTTGCATGTAGAGCCGGTTACCCTGGAGAAGAACACAAAATTATTTTCCATTTCCGCCAGCTGGGGACGGATGAAGACGGGAACATCCTATTCCCTGAACCGGGAAAGCGGTGAGCTGGAAGCAGACGGAGAAACTGCGCCGGTTTTTACGGCTGAGGGAAGCACCTGGCCTCCGGCCATGTATTACGAGGGCGGGTACGCGGAATATCGGCAGGAGCTGATGCTATACTACAGACCGGATGAAACGATCCCGGAAAAGGCCTGGGTCCGCATAGATAAAGTTGTAAAAAACTGGGAACAAAAATATAGCTATACGATCAGATAAAGGAGTCGCCATGAAAAGAATCAAACAAATCTTCGACGGCGAATACGGCTGCGAGGAACGCACAGCCGACGAAAAGGCTAAAGTACTGGTCATCCTGGAGGATGAAACCGGTCAGGAGAGCAGCCTGTCCGTAGAGGATGACTGGCTGAGGGCGCAGGGGCTGGAAGAAGGTTCCGCGTGGCCGGAAAACTAGCCGAAGTCAAAAGAATATGGAAGAAAGCAGGACAGCGCGAAAAAACCGCAGGCTATCCGGTGCAAAACACCGAATCCCCTGCGGTTTTCTTATGATGAGTTCTATCCAGTGAACGTAATTGCCAATATTAGATACGTGCTACGCCGCTCTTTTTTGCAGCCTCAGCTACAGCCTTAGCAACGCAATCCTTCAGTCTGGAATCGAAGGCTGCCGGCAGGATGTAGTCTGCGTTCAGCTCTTCGTCGGATACCAGGGAAGCGATAGCGCGTGCAGCGGCGATCTTCATCTCGTCGTTGATATCGGATGCGCGAACGTCCAGAGCTCCGCGGAAGATGCCCGGGAAAGCCAGAACATTGTTGACCTGGTTCGGGAAGTCACTGCGGCCGGTGGATACCACAGCAGCGCCTGCAGCCTTTGCCTCATCCGGGAAGATCTCCGGAGTCGGGTTTGCGCATGCGAAAATGATAGCATCCTTTGCCATGGTGGAAACCATTTCCTTGGTCAGAACGCCCGGTGCGGATACGCCGACGAATACGTCTGCGCCCTTGATCACCTCAGCCAGGGTACCCTTCTCCATGTTCCGGTTGGTAACTGCGGCAATCTCCTCCTTGATGGGGTTCAGACCTTCGCGGCCCTCGTAGATGGCGCCCTTGCGGTCGGTCATGATAACATTTTTCAGGCCCATGCTCATCATCAGCTTGATGATAGCGATACCGGCTGCGCCTGCGCCGGAGGTGACGATCTTCACATCTTCAATCTTCTTTCCTACCAGCTTCAGAGCATTCATCAGACCTGCCAGTGTGATAACGGCGGTACCGTGCTGGTCATCGTGGAAAATCGGAATATCGCAGCGCTCTTTCAGCTTCTGCTCAATCTCGAAGCAGCGGGGAGCGGAGATGTCCTCCAGGTTTACGCCGCCGAAGGAGCCTGCCAGCAGAGCAACGGTATTTACGATATCATCTACATCCTTGCTGCGTACGCAGAGCGGAATGGCGTCCACGTCACCGAAAGCCTTGAACAGGACGCATTTACCCTCCATAACCGGCATACCGGCCTCCGGTCCGATATCGCCCAGACCCAGGACTGCGGTACCGTCGGTCACTACGGCTACGGTGTTCCAGCGGCGGGTCAGCTCGTAGCTCTTATTGACGTCCTTCTGAATCTCCAGACAGGGCTGTGCGACGCCCGGGGTGTAGGCCAGGGACAGCGCCTCCTTGCTGTCTACAGCGGCACGGGGAGTAACCTCCAGCTTGCCTTTCCATTCATAGTGTAATTTCAGTGATTCTGCAGCGTAATCCATGATAAATTCTCCTTTTCTCTGATAAACGGCATTATTCCTATATCCATGCTTGGCACCGCATTGTATTTTTTGCGGTACAATCATTGCTATCCGTATCATAGCGCTACTTTACAGAAAAGTAAAATATATATATAATAAGTTATTATAGGAAAAAACTATAGATCGGATTACACGGAAAGGAGTTTAAGTCCATGACAATAGCCAAATTACAGCAGTTCCTGGCGGTCTGTCAGTTCCAGAGCGTCAGCCGCGCGGCGGAGTTTCTGCATATTTCCCAGCCGTCTGTGTCCGGTACCATCCGGGATCTGGAGAGCGAATTTCAGATCAATCTGTTCCGGCACGAGGGGAGACGCCTGGTTCTGACGGCAGAGGGCAGTTTCCTCCGGGAACGGGCCCAGCAGCTGATCCGCCAGTTTGATGAGCTTTCCTGGCAGATGGAGGATCTGGGAAATCAGAAAAACCGTTTCCGGATTGGAATTCCGCCTATGGCCGGGACGGTCTTTTTCCCGCAGCTCTATAAGGCGTTCCAGGCAGCGTATCCGGAAATCACTCTTTCTATTACGGAATGCGGTTCCCTCCATGCGGAAAAGCTTCTGGAGCAGGGAGAACTGGATCTGGCCATGGCCACGCTCCCGGCGGCTCCTTCTCCGGAATTTTCCTGTCAGAAGCTTGCGCGGACACAGCTGGTGCTCTGCGTCAGTCCTTCCCATCGCCTGGCCCGGGCGAAAGCAATCGATGTGACCATGCTGGAGGGGGAGCCTTTGGTACTTTTCGGAACGGATACGGCGCCCTCCAACGCAGTGCTGTCCCTTTTCGCGGAGCAGCAGCTGCGGCCCAATGTGCTGCTTTATTCCAGTCAGCTCAGCATGATTAAGCAGTTTATTTCCGATGGCACGGCAGCAGCCTTCCTGATGGACGCCCTGGCCCGTCAGGAGCCGGATCTGGTAGCGGTTCCGTTTTCCGAACCCATTTATTTTGACACGGTACTGCTGTGGAAACGAGATCAATATCTCTACAATGATGTGGAGCACTTCTTGCGGTTTGCCAAAAAATTCAAATTTCAGGGAATTATTGAAAAAAACATGAGGTTTCATTAAGATTCCTGAAGTTTATATTGAAGGAGAACAAGGCGATGAAGAAAAGTATAGGAAAAGAACAAATGTTCCGAATTCCCTATACTTTTTTTTATATCCGTGTTATAATTTTCAGTGACTTTAAGTATGCTAAATCCATCAGGAAAAGGAAATCACACGATATGAAAGAACAAGGACATTCGCAATCCGCTTCGCTGCCTGCTCATGAAAGCAGCCCAAAAGGCGGTGCTGCTTTCAAATTACACAGCGAATACCAGCCCACCGGCGACCAGCCCCAGGCTATCGCGAAGCTGGTGGAGGGTTTTAAGGAAGGCAACCAGGCAGAGACACTGCTGGGTGTTACGGGATCGGGCAAGACCTTTACCATGGCCAATGTGATACAGGCCCTGAACAAGCCGACCCTGATTATTGCCCACAATAAAACCCTGGCGGCCCAGCTCTACGGCGAGTTTAAAGAGTTTTTCCCGGAGAACGCGGTGGAATACTTTGTCTCCTACTACGATTATTACCAGCCGGAGGCCTATGTGCCTTCGACGGATACTTATATTGCAAAGGATTCGTCGATCAACGACGAGATTGATAAGCTGCGGCTGTCGGCTACGGCCGCCCTGATTGAACGGCGGGACGTGATTATCGTGTCCAGTGTCTCCTGTATCTATGGCCTGGGCGAACCGGAGAATTTTGAGAAAATGATGGTTTCCCTGCGGCCCGGTATGGAGAAGGATCGGGATGAGGTGCTGCGGCAGCTGGTAGATATCCAGTATGACCGCAATGATATGGATTTTAAGCGCGGTACCTTCCGGGTGCGGGGAGATGTGGTGGAGATTATCCCGGCCAATGAATCCGAGCTGGCAGTGCGGGTGGAGTTCTTCGGAGATGAGATTGACCGGATTACCCAGATTGATGTGCTGACCGGGGAGATCAAAGGAGAGCTGGAGCACATCGCGATCTTTCCGGCTTCCCATTACGTGGTGCCCATGGAGCAGATCAAGCGGGCAGCCGCTGACATTGAGAAGGAGCTGGAGGAGCGGGTGCGCTATTTCAAAAGCGAGGACAAGCTTCTGGAGGCCCAGCGGATTGCGGAGAGAACGAATTTCGACATCGAGATGTTGAAGGAGACAGGCTTCTGCTCCGGAATCGAGAATTATTCTAGGCACCTGACCGGGGCGGCGCCGGGGACGCCGCCCAATACACTGATGGATTATTTCCCGGATGATTTTCTGATTATCATAGACGAGTCCCATAAGACCGTGCCCCAGATCCGGGGTATGTACGCGGGAGACCGTTCCCGTAAGACGACCCTTGTGGATTATGGTTTCCGGTTGCCGTCGGCCCTGGACAACCGGCCTCTGAACTTTGAGGAGTTTGAGCAGAAGATCGATCAGATTTTGTTTGTTTCCGCTACGCCCGGAGAATATGAGGCCGACCATGAGATGCTGCGGGCGGAGCAGATTATCCGTCCTACGGGACTTCTGGATCCGAAGGTGGAGATCCGTCCGGTGGAGGGTCAGATCGACGACCTGGTGGGCGAGGTCAACAAAGAGGTGGCGGCAGGCCACAAGATCCTGATTACTACCCTGACCAAGCGTATGGCAGAGGATCTGACCGATTATATGCGGGAGCTTGGCATCCGGGTAAAATATCTGCATTCGGATATCGATACCCTGGAGCGTACCCAGATTATCCGGGATATGCGTCTGGACGTCTTTGATGTGTTAGTCGGTATCAACCTGCTCCGGGAGGGATTGGATATTCCGGAGATTACCCTGGTTGCCATTCTGGACGCGGACAAGGAGGGCTTCCTGCGTTCGGAGGTTTCCCTGATTCAGACCATCGGCCGGGCGGCGCGGAATGCGGAGGGCCATGTCATTATGTACGCGGATACGATTACGGATTCCATGCGGCTAGCCATCGACGAGACGGAACGCCGCCGTGCCCTGCAGGAGGCGTACAATAAGGAGCATGGGATCACGCCGAAGACCATACAGAAGTCAGTCCGGGATCTGATCAGTATCTCCAGGGAGATAGCGAAAGAGGAGCTGCAGTTTGAGAAGGATCCGGAATCCATGAGCAAAAAGGAGCTGGAGAAGCTGATTGCGGACATCGATAAGAAGATGAAAAAGGCGGCGGCGGAGCTGAATTTTGAGCTGGCCGCAGAGCTGCGTGACAAGATGATAGAACTGAAAAAGCAGGCGCAGGACAGGTAAACGGTCACACGTCTGAATGTCAATGATGAGGAGAAATACAATGGATAAGTTTATCAGGATCCGGGGAGCCAACGAGCACAATCTGAAGAATCTGGATATCGATATCCCCAGAGACAAATTTGTGGTGCTGACCGGCTTAAGCGGTTCGGGAAAATCCTCCCTGGCCTTTGACACCATTTACGCCGAGGGACAGAGACGGTATATGGAATCTCTGTCCTCCTACGCCCGCCAGTTTCTGGGGCAGATGGAGAAGCCCAATGTGGAAAGTATCGAGGGACTGTCCCCGGCTATTTCCATTGACCAGAAGTCAACCAACCGTAATCCCAGGTCTACGGTGGGAACCGTGACGGAGATTTACGATTATTTCCGGCTGCTTTACGCGCGAATCGGAATTCCCCATTGCCCCAAATGCGGCAAGGAGATTAAAAAGCAGAGCGTGGATCAGATGGTGGATCAGATCATGGCCATGCCGGAGCGGACGAAGCTGCAGCTTCTGGCCCCGGTGGTCAAGGGACGCAAGGGTGAGCATGTGAAGGTGCTTGAGCAGGCGAAAAAGAGCGGCTATGTGCGTGTCCGGATCGACGGGAACCTCTACGAGCTGTCAGAGGAGATAAAACTGGAAAAAAATGTAAAGCACAATATCGAAATTGTGGTGGATCGTCTGGTGGTGAAGGCGGGGATTGAGCGCCGTCTGGCTGACTCTATCGAGACGGTTCTGAATCTGTCTGACGGCCTGCTCATCGTGGACGTCATCGGCGGGGAGCCGCTGACCCTGAGCTCCAGTTATGCCTGCCCGGATTGCGGGATCAGTATGGAGGAAATTGAGCCCAGAAGCTTCTCCTTCAACAATCCCTTCGGCGCCTGCCCGGAGTGCTTCGGTCTTGGCTACAAGATGGAATTTGACGAGGATCTGATGATCCCGGACAAGTCCCTGAGCATTGCGGAGGGCGCGATTACGGTCATGGGCTGGCAGTCCTGTACGGATCCATCCAGCTTCACCTATGCCCTTTTAAAAGCGCTGGCGAAGGAATATGAATTTGACCTGACGACACCCTATGAGCAGCTGTCCCCGGAGGTGCGGAGGATGCTGATTCACGGTACAGATGGCCGGGAGGTGAAGGTCTCTTATAAAGGCCAGCGGGGCGAGGGCGTCTATGACGTGGCTTTTGAAGGACTGATCAAAAATGTGGAGCGCCGTTACCGGGAGACCAGTTCGGATCTGATGAAGCAGGAATATGAGACCTTTATGCGGATCACTCCCTGTAAGGCCTGCGGCGGCCAGCGTCTGAAGAAGACCTCCCTGGCCGTGACCGTGGGGGAGAAGAATATCGCGGAGCTTACCGCCATGTCTATCGTAAAGCTGTATGAATTTCTGCAGGAGCTTTCCCTTACGGAACAGCAGAAGCTTATCGGCGCGCAGATTTTAAAGGAGATTAAAGCGCGGATTGGCTTCCTGATTGACGTGGGACTGGATTACCTGACCCTGGCCCGGGCGACGGGAACCCTGTCCGGCGGCGAGGCCCAGAGAATCCGTCTGGCAACCCAGATCGGTTCCGGTCTGGTGGGCGTGGCCTATATTCTGGACGAGCCCAGTATCGGACTGCATCAGCGGGACAACGATAAGCTGCTGGCAACCCTGAAGCGTCTGCGGGATCTGGGCAATACCCTGATCGTGGTGGAGCACGACGAGGATACCATGTTTGCGGCAGACTATATTGTGGACATTGGTCCGGGCGCAGGCGAGCATGGAGGAAGGGTGGTGGCAGCCGGTACGGCAGAGGAGATTATGGCCAACCCGGATTCCATCACCGGAGCGTATCTGAGCGGAAGACGCAAGATCCCGGTACCGGAATCCCGGCGGACGCCTGCGGGCTGGCTGACCGTCAAAGGCGCTGCCGAGAACAACCTGAAAAATATCCGGGTGGATTTCCCCTTAGGCGTCATGACCTGCGTGACCGGTGTGTCTGGTTCCGGCAAGAGCTCCCTGGTCAATGAGATTCTGTATAAGGCGCTGGCTAGAAAGCTGAACCGGGCCAGAACCATTCCGGGCAGTTATAAGGAAATCATCGGTATGGAGCAGCTGGATAAGGTGATCGCCATCGACCAGTCGCCCATTGGACGGACGCCCCGTTCCAATCCGGCCACCTATACCGGAGTCTTCGATCAGATCCGGGATCTGTTTGCGTCTACGGCAGACGCCAAGAGCAAGGGCTATAAGAAGGGCCGCTTCAGCTTTAACGTAAAGGGCGGCCGCTGCGAGGCCTGCTCCGGAGACGGTATCATCAAGATCGAGATGCATTTCCTGCCGGACGTATATGTACCCTGCGAGGTCTGCCAGGGTAAACGCTACAACCGGGAAACCCTGGACGTGAAGTACAAGGGAAAGAGTATCTTCGACGTGCTGGATATGACGGTGGAGGAGGCTCTGCCCTTCTTTGAGAACGTGCCGTCGATCCGGAGAAAGATTGAGACTCTGAACGATGTGGGTCTTTCCTATATCAAACTGGGACAGCCTTCCACGACCCTGTCCGGCGGCGAAGCCCAGCGGATCAAGCTGGCCACAGAGCTGTCCAGACGGAGCACCGGACGGACCATTTATATCCTGGACGAGCCCACCACAGGCCTTCATTTTGCCGACGTACACAAGCTGACCGAGATTCTGAAACGGCTGGCAGAGGGTGGCAATACCGTGGTCGTCATTGAGCACAACCTGGATGTGATTAAGACGGCGGACTATCTCATCGATATGGGGCCAGAGGGCGGCGACCGGGGCGGTACCGTCATCGCGAAGGGAACGCCGGAGGAGGTGGCCGGGCAGGAAATCTCCTACACAGGCCGGTACCTGAAAAAATACCTGTAGCGGATCTGGGGATTCTGTACAAAACAACCCATGGAATCGGGGAACATTTTCCTGTTTCTATGGGTTGTACTTTTGAGAAATATCGCATATACTTAAGTGGAATATCAAACAGAATCCAAATGGAGTACACACAATGATTCAGAAATTATACGAAACACTTTGTCATATAAATGAAACCGGAAATGTCCTGCGGGACGAGCCCATGAGCCGCCATACCACCTTCCGTATCGGCGGTCCGGCGGCGCTCTTTTGCACGCCCCGGACCGTACCGCAGCTGGCAGATACGGTGAAGGCCTGTGTGGAGGCAGGCGTGCCTTACTATATCCTGGGCAACGGCAGCAACGTGCTGGTCAGCGACGCCGGATATGAAGGCGTTGTGATTCAGCTGTTCCGCAATATGGACGGCATCCGTGTGAACGGAACAGAGCTTGAGGCGGAAGCCGGAGCTCTGCTGGTCCGTATCGCCCATCTGGCAGCAAAAGAGGGATTGACCGGACTGGAATTCGCCTCCGGTATTCCGGGAACGCTGGGAGGAGCCCTGGTGATGAACGCCGGAGCCTACGGCGGAGAGATGAAGGACGTGGTGAAGGAAGCCGTAGTTCTGAAGCCGGACGGAGAACTTCTCAGACTTTCGAAGGAAGAGCTGGAGCTGGGCTACCGCACCAGTATCATTGCCAGAAAAGGTTATCTGGTTGTGAGCGCCCTGCTGGAGCTGGAAGCAGGAGAGAAGGGGACAATCGAGGCACGGATGCAGGAGCTGAAGGAGGCGCGAACCTCCAAGCAGCCGCTGGAATACGCCAGCGCCGGCAGCACCTTCAAGCGGCCTGAGGGCTATTTTGCGGGAAAGCTGATTATGGATGCGGGACTTAGAGGATACGCGGTGGGCGGCGCCCAGGTTTCCGAGAAGCATTGTGGCTTCGTCATCAACCGGGGAGGCGCGACGGCACAGAACGTGCTGGATCTGGTGCGGCATGTGCAGGAGGAAGTAAAAAAGCAGTTTGGTGTAGAGCTGGAACTGGAAGTAAAACTACTGGGATTTTCTGGTAACTAAGGCGACAGGAGAAGATACAAATGAGATTTGTAATTGTAACAGGAATGTCAGGCGCGGGCCGAAGCACGGCTCTGCGGGTACTGGAGGACGCAGGCTACTTCTGCGTGGATAACCTGCCCATTTCCCTGATTGAGAAATTTTCCGAGCTCATATACCCGGGAAATACAGAGGTCACCAAGGTGGCGCTGGGCATCGATATCCGGAGTGGCAAGGCCTTCGACGAGCTGGCGGCCGTGCTGGAGGAGCTGACCGTGGCTGGCGTAAACTACGAGATTTTGTTCCTGGACGCTTCCGATGAAGTGCTTGTGAAGCGCTATAAGGAGACCCGCCGCACGCATCCGCTGGCTCAGGACGGCCGGGTGGCCGACGGCATCCGGGAAGAGCGTCGGAGACTGGAATTTCTGAAGAAGCAGGCGGATTATATCATTGACACCAGCAGCCTGCTGACCAGAGAGCTGAAGCAGGAGCTGGATAAAATCTTTGTGCAGAATAAGAATTTTAAAAACCTGGTCATTTCGGTGCTTTCCTTTGGCTTTAAATACGGAATCCCCACCGACTCCGATCTGGTATTTGACGTGCGTTTTCTTCCCAATCCTTATTATTATGAAGATTTGCGGAAATTGAGCGGCAATGACAGGCCGGTACAGGATTTCGTCATGGGCTTTGAGGTGTCCCACCGGTTTCTGGACAAGCTCATAGATATGATACAGTTCCTGATTCCCAATTATGTGCTGGAGGGCAAGAACCAGCTGGTGATCTCCATCGGCTGCACCGGGGGCAAGCATCGCTCGGTGACCCTGGCCAATAAGCTCTATGAGCGGCTGCGGGAAAATACGGACTACGCGGTGCGGATCGAGCACCGGGATATTGAGAAAGACGCTATTGTCAAGGCGCATTAAGATCATATTTGAAGAGGTGCCCCATGTCTTTTTCCAGTGAGATTAAGCAGGAGCTCTCCTGTCAGGTACCGCCGGCCAGACACTGCAGACTGGCGGAAATGGCTGCGATTTTAAGCTATTGCAGCCATGTGGAGAGCGCGGACGGCGATTCCCCCTGTGTGAAGATGCATACGGAGAATCTGGCTGTTGCAAGAAAGTACTTTACATTATTGAGAAAAACATTTAATATAGAAATGAACGTGTCGGTGCGGCAGGGCAGAAATCCCCGGGGAAGCAGAAGTTATGAGGTGACTTCCTTTGACGGACTGGAGCCTGTGAAGCACATGCTGGTGCAGAACCAGTGCTGTAAGCGGGCCTACATCAGAGGAGCCTTTCTGGCGTCCGGTTCCATGAGCGATCCGGAGAAGGGCTATCATTTTGAGATTGTGTGCAGCACGGAAGAGAAGGCGGAGAAGCTTCAGGAGATGCTGACCGGCTTCGGGATAGACGCGCGGATCACATTGCGGAAGCGAAGCTTTGTACTTTACGTAAAAGAAGGTTCCCAGATCGTGGATCTTCTGAATGTGATGGAAGCCCATGTGGCCCTGATGAAATTCGAGAACGTCCGGATTCTGAAGGAAATGCGCAATTCCGTGAACCGACAGGTGAACTGTGAGACTGCCAATTTGAATAAGACCGTTTCTGCAGCGGTAAAGCAGATTGAAGACATACAATTTATTCAGAGAACCATCGGCTTTGACGAGCTTCCGGAGAACCTGGCGGAGATCGCAGTACTTCGTCTGGAGCAGCCGGAGACCACCCTGAAGGAGCTGGGGCAGATGCTGACACCTCCCGTAGGGAAGTCCGGTGTCAATCACCGGCTCAGAAAGCTGAGTATGATAGCAGAAGAGCTAAGGGATCACAAGGAGGAGAATTATTATGATGAAACAGGAAATCACGATTCAGATTCCGGAAGGGCTGGAAGCCAGACCGGTCGCACTGCTGGTACAGGTGGCGAGCCAGTACGGCAGCGAGATCTATGTGGAGAGTGATAACAAAAAGGTAAATGCCAAGAGTATTATGGGTATGATGACCCTTGGTCTCTTCGCAGGCGAGACTGTCACCGTCACTGCAGACGGCGAGGACGAAGAAGAGGCGATGGCCAACATCGAGAAGTTCTTAAGCAGCAAATAAGCGAGCGAACAGTTATTGTGAACAGTAACAGCGAATACAAGGGGACTGCCGTGATTTTCCGGCAGTCCTTGTTTTTTGCCTGAAAATTTGTTATGATGAAACGGATCATACAGTCTGGAAAGAACGGACGGGTGAAGGAGTTTACAGATGGACGCGTATACAGGCTTTGCGGAGGTCTACGATCTCTTTATGGATCAGGTCCCCTATGAAAAATGGAGCGGGCGGATCATACAGATATTAAGCGCATATGGAATCCGGGACGGCCTGGTGCTGGATTTGGGCTGCGGAACCGGCAGCATGACCGAGCTTCTGGCGGGCGCGGGCTACGACATGATCGGTGTGGACGCTTCCGAGGAAATGCTGGAGCTGGCCTATGAGAAACGGGCGGAATCCGGCCACGATATCCTGTATCTTTTGCAGGATATGCGGGAGTTCGAGCTCTACGGCACGGTGCGGGCCATCGTCAGCGTCTGCGATTCCCTGAATTATATTACGGAAGAGGAAGAGCTGCTGCATGTGTTCCGTCTGGTGCGGAACTATCTCGATCCGGACGGGGTGTTCTTTTTCGACATGAACACCATTTACAAGTACAGCGAGATGCTGGGCGAGACCACTATCGCGGAGAACCGGGAGGAGGGAAGCTTTATCTGGGAAAATTATTACGACCCGGAGGAGCAGCTGAATCAGTACGACCTGACCCTCTATATCCGGGATGAGGACGACCGGTATACCCGTTTTGAAGAGACACATATCCAGAAGGCTTACGCGCTGGAGCGGGTGCTGGAACTGTTGCAGCAGGCGGGAATGAAGGCGGAGCAGATCTTTGATTCAGACACTGGAAAAGAGGTTACGGATACGACGGGAAAGTTCTGTATCACAGCGCGGAAAGCGTGAGATACGGGAAGTTCAGATAAAGCGCAGAAAAGTACAGGCGCAGAAAAATGACATAATAAGAGGAGTAAAATTATGGGAGATTATATCGTAAGGGCGACGGCCGCGGATCACCAGATTCGTGCCTTTGCCATCACATCCAGAGAAATGGTGGAGCAGGCCCGTTCCATCCACAATACCAGCCCGGTAGCCACCGCGGCCCTGGGCCGTCTTCTGACAGCCGGAGCCATGATGGGCTCCATGATGAAGGGCGACGCGGATCTGCTGACCCTGCAGATTAAGGGAGCCGGAGCCATCGGCGGCATTACCGTCACAGCAGATTCCAGGGCCCGGGTCAAGGGCTATGTGGACGAACCTATGGTACTGCTTCCGCCAAACGCGAAAGGAAAGCTGGACGTATCCGGCGCCATCGGACCCGGCACCTTACGTGTCATCAAGGATCTGGGACTGAAGGAGCCCTATGTGGGAACCGTAGAGCTCCAGACCGGAGAAATCGCGGAGGATCTGACCTATTACTTTGCCACCTCCGAGCAGGTGCCCTCCTCCGTAGGACTGGGCGTTCTGTTAAATAAGGACAATACCATCCGGCAGGCAGGCGGCTTCATCCTTCAGCTGATGCCCTTTACGGACGATAAGGTGATTGACGCCCTGGAGGAAAAGCTTTCGAAGATGGATTCTGTGACGAAACTGCTCGACCAGGGCATGAGCCCGGAGCAGCTTCTGGAATATCTGCTGGGCGATTTTGGTCTGGAGATTAACGATACCATTCCGACGTCCTGGTACTGTAACTGCAGCCGGGAGCGGGTAGCTAAGGCTATCGTCAGCATCGGAAGCAAGGACATCCGGGAGATGATTCAGGACAATAAGCCCATCGAGGTGAAATGCCATTTCTGCAATCATGCCTATCATTTTGATATCGAGGATCTGAAAGAGATCCTGAAAGTAGCGAAAAGGTGAATAAAGAGGTAACGATATGAGACACGGGTTTATCAGAACGGCGGCGGTGACGCCGAAGATTCAGGTGGCGAACACGAAGGGAAACGGCGCGGAGACCATAAGACTTGCCAGAGAGGCGGCGGAAAATGGCGCGAAGATCATCGTATTTCCGGAGCTTGGCATTACCGGTTATACCTGTTCGGATTTATTTTTGCAGGAGCTTCTGCTGAAAAGCGCCAGAGAGGAGCTGTTTCATATCGCCCGGGAGACGGCGGATCTGGACGCGCTGATTTTCGTGGGTCTGCCCTGGGAGAAGGACGGCAAGCTCTACAATGTGGCGGCGGCCCTTTGCGGCGGCCATTTGCTGGGACTGGTGCCGAAGGTACATATTCCCAACTACGGAGAATTCTACGAGCTTCGTCATTTCACACCGGGAAATGCGGAAGTGGAGGACGTGTGGGTGCCCGAGGAGGGTGAGGACGGAGATTATATCCATTTCGGTACAAATCTGCTGTTCACCTGTGAAGAGCTGACCGGTCTGGCCGTAGCAGCCGAGATCTGCGAGGACGTATGGGTGCCAAATCCCCCCAGTATCCGCCATGCGCTGGCGGGCGCGACAGTCATCGTGAACTGCTCGGCCAGCGACGAGACCACGGGCAAGAACCGGTACCGGGAGTCTCTCATAGGCGGACAGTCGGCGAGACTTGTATGCGGCTATATCTACGCCAACGCCGGGGAGGGCGAATCCAGCCAGGACCTGGTATTCGGCGGTCACAATATCATCGCAGAGAACGGCACGATTCTGGCGGAGTCGGCCCGTTTTACCAGCGAGACCATTTACGCGGAGCTGGATATCGCGCGGCTGGTGGGAGAGCGCAGACGTATGACGACTTTCCAGACAGATGTGTCTAAGCCTTATATGGAAGTTGGATTCCATCTGAAAAAAGAGGATACAGAGCTGTCCCGCTACGTAGATCCAGCGCCCTTTGTACCGAGCAGCGACAGCGACAGACAGCGGCGCTGTGAGGAGATTTTTGCCATTCAGTATATGGGCCTGAAGAAGCGGCTGGAGCATACCCACTGTAAGACAGCGGTGGTCGGCATCTCCGGCGGACTGGATTCTACCCTGGCGCTTCTGGTTACGGTAAAGGCCTTTGACAGCCTGGGACTTTCCCGTTCCGGTATCCTGGGTGTGACCATGCCCTGCTTCGGAACCACAGACCGGACCTATCGCAATGCCTGCGATATGGTCGAGAAGCTGGGAGCCACGCTGAAGGAAGTAGATATCCGGGAGGCAGTGACCCTTCATTTCCGGGATATCGGACACGATCCGGCAGTTCATGATGTGACCTACGAGAATTCCCAGGCAAGAGAACGAACCCAGGTGCTGATGAATCTGGCAAATCAGGCGGGAGGCATGGTGATCGGTACCGGCGATATGTCGGAGCTGGCCCTGGGCTGGGCTACCTACAACGGAGACCATATGTCCATGTACGGCGTCAACGCGGGAGTGCCGAAGACGCTGGTGCGCCATCTGGTGCGGTACTACGCGGATACCTGCGGAGACCGGAAGCTTTCCGGGGTGCTGCTGGATGTGCTGGATACGCCGGTGAGTCCGGAGCTTCTGCCGCCCAAGGACGGAGAAATTGCCCAGAAGACAGAGGATCTGGTTGGACCTTATGAGCTTCATGATTTTTATCTGTATTACATTTTACGTTTCGGCTTTGAGCCGGAGAAGATTTACCGGCTGGCCCGGAAAGCCTTTGCGGGCGTGTATGAGAAGGAAACCATACTGAAATGGCTGAAGGTATTCTATCGCAGGTATTTTGCCCAGCAGTTCAAGCGTTCCTGTCTGCCGGACGGCCCGAAGGTAGGTTCCGTGGCAGTGTCGCCCCGGGGAGACCTGCGGATGCCGAGTGACGCCTGCGCTGCGCTTTGGCTGGCGCAGCTTGAGGCGCTGGAGTAGAAACCAGACTGTATATTATGTAAATCAATAAGCGGCAGGGTATCAGGGGCTGCCAATTAAATTCAGGGGAGAAGAACATGGCATTTAAGATTATCACAGATTCCGCGACGGATCTGCCAAAGGAAATTATCGACAAATATCAGCTTCATGTGATTCCGACGCCGGTGACCATTGACGGAACCGACTATTTTGACGGCAAGACCATTTTCCCGGAGGAATTCTACCGGATTCAGGCTGACGGTGCCGATATCAAAACCTATCATATCAACCAGTATATGTTCCGGGAGAATTTCGAGCCCTACGCGAAGGCCGGGGACGAGGTGCTGTATCTGTGCTTCTCCACAGGAATCGCAGGCACCTTCAATGCGGCGAACCTGGCAAAAGAGGAGCTTCTGGAGGAATATCCGGACTTTAAGCTCACGATCCTGGATACAAAATGCGCGTCTCTGGGCTTTGGCCTGGTCGTGGAGAAGGCCTTGCGGATGCAGGCAAATGGCGCGCCGAAGGAGCTGATCATCGAGGCGGCGCAGTACTTCTGCGATCACATGGAGCATATCGTAACCGTAGAGACGCTGGAATATCTGTACAAGGGCGGACGCTTAAGCCGTACCTCCGCAGTGCTGGGCGGCGTCCTGGATGTAAAGCCGATCATTGAGGTCAATGACGAGGGCGCGCTGGTAGCCTTCGAGAAGGTGCGGGGACGGCATAAATCCCTGAAGCGCTGCGTAGAGCTGGTGGGCGAACGGGGCGTGGAGCTGGATAAGCAGATCATCGGCGTGGTACATGGAAATGATCCCAAGACCTGCGAGCAGGTCTGTGAGGTCCTGATGGAGAAATATCATTGCCGCGGAATCATCAAATCCTGGGTTGGCTGCGCCATCGGAGCCCATACAGGCCCGGGAATCATCGGTATTGTGTTCTTAAGCGCCAGCGAAGAGAAGTATGCAGATTATCTCAAATAAACGGACGAAAAGAGAAAATATCCGGGGATATTTTCTCTTTTCTGTTGGCTGGAGACTCCCAAGAAAATCTTAAGAATTATCAAATGGAGAACTTAAAAAAGCCTTGTTATAACTATGGATAGACAGTAGAATGTAAGAGTACTATTTTACTGTCTATCTATGTTTTGAGAATACTATGAGGGTGAAAAAATGACAAAGAAAAAGAATACAATCCTGGTCTGCGATGATGATAAAGAAATTGTAGACGCCATAGAGATTTATCTGTCCCAGGAGGGCTACCGGATCCTGAAGGCCTACGACGGGCTGCAGGCAGTGGAGATGCTGGAACGGGAGGACGTGCAGCTTTTACTTATCGATATTATGATGCCGAAGCTGGACGGCCTCAGGGCTACCCTGAAGATCCGGGAAAAGAGCAGCATTCCCATTATCATTCTGTCGGCCAAATCCGAGGACGCGGACAAGATTCTGGGTCTGAATATCGGCGCGGACGATTATGTAACCAAGCCCTTCAATCCGCTGGAGCTGGTGGCGAGGGTGAAGTCCCAGCTGCGCCGTTACACCAAGCTGGGCAATGCCGCAGGAGAAAACCAAAAGATCTATCAGACCGGCGGCCTGATTATGAACGACGATCTGAAAGAGGTGACCGTGGACGGCGAGCCGGTGAAGCTGACGCCCATCGAGTATAATATTCTGCTGCTTCTGGTGAAAAACCAGGGTAAAGTTTTCTCTATTAGTCAGATTTACGAAAGTATCTGGAATGAAGACGCAATTGGTGCAGATAATACGGTGGCGGTGCATATCCGCCATATCCGGGAGAAAATCGAGATCAATGCCAAGGAACCCCGCTATCTGAAGGTGGTCTGGGGAATCGGTTATAAGGTGGAGAAGCTGTAAATGAAGCGATGGGAATATGCAAGGCCGTGGAAGCTGGCGGCTCTTTTAGTCAATCAGATATGCGCTGTGGTGCTGGTGCTGTCCGTGGTCGTATGTACGGTCTATGTGAGCGGCAGTGGCTTTGGCTTCGTGGGAAAGGAGCAGAGCTTTGAGAGCACCGGATACTATCAGAACGAGGTATTAGAGCAGATTTACCGCTGTGTCCGGGCGGCCAGCCGGGAGAGTAAGTTTGAAAAAAATGGCGTTTATGACGGAAAGCTGCTGGTAAATATTCAGCAGTACGCGGATAACAGTACCATCGGGAACGGGGATCCGAAGGACGGCGGTCTCTATTACGCACTGGCGGATCTGCTGAACTGGTCCCTGGAGGGAATGGAAACCGGAACCCTGATGAAGATTACCTACGACGACGGTACGGTAGGCTATCTGTCCAAGAGCTTTACTAATTATACGGAGCAGTCCCTGTACAGCGAGGATGGAACCGAGGTGGGGTCCATTTCCAGCATGAACGGAGGCAGCAGTATCACAAGCTCAACCACGGCCGCGCCGGAGAGAGAAAAAGCGGCGGAAGGGGCTGCTGCAGAAGAAGCAGCTGTGGAGGAGTACGCGGCGGAAGAATACAGTACGGAAGAAGGCTATATAGAGGAATTCATCACCGACGGTGAGGAGCTCCCCTTTGGAATGATGCAGGGAACGGTCCGCGATGTGGAGCAGCTGGAAGCTGTAGAGGAGCGTTACGCCCCGGTGGGCTATGACAGCATTACAGCCTATGCGGAGGAGCAGAAGCTGACGACGGCCCAGCTGCAGGAGATCTATCAGGATCTGGAGAGCACGCTTCCGGTTATCTACAATGACTATTTTGCCTATACGGAGAACCTGGAGCTGTTCAGCCCAAGTATGACCAATATGCGTTACTTTGTGATTCCAAAGTCTGTGGAACAGGTTTCTTCGGATGATTTCACCAAGAAGATTTATACCAATATGAAAAGCTTTGGAAAGACAAAATTTTCCAGCACCGAAGGGCTGCTGGATTATATCCGAAGCTATCAGGATTACCTGATCTATGACAGCGAGGATATGAGCTACGATTCCAGCGGTATGCCCATTTCCTTAAGTGAGCTGAGCAGCTATGTGAAGAGCTATCCGCCCTCGGTGGACGGCGACTATATTCTGGCTGTGGCGGTGGATACGGACTATAAGGCCAGTGATAAGCTGGCTCAGTATAAAAAGCAGTACGAGGAAATCGCGCCTGTGAGCCGGATGGCGGCGTACGGCGTGAGCCCGGGTGCAGTGCTTTATCTGCTGACGATGGTATACCTGACGCTGGCAGCAGGACGGAGCACCGAGGAGGACGGGCAGATTGTGCTGAACCGCTTTGACCGGATGCATACAGAGCCGGCGGCCCTGAGTCTTATGATCCCGGCCTGGCTGATTCTGGTGCTGGTTTCCAACAGCGTGTCTGTGCGGAACCTGGAGATGAGAGAATTCGTGCTGGCCGGCGGCGTAACCACCTTCGCACTGAACCTGCTGTTCCTGATTGGCTATATCAGCCTGGTGCGGAGAATCAAGGCGCATACCTTGTGGAAGAACAGTGTGTTCTGTCTGGTTTGCAATCTCTTTGGGAAAATCATGAGAAACCGGAAGACCACCACGAAGACCATGCTTTCCTACGCAGGCTTTCTGCTGGGAAACGTAGTGTTCCTGATAATGGGGGAATTTGGAATCGTTCTGCTGGCATTCTTTGATCTGGGAGTGGGCGTCTTTCTGCTCCGACAGGCAGTCCAGCGGCAGAAAATTCTGGACGGGATCAAGAAAATTTCCGCAGGGGAGCTGACAGCGCAGATCCCCATGGAGCAGATCAGTGGAGATAACCGGGTCTTTGCGGAGGCGGTCAATCAGATGGGCATCGGCCTGTCTTCGGCGGTGGAGAAGAGCGTCAGGGACGAGCGCCTGAAGTCTGATTTGATTACCAATGTATCCCATGACATCAAGACGCCGCTGACGTCGATTATCAATTATGTGGATCTCTTAAAGCGGGAGGATATCCAGAATGAGCGGGCAAAGAATTACATCGCGATTCTGGAGGATAAGGCGCTGAGACTGAAGCACCTGACCGACGATCTGGTGGAGGCCTCCAAAATCAGCTCCGGCAATATAAAACTGGAGCTGAACCGCCTTAATTTCCAGGAGCTGATTCAGCAGACCAACGGCGAATTCAGTGAAAAATTTGAGAATAAAGGTCTGAATCTGGTGGTGAATATGCCCGAGGAGCCGGTGGTCATCGTGGCGGACGGCCGGAGGCTCTGGCGCGTCATTGAGAACCTGTATAATAACACGGTCAAGTACGCCATGCCGAATACCCGGGTCTACGTGGAACTGACCACGGTGGGGCATATGGTGCGCTTCAGTATTAAAAATATCTCCGAGCAGCCTCTGAATATCAACGCGGACGAGCTGACGGAGCGTTTTATCCGGGGAGATGTGGCCCGCAGCACCGAAGGCAGCGGCCTGGGACTTTCCATCGCCCGGAACTTGACGGAGCTTCAAAAGGGAAGCTTCAATATCTATCTGGACGGCGATTTGTTTAAGGTGACAATTATCTTCCCGGAGGCGGATAACACATCCGTAAATGAAACGGAGTCTCAAGAATAATGAGAAAGAGAGCTTGCAATTTCTGCAGGCTCTTTTTATAATGGAACGTAACAGGCCATAGGGCGGCTGGATTGGGGAAACCATAGGCGTCAAGCTTGCTTGTAAGACTATGGTTTTACAAAGACAGACATCGGAGGGCCCTCCGATGCTTCTGGAAACTGCGACAGCAGTTTCCAGAAGACCCGCCCGTCCGAGGTCACAACATTCACAACAGCAGGAGGAGAAACATGGTTCAATTACTGGAAGGCGGAGCATATCTGCTGAACGGAACAGAAATCATCCCGGATACCAAGGACGCGCCCAGCGTGCTGGAGAGCCAGCTCGGCAGCGTGCCCTCCAAGGAAGAGGCCAGAAAACAGACCATCGCCTATGGAATTCTGGAGTCGCACAATACATCTGGCAATATGGACAAGCTGGAGATCAAATTCGATAAGCTGACGTCCCACGATATTACATTTGTCGGAATCATTCAGACAGCCCGGGCTTCGGGACTGGAGAAATTCCCGATTCCCTATGTGCTGACCAACTGTCACAACAGCCTTTGCGCCGTAGGCGGAACCATCAACGAGGATGACCACATGTTTGGCCTGACCTGCGCGAAAAAGTACGGCGGCATCTATGTACCGCCCCATCAGGCAGTGATCCACCAGTTTGCCCGGGAAATGCTGGCAGAGGGCGGCAAGATGATTCTGGGATCGGACAGCCATACCCGCTACGGCGCCCTGGGAACCATGGCCATGGGCGAGGGCGGACCGGAGCTGGTAAAGCAGCTGCTGAATAAGACCTATGATATCAATATGCCCGGCGTGGTAGGTGTGTACCTGACCGGAGAGCCTCAGAAGGGCGTCGGTCCTCAGGATGTGGCGTTGGCCATCATCGGCGCAGTCTTTGAGAAGGGCTATGTAAATAACAAGGTCATGGAGTTTGTGGGAGACGGCGTGGAGAATCTGAGCGCGGACTTCCGTATCGGCATCGACGTCATGACCACAGAGACCACCTGCCTGTCCTCCATCTGGAAGACTGACGACACTATTAAAGAGTTTTATGAAATTCATGGCAGAGCCGGAGCTTATAAAGAGCTGAAGCCGGGCAAGGTGGCTTACTACGACGGCATGATTTATGTGGACTTAAGCGCTGTGAAGCCGATGATTGCCATGCCCTTCCATCCCAGCAACGTCTACACCATTGAGGACGTGAAGGCGAACCTGGGCGATATCCTGCGGGATGTGGAAAAGAAGGCTCTGGTATCCCTGGGCGGCGCGGTAGATTATCATCTGACTGATAAGATCCGCGACGGCAAGCTCTACGTGGATCAGGGCATCATCGCAGGCTGTGCAGGCGGCGGCTTTGAAAATATCTGCGCGGCAGCGGATATCTTAAAGGGCGCAAGCATCGGCCCGGATGAATTTACCTTAAGCGTATACCCGGCAAGTATGCCGATTTACATGGAACTGGTAAAAAATGGAGCGGCGGCAACTCTGATGGAGACCGGAGCAGTGCTGAAGACAGCCTTCTGCGGCCCCTGCTTCGGCGCAGGCGATACCCCGTCCAACAACGGCTTCAGTATCCGTCACTCCACCCGTAACTTCCCGAACCGGGAGGGCTCCAAGCTCCAGAGCGGCCAGATTGCGTCTGTGGCGCTGATGGATGCCCGTTCCATCGCTGCTACCGCAGCCAACAAGGGTTATCTGACCGCGGCCACCGAGATGGACGTGGACTTCAGCAATCCGCGTTACTTCTTTGACAGCAAGATTTACGAGAACCGTGTCTTTGACAGCAAGGGCGTGGCAGATCCGAGCGTAGAGATCAAGTTTGGCCCGAATATCAAGGATTGGCCCGCTATGCCGGCCCTGGCGGAGCATCTGATTCTGAAGGTGGTATCGGAGATTCACGATCCGGTCACCACTACGGACGAGCTGATTCCCTCCGGCGAGACATCCTCTTACCGCTCCAACCCGCTGGGTCTGGCAGAGTTCACCCTGTCCCGGAAGGCTCCGGCTTATGTAGGTCTGGCCAAGGAGATTCAGAAAGCCGAGAAGGCCATCGAGGCAGGAGATTGTCCTGCAGAGGCAGTGCCGGAGCTGAAACCGGTATTCCAGAATCTGAACGCATGGTATCCGGGCGTGGACAAGACCAACGTGGGCGTGGGCAGCACCATCTTTGCGGTGAAGCCGGGCGACGGCTCCGCCAGAGAGCAGGCGGCCTCCTGCCAGAAGGTACTGGGCGGCTGGGCCAATATCGCCAATTCCTACGCCACCAAGCGTTACCGCTCCAACCTGATCAACTGGGGTATGCTGCCCTTCCTGATTGACGAGGGAATCCTTCCCTTTGCCAAGGGCGATTTCCTGTTTGTTCCGGAGATCCGCAAGGCAGTGGAAGAGAAGAAAACCGAGATTCCCGTATACGTAAACGGTGAGAAAGATCGGGAAGTAACCCTGAAGCTGGGCGGACTGACCGATGATGAGCGGGAGATCATTCTGAAGGGCTGTCTGATCAACTATTATAGAGGATAAAAGAAGTAATTTTGAAGTGGAAATATGGAAAAGGAGTATGCTGCGAAGTAAATTCGAGCATGCTCCTTTTTCTATGTACCTATATCATGCTTGAAAAAACTGATAAAATATAATATAATTTTAAAATAGCAGACAATATCGACGGAAAAGTGAAAAAACAAGCTGTTTCTGCTTCGGAAATAAAAAGAAATGGAAACATGAAATGGAAATAAGTGGATTAAAAATGAAGTGAATATGCAAATAGACACTTCATTATGAAATGAAAAATGAAAAAAATTGTGAAAAATGCACAAAACACACAAAATACAAGACGAAAATAAGGGGGTGAGTGAAAGGCAAATGAAATAAAAAGTAGAAAAAACTATCCGATGTTTACTTCATTTGAAGTGCGAATTAAAATGAAATCAAGCAAAGGGAAAGAAAGCAGGGATGATGATGCATGAGATATTAGAGAAAATCGCAAGACTTATACCATCACTGCCGAGAGCGGAACGACGGATTGCAGAAGCCCTTGCGGAGAACCCGGAGGCAATTGAAAGAATGACACTTGCACAGATTTCAAAGGAATCTGGCACAAGTGAAGCTTCCATTGTAAGGTTCTGCAGACGGTTGGGATATGACGGATATACCACTTTGAAAGAAGCTTTTACCGTTGCGAATCATGAAGAGCCTGATACTGTCAATACAATAGGCGTACAGGATAACATGGCGGCAATTCTGAATAAATTATATAAGAATAATCTGGAAGTGCTCAGCGAGACGCTTGCCAATAAGGAAAACAAATATGAAGAAGCATTGATGGCGCTGCTGCAGGCTAATTCGATTCATTTTTTTGCAGCAGGAGACGCGTATGTTGCAGCAAAGCTGTCATATATAAAGTTTAAACGGATAGGAGTTGCCTGTTCGGCAGAGGAAGATATTATGCTTCAAATGATTGCCGCAAGCAATCTGACCAAAAATGATGTGGCGGTTGCCGTATCTTATGATGGCCGTTCCAGAAATGTGGTAGAAGCAATGAAGATTGCGAAGCAGAGAGGGGCAACGACCATCAGCATTACCAGACGGGATAATTCACCATTATTGGAGTATACGGACATTCGCCTTCTGGTTTCAGCCAACGACCTGACAGTGGGCCGTGACAAGGTAACAAGACGTATCTCAGATCAGTTCATTCTGGAAGCACTTTATCTGGGTTATGAATCAAGACTGGGACGCGGTTGTAAAGAACATATCAAAGCTACACAGCAGGCAATTGATTATAATAAAATTTAAGAGGAAAATGAAAATGTATAAGCTGGGTGTGTCTCTGCTTGAATTGGATTACAGATATCTTGACAGAGATTTGAAAGCGATAGATGCGGCTGGAGCAGATTATGTGCATATTGATGTGATGGATGGAAATTTTGTTCCGAATCTGGGACTGGGAATCAAATTGATTGAAGGAATCCGTCCAAGCACTAGGAGAATTTTCGACGTACATATGATGACCCTGCATCCTGAAAAATTTATCAGACGGATAGCAGAAGCAGGCGCGGATATAATCACGGTTCATTATGAAACCTGTGAAAATGTAAAGCAGGTAATGAGCGATATCAGGGCGCTTGGGCGAAAGGCGGGAGTAGTGCTGAAGCCGGGGACGCCGCTTACCGTATTGGATGAAGAAATCCTGCGTATGGCAGATGTAGTACAGCTGATGACTACAGAACCGGGAGTTGAGGGTCAGACCTTCATTCCGGAATCGCTGGAGAAAATCCGCAGACTTCGTGAGAAACTGAACCAGATGGGCTTGGATACAGATATCGAAGTGGATGGTAATATTACAAAAGAAAATATTGGAGCTGTTGCGGCAGCCGGAGCTACCATATTTGTATCAGGAAGAGCAATTGTAAAGGGAAATATGGAAGAAAATATCCGTTGGATGCAGCAGGAAATCCGCAAAGGGAAAGAAGGTAAGCAGACGTGAAGTATGTAATAGGCATTGATTTGGGCACAAGCGCAACAAAGACAATTCTTGTGAATGAACAGGGAGAAACCGTAGCTTCCGCAGAACATTCTTACCCCATGTATCAGCCGCATAACGGTTGGGCAGAACAGGATCCCCACGACTGGCGGAATGCAGTTCTGGACACGCTGAAAGCCGTGGTAGAAAAAACGGGGGTAAAGAGTGAGGATGTAAAGGGAATCGGACTTTCCGGACAGATGCATGGCTCGGTACTTCTGGATGAAAATGGAGAAACGATTGGAAATACCATTCTCTGGTGTGATCAGAGAAGTTCGGCGCAGGTAGACGAAATGTTGGAAGCCCTTCCGATGGAGAAATGGCTGGAGATTTCCGCAAATCCGCCTTTGGCGGCCTGGACAGCAGCCAAGATCCTCTGGATTCGGGAAAATGAGCCTGAAAAATTCAAGAAATGCAGACACATTCTTCTGCCGAAGGATTATATTCGCTATGTACTGACGGGAGTATTTGCAACGGACGTATCGGATGCAACAGGCATGCAGCTTTTAGATGTAAAAAACCGTTGCTGGTCTGAAGAAATCCTGGATGCGTTAAAGATTGATAAAAATCTTCTGGGTAAAGTATATGAAAGTCAGGAAGTGACAGGAACCCTTCTTCCGGAAATCGCAGAACAGTGTGGACTCTCCAAAGATACGGTAGTAGTAGCGGGTGGAAGTGACAATGCCTGCGCGGGAGTAGGAACCGGAGTGGTTCATGAAGGACAGGCCTTTGTTACCTTAGGAACCTCATCGGTTGTGTATTCACATTTTGATAAATATATCAGTATTCCTGAGGGCGGTCTCCATGTATGCTGCTGCGCGGTTCCGGGATGTTGGCATTCCATGGGTGGCCCCATGTCCGCAGGCTTGTCTGTGGAGTGGTTTAAGGATAAGTTCTGTCAGGATTTGATTGAAAGAGCAAAGAAAGAAGGAAAGTCTTTTTATAGCCTGCTGACAGAGCTGGTTGAGAAGATTCCGGTGGGAAGTGAAAAGCTGATTTACCTGCCGTTCCTGATGGGAGAGAGAACACCCCATATGGATCCGCTGTACAGAGGCGCATTTCTGGGACTGAATACGGTACATACCCAGGCGCACATGCTTCGCGCTATCATGGAAGGCGTGGTATTCTGCCTGGCAGACTGCAATGATCTATTAAAGGATCAGGGCATTGAGATTACCTCTCTTCGCGCCTGTGGTGGTGGAAGCACAAGTCCGGTATACAGAAAAATGCTGGCAGATCTGTTCCGCTGTGGTATCCATACACTGGCCAACAAGGAAGGAGGAGCCGCTTTCGGAGCTGCGATTCTGGCAGGCGTAGGCGCCGGAATTTATCCTTCTGTACGGGAAGCCTGTGATAAATTTATCCAGGAGCAGGATACCATGGACTTCGATCCGGCAGAAGCTGACCTGTACGAGAAATACCATGCAGTATATGATCAGATGTATGACGCATTGAAAAAGAGTTTTACAGATCTGGCACATATATAAAAAGGAAGGAAGAAAGATGTCCCTGATGTATACAGAAAGCATTTTAAAAGAACTAGGGCAGGCAGTGTCCGGAATCCGTGAAGAGGAGCTTCAGAAGGCGGCGGATCTGATTCTTGGAGCAGGACAGATATTCTGCGATGGGCTGGGAAGAAGCGGTTTAAGCTGTAAGGCTTTTGCCATGCGCCTGATGCATCTGGGATGTAGAAGTTATTTTGTAGGAGAAACAACGACAACTGCCATTCAGAAAGGTGATTTGCTTCTTTTATGCAGCGGTTCGGGAGAATCCAAAGCGCTGATCTCCCATGGGGAAAAAGCAAAGGAAAAAGGGGCAGCGCTCCTGCTGGTGACCGGCAATCCGGAATCTACACTGGGGAAAATGGCAGATGTAACACTGGTGGTTAAAGCGCCAAAGAAAGAGGACAGGGAAGCGGCATCGATTATGCCTATGGGAACATTGTTTGAAGGAGGTTCCTGTCTGGTTTTCGAAAATCTGGTTCTTGTGTTGATGAAAGCTAAGAATGAAACCAGTGAAAGTATGTTCAAACGGCATGCGAATCTGGAATAAAAGGGGGAATTACCATGATAAAGTTAGGTCTGAATACATGGCTTTGGGCTGTAACCTTCGGTGAAGAGGATTTGTATTGCATTGATGAAATTGCTAGGCTGGGGGCCGAAGCAATTGACTTGTCTGTAAATGACCCGTTTCATTTTCCAGCTGCAAAGGTGGCAGAGAAGTTGAAACAGTATGATATGGAGGTCATTGTGACTACGGCCATGTCAAAGGAGTACAATGCAATTTCACCGGATCCGAAGGAAAGGGAAGCAGCTCTGGTCTACATGAAAAAGCTTCTGGATGTGGCACACGAGGTGGGAGCAAAGATTGTGGGCGGCGTTAATTACGTAGGTTCCGGTTATCATACGGGAAAGCCCCGTACCCAGCAGGAAATCGACTGGGATGTGGAATATCTGAAGCAGGCGAGTGAGTATGCAGCCCAGTATGGTATTACCATAGCGCTTGAGGCTATCAAACGTTTTGAGTCGCATTTCCTGAACCGGGCGGAGCAGGCATTGGAGCTCATTGACCTGGTGGGAGCAGACAATATTAAGGTTCATCTGGATACCTTCCATATGAATATTGAAGAGGACGATATCCCCGGCGCTATCCGGTTATGTGGCGACAAGCTGGCATACATGCATTTGGTAGACAGCAATCGCGGTACGCCTGGTATGGGACATATCCCGTGGTTAGACGTATTTAAAGCATTGAAGGATATTGATTATCACGGAGCGGGTTGCGTGGAAACTTTCAATCCACAGAGATTAGATGAAATTGCGCCGCTTACCTATCTGACAAGACGCTTCGCAGATACGCCGGAAGAGCTGGCGGAGCAGGGACTGCGTTACTTAAAGGCAGCCCGGACTATGGTTTACGGCGTATAACATGTATCAGGTTCTGACCGGGGCGACCGGTGAACATAAAAACTTTTTCTATAATAAAAGGAGGAAGAACATGAAAAAGAAAGTAGTAGCAGCATTGATGAGCGTGGCTATGGTAGCTACACTGCTCGCAGGATGTGGAAGCAAGGCAGAGGATACAACAACTGCAACTGACACAACAGCAACAACAGAGGACACAGCTGATAAGGCAGACGAAGCCGCAGCGGATACCAAAGAGGGCGGACACAAGTTTGGTTATACCTACTGGGCAGCATCTGATTTCTTCTCAACGATTGGCGACACCTTAACTGAGATCGCAAAAGAAAATGGCGATGAGGTTATCGTTGTTGACGCACAGCAGGATCAGTCTAAGCAGATCAGCATTATCGAGGACTTTATTACACAGGGCGTTGACGCCGTATTCCTGAACCCGGTAGACCGCGAAGGCATTGAGCCGGCACTGGATATGCTGGCAGAAGCAAACATTCCGGTTGTAAATATTGATACAGCTGTTGCAAATCTGGATAAGGTTAAATCCTACGTGGCATCTGATAACTATGGCGCTGGCGTACAGTGTGCAGAGAAGCTTATTGAGCTCGTTCCGGATGGCGGCGAGGTAGCAATTCTTGACTACCCGGCAAACTCTGCTTGTGTAGACCGTGTAAACGGCTTCACAGATACTATCAAGGATAAGGGTTACACCATCGTTGCTCAGCAGGATGCTCAGGGTAAGCCGGATCCGGGTCTTTCCAAGACACAGGATATCCTGCAGGCTAACCCGAACATCGTAGCAGTATTTGGTTGCAATGATCAGTGCGCTCAGGGCGCTTACGCAGCTATCAACGAAGCAGGCTCCAAGGCAATTATCCTTGGCGTTGACGGTTCTCCGGAAGGCAAGGAGTACATCTCTGAGGGTGGTGCTTTTGTAGCAACAGCAGCTCAGTCTCCGAAGAAGATGGCAGCTGATTCTATCGAGACTGCATACAAGATTCTTGCCGGCGAGGACTATGAGACCAACATCGCAGTTCCGACCTTCATCATCGACAAGAGCAATGTAGCAGATTACATGGATGGATGGCAGTAAGTCCATATAGGATAGACAAGAATAAAGTTCAATAAGCAATAAAATCAGAGTTGTCCCGGCGGCTGCGGGAGTGGCAGCTGGGACAACTCTTTAGAGTCAGAATAGGAGGAATCGATTTGAGCACCTTACTGGAAATGAAAGGTATTTGCAAATCGTTCAATGGCGTTCCGGCTTTGCGTGATGTTCAGCTCACGCTGGAAAGCGGCGAAGTTCATGCCCTGCTGGGTGAGAATGGAGCAGGAAAATCCACGCTGATCAAGATTCTGGGCGGTATTTACAGCAAGGATTCCGGCGAGGTATATATTGACGGTAAGCAGGTTGAAATTACAAATGTAAAAGAAGCGCGGGCAAACGGAATCAGTATTATTCATCAGGAGCTGATGATGCTGCCGCAGATGAGTATTTATGAAAACGTATTTCTGGGACAGGAATACAAGAATAATGGTTTTGTAAAGCGCAATGAAATGATACAGAAGACACAGGAAATGCTGGAATTCTTCTCTTTGGATCTGGATCCGAGGGAGAAGCTGGGTCGTCTGCCGATTGCACAGCAGCAGATTATTGAGATTATCCGGGCAATTTCCTTTGGAGCGCGTATTATTGTTATGGACGAGCCGACCTCATCCCTTTCGGATAAGGAGGTTGAATTCCTCTTTAACGCAATTCGCCGTCTGAAAAAGCAGAATGTAGGAATTATCTATATTTCTCATAGAATGTCAGAGCTGGATGAGATTGCGGACAGAGTAACAGTTATGCGTGATGGCGGGTATGTTTCCACTGAGATTGTAAAGGAAGTTACCCGTGAACAGTTGATTACGAAAATGGTAGGTCGTACATTGGGCGACTATTATATACATACCCACACACCTTCAGACGAAGTGGTTTTTAAAGTGAATGATTACAGCGATGGAAATATGGTTCACAACGCTTCCTTCGAGCTGAAGAAGGGTGAGGTTCTTGGATTTGCAGGTCTGGTAGGAGCGGGTCGAAGTGAACTGATGAATGCAGTCTTCGGTGTATCTAAAAAAACCTCCGGCAGTCTGGAGATGGATGGAAAACCTCTGGAAATTCACGGCGTAAAGGATGCCATGAAGGCAGGTATTGCGCTGGTTCCGGAGGATCGTAAATTCGAAGCCCTCTATCCGGATCAGAGCGTACGTTATAATATGACCATTGAGGTCATGAATAAATTCCTGAAGGCAGGAAGCTATAATAAGAAGACAGAAAAGTCTATCGTGGACGAGTATGTGGAGAAGATGTCTGTGAAGCTGGCATCCCCGGAGCAGAAAATTGTACGTCTGAGCGGAGGAAATCAGCAGAAAGTGATTATTGGCCGTTGGCTGGCTACGGATCCGAAGATTCTGATTCTGGACGAGCCGACACGAGGCGTAGACGTCGGAGCAAAGATGGAGATTTACGACATCATAGATAATCTGGCTAAGGAAGGCGTATCTATCATCGTCGTTTCATCCGAACTTCCTGAAGTACTGGGAATCTGCGACAGGATTGTTGTTATGGGTGAAGGAAAGATTCGTGGAATCTTAGACCGCGAAGAAGCAAATCAGGAGAAAATCATGTCTCTTGCAACGACTGAGTCATAGAATGACAGGTCAGAAAGGAACAAAAAATGAAAGAGAAGAAAAGCGGAATTCTGGGCTCTTCATCAAGCCTGGCTGTTATAAAAAATAATTTGGGATTGCTGATCGCCTTTTTAGTACTTTGCGTTGGCGCGACAGCAGTTTTGGGAGATACTTTCTTTGCATGGAAAAACTTTTCCAACGTTATTAAACAGTTATCAACCAATATGTTTCTTGCCTGTGGTATGACGCTGGTTATTATGCTCGGCGGAATCGATCTTTCCGTAGGCTCTGTGATTGCTATGGTAGGCTGCTTTGCGGCAGGATTTATATCCTATCTGGGATTGCCCTCCGGTGCAGCTATTTTACTGGCAATTCTGTTGGGAGCATGTCTGGGACTTTTTAATGGTGCGGTTGCCGCATTCACTACGATTCCGCCGTTCATCATTACACTGGCAACGATGAATATCGGACGTGGTATCGCGCGTGTATACAGTGCTACAAAGACCATTACAGTAAGCGATTCCTTCTTTAAATCTATTGCCGCTACTTATGTGGGACCGATTCCGATTCAGGTTATCTATATTGTAATTGTAGTAGCTCTTACAGCAGTGATCCTGAACCGTACGCAGCTGGGACGCCACATTCTTGCAACCGGTGGTAACATGCAGGCCGCTGCATATTCAGGCGTCAATACAAAGGTTGTTACGTTGTTTGTATTTGTATACAGCAGTATTCTGGCTTCCCTGGCAGGAATTATTTCATCCTCACGTCTGTTTTCCGGTACGCATACGGCAGGTGAGAGTGCAGAGATGGATGCTATCGCAGCCGTAGTTCTGGGCGGTACCAGTATGGCCGGTGGTTCCGGAAGTATTTCGGGAACAGTATTCGGTGTATTTATCATCGCTATCCTGAATAACATTATGAACCTGTACGGTATCGATGCTTCCTGGCAGTATATCGTAAAAGGTATCGTAATTATGATTGCGGTATTCATCGATTATTTCAAGAGCAGAAACGAGAAATAGTTATGGAAAAAGAAGCTTATACCAGATGTTTGAAGGAAACCTTTGCCATAGAAGCAGAGTGCCTCAGAGAGGGCGCGGCGGCAGTGGATATGGATGAATTTGAAAAAGCGGTTAAGCTGTTGGCGGAGGCTCCGAAAATCGGAGCCTCCGGTTGCGGTCATTCGGGAATTGCCTGTAGGGATTTTGCACATTTGATGTGTTGTATCGAGCGTCCTGCCAGATTCATATCTCCGGCAGAGGCAGTGCATGGAGCTACCGGTTTCCTGGAGGAAGGCGATGCGATGCTTTTTCTTTCCAGGGGAGGGAAGACAGGAGAACTTCTCCCGATTCTGGACATCTGCAAAAAAAAGAAGGTTCATGTGATTACGGTAACAGAAAATCCACAGTCGCCCCTTGCCCAAAATGCGGATGCTGTCCTGAAAATGCATATTACCCGGGAAACTGACAGATATAACAGTCAGGGAACTACCAGTACCACGGCGGCAATGGTGATTTTTCATGCATTGCAGGCTGCGCTGATAGAAGAAACCGGTTTCCGGAATGAGAGCTTTGCTCTGATTCATCCGGGGGGAGCTATGGGAGAAAAACTAAAGAAAGAATTTGAAGTACATTAATATCAAGAAAGCAGGCTGCTTACAACATATGTAAAACAGCCTGCTTTTATAGTTATTTAGCTTTCTTCTGTATGCACCCTTGGCAGCGTAAAGATAAACTCTGTCCCTACGCCTTCCGTGGAAATGGCGTTGATATGCTCCCCATGGGATGCGATAATCTCTTTCACGATAGAAAGTCCCAGGCCGGTGCCCTTTTTGTCTTTGCCCCGGGAGGAATCAGTCTTGTAGAAGCGCTCCCAGATTTTCTTCATGCTGTCCCTGGGAATGCCGACGCCCTGATCCTTTACCGAGATAAATACCTTTTCGTGCCGCAGGGTTGTCTCGATGGTGATGACAGAATTGTCCGGACTGAACTTGATGGCGTTATCCAGAAGGTTGTACATAACCTGTTGAATTTTGCCCATATCTGCGGACACAAACTGCTGTCTGGCGTCGAAGAGCAGCTCCATGGAAATGTGGCGGGCCGTACAGCGGCCTTCAAAGGAGGCTACCGTATCCTTAATGACGGCGTTGATATCGAAATCGGTGATATCCAACCGGTTTTTCTTGGTGTCAAAGGAATTTAATGTCAGAAGACCGCTGGTCAGCTTGTTCAGGCGCTCCGTTTCCATCAGAACGATACGAAGATATTTTTCCTGCATTTCCGGCGGAATGGTACCGTCCAGAATCGCTTCCACGTAGCCCTTGATGGAGGTCAGGGGAGAGCGGAAATCGTGGGAAATATTAGCCACAAACTTTTTCTGGTATTCATCGGTTTCGCCCAGCTCATGGGCCATATAATTCAGCGTAGCGGCCAGCTGGCCGATCTCATCCTCTCCGGCGATCTTCAGGGCATAGGAGAAATTTCCCTCCGCGTACTGGCGGGCGGCCAAAGTAATCTTAAGCAGCGGCCGGTATACGGCGAAGGTAAAGACGCCCAGAACCAGCAGGGAAAAGGCGAAGATAAAAAGCAGCGTGAGGTACGTGATATTCAGCAGCGAATCCCGCTTCTCAGTCAGCACAGACATGGGCATATGAATCAGCACATAGCCCCGGGGCTTAAAATTATAAGTGACGGGCGCGGCCACCGAGAGAGTATCCTCCCGGAACATACCGTAGAAACGGCTGATCATATAGTAATTGCTGCCCATATCCGTGGGGTCAAAGTCCTCGATGACCGTGGCGGACTCGCTGGAATAGTTTCCTGCGGAGTTGACCAGTACCGTGCCGTCCGTGTTCATGAGCCAGATATCAGCGTCCAGATAAGTATCCAGCGCCTGAAAATGGGAATGAATCGTAGCCAGGGAGCGGGAATCCGCAGCGTCCGAGTAATAGTTCCGCACGAAATTCGAGGAAATATAGTTGGCTTCCCGATACAGATCCTCCGCCTCTTTTTCGGTCAGGTAATTCAGCGTCATCTGGGAGCTGAATACCGCGATGGTAAAGAAGCTTAAGAAGCCGAAGATCATATAGGCCAGTATGAATTTCAGGTAAAGGGAGTGCTTCATCATCCGTTATCCTTTGACGTCAAATTTGTAGCCGATGCCCCAGACCGTGGTCAGACTCCAGCTGGGATGATCTCCGATCTTCTCCCGGAGACGCTTGATGTGGACGTCCACGGTACGGGTGTCGCCGATATACTCGTAGCCCCAGATGTGGTCGAGAAGCTGCTCTCTGGTAAACACCTGATTGGGAGAGGAAGCCAGAAAATACAGAAGCTCCAGCTCCTTGGGCGGCATATCCACGGGCTTGCCCTGATAGAGCACGGAATAATTGGTCTGGTTGATGACCAGATCCGGGTATTCCACGATCTTGGCGGCAGGCGCAGAGGGTTCCGCAGGCTTCACAGGCTGATACCGTCGGAGCACGGCCTTAACCCGGGCCACCAGCTCCTTGGAATCAAAGGGCTTGATGATGTAGTCGTCCGCGCCCAGCTCAAGCCCCAGAACTTTGTCAAAGACTTCGCCCTTGGCGGACAGCATGATGATCGGCGTGTTGGACTTGGCGCGGATCTCTCTGCAGACCTGATAGCCGTCGATGCCAGGCAGCATCAGATCCAGTAGAATCAGCTGGGGCTTGAAGGTATCGAAGACCTTCAGGGCTTCCTCGCCGTCATTTACAATCATGGTCTCATAGCATTCTTTGGTCAGATACAGAGAAATCAGCTCTGCAATATTGTTATCGTCGTCGACGATGAGAATTTTCTGTTTTGCTACCATTCTTCTACTCCTGTTTAAAGGTTGCAATCGTAACGCCTGCGTCGCCCTCGCCGAACTCGCCCAGGCGGTAGGATTTTACATATTTGTTGCGCTTTAAGAGACCCTGTACGGCCTTCCGGAGCGCTCCGGTACCTTTTCCGTGTACAATGCGGATGGAAGGAAGATGGGCCAGGTAGGCATCGTCCAGATATTTATCCAGATGGGCCAGAGCCTCGTCCACGGTCATGCCGATGAGGTTGATCTCGGTGCTGACGTTAGCGGACTTGCTCATCTTAATCTTGCCCGCGCTGGTGCGCTGGAACTGCTTGGCGGTGATGACAGCCTCCTCTACCAGCTCCAGATCGGTAAGCTTCACCTGTGAGCGCAGGATGCCCATCTGCACATAGAGATTGCCCCGGGCGTCGGGCAGGGTGCTGACGGTGCCCTGCAGGTTCAGGCTCAGTACCTTTACGGTATCGCCCAGGTGCAGGTCGGAAGCTTTCAGCGCCTTCTTCGGCTTCTTTGCCACATCTTTGGCCATGGCCTTCTCGGTCTTCTTCATGCGCTCCCGTAGCTTGGCGCGCTCTGCCTCCATCTCGCTTGCGGAAATGTTAGCCTTGCCAAACTTATGGAAATTCTTCATGGTCTCATCGGCATAATCCTTGGCCTCCTGCAAAACCTGTCGTGCCTGCTCGTTAGCCTCCCGTAAGATGCGGTCGCGCTGGGCTTCCAGCTTCTCCTGCTTTTTCTCCAGGGCTTCCCGGAGAGAGCGGATCTCTTCTTTATGCTCCTGAATCTCCGCCTGCTCCATCTCGATGGTGCGGCGGCTGCTCTCCAGATCGGACAGCAGATCCTCGAAGCTTTCGTTCTGTTCGCTTAAGTGGCCTCTGGCATCCTCGATGAGAAAGTCGGGCAGACCCAGCTTCCTGGAGATGGCAAAGGCGTTACTCTTACCCGGGATGCCGATGAGAAGCCGGTAGGTGGGGCTCAAAGTCTCCACATCGAATTCGCAGCAGGCATTTTCCACGCCGTCAGCAGAGAGGGCAAAGATCTTCAGCTCGCTGTAATGGGTGGTGGCCATGGTGCGGATGCCCATTTTATGCAAATGGGACAGAATCGCGATAGCCAGGGCCGCGCCCTCGGTGGGGTCGGTTCCGGCGCAGAGCTCGTCGAAAAGCACCAGTGAATTTAAAGAAGCCTCGTTCAGAATCCGGATGATATTGGTCATATGGGACGAGAAGGTACTTAAGGACTGCTCGATACTCTGCTCATCGCCGATGTCCGCGTACACGTCGTCAAAGACGGCCAGCTCGGAATTCTGGGCGGCAGGAATATGGAGTCCGGCCTGTCCCATCAGGGTCAGAAGGCCGGTGGTCTTCAGGGAGACGGTTTTACCGCCGGTGTTGGGGCCGGTGACGATGAGCAGGTCGTATTCCTGGCCCAGTCGGATCGTGACGGGCACGACCTTCTTCGGATCCAGCAGCGGGTGGCGGCCTTCCTTAATATAGATGCGCCGGTTTTCATTGAACTCCGGCCGGGTGGCCTTCATATCCTTTGCCAGCCGCGCTTTGGCGAAAATGAAGTCGAGAATGGTCAGAATCTCATAATCCTGGGTCAGCTCTTCGGTGCAGAGGGCGGTCTGGTTGCTTAAGGATTCCAGTACATGCTCGATTTCCTCCTGCTCCTTCAGGTATAATTCCTTCAAATCATTATTCAGTTTAACGACAGCCATGGGCTCCACGAACAGGGTGGAACCGGTGGAGGACTGGTCGTGAATCATGCCGGGCACCTGGCTGCGGTATTCGGCCTTAACCGGGATACAGTAGCGGCCGTTTCGCTGGGTAATGACAGCATCCTGCAGATAAGTCCGCGCGGAGCCATTGACCATGCCGGACAGGGTCGAATGAATCTTGTCGTTGGCTGCCAGAATGGAGCGGCGCACGTGGTGCAGGGCGGGGCTGGCGTCGTCGCTTATCTCGTCTTCCGAGAGAATACAGCGGCGGATTTCGCTCGAAAGCTGGGTACAGGGCTCCAGCGTGTCAAAGAGTGGATCGAGGGAATCCGGATCTTCCTCCCGTCCCTCATTCTGCCGGGCATACTGTTTGGCCCGGGCCGCGGTCTCCAGAAGGGAGCAGATATCCAGAAGCTCCGGGATATTTAAGGTGCTTCCGATTTCCAGACGCTTCAGGGAAGCGCGTACGTCCCTGGTGCCGGAGAAGCCCACGCCGCCTCTGCGGTAAAGTCTCGTCAGGGCGTCCTCAGTCTCCTGTTGTGCGGCCGTAATCGCCGCCAGATCCTGCATGGGTTCCAATTCCATACAGCGTTTGCGTCCGCCTGCGCTTCCCGCTTCGGCGGCTAGACGCTCGATAATTTTATAAAATTCCAGTGTGTGATAAGCTTTTCTATTCATAATACCCAAAGTATACCGCAATTTGAATGGAATGAAAAGAGGGTTTTTCTTTGTAGACACCTGTATAAAAATGTATTAAAATATGGATATCGAAGATTGCAGAGAGAAAGGTTGTTCCTGCTTGCAAAGATGCGCACTCGGCGCAGCGGTTTATGGAGAAAATCTGCGGAGGATTTTTATGGCTGAAGACAGAAGATCGAACAATGAGGAATTTTCCTTTATCAAAGAGAAGATAAAAAAGCAGCCCTTTTACCAGACCAGGCGGTTCCGCCAGCTCTGCTACTGGCTGCTGGTGGCGGTTCTGTGCGGCGTAGTGGCCAGCTTTGTGTTCGTAAAGGTACAGCCCTTTATGGAGCGGACCTTCGGACAGGATGAGAAGAACGAGATCACGATTCCCCGGGACAATGACGAGCCGGATGAAGTGGCGCAGGAGCCGGCCGCGGACCCGGTGATCATCACGGAGCCCCAGGAGCTGGAGCTGAGCGATTATCAGAAATTGTATACAAAGCTGAAGGCCGTAGCCGGCGAGGTAAATAAGAGCCTAGTGACCGTGATGGCGGCCAGCAGCGACACGGACTGGTTCAATGAGATCTACGAGAGCCGCCGGGAGATCAGCGGCCTTCTGGTGGGCAACAACGGTGTGGAGCTTCTGGTTCTGATCCCCTACGAGCCGGTGAAGGATGCAAGCCTTTTACAGGTCACCTTTGTAGATGGAACCAGCCAGGAAGCGGTTCTGAAGAATTACGACCGGGTAACAGATCTGGCTATTGTAAGCGTGAATCTGGCGGCTGTGGATGACAGTACCATGGAGGCTGTGAAAATCGCGGATCTGGGCAGCTCCAGGAATCTGAAAGCAGGCGACAATGTGATTGCCGTGGGCAGTCCTGCAGGCTTCGCCGGTTCCCTGAAGTTCGGCAATCTGGTGGGGCCGGGCCACAAGACAAGTGTCATCGACGGAGAGTACCGTCTTCTGATTACGGATATGGAACGCTCCGACGGCGGCACCGGCGTGCTGGTGAATCTGGACGGCCAGGTCATCGGCCTTATCGAGGACACTTATCTCCATGCCTCCAACGAGCGGGCGATGACGGCCTACGCCATTTCCGATATGAAGGCAGTCATCGAGCATCTGTCCAACAGCCAGGATCTGGTGTACATGGGCATCAAGGGCAGCCAGGTGACTGCGGAGATCGCGGAGATCCAGGGCATTCCCACGGGCGTCTATGTGTCCAATGTGGAGCCGGATTCCCCGGCCCTGAACGGCGGCCTGCAGGCGGGCGATGTCATCACCGAGATTAGCGGCAAGACCGTCGCGGGCGTGACGGAGATTCAGGAAATGCTGCTGAAATTCTCCAAGGATCAGGTAATCCGGGTGAAGGTCATGCGCCAGGGCAAAGAAGAATATAAAGAAATTACGTGCAGTGTGAAGCTGGATGTGTTAAAATAGTGGGCTGTATGAAATCATGAGGAGAGAAAGAAATGAAATATATTGAAAGCATTCGGGAAGGCGAACGCATTTCCGGCATCTATCTGTGCAAGCAGCGCCAGTCTGCGGTTACAAAAAATGGAAAATCCTACGAGAACCTGATTTTACAGGATAAGACAGGCGTGGTGGACGCCAAGATCTGGGATCCGAATTCCCAGGGCATCGACGATTTCGAGGCGCTGGATTATATCGATATTATGGCAGAGGCCACCAGCTTCCAGGGCGCGCTGCAGCTGAACGTAAAGCGCGTGAGAAAGGCCCGGGAGGGCGAGTACAATCCGGCCGACTATCTGCCGGTCAGTGAGCGTGACATCGAGGAGATGTACCATGAACTGATGGGCTACGCCAACCAGGTGCAGGAGCCCCATCTTCGGGCTCTCTTAAAGAGCCTGTTCGTGGATGACGCTGAGTTTATCCGGGGCTTCAAGTTCCATTCCGCAGCCAAGACGGTGCATCACAGCTTTGTGGGCGGTCTTTTGGAGCATACCTTAAATGTGACGAAGCTCTGCGAATATTATGTGCGGAATTATACCTATCTGAACCGGGATCTGCTGTATACAGCGGCCATGTGCCACGATATCGGCAAGGTCTACGAGCTGTCTGAGTTCCCGGAAAATGACTATACGGACGAGGGCCAGCTGCTGGGCCATATCGCCATGGGCAGCGAGATGGTGGCGGAGCGGGCCCGTCAGATCCCCGGATTCCCGAAGAAGCTGGAAAATGAACTGAAGCACTGCATCCTGGCCCACCATGGCGAGCTGGAGTATGGCTCCCCGAAAAAGCCGGCCCTGGCGGAGGCCATGGCGCTGAACCTGGCGGACAATACGGACGCGAAGATGGAGACCATGAAGGAGATCTTCAAGGCAGCAGGCACCAATACCGGCTGGCTTGGCTATAACCGTTTCTTTGAGTCCAATCTGCGTAAGACGGAGGTTTAAATTGAAAAAGAATGATTTGGTGGAAGTGACAATTGAATCCATGGGAAGCGCAGGAGAGGGGATAGGCAAAATCGATGGCTATCCCCTCTTTGTGAAGGATACCTTTCCCGGAGACAGGGCGCGGGTGAGCCTGACCAAGGTGAAGAAGACCTACGCTTTCGCGCGCCTGGTGGAACTGCTGGAGCCGTCCCCAGACCGGGAGGAGCCCCGCTGCGCCCAGCACCGGCGCTGCGGCGGCTGTCAGATTCAGGGACTTTCCTATGAAAAACAGCTTTTATATAAAGAAGAAAAGGTGCGGGAGGACTTAAAACGCCTGGGCGGCTTCGCGGAACCTCCGGTGAATCCGGTTCTGGGCATGGATGAGCCCTACCGCTATCGCAATAAGGCCCAGTTCCCCTTCGGAAAAGACAAAGAGGGACGTATCGTGACCGGCTTCTACGCTGGGCGCACCCACAGCATCGTGCCGGAGACCGACTGCGCCCTCGGCATCGAGGAGAATCAGACCATTTTGAACATGATCCTCAACTTTATGAATGAGAATCATATTGAGCCTTATGATGAGAATACAGGCAAAGGCCTTCTGCGCCACGCGCTCATCCGGAAGGGCTTTGCCACTGGTGAACTGATGGTAAGCCTGGTCATTAATGGCAGGAAATTTCCGCAGATCGAGAAGCTGGCCGATTTCCTCTTCACGATTCCGGGTATGACCAGCCTGACCTTAAATGTAAATCAGAAGAACACCAATGTGATCCTGGGCGACGAGATCATCCCGGTGCGTGGTCAGACCTGTATCACCGACAAAATCGGCGATATCAGTTATCAGATTTCGCCCCTGTCCTTCTATCAGGTGAACCCGGTGCAGACTGAGAAGCTGTATCGCACTGCGCTGGAATACGCGGGCTTGACCGGTCAGGAGACCGTCTGGGAGCTCTACTGCGGTATCGGAACCATTTCCCTGTTCCTGGCCCGGAGCGCGAAGAAAGTCTACGGCGTGGAAATTGTGCCCCAGGCCGTGGAGGACGCGAAACACAACGCCGAATTAAACGGCATTTCCAATGTGGAATTCTATTTGGGAAAGGCAGAAGAGGTTCTGCCTGAGCGATACGAAAAAGAAGGCATCCACGCCGACGTCATCGTCATCGACCCGCCCCGGAAGGGTTGTGACAGCGCCTGTCTTACCACCATGCTGGCCATGGCCCCGGAGCGCATCGTCTACGTGAGCTGCGACCCGGCCACCTTCGCCCGGGACCTGAAGATCCTCTGCGCCGATGGACGTTATGAGCTGATCAAGGTACAGCCGGTGGATATGTTCCCCCAGACCGCGGGGGTGGAGAATGTGGGACTGCTGGTGCGGAAAAATAGTAGAGAAAATTAAGGTAGCGAAGATTGATTTCGCTCTGAATAATGCCTATAATATTGTCAAGAATGATTACGGAGGAATCCACTATGACAATGAAAGAAATGCCCGTGCGCAGACCTCTGCCTGTCGGCGTCTCCGACTATCAGGACGCTTGTACCCACTATTATTATGTGGATAAAACCCTGCTTATCCGTGATTTACTGGATGAACGGGCCAAGGTGTCCCTGTTTACCCGGCCGCGCCGTTTTGGCAAAACATTGAATATGGATATGCTTCGGATCTTTTTTGAAAAAAACGATTCGGATACGTCGGTCTATTTTAAAGATAAAAAAATCTGGTTCTGTGGCTCTTTTTACCGGGAGCATCAGGGAAAATATCCAGTCATTTTTCTTTCCTTCAAAGATGTAAAATATGCGTCCTGGGAGGAAACCTATCAGGCGCTTCGGAAGCTGATTACATTGGAATTTCGACGGCATGGAGAGCTGCTGTCCAGTACTTTGCTCAGCAGTTACGAAAAAGAAGATTTTTCCCGTCTTGCGACAGAAACGGCAAGTGAGATAGACTATCAGATGTCCTTACGTACATTGACGCTATTGCTCCATAAGCATCATGGAACAGCGCCCCTCGTCATCATTGACGAGTATGATACGCCAATTCAGCAGGGACATATGAATGGCTTTTACGACAGGGTTATCGGATTTATGCGAAACCTGTTTTCCGGAGGATTGAAAGACAATCCGCATTTGAGCTACGGCTTTTTGACCGGTATCCTTCGCGTGGCAAAAGAAAGTATTTTCAGTGGATTGAATAATCTGAAAATTAACTCGATTCTGGATGAACGTTACAGTGAGTATTTCGGCTTTACTTCAGAAGAAGTAAGAGCTATGGCAGAGTATTACAGGGCTTCTGACAAATATCAGGAGCTGTGTGACTGGTATGACGGGTATCGCTTTGGCAATACGGACATTTTTAACCCCTGGTCTGTGATTGGATATTTTAATAATAACTGTCGCCCCAAAGCTTTCTGGCAATCTACCGGTAATAATGATATTATTCGCGAGGTACTGGCTTTAGCCACGCCAGACATTATGGAACGACTGGAATTACTGATGAAAGGCGGCTCCTTTGTTACGCATATCGACACGGGCGTAATCTATCCGCAGATTCAAAAAGAACCTTCTTCCGTGTACAGCTTTCTGTTGGTAGCAGGTTATCTGAAGGCCGTGAACGCTGACCAGCCATATGGCGAAGATTATATGTGTGAAGTGGCATTGCCGAATAAAGAGATTTCTTTCGTCTACAGTAAAGAGATTCTATCTCAGATGGAAGCTGTGATTCCGCGTTCAGAAGCAATTGCTATCCAGGAAGCCATCTACAAAGTAGATATTCAGGCGTTGCAAAAGGCTCTGGAAAATTTTCTGCTTCAGACTATCAGTTTTCATGATGCGGCAAATGAGACCTTCTATCATGGACTGATTCTGGGAATGTGCGCGATTATGGATAACAGTTATCGCATCACCTCGAATCGGGAAGCAGGAGAGGGACGATTTGATATCCAGATGCTTCCGTTGAATAAAAAACTTCCGGGGATTCTGATAGAGCTGAAGGCTGGGAAAAACTGTTCAGAAGCACAATTGAAAGCTTTGGCTCAGACAGCTTTACAGCAGATTACGGATCGCTCTTATACCGCTGATTTCAGCGCGGAGAATCTGACGTCTGCTATAAAAATGGGGATTGCGTTTTCTGGCAAACGGACACGGATTGCCGCAGAGCAGATAAATCTGGTATAAAGAAAGGGTATTCTTTTCCATTAGAAAGGCGGAAAAGAATACCCTTATTTTCATTCGGAAATACCGATATGACTGTAAATAAGATGTTCAAAATCTGAAAAATTTTCGCAGCTGCGAATTTCCTGAATCATAGTGGCATCCGTAAAAAGAGAGATCAACGATTCATATAAATCCCGGAAAGCCTGCTTGTCAGCTTTATTAATAGCAAGAAGAAATACGATATGTACGGTATTACTTCCCCATTGAAATCCTTTACGGGAAATGGCAACAGCAATGCTGGTTTTGACAGCATCCATGTCTGCGGAATGAGGAATTGCAACATTACCGAAAGCTGTAGTAGCAGCGGTCTCTCGCTTCATTACATTATTTTCAAAATCTTGGTTTACATAATCTTTCTGCAAAAGCTTCTGACACAGACAATGCAGAATATCGTCCCGGTGAGAAAATTCTGCGTTGGTTTCAAATAAATCTGCTTCAAAAAAAGTATGAAAATTTTTCTTTAATCGTTCATTTTTATCATGATCTTGTTTTTTGGTAATGGCTTCATAAATTATATCATACTGTGCGTTCAGATTAAAAGGTGAGAGAAGGATAACATCGCATTCCCAGGCTTTCTTCAAAGGAATGGTAGTAAGAAGCAGAGAAAAAGACTGCTCCTTCAGTTCAGCTTCGTCGCATACACTGCATATGATGTCCAGCCAGTTGCCGAAATTGAGAAGTAATTTATTTAAAAGTTCATTACTCAGAGTTCTGTAATCGGGGCATAAAAGCGCGGTACGAATCTTGGAACGGGTTGTATTCTGACGTTCAAGCTCGGCTCCGATATGAATGGCTAGGAAAGCGATTTCATCTTCCGGAATAAGAATATGAAATCGTTCCATTAAGTCCAGACCAATATAGATGGCAATATCATATATAAGCGGATTGTTCAGCTTGATAGATTCTGCCATGGGGTTTTTGGTATAATTTCCCGTTTGGGCACGGAGCAGCAGATTTTCCAGATGCAGAGTAAAGGCTGTAGTAAAACGTTCATCACTTAGATTGACAAGATAATGATTGTTTACCTGCTCCACATAATAATCTGTCAGTGTCAATAGCTTATCTGTTACATACTTTTTTAAATCCTCTCTCGAGGTTGGAACAGAGGAATTTGCATTTACCTTAAAAAGCATATAAATTTCCTGCTGTTCAGAGGCGTTTAAATGAATCGGAAACCGTATTTCCAGTTGTTCCAGAAGCTCTTGAACCAGGAGGGATTCGGCCTTGGTTATTTCTGGAAGATTCGTCTCCATATGGTTTAACACATTCCCGTTAATATTCCGGTCAATGATAATGCAGAGCTGTAAAAGAAGATTTAAGGCTGCAAAATCATTCAGATAATAATTATGCTTACGGAAAAGCGAGAGAATGATATCGCGAAGCTCCCGTACGGGGATGCTTTCACGGAAACATTCCTCCAACTGCTGCATATCAATGAAACGGTTCTGACTTTCTTCACTGATAATATAGCTGATAAGTCTGCGCTTGTCCTTTTCGCTCCCTATAATTTTCAGACAGTCATTCTTACATATAAAAGAGACATGATAGGCAGAAAAGGACTTATTCATCTTTGTGATTACCGTCTTCAATGTAGAATAGCTAATACACAGATAGTCGCAGAGATCGAACAGATCCAGTTGGGGTGTATGCCCGAGAATCAGACTCTTAATGATATAAAATGCCCGTTCTTCTCCGGTTTGCGGTAGCTTTTCCTCATTCTCGTCGAGCAGAAGGTGGTAAGACAATTGGTGATTGAGCTGGTAGCCCTGACGGGAAGAAAGAATGATTTTTTTGTTATAAAGAAAGTTAATATCACTGACGTAATTTTTTACAGAACGCGAAGATATCTGAAGAGCGTTAGCCAGTTCTGTGCTTTTGATGGGATGACTCTGGCCGGACAGATATCTGAGCAGTTCAGTCTGTTTTTTCTTCATTCCGTTTCCCTTTACTGTTCTGTTGGTTTATAAGATTTTTTAGATCTATATTATAAAGCAGAAATATTTTAGAAAACACTCTTTTTTTTCACTGTACGGGGCAAAAGCATAGATCATAATTTTTCCCTGTATCGGGGAAAGACGAAAGTTTTCTGTTCTGCACGCTATGGGGAAAATGTCAGGTTGAGCGTCAGGGAAAATTCCTGCATAATATAGATATCGACAACGGGACGTCCAACCGATATGAGAAGGAGAAGATAAAAATGGAAAATATCAAAGTTTTATTATGCTGCGGAGCTGGAATGTCAAGTGGATTCCTTGCAAGCAGCGCAAGAAAGGCAGCTAAAAAGCAAAAGCTTCCGATTAGTGTAGAAGCAAGAAGTCATTCAGAGGCAATGGAATTGCTTGGAACGATTGATGTAATGCTGCTGGGCCCCCATTATGCGTCCGAACTGGAAAAATTTCAGGAAATGGCAGCGCCTTATAAGGTCCCGGTACAGGTAATACCGCAGGATATATACGCTATGCTGGACGGAGAGCGTCTCTTAAAGCTGGTTACAGAGATTATGGAAAGTAGAAAAGAGGGTTAAAATGAAGAAATTTATGAACTGGTTATCTGATTCTTTTGCTCCTGCAGCAAATAAATTATTCAGCAGACCGTGGCTGTCAGCAGTTTCCGGATGTATGCAGAAAGTAGTGCCGTTTATTCTGACTGGATCGGTTGTATATGTATACAATGTGGCGAGATATTATCTGCCGTCTCTTCCAGATCTGTCTCCGATTGCATCATACAGTTTTGGACTGATTACATTGATTGTAGCATTTATGATGGGAAATCAGTGTATGGAAAAGCTGAATCATCCGGAATACACCATCAATGCCGGACTGGCTTCCGTGTGTACCCTGTTTATGAGTGTTATGCCTACAGATGAAAACGTGGACAGCGTATCTGCGCTGATGAGCAATCTGGGCGCATCGGGAATTGCTGTAGGCATGATTATCGGACTTATGGTCAGCATCATTTTCCATATATGGGGTAGGCTGCGGTTTTTAAAAGACAGCAGCATTCCGGATTTTCTGGTTTCATGGATTAATACGATTCTGCCGTTTGTTATTTGCCTTGCACTGGGAATGGTTTTATTTCAGGCGCTTGCTGTAGACCTTTTCCAGGTGGTGCTTGGTATGCTTCAGCCGGTTACCAGTTATGCGCAGACCCTGCCTGGCTTTATTCTTATCTGTTTCATTCCGGCCTTTTTCTATACACTTGGTGTATCCAGCTGGTTATGGGATGCTGTGACAATGCCTATTTTTCTGGCAGGTATTCAGGCAAATATCGACGCGGTAGCTGCAGGTCAGCCTGCATTAAATATTGTTACGTATGAGGCAACCTTTACGATGGCATTTGTAACCATCGGCGGTATGTGCGCAACGCTTGGCTTGAACCTTCTGATGTGCGTGTCAAAGTCAAAGCAGTTAAAGACAATGGGGCGGGTGTTCCTGATTCCCTCTATATTTAATATCAACGAACCGGTTATGTTTGGCGCGCCGGTTGTATTCAACCCGATTTTGATGCTTCCTGCATGGATTAATGCGATTATTGGACCCGTGTATGTATGGGTATTGATGAGCACTGGGCTTTTAAATATCCCGTCCAAGCTGATTCATGTGGGACAGATTCCGGCTCCCTTCAGCAGTATGCTTGTAACAGAGGATTTCCGCGCGGTGATCTGGTGGATTATTTATCTGGCTATCAATGTGATGGTATGGTATCCGTTCTTCAAAGTGTATGAGAAATCCAAGCTGGCGGATGAACAGGCCGCATAAGAAACACGATAATGGAAAATGAAAGAATACGGGGAAATTTATCTATGGGTGAGGAATTTGAAAATGAAGAAATGGTAACGGCAGCCATGCAGATTATTATGAATGCCGGAGACGCAAGACTGAAGGTTAAGGACGCATTGAAGCTTGGAAAAGCCTTTGACTTTGAAAATGCCGGTGCAAAAATGGAAGAAGCGAGAAAATGCATTGCACAGGCGCATCATGCACAGACAGATATTATTCAGAGTGAAGCAGGCGGAAAAAAGTATGAATTCAGTTTGCTCTTTGCTCATGCACAGGATACGCTGATGACCATTATGTCAGAAATTCAGATGGCGGATGAGATGTTGGATATTCTGAAAATTATAAGTGAAAAATAGGAGGAACATATGAAAAATATATTTCCGGAGAATTTTTTATGGGGCGCTGCAACCAGCGCCTATCAGGTAGAAGGCGCTGCTTATGAGGATGGGAAAAAGGCGTCTCAGCAGGATATAATTAACCGGGAGAATTATCAGAAATATGGTTTTGCCAATGCGGATATTGCCAGTGACCACTATCACCATTTTCGGGAGGATGTGGCGTTAATGAAAGAAATGGGCTTTAAGTCCTATCGGTTTTCTATTTCCTGGTCCAGAGTTTTTCCCGACGGCGTAGGTGAAGTGAATGAAAAGGGAATTCAGTTTTACCGGGATTTGATTGATGAGCTGCTAAAAAATGGGATTGAGCCGATTGTAACGCTGTATCATTATGATTTACCCTGGGCATTGGTGGAAAAATATGGTGGCTGGATCGATCGTCAGGTTGTAGATGACTTTGCGTATTTTTCTGGTTACATTATCAATGAGTTTAAGGATAAGGTAAAACTGTGGACAACCATCAATGAGCAGAGCATTATCGTTCAGTATTGGACGCAGAAATGTTATATTCCGGAGCAGTATCGGGATAATAACCAGCTGAGATATCAGATTAATCATCATATGAATCTGGCACATGCGATTGCGTGTAAACAGGTGCATGAGATGGTTCCGGGCGGAAAGGTAGGAGCGGCTTTGGGTTATTCGCCGATTTATCCGCTGACATCCTGTCCGGAAGATATGATGGCTGCATTGAATGCACATGATTTAAGAAACTCTTTTTACCTGGATATTTATTTTAAAGGAACTTATCCAAAAGCAGCAATGATTTATCTGGAGAAGCATGGCCTGGCTCCGGTAATTCAGGATGGCGATATGGAGCTTATCAAAGAGGGGTATTCGGATTTCCTTGCGCTGAATTATTATGCAAGTGAATGTGCGAAAGCGTGTCCGGAGGGAACGAAGGAAATTCGGTATAATGGCGTGAACCGTTCTGGAAAGAAAGGCGATATTTCCGGTTATGAGACGCATCCGGGATTCTATGAGATGTGTAAAAATCCGAATCTGGATACGACAGACTGGGATTGGAGTATCGATCCTACAGGACTGGAATATCTCCTTCGCGATTTATATGAACGCTATGGTAAACCGTTGATGATTACAGAAAACGGAATGGGCGCTTTTGACAAACTGACAGAAGATGGAAAAATTCATGATGATTACCGCATTGAATACCTGAAAGCGCATATTCAGGCTATGGGAAAGGCAATTGAATACGGCGTGGAGGTATGGGCATATTGTCCGTGGTCTGCATTGGATCTGATTTCCACCAGTAATGGTGTGAAAAAGCGCTATGGATTTATCTATGTGGATCGTACAGATGATGATCCGAAGGAGTGCCGCAGAATCCGGAAGGATTCCTTCTATTGGTATCAGAAGGTTATCGAGAGTAACGGAGAAAAATTGGATTAGAGGAATGCAGGTATGGAAGAGTTTATCAGATTATATGATGAAGCAGTAGCGATACGGGGGAAAAGAGAAATTTCTTCCTTTATCACAGCGGGAAGTGTAGCAGCAGCTCTGCTGACAGAAAATGGGAATATCTATGTCGGTGTATGTGTAGATACTTCGTCTTCTATAGGAAGCTGCGCAGAGCGGAATGCGATCACCAGTATGATTGCTCATGGAGAGCACAAAATCCGAAAAATCGTAGCAGTGGAGTCGGGCGAGCGCGTATGCCCTCCCTGCGGCGTGTGCCGTGAATATATGATGCAGCTTGGCGAGGATAGCAAGGATATTGAAGTCCTACTGGAATTGGATTGCGAGAAGGGCACGATGAGAAGTGTTCGTTTACAGGAACTGGTTCCGGATTGGTGGGGATATTCCAGATATTAAAGTTAAGAAGAGCCTACAGAGAAAGCAAGAGTATTGCATAAAGGCGGCTACAGACGGGATAGGACACTCCATAAAGGGTGCGCTATCCCGTTCGCTGTTTTATCGCTCCTCCATCCGCGTCCCGCACTTTGGGCAGTACGCGAAATCCTCTTCCGTCTCATACCCGCAGGCCGGGCAGACGTGGCGGCGCGGCGGGTTCTGCCAGCCGCTTCGGCCGTTGTTTCCACGCCGGATCAGGGTCATGTCCTCCGGGCGGATTTCCACGGATTCCCCGTGTTGGATCTGCTTTCCGACCTCCGGATCCAGCTCGTAGAGGCTCTGGCAGCAGGAGGTCCGTACATAATAGCGTTTGCTCCATTTTAAAATAGGGATAAAAAACAGGCTCAGGCACATATAAGTGATGTAAACCTGATAGCGCCCGTAGCTGCCGCAGGCTCCGCAGATATAGGGGCCGAAGCTTCCCAGTTCTTTTTCTTCCTGATTGATTCCACAGATAAAAAACATCAGCTTTTCTGTCCTTCCATAGTAGTCTGATTCATAAAAGCCATATTAGTGTTATCGTCCGATGCCGCCCAGGGCGATTCCGAGAACCGGCACCAGGAAGCCTACCGTTCGTAAATGATAAGTTCAGTATAGCATGCTTTACTGGAAGTTTATAGAGAAAAATGGAAATGTTAAAAAATTAAAAAGAGTCTAAAAGAAGTGTGAAAGCCATTGACATTGACAGGAACCATGGTAAGCTTAGATACTAAGACATGCTGTAATAAAAATGAATTCGCGAAGCCATTGTGCAGTAAAGGAGTGAGCGAATGTTCGGATATATAGAATGTAACCGTTCGAAACTTTCGAAGGAAGAACAGGAGCGTTACAGAAGCGTCTACTGCGGACTCTGCAGAAATTTAAAATTGAGATACGGGGAACTGGAGCGGATGAGCCTAAGCTACGACATGACTTTTGTGATTCTGTTCCTTTCTTCGTTGTATGAGCCGAAGGAAGAGACGGCGGACTTCCGCTGTGGTATCCATCCCCTGCGTCCGCGAAGCGGCGTGGAAAACCGGTTTACTGAATACGCGGCGGATATGACTGTGGCTCTGGCCTACTACAAGGCTCTGGACGACTGGAAGGATGAGAAGAAGGCCGGAAAGCGATGGTACGGCGATCGGCTGAAGAAGGCATACGCCGAGGTGGAAAAGGTCTATCCACGCCAGTGCAAGGCCATCACCGATAGCCTTCAGGAGCTGGATTTCATCGAGCAGGCGCCGGGCGCCAACGCGGATCAGGCTATCAACTGCTCCGGCAGAATGCTCTCGGAGCTCTTTGTGTACGAGGAGGACTTCTGGAGTAACAGTCTCAGGGCCTTCGGTTACGAGCTGGGCCGTTTTATTTATCTGATGGACGCGGCCATGGATTATAAAAAGGATATGAAGACGGGCAATTATAACCCGTTATTTGAAATGAAGAAGAAACCGGAGGAGATGGAGCCGATTCTGGGGCTCCCTCTGGGAAATGCCATGGAAGTCTTCGAAAAGCTGCCTCTGGTGCAGGATGAGCATTTGCTCCGCAATATCCTCTACGGCGGCGTCTGGCAGCAATACTACGCAAAAATACGTGGAAAGGAGAAGACGGATGGTTGACGATCCATACAGAGTACTTGGGGTGTCCCGGGACGCCACCAGGGAAGAGATAAAGAAAGCCTACCGGCAGAAGGCAAAATTATACCATCCCGATCTTCATCCGGACGACCCGAAGGCAGCGGAGAAAATGAACGAGATCAACGAGGCCTACGACATGCTGAACAATCCGGAGAAATACCGGAGACAGCAGACCGGCAGCGGATATGGGCAGAATCCCTTTGGAGACGGGCCTTTCGGCGGCGCTTATGGCAACAGTGGAAATGGTTCCTATGGAAATAGCTCTTACGGCAGCGGCCCCTACGGCGGCTTTGGCAGCTTCGAGGATTTCTTCGGTTTCTGGGGAATGCGCATGGGACCGGAGCGGCCCCAGCAGGTTTACACAGACAGTGAGACTATGCGTCAGGCTGTAGATTTTATCAATATGGGAAAATATCAGTTCGCGGATTCAGTACTGAACGGCATGCCTGGATCGGAGCGGAATGCCCGGTGGTACTACTTAAGCTCCCTGGCTAACTACGGCCTGAACAATCAGATGCTGGCCGTGACTCAGATCCAGAAAGCGCTTCAGCTGGAGCCGAATAACGCGCTTTACCAGCGGACGCTTCAGAGCTATCGCTACGCGGAAAATGTATACAGCCAGAACAGCCGGAATTATCAGCGGCAGGCCGAGGGCATGGATAAGCTTTGCAGGAGCTTCTGTCTGGCGCAGCTGTTCTGCATGTTCTGCAGATGCTAAAAGAAAATGAGAAAATGAAAACAGGTCTGTTCTTTCTATAACAAATATTAGAAGAACGAACCTGTTTTTTAGTGTATTAAAATTCAAAATTAAATATAGTTTTGTTGCACACATGTTTGAAAAACGAGTGTACATACGGAGTGTTCAGTAATGTGCCAGCTATTTCATAACAATAAAATGTACGCGGAACATAATTTCATTTTTACAGCTTCACAAAAATCGCCTCATGGTGCACCGCCGGCAGAAACTTCTCCAGCACATCCTTCGTCTTCATACGCAGGCTGGAGGTATTGATACAGGGGTGGCAGCCGAAGTCCTCCAGGGCAGATACCTCCTCGTCAATGATGAGTTGTACCTGGTTATCCGGGTCATTCATCAGCGCCATAATCGTAGCGGAGCCCGGCGTTACATTCAGCAGCTTCTCCATATACTCCGCCGGGGCAAAGGAGAGACGGGAGGAACCGATCTGTTTGGACAGATCTTTTGTCTTAAAGGGCTTATTTCCGGGCAGCAGAAGCAGATAAAACCTGGTTTTCTGTGCGTTGCAAAGCACCAGATTTTTACAGATCTCAATACCGAGAAGCTGATCCACGTCCTGACATTCCTCGATGGTCATGGCTACTCCATGATCCACACGGGTAAAGGGAATCTGAAGCCTGTCCAGCAGATCGTAGACAGCTATCTCCTTTTCCAGACGGCCCTCTGCGCTGGCGGGACGGCCGGTGTAAACCTGCGGGTCTATGTAAATACTACTCATAATAAAATCCTCCTTTAAAATCTTCAGATAAAAAACACAGCGGCCGGAACCTCCAGCCGCCATTGACTTTGTAAAAAGCTATTTCTTCTCCCAGCGTCCGCTTGCGCCGCAGGGCAGCACCAGTCCGGATGCGGTGACGGGCAGCCCTACCTCCTGGGAATCGACAGTGCCGTTATATTTCTTCAGTTCCGTGGCAATCATGTAGGTCAGCACCGCCGGAGCCAATCCGGTGGTATAAGAATTTACCAGGAAAAACAGCGGATCGTCGCTCAAAAGCTGGGAGCAGAGGCGGATCAGCGGGTGAATGGCTTCTTCGATTTTCCAGATTTCCCCTTTTGGCCCTCTGCCGTAGGAAGGAGGATCCATGATGATGCCGTCGTAATGGTTGCCGCGGCGGATTTCCCGCTCCACGAATTTTACACAGTCATCTACAATCCAGCGGATAGGAGCCTCGCCCAGTCCGGAGGAGCGGGCGTTTTCCTTTGCCCAGCCTACCATGCCCTTGGAAGCGTCCACATGGGTGACGGAAGCTCCGGAGGCAGCAGCAGCCAGGGTAGCACCGCCGGTGTAGGCGAAGAGATTCAGTACCTTGATGGGGCGTCCGGCATTGCGGATTTTCTCGCCGAACCAGTCCCAGTTGGCAGCCTGCTCCGGGAACAGTCCTGTATGCTTGAAGCTGAAGGGCTTCAGATTGAATGTTAAGGTATTCTTGCCCTGGCAGAGAGGATACTGGATGGTCCACTGCTCCGGCAGGTCGAAGAACTCCCACTCGCCGCCGCCCTTTTTGCTGCGGTGGTAATGGCCGTTCATACGCTTCCAGCCCGGGGCCTTCCGTTCGGTATCCCAGATAACCTGGGGATCCGGACGCACCAGCAGGTAGTCGCCCCAGCGTTCCAGCTTTTCTCCTCTCGAGGTATCCAGTATTTCATAATCAGTCCAGTTATTGGCGATCCACATGACAATCTCCTTTGTTCTTAAAAAATAATCGGAAAACACTGTCCACCACCATGAGGGACAGGGCAATCATTCCGGCCACAATCAGCGTCTGGGTAACGTGGTGGGAGGTCATTCCGTCGGAACGGATGACGGAGCGGGCAATCCGGAACATACCGGCGCCCGGCACCAGCGGCAAAATGCCGGGAATAACAAAAATGGTGACCGGAGTCTTTAAAATTCTTGCAAAAAACTGTCCGCAGAGGGAAATGAGACACCCGGACAGGAAAGTGGCCACAGCCATGGAAAACTGAAGGTCCATAAGAACCAGATATAGCCACCAGCCCACCGCGCCGGTGAAACCGGCCCAGATGATATATTTGCGCGGTACGTGCAGCAGAAAAGAAAAGGCCACAACGGAAAAAAACGCGCCTATAACCTGAATCAGCATAAAAGCCTTTCCTCCTTACTGAATGAAACGAAGTCCAATGACAATACCCATAGCTACAGAGGCGGCGACCACAAAGGCCTCCATCATCCGGGCGGAGCCGGAGATATAATCCCCGTGCAGGGTGTCAAAGACCGCGTTGGTGATGGCCACGCCGGGAACCAGGGGCATGATGGCCGCGATGATGATGGAATCCAGGTTCCCTATAATAGGAAGAAACTTCAGAAGTCCGCCTGCGAACAATGAGATTACCACAGCGCTCAGCAGGATTCCGAAGAAGGAGGGCAGCTTCATGCAGCTGCACAGATACAGGCAGATGGCCATGAAAAATCCGGCCACACCCGCCACAAAGGCCTCCTGCCAGGTTCCGCCGTAGGTCAGTGCAAAGGCCGCGGCCACGCCTGCGTTGGCCAGCAGAAAGGCCTGGGGAGGGTGCGGTTCCTTTTTCAGCTTTTTTATCTGCCGGAAGGCTTCCTCTAGTTCAAGCTCCCCGCCGCAGAGACCTCTGGAAATACTGTTAATTTCGTCGATGATGCTCAGGTTTGTCCCCCGGCTCTGAATTCGGCGGGTCACCGTCATGGACTGGATGGACGGGTCGTCCAGAGTCACCAGAAAGCCGGTCACCATCACGAAAGCCTCGGCGGTCTTCAGTCCCGACAGGGAAAGCATCCGGTGCATGGTATCCTCCACCCGGTAAGTCTCAGCCCCGTTGGCCAGCATCAGCTCCCCCGCCATGACGGCGGTGTCGAGTAAAAGTTTGTAATCCATTTGTCTGATTTCCTTATACCTGATTTTGTATTGAGAATAATCTATGCCCATTATACCTATGTAAGAGAAGCGGGTCAAGGAAAGTATGGACAGAAAGAGAAATAATTCCTGTTTCCGAAGGGACAGGCTGAATTACCGGAAGACAAAAAATGGAAAAATCTTGACAGATATAGAGGAATCAAGTAAAATAAATGGGCATAGTGTTGTCAGTCGCGTACGGCGGCTGATAAAGAATAGAGAATCATGTGGAAATCATGGACGGTACCGCCACTGTATACATAAAGAATGATCCTTAGATGAAAGTCCGCCATTGGGGTAAACCTGAGAAGGCGAGGAGAGTTCGCTGGGCTTCTTCCCTGAATATGTGAGTCAGGAGAACTGCTATGCAGCAACCTTAGCGAACGATTTATTTGCGAAGGCTTATTTCCCATGTAAAATCGGTCATGGATGCAAAAACATCCATGGCTTTTTTATTGCTGAAACGGAGGAAAACAGTGAAAAAGAACAGGCTCGTATCCAGACTTATCCAGATGTGCGTAGTGCTGATAGGCATTTCCTTTCTGACCTTTTTATTAACCTACCTTGCGCCGGGCGATCCGGCCACAGCCATGTATGATTCCCTGGGAATTACCCCGAGTCCGGAAATGCTGGAGCAGGCCAGGCAGTCCATGGGACTGGACAAACCCTTTTTACAGCAATATGTGGACTGGATAGGCGGTATTTTTCACGGAGATTTTGGAACCTCCTTCAGTAAAAGCGCCCCGGTACTGGAGCTGCTGATGAAAAGGCTGCCGGCAACGTTCCGGTTGGCCCTGTTTTCCCTGGGGCTGATGTTAATTGTTTCGGTTCCCCTTGGAATCCTTTCGGCGGTCAGACAGGACGGGATAGCGGATTATATCGTTCGCTTTCTTTCTTTTCTGGGTATTTCGCTTCCGGGCTTCCTGATTGGCCTGATCTTATTATATGTCTTCGCTTTGAAGCTGGGACTGGTAAAGGTGGCGAGCAGCTCCGTCGGAATGGAACAGATGCTGCTGCCGGGCATCACGCTGGCCATTGCCATGGCCTCCAAATATTCCAGACAGGTGCGCACGGCGGTACTGGAGGAGCTGCACCAGGATTACGTGACAGGCGCGAGAGCCCGGGGAATGAATCAGTGGGAAATACTGTTCCGCCAGGTTCTTCCCAACGCCATGCTTCCGCTGGTTACCATGCTGGGGCTATCCTTTGGATCACTTCTCGGAGGAACTTCAGTGGTGGAGATTATTTTCTCCTATCCGGGACTGGGTATCCTGGCGGTGGGAGCGGTAAAGGCGCGGGATTATCCGCTGATCCAGGGCTTCGTATTATGGATAGCCCTGATCTATATGGTAGTAAATTTGCTGGTGGATATATCCTATCATTATATTGATCCGAGGACCAGGGAGGGGGAGAACGGATGAAAAAGAATACAAGATTTGCGGTGCTTTCCATTCTGGTTTTCCTTATTCTGGCAGTGGCGTTCCTGGCAGACAAAATCGTTCCCTGCGATCCGTTGAGCGCGTCACTGAGCGACGCGTTCCAGGCGCCCGGAAAAGAACACTATTTTGGAACCGACGCGCTGGGACGGGATGTGTTCTCCCGGGTGATCTGCGGGGCGACCACCAGTGTATACAGCGTACTGATTCTGGTGGCGGTAATCCTGGTTGTGGGTACCTTTCTTGGAATCATAGCAGGGTATTTCGGCGGCGTGGCAGACGCGGTAATCATGAGAGTGGGCGATATGATGATCGCCTTCCCGGATCTGATTCTGGCTATGGCAATCGCGGGAATTCTTGGGCCAAGCCTGAAAAATTCCATGATTGCAATCGCGGCGGTAAGCTGGACCAGATACGCCAGACTTTCCAGAAGCCTGGTGTTGAAGATACGGAACAGGACTTATATATCCGCGGCGGAAATCTCAGGATCCAGACACAGCAGAATCCTTATGAGATATATGCTGCCCAACGCGCTTCCCACGATGATCATTACGGCGGCGACGGATATCGGCACCATCATGCTGTCGCTGGCAAGCCTGTCCTTCCTTGGGTTTGGAATCCAGCCCCCCACACCGGAGTGGGGATATATGCTGAGCGAGGGAAGAACTTATATACTGAGCAGCCCGTGGCTGCTGTTTTGTCCGGGACTTGCGGTCTTTATTACGGTAGTCATCTTTAATCTCTGGGGTGACTGTATTAGAGATATGATAGATCCAAATGCAACAGAAAAACGAAGAAAGAAGAGGAGAAAGAGAACATGAATGGAAAAAAACTGATTGCCCTTGCCCTTAGCCTGTGCCTTGCGGGCAGTATCACAGCATGCGGCGGCAGCGCAGGAACAGAGCAGAAAGCAGCGGCAGACGGAGGAAACGCGAAAACACAGCTGAATGTGGCGACAGAGCTGACCAGCGCAACCCTGGATCCGGCAGATGAGTGGAACAGCTGGTTTGTAATGCGCTGGGGCGCGCTGGAAACGCTGACCCGCTTTGAGGACGACGGCACCGTGTCGCCGTGGCTGGCAGAAGACTGGTCTGTAGCGGACGATCAGCTGACCTGGACCATAAAGCTGAAAGAAAATGTAACCTTCTCCAATGGAGAGCCGATGACAGCGACGAAGGTTCAGGAATCCCTGGAGAGATTATTTGATGTGACCGATCCCAATAAGGGCGGAAATGGAAACCCCTGGAATTATTTCACATATAGCAGTATCAGCGCGGACGATGAAGCCTGGACTGTGACGATTGTAACAAGTGAGCCGACGGTAGACCTGCCGGGCTGCCTTGCGTATCCCTGGTATGGCATTATCGATGTGGCTGGCTCTGCGGATCGCGATATCGCTGCGGACGGACCGATTTGTACAGGACCCTACTGTTTTGTATCCAACGATCCGGAGCATGATATCCAGCTGGTAAAAAATGACAATTACTGGGACGGTGAAGTACCCTTTGAGACGGTCAATGTCATGAAGCTCGGGGAGGCTTCTGCCCGCGCAATGGCCCTGCAGGACGGTTCTGCCGACATGGGAATCAACATTGCGGCGTCTGACAGAGCGGTTCTGGAGAACGCAGGAAATTATCAGATTGACGTCACCGGTGGAAACCGTGTCTGCAACTGGTTTATCAATTTTGACGGAGTACTGGGCAATGATACTCTGAGAAAAGCAGTGATGACGGCAATTGACGGTCAGACCGTGTGTGATGTATCCACAGGCGGCTCCTATACTTACACCAATAATACGCCGGTGCCCGGCTATGATTTGGATAACCCGTACAGCTATGATCCGGAGGCAGCTAAGGCTATGCTGGACGAGGCCGGTATCGTAGACGGCGATGGAGACGGATACCGCGAACTGGACGGCAAAAACATCGACATCAGTATTGTAGCGACAACCAGCCGTCAGCAGGACGTAATTGCGCAGGCGTATGGGGTTCAGCTGGAAGCAATCGGAATCAAGAGCACCATTTCCATGCCGGAAAATGTGGTAGACCTGCGGGTATCCCAGGGCTTTGATCTGATGTTCAACAATGAAGTAACCACACCTACCGGAGATCCGGAGAACTTCCTGAAGCACTGGTACGGAAAGATTACCGATACAAGCTTTAATTACGGAAATTATCATAATGAAGAATACGACGCGCTGTATGAACAGCTGATTGGCGAATTTGATATGGAAAAGCGGACGGAAATCTTTACACAGATGCAGGAAATCCTGATGGAGGATGTGGCGACCATCTGCAGCGGCGCCTATAATTTCAATCTCTGCTCCGCGGCTTCCGTGGAAGGCGTTCACAGCTATGTGTGCGATTACTACTGGGTAACAAAGGATATCACACCGGCGTCATAAAGAAGAATATATAGAAAAGGGGACTTTCCCATGCTGGATATAGAGAACATAACAGTTGCATATCATGGACAGCCGTTTTTGCAGGATTTCTCCCTGCACATGAAGAGAGGGGAAATTATCAGCCTGGTAGGTGAAAGCGGAAGCGGAAAGACTACGGCGATACGTTCCATTCTGGGACTTCTGCCACAGGAAGGAGAGCTGGTATCCGGCGATATTTTGTTTGAGGGAAAGTCTCTTCCTGAATACAGCGAAAAGGAAATGCAGAAACTCCGGGGATCCAGGATATCCATGATTTTCCAGGATTCCGGAGCCATGCTGAATCCGATACGAAAAATCGGCTCGCAGTATATAGAATACATTCAGAAGCATGAAAAGCTAGGCCGTAAAGCGGCGGAAGAAAAGGCGGTGGCCATGCTGGAAGCCATGCGGCTGTCGGAGCCGGAGCGCATTATGAAGAGCTACAGCTTCCAGCTGTCCGGCGGTATGCGTCAGAGGGTCGGAATCGCCATGGCCATGACCTTTGAGCCGGAGCTGCTGCTGGCCGACGAGCCCACGGCTGCCCTGGACGTGACGACACAGGCACAGATCGTGCGCCAGATGATGGAGCTGCGGAAAAATCACGGAACCTCCATTATCCTGGTAACCCATAATCTGGGCGTGGCGGCATATATGTCGGATCGGATTGTGGTTATGCAGAATGGAAGGATTGTGGAAGAGGGAGACCGGAAGACAATACTGGAGCAGCCGGGCTGCGCATACACCAGAAAACTGCTGGCTGCGGTTCCGAATATGTATGGAGAAGGCTATGTGTAAGGAAAAAACACCAATTTTGGAGACTCGTCATTTAAATAAGATATTTACAGCCCCCGACGGACGCCCTTTGTACGCAAACAACGATATATCTTTGAAATTTTATGAAGGCGAGACCCTTGGAATTGCCGGGGAAAGCGGATGCGGCAAGAGTACGCTGGTGCGCGTGCTGTCGCTGCTTGAGCCGCCTACCGATGGGGAGCTTCTCCTGTTCGGCGAAAATGTCGCGGATTGGAAGGGGGAGAGAAAGCGGAAAATGCGCCGTCATATTCAGATGGTATTTCAGGATCCGACGGACTCATTTTCTCCCAGAATGAAGGTAAAGGATATTTTGTGCGAACCGCTGGAAAATTATGGGCTGATAAAACCGTCGGAAAAAGAGGCGAAGGCGCGGGAGCTTCTGAAGATGGTGGAGCTTCCGGAGGAATTTGCAGAGCGGTATCCGCGCAGTATGTCAGGCGGCCAGAAGCAGCGTGTGGCGATTGCGCGCGCATTGGCCCTGGAGCCGGAAATCCTGATTTGCGATGAAGCCACATCGGCGCTGGACGTATCGGTTCAGAAAAGTATCGTGGAGCTGCTGGTAAAGCTTCAGAGAGAGAAGCATACGTCGATTATTTTCATCTGCCATGACGTGGCGCTGATCCGTTCCGTCTCCCACAGAACGGCAGTTATGTATCTGGGTTTTGTGGTGGAGCTTGCGGAAGGAAAGAAGCTGGGCCGCGGCGTCTGCCACCCTTATACAGAGGCGTTAAAAAGCGCGGTATTTTCTCTGGATATGGATTTTGAAAAAGAGATAGAAAGCCTGGATTCCGAGATTCCAAGCCCCCTGGAGCGTCCGACAGGCTGTCCGTTCCGGAACCGCTGTGAAAAATGCATGGAGATCTGCGCTGCGGAGAGGCCGCAGCTCCGGGAGGTGGAGAAAGGGCATTGGATTGCCTGTCATCTGTATGCATGACAAGAAAGAGAGGACCATATCATGTGGAAGATTGCAGGATTTTCTTTACAGCCGGGAGAAAAAAGAAGAGTGACGATAGAAATCCCGGTGGAAGAAGCAGGAGAGGAAAAAATGTATCCCATGCCGGCGACATTGATTTGCGGCTGCGGAAAAGGAAAGACCGTTCTGATTACAGCGGGGATCCATGCGGGAGAATACCCGGCTATTCCCGCCGTGATACGGGCGGCAGGGGAGATTCAGCCGGAGGAGCTGAACGGAAACCTGATTTTTATTCACTGTGTCAATACCAGCGGATTTTTTAAGAGAACCTTTGGTCTGGTTCCGGAGGACGATTTCAATCTGAACGGACAGTATCCGGGAAAAGAGGGCGGAACCACGGGAGAACGGATTGCGGATTATTTTGTGCGCAATTTTTTCGATGAGATTGATTTTATGATGGATATGCATTCCGGGGGGCAGCAGGAGCCCCTGACGCCCTGCCTCTTCTATCCGCTGGCGGAGGCTGTGACGGAGGAAGCGCTGGCTGCGGCGCGCGCCCTGGATATCCCGTGGCTGATAGCTTCGACGGCTACGGCTGGGCAGTATTCTTACGCCGCGAATTATCATAAGGTTCCCGGACTTCTGGTAGAACGGGGATATGGCGGATTCTGCAAAAAGGAGTGGGTAGACGCTTATTACAGAGACATTTTCCTGCTTTTGAAGCATTTGGAAATGTATGGTGATGTTGATACAGAGGAACCGGTGTGTAAAAAAACGGTAGTTCCCAGAACCATCTATCTTACCTCCGATACGAAGGGAATCTGGCATACGGATCTCCATGAAAATATGGAAGTAGCCAGGGGAGAGCTTCTGGGGTACTGTACGGATTTTTACGGAGAGGTAATCAAGAAGTATTACGCGGAAGAGGATGGGGTTGTCTTCTATTATAATACAGGTTTATCTGTGGAAGAAGGCACAACCCTGGTCGCGTATGGAATAAGGGAGTATATGATAGCAGATGAGGCAGGCTGAGCGGGGAGATTTAACACAGGGAGCCATTGGCAGAGGAATGCTTTTATTTGCGCTGCCGTTTCTGGGAAGCAGCCTGATTCAGCAGCTGTATAATACCGTCGATTTGATTTTTGTGGGAAGGCTTCTGGGCACGGACGCGGCGGCAGCCGTCGGCGCGGGAAGTCTTCTGATTACCCTGGTTCTGGGCTTCTTTACCGGAATGAGCGTGGGAGTAAGCGTGTCGGTATCCCATGCGTACGGAGCAGGAAATCAGAAAGAACTGCATGATCTGATTCATTGCGCGGCGGGACTGGCGCTGGCGGCTTCTGCCCTGCTGATTCTGTTCGGGATATTTCTCACGCCGGCTGTGCTGCGTCTGATGAATACGCCGGAAGATATTATGGAGCTGGCCGTTGCCTACATCAGAATTTATTTTCTCAGTATGCTCCCCATGGTTTTTTATAATATCGGTTCCGGAATCTTAAGAGCCTTCGGAAATTCGCGCTCGCCGATGAATTATCAGCTGATAGGCGGAATTGCCAATGTGGCGGGAAACGCGTTCTTCCTGTGCGTGTTGCACATGGGAGTGGAAGGAGTGGCGCTGGCCTCCCTGGTATCGCAGATGATGGCGGCTGTATTTACAGTAGGCCATCTGATGAAGCCGGATTTCGAATGCCGGTTGCGGATCAGGGATATTGCGCTTAAGAAGCAGGTCTGCGGAAGAATCCTGAAAATCGGGATTCCGGCGGCAATTCAGTCTATGGTGATTACGCTGAGTAACCTGATTGTCCAGGCGCAGATCAACAGCCTCGGAATCGTAAGCATTGCGGCCTTCACTGCTTATTTTAAGGTGGAAAATTTTGTATATCTTCCCATCATGGCGTTTGGACAGGCCAACACAACGTTCTGCGGACAGAACTACGGAGCGGGAAAATGGGAAAGAATGCGGAAGGGAACGAGAGTCAGCATTCTGATGGGAATCCTTGTTACCGTGACCATAAGCACGCTCCTTCTAACGCACGGATATGGTGTATTCAGCCTGTTTTCCCAAAATGCGGAAGTGATAGAGCTGGGAATCCGCATTGCGCAGGTAACCTTTCCCTTCTATTTTATATATGTATTTCTGGAGGGTTTTTCCGGAGCGCTGCGGGGAACGGGAAAAACAATGGGGCCGATGGCGGTTATCCTTGTAAATATGTGCGGAATCCGTATGCTGAGTCTCTGGTTCCTGATGCGGCATTATCACAGCGCGGAAGGAGTGGCCGGAATCTATCCGATTACCTGGATAACTACGGCTGTCTGCCTGGGCGTGATGTATTGGCGGCAGAATAAAAACTGGAAACTGGAAATTGGTTAAAATCACTAAAAAGTGGGCGGAAAGTTTGTGAAATTTATAAAAACTTTTCTTCCACTTTTTTTGAAAAAAACCTTGCAATTCCCCGAAACTTCCTGTATAATTGCAACTGTTGTGACATTGATAGCTGTGAAGCGTGAGGTTGCTGCCCATGAGGCAGGTTTTCCGTGGAGCGAATGTCAAGTTAGGAAACTGGCGACAAGTCACTGTACAAAATAACTGTCCATGCAGAGCCATGGAAACAACGTGTTGTTCGAATTCAGAGTTGGGACACACACGGGAGAGTGTACAGTCACCGCTTGTCGTACTGGTCTTTAAAAGTACGAAAAGGAGGCGACTTTTTTTATGGCAAGTCAAGTAATGAGAATCACACTGAAAGCGTATGACCATCAGCTGGTGGATGCATCCGCAAAGAAGATCATCGAAACTGTAAAGAAGAATGGAGCACAGGTGAGTGGACCGGTTCCGCTTCCCACCAAGAAAGAGGTAGTTACCATTCTGAGAGCTGTACACAAGTACAAAGACTCCAGAGAGCAGTTCGAGCAGAGAACTCACAAGAGACTGATCGATATCATTACCCCGACCCAGAAGACAGTAGACGCACTGTCCAGACTGGAGATGCCGGCTGGTGTTTACATCGACATCAAAATGAAAAACAAGTAATCCTTCAGCTAGAATGAACGCTTTAGCGTTCCGCTGTAGAGAAATAAGGAGGAAAAGAAATGAAGAAAGCTATTTTAGCAACAAAAGTCGGAATGACGCAGATTTTCAATGAAGACGGCGTGCTGACACCGGTTACAGTTCTTCAGGCAGGACCCTGTGTAGTAACTCAGGTTAAGACTGTTGAGAACGACGGATACAGCGCAGTACAGGTCGGATTCACAGACAAGAGAGAGAAGCTGGTGAACAAGGCTCAGAAGGGTCATTTCAACAAGGCAGGCGTATCTTACAAGAGATATGTGAGAGAGTTCAGATTAGAGGATGCTGAGAGCTACGCTCTGGCACAGGAGATTAAGGCTGACATCTTTGCCGCTGGCGACAAGATTGACGCAACCGCTATTTCCAAGGGTAAAGGATTCCAGGGTGCTATCAAGAGACATGGTCAGCACAGAGGACCCATGGCTCACGGTTCCAAGTTCCACCGTCATGCTGGTTCCAATGGTGCCTGCTCCGATCCGAGCAAGGTATTCAAGGGAAAAGGAATGCCTGGCCAGATGGGTCACAAGAAGATCACCATCCAGAACCTTGAGGTTGTCCGCGTAGACGCAGAGAAGAATCTGCTTCTGGTAAAAGGCGCAGTACCGGGCCCCAAGAAGTCTCTGGTTACTATCAAGGAAACAGTAAAGGTTAGCAGATAATCTTTAGCGGAAAGGAGGACTTACAGATGGCAACAGTATCTGTTTACAATATGGAAGGAAATGAAGTTGGCACAATCGACTTAAACGATGCTGTATTCGGTGTGGAAGTAAACGAGCACCTGGTACACATGGCGGTTGTAGCGCAGCTTGCAAATAAGCGTCAGGGAACGCAGAAGGCAAAGACCCGTTCTGAAGTATCCGGCGGCGGAAGAAAGCCCTGGAGACAGAAGGGAACCGGTCATGCAAGACAGGGTTCAACAAGAGCTCCCCAGTGGACTGGCGGCGGCGTTGTGTTCGCACCCACACCGAGAGATTACACCATTCGTCTGAACAAGAAGGAGAAGAGACTGGCACTTAAGTCTGCTCTGACCTCCAGAGTTCTTGAGAACAAGCTTATCGTAGTAGACGAGCTGAAGTTCGACGAAGTTAAGACAAAGAATTTCGCAAACGTAATGAACAACCTGAAGGCTTCCAAGGCTCTGGTAGTTCTGAACGAGAACGATGCAAACGTAGTATTATCCGCAAGAAATATTCCTACAGTTAAGACTGCTTTGACCAATACCATCAACGTATTCGATATCCTGAAGTACAACACTGTTATCGTAACCAAGGCAGCTGTAGCAACAATCGAGGAGGTGTACGCATAATGGCAGACGTAAAGTATTATGATGTCATCCAGAAGCCGGTTATCACCGAGAAGAGCATGGATGCTATGGGCGAGAAGAAGTATACTTTCCTGGTTCACACAGATGCAACCAAGACCCAGATTAAAGAGGCTGTTGAGAAGATGTTTGCCGGAACAAAGGTAAAGAGCGTCAACACCATGAACCTGGACGGAAAGAAGAAGAGACGTGGAACAGCAGTAGGAAAGACAGCTAAGGCTAAGAAAGCTATCGTACAGCTGACCGCAGAGAGCGCAGATATCGAGATTTTCGAGGGGTTATAAGACTTGACGAAACAGAGCCGAAGGCGATAGTTGAGCCTTAGTCGGACCCTGTTCGCGAACCTTGGCGAGGTGTTTCCGAGCCTAGTTGAGCGAACATCCCCGACAAATCGCGCACATTATAGGCGGCTCCAACCGCCTGACAACTAATAATTTGAACAGAACGAAAGGAGAGAAATGTAATGGGTATCAAGACATATAATCCATATACACCTTCCAGAAGACACATGACTGGTTCTGATTTCTCTGAGATTACCAAGAAGGAGCCGGAGAAGGCACTGCTTGTATCTCTGAACAAGAACGCAGGTCGTAACAACCAGGGTAAAATCACTGTAAGACACCGCGGAGGCGGAAGCAGAAGAAAATACAGAATCATCGATTTCAAGAGAACCAAAGATGGTATCCCCGCAACTGTAATCGGTGTAGAGTATGACCCGAACCGTACAGCAAACATCGCACTGATCTGCTACGCAGACGGCGAGAAAGCATATATCCTTGCACCTCAGGGCCTGAAGGATGGCATGAAGGTCATGAACGGACCGGAAGCTGAGGTAAGAGTAGGAAACTGCCTGCCCCTTTCTGAGATTCCCGTAGGTACACAGGTACACAACATTGAGCTGCATCCGGGCAAGGGCGGACAGATGGTTCGTTCCGCAGGAAACAGCGCACAGCTCATGGCTAAGGAAGGCAAGTATGCAACACTTCGTCTGCCCTCCGGCGAGATGAGAATGGTTCCTTTAAATTGCAGAGCTACTATCGGAGTTGTAGGAAATGCTGAGCACAACCTGGTCAACATCGGTAAGGCTGGACGTAAGCGTCACATGGGTATCCGCCCGACAGTCCGCGGTTCCGTAATGAACCCGAACGACCATCCGCATGGTGGTGGAGAAGGAAAGACCGGTATTGGTCGTCCTGGTCCCTGCACACCGTGGGGCAAGCCCGCTCTTGGTTTGAAGACGAGAAAGAAGAACAAGAAGTCCAATAAGCTGATCGTTAGAAGAAGAGACGGCAGAACATTCAAGTAAGGAGGAAAACACATGGCTCGCTCATTAAAAAAAGGACCATTTGCAGATGAGAGCTTACTGAAAAAGGTAGACGCAATGAATGAAGCAGGCGACAAGTCCGTTATTAAGACCTGGTCCCGCCGCTCCACTATCTTCCCGCAGATGGTTGGTCATACAATCGCAGTTCACGACGGAAGAAGACACGTTCCGGTATACATCACAGAGGATATGGTAGGACATAAGCTCGGAGAGTTCGTTCCGACCAGAACTTACCGTGGACACGGAAAAGACGAGAAGAAATCTAAGCGTTAATCGTTTATCAGGAAAGAAAGGAGACTCATCCAATGGCTAAGGGACATAGAAGTCAGATTAAGAGAGAGAGAAATGCCCAGAAGGATACAAGACCGTCAGCAAAGCTTTCCTACGCTCGCGTATCTGTTCAGAAGGCATGTTTCGTATTAGATGCTATTCGTGGCAAAGATGTGGAGACAGCACTTGGTATTGTAATGTACAATCCGCGTTACGCTTCCACTCTGGTAGAAAAATTATTAAAGTCAGCAATCGCAAATGCTGAGAACAACAACGGAATGAACCGTAGTAACCTTTATGTAGCAGAGTGCTACGCAAATAAGGGACCGACAATGAAGAGAATCAGACCGAGAGCACAGGGCCGGGCTTACAGAATCGAGAAGAGAATGAGCCACATCACAATCGTGCTTGATGAGAAATAGGAGGTAAAGCATGGGACAGAAAGTTAATCCGCACGGCCTCAGAGTCGGCGTTATTAAAGATTGGGATTCCAGATGGTATGCAGAAGATTCCTTCGCTGATTATCTTGTAGAGGACTACAACATCCGTAAATTCCTGAAGAAGAAGCTCTACAGCGCAGGAGTTGCAAAGATTGAAATCGAGCGTGCTTCTGACAGAGTAAAGATCATCATCTACACCGCAAAGCCGGGCGTTGTTATCGGTAAGGGCGGTTCTGAGATTGAGAAGGTAAAGGCTGAGCTTGCTCAGTATACCGATAAGAAGCTTATCGTAGACATCAAAGAGATTAAGAGACCGGACCGCGACGCACAGCTGGTTGCTGAGAACATCGCACTTCAGCTGGAGAACCGTGTGTCCTTCCGCCGCGCTATGAAGTCCACCATGGGCAGAACCATGAAGGCAGGCGCTAAGGGAATCAAGACGGCTGTTGCAGGCCGTGTTGGCGGAGCCGATATGGCTCGTACCGAGTTTTACAGCGAGGGAACTATCCCGCTGCAGACACTGAGAGCAGATATTGACTACGGATTCGCTGAGGCAGATACCACCTACGGCAAGATTGGCGTAAAGGTATGGATCTACAAAGGCGAGGTACTTCCGACGAAAGGAAACAAGGAAGGGAGCGATAAATAATGTTAATGCCGAAGAGAGTAAAGCGTCGTAAACAGTTCCGCGGTTCCATGGCTGGTAAGGCCCTGAGAGGCAACAAGATCACCATGGGCGAGTTCGGTATCGTCGCTACAGAGCCGTGTTGGATTAAATCAAACCAGATTGAGGCAGCCCGTATTGCCATGACCCGTTACATGAAGCGTGGTGGTAAAGTCTGGATCAAAATTTTCCCGGATAAGCCGGTTACAGCAAAGCCTGCCGAGACTCGTATGGGTTCCGGAAAGGGTACACTGGAGTACTGGGTAGCAGTCGTTAAGCCGGGCCGTGTAATGTTCGAAGTTGCAGGCGTACCGGAGGAAACAGCTAGAGAAGCACTTCGTCTTGCAATGCACAAGCTGCCCTGCAAGTGTAAGATCGTTTCTAAAGCAGACTTAGAAGGCGGTGATAACAGTGAAGAGTAATAAGTATGTTGAAGAATTAAAGGCAAAATCTGCTGCGGAATTAAATGAGGAATTAGTAGCTGCGAAAAAGGAACTGTTCAACTTAAGATTCCAGAACGCAACCAATCAGCTTGATAACACTAGCAGAATTAAGGAAGTTCGCAAGAACATCGCCAGAATTCAGACTGTTATCGCGCAGAAGGCGAATGCGTAATAAGGCGGAAGGAGAATTATCGTGGAAAGAAATCTGAGAAAAACACGTGTCGGCAAGGTCGTAAGCGATAAAATGGACAAGACCATCGTTGTTGCTGTTGAGGAGCACGTTAAGCATCCGCTGTACAAGAAGATTGTAAAGGATACTTACAAGCTGAAGGCTCACGACGAGAACAATGAGTGCCACGTAGGTGATACCGTAAAGGTTATGGAGACGAGACCGCTGTCCAAGGACAAGAGATGGAGACTCGTTGAAATCATGGAGAAAGCGAAATAAGGTAAGGAGGTTACCGGAATGGTACAGCAGGAAACCAGACTCAAGGTGGCAGACAATACCGGTGCAAAAGAGCTTCTTTGCATCCGCGTAATGGGCGGTTCCACTAGAAGATATGCAAACATCGGTGACATCATCGTTGCCAGCGTCAAAGATGCAACACCCGGCGGAGTTGTTAAGAAGGGCGACGTAGTGAAAGCCGTAGTCGTTCGTACAGTAAAGGGCGCTCGTCGTAAAGACGGATCTTACATCAAGTTTGACGAGAATGCGGCAGTTATCATCAAGGATGACAAGAACCCGAGAGGAACCCGTATTTTTGGACCAGTAGCAAGAGAGCTTCGTGAAAAGCAGTTTATGAAAATTGTTTCACTTGCTCCGGAAGTATTATAGGAGGGTGCCAAATGTCTACAGTTAAGATTAAAAAAGGTGATACCGTTAAGGTTATCGCCGGCGCAGACAAGGATAAAGAGGGCAAAGTTATTGCCGTCAATCATAAAAACAACACTGTAATCGTAGAAGGCGTTAATATGATTACAAAGCACACCAAGCCTTCCATGGCAAACCAGAATGGCGGAATTATTCACCAGGAGGCTCCTATCGATCTGTCTAACGTAATGTACAGCCTGAAGGGCAAAGCTACAAGAGTTGGCTTCAAGATGGATGGAGACAAGAAAGTCCGCTATGCGAAAGCAACTGGCGAAGTAATTGATTAATCAAGGAAGGAGGTCGCAGAAAGTTGAGTAGACTGAAAGAAAAGTATACGAATGAAATCGTAGACGCAATGACAAAGAAATTTGGATACAAGAACATTATGGAAGTTCCGAAGCTCGACAAGATCGTCATCAACATGGGCGTAGGCGAGGCAAAGGACAATGCGAAGGTTCTGGAATCTGCTGTAAAGGATATGGAGACCATTACCGGACAGAAAGCAGTTCTGACCAGAGCAAAGAACTCTGTTGCGAACTTCAAGATCAGAGAGGGTATGGCAATCGGCTGCAAGGTTACACTTCGTGGCGAGAAAATGTACGAGTTTGCTGACCGTCTGATCAACCTGGCACTTCCCCGTGTGCGTGACTTCCGTGGTGTAAACCCGAACGCATTTGACGGACGCGGAAACTATGCGCTGGGTATCAAAGAGCAGTTAATTTTCCCCGAAATTGAATACGATAAGGTAGACAAGGTAAGAGGTATGGACGTTATCTTCGTTACAACTGCAAAGACTGACGAAGAAGCCCGCGAGTTACTGACATTATTCAATATGCCGTTCACAAAATAGGATAGGAGGAAAATTTCATGGCTAAGACAGCAATGAAGGTTAAGCAGCAGCGGAAACAGAAATTCGCAGTTAGAGAGTACAATCGCTGCAGAATCTGCGGCCGTCCGCATGCATATCTGAGAAAATACGGAATCTGCAGAATCTGCTTCCGTGAGTTAGCATACAAGGGCCAGATCCCTGGCGTTAAGAAAGCAAGCTGGTAGGCAGGCATTGAACACTTGACGAAGGCAAGCGCATAGCGCGCAGCCTGAGTTTAGTGTGAAAGCCCACCTGGACACTTAGTGAAAGCGAGCCGTAGGCGAAGCTTGAACTTAGTGAACATGGTGTTACCATGTTACCGTTTGTGTGAACAAGAATAGGAGGTATAGAACAAGTCATGGCATTAACAACGAATGATCCCATCGCGGATATGCTTACAAGAATCCGTAATGCAAACACCGCTAAACATGATACTGTTGATGTACCCGCTTCCAAGATGAAGATCGCAATTGCGAACATTCTGGTAGACGAGGGATACATTGCAAAATACGATCTCGTAGAAGATGGAAACTTCAAGACTATCCGCATTACCCTGAAGTATGGTAAGGATAAGAACGAGAAGATCATCTCCGGTCTGAAGAGAATCTCCAAGCCGGGTCTGCGTGTATACGCTAACAAAGAGGAGCTGCCGAAGGTACTGGGCGGCCTGGGAGTTGCTATCATCTCCACAAACAAGGGCGTAATCACAGACAAGGAAGCTCGCGCGCAGGGCGTAGGCGGAGAAGTACTTGCATTTGTTTGGTAATCAGTACTGTAGTTGGCTGAGAACCTTTCAATAGGAAACACCACGGTCACTAGGCTCGAAAATACCTCGCCAAGTGTCCGGGTGTACTTTCGCACTAAGTTCGAGCGTCGCCGTAAGGCTCGCTCTCACTAAGTGCTCAATGCAACTGAAAACAGAGAAGCCAAAGCAGCTTCTCCGAAAATCTAAGTTTTAGGAGGTAAATGGCATGTCACGAATTGGTAGACATCCGGTAGCCGTTCCCGCTGGCGTAACAGTAACCATCGAGGAAGGCAACAAGGTGACCGTTAAAGGTCCGAAGGGCGAACTGGTAAGAGTACTGCCCGCAGAGATGGAAATTAAGCTTGAAGATGGTCAGGTAGTCGTTGCAAGACCGAATGACCTGAAGAAGATGAAATCCTTACATGGTCTGACAAGAACTCTGATTCACAACATGGTAGTTGGCGTAAGCGAGGGATATGAGAAGACTCTTGAGGTAAACGGTGTAGGTTACAAGGCACAGAAGTCCGGCAATAAACTGACTCTGTCTCTTGGATATTCTCATCCGGTAGAGATGATCGATCCGGAAGGCCTCGAGGCTGTAGTAGATGGTAACAAGATTATCGTTAAGGGTATCGATAAGGAAAAGGTTGGCCAGTACGCAGCAGAAATCCGCGACAAGAGAAGACCTGAGCCGTATAAGGGCAAGGGAATCAAGTATGCTGATGAAGTTATCAGACGTAAAGTCGGTAAGACTGGTAAAAAATAAGTAAGGAGAGTATAAAAATGGTTAGTAAGAAGTCAAGAAGCGAAGTTCGCGTAAATAAGCATAGAAAATTACGTAATCATATCAGCGGAACTGCTGAGAGACCGCGTTTGGCTGTGTTTAGAAGCAATAATCATATGTATGCTCAAATTATTGACGATACAGTCGGAAATACTCTGGTAGCAGCATCCACTATGGAAAAGAGTGTAAAGGCTGAGCTTGAGAAAACCAACAACGTTGATGCAGCAGCATACCTTGGAAAAGTAATCGCAGAGAAGGCTCTGGAAAAGGGTATTAAGACCGTTGTCTTTGACAGAGGCGGCTTTATCTATCAGGGCAAGATTCAGGCACTGGCAGACGCAGCCCGTGAGGCTGGATTGGAATTCTAGGAAAGGAAGGAAAAAGACAGATGAGACATGAGATTATCGACCCGAGTCAGCTTGAGTTAACTGACAAGGTAGTGTCAATTAAGCGTGTAAGCAAAACTGTCAAGGGTGGTCGTACCATGCGTTTCACCGCTCTGGTAGTTGTCGGCGACGGCAACGGACATGTTGGCGCCGGTCTTGGAAAAGCTACTGAGATTCCGGAAGCAATCCGCAAGGGCAAAGAGGATGCCATGAAGAAGCTGGTAACCGTTGCAATTGACGAGAACAACAGTATTACACATGATTATATCGGAAAGTTCGGCAGCGCATCCGTACTGCTGAAGAGAGCACCGGAAGGTACTGGTGTTATCGCTGGAGGCCCGGCTCGTAACGTGCTGGAGCTTGCAGGTATCAAGAATATCCGTACCAAGTCTCTTGGTTCCAACAACAAGCAGAACGTAGTTCTGGCTACCATCGAGGGTCTGAAGGCACTGAAGACTCCGGAAGAAGTTGCTAAGAACCGTGGCAAATCCGTGGAAGAGATCACGAACTAGGAGGATACGGACAATGGCAGATAAGTTAAAGATTACATTGGTAAAATCCCCGATCGGAGCCATCCCGAAGCAGCGTGCAACTGTAGAGGCACTTGGCCTTCGTAAGGTAAACAAGACAGTTGAGATGCCGGATAACGAGGCAGTCAGAGGAATGATCTGGCATGTAAGACATCTGGTAAAGGTAGAAGAGATTTAATTATAATAACGGAATAGGAGGTGTCACAATGGACTTATCTAATTTACAGTACGCAGAAGGTTCCAAGCAGAGCGGAAACTTCCGTAGAGGTCGTGGACACGGTTCAGGAAATGGTAAGACAGCTGGTAAGGGTCATAAGGGTCAGAAGGCTCGTTCTGGAGCACCGAGACCGGGCTTTGAGGGCGGTCAGATGCCGTTATACAGAAGACTTCCGAAGAGAGGCTTCACAAACAGAAATTCCAAGGTTATCGTTGGAATCAATGTAAGCGCTCTGGAAGTATTCGAGAACGATGCAGTTGTATCTGTAGAGACTCTGCTTGAGCAGGGAATCATTAAGAATCCGAAGGATGGCGTTAAGATCCTTGGAAATGGCGAGCTGACAAAGAAGCTCACTGTACAGGCAAATGCTTTCTCCGAGGGAGCAAAAGCAAAGATTGAGGCTCTTGGTGGAAAAGCAGAGGTGATCTAATGTTCAAAACATTACAGAACGCATTTAAGATCAAGGATATCCGGCAGAAGCTGATTTATACCTTTCTGATGCTTGTAGTAGTCAGACTGGGATCTCAGCTGCCGGTACCGGGCGTGAATCGCACATTCTTTGCGAACTGGCTTGCAGCGCAGACCGGTGATGCATTCAATCTTCTGGATGCATTCACCGGCGGCTCCCTGGCCAGCATGTCCATTTTTGCGTTAGGTATCAACCCGTACATTACATCTTCCATTATCATCCAGCTCCTGACGATTGCAATTCCGAAGCTTGAGGAAATGCAGAAAGATGGAGAGGATGGAAGGAAAAAACTCCAGAATATCACCCGTTACGTAACCGTAGCGCTGGCTCTCATCGAGGGTATTGCCATGACCGTAGGTTTTGGTAATCAGGGTCTTCTGGAAAATGCAACCTGGTACAACATGGCGGTCGTAGTGGTTGCGCTGACAGCCGGTTCCGCATTCCTGATGTGGGTCGGTGAGCGTATCAACCAGAACGGTGTAGGAAACGGTATCTCTATCGTCCTCCTGATCAACATCGTTTCCCGTATGCCGGATGACTTTGTAGCGCTGTATACAAAGTTCATGAGCGGCAAGAGCGTGGCTATGGCAGTGCTGGCAGCGGTGATTATCGCAGCTGTCATCCTTGTAACGGTTGTATTCGTTATTATTCTTCAGGACGGAGAGCGTAGAATACCCGTTCAGTACAGCAAAAAGCTTCAGGGCAGAAAGGTGATTGGCGGACAGAGCACCAACATTCCGATGAAGGTCAACACCGCAGGAGTTATTCCGGTCATCTTCGCATCCTCCCTGATGTCATTTCCGGGAATCATTCTCGCCCTGATGGGAAAGAGTGCAGGAACCGGAATCGGCGGCAAGATTATCACCGGTTTAAGCTCCAGCAGCTGGTGTAATCCCCAGCAGCCTGTTTATTCGCTGGGATTGCTGCTGTATATTGTATTGGTAGTCTTCTTTGCTTACTTCTATACATCCATTACCTTCAACCCGTTGGAGATTGCGGATAACATGAAGAAGCAGGGCGGCTTCATTCCCGGCATCCGTCCGGGCCGGCCTACGTCAGACTATCTGGCAAAAATCCTGAATTACATCATTTTTGTCGGTGCAATCGGCCTGATTATTGTATGTGTCGTACCGATTCTCTTTAACGGAGTATTCGGAGCGAGCGTATCCTTCGGAGGAACATCCATCATCATCGTCGTTGGTGTTGTTCTGGAGACCATCAAGCAGATCGAATCTCAGATGGCAGTACGCTACTACAAGGGCTTCTTGAACGATTAATATGTAAACTTTTGTTACTGTTCACAAGTGCTATCCCGCGAGGTGTTTTGGCATGAATATGCCAAAATCCCGAGTTATGCAAGCGTGTTACTGTGAACGAAGTGAACAGTAACAAACTTCCGGCCTGTGCGGGACCCGTTTCCGTACAGGCTTTCGGAAGTTTTGTGGCAATTTGCAGAGGAAATGCGAACAGCGCATTTTAAGAAGAGGAGTAACATTATGAAAATCATCATGTTAGGAGCACCGGGTGCCGGAAAGGGCACACAGGCGATGAAGATAGCTGAAAAATATCAGATTCCGCATATTTCCACGGGTGATATTTTCAGAGCAAATATAAAGGAAGGCACAGAGCTTGGTAAGAAAGCAAAGTCCTATATGGATCAGGGACAGCTGGTACCGGACGAGCTGACGCTGGAGCTGATCATGGATCGCTTCCAGAATCCGGACTGCGCGAACGGCTACGTGCTGGACGGTTTCCCCCGTACCATCCCGCAGGCAGAGGCACTGACGGAAGCGCTGGCGAAGAAGGGCGAAACCATTGACTACGCAATCAACGTGGAAGTACCGGATGAGAATATCATCAACCGTATGGGCGGCCGGAGAGCCTGCCTGGCATGCGGTTCCACTTATCATATTGTATATGCTCCGACCAGGGTCGAGGGCATCTGCGATCGCTGCGGTGAGAAGCTGGTTCTCCGGGACGACGATAAGCCGGAGACCGTAAAGAACCGTCTGAATGTATATCACAATCAGACTCAGCCGCTGATCGAGTATTACACCAGGCAGGGCAAGCTTGCAGAGGTGGATGGAACTCAGAGTATGGAAGACGTGTTCAACGCCATTGTTAAGATTTTAGGAGCGTAATTATGTCGGTTACAATTAAATCTGCCAGAGAAATCGAATTGATGCGCACAGCAGGCAAGCTGCTGGAAGAGGTTCACAACGAGCTTGCGGCTTTTGTAAAGCCGGGCATTTCCACCCTTGACATCGACCGTCTGGGCGAAAAGCTTATCCGGGAGAGAGGCTGTATTCCCAATTTCCTGAACTATAACGGATATCCGGCGTCTATCTGCGTATCCGTCAACGACGAGGTCGTACATGGAATTCCCAGGGACGATCGAATCCTTCAGGAGGGTGACATCGTAAGTCTGGACGCAGGCCTGATTTATAAGGGTTATCACTCTGACGCGGCCCGGACCCATGCGGTAGGAAAAATAAGACCGGAGGCACAGAAGCTGATGGACGTGACGAAGCAGAGCTTCTTCGAAGGTATCAAAATGGCAAAGGCCGGAAATCATCTTCACCAGATTTCAGCAGCAATTAACGATTACGTTGACCAGTTCGGTTACGGAGTAGTCCGTGATCTGGTCGGCCATGGAATCGGCGAGCATCTGCATGAGGATCCGCAGATTCCCAACTTCCGTCAGCACCGCAGAGGCATCAAGCTGGTGCCGGGTATGACCCTGGCTATCGAGCCCATGATCAATGCGGGCACCTGGGAGGTCGCATGGCTGGACGACGACTGGACTGTAGTTACAGATGACGGTTCCCTTTCTGCTCATTACGAAAACACCATCCTGATTACCGAGGGTGAGCCGGAAATTTTGACTCTGACACTGTAAGCCTGTGGAGAAGTCTATGGAAAGAGTGGAAATTGGAATGTTCGCCAGATCAAAGGCCGGACATGATAAAGGTAAATTATATATCATATTAAGAACAGAAGGCGAATATGTATATCTGACAGACGGACGGTTACGTCCCATGTCAAACCCGAAAAAAAAGAAGAAAAAGCATATTCAGCCCATGTACAGGACACCCGAAGGCCGGGACCTGACGAAAATAACCGATGTTGACGTAAAGCGGGCCATCAGGCTGCACGAAAAGGAGGAAGAAGATGTCAAAAGCAGATGTAATTGAAATCGAAGGAACAGTAGTGGAGAAGCTGCCGAACGCCATGTTTCAGGTAGAGCTGGAGAACGGACATCAGGTTCTCGCCCACATCAGCGGAAAGCTCCGCATGAACTTTATCCGGATTCTGCCGGGTGACAAAGTAACGATTGAGATGTCCCCGTATGATCTGTCCAAGGGACGTATCATCTGGAGAGATAAATAAGAGAGAATTCACAGAGCAGACTCTTTGTTTGTGAAAAAATATCACAGGCAGAGGGTCTGTTTGATTATTCAATGAAAAGAAAAACTTAACTGTAAATGCAGATTCACAAAAGGAGTGATAACAAATGGCAAGTCTGTGGGGCGGAAGATTTGAAAAAGATATGGATGATATTGTAAAGAAATACAATGCATCTATTTTTTTTGATCAGAGAATGTACAATGAGGACATCGAGGGCAGTATTGCCCATGTGACCATGCTGGGAAAGCAGGGCATCGTGTCCGAGGAGGAGAAGGAGCAGATTATCGCGGGCCTGAAGGCGATTCGTCAGGATATTGCGGAGGGCAAGATCGTATTCAACGTGGATGACGAGGATATCCATATGGGAATCGAGAGCCGGCTTATCGAGCGTATCGGAGATGTGGGTAAGAAGCTGCATACATCCAGAAGCCGCAATGACCAGTGCCAGGTGGACATCCGCCTGTACCTGCGAAAAGAGATTTATGAGATTCTGAGCAGCCTCTGCTATCTGGAGAGCGTGATCCTGGGGAAAGCGGAGAAGTACGCGGATCAGATTACCGTGGGCTTTACCCATCTGCAGCATGCGCAGCCGATTACCATTGGCTTCATGTTCATGGCTTATTTCCAGATGTTCAAGCGGGATATCGAGCGGCTGATGGATACGGTGAAGCGTCTGAATTACAATCCGCTGGGAGCCTGCGCCCTGGCCGGAACCACGATGCCCATTGACCGTCATCTGACCAGTGAGCTGCTTCATTTTAAAGCGCCCACTGAAAATGCCATGGATACCGTCAGCGACCGTGACTATAGCCTGGAGTTTTTAAGCGACGCGTCCATCTCCATGATGCATCTGTCCCGCTGGGCGGAGGAGTTCGCATGGTGGAATTCTTCGGAGTTCTCTTATATCGCCATCGACGACAGCTTCTGCACCGGAAGCAGCATTATGCCCCAGAAGAAGAATCCGGATATGGCCGAGTTGATCCGTGGCAAGGTAGGCCGTGTATACGGCGATCTGATGCAGCTTCTGACCGTCATGAAGGGAACTGCCCTGGCCTACAATAAGGATTTCCAGGAGGATAAGGAGAGCGTCTTTGACGCCATCGACACCTGGAAGGCTACTATCGACATCTTCGCGAAGATGCTGGACAAGACCGAGTTCCGTATGGATCAGATCGAGAAGCAGCTCAGTAAGGGCTTCCTGAACGCTACGGATATCGCGGAGCATTTCGCAAAGCAGGGCATCCCCTTCCGTGAGGCGCACTCCATCGTAGGTCATATGGTAAAGGCCTGCGAGAACAAGGGCTGCGATTTCGAGGATCTGACCGACGAGGATCTGCAGGCCATCGACAGTCGCGTGACCAAAGAGCTGCTGGGTGATATCAGCATCAAAACCTGCGTAGACGCCCGGGTATCCTTCGGCGGAACCGCTCCGTCCGAGGTACGCCGCCAGATCGAGGTGGGCCGCCAGTGGCTGAACAGCCTGGAGCGCTAAAAGCAGTGAAAACAGAAGAAAAAAATTGGCAGCATAAATAAAAAAATACTTGCATTCTGAATCCCCGTGTGTTATCATACTAGACGTATGATCTCCACGGGGATTCTGCGCCTGTTTTTAAGAAACGGGTTTTGGAAGATTCGTGAGATCGGGAACAAGAAACGCCTTGTTTTTCGGCATTTTTCCACATCAAAACCCAGTTGTGGAAGAGTAAAGAAGAACGAAAGATGTGAAAGGAGGATTTTTACGATGAAAGTAAGATCATCTGTAAAACCCATTTGCGAGAAGTGCAAAATCATCAAAAGAAAAGGTAGTATCAGAGTAATTTGCGAGAATCCGAAGCACAAGCAGCGCCAGGGTTAATTCCGCAGATTGTGATAAATCTCGTTTCATATATATTTGTGAGCAGGAGATTATTCACAATGATATTGCTTAAAACGGAGAAATGCGTACCGCAGAGTATCTGAAAGGTCGGATAAATATCCGGCTGGATGCGAACACCGCATCCCATTTAGGAAAGTGTCATCGGGCACCTATTAAAAAACGCCCGGAACCCAATTTTTTATTAAATGGAGGAATAATCAAATGGCTCGTATTTCTGGTGTAGACTTACCAAGAGAAAAGCGTGTAGAGATTGGCCTGACTTACGTATACGGCATCGGCCGCGTAAGCGCAACCAAGATTCTGGAAGCAGCAAAGGTAAATCCGGATACCCGTGTAAGAGACCTGACTGACGACGAAGTCAAGAGAATCAGCGAAGTAATCGACGCTGACTACATGGTAGAGGGAGATTTAAGACGTGAGATCGCGATGAACATCAAGCGTCTGCAGGAGATCGGATGCTACAGAGGTATCCGTCATCGTAAGGGACTGCCGGTTCGTGGTCAGAAGACTAAGACCAACGCAAGAACTCGCAAGGGTCCGAAGAGAACAGTAGCTAATAAGAAGAAATAAGCATTGAGCACTTAGCGAATGCAAGATATGAAGAAAGTAGGTTAGTTTAAAATGGCGAAAGTTACAAAGAAAGTGACAAAAAAGCGCGTAAAGAAAAACGTTGAACGCGGACAGGCACATATTCAGTCATCTTTTAACAATACAATCGTTACCCTGACAGATACCGAAGGAAACGCTCTGTCATGGGCAAGTGCCGGTGGTCTGGGATTTAGAGGTTCAAGGAAATCTACTCCGTATGCTGCACAGATGGCAGCTGAGACTGCAACCAAGGCAGCTTTAGTACATGGACTCAAGACTGTAGACGTTATGGTTAAGGGACCGGGTTCAGGCCGTGAGGCAGCAATCCGTGCACTTCAGGCATGCGGCCTGGAGGTAACCAGTATTCGTGACGTAACACCCGTTCCGCACAACGGATGCCGTCCGCCCAAGCGTAGAAGAGTCTAATTTAGGAGGTACGTAAGTTATGGCAGTCAATCGTGTTCCGGTTTTAAAAAGATGTCGTTCCCTTGGTCTGGAGCCGACAGTATTAGGAATTGATAAGAAGTCCACAAGAGAGTTAAAGAGAGCAAACAGAAAGATGTCCGAGTACGGACTTCAGCTTCGTGAGAAGCAGAAAGCAAAATTCATCTACGGCGTACTTGAGAAGCCGTTCCGCAACTACTACAAGAGAGCGGACAGAATGAAGGGTCAGACCGGTGAGAACCTGATGGTTATCCTGGAGAGCAGACTGGACAACGTAGTGTTCCGTCTTGGCCTTGCCAGAACCAGAAGAGAGGCTCGTCAGATCGTAGATCACAAGCATGTTCTGGTAAACGGCAAGCAGGTGAACATCCCGTCCTACCTTGTAAAGGCTGGCGATGTAATCGAAATCAAAGAGAAGTGCAAGGGCTCTCAGAGATACAAGGATATCGTAGAGGCAACTGCAGGAAGACTGGTTCCGGAGTGGCTTGAGGCTGACCTCGAGGCTCTGAAGGGAACTGTAAAAGAGCTTCCGAGCAGAGAAGTCATCGACGTTCCGGTTGATGAGATGCTTATCGTCGAGCTGTATTCTAAGTAATCCGAAGAGTATAACATCGGCAGCATAACACCCAAACAAAATGTGAAGGAGGAGCCTTTTAGTGTTCGAGTTTAATAAACCGAAAATTGAGATTGCAGAGATTTCAAATGATAAGAAGTATGGAAAATTTGTGGTTGAGCCGCTTGAGAGAGGCTATGGTACGACACTGGGCAATTCACTGAGAAGAATCATGCTTTCTTCGTTACCGGGTGCAGCAGTCAGCCAGGTGAAGATCGAAGGCGTTCTGCATGAGTTCAGTTCCATTCCTGGAGTAAAGGAAGATGTGACTGAGATCATCATGAACATCAAGAATCTGGCCATTCGGAATACAAGCGACAGCAACGAAGCGAAAACCGCCTACATCGAGTTTGATGGAGAGGGCGTAGTCACAGCAGCTGATATTCAGGCAGATCCCGATATCGAGATTCTGAACCCGGAGCTTGTCATCGCTCATCTGAACGGCGGCGCAGACAGCAAGCTGTACATGGAGCTGACGATTACGAAGGGCAGAGGCTATGTGAGTGCAGATAAGAATAAGAATCCGGATCTTCCCATCGGAGTGATTGCGATCGATTCTATCTACACACCCGTTGAGCGTGTCAATATGACAGTGCAGGATACCCGTGTTGGTCAGGTAACTGACTACGACAAGCTGACACTTGACGTATATACCAACGGAACCCTGGTTCCGGATGAGGCTGTCAGCCTTGCTGCAAAGGTATTAAGCGAGCATCTGAGCCTGTTTATCGACCTGTCCGAGAATGCCAAGACCGCAGAGGTTATGGTAGAAAAAGAGGACAATGAGAAGGAAAAAGTGCTTGAAATGAGCATCGACGAGCTGGAGCTTTCCGTTCGTTCCTTCAACTGCCTGAAGAGAGCAGGCATCAATACAGTAGAAGAGCTTTGCAACAGAACTCCAGAGGATATGATGAAGGTTCGGAACCTTGGTCGGAAGTCCCTGGAAGAAGTGCTTGCAAAACTGAAAGAGCTGGGTCTCCAGCTGAATCCAAGCGAAGAGTAATCTTCGCTTGGGTGATACTTCTCGAACTAGCTTCGAGAAGGTTCCATTATTTCTAGCGAGGAATAAAATTCTTCGCCAGGATGATATGTAAACACTATGGAAGAAAGCCCTCCCCAGTAAGACCGAAGAAGCATGGGGATGCGGCTCCACAGATGGAGGAAGATTGAAATGGCAAAGTATAGAAAACTGAGCAGAACATCCAGCCAGAGAAAGGCTCTCCTGAGAAATCAGGTAACCGCTCTTCTGGAGAACGGCAAGATTGTAACAACCGAGGCTAAGGCGAAGGAAGTTCGCAAGATTGCTGAGGGACTGATCGCACTGGCAGTAAAGGAGAAGGACAACTTCGATACCGTTACTGTTACCGCTAAGGTTCCGCGTAAAGACGCTGACGGAAAGCGCGTAAAAGAAGTGGTAGACGGCAAGAAAGTGACTGTATACGACGAAGTAGAGAAGACTATCAAGAAGGATCAGCCGTCCAGACTGCATGCCAGACGTCAGATGCTGAAGGTTCTCTACACTGTAACTGAGGTTCCGACCGCAGCTGCAGGAAAGAAGAAGAACACCAAGAAGGTTGATCTGACAGCGAAGCTGTTTGACGAGATCGCACCGAAGTACGCAAGCCGCAATGGTGGTTACACCAGAATCGTAAAGATCGGCCAGCGTAAGGGCGACGCAGCGATGGAAGTACTTCTGGAGCTGGTATAAGCCTTAACGGATTGTTCGATATGTGAACGCAGACGCCCCCGGGTTCGGAGAAATTCGATCCCGGGGGCGTTTTTTGCATTTTTCTTGCACTTTCTTTCCATGGATAGTAAAATAATATCAAGTATGCAATGCGCCTGCGCATAAGGCGCACTTTTCGTCATGCAGTCTGGATAAAAAGGATCCACAGAGGAGGACAAATTATGATATCACAGGAATGCTACGAGCTTGGCAGTAAAAGCTCTGTCATAAGAGAGATTTTTTCCTACGGCCTGAAGAGAAAGGCTGAGGTGGGCGAGGACAAGGTCTATGATTTCAGCCTGGGCAATCCCAGCATCCCGGCGCCGGAATCTGTAAAGAAAGCGATTCTGGAGCTACTGGAGCTGCCCCCCGAGAAGATTCATGCCTACTCTCCGGCGCCGGGCGACCCGAAGGTGCGTACGGCCATCGCAGAGTCCCTGAACCGCCGTTTTGGAGAGATCTTCCGCATGGACAATATCTTCATGACCTGCGGTGCGGCGGCGTCCTTAAATATCTGTCTGAAGGCCCTGCTGAACGCAGGCGAGGAGGCCATCACCTTTGCGCCGTTTTTCCCGGAATATCGTGTCTGGGTCGAGGGTGTGGGTGCTGCCCTGAACGTGATTCCGGCGAAGCTGCCGGATTTCCAGATTGACGCGGAAGCTTTCGAGCAGGCCATTACACCGAAAACCAAGGTGGTCATCGTGAATACCCCGAACAACCCCTCCGGAGTTGTCTATTCCGAAGAAACAATCCAGAAACTTTGCGCAATTCTGAAAAAGAAAGAGGAAGAGTACGGCGCACCCATTTATCTGATTACCGATGAGCCTTATCGGGAAATCGTGTACGATGATATCGAAGTACCTTATCTGACAAAATATTATAATGACACGCTGGTCTGTTATTCCTACAGTAAGTCCCTGTCCCTGCCGGGCGAGCGTATCGGATATATCGTCATTCCCGATCGCATTGCCGACTATGGGCATGTGGCTCCGGCCATTGCGGGCGCTGCCCGGGTGCTGGGCTTTGTGTGCGCCCCCTCCCTGTTCCAACAGGTGGTGGCCAAATGTGTGGACGATACTGGCGATATTTCCGCTTATAAGAAGAACCGGGATATCCTGGTGGAAGGTCTCAACCGCATCGGTTACACCTGTGTAAAGCCCCAGGGAGCCTTCTATCTGTTCATGAAAGCCCTGGAGGATGACGCATACGCTTTCTGCGAGCGCGCGAAGAAGTACGATCTGCTTCTGGTCCCCAGCGACGATTTCGGCTGTCCGGGCTACGTGCGGATCTCCTACTGCGTGGCGGAGAAGACTATCGTGGATTCCATGCCGGCCTTTGAGAAGCTGATGGAGGAATATAGAACGAATGCTGTTTAATTCGCTGCAATTTGCAATCTTTTTTCCAGTGGCGGCGCTGGTTTATTTCATCATTCCGAAAAAGACGCGCTGCCTCTGGCTTCTTCTTGCAAGCTACGTGTTTTATATGAGCGCCAGCCCGAAATACGTGGTATTTCTGCTATTCTCCACCCTGGTTACCTTTGCGGGCGCCCTGCTGGTGGAGCGGGCGGAACCGAAAAAGAAGAAACTCTATATGTGGCTGACCTTCCTGTGCAGCCTGGGCGTGCTGGGATTTTTGAAGTATTTTGATTTCCTGCTTGGCAATGTAAATACGGTGCTCGGAATGGCGGGAATCGGACCCGTGAATAAGCCCTTCAGCATCGGCCTGCCGGTGGGTATCTCCTTCTATACCTTCCAGTCCCTGGGCTACATGGTGGACGTCTGCCGGGGCGATACAAAGGCAGAGCGTAATATTTTGAACTACGCCCTGTTCGTGTCCTTCTTCCCGGTGATTCTGTCGGGCCCCATTGAGCGATCCGGCAACCTGCTCCGGCAGATTCGGGAGCTTCCGGAAAAAGCCCTCTGGAATTATGGGCGGGTGGCGGGCGGTCTGACGCTGCTCCTATTTGGCCTGTTTCAGAAAATGGTTATCGCGGACCGGATTGCCATTCTGGCCAATCAGGTCTTTGACAATTATCACATGTATGGCACCTTCGGCCTGATCGTGGGAGCCATCGCCTATACGATTCAGATTTACTGCGATTTCGCCAGCTATTCCATGATGGCCTTCGGCGTGGCGAAGGTGCTGGATTTTGGGATCATCGAGAACTTCCAGACGCCCTATTTCTCGCGATCCATGCGGGAGTTCTGGCGCAGATGGCACATTTCCTTAAGCAGTTGGTTCCGGGATTATCTCTATATTCCCCTGGGCGGCAGCCGCTGTGGGAAATGGCGCAGATATTTCAATCTGATGGTGACCTTCCTGGCCAGCGGTCTGTGGCACGGCGCCAGCTGGAGCTTCGTGGTCTGGGGCGGTCTGCACGGCCTCTATCAGATCATCGGCTACGAGCTGCGCGGCGTGAAGGACAGAATCAATGAACAACTGCATACAAAGACGGATTGTCTCAGCTACAAGCTGGGCCAGGTGCTGGTAACCTTCTGTCTGACGGCTTTCGCGTGGATCTTTTTCCGGGCGAACAGCCTCGGCGACGCCTTTGGCTATATCCGCCGGATGTTCACCAAGCCGGATCTCTGGTGCCTGTTTAACGGCGAGCTTTATAATCTGGGCCTTGACCGGGTGGAAATGAACGTGCTGTTCGGAAGCCTCCTGGTTCTGCTGCTGGCGGATCTGGTGCGCTATTTTAAAAAGCAGCAACTGGATGCCTTTCTGGCGGAGCAGAATCTCTGGTTCCGATGGGGCGTGCTGCTGGCGCTGATTGCGGCGGTGGCCATCTTTGGCATCTACGGGCCGGGATATGACGCCCAGCAGTTTATCTATTTCCAGTTTTAGGAGAATTACATGAAAAAGAAACTAATCGGTACGGTTGTATTTCTGGCGCTGGCGGCGGGGCTTCTGTGGAAGCTGAACGATGCGTTCCGTCTCAAGCAGGAGGACGGCATCGTTCCCATGGAGCTCTTTTACGAGCAGGAGCCGGGGACCATCGACGTGATGTTCTACGGAAGCAGCCATACCTATTCCGATATCAACCCGGCGGTGCTCTGGGATCAGGAGGGGATCTCCTCCTACGATCTGGCGGGCAGCCTGCAGCCCCTCTGGAACACCTATTATTACATGAAGGAGAGCCTGAAATATCAGACACCTAAGGTCATGGTGGTGGAGCTGGTGCGGGCCATCGAGAGCCGGGATTACATCGAAGAGGCCCGGACGGTGACCAACACCTTCGGTATGAAATTTTCAAAAGAGAAGATTGAAAACATTCAGGTCAGCACGCCGGACAATCTGATCCCCTATCTGCTGGGCTATCCGGTGTACCATTCCCGGTATACGGAGCTTTCCCGGGCGGATTTCTCGGCGTATCTGGGTGATCCCCACGGCAAGGCCTCCAAGGGCTATTATCCGCTGTATGTGACCAAATCCTATGATTCCATGGCGGATATGAGTGAGATCACCGAAAGCAGCGACCTGGCCCCCAAGTCCGAGGAATATCTGCGGAAAATCATTGCATTGGCAAAAGAGGAGGATATCCTTCTGGTATTCATGATTTCCCCCTATCAGGGCATCGTCGAGAGCGAGCAGATGATTTTCAACCGCTGCGGGGAAATCGCGGAGGAGGAGGGTATTCCGTTCCTGGATTTCAACCGGATGTACGATGAGCTGGGGCTTAACCCGGAGACGGATATGGCGGAGGCTTCCCATCTGAATTATCGGGGAACCGAGAAGCTGAGCCGCTATCTGGCAGGCTGGCTGGCGTCAAACTATGATCTGGCCGATCACCGGGGCGATGAGGCTTATGCCAGCTGGGACGAAAATGCGGCCGACTGGAAGCAGAAGGACTTAAACCAGGCGCTGAGCGAGGAGGAAAGCTGGGAGGGTCTGCTGCAAAAGCTGCGTGAAAACGGCGGAACCTATACTTATGTGATCGGCCTCACCGGAGCCTGGGACAATGGCGAACAGCCTGTGAGAGAGACGCTGGAAGAGCTCGGGGTGCCGGAGGAGATTCTGGACCGGGGCGGCATGTGGATCGGCGGAGTGGACGGCGGTCAGACGCTGCCGGGCGGAGCGGAAGGCTCCTGCGCGCTGGAATTTACAGCTTCGGATCTGGAAGTGAAGGTGAACGGTGGGAGCCAGTTCCTGATGTTCGATGGCGAGAGTGAGCTGAAGACCCTGAACGGCGTCAATGTGCTGATCTATGACCATTTCACGGAGAGTCTGGTGACGGCGGTGGGCTTTGACGCTGAGAACGGATATACCTGTGTGCATTAATGCCAAAACAATCTCGCAAAATATAGATTTTCAAGGATGCAACAGGCGAGATAGGTTATAGAAAAGCAGGGTAATTTACAAAATATTAAGAAAGATTCTATGTCATATTAAAAATATGCCGCTAGAATAAAAACAGTTGCTGTTCTGAGCTACTTTTTTCGACAGAAAATTTGGAAGGAAGAGCGGGAACAGCAATAGCAGAGGGAAGAAATGAGATACGAACATATGGAGCCTGCCCGTTTCGTTTCCCGGCCCAACCGCTTCGTGGCCTACGTGGAGCAGAACGGCCGGCAGGAAATCTGCCATGTGAAAAATACCGGGCGCTGTAAGGAACTATTACTTCCAGGCGCAGAGTTATATGTACAGCGATCCGATAATCCGGCCAGGAAGACGGCGCTCGACCTGATTTCCGTGAAAAAAGGAGAGCAGTGGGTGAATATGGATTCCCAGGCCCCCAACAAGGCGGTGGCGGAATGGCTGAAAGCAGGCGGACTTGGCGCCACAGATATCTATGTGAAGCCCGAGTGCAAGTATGAGAATTCCCGATTTGACTTTTATCTGGAATATGCGGGCCGTAAGGCCTTTATGGAGGTCAAGGGCGTGACCCTGGAGGAGGACGGCGTGGCCCGTTTTCCAGATGCGCCCACTGAGCGGGGCGTGAAGCATATGGAGGAACTGATGCGCTGTGTCGAGGACGGATATGATGCGTATGTCTGCTTCGTGATACAGATGAAGGGCGTCACGCGGCTGGAGCCCAATGACCGGACTCATCCGGCCTTTGGAGAAACGCTTCGGAGAGCAGCGGAGGCGGGCGTGAAGGTACTGGCTTATGATTGTCTGGTGAAGCCGGACGAGTTGAAGATAGACAGAGAAATTAAAGTTTGTCTTTAAGCAGAATAGAAATCTGAGGTTTATTTTTGAAAAAAGATTTGAAGGTAGATTATAATATAGAAAAAGAAGAGCAGAAAAAAATATCTGCCACGGCAGTGGGCGACAGCCAGTTAGGTGACATAGTAGCACCTCTTCTGGCCTGGTACGACGCCCACGCCCGGGTTCTTCCCTGGCGGGAGCACCCGGCTCCCTATCGGGTCTGGGTATCGGAAATCATGCTGCAGCAGACGAGAGTGGAGGCGGTAAAGCCCTATTTTGAGCGCTTTATGACGGCGCTTCCCACCATCCGCGATCTGGCGGAGGCTCCCGAGGATGTCATCCTGAAGCTGTGGGAAGGGTTAGGATATTATAACCGCGTCCGGAATATGCAGAAGGCGGCGCAGAAACTGGTGGCGGAATACGACGGTCAGATGCCCGCGGATTTTGACGCGATTCTGGAGCTGCCGGGCGTCGGAAGCTATACGGCGGGGGCCATCGCGTCCATTGCCTTCGGCCTGCCCTATCCGGCTGTGGACGGCAATGTGCTGCGGGTGCTTTCCCGGATTGAGAAAAGCTATGACGATATCCTGAAGCAGTCGGTGAAACGGCGCTTTGAGCAGGAAGTGAAGGCAGTAATCCCGGCGGACCGGGCCGGAGATTTCAGCCAGTCCCTGATTGAGCTGGGAGCCATCGTCTGCGTCCCCAACGGCGCGCCAAAATGCGGGGAATGTCCGCTGGCAGCGTTGTGTCAGGCCCACAGGGACGGCGTGGAGACAGAGCTTCCGAAGAAAACACCGCCCAAAAGCCGCAGAATCCAGGATAAGACGGTTCTGGTGCTGGTGTCGGACAATCAGGCGGCGCTTCGGAAACGGCCCGCAAAAGGGCTTCTGGCAGGCCTCTACGAGCTGCCCAACCTGGAGGGCCATCTGAAGCCGGATCAGGTGCTGGACTATGTGAAGTCCGAGGGACTGTCCCCCATCCGAATCCAGGAGCTCCCGGCGGCGAAGCATATCTTCAGTCACATCGAATGGCATATGGAAGGCTATGTGGTGAAGGTGGAGGAGCCGGAGATGCCAGCCGGGCAGACGACAGCGGCTGCACAGGCAGATCCCCAGGAGAAGTTATTTTTTGTAGAGAAGCAACAGATGGAAGAGAAATATTCGATTCCGGCGGCTTTTGCGGCCTATACGGAATATTTTAAGCATAGATACTAGAGGTTTTATGGAGGAAAGTTTAACTATGTACGATTGCATCATCATCGGTTCCGGAATCGCCGGCGCTGCCGCTGCCAGAGTCCTGGCGGAGGAGCAGGGCAGGAAGGTTCTGGTACTGGAAAAGAAACACCATATCGGCGGCAACTGCTACGACGGGAAGGACGAGTACGGTATCCTGGTACACTGGTACGGTCCGCATATCTTCCACACCGGCAATGAAGAAGTCTATGAGTGGCTGTCCCGTTTCACCGACTGGTACGCCTTCGGCCACGAGGTAGTAGCCCGGGTGGGCGACAAGCTTCTGCCCGTCCCCTTCAATCTGAACACCCTGAAAATGGTCTACGGCGAAGAAAAAGCCGCCGTTCTGGAGAAGAAGCTGGTGGACACCTTCGGCTTCGGTGCAAGAGTGCCGATTCTGAAGCTCCGGGAGCAGCAGGACGAGGATCTGCGGGCCATCGCGGACTACGTCTATGAAAATGTCTTCCTGCGCTACACCATGAAGCAGTGGGGCCAGACGCCGGAGGAGATCGACCCGGCGGTAACGGGCCGCGTCCCGGTGGTCATTTCCTATGATAACCGGTATTTCGGGGACAAGTACCAGGGCATGCCCTTAGACGGCTTCACGCCCATGTTTGAGAAAATGCTGGCTCACCCGAACATCGAAGTCCGCACCAATACCAACGCGAAGGACGTACTGGTCATTTCCGAGGAAGAAGGCAAGGTACTGCTAGACGGTCAGGAGTTCCATGGCACAGTCATTTACACCGGCCCGGTGGACGAGCTCTTCGACTGCCGTTTCGGACGGCTTCCCTATCGGACCCTGCGCTTTGACTTTGAACATTACGACCGGCCCGATTATCAGGGACACAGCGTAGTCAACTATACGGTCAGCGAGGATTACACCCGGATTACCGAGTTCAAGTATCTGACCGGACAGAAGGCCGACAGTACCACCATCGTAAAGGAGTATCCCTTCGCCTACACCGGCGCGGAGGGCGAGATTCCCTATTACGCGATTATGAATGAGGAAAACAACGCATTGTACCGGAAGTACGCGGATCTGGCGGCGAAGCTGCCCGATTTCCATCTTCTGGGCAGACTTGCGGAATACAAATACTACAATATAGACGCCATGGCGGCCCGGGCCATCGCCCTTGCCCGCTCCCTGGCATAAAAGGAGGAAGCATGAAACTTTTATCTGTAGCAATCCCCTGTTATAATTCAGAAGCTTATATGCGCAACTGTATCCATTCCCTGCTGGCAGGCGGCGAGGAAGTGGAGATTATCATTGTGGACGACGGATCTAAAGACGGTACCGCAGCCATCGCCGACGAGTACGCGGAGAAATATCCGACCATCGTTAAGGCGGTCCATCAGGAAAATGGCGGCCACGGCGAGGCAGTCAACGCAGGTCTCCGCAACGCCACCGGCCTTTATTTCAAGGTGGTGGACAGCGACGACTGGGTATCTATTTCCGCTTATAAGGAGATTTTAAAGACCCTGGAGAAGCTGGCAGGCGCAAAACCCATGGTAGATATGCTGATCAGCAATTTTGTCTATGAAAAAGAGGGCGTCAAGCGCAAGAAGGTCATGAGCTACCGTTCCGCTTTTCCGCAGGATCAGGTCTTTACCTGGGACGATGTGAAATTCCTGCACAAGGGCCAGTATATCCTGATGCACTCCGTCATTTACCGGACCAAGCTGCTGCGGGAATGTGGACTGGAGCTGCCAAAGCATACCTTCTATGTGGATAACATCTTTGTATACCACCCGCTTCCTCACGTGAAGTACCTGTATTACCTGAATGTGAATTTCTACCGCTATTTTATCGGCCGCAGCGATCAGTCCGTCAACGAGAGTGTCATGATTGGCCGCATCGACCAGCAGCTGAAGGTCAACCGTATCATGATTGACGATTATAAGCTGTCGGATCCCAGACAGGTACAGAACCGGAAGCTGCGCCATTATATGAAGAATTATCTGGAGATCATCATGGTCGTTTCCTCGATTATCGCTATCCGCTCCGGCACCGAGGAGAACCTGGAGAAGAAGTATGAGCTTTGGAAATACCTGAAAAAGAAGGATCCCAAGACCTACTACGAGCTGAAATGGGGCGTCCTGGGACGTACCATGAACCTGCCAGGCCGAACAGGCCGGAAGATTTCGGAAGTGGCTTATAAGATCGCGAATAAGTTCGTGGGCTTTAATTAGAAAAGAGAAAAGACCGCCGTCATCCCTCTTAGCGGGTGGCGGTGGTTTTGCGTTTCAAAACCTGCAGGGGAACGGAAAACTAGTGCGTTTTTTCATGATAGAAGGTGAATGTGAGTGAATTTTCATATATATTCATTGAAAAAAGGTGACTGTAGGAAAGTTTCATAAAATAATTGGAAAAACTTGTAATTCAACAAACAACATGCTATTATCTATTCATGCCGTCAGGCATACAAGTTTCATCCCTCGGCTTTTCGCCGGACATTTCCCTTTAGTAAAAAATGAAAGAAAGGAGATTTGTTACGCAAACAGACACACCAGTATGCAACGATGAGGCTGTGGTATGGGAGTCCGCACCACAGACGAAGGAGGAAGCCCTGATGAGATTGACGCAGTCGCCCAGACTGTACAGAACCTATCAGGGAATCAAAAATGAACGATGGAGAGCCAGAATCCTGGATTTCTTCGCAGGGAACCAGTCTCTGCCACTGACCTATGATCCGTTTTTCAAATTCATTTTCAATCCGGACAGACATGCGGACCGGCTGGAGAACTTCATTTCCTCTATTCTGGGAATCCATGTAAAAATCAAAAGGATTCTCCCGGTGGAGGATAGCTTGATAGACGGGGAAACCTATCTGATCATGGATTTGCTGGTGGAGCTGGAAGATGGTTCACTGGCGAATATTGAGATCCAGAAAAACGGCTATGCCTTTACGGAAGAGCGCCTGTCCTGCTATGCCGCGGATTTGTTAATGCGGCAGTATACGCGGATTCGCGGAGAGCGCGGCGCTGATTTTACATACCACGACATAAAAAAGGTTTATGTCATTGTTCTCTACGAGAAGTCTACAGCCGAATTTCACCGTCACGGAGATACCTGTTTTCATCATGGAAAAATAAGTTACGGCAGCGGCCTGAAGCTGGAAATGCTGGACGAATATTTTCTGATTGCCCTTGACGTGTTTAAGAAAATCCCGTATGCTGAGGATAACAAAAGTGATTTGCATGCATGGTTATCCCTGCTGACTACGGAGAATTTGACCGACGCTGAGCGGAATATGAGGCATTACCCGTGGTTGGAACCCATTTATCAGGAAATCGCCCTGCTGCGTCGTAGCCCGGAGGAGGTCATCGGTATGTGGTCAGAAGCATTGCGGATATTAGATGAGAATTCCCTGAAATACTATGTGGAAGAACTGAAAGAAGAGCTGGATAAAGAAAAGATGCGTATTCAGGAAAAGGATGCGGAAATTGCAGCTTTAAAAGCCGAGCTGGAAGCACACAAAGCTCAGCAGACAGACCAGAAAAGCTAAAGAATTAGAATCCCTAAAAGCGTAACTGACAGCAAAGTAAAACACCATCAGACAGGAAAATCAAACAGGCAAAGCTGAGGATGAATAATCAGGCAAAAACCACGGCTGGCAGATCAGAGGATATCTGATTTGCCAGCCGTTCCCATTTCCCATAAAAATTTTTCTAAATAACCGTCTCCCGCTTCCTCTTCGGTACCCGTTCCCGGGAGAACGAGAACTCCATCCGGTACACGATCTGATCCATCAGAGTGCCCAGCACGATACCCGCCATCACGTCCAGGGCCGAGTGCTGCTTCAGGAACATGGTAGCCAGGATAATGGAAACCATGAGTACCAAGGAGGCATCGCGAATCAGGCGGTTGCGGCCAAGGCGCGGGTTATTCACCAGAGCCCGGTGGGCTGCAATGGAATTGAATACATGGATACTCGGGAAGATATTCGTCGGGGTATCCGTCTGGTACAGAATCTGCACCGCGAAGGTGAAGATATTGTGCCTTGGAAATTCGGTGGGTCGCAGCAAGTGTCCGTTGGGGTAGATGGTGGAGATCACCAGGAACAGCGTCATGCCGGTAAAAAGGAAGGCGCAGTACCGGTAAAACTCCTGTTTCGTTCCCTTGAAGAACAGGTACAGGAACACAGCGGCAACGTATACAAACCACAGCAGATAGGGCACGATGAAATATTCCACGAAGGGAATCTTATCGTCCAGCCATACATGGATTACATGATAAGGCAGGTTGGCCCGGCTCTCCAGCCAGAAAAACCAGGGCAGGTAGAGAAAGGCGTAGAGCAGAACCCAGGCGTGCTTATATTTCTGGAAAAATGCTTTCATACGGTCAACCTCCTTCTGCAAAATCAGATAACTTCTTTAAACCTGAATCGCAGTATAGCACAAAGCCATTTCCGGTTCAATCGGGTTCATAATATTTTAAGAAAAAAATCACAATTTTATGACAGCCCTTCTTATTTATCTCCGGCAGCCAGAAGCGTGAGCGCCTGCGGGCAGCAGGACAGCGTCACCGTCCCTTTCATCAGGCAGGGCTCGCCGTCCGTATGGAGAGGCAGGACGCCGGAGACCGTTATCTGGGCGCTCCGGGCCCGGTAGATATGGACGCCCGGGAAAATGGTGTGAAGGCCGATGTAAGCCGTCGGCAACATGAGTCCGATGAGCAGCTTGCCAAGCTTATTGACCACAAAAAAATCCAGCGCCCCGTCGTGAACATCTGCCCGGGGAGAAAGCCGGAGACCGCCGCCCTCGCAGCAGCAGTTCATGCCCGATACAAAATAAGCTTTGGAAAAGATACGCGATTTCCCATTGCTGAGCGTAACGGTGACAGGAACGGGTTTACATAAGATAATCTGCTTCAGGGCAATGCCGGCATAGGTGAGCTTGCCCAGGTGAAGCCGGTTTAGCAGCCGCTTCATCCGGGAATCCAGCGCCTCCTGGCAGACCGCCGCGTCAAAGCCGCAGCCGGAGCTTACGGCAAAATAACGCTTCTGTCCGTTCCGCTCCATAAGTCCCAGATCGATTTTATCAAAGCGTGCAGGATGCAGAACATTCTGTACGGTGGCCTCCGTGTCCGTGGGAAGCCCCATGCAGCGCGCGAAATCATTGCTGGAGCCAGTGGGTATGTATCCGAAGATGACCCGGGAAAAATCCCGGATTCCGTTCAGCACCTCATTGACGGTACCGTCGCCGCCGACCGCGATCAGGGTCAGGCGTTCCCCGCGGGCGGTGATATCCCGGGCCAGCTTTGTGGCGTGCCCCTGATAGGAGGTGAAATACACCCGGTACTCGGTATTCTCCTGATCCAGTATTTTTTCGGCCTTCTGCCAGACGTATTTTCCATTTCCCGAACGGGAAGCAGGGTTTACAATAAAATAATACACGCTTTTATCCTCCTGTATCTATAGGTCAAGTATAGCATTGGAGGAGGGCTTGTTCAAGAAGAGAAAATAACTAGAAAATATTAGCAAATAAAAGAGCAATTTGGGTGCAATGACAGGAAAATGCATGATACAATGAAATGTAGAATTATCCGGAAAAATGTTGGAGGTGTTGGAAGTTGTCGAAAGCATGGAGACTGTATGTCTGCGGCTGCAGAGGGTCAATGCCCATGCACGGGGACGAATACAGTGAATTCGGCGGAGCCACCAGCTGCTATATTCTGAAAAAGGGAACCTATGCGCTGGTACTGGATTGCGGAAGCGGATTTACAACTGGCTGACGGCCTTTGATGATAATGAGGGAAATTATCGGCTGACAGAAAATATTGATGTGGCAGGCTTCCAGGACAGGCAGTGCGCGTTCATCCCTTATGTGGAGAATGCGCAAATTCGGAATCTGACCTTTGAAAATGTGATCCTTGGAAAAACGGACGCCAATAACACCAATTATATGGGAATCTTCGGCGAACCGCTGTATATACATATTACGTCTGTATACAATCAGGATAATTCGAATGATCTGACCAGCTGGTACGCGCTATGAAGGCAGAGGGAAGGAACTATCAGAACTTTCTGATTATGAACGATCTGGACTTTAGTACGTTGCCGGATTCTGTGAAGAACGATTCGGATTTGATGAACCTGAATATCAACCGGATGTCCGGTGCTGACTATACAGAGCCGCCATTTGAAAATGAGCAAGTGTCCAAGGATTATCTGCTTTTCGGAAAGAGGCCGGATCAGGAAGAAGGAAATCAGGAAGCGCCGCAAGGCAGTTATCCGGCAGGTCCGACGATCACACTGAAAAACCTGAATATGACAGGCGGAAGTGGCGCAAGCTGGATCCGCGCGCTGCAGGGAACCCTGGAGGGTCTGCGGTTTGAGAATATTACCTGGAACAACAGAGGAGGCGGAAGCTATATCGGTCTGATCGGAAGAAGTACCGGTACGGTAAATTATGTAGATTTTGACCGGATTACCATCCATGCCAATAAGGCAAGTGATTATGTGGGCTGTATCGCCTATAATCAGGGAGATATGGAATATGTCCGTGCAAAGGATATCCAGATTTCCAACGATCCGAATACCCGTACTAATTATGTGGGCGGTCTGGTAGGCTATGGCGAGAGACCTCTGGAGCACTGCAGCGCAGTGGGAAGTGAGGGTGACAGAGGCGGAAGTAAAGACTTTACCTTTAAGATTTCCATAAACTCCGAGACCGGAAGAGCAAGCGAGTATACCGGAGGCCTGGCCGGCCGGCTGAATAACAACTATGCCCGTTACTGCTATGTGGATCGCGTCAGCGTCGCCGGAAGAGGGTATACCGGAGGTTTGGCCGGTTATGCGCATCAGTATTACGGAACCCGTGACGATTCTACGGTAGATGACAGTATCCGCCGGAATGAAATCTTCTATTATATACAGGTTACCAATAGTAAGGTAAGCGGAAATTATTATACCGGCGGCGTCTTCGGTACCTGCAGCTATATTACCAGGGCGATCAGTATGCACAATACAGTAACTCAGGCGGAAAGCAGCTCCTATGGAGCAGGCGGCGTTATGGCTACAACGGGCGGCTGGGGTCTCTCCTGGCTGTATGTGGAGGACTGTGATGTGACCACAGCAGGAAGGGCTGCGGGCGGAATCAGCGCATACAACGATAGCTATACACAGTGCGTGGTAAAAGACAGCAGGGTTCAGGCCCAAACCATGGCGGGCGGTCTGGCAGGCGTATCTCCCTATACCACATACCGGTGTCAGGTAGAAGGCTGTGAGATCAAGGCAGATACCTACGCAGGCGGTCTGATTGGTTACGCGCTGAGTAGTGGAACCAGTAATTATTACATATACGACTGTGTGGTAAATGGCGGTACGACAGTAACAGGAACCGGAGCCAAGGTAACAGGAAAGGGAAATTATACCGGCGGACTGGCCGGAACGATGATTGGTTATATGCAGACCGTAGTAAGTCCGCAGACCATATCCAGCGCAATCGGTTCTACTGTGACCCTTACCTATCCGAATACGGTGGTGAACAGTATTATCGTAGGAGGTACGGTCGAAGGCAACGCACAGACGGGAGGTCTGATCGGACAGTTTGACGCGGGAGACAGACCGATTAACCCGGACGACGGTAAACCGCTGGACGACATAGACAGCGGATACATCGGATACATCAATAACCAGAATTACAGCAAGGTTCTGGTTGCGCCGGTATCAGTGACGGGAAGCAGTTCTGTAGATGCGGTGTACAACAGCGCCAGCACGGCCACCGGAGACGGCGCGGGAATCGGATATCTGCGCGTATACGAAGGGATTGACGGTGATGTCGAGAATGAAGTAAAGCAAATGACGAAGCTGTCGGCTAAATTAAATGCATCTAATAAAAAACTGACTACGGAAGATCAGAAAAAAACCTATACGGTAGATGACAGCTGGCTTGCGGACGAAAAATCCTACAAGGGAAATAATCTGGCAACAGGCGGCCTGTATCTGAGGGAAAGCTCAAACAATCGGTTCTTTGATACGGACAACCGCGGGAAAACGGAAGATGGTAAAACAATTACAACCTTCCCGTTGTTGCATGGACAGCACAATGATCTGGTATTGTTTGCAAATCGGACGGCGAGTATAAAGGATACTCCCACATCTACTACCACCCAACAGGTGACGAAACCGTATTTGTTCTGGATATATGGAACGGTGGACAGCGTACCCTACGGAGGCAGCGACAGCATCCGAAGCGGCTCTGTCGTTCAGGACGGTATCCTCCTGCCGAAGGCGGCAAAGGAGGCGTCTGGAGCTACAGGCATTTCCCTGATGAGCACGGACGCGGAGATCGCGGTAGAACCCGATACCCTGACCCGTTACGCCAGCGGCATTGACCGGCTGAATATCGACATTCCGGAGGAGATCTGCGGACTGGGATTAAGCTGGAAGATCGAGAACGCGGACGGCGATATCACAGCCTCCGGCGACATCGACGACCTGAAGGCTTCGGGAAGCACAGGCGGACCGAGAAGCTTAAGTATCCGGTATGATTACAACACCTATCTGACGTTAAGTCTGATGGACGGCGAGGAGGTATATGAGACCTACGCCATCGACCCTGCGACCCAGGCGAGAACCCTGACAAGCAGCGGCGGGGATCAGTATTATATCCGGAAGGACGGAGTGGTATCTGTAGCGAAACTGGCAGAAGCACTGAAGAATCAGGATGCGGAAAAGGCCGGAGATTACGCGGCGGACGCTCTGGCGGCAGAAGGAACCTTTGTCCATGTCTATGGTTCGGAAGCGCTGGGCGCAGACGGACGGATCGTGGATCTGACCACAGGCGAGGCGACCGGAAGCGTGGATAGCGCGGCGGTGGGAACGGTGAGTCTGGACGCCCAGGCAGCCTACACCACCTATACCGGCAGCGGTTCCGTACTGGAGCTGTATTCCGATTACTCTCTGGCGACCACAGAGGGACTGACCGCAGCGCGGCAGTTCCGGATGTTCTCCAAGAAGGGACAGACCTTCGCGGTAGATGTGGATACGGCGAAAGAGGACGGAGCGGGACTGCACGATCTGGTAGCGGATATCTACGAAAACGGACAGAGTAAGTATCAGTATCTGTCCTATCTGACTGCGGACGGAAGCGTAAAGGATCTGAACGACAGACTGCACTGGCCGAAGGAACTGAGCAACAATGGCCTGGGCGAGATCGCCGGCAATATAACCGGCACAGAGCCGATCCTGCTGGTGCGCTACGAGGACAATACGGTGGCGGCCTTCCAGTATCTGACCGGAACGCTGATCGCGAAGGATAGCGGAGAGCAGAAGAAGCTGAATTTTATCCGCTACGCGAATATCTGGCTAGCAGACCTGAAGAGCTCCTTTAGGAAAGCGGACAATACCGCCTATCTGGCAGCAGTGAAGGTGGCGGACGGCCTGTTGGAAGAGCCCATCGATACGGAACTGGCGCTGAATGTGACCGGAAAGGCGGAGAACTTCTCCACAGAGCTTCAGGAGGGTAAGACAGCCAACCGGGTAACGGCAGGCAACAACCTGCTGGCCGGAGCTCTGAACGCGGCTGCAGCCAACTGGAAAGACGAGGCGCTGAACGCAAAGGGCGAGAAGGGCCAGGGCTTCCTGGATACGGCTCAGACGATACTGGAAGACAGCGTGCGGGAGCTGGCGGTAAGCTATGATAAAGACAGCAGCAAGGGCAGCGACAGCACCACTGTCGAGCCGGATGCAGCTGCAGCCACAGAAAAGGCAGCCGATGAGATCGCCATTGACAGCGGAAACGCGGCGGCCATCAAGAGTACGATCCGAAGCGCGCTGGAGCAGCCGGAGACAAAGGCGAAGCTTATAAGCGAGCTGACGGCCCAGGGCATTGACGCGAAAGAGGCGGAAAAGCTGCTCTCTGAGTACAGCACAGAAGTAAGAAAGGCTGTGGACGAGGCGGCGGCCCGGCAACTGGAGACTCCGGATATCGTGAAGGCGGCAGAGGCTGCGGACGCGGAGACGGAAGACGCCGAAGGAATGGCAGAGGCGGACGGAACCGGTAAGGGAGGCACGGCTAAGAAAGATGTGCCGAACAACGGCTATGTCATCGCCATGAACAGCGAGACCGGCGAGTACGAGGTTTACAGCGAACAGGAACTGCTGGACGGCAATAAGCCGCAGGCTTCCCTGATAAGCGAAAATCAGAAGCTGACGGCGCTGAAGTCTGCCGGACTGCTGAAGAATACAGGCATTGACCTGGAAGCGCTGAAGGTAACGGCGGAAGAAAACAGTCAGGGTATCCTGCTGCTGGCATGCGCAGGCGGCGCTGTTCTGATTCTGCTGCTGGTTATGTACCGGAAGCGAAAGAAAATGGGATAAGCAAGGTTGCCGGAAACGGTGACGGAAAAAAATAGTGTCGGCCTCGGCCGGCACTATTTTTGTGTACCGGGAGGAATTGGAGTATTACAGAAATCGTAAATTAAGCGGACGGCAGAAACATAACGCCAAGTGGATGGCAATTTATAATGATTTTGTCATTGGATATGAGAGTGGTATGACGATGGTAGAAATTGCGAAGCGGAACAATGTCAGTGAGAGAACGATTTATAGGTATAAAGCGTACTATGACAAAATAAGGGAAAAAGAGGAATAGACCATTTTGCTGATGTCAGCAATATGTTATATGAGAGTCGCAGACGATTTTTTTGACCGCAAAATGGATGGAGGAGTTTTATGGCAGAAGATAGCAAGAAAGAAATTGCTGTGATTGATATTACAGAAGAATATTTGAAAGAAAGAATTTATGAAATTCGAGGACAAAGAGTAATCTTAGATGCCGATCTTTCTGAAATATATGGTTATACTACAAAAGCATTTAATCAACAAGTAAAAAATAATATGGAGAAATTTGATGAAGATTTTATGTTTGAACTTACGGATGACGAGGTAGAAAATTTGCGGTCAAATTTTTTGACCGCAAATCTTAACAGTAAGAGCAGATATAATCCTCATGTATTTACAGAGCAAGGATTGTATATGTTGATGACTGTCTTGAAAGGACCGTTGGCAGTTAAGCAGAGCAAGGCATTAATAAGAACCTTTAAGAAAATGAAAGATTACATATTAGAAAATCGTGATTTAATAGGTCAGCGGGAAATACTTCAGTTAAGCATGGAGACTGCCAACAACAGAATAGAAATTAACAAAATCAACTCAGATATGCTCTCTCTTGAAAAACAGATTTCCGATGTTGCAGAAGGCTTAAAGGAGGTTGTGACAAAATCTGAGTTGGCTGATATGATGAACAGCTTTGTTTCAGATGATAATGAGAAATGGCTCATGTTTAATGCAAAATTTAGTAGTGCAGATGAGGTATATGAGTCCATTTATAAGCAGGCAAAGTCGTCGATATATGTTGTTGATAATTATATTGGATTAAGAACACTGGTACATCTTAAAAATTCTCCTACAGGAGTAAATATTACTTTATTCAGTGATAATGTTGGAAATAATAAACTTCACAATATAGAATTTACGGATTTTTGCAAGGAATATCCATCCGTAAAAATATCAATGAAAAAGACAGGTGGTATATTCCATGATCGTTTTATCGTATTAGATTATGGATCTGCTAATGAAAGGATTTTCTTATGTGGGGCTTCATCAAAGGATGCAGGGGCTAGAATAACCAGTATTGTTGAAGATTATGGAATATCTAAATATGCCCCGGTTATTGCCACACTGTTGAAAAATCCAACTTTGATTTTACCACATTAGAGGGGTATGATATTTCTGTTGTAATTTTCATGGATTTCACATATAATAAAAGTGTGATTTTGAAGCATAAAACTCCAATAAAAATGTGAGGAGTGATTCGATGGAACGATTTATTTTAAAAAAGCTGATGGCCTGGAAGAATTCTCCCTACCGTAAACCTTTAATCCTGAAGGGCGTACGTCAGGTGGGTAAGACCTGGATTCTGAAAGAGTTCGGCAGACGCTGTTATGAAAATACAGCTTACTTTAACTTCGACGAAAACGAAGAATATAAGCAATTTTTTGAAACAACCAAGGATGTGGACCGGATTCTGCAAAACCTTATGCTGGCAAGCGGTCAAAAAATCGTGCCTGAAAAAACCCTTATCATCTTTGATGAAGTGCAGGACTGCCCTAAGGTCATTAACGCTATGAAGTATTTTTGCGAGAACGCATCGCAGTACCACGTTGCCTGCGCCGGTTCCCTGTTGGGGATTGCTCTGGCGAAACCTTCCTCTTTTCCGGTGGGTAAGGTCAACTTTATGCAGATTGACCCGATGACCTTTCAGGAATTCCTGCTTGCCAACGGGGATGAAAATCTGGCGCAGTATCTGGAACAGGTGGACAGCCTTGCACCCATCCCTGACGCCTTCTTTAATCCACTGTATGAGAAGCTGAAAATGTACTATGTCACCGGTGGTATGCCGGAGCCGGTATTGATGTGGACGGAGGCACGGGATGTTTCTGCCATGCAGGAAGCATTGTCCGGAATCATCGGAGCCTATGAGCGAGATTTCGCCAAACACCCTAATCTCAGCGAGTTTCCGAAAATCTCAATGATCTGGAAATCCATTCCTTCTCAACTGGCAAGAGAGAATAAGAAGTTCGTCTATAAAGTGGTCAAGGAAGGCGCGCGGGTCCGTGAGTATGAGGACGCCCTGCAATGGCTGGTGGATGCCCGTCTGGTGCATAAAATTTACCGCAGCTCAGCTCCCGGTCTGCCGATTGCAGCTTACGATGACTTGTCTGCTTTCAAGATTTATCTGGTGGATGTGGGACTGCTCCGTCGTCTGGCACAGCTGGCCCCCACTGCCTTTGGCGAAGGTAACCGCCTTTTTACGGAATTCAAAGGCGCATTAACCGAAAACTTTGTGCTGCAGACTTTCATTACGCAGTTTGAAGTTATGCCCCGCTATTGGAGCCAGAACAACCCGCCTTATGAAGTAGATTTCCTCATTCAGCGGGAGAACGACATCTTCCCCGTGGAGGTCAAATCCGAAGCCAACACAACCAGCAGAAGTATGAAGAAGTTCAAGGAGCTGTTCCCTGATAAGGTCAGGCTCCGTATCCGTTTCTCATTGGACAATCTGAAGCTGGATGATGATGTGCTGAACATTCCGCTGTTTATGGCAGATCAGGCGGATAGACTGATCGGATTGGCATTGGAGCAGCTACAGAAATAGAATTTATATTTAAACCATAGTGATTGGAAAAGAGTATCCTGTTTACATTCGGGGAAAAATCGTGTACAATAAAGAAAACGTGTGCCTGCCCGGAAAGGGAGCAGGAAGCACAGAGAAGATCAAGAGAACAATTGGGAAAAAGGAGCTTTGCATGAAGAAAGCAGTGATTATAGGCGCCGGACCGGCAGGTGTAACGGCGGCGTATGAGTTATTAAAAAAGTCGGATGAGTACGAGGTACTGATTCTGGAGGAGAGTCAGGAGATCGGCGGTATCTCCCGCACAGTGCGTTACAATGGCAACCGGATGGATATCGGCGGACACCGTTTCTTCTCCAAGGACGACCGGGTAACAAAGTGGTGGGACGAGATTATGCCCCTGCAGGGCGCGCCCTCCTACGATGATAAGAAGCTGGGACGCCAGGTGCCCCTGGCGGCAGGCGGACCGGATCCGGAGAAGGAAGACCGGGTGATGCTGACACGTAACCGTGTATCCCGTATCTATTACGGAAAGAAGTTTTACGACTATCCGGTCAAGGTCAATGCGACTACCATCAAGAACATGGGCTTTGCCACCACCATGGTGGCGGGCTTCAGCTATCTGAAGGCTGCCGTAGCCAAGAAGCCGGAGGATTCCCTGGAGAACTTCTATATCAACTGCTTCGGCAAGAAGCTGTACTCCATGTTCTTCGAGGGCTATACCGAGAAACTGTGGGGACGTCACCCCAGCGAGATCGACGCTTCCTGGGGCGCGCAGCGTACCAAGGGACTTTCCATTATGGGAATCCTGAAGGACAACGTACAGAAGCTGGTGCCGAAGAAGCAGGACAAGCACCAGGTACAGACCTCCCTGATCGAAGAGTTCAATTATCCCAAGTACGGCCCGGGCCAGCTCTGGGAGACCGCTGCGTCTGAGGTAGAGAAGATGGGCGGCGAGATCCGTAAGGGCTGCAAGGTGACCAGACTGCATACCGTGGACGGCCGGGTACAGAGCCTGTCCTATGTACAGAACGGCGAGGAGCATACCATCGAGGGCGACGTATTCATTTCCTCCATGCCGGTGAAGGATCTGGTAGGCGGCATGAACGATGTGCCGGAAGAGATGAGCAAGATTGCGGCGGGACTGCCCTATCGTGATTTCGTGACGGTGGGACTGCTGGTGGATAAGCTGAATCTGAAGAATGAGACGAAGCTGAAGACCCTGAACAATATTGTCCCGGACTGCTGGATTTACGTGCAGGACGTGGGCGTAAAGCTTGGCCGTATCCAGGTGTTCAACAACTGGTCCCCGTATCTGGTTTCCGATCCGGATCACAAGGTATGGATTGGTCTGGAGTATTTCTGCAGCGAGGGCGATAAGTATTGGAACATGAGCGAAGAGGAGTGGGTGAAGTTCGGTATCTCCGAGCTGGTAAAGATGGGTGTCATCACCAGCGAGAAGGACGTGCTGGATTCCCACAGAGAACGGGTGAAGAAGGCATACCCGGCTTACTTTGATACCTATGACCATATGGACGACCTGATTCAGTACCTGGATACCTTTGAGAACCTGTACTGCGTAGGCCGTAACGGTCAGCACCGCTACAACAACATGGATCACTCCATGGCTACCTCCTTCGAGGCTGTGGACAATATCCTGAGCGGCAGAAAGGATAAGAAGAATATCTGGAGCGTGAATACGGAGAAAGAGTATCACGAGGAAAAGAAGGAAGCATAAAGAAGATAGATATATAACAGGGCGCGGCCGGAAGGCCGCGCCTTTTCGATCCTGCTTTTGTGTTGCGTGTAAAAGGAGGTCGAAACGACAGGAAACCTGTCGTTTCCGGGAAAAATTTGTAGAAATTCAAAAATTGACCAGGCTTCTGGGAGCGGTATAATAAAAGCAGTGAAAAAAGTCATGAACTGTATCCAGCAAGTCACAGTCAGATTCCCGGCATATCGCCACGATTTTCACAGCTTAGTAAGACAGGCAGTTACGCAGCGCTGCCGGAAAGAGAGGATGGAATGGAAGAAATCCGGAGAGAAAACGACGGGACTACGAAAGAGAAAAAGAGAAGTCTGGAAGACTTGAATGTAATAGACGATTTCCTGATGAACGCAGCAGCATCCGATCGGGAGGGAGGGGAAGAATTCTGCCGCCTGATATTATCGACGCTTCTGAACCGGGATATCGGCAAGGTTCGTGTAAATCCCCAGAAATTTATACCGGCCAGCACGCCGAACCAGCGGGGAATCCGTATGGACGTGGAAGTAATCGAGACCACAGCGGAGGTTCTGAACGTCTACGACATTGAGCCCTGCCGCTACCACAAAAAAGGTCTGGAAAAATCCAACCGTTTCTACCAAGCTAAAATCGACAGCCGTTACTTGGAGAGCGGCGAGCGGGATTTTACAAAGCTGCCAAATCTCTATGTGATAACGATCCTGCCCTACGATCCATTCGGGAAGGACTATATGATGTATCAGTTTCAGAATCAATGTCTGGAAGTCCCGGGGCTTGAATATCGGGACGGATTGCGTTATATTTATTTTAATACAAAGGGGAGAAAGGGCGGAAGTCCGGCGATTCGGGAATTGCTTCACTATTTCCAGAACAGCACGGAAACTTGCGTCAGGAGCGAAACGTTACAGAGGATACATGAACACATCAAAAAGGTAAAAGTATTACCGGAGGTGAGGGAAGAATTTATGAGACTGGATGACATCATATACTACGAAAGAGAAGAGGCCGCAGAGAGGGCGGCAAAAGAAACGAGAATTCAGAGTATTTTAGAATTACTGGAAGAATATGGAAAAGTTCCGGAAGAACTCAAAGAAAAAATCGCAGCCCAGGATGATAAAGAAACCCTGAAAGGTTGGCTGAAGCTCGCAGCGCGTTCTGAGAGCCTGGAGGATTTTGAAGCAAAGATGTAGAGAAAAGAGAATAGCCCTGGCAGGTGTGTGTACAACCTGCCAGGGCTGTTCATTTTTGAAGACAATCTGTTATTTACGCCGCGAATTTCTGCCAGTATCCCATCACAAGGATAAAGAGTACAATCAGCGGAAGAATGTAGCTGACATAAAATCTGGCCCATTTCGGGAACTTGATTCCCTTACCGGCGTCTGCCTCGGCAATGAAGTTATCCCAGCCCCAGCCGTAGCGGCTGGTACAGAACAGCAGGTAGAGCAGGCTTCCCAGGGGAAGCAGGTTGTTGGATACGATAAAGTCCTCCAGATCCTGGATAGTGCTTCCGGCTCCCAAGGGCGCGACACCGCTCCAGACATTGAAGCCCAGTACGCAGGGCAGGGACAGCACCAGGATCAGAACCAGGTTTACAAGGACAGATTTTTTACGGGTCCAGCCCCACAGGTCGATGCCGAAGCTGATGATATTTTCAAAGACGGCAATGATGGTGGACAGGGCCGCAAAGCTCATAAAGATAAAGAACAGGGTTCCCCACAGCCTTCCGGCAGCCATCTGGTTGAAGATATTCGGCAGGGTGACAAAGACCAGTCCGGGTCCCTCGCCCGGATCTACCCCGAAGGCAAAGCAGGCCGGGAAAATCACCAGTCCGGCCATCAGGGCCACGATGGTGTCCAGAATACAGATATTGACAGATTCTCCCATCAGGGTGCGGTCACGGCTGATATAGCTGCCGAAGATGGCCATGGCGCCGATACCGAGGCTTAAAGTAAAGAAGGCCTGTCCCATGGCAGCGAAGATGACCTCTCCGAGTCCATTTTTCACGATTTTGCCGAAATCGGGAATCAGATAAAACTGAAGTCCCGCGGAGGCGCCCGGAAGGGTCACGCTGCGGATACAGAGCACGATCAGGATAATCAGCAGAAAGGACATCATGATTTTGGTGATGCGTTCAACGCCGTTCTGGAGCCCCATACTGCAGATACCGAAGGCCAGAAGTACAGCCACCACCATCCAGAAGGTCATGGAGTCCGGAGAGGCCAGCATATCATTGAATACGCCGCCCACCTGATCCGGGGCGAGTCCCTGGAAGGAACCGGAAGCTATCTTAAAGATATAGGAAATCATCCAGCCGCCCACGATGGTATAGAACATCATCAGCAGGTAATTGCCCAGCATGGCCAGATAGCCCTCGATGTGCCATTTGGTGCCCTTGGGCTCCAGCACATGAAAGCTGCGGGCCGCGGACTTCCGGCTGGCGCGGCCCACCGCAAATTCCATAGCCATAATCGGCATGCCAAGAATGATCAGAAAGATCAGATAAATCAGTACAAAGGCAGCTCCGCCGTATTTACCGGTGATATAAGGAAAGCGCCAGACATTTCCCAGTCCGATGGCGCAGCCGGCTGAAATCAGGATAAAACCCAGCCGGGATGAAAAGCGTTCACGTTTTTCCATACAGAATTCTCCCTCTTATTTTAAATAAGTATAATCATAGCAAATAATGTGCCAATGCGTCAATACAGCAGATTAACGCGATGAAAAACTGGCAAAAAAAGAACACTTTTCTGCTCTTTCAACAGAAAAGTGTTCGAAGGTTTTTCAAGATACCCTTAGCTTATGCTGTCTTGAAGATAGCGGTCCGGTAACGGTCCAGGACTACCAGAAGGATAGTTCCCACAATCGTGGCGGTCAGAATCTCGCCCAGAGCCACGGTTCCCATCATAAAGTGAATCGGAAGGGGCTCGCCGTAGCCGTATTTCAGAACCCAGGGAATGATGAGCGCGTTGGCCACCACCGGCGGAACGGAAGCCAGATACCTGCTCTTATTGCGGAGTGCGTAGGTGGCGAAAGCCGCGATGAGTGTCGCCACGCTTCCTGCGATTACGTCCAGAAGAATGCCGCCGCCCAGAAGATTGGCGATTAGACAGCCCACGAAGAGGCCGGGAACCGCAGCCGGCGTAAAGAACGGCAGAACCGTCAGCGCTTCGGCAATCCGGGTCTGGATGGGTCCGTAGCTGATGGGCTGGAACACCACGCAGAGCACTACATAGATGGCAGCGATCATGGCTGCCTGGGTCATAAACTGCACCTTGTTTGTCTTCATATTCAGTTCTCCTTTAGTTTTGTTTTACGAGTGGAAGGTCACGAACACTCGGCACATTTATAGGCGGTGACCGCCTGGCAAGCCCTGTACGACCTTGTTTTTATGGGCTTTGCAACAGGCGATAGTATAGCATGGTTTGGACGGAAAATCAAGGCTTGTCCGAGATTTGTCCGAGATTGCCCGGAAAACCTGGAAAATAGAAAAAAAAAAGTGAAAAATACGTTGACTTAAATGTTATAAAATGTTATGATGTGTTACAGATAACCGGGCTAATATAACAAATCTTAACAAAAGGATGTATCATTATGAATCTGCTTAGAAAAGAGACCATAGGAAAATATATCCAGGATAAGGGCGCTGTTACCGTAAAGGAGCTGGGAGCTCTTTTTCCGGAGGTTAGTCTGATGACGATTCACCGCGATCTGGAGAAGCTGGAGCGGGAGGGTGTGATCACCCGGACCCGGGGCGGAGCCATTGCCGTGGTACAGGGTTCCAGTCCTACCGAGGCCAAGCTGGAAGCGCGTATGCAGACCAACATGAAAGCGAAGCGCGAGATGGCGAAAAAGGCACTGAAGCTGATAGAGCCGGGAAGCGCCATTTTTATGGACGCGGGAACCTCGAGTATCGTGCTGGCACAGACCCTGCCGGACATGGATTTGAACATCTTTACCACCGCGCCCAATGTGGCCATCGAGCTTTCCAGGTTATCCGCGCCGACGATCCATATGTGCTGCGGCACCCTGAACCGGCTGAACCAGGCCGTATCCGGACAGAGCACGCTTCAGATGCTGCAGGGAATCAACATTGCGCTGGCCTTCATCGGCGTGTCCGGTTACACGGATCAGGGAGGCTTCACCTGCGGCAAAGAGGATGAGATGCTGGTGAAGAGGCTCATGGTAGAGCGGGCCGGGAAAAAGGTCATCCTGATGGACAGCTCCAAGTGCGGCAAGATTTTACCGTATACCTTCGGAAATGTGGAGGATGTGGACTATATTATCACTGACGGGGAGATCCCGGAGGGCTTAAGAGAACGGGCAGAGAAGGCCGGAGTCGAGATTCTGTAGAGAATCCTGAACCAGTAAGTAATAAAATTGGAACTATATAGGAAAGTATAATGGAGGGTAAAAAAATGGCAGTAGGCGTATTGATGCCAAAGGCGGGAATCACCGTAGAGGAATGTGTGATTACGGAATGGCTGAAGAAGAAGGGCGACCACGTCAATGTGGGCGATGTTCTTTTCACCTATGAGACGGACAAGGCATCCTTTGAGTGCGAGTCCACAGCAGAAGGAACACTTCTGGACATCTTCTATGAGGATGGAGACGAGGTACCGGTTCTGGTCAATGTCTGTGCAATCGGACAGCCGGGCGACGATATCTCCGGAATTAAGGAAGGCGGATCCGCACCGGCAGCGGAAGCAGCACCGGCGGCAGCACCCGCTCCCGCAGCAGCACCTGCACCGGCAGCAGCACCGGCAGGCGGCGCGCATATGGCACAGGGAGTCCTGATGCCGAAGGCAGGAATCACCGTAGAGGAATGCGTGATTACCGAGTGGCTGAAGAAAGAAGGAGATCAGGTCAATGTAGGCGATGTTCTCTTTACATATGAGACAGATAAGGCGTCCTTCGAGTGTGAGTCCACAGCAGCAGGAACCCTGCTCAAGATCTTCTACGAGGATGGCGATGAAGTACCCGTACTTGTCAACGTCTGCGCCATCGGACAGCCGGGTGACAGCATCGAGGGGCTGAAGGAAGGCACCGCACCGGCGGCAGCGCCCGCAGCGGCTCCGGCACCGGCAGCAGCACCCGCACCGGCGGCAGCAGCACCGGCAGGCGGCGCGCATATGGCACAGGGAGTCCTGATGCCGAAGGCAGGAATTACCGTAGAGGAATGCGTGATTACCGAGTGGCTGAAGAAAGAAGGAGATCAGGTCAATGTAGGCGATGTTCTCTTTACATATGAGACAGATAAGGCGTCCTTCGAGTGCGAGTCTACAGCAGCAGGAACCCTGCTCAAGATTTTCTATGGCGACGGCGACGAAGTACCCGTGCTTGTAAATGTCTGCGCGGTAGGACAGCCGGGCGACAGCATTGAGGGTCTGAAGGAAGGCACCGCACCGGCGGCAGCGCCTGCAGCGGCTCCGGCAGCACCTGCACCGGCGGCAGCACCGGCTCCCGCGGCAGCGCCTGTAGCAGCGTCAAACGGACCGGCCAACCCGGACGCAAAGGTATCCCCGAGAGCCAGAAAGGCAGCGGCAGAGCTTGGCGTAGACGCTACAGCGGCTACCGGTACCGGCGCTCACGGAAGAGTCATGGAAGTGGATGTGAAGAAGTACGCGGCAAGCGCGCCTGCACCGGCGGCAGCAGCACCGGCACCCGCAGCGACGGCTCCGGCACCGGCGGCAGCAGCACCGGCTCCGGCAGCGGACGACGCGGAGTACACCGATGTGAAGTTCTCCGGCGTCAGAAAGGCTACCGCAAAGGGCATGATGAAGTCCTTAAGCACCATGGCGCAGCTGACCCATTATCATTCCTTCGACGCGTCCGCACTGCTGGCGCTGAGAAAGCAGATCAAGGCCAACGGCGAGACCATGGGCATGCCGAATATTACACTGAACGATATGGTACTGTTCGCGGTATCCAGAATCCTTCTGCATCATCCGGATCTGAACGCGACCATGCCTCAGGAGAATATGCTCCGTCAGTATCATCACGTACATCTGGGAATGGCAGTAGATACACCCAAGGGACTGTTTGTACCGACCATTTTCAATGCGGATCAGATGAGTCTGGCAGAGATCAGCACAGAGGCAAAACGTCTGGCAAAGCTTTGCCAGGAGGGCAAGGCGACGCCGGATATGCTTTCCGGAGCGACCTTTACCGTATCCAACGTAGGTTCCCTGGGTGTGGAGATGTTCACCCCGATTGTAAATCCGCCTCAGGTAGGTATCCTGGGTGTGTGCGGAACCACGACCCGCATCAAGGAAGTGGGTGGAGAAATCAAGCCGTATCAGGCCATGGGACTCTGCCTGACCTACGACCACAGAGCCATCGACGGCTCCCCGGCGTCCCGCTTTGTAAAAGAGCTTTGCGGAGCGCTTGAGAACTTCTCACTTCTGATGATGAAATAATTTTATTTAGCCAACCAACTTTCAAGCCGGGGGCGACACCAACCCCGCCCTCGGCTACTGCCATAAGGGCAGACAGGAAAGATACTGTTCAGCGGAAGCTGAATAATATAGAACTTAACCAAATCAAAAAAGGAGAAAGAACATGCCAAAGTCATTATATGTAGATCCGGACAAAATGCGTGCGGAAGGAAAAATCACATTTAAAGACATCCCGATCAATGTATACAAAAAGAGCGTAAAGGAAGAGGTAGAGGAAGGCAACTACACCAAGGAAGACCTGCTCCGCATCTACCGCGATATGAGTATCTGCCGTGAGTTCGAGGATATGCTGAACCAGATTAAGACGCAGGCAAAATACGCAGACGTGGAGACAACTTATCCGGGTCCGGCCCATCTGTCCCTGGGACAGGAGGCAGCCGCAGTCGGCGAGGCTTATCTGCTGGGAAAAGAGGACTTCACCTTCGGAAGCCACAGAAGCCACAGCGAGATTCTGGCAAAAGGTCTGTCCTGTATCCAGAAGCTGGATGACAAAGAGCTGATGGACACCATGGAGAACTTCTTCGACGGCAAGACCCTGAAGGCTATCCAGACGGTCAGCAAGGCAGAGGGCGATGTAAAAGAGCTGGCTATCGAGTTCCTGGTATACGGCGCTCTGGCAGAGCTGTTCGCCCGTGAAAATGGTTTCCACAAGGGACTGGGCGGCTCCATGCATGCGTTCTTCCTGCCCTTCGGTATCTACCCGAACAACGCGCTGGTAGGCGGCTCCGCAACCATCGCGACAGGAGCGTCCCTGTTCAAGAAATGTAACGACAAGGACGGCGTCGTAGTAGCAAACCTGGGCGACGGTTCCATGGGACGCGGCCCCGTATGGGAGGCACTTTCCTTCGCTACCATGGATCAGTACCGTACTCTGTGGGAAGAGGGAAGAAAGGGCGGCCTGCCGCTGATCTTCAACATCAACAATAACTCCTACGGCATGGGCGGCCAGACCTGCGGCGAGACCATGGGCTATGGCGAGCTGGCGCGTATGGGCGCAGGCGTAACCGAGAGCCAGCTGCACGCAGAGCGCGTGGACGGCTACAATCCGCTGGCAGTTATCGACGCATACAGAAGAAAGCTTCCGCTGGTTAAGAGCGGTGAAGGCCCGGTATTCCTGGATGTGGTTACATATCGTCTGCTTGGACATTCTACTTCCGACCAGAACGCGTACCGTACCAAGGAGGAGATCGAGGCATGGAAGGCACAGGATCCGATCATCACCTTCCGCAAGGCCATCGTAGACGCAGGCGTCGCTGAGGACAGCGAATTTGACGCTATCTGGGCAAAGACCAAGGAAAGAATGGCCCGTATCTGCCGCCTGGCAGCAGACAAGGATGCTTCTCCGTATCTTGACTTTGACAAGGATCCGGCTATCGTAGAGCGTCTGATGCTGAACAACGGACATCAGCGCAGCATGGATACTACCAGAGAGCCGTCTGTAATGGGACCGAAGGAGAACTGCAAGCGTTACAACGATATCCAGAAGAAGGTTCGTACACACTATATCGATGGTACAGAAGTAAGCTCCATGAAGCGTTATAATATCCGTGACGCTGTCTTTGAGCCCATGTTCAATAAATACTATGAAGACCCGACACTCATCGCTTACGGCGAGGATGTTCGTGACTGGGGCGGCGCGTTTGCCGTATACAGAGGATTTACCGATGTGATTCCTTACTCCAGACTGTTCAACTCCCCGATTTCCGAGTCTGCTATCGTGGGTACCGGCGTAGGCTATACCATGTGCGGCGGCCGCGCTGTCATCGAGCTGATGTACGGCGATTTCATCGGATGCTGCGGTGACGAGATCTTCAACCAGATGGCAAAATGGCAGGCTATGAGTGCCGGAATTCTGAAGATGCCGCTGATTCTTCGTGTATCTGTAGGATCCAAGTACGGCGCTCAGCACTCTCAGGACTGGACCGCTATGTGTGCTCATGTACCGGGACTGAAGGTTTGCTTCCCGGCTACCCCGTATGAAGCAAAGGGTCTGATGCAGGCAGCGCTGAACGGAACTGATCCGGTTGTATTCTTTGAGAGCCAGAGAATCTACGACGTAGGAGAGAAGTTCCACGAGGGCGGCGTTCCGAAGGAAGAGTACGAAATCACCATGGGTGATGTAGATATCATTACAGAGGGATCTGACGTTACTATCCTGACTGTCGGCGCTACTCTGTACCGCGCATACGACGCAGTGAAGGAACTGAAGGAGAAATATGGTATCTCTGCAGAGCTTATCAACCTGCACAGCCTGGTACCGCTTGACTACACCAAGATTCTTGAATCTGTAAAGAAGACAGGCAAGGTGGTTCTGGCTTCCGATGCATGCGCAAGAGGCAGCTTCCTGGACGATGTGGCAAAGAACATTACCACACTGGCATTTGACTATCTGGATGCACCGCCTGCAATCGTTGGCGCTCAGAACTGGATTACACCTCCGTTCGAGTACGACAAGTACTTCTTCCCGCAGAAGGAATGGATCCTGGATGCCATCAACGAGAAGATTATGCCGCTTAAGGATTACAAGCCGGTAACCAATGTGACAGCAGAAGAGGAACTCAGAAAGCTGAAGCTGGGCGTATAATCCACAGGTAGATAAAAGGTAAGAGAGAATGAATAAAATAGGGCGTCCCACCATTGGGACGCCCTATTTTTGAAAGACGTATGGGATTACAGCAGATAATTTCTTTCGCCGGGACGGATAAAGTAAGTCCGGTGCAGCCGCAGGGCCAGCATCAGGGTCAGGAATTCCGCCACGGGAATGGCAAGCCAGGCTCCGGTTATCCCAAAAAACCGGGGCAGAGTGAGCAGGGACAGCACGATAAATACCAGAGTCCGTAAGAATGAGATGATCGCGGATACCCGGCCGTTGGACAGGGCGGTAAAGAAGCCGGAGGAGGCGATATTAAAGCCGCTGAACAGGAAGTTGAAGGCAAAAATTCGAAAGCCCGCGTCGGCAAGCGTAAAGGTCTCCGGATCCCTGGTAAAGACAGAGACCAGAGGCGTGGAGGAGATGACGGCAATTACGGTCAGGGCCACGGAAGAAGCCAGCACAAAGAGAAATGAGGTCCGGTAGATGCTGCGAAGCTGCTTCCGGTTCCCGGCTCCGTACTGGAAGCCTACGATGGGGCTGATACCAATGGAAAAGCCCAGATAAAAGCCGTTGAACAGGAATTGCCCGTAAAGCAGGATGGTAATGGCCGCTACGCCATTTTCTCCGGCCAGATCCAGCATAATCAGGTTGAACAGGAAGGTGATGACAGCGTTGGAGAGCTGAGTCACCATTTCGGAGGAACCGTTGTAGCAGGCCATGAACAGCTCCTTCGGATGCAGCCGGAACCGGGTGAAATACAGGCTCTTCCGGGACAACAGGAAGTAAAAGAGCCCGGCCACAGCGGGAACGGACTGGCCGATACCGGTGGCAATGGCAGCTCCGGCGATTCCCATAGGGAACACCAGGATCAGGACATAGTCCAGAATCGCGTTCAGAATTCCGGCGCCGATGGTCAGAAAGAGACCCAGGGCAGGCATACCGGCTGTCACCAGATAGGACTGGAACAGGGTCTGAAGCATACAGGCCGGCGCGAACAGCAAAGACACTGACAGATAAGCCCTGCAGTCCGCAAGCAGGACGTCTGTGGATCCCAGGGCGCGGCAGAGGGGCGTCAGAAAGATTGGGGTCAGCACCAGAAGCAGCAGGCTGATGGCCAGGCCAATAACGGTAAGCTGGGTCAGGCATTCCCGTGCGTCCCGGTCCCGGCCTTCTCCCAGATATTTACTGATGATGGCGTTGCCGCCGGTGCCCAGCATGGTGGCGATGGCAATGACCACATTGATGACCGGAAATACAATATTCAGGGAAGACAGGGCATTGCTTCCCAGAAAACGTGAAATAAAAATGCCGTCCACAATGGTGTAGAGAGACATGAAAATCATCATAATGATGGACGGAAACGCGAATTTTAAAAGCGCCCAGGGCGTGAAATGCTGATTTAACGACGTACTCATAACAAACTCCTTTATCATCTGTAAGGAACAGCATATCGGATTAGAAGGTGTGCGTCAAGAATTTTAAGAAATTAGTTGATTGTCTTGAAAAATGCTTGATTTACGGGCATATTCGCAGGTTTGCAAATTGATTTTACTACTCATTTACTACTTTTAACGGATTGAGCCTTGATATGCAAAAAGCACCTGCGGGCTGCCGGATAGACCGCTACACCACCTTACGCGGCACGTCGAAAAGAAAAAATAAAATAACACCACCTATAAGGCGGCGTTTCTCACTCCTACACTGGAGAACAGGAACGCTGCTTTTTTATGCCCTCATGTTACGCAGTAAGGGCAAATGAAGCCTTGATTTATGCGGCTCTTAGAGCGCGGAAATGAGAAATGCAAGGGTTGATACCTTTTCCCTCAAAACCGCGTTTCTACTGCGTAACAAATCCAACCAAAGGAGTGATGAAGCTATGGCAGTTTTCCGCGTGGAAAAGAACAAAGGTTATACGGTTATGAGCAACCACCATTTACGCAACAAGGAACTTTCCCTAAAGGCAAAGGGCTTGTTGTCGCAAATGCTCTCACTTCCCGAAGATTGGGACTACACCCTTGCAGGGCTGTCCCTTATCAACCGGGAAAGTATCGACGCTATCCGCACCGCTGTATGGGAGCTTGAAAAAGCCGGATATATCACAAGGCGGCAGGGACGCGACGAGAAAGGCAAAATGACCGCTATCGAGTACACCATTTACGAACAGCCACAGCCCCTAGCATTGGATTGTCCGGTATTGGAAAATCCAACAGCGGATAAGCCGATATTGGAAAATCCGACACCGGATAACCCGACGTCGGAAAATCCAACGCAATTAAATAAAGAACTATTAAAAACTAACTTACCCAAAAAAGAAAAATTAAATACAGATGTATCAAGTACCCATTCCATTCCTTTCCATTCCCTAAATCCCTCTCCCTTAGAGGACGCGGCACAGCCGCCGGAACGGAAGCGAAAGGAAGCGACAGACGCATACAGCGTGTATGAGGAAATCATCAAGGACAATATTGAGTACGACTATCTGATACAGGACAGATACCTTGACCGGGACAGGATAGAGGAAATCCTTGCCCTTATTCTTGAAACCGTCTGCACCAAACGAAAAACAATCCGTATCGCCGGGGACGACTACCCGGCAGAGCTTGTAAAAGCAAGGTTTATGAAACTGAACAGCGAACATATCCGCTTTGTACTTGACTGTATGCAGGAAAACACCACCAAAATCCGCAACATCAAGCAGTACATGAAAGCTGCCCTTTTCAATGCCCCGTCTACGATTGGCAGCTATTACACGTCCCTTGTATCTCACGATATGGCAGATGGTACTTTTTATGGGAAACCGAAAAAATCCGGCATACCCGATTACACCTGCAACGAGGGCGAAAGCCTGTAAACCAACCCAAAGGAGGATTTGATTATGACACAGAAAACAGGAGCTTTGATTTTTGATGAAACCGCTGACCGCTACGACATTCGCTTTGACGTAAACGACTACTACGGGGGCTTACATTGCGGCGACTGCATGGAGGTCTTTGTGCGGGGCAAATGGAAGCCTACCCGTATGGAGTACGGGGACAACTGGTATCTTGTGGGTATTCGGGCGGCAGACCTTTCCGGGCTGCGGGTACGGATTTAACAGGGCGGCGTGAAAACGGACGCTCTTTTTTCATGCCCGCCCCGCTTCCCGGCGGCGGGCATACCACCATAGAACATGAAAGGAGGACACCCATTGCAGGAGGAAACCAACGAAAAGACCATAGCCCTTTACATCAAAACCGGGAAACTGACGGCACAGCAGCTCCAAAAGGCTATGAAAGCCCTGCTTGCACAGATGAAAAAGCAGCATGACAGACAGAAAATCCCGCATGGCAAACAGACCCTAAAGCAGCTTATGAAGCAGAACGCGGGCGTTTCCAACATTGAAATCACAAAGGACAATATCAAAGCCTTTGAGAGTACGGCGAAAAAGTACGGGATTGACTTTGCCCTAAAGAAAGACAGCACCGAAATCCCGCCCCGCTATCTTGTTTTCTTCAAGGGACGGGACGCGGACGCACTGACCGCAGCTTTCAAGGAGTTTTCCGCAAAGAAGCTGACGCAGGAACAAAAGCCCTCTATCCGAAAGCTGATTGTTTCCCTCAAAGAAAAGGCGGCGGCTTTGAACGCACAGCGGGACAAAGTAAAAAACAAAGACAGGGGGATTGCAAGATGAACGCTATCAACTGGAAAAAGCTGCTGCTTCCCAACATTCCCTATCTGCTCTTTGTGTATCTCTTTGATAAAGTCGGGCAGGCGGTACGCCTTGCGCCGGGAGCTGACCTGTCCGGCAAGGTGCTGTCGCTTGGGGAGGGCTTTTCTATGGCTTTTTCAAACCCGCTTCCGAGCCTTGCCCCTATGGATTTACTGATAGGAATTTTAGGCGCGGTGCTTATCCGGCTGATTGTCTATGTAAAAGGCAAGAACGCGAAGAAATACCGGAAAGGTATCGAATACGGCTCTGCCCGTTGGGGAACTGCCGAAGATATTAAGCCCTACACCGACCCTGTATTTCAAAATAACGTGCTTCTGACACAGACGGAACGGCTTACCATGAACAGCCGCCCGAAGCAGCCGAAGTATGCAAGGA
>CABIXM010000010.1 GCA_902362725.1 Clostridiaceae bacterium | reverse complement strand
AAGGGGGAAATGCGCTTTTAGAGACTACTTCGTTTATAATTTTTTAGTCTAAAAGAGCGTGTAAAAAATGATTTCTCATTTTTTCACACGCCCTCGCGCCGAGGCGCGGTTGCTTCAGCAACCATCTACCACTGCGCCGAGTGCGCATCTTTGCAAGCTCTGCTTGCTTTTGTGGAATAGGGAATTCTATCGGAATTTCCTATTCCATAACAAAAAATACAGGACATCTCCGGTTTTTCCGAAAAATGTCCTGTATCTTTCTTCTGTCTTATTTTACCTCTACCAGCTCAATCTTGAAATTCAGCTCCTTACCCGCCATCTCATGGTTGGCGTCGAAGGTGATGCTCTTCTCGTCTTTGGCGGTTACCTTCACCGGGAACGGCTGGCCAAACTGGTTGGTCAGGTATACGCCCTGCCCCACCTCCAGCTCCTCAGAGCCCGGAAGCTGAGCGATTTCCAGCGTGAAAATGGCGTCCGGATTCGGCATGCCGTAGGCTTCCTCGGGCATCAGGTGAATATCCACCACCTGGCCTACCTCCATGTCTGCCACCGCCGCGTCGAAGCCGCGGATCATCTGGCCTGCGCCACAGACGAACTCCAGGGGCTCGCCCCGGTCGTAGGAAGAATCAAACTGAGTGCCATCGTTGAAGGTTCCCTTGTAATGGGTTCTGCAGGTCTTGCCCACATTGCGTCCGGTAAGCTTCGGCTGGCCACAGCCGCCTCCGCAGGAGCTGCCGCAATCTCCGCCGCAGCCGCCTTCCTCATGATTGCCGCAGGAATGCCCCTCTTCGTGATCATGATGGTCACAGGTTGCGCCTGCGCTTGTCAGTTCTCCCTTCAGATAAGCCTCTACAGCTGCGTCCGTGTCACCTTCCGCTCCGGAACAAAGCTCCACACCCGCTTCTGCAAGAGCTGCCTGGGCTCCTCCGCCGATGCCGCCGCAAATCAGTACGTCGATGCCCTGAGCTGCCAGAAGTCCTGCCAGAGCGCCGTGTCCGGTTCCGTTGGAGCCAATCACTTCACTTTTTACGACCTGATTATTCTCTACTTCATATACCTTGAAAGACTCGGTCTTACCGAAATGCTGAAATACATTGCCATTGTCATAAGTTACTGCGATTTTCATGATAAAATCCTCCCGTTTTTATTATATACGCAAGCTGTGTTCCTTCTCTGCCGCTCCCGTTTATCGGCTTTTCACACGCTGCGTTTCTATATAGTATAGCGCCCTTTTGTCTTTCCTTCAAGACTCATACCTGACATAACAGATATGTTTTCTCACAAATGGACTGTTTTCTGCTTATTCCTCTGCCCGGACGGCCCAGCGCATTTTTGTGGAGCGGGCCCGGGGATTCCGCACACATTCTTCGGCTGATGGACGCACTACGTCTTTGGAATAGCTGCTGTAAATGCCGGAGCGATAACCCTCTTTCATGGCTGCCTTCACCAGCTTGTCCTCCCCGGAATGGAAGGTCAGAATGGCCGCGCGTCCGCCCGGCTTCAGAGCGCCCGGCAGCTTCTCCATGAACTCATAAAGCACCTCGAATTCCTGATTTACGTCGATACGAAGGGCCTGGAATACCCGCTGGCAAGTCTTTTTGACCGTCTCTTTTTTCTCCTTTTCCGGCAGGAAATCCAACGTTTTCTCGATAATCTCCCTCAGCTTTGTGGTGGTATCCACCCGATTTCCCCGGCGGATCTCATCAGTAATGGCCTTCGCCAGCTCCTCGCAGTAGGGCTCGTCGGAATTTTCATAGAGCATTCCTGCCAGCTCGTCCCTGCCGATGGTGTCCAGGCGCTCCGCCGCGCTGATACCCTTCTGCTGATTCAGGCGCAGATCCAGCGGGCCGTCCACCTTGAAGGAGAAGCCGCGCTTCGGATTGTCGATCTGCATGGAAGAAACTCCCAGATCTGCCAATACAAAATCGAAACCGCCCACTTCTTTCGCAATCTCATCAATGGTGCAGAAATTCTGCAGCTTAATGGTCAGAATATCCTCGCCGAAGCCCTGATCCGCCAGCCGCTTCTTCGTCTTGGCCGACTCCTCCGGATCCACGTCTGTGGCGTACATGTGACCCTGTCCCTTCAGGCACTGCATCATAGCCCTGGTATGGCCGCCATAACCCAGAGTAGCGTCAAAGCCAGTCTCACCCGGCTGGATTTTCAGGAAATCCAGGATTTCCTCTACCATAATGGAAATGTGCATGCCGGCAGGCGTGTTGCCCTTCCGGATCACGTGCTCCACCATGTCCTGGTATTTTTCAGGCTGATGCTCCTTGTATTTTTCTTCAAATTTTTTCGGATATTTGCCCTTGTAGCGCACGCGGCGCTTGTGGAGGGTCTGTTGTTCTTCCATGGTTTTGTTCTCCTGATTTCTGTATTGAAACTAGTTATATTTCCACCTTATTCTGAGCAAGAATTTTCTCTATATCCAGAATGGTCTTTTCCTTAATCTTTAGTTCTTCCGCATATCTTGCAAATTTAGATACCACTATACTTACTTGGGAAATTATATCTACACACTTTTTCTTTCTAAGTCCCATTTTCGTCCCAGTCATTAATAAATCGTCAAGATCTATACCACTTTTTTTCCCATTTACGGTCATCTGATGGGCGCTTAGCCACTTGTTCATAACATTATACGAAAAAGTCATATCATATGCTGGCGACAGTCTCCATTTTCCGCTTCTATCCATTAAGAAAGATATATTTTTTACATGATCATCCTGATTTACAGCTATACAGTTAAAAACCATTCTTCTGTAGAATTGTTCAATATCTTTCATTGGCAGATTCATTTCCTGCATGTATTGTGCTGCCATTTCATAACTGCACAGCCTTGGCTCTTTATAACTGATATGTGCTATTGCCCCCAATGATTGCATGTGTACCTTTTTTCCATCTATACGGTCAAAGCGTTTTGTCATAAAGTGGTTTTCCCCTGCTTTTGAATATATTCTGCATTCATTCATCTGAATTCCTGCATCCAGAGCCATTTTACAATACGCATACTCAATTAAAGTATATTCAGGCTCATCTTCCAATCCATGATCCCCATTTTTTGATACATTATCGAATTTCATCAGCCAATAATCATAATCCTTATCCAGGTTAAGCTGTCCTGACCGAATCTCATTTGTTTTTTTATTCCAGGCAATTAATGCTTTTGCCCGTGCGCCACCAGCAGAGCTCCCAACCTGAACCAATTGCGAATAGGTCAATGCTTCCTGTGCATTTAATGTAATTGACTCTCTTTGATTTAACACATCTGAAGCAAACTTGACCATTTCAGTCACATTGATATTTTCATTGATATCTGTTATTCCCGAGCTGGCTGGTACATATTCCAACGCTCCCATTCCTCTTTTTCCGGTATAACACAGTCTGTCAATTGCAGTAAAATCTTTTATTGATTTTCCCTGTGATGCAAGCCATTGTTCAATAACTTTATTGCCAAAACTATCTGGCAGAGAATCTACGACCAACCCCGGCATTCCCCAAAATGGTTCACCCGAAAGAAGCGGAAACTCATAAACAATATTACTAAGCGGCATCATAACCGGTGATATTTCTATTCCACTCTTTAAAAAATCAGCATCATATTCAAACGAAGCATATGGTTTGTTTAAATCCTGGTGTATAATTCCTACCCTGGTTCCCCACAAATATACTTCCGCAGTTGTATTCATTCTTCATCACCCCATTTAAAGCTGCTATTCGTATTCTCTTTTTTTCGTACCCGCTGCCTTGGTTTTTCACTCTTTTTTAAGTAAAAAGACGGGCGCTTCGTTTGATCCGGAATTAGTAAATCTATATTATTCTCCAGATTAAGTGCATACAAAATTTTAATAAAACTCTCAAGCTGAATGGATGCTCCCTGCTCCAGCCTGGATATACTGCGAACTGACACTCCTGACATCTCTTCCAGGTCTTTCTGTGAAATTCCCGCATTGACACGATATTGCTTTATTCTATCACCAATAAGTTTCTGGTATTCTAAGCCATTCATTTTACAAGCCACCTTTGTCTTTTTATATAATTATAATATAATAAAACGACAATTTTGTCTAATTATTTTTTAATTTAAAATATAATTGTGACAAATACGAGGCCTGCGTGGTATCCTCCATGGAATACCCGGCATGCCGCAATACTTTTTCTATCTCGGTGAGTGCCGCGCTCCATCCTTCTTCGGATTCCGTCAGAATCTCCAGCTCCAGAAAGTCCCCGAGCCCGGTCACTTGATCCACACAGGCCGTCAGCCGTCCCCGGTGAAAATAGTTCCGTACCTTTTCCACCGGAATCACCGGCGTAAAACCAATCTGCTCCAGAATCGCCCGGACGGTCCCGCCATCGCCAACAGTTGTCTCCATTTCCCTCCTGGTCATGGAAGCATCATCCAGCTTCGGCCCCTTGAAATTCAACTGCGCCGTCTTCTCCCCGGTCTCCAGGTCTTCCGTCTCTCTCACCCGCAGAGCTTCGTCCCGCTTTACAAAATCATGATGCGCCGCCCGGAAATACACATCCGTCTCCCGCAGAAGCCTGCCGGGGCGGAAGCCCAGCTCGGTCAGCTTCGCTGCCAGAGCCTGCCTGTCCCGGATTTTCAGTTTGATTTCTACTTCAATTGCCATTTTTTATTTCCTTTTTCTAATATATATCTTTTATTATAAATTTTATATCTAATTTGCGATTATCCGCATAAACACTATACTTTCAAGCACTTTGAAGTATAGAAAATTATTTAATTTACCACGAATTTACCACAATTGAATGAGCCTTGATATGACAATAAAATAGCACTAAAAAGACACCCTTTACACTGATATGCTACCCTCATATAGGACAATGAAATATAAAAGTCCTATATGGGGGGTATTTTCATGTTCAGAAAGAGTAAGATAGAACCAGTAGAAAAAGTAAAAATAGTCGAACGCTACCTTGCAGGAGAAATTGGCATACAGCAAGCAGGAAAAGAATTGGGAGTTGATCATCATAGTATTCGAAATTGGATTTCTATTTATCAGTATGATGGACCAACTGGATTACTCAATCAACCGAAAAACAAATCTTATTCAAAAGATTTAAAAATATCTGCTATAAATGATTATCTTAACGGAGAAGGATCTCTTCAGGATATTTGCACAAAATACGGAATTCGTTCACACAGACAGCTTTCCGATTGGATTAAGGTGTATAATTCTGGTGGAATATTAAAAACATCCACTGGAGGTGCTTACATGAAAAAAGCAAAGAACACTACACTTGATGAGAGATTAAAAATAGTAACAGATTGTCTTGCAAATGATAAGAATTATGGTGCAATGGCACTCAAATATGATTGTTCCTATCAACAAGTACGCAATTGGGTAATACGATACGAAAAGATGGGTCAAGCGGGTCTGGAAGACAGACGTGGACGTCGTATAGCTTCTCTTCCAAGCAGAACACCTGAAGAAGAGCTACGTGACAAGATAGCTGAACTGGAAAGAAGAAATCTAGACTTACAAATGGAGAATGATCTGTTAAAAAAAGTCAGAGAACTGGAAAGGAGGGGTCGCTATCTTTAATCCATCGGTTAGCCGAATATGAAGCCATCCAAAAACTATCGTCTACTAAGCATTATCCCATAGATAGACTTTGTAAATATCTTAATGTTACACGTTCTGCGTATTACCGCTGGGTAAAATATCCGAAAAGTAATAATGAACTTCGAAACGAAAGACTATCCACTGAAATCCAAAGGATTCATAACCAGCATCCAGATATGGGATACCGAAGGATTCGTGATGAATTAGATGGACATAAAGGAATTCATGTGAATGATAAACGAGTACTTCGTATTTGTAGGAAATACGATATAAAATCAAATATTAAATGGAAACCTAAGAGTTGTACCAGAAGAGACAGAAATCCTGATCACATAGCAAAAAACTATTTACACCGTGAATTTCACGCCGAAAAACCGAATGAAAAGTGGCTTACAGATGTTTCTGAATTTAAATACTACAACGGAATAGAAGTTCATAAAGTTTATCTGAGTGCTATTTTAGATTTATATGATAGAAGGATTGTTTCCTTTAAAATCAGCGATCATAATGATAATCCATTAGTTATGGACACATTTGATGGGGCTGTTCGTCAGGAGCCAGATGCACACCCATTAGTTCATTCTGATCGAGGCTTTCAATATACAAGCGCACAGTTTTATACTAGATTAAAAAAACATCATATGAAGCAGAGTATGTCTAGAGTTGCCCACTGTATTGACAATGGACCAATGGAAGGGTTTTGGGGAATTCTAAAACGAGAAATGTATTATAAACAGCGTTTTAATGACAGAAGCTCTTTGATTACTGCGATAGCTAATTACATAGATTACTACAACAACCAACGACTTCAAAGGAAACTGCATGTAATGACACCAATGAAATATCATGAGCAATATACAAAAGCAGCATAAAATATCGCCAGCCATAGCATGGCTGACGATACAAAAATTTATTATTTTTTATTGTCCTCTTGACGGGGAGCATACCACACCTGAGTGGTGTCTTTTGTTAAAAAGCAGTCAATCCTAAGACTAACTGCTTTGTGTGTATGGATATAAAGTTGTCAAACTGGGATTGTATGTTGGAAATTATTCTACATCAATCACATCATCTTCACCTATTTCTATGAAAGTGGTGCTACTATCTGTTGAAACGTTTTTAGATACTGACATATTAAATATTATCAAGAGGATATTCAATAGCACAATTACTAGGAATATAACCCCAGCAATTTTCCAAATTTTTTTGCTACGCCTATTCTTAATTGCCATCTGTTCACTGATTTTTGCAAGTTGTTCTGCGATGACATCATTATCATCTTCATCAGGTATTGTTCCTCCAAGCAATACAAATTAACATTATAGTTGCATTACTCTTATATTGATGTAAAACTTAATATTCTATTGTTCCCAATATCACATAGAACCGAATTTACTACCACTATCTCATTTAAAAATGAAAATATCTTCTATCGGTGCATTGAGAACCCGTGAAATATCAATCGCCAGTTTTAGAGATGGATTGTATTGTGCTTTTTCCAACCTCATAATTGTTTCTCTACGAACCCCGACTTTTTCTGCCAGTTGTTCTTGTGTTAAACCTTGTGCTACACGATATACCTTTAAGTTGCACATGAAATCTTCTACCATGACTTATTCTCCTTTTTCGTAGCGGTATAATAAATAGTTGCTAAGAAAAATGACTAAAGCATAGATAAGTGAAACAGAAATGAGCATAAAAATTGCACACCATTCCACATTACGAGAAAACATTCCTATTGCCATAAGCCAAATGACTATAAAGAGAAGTTTAAATCCTACTTTATAGGCGTTTATTTCTGCTTTTCTTTTATTTTCTAAAAAAAGTTCATCTTCTAAAGTGTGGGAAAGTTTTCCTTCAAAGAAAAAGCCGAAAAAGCCAAAAAATATAAAGAATACAAAAGGATATATTTTCCCATATTCAAAATAAGTCCAAAAACCGCTAAAACCTAGAAATCCAAATATTCCACACAGTCCCCAATATGAAGATACTGTTCTTGAATAGTTTTTGTCTTTAAAATTTTTAGAAAAGGCGTTTTTAAAGAAGATAACTGTTACATATAAGACATAAATAGCTATCAAAGCACCGACTATCAACATTGGTATATCCTTTATGGAAAATACATAATTAGACATATCCATGTTTTTAACCCAGCGTGCGTCGTTAAATAATAAAGAGTAAATTATCCCTGCAATCAGTAATATTACACACCCTACTCCCATAAAGATAACTTGTTTCATTTGTTTTTTTGTCATAATCATCCCTCTTTTCAATGTGATGTTTTTGTATCTTTATAAGACAAATATATCACTTAATATAAATGGTGTCAACAAGAAAATGATACAAATACATCTCATATCGTTTTTATATAATTTACTACAAATCAGATTTTGTCCCTTTCTTCCTCTTGTCTGCCACAAACAGTAAAGGAAAAGCCCTGTCAAGAGCCTTGCCACCATTGGTGGTGCTTTGCACTCTTTACTGGGCTTTTTGTTTGCTGTATCTTCTACAAAGAGGAAAAGGGTTACTCGTCCTCATCATCAAAATCGTTATTTTTCAATACTTCCCGTAATAATTCCATATCTTCTTTTGAATTGGGGTTTATCATTTTTACGACTTGATAAGGTGTCCTATATTTATGTCCCTCTATGCTTTCACCGAACATATCCATGCTGTATAAATCATCATAGTGGTCTAACAGTTTTTGAAACTTCAAATGCTGGATAAATTCTTTGATTGGATAAAGGTCGGACGCTACAATGCTTTTTCCGTTGATGTAGTCGGTAATATATTCCCGTAACTTTTTCAACTCATATTCCAGCCATTCTTCTTCGCTGTCAAAGAAGTTGTCATAATGCCCATGTTTTAATTCTGCATTTAGTCGTTCTTCAATTCTTAAAAACTGGCAGACTTCCTTTTCGGCTTGATTAACATACTTCCATTCTCCCGACAGTAATTCATTTGGGGTTACACCCAGCACGTCCATTATCTTTTCTAATGTATCAAAGGTAGGATAATTTACACCCCGTTCAATCTTGGAAAGGCTCTGCATATTGATACCGATTTTGTCCGCAAGTTCCTGTTGTTTCATTCCTCTGTGCTTTCTTATGGTCTGTATATTTTCTCCTAAGAAACTGATTTTCTTTTCGTAATGCTCCATAACTCAGTATAAACACTCCTTTCATTGCTTTTATTGGTATTTATAAGCATATCATACTTAATATATATCAAAAAGTCAACAAAAACTTCTTGACAAGTAATTCTAATAGCGTTATTATCGTATCAGATAGAGTGATTAAGCACGCTAGGGTCAATCACACGCTTGAGTAAGCATAGAAAAGATGTATTTTCATTTTGATAGAATGAATAAACGTGGACTATCAGACAGAAAATAGTGGTTTCCAAAAGGGGCTGGCTGGACGGGGCACGTCCCCCAGACGTGTTTCGGACAGACAGTTCCTTTTGGAAAGGGAACGCCTTTAGGCGTTCATAAAGGGCGTATATGTAACACCGCCCTGCGCATACATGTCATAGTACCTAGGAACTGTGATAAATAAAGGAAAAAACACGATTTTTACCCCGCAAAAAAACGGGAAGTACGAAAGGAGAAATGCACTATAACTACACACAAAAATTTATCCGTTAAGATTGATTACATCAGTATTGTATTTGATACTGTAACCGCTGAAGATGTAATCATGCACATTTTAGGTTTACCGACTGATATTTTCAATGTCTATCCGGCAAGCATTAAATACAAAACCTATCAAGCACGCTGGCAGATTGGAGATATTTATGTATCGGGGAACGCAAGGAAAACAGAGGACAACCCACAAGGGTTAGGCTGTTATCTTGTTATGACTGGCAGAGGTTGTGATGATATTTTCCGTATTCTCGACAGTAGGAATTATACCTTTGGGGATATGTTCCGACGCTGTGAGCGAAGATACGGACTGGATAATTTCCATTTCACAAGACTTGATATTGCCATTGATGATAAGAACGAAAAGCCATTCTTTACCATAGAGCAGATAAAGAAGAAATGCGAAAAAGAGGAATTTATTTCTAATAGTGAGGGCTACCACTTTGACGAAAGCAAGTTTGATGATTTCGACACCGCAAAGACTGTTTATATCGGTGCTGGAAAATCGGGATTGTCCTATCGCTTTTATGATAAGGATAAGGAAGTCTGTTCAAAACATAATAAGACGCTTGAGGAAGTCGACAGTTGGAAACGGACAGAAATGCAACTGCGTGATGATAAGGCTCATGCTTTTGCCATGACATTCAAGGACAGACCGCTGGAACTTGGAGAACTGGCTTTCGGGCTATTGGCAAACAACCTACGCTTTGTCGTACCAAACAGAAACGAAAGTAATAAGAGCAGGTGGAAAACTTGTCGGTTTTGGGAACGCTTTTTAGGGGCTGTGGAAGTCTTAAAACTGCAAGTACCAAAACAGCAAAATTCCCTTGAAGAAACACAGCAATGGCTCACAGAGGGTGGCGTGATTTCCGCTGTCAAAAGTTTTTACTTCTTGGAAGAACATGACGCATTAGGTGGACTGGAAAAAGTGGGAACTATGCTTGATAAGGCAAGATACAGCAATTCCCTTTCCAGTAAATTAACCGCTCATTTACAGAGGATAAACCGCACCGACCTTATTCCCTATATCCAGTATGACACGAAACATGGGAAAGGGGGTATCTGATGAATAACAACGATATTCCTGTATGGGAAAAATACACCCTTACCATTGAAGAAGCGTCAAGGTATTTCCGTATCGGAGAAAACAAGTTAAGACGATTGGCAGAGGAAAACAAGGACGCTGGCTGGTTCATTATGAATGGCAACCGCATACAGATTAAACGCCGACAATTTGAACAGGTCATTGACAAATTGAACGCAATCTAATGCAAATGAGCCTTGTATGTGTTATGATGAACACAAGTCATATCAAGGCTCTTTCCAACAAGGAAAGGAGCAGACACCATGAAAGAAAAAAGACGGGATAACAAAGGTCGTATCCTGCATACTGGAGAGAGCCAACGAACAGACGGGAAATACTTATATAAATATGTAGACGCATTTGGAAACACAAAATATGTGTATGCTTGGAGATTGACACCCACAGACCCGACACCAAAGGGAAAACGGGAAAAACCCTCACTTCGAGAACTGGAACAGCAGATAAGACGGGATATTGAGGACGGTATCGACAGCACAGGCAAGAAAATGACGCTTTGCCAACTTTACGCCAAACAGAACGCACAGAGGGCAAATGTGAAGAAAAGCACACAGAAACAACGGGAACAACTCATGCGGTTATTAAAAGAGGATAAGTTAGGTGCTAGGAGCATTGATACGATAAAACCCTCTGACGCTAAGGAATGGGCGTTACGCATGAAAGAAAAAGGCTTTTCCTATAACACCATTAACAACCATAAACGCTCGTTAAAAGCGTCATTCTATATCGCTATACAAGACGATTGCGTAAGGAAGAACCCTTTTGATTTCAAGTTAAATGAAGTCCTAGAAAATGATACCAAAGAGAAAGTCGCATTGACAGAGGAACAGGAACAAGCATTATTGTCATTTATTAAGACGGACAATGTGTATCACAAGCATTATGATGATGTGCTGATACTGTTAAAGACAGGACTTCGTATCTCGGAACTGTGCGGACTGACAGTAGCCGATATTGATTTTAAGAATGAAGTTGTGATTATCGACCACCAGTTACTAAAGAGCAAGGAACAGGGCTATTATATTGAAACGCCTAAAACAAAAAGCGGAATAAGGCAAGTGCCATTAAGCAGAGAAACGATACAGGCATTTCAACGGGTTATGAAGAAACGCCCAAAGGCAGAACCATTTGTGATAGACGGACGGAGCAATTTTCTGTTTGTCAATCATAAAGGCAAGCCCAAAGTTGCGATTGACTACAACGCCTTATTTATCCGTATGGTAAAGAAATACAACAAGCACCACAAGGACAATCCCTTGCCACATATCACACCGCATACGCTACGCCATACATTCTGCACAAGATTGGCAAACAAGAACATGAACCCAAAAGATTTACAGTATATCATGGGACATTCAAACATCAGTATCACAATGAACTGGTACGCTCATGCGTCCATAGATACCGCAAAATCAGAGGTTCAGCGTCTAATCGCATAGAAGTATTTACCATGATTTTAACCACGATTGACAGGGAAAATATAAGAAGATAGACCTAGATATGCGAGGTTTACCACAAAAGCAAAATGCCCGTAGAGCCGATAAAATAAGGCTTTGCGGACATTTAGGAAGATATAAAAAGATAGTCAAAAAGACATATATAATTTAGAATAATTATATAACTCATTTTTATTTCAGCCATTATTTCACCCAATTTTTTCTCATTTACTTCAGTTACTATTTAAAACTTCATACAATATTTTACTACAAAATTTTCATTCATAAAATATCTATATTCATATATTGTTATTGTTAATTCCCAGGCAGAATGAAATCCCCCAGGACACTCTCCTGAAGGATTCTTCACTATCTGGCTCCTCTGCCACTACTACGATAATCTCTGTATTCTTCTCTCTCCTCCGTTCTCTTCTTTGCTTCCCGGATCTGCATATCCACAAACCCTTTCGCTTCTGTCCGTCTCTTCCATTCCTCTACTGCAGCCCTATATGCTTTATACTCTTTTCTGGCCGCCTGATATTCCTGCATAAACTCCTGGACTGTTTCATATCCATGCTCCCGTACAATCCCGGATAGCCAGCGTTTCATGCTTGCTACCTGATGTTCCAATGAATCCACTTGCTCCTGCAGACCTTTCCGCTCTTTCCCCTTAAATATCCCTGTCGCACAGGCTAGTTCATTCCTTACCCGTCCCAGTTCAAGCTCCCTGTTGAAAATGGCTTCGTTCTGATCATCCAGCTTCCGTTGGATTGATTCAAGCTGTTGATATTTGGCTGCAAGCGGGCTTCTTACCGGGAACTCCAGTCTTTCTTCTTTCGCCTCCGCTACTCTTTCCCTTACCTTCTCAATCAGCTCTTTCAGCTTGGAAACTGCCTCGAACAGATAAAGAAAAAACAGTTCTGGCCTTCTTCCTCTCTTATCAATACTCGCCTTTATCTCTTCCGAAATACACACCCGCTTTATCTCCCGGATCTCCTCCTCTGCCGCTCCGCTGACCAGCGCCTGATCCACCGTAGCGTTCCACACCTGTCGCATTTCATTGTCCTTTGCTATCTCCTCGGCCTTGGGATTGTTCTTTCCGATTTTCTTAGTAGGCAGATACAGGCTGCCATGCTCGAATACCTGCAGCTTCTGCTTCTCGTCCGGCACTTCCTGATTGATCAGTTCTGTGTAAGAATGCTTTACTTCATCCAGGAAAGCCGCCGTTTTAAACCAGCTGTTCTTAGCTTCAAATAACTTTTTTTCGTAAACCTCTCCCTTCTTTATGACGCTGCAGCCCGGCCGTATCTCCCCATACTCGTCTAGTATCTCTTTCTTCGTCCTGACATGGACGCCTCGTTCATCATAGAACATGTTTCTGGAAGCCACCTTTATAATAGGCTTCTCCAGCTTCTTCCGCTCCGAGAAAATCAGGTGGATGTGGTAGTTGGTCTTTCGCTTATTGTGGTGCAGCGCCGCAATACACTCCACTCCGTACTGTTCTTTAAAATGGTCTGTAAATAACGCTAATACATAGCGGCGGGGATAATACTCCGTAAAGCTCTCTGGCAAGGCGATAATCAACTCCCTGGCCTCAATGCACTGGCCCTCTGCCCCGCTCTTCCGGAACTCTTCCTGATTACATTTTGCCAGTTCAGACCAGAATTTCCGCTCCGTAGTCTCATACACGGCATAGAGATTTTCCTGCCTGACAGGACTGGCGATATAGTTAATTCTGCCCTTTACGTTTGGCAGCTTCGATAACTGAATAAATGAATTTCTCGCTATAAGCAACACCATCTTTCTTTGTGAGTAGGCGCTCCGGCGCCTGTTTACGAACTCTCTGCCTTTCGGCAGCCAAGCCCCCTGCAAGGGCGAAATACACAGAGCATAAACGAAGTTTGTGCGATGGGTGTATTTCGCTCTCAAACGCCGAGGGCTTCTAAATCCTTTCCCGGAGCAGCTTCAAACTCCCGTCTTCGCCCTGTGACTTCCGTCCTGGTTGTCTTTTACGGGAGCGTGTCACGCTCTCGTTTTCCTATCTACAGAGGAATCCTATCTCTGAAAATCCCGGTGCATTCCCACCTTGTCCAGATATTTCTGTCTTGCCTCTTCCCGCTCTCCTTCGGTCGCTGCTGTCTTGTAAGTCGAATAGAATTGCCGTCTGGTCATACTCTCCAGTTTGCTTTCCAGTCCCTTTTCTATCTCCTCCCGGTAGTCTTCCATTCCTACAAGATGATATTTCACCAATGCCTGAAACAATTCTTCTGAAATCTGTACCTGCTTCATTTTCGCTCCTTTCTCTAAGGCCGCAACACTGCAAGGTCTATCGTTTATTGCGACCTTGCAATGTCCTTCTCCGCAAAATATAGATACTCTGCGTTGTTGCGTTCTTACTTTAATAACTTTTCCCTGTCCAGAGGCCAGTACCAGCTACCATTCTCTCTTTTCGCCCGGATCCCCATTTCCCTCTTGGCGTTTTCCAATGTCCTTTTGGAAATGTTCTGCTCTTTGGCCATATCGTAGATACTATTACTCTCTACTTTTTCCAGTTCTTTCGATAATTCCCGCAGCAAATCCTTCGCCTGTTCCAACTTATTTATCTTCGGCGCATAGCCTCCCAGTACCTCGTCGGCAGTAATCTCATAATCTCCCAACCAGCGGAAGCCCTCCTCCGACAGTCTGAAGGCCTTTGCATGACCAAATTCTGCCAGGTTATTCTTAATCTGCACCATTGCCCGGATATTCGGTTCTCCCTCTACTCTGCCGACCAGAAGCACGCTCCTGGCCACCGCATAGAAGTCTATTGAACCCATACCCCGGTATGCAGCCTTGTTCCCGGCGGCTTTATTCATGTGTCCAATCAAGATAATTGCACATTTATATTTTTCTGCCAGAGCTGCTAGCCGCTTGGTCATGTTCCGCACCTCATTGGCCCGGTTCATATCTGTGCCGGAACCCAGATAAGCCTGTATCGGGTCCAGAATCAGAACTCTAGCTCCTGTCTTTATCAGTGCTTCCTCGATTCGTTCGTCCAGCATGGACAAGGATTTCTCGCTTTCATCAATCACCAGTACCTTTTCGCAGTCAGCTCCGGCCTGCAACAGCCTCGGTTTCACGGTATCGGCCAGCCCGTCCTCCGCAGTCTGATAAATGACGTTCATAGGCTCCGTCACCTTCATATTTTCATCCAGGCCTTCGCCTTTGGTCAGTTTCGCTGCCAGATTCAGTATTAACGTGGTCTTGCCGTCTCCCGGGTCGCCCTGGACGATTGCCAGCTTGCCATAAGCGATATACGGATACCAGAGCCATTCTATCTCCTGAGCTTCGATATCCGACATTTTAATCATTTTCAATTCTGTTCTTATATCTTCCATAAAGTCCTCCATTTTCTATTTGTCACGTGGAGAACAACCTGCTATACTGATGTTGTAGTTACATACGGATAGCAGATTGTTCCTGTTATCATGAGTCCTGACAGTTGCCGCTGTCGGGACTTTTTTCCTGTTCATCGTCCAGCAAATCCGCCACCCTTCTCTGCTGATTCGGATACAGATGACCATAAGTGTTCAGTGTAATTCGAATATCCTTATGTCCTAATCGCTCCTTTATCAAAATTGGTTCAATGCCTCTGTTAATCAGATACGCCACGTGCGAATGCCTCAGATCATGCACCCGGATTCTTTTCAGTCCGGCCTTCTCTATCTCCCGCTTCATTTTATGCTGTACTGCTTCTTGTACGATTGGAAACAGCCTTTCATTTCTGGGCATGCCATAATGTCCATCGACAAATTCCTCGATTTCTTTTTTCAGAAACTCCGGTATTTCTATCACTCTCACGGACTGCTTTGTCTTTGGCTCCGTAATCATATCCTTTCCATCCGTGCGATAATAGGTTTTTGTGATACTGATCTGATTCTTCCGAAAATCAATATCTCCGGGCGTCAGGGCCAGCAACTCTCCGATTCTACAACCTGTCCAGAACAGGATTTCAAAAATGAGATAGTACCTTGTCCCCGGCTCCATAGTCTGAATGAACTTCCGGTATTCCTCTACTGTCCAGAAGTCCAGGCTTCGATTATCTGAGCTTCCCATACGTTTCACCTTTTTACAAGGATTCGTCTTTAAATCATAAATCTTGCTGGCATGAGTAAACAGGCAGGTCAGCTGATTCTGTATCATTCGCAGATATGATTCCGAAAACCCTTTCATCTGCATTTCATTCTGCCACTGAAGAATCTGCCCGGCGCTTATCTCACTCAACATTTGCTCGCCAAAATATGGGATAATGTGTTGCTCCATCATATATCGTTTATTCTTCATTGTCCGCTCTTTCAATTCGTTTTGTTTGTCTGCAAAATATACCTCCATAAACTCGCTCAGCTTCATATTCATGCTTCGCACGTTACTCAGCTTCTTTTGCCGTTCATATTCCAATGCTTCTCGTTTTGTAGTAAATCCCCTCTTTCTTCGTTTTTTGTTTTCGCCTCTGGCATTTCTTTCAAACCATTGAGCCGTCCACGTCTTCGTGTCCTTTTCCTTATAGGCCATCTTCTCACTCCTTTCAGCCTGCGGATAACTCGTACCCGTACATCTTCTTCGCCCAGTATGCTCTTGGAATCTTGCCCGCCATGGTAAGATAACCTTGCTGTGCCAGCTCAACATTCATTCTCCTGACCAGCTTGTACGCATGAGACTTTGAGCAGTTGAGCTCTCTTGCTACATCGTCGGCATTCATCATATACTTGTAATCTGCCATTCATTCTTCCTCCCTTCTCCTTTTCGAACTTCGTTACATATTCTGTATTTTCTTGGTGTACGAATTTCGTAAATTCATATTATCACTGCTTCGCACGTATGTCAATATCTCGTATCAAATATTTTTACGATATTCGTATATTTATTTTGTGGAATTTTTGCTTTTATGTTTTTCGTAAATATGTTATGATGAAATATATGTATGTAAATCGTAACAATCCTGTTTATGAATTTAGGAGGTCATTATGGGAGACGGGAAAAAGTTAAAAGAATATCTGGATGAAAAAGGAACGAACGTAAGGAAAATTTCTAAGGCGACCGGAATCAGCGCCACGACACTCTATTCTATTATTCAGAAGGATTCCAACATACGCTTTGATTTTGCGCTGCGATTAGCAAATGAGCTGGGCATTGACGTCAACGAGATCTGCTCCGCCAGCCCTTTCTCTGGAACGATTAAAGAAGAAGAAATCTATCCGACGCTGCCGGACGGACTGAACGGAGCACTGGATGGCAGCCGTGTAAAAACATATCTGAAAAATTCCATGTTCCCGCTGATGTACCTTTTCGGCAAAAACAGTATGCCGGACGTGGATAACTTACTTACCTCTTTTTATCAGTTGGACGACGAGGCCAGAAAAGAAGTCGTAGACACCATACAACTCAAGCTTCAGTATCACCGAGATCCGGAACGGGCAGAGCAGATCAAGCAGATCAAAGGCTGGTAAATTACCACCCGTGGTTCTATTTTGGTTCTATAAAAGCACCGGAATTTTGATTTTTGGCACCGTTTTGGCACCGCTCAGCTCTGTTTTCACACATACGGACATAAAAAAGGCTTCCGGGGAATTCCCCAGAAGCCTTGATTTTACTGTATAAATTGTGATTACTCAACGATTGTAGCAACACGTCCAGATCCTACTGTACGGCCACCCTCGCGGATAGCGAATGTAAGACCCTGCTCCATAGCGATCGGGTGGATCAGCTCGATGGTCATCTCTACGTTGTCACCAGGCATGCACATCTCTGTACCAGCCGGCAGGTTGCAAACGCCAGTAACGTCAGTTGTACGGAAGTAGAACTGCGGTCTGTAGTTGTTGAAGAACGGTGTATGACGGCCACCCTCGTCCTTTGTCAGAACGTAAACCTGAGCGGTGAACTTTGTATGGCAGGTGATGCTGCCCGGCTTAACGATAACCTGACCTCTTTCGATCTCGGTTCTCTGAACACCACGAAGCAGAGCTCCGATGTTGTCACCAGCCTGAGCCTCGTCAAGCAGCTTACGGAACATCTCGATACCGGTTACAACGGTCTTACGAGTCTCTTCCTTAATACCAACGATCTCAACTTCCTCATTCAGATGCAGAACACCACGCTCAACACGGCCGGTAGCAACAGTACCACGACCTGTGATGGTGAATACGTCCTCGACCGGCATCAGGAACGGCTGGTCTGTAGCACGCTTCGGATCCGGAATCCAGCTATCAACTGCATCCATCAGCTCCATAACCTTGTCTCCCCACGGTCCCATCGGATCCTCAAGAGCCTTCAGAGCGGAACCCTGGATGATCGGAGTGTCATCTCCCGGGAACTCGTACTCGTTCAGCAGCTCACGGATCTCCATGTCTACCAGCTCAAGCAGCTCCTCATCGTCTACCATGTCGCACTTGTTCATGAATACTACGATGTAGGGAACGCCTACCTGACGGGACAGAAGGATGTGCTCCTTAGTCTGAGCCATAACACCATCGGTAGCTGCTACTACCAGGATAGCGCCGTCCATCTGTGCTGCACCAGTGATCATGTTCTTTACATAGTCAGCATGGCCCGGGCAGTCAACGTGTGCATAGTGTCTCTTCTCTGTCTCATACTCAACGTGTGCAGTAGAGATGGTGATTCCACGCTCTCTCTCTTCCGGAGCCTTGTCGATGTTCTCGAAGTCTGTAGCTGTGTTACCAGCAACACGAGCTGCCAGAACCTTTGTGATAGCTGCAGTCAGAGTAGTTTTACCATGGTCTACGTGACCGATGGTACCGATATTACAATGCGGTTTTGTTCTGTCAAATTTAGCTTTAGCCATTTTGATTGTCCTCCTTGAATTCATTCACCCTGAGGGTAAAAGTTGATTTTTTCCTGTTTCGATATTAAAACTCGGCTACTTCTGATTATATTTCATAGAGCCTTATTTTTCAAGCAAAATTTAGGAATTTTGCTTATTTCTTTACCGCAATCCGGCTAAAATTACCGGATTGCAGTTATTTTATCATTATTTCTTAGCAGCGAGTACCTTCTCCTGGATATTCTTCGGTACCTGCTCGTACTTCTCGAAGAACATGGAGTAGTTACCACGACCCTGAGTCTTGGAACGCAGGTCTGTGGAGTAACCGAACATCTCTGCAAGCGGTACATAACCACGGATCATCTTACCGCCGCCGATATCATCCATACCCTCGATACGTCCACGACGGCTGTTGATATCACCGATAACGTCGCCCATGTACTCCTCCGGAGTAGTAACCTCAACCTTCATGATCGGCTCAAGCAGTACCGGATTACCCTTCTGCATAGCCTCCTTGAAAGCCATGGAACCAGCGATATGGAATGCCATCTCACTGGAGTCGACCTCATGGTAAGATCCATCGTATACGGTAGCATGAACGCCGAGTACCGGGAAGCCTCCCAGAATACCGGACTGTGCCGCCTCTTCGATACCTTCGCCGACTGCCGGGATATACTCCTTCGGAATCGCACCACCAACAACCTCGGAATCGAACTTGAACAGCTCTTCTCCGTTGGCATCCATCGGCTCAAAGCGAACCTTACAGTGTCCGTACTGTCCACGTCCACCGGACTGCTTAGCGTACTTGCTGTCTACGTCAACAGCCTTGGTGAAGGTCTCCTTGTAAGCTACCTGCGGTGCGCCTACGTTAGCCTCTACCTTGAACTCACGCAGCAGACGGTCTACGATGATTTCCAGATGCAGCTCTCCCATTCCGGCGATGATAGTCTGACCAGTCTCCTGATCGGTATGCGCACGGAAGGTCGGATCCTCCTCTGCCAGCTTTGCAAGAGCCTCGCCCATCTTGCCCTGACCAGCCTTGGTCTTCGGCTCGATAGCCAGCTCGATAACCGGCTCCGGGAACTCCATGGACTCCAGGATTACCGGATGCTGCTCGTCGCAGATGGTATCACCGGTTGTGGTGAACTTGAATCCAACTGCTGCAGCGATGTCACCGGAATATACCTTGTCCAGCTCTGCTCTCTTATTTGCGTGCATCTGAAGGATACGTCCTACACGCTCCTTCTTCTGCTTAGTTGAGTTATATACATAAGAACCGGAATTCATGGTTCCTGAGTATACACGGAAGAATGCAAGCTTTCCTACGAACGGGTCAGCCATGATCTTGAATGCAAGCGCGGAGAACGGCTCATCATCAGAGGAATGACGCTCTACTTCATTGCCATCCATATCAGTTCCCTTGATAGACGGGATATCTGTCGGAGCCGGCATGTACTCGATAATAGCGTCCAGAAGCTTCTGAACTCCCTTATTTCTGTATGCGGTACCGCAGCAAACCGGAACAGCTGTACACTCACAGGTTGCTTTACGAAGAACTCTCTTCAGATCCTCAACCGCGATAGATGCTCCCTCGTCCTCAAGGTACTGCATCATCAGGTCGTCATCCAGCTCGCAGATCTTCTCGATCAGCTCCTGGTGATAGAGCTCTGCTTCGTCCTTCATGTCCTCCGGAATCTCTGTGATGGAGATGTCCTCGCCCTTTTCATCATTATAGATGTAGGCCTGCATCTCGAACAGGTCGATGATTCCCTTGAACTCGTCTTCCTTACCAATCGGAAGCTGCAGACAGATGGCATTCTTGCCAAGTCTGGTTTTAATCATATCTACTGCATTGTAGAAATCTGCTCCCAAGATATCCATCTTGTTGATGAATGCCATACGGGGAACATTGTAGGTATCAGCCTGACGCCATACGTTCTCAGACTGCGGCTCTACACCACCCTTCGCACAGAACACGCCGACAGCGCCGTCCAGTACACGAAGGGAACGCTCTACCTCAACCGTAAAGTCTACGTGGCCCGGGGTATCAATGATATTGATACGGTTCTCTAATGCGCCCGGCTTCGGCTTGCAGTGCTCCTGCAGCGTCCAGTGACAGGTTGTAGCAGCGGAAGTGATGGTGATACCACGCTCCTGCTCCTGCTCCATCCAGTCCATGGTAGCAGTACCTTCATGAGTATCACCAATCTTATAGTTTACACCAGTGTAATACAGAATACGCTCAGTCAGTGTGGTCTTACCAGCATCGATATGAGCCATAATTCCGATATTTCTGGTTCTCTCCAATGGATATTCTCTTCCAGCCACGGGATTTTCCTCCTCAAATAATTAGAAACGATAGTGTGCAAACGCCTTGTTTGCCTCTGCCATCTTGTGCATGTCTTCTTTTCTCTTTACAGATGCGCCTGTGTTGTTTGCTGCATCCATAATCTCATTTGCCAGACGCTCTTCCATGGTCTTCTCACCGCGCTTACGGGAGAACATGGTCATCCAGCGAAGAGCCAGAGCCTGACGACGATCAGCGCGAACCTCGATCGGAACCTGGTAGGTTGCTCCGCCGACACGTCTTGCCTTTACCTCGAGAAGCGGCATGATGTTGTTCATTGCCTCTTCGAATACTTCCAGAGCCGGCTTTTCTGTCTTAGCCTCTACTCTCTCGAATGCTCCGTAAACAATTTTCTGAGCCACGCCCTTCTTACCATCCAGCATGATGTTGTTGATAAGCTTGGTGACTACCTTGTTGTTGTACAGCGGATCCGCTAATACATCTCTTTTCTGAGTATGTCCTTTACGTGCCACAATACTTCCCTCCTTAATACATGCTTACTGAATCAGTGATTCAGTAAGATTCACTCTTAATTCTCAGGTACTCACATGTGTCTTTCTACTTGTGTCGTGCACGGCAAATCTATATACGACCCGCAGCCTAAGGGACGATATTTCATTCCGGCAATATAGACAATTGTCTATCCAACGAATAGTTCTGTTACTGTGAACACTTGGCGAGGTACTTTCGAGCCTAGTGTGAACGTACACCCGGACACTTGGCGAGGTCTTTCCGAGCCTAGTGACCGCGGTGTTTCCTTATTCTGACACTGGCTGTACCCTTCTCTGTTCACAGCGTGTTACCTGTACTAGTTACAAAACCAAACGACCTTTAAATTACTTCTTTGCGTCTTTCGGTCTCTTGGCACCGTACTTGGAACGTGCCTGTCTTCTCTTTGCAACTCCTGCTGTATCCAGTGTACCACGGATAATGTGATATCTGGTACCGGGCAGGTCCTTTACTCTACCGCCACGGATCATAACAACGCTATGCTCCTGAAGGTTATGTCCTTCTCCGGGGATGTAGCTTGTTACCTCGATACCGTTGGAAAGACGTACTCTGGCGATCTTACGAAGAGCAGAGTTCGGTTTCTTCGGGGTAGCGGTCTTTACTGCGGTACAAACGCCACGCTTCTGCGGTGCGGATGTATCAGTTGCTTTCTTCTTCAGAGAGTTAAATCCTTTCTGAAGGGCGGGCGCTGTAGACTTCTTTACAGTTGTCTGACGTCCCTTTCTAACTAACTGGTTGAATGTTGGCATTCCTTTCACCTCCTGTGATGAGTGGCAGGCAATGTTGCCGGCCCTGTCAGGCTGCTGTGTCGGTAATTCGACTGTTTCAGGCGCGCAAAAATACCCTATGCTTTTCGCGCACACTAGATTAGTATAATAAGAAAAACCCCCTGTGTCAAGGGGTTTTTCTGTAAAAAAGCATTGGATTTTCAGGACGTTTTTGGGTATTTTTTCAGAGTTCATAACGCTTTCCGGGCTCATCACCGAACACCGGTACCGGCAGCCCGTCGTCCGCCGTCTCACAGATGTGCTGCGCGTTTTTCCGCCAGCCCTCCGTATCCTTATCGGGGCGGGGAAAATGAATCGCCAGCACATGCCCCAGTTCCATATACCGGGCTATCAGCCTCCGGGATGAGGGCAGGCCCATCAGTGGAAATGGACCAATCAGCCAGTCGATCTTCTTCGACCAGGCCGCCGCCCTTTCATATAAAAGCTTTTCGGGTCTGGCGTCGCCGGGCAGCATCAGGCGTTTTCCGCCAGCATCCAGAAGACAGACCAGATTCTGGATATCCGCGAACCGGTCACCCATATGGATGCTGTTGAACAGAGTCAGGCGCATACCCGGCAGGCTCACGACCCGGTATTTCTGCTCGGACGCGGCCACAGCCGTCAGCCGTCCTGCCTCCGGCTCCAGCGCCCGGATCCGCCGAATGGTCTCCTCCGTGGAAATGATGCGGAGATCCGGATTCATTTTCAGGGCCTCCGCCACATCCTCCGGGCAGAAATGATCCGCGTGCTCATGGGTAAATACCAGCGTTTCCAGCTTCTTTTTCCGGATATCCCGCAGAAGTTCCTGTCGGATCGCCTCTGGCGTGTCAGGGTAAATCCCGCCGGGCTGCTTCGCGAACACGTCGAAGCCGATGGCCGCGCAGCCCTTTTCTTCTATATTAGTAACCAGTATTACTACGCCTGCATTTCCCGTGTGCCAGGCTGTCATTTCCGTTCCCATCCTCACTCCGCCGTATTTTTAATTCATAAGTGCTTCCCGGATAATCTCGCATACCGTGGGATGCGGGAAAATCGTCCGTCGAACCTGTCTCAGCGGAAGCTGCAGGTCAATCATCAGCGCCAGCGCATAGATATACTCCGACGCGTAGGATGACATCAGCGCCGCCCCGATAAGCGTTTCTTTGTTCTTATCCACAATCAGCTTGCAGATACCGTTACTTAAGCCGTTCTCCGCCACATGGCGTCCGCTGAAATTGATGGATACCTTTTTCACCTCATAATTCCGGCCTGACGCCTTCGCCTGCTCCTCGGACAGACCTACAAAGGCCGCCTCCGGGCTGGTGTAAACCACGCCACTGATCGCATCGTAGCTCATGGTATCGTCCTCGCCCAGGATGTGGTTCACGGCCACTTCACCTTCCCGGTAACCCACATGGGCCAGCATGACCTTGCCGTTCACATCGCCGATGGCATAGACATGCGGCACGCTGGTCTGCATGTGCTCATCTGTCACGATGGCTCCCCGCTCGGTCTGTACGCCCAGCTCCTCCAGGCCCTCGATCTGGCTGTTGGCCCGACGGCCCACGCACATCAGAGCCTTATCATAGGCTGCCAGCTGAAGCCTTCCATCCTTTTCATAAGTCACGACTCCGCCTGCCAGCTTTTTCACTCCCGAGGAGAGATGGAAAGTCACGCCTTTTTTTTCCAGCTCCTTCTGAAGCAGTTCGCTGACCTCCCGGTCATTGCCGCCCAGAACCTTATCCAGCATCTCGATCACGGTTACTTTCGCTCCAACCTCCTGAAAATAAGCCGCCATCTCAAAACCAATGACTCCGCCGCCCACGACCAGAAGCTTCTTCGGAATCTCTTTCATATCCAAAATCTCGTCGCTGGTCATGACCGTTCCGTCCGCCATGCCTTCTTTCACGCCTTCGATGGGCGGAACCGCAGGAGTCGAGCCGGTAGCCAGAATCAAATTCTCCGCCGTGTAGGTCTCATCCCCTACGAATACCGCCAGTTTTCCATCCATTCTGCCAAGCTTCGCTGTTCCGTTTACTACTTTTACCTTGCTGCGGCGAAGGGCACTGCCTACGCCCTGCACCAGCATTTTCACAACCTCGTCTTTCTTCGCCACTACTGCAGCCTGATCCACGTGAACCGGGCCCTCCGCCGTTACGCCGTACGCCTCTCCGGCTCCCGACGCGTAATGATACATCTTCCCCGCGTAAAGAAAGGTTTTTGTCGGGATACATCCCACATTCAGACAGGTCCCTCCCAGGCTCTTCTTTTCCACCAGCAGCACCTTCTTTCCCTGGTGCGCCGCGTACTCCGCGCTGTTATACCCGGCCGGACCGCCGCCAACAACAATGACATCAAAATTCTGCATGCCTCTTCTCCTCCTTGTTTTCGTTGCCGCATTGCATATTACCCGTCCAAACCTTCAAAGGCTTCCGCCTTCCTGCCATATCCCGATTATACCTTCCGCCTGCAAGATTGTCAATTTTTTATCATATATTTTTCAGAAAATTATGATACCCATATTTTTCCGGTAAAGTTATCTTAAATTTCTGAAATTTCTTTTGTGGCAATAATGTCTACGTCTGTCTCAGCCATGTCTGCCAGAATCACATCGCCGATCTGCACCGGCGCTTCCGCGGTCACACCCTTCAGGGCCTGCACACAGGCGCGCACCTTCGTTTTCGCAGTCATTCGCCTTATGTAAACCATATGCTTTTCCGTCTGTTTAGTCTTCTTTCGCCCAACCGTAAGCATACTTCACGGCCTTCTTCCAGCCCTTAATCTTCTTCTCCCGCTCCTCCGCGCCGATCTCCGGCTTGAAGATCGCATCGATAGCCCAGTTCTTCCGCACGTCTTCCTTATCCGTCCAGTAGCCTACCGCCAGACCTGCCAGATAAGCCGCCCCCATGGCCGTGGTCTCCACGCAGCAGGGGCGGTTCACCGGAGCGTTGATGATGTCGGCCTGGGTCTGCATCAGGAAATCATTGGCGCTGGCGCCGCCGTCCACCTTGAGGGCTGACAGCTTGATGCCGGAATCCGCCTCCATGGCCACCAGCACGTCATTTACCTGATAAGCCAGGGATTCCAGTGTCGCCCGGATGATATGGTACTTATTCACGCCCCGGGTGATGCCCACGATAGTTCCCCGTGCGTACTGATCCCAGTAAGGTGCCCCTAACCCCGTAAACGCGGGCACCACATAGCAACCATTGGTATCCGGCACCTTCTTCGCCATATACTCGGAATCCGGCGCAGAGTCGATGATGCGAAGCTCATCCCGCAGCCACTGAATCGCCGCGCCAGCCACGAAGATGGAGCCCTCCAGGGCGTAATTGACCTTGCCGTCCAGCCCCCAGGCGATGGTAGTCACCAGCCCATTGTCGGAAAATACCGGTTTCTCGCCTGTATTCATCAGCATGAAGCAGCCAGTGCCGTATGTATTCTTAGCCTCGCCGGGCTCAAAGCAGGTCTGTCCGAACAGTGCCGCCTGCTGGTCGCCCGCCGCACCCGCAATGGGGATCGGGCCGCCCAGGAAGGACGGGGCGGTCTGGCCGTAGATGCAGCTCGACGGCTTTGCCTCGGGCAGCATACATCTGGGGATACCAAGCTCTGCCAGAATCTCATCGTCCCACTGCAGGGTGTTGATGTTGAACAGCATGGTCCGGGATGCGTTGGAATAGTCGGTCACATGTACCGCGCCTTTGGTCAGTTTCCAGATAAGCCAAGTCTCCACGGTTCCGAAGAGCAGTTCGCCTTTCCAGGCCCGCTCTCTGGCTCCCTCCACATGGTCGAGAATCCATTTTACCTTGGTTCCGGAAAAGTAGGCATCAACAACCAGCCCCGTCTTCTTCCGGAATTTCTCAGTCAGTCCTTTCTCCTTCAGGGAGTCGCAATACTCGCTGGTCCGACGGCACTGCCACACGATAGCGTGATAGATGGGATCCCCCGTCCTCTTATCCCAGACAATGGATGTCTCTCTCTGATTGGTGATACCGATGGCTGCGATGTCCGCCGCCGTGGCGCCGATGCGGCTCATGGCCTCCACGGCTACGCCCAGCATGCTTGCCCAGATTTCGTCCGCGTCATGCTCCACCCAGCCTGGCTTCGGGAAATACTGCTTGAATTCCCGCTGTGCCACGCTGCACATTTCTCCCTTCTCGTTGAACAGAATACAACGGTTACTTGTGGTTCCCGCATCCAATGCCATTACATATTTTCCCATAGTTATCCTCCTTCAGGTCGCCTTGCTTCTATTTGCATCCTATAAAGCCGTAGTCCCGGTTATTAATCATTTCCCGGATCTTGAAAATATTTTTGAAGAGCTTTTTTCGACAGACCCTCGCCGATGACGATTAGAATTTCCTGCCCCCTGGAAATGGGGTTTATCACGGTCTCCCGGCGCGTGGCGTTCAGCTCAATCCAGTCCTCGCCCAGGGGCATAAAACCCTTGATTCGAAAAATGTGACCACAATTCGAATCCGCAAAGGCTGCCTGAACCGCAGCCCTAAGCTCCTCTTCCGTCATTTTCACATGCATGAAAAATAAGGAATCGAAAGCGTCCTCCTGCTGCGTCTCCTTGCAGTAATCGGACATCTGATAGCCCGCGTGCAGAAGCTGTTCGAAATCTTTATCTGTAAATTCAAACCAGTTACTACGTAGTATCTCCTTGTCCAGCTGCCTGCTGCATCCGACTTTTTTAAGCGCCCGGTTCAGGTGCGCCACGGTCGCGTCCATCTCTGCCGCGCTGGCCTCCTGGGCCCGGCTTAAAAGCACCGCGCCTGCGTCCGCTGCCTCGGTGGCCAGCAGGTAATCCGCCGCCTCAGACAGATTTTCAGGCAGCTTCGCGTCCACGATGGCGAATACATTACCAATCTCGTACCAACGGTCCAGGGGCTCCTCGTGGAGGGCGTCGAAAAATTCGTCCACGTCGCAGATGCCCGAAGGCTCCACCAGCACCCGGTCATAGCCGCTCATGCCCATAGCGATGAGCTTTGTCTTGAACCTCCGTCTGTGGCAGTCCCTGTCGCAGCCGCCGGAGACCATCTCCAGCTCGCAGCTGTCGCCCTCCAGATCCTGGAGCAGCATCATATCCACGTTGACCGCGCCGAAATCATTTTCCAGGATGCCGATGTGATAGCCCTGACGTATAAGCCACTGGGCGTACTGGCGGATGAAGGTGGTCTTGCCGGAGCCTAAGAAGCCTGTGATCAAATCTATTTTTACCATATGAAATCTCCTCCACGCCGCCTTTCTGACGGCACTAGTTACAAGGTATCATGGATTCGGGGAAACGTCAAATGCGGGTTGCTTTTCCATCGCGCCTCTCTGTAATTTTATATTGAAATACCTCATGGATCATATTAAAATAAATCCAGATTCTGATAAAAATTATCATCCCCTGAATTTCAAAATTCAAACGATTCTTAAAGGAGGATTTCTCTATGAAAATGATCACCCTCGGCACCACCGGTATCACCGTGCCACAGAACGCCTTTGGCGCGCTCCCGGTACAGCGCGTCGATATGGAAACTGCAGCCTCCATTCTCCGCAGGGCCTACGAAGGCGGCATGCGCTTCTTCGACACGGCCCGGGCCTACAGCGACAGCGAGGAGAAATTGGGCCATGCCTTCGAAGGCATGCGCGATCAGATTTACATTGCCAGCAAAACCATGGGTCGCACGCCTGAAGCCTTCCGGAAACAGCTGAATACTTCGTTAAAGCTCCTGAAAACAGATTACCTGGACATCTATCAATTCCACTGCGTGGATCAGTGCTATCGTCCCGGCGACGGTACCGGCATGTACGAATGTATGCTGGAAGCCAAAGCCCAGGGCAAAATCCGCCACATCGGCGTCACCGCCCACAAGCTTGGCGTAGCCAAAGAATGCATTGAATCCGGTCTTTATGAGACTTTGCAATACCCCTTAAGCTATATTTCCTCTGAAAAAGAGCTGGAGCTGGTTCAGCTTTGTAAGGAGCATAACATGGGCTTTATCGCCATGAAGGGACTGGCCGGAGGCCTCATCAACAACTCCCGGGCCGCTTTCGCTTTTATGTCCCAGTTCGACAATGTACTTCCCATCTGGGGTATTCAGAAAATGACCGAGCTGGAAGAGTGGCTCTCCTACATGGACCAGCCGCCCGCCTTGGACGCGGAAATCACTGCCTTTATCGAGAAGGAAAAAGCGGAGCTGAACGGCGAATTCTGCCGCGGCTGCGGCTACTGCATGCCCTGTCCCGCCGGTATTCTCATCAACAGCTGCGCCCGCATGTCCCTGATGGTCCGCCGCGCTCCCTCCGCCGCCTGGTTAAGCGAACAGTGGCAGGAGAACATGAAAAAAATCGAAGACTGTCTCCACTGCAACCAGTGCATGGCACAATGCCCCTACGATCTGAACACGCCGGAGCTGCTTCAGAAGAATTATGAAGATTATAAGAAGATCCTGGCCGGGGAAGTGAAAGTGAATTAAAAGCAAACAGCCGACCAGATTTTTCCTCCGGTCGGCTGCTTTTCTTTATGCCTTTTTTTTCAATTCCTTCCTCCACTTCCGCGTCACATAGAAGTAATAGGGCACCAGCGGAATCAGCGCGGAAATCCAGGCCGCCGGGTCTGACAGGCAGACGCCCGCGAAGCTTGCCTTTCCCGCTACCATCAGGACGATGCCAGCCCGGGCAGTCAGCTCAAAGACGCCACCCAGCATGGGAACCAGGCCGTAGCCCAGACCCTGCAGCGTATTCCGGTACAGGAAGATGCTGCCCAGGAACGGGTAACACCAGAATACCATACGAAAATACAACACCGCCACATCGATGACCTCTGTTTCCGAAGCGCTGACAAATAAGAGCGTCATATATTTACTGAAGAAAAATACCAGCGCCATGGCAAAGACGCTGTAAATCAGAATCATAATCTGCGTACAATTCACGCCCATAAGCACGCGTTCCTTCTTGCCTGCTCCCCAGTTTTGTCCCACATAAGTGGCAATGGTCGCTCCGAAGGCCACATATACTGTGGCAACGATATTCTGGAGCTTTCCGGCTGCGGAAAAGCCCGCCATATAGTTCTCGCCGTACACATTGACCGCACCCTGCACGATGATGGTGCCAATGGCCGTGATGGAAAACTGCAGTGCCATGGGGATACCAAGGGACAGCAGTCGGCCGCAGGACTCCATGGAAAATGCGAAATTTTCCTTTTTCAAATGTAAAATCGGATACTTTTTCACAATGTAAATAAAACACAGCGCCGCTGATATCCCCTGGGCGATGACCGTTGCGTAGGCACAGCCCTCCACGCCCATACCGCCGTAAATAATAAAGGCGATATCCAGCGCCACATTGATGGCCGCGGAAATAATCAGAAAATACAGCGGCGACTTGGAATCACCCAATGCCCGCAGAAATGCCGCCAGCGCGTTATAGGCAGCTGTCACCACCAGGCCTGCGTAAATGATTCCCATATAAGCCTTCACATCCGGCATAATCTCATCCGAATAATTCATCAGCCGCAGAATCGGCACATTGGCCAACCCCAGCCCTATCGTCATCAATACGGCGAAGCCCAGGGACAGATACACGGACATGGCCACATAATGCCGCATCCGCTCATACTCTTTCGCACCGAACCACTGGGCCACCAGAATTGCGAAACCGCTGGTCAGGCCGTTCAGCCAGCCCGTCACAAAGAACATCAGCGATCCCGTACTTCCGATGGCTGCCAGGGCGCGCACGCCCAGGAACTGACCGGCGATGATGGAATCGGCCACATTATAAAACTGCTGGAACACATTGCCCAGAAACACAGGTACCATAAAATGCAGAATCAGCTTCACGGGACTCCCCACCGTCATGTCATGCATTTTTCCTGCTTTCACTTCACTCATCTTTTTACTCCCGTTATTTTGAGCTGTCCGATACCGGACAGCTCATACTTATTCCTTCAACATCTTCTTCAGCTCTTCCACCGTATCCGCGATTTTCGCGACTCCGGCCTCTGTCAGCTCTTCCCGGCTTCCGTATCCATACAGGACGCCGATGCAGGGCAATCCGTTCTCCCGGGCGCCGCGCACATCATTTTCCCGATCGCCCACCATGACGGCCTTCGTCAGATCTACCTGTCCCAGGTCTTCCATCACATAGCGGAGCACATCTGCCTTCTCCACCCGTTTTTCGTCCATGCTGGCTCCCGCTATCCGCTCAAAACAATCTGCCAGCTGAAAATGCTCCAGAATCCGCACGGCCATCTCTTCCGGCTTCGAAGTCGCGACAATCAGCCGCTTCCCCGCGTTTTTCAGTTCCCGCAGCATATCCTCGATTCCCGGATATACGGAATTTTCAAAGAGTCCTTTGTTTACATAATATTCTCTGTAATACCGGATTCCATCGCTGCACTGCTCCGGCGTAAAACCAAAATATCTGGCAAAGGATTCCGCCAGCGGAGGTCCCACAAAGGGCTCCAGCGTGCGCAGATCCTCCACCTCAATCCCCCACTTTTTCAGGGCATAGGCCACAGAACGAGTAATGCCGGGGGCTGATTCTGTCAACGTTCCATCCAGATCAAAAAATATGGTCTGATACATATCGTCTCTCCTGTCTTGTTATTCCGTTTCCGTATCCTGGGACGCTTCCTCTTCGGAGTCTTCTGACTCCTCCGGAATCGCCGCGGATCCGTCTGTAGCCGGCTGAACCACAGAACCAAGCACATTGCCCGGATGAAGCGGACAGGGCTGTGCCGTCAGCGGGGAACCGGACACGCTGTTGTCCTCCGGAATCAGCGTAATCACACGGAACTGATGATCCGGGCAGGCATCTGTGGCCAGAGCGCCGCTCTCCACGCAGGCCTCACCGGTCACGTGGACGTCACAGTATTCCGTGGGCACCGTGCCCTCCGCAAAGTACTCAGTCTTCAGGGTGCCGTCACAGATACCCGGAATCGGAAGCTTGCCGGAGATCGCGCAGACCGTAGCGCTGGTCACGGAAGAGGGCTTCGGAAATCCGATATCGGACTGTCCCGAGCTCAGTCTGGACATGACCGCCTTCCAGATCTTCTTATGATAACTGGTCTCGCCCTTCTTACTGGAGAGCTCATGGTTATTATCGTATCCGGCCCAGATGCCTGCCGTGTAATAGGGGGTGTAGCCCACAAACCACACATCCCGGTTATCAGAAGTCGTACCGGTCTTTCCGGCGACGCTCATACCGCTGAAATTCACAGCTTTACCGGTACCCTTGGTGACTACGTCCTGCATGGCGCTGGTCAGAAGCCATGCGGTGCTGTCCTTGAGCACCGTTCTGCTGTAGCCTTCCGTATTGTCAATCAGGACATTGCCGTCGTGATCGAGAATCCGGGTGTAAAAGACCGGCTTCTCATAGACGCCGCCGTTGGCGATGGTCGCGTAGGCCGCGGTCAGCTCCACGTTCTTGATACCGTTGGTGATACCGCCCAGAACCATGGCCTGGGTGTAGTCGTTCTTGCCGTTCTTCAGTTCCTCCTGCATGGTGGTGATACCCATATTTTTCAGGTAATTGATACCCAGAGCCGGGGTAATATCGGTAATGGTCTTTACCGCCACGATATTCATGGACTGCTCGATACCTTTCCGGAGGGAAGTCCAGCCCTGATAATTCTCACCGTTCCAGTTGCGGACCGGACGTCCTTTTCCGCCGTTGTAATTATACGGCGCGTCATACTGGGTGGTCGCCAGGGTCATGCCCGCGGAATCCAAAGCCGCCGCATAAGCCGCCACCACCTTGAAGGTAGAACCGGGCTGACGGGTCGTATCGGTTGCGCGGTTCAGGGACAGACTCTCGGTCTTCTCGCCGCGGCCACCCACGATGCCCTTCACATAGCCTGTGGACTGATCCATGACTACCATGGAAATCTGCGGCTGCACGGTCATGTTGATGGTCTCATAGATCTTGTCGCCCTCCTCGGATACCGCCGCTTTGTACGTGTCAATATGCGCCTGGGCGTCTTCTTTGCTGTCAAACAGCAATTCGAAGCTGGAGGATTCATTTTCCCTGAAATACTTCTCCATCATTTCCTTGCTGTAATTGGTCTGGGTGCCGTCCGGCTTCACCACCGTCAGCGCGTATTCCAGGCCGATCCTGGAGCCTGCCGGATAATTATCCTCGTTGGATGTCTCCTCGTCCATAATCTGCTGGACAGCCGGATCCTGCGCAGTCTCGATGGTCAGGCCGCCATTGTATACCAGATTGTACGCCTGCTGGGAGGTATAACCCTTGACCTCCTGCAGATCCGCAATCACCTGGGCGATGGTTGCGTCCACATAGTAAGTGTACACGGCCGTGGTGCTCTTGGTCTCATTGGTGGTCTGAATGCGGCTGTAAACATCGTCCGCCAGGGCATCCTGATACTCTTCTTCGGTGATGTCACCGCATTTTTTCATATCCTCGAGGACGATCTCACGCCGCTTGGCGTTCTCCTCCGGATCAGTGACCGGATTGTACTTGGTGGGGCTCTTGGTGATACCCGCGATGACCGCCGCCTCGGAGACGGTCAGCTCGCTGACATCCTTGTTAAAATAGCGGTTGGCCGCCGCCTGGATTCCCAAAGTGTTCTGGCCCAGGTTGATGGTATTCAGGTATGCTTCCAGAATCTCATCTTTGGTCATGATCTTCTCCAGCTCCAGGGCCAGGTACTGCTCCTGCAGCTTACGCTCGATCTTCTCCACCAGCGTATCCTCGCTCATGAAGTCGAAGACACTGTTCTTCAGAAGCTGCTGGGTAATGGTGCTGGCGCCCTCGGTCTTCTTAAAGCCGCTGGCGATGCCCTTGACACCCGCACGGATGATACCCTTCAGGTCGATTCCGTTATGCTCATAAAAGCGCTCGTCCTCCACGTCCACAAAGGCGTTCTGCACATGCTCCGGAATCTTGTCAATGTCCACCCAGACACGGTTGGATCCCGCTGTGATAAGCTCTGCCATTTTATTGCCTTCCGAGTCTACCATCACGGACTTGTAACCTCTCGGGATGACACTGGTGCTGTCGATATCCGGCGCATTGTCGATGACTCCCTTTACAATTCCGACACCCGCGCACAGGCCTACCACGCCCACCGCCAGAAGGCAGATCAGAAATGCTTTTATAAATATAACGCTGGCTTTTTTACCAGCTTTTGCCGTCTTGGAGTGCATGGACTTCTGCTTTTTCGAAGTACTGCGTTTTCCGTAATTCATGTTTTATCCTCCTATACATCAGTTCATTATAACAAAAAGTGCCTGCATAATAAAGACTTATTTGATAAATTCACAGTTTCTTAAGTATTCGCGGTACATAAATCCGCTGTACAGTCCCACGGATTTATACTATAATAAAAAGAATATAACTGTTCTGTACCTGACCAGTTACAAAAGAACTTAAAAAAATTGAGTTCTGTGACAGCCTTCGACATTTTTTTCGGCTCCGCTCCTGTATAATCATGAAAAAATCACACCATTTTCAAAAGGAGCTTGCCATGCAGAAAGAATATCTGATCGAGACCCGCGCTGTCGCGGACGAAAAAGGAACCCTGCTGAACCTGAAATATTATCTCATCGAAGAAGAACAAGCTTGCTCTCCCCTTCCCCTGTACCGGATCTGTATCAAGAAAGCCCTGTCCGGGAATCCGGAGGTGGAGGAGACCGAGAGCACGCCGCCCGTGTCCGATTCCGAGAGCCGGGCGCGCTCTCTGCTTTCCCGCCTGATTCAGAACGCGGTAACTCCCGTATGTCTTCTGGAAATCGTGGATGATATCATGACTCAGGAGAGCGGACAGGCTTCCTGAAAGGAAATCCCATGTCAGAAACATATTATTTTGCATATCAGGGCGGTACCGGAGAGATCGTGGAAAAAAAATCACGTTTTATCGCGACGGTAGCCCCCATTGCCTCAGAAGAGGAAGCGCTGCGCTTCATCGAGCAGACGAAGAAACAATACTGGGACGCCAGACATAACTGCACCGCCTTCACCCTGGGCAGCCGCCACCAGCTCACCCGCTGCAGCGACGACGGCGAACCGGCCGGGACAGCTGGCCGACCCATGCTGGACGTGCTCCTGAAAGAAAACATCCACAATGTGGCCGTAGTCGTCACCCGTTACTTCGGGGGTACGCTGTTAGGCACCGGCGGCCTGGTGCGAGCCTATTCCAAAGCCGTACAGACCGGTCTGGCCGCGTCCGTCATCCTGGAGCGCCAGGCCGGCATCCGGCTGGAGATCTCCGCAGATTACGGCGATCTGGGGAAAATTCAGTACCTGATGGGCCAGCAGCAGATTCCCACCCTGAACTCTTCTTACACCGATTCTGTCTATCTGGAGGCTCTGGTTCCTGCTTCCCTTCTGGACTCTTTCTGTCAGGATCTCACGGAAGGAACCGCCGGAAAAGCTGTCCTGACCAAAGGCGACGCCTGCTCCTACGCGGTTTACAAAGGAGATATTCTGCTCTTCGACAGGGAGGACACGCTATGAAGACCACCTCCGTAAGATCCCGCCTTCTGCTGCCGGTTTTTCTCGTAACCCTGGGACTGCTCACCTGCTTCGGCGCCCTCCTGTTCTGGAAGTTCCGAAACGCACGGCCCGCCAGCGCCATCCGTCAGCTCCGGATCAATGAAATCTGTACCGTGAACCCGGGCACGGCCATCGATGAGGCTACCACCTACGAGGACTATATCGAGCTGTATAATCCCACCGACGAAGCCATTTCCCTGGGAGAGCTCTGGCTGTCCGACAATCCCAGGCATTGCGATCTGGCTCCGCTTCCGGACAAAACCATCGAGCCCCACGGCTTTCTCTGCATCTACGCCGTCGGCTCAGAGGGCGGTTCTCCGGAGGGACAGCCTTCTGTTCCCCTCTCTGTCTCGGAAGGAGAGACTATCACCCTGGCCTGGAAGCATCAGAGCGAAAGCGGTATCACCACTTCCCTCCTGGTGGACAGCGTCACCCTTCCTTCCTCCATACGGCCCGGAGCTGTCTACGCCCGCACCGGGGACGGCGGCCCGGAATTCGACCAGCTGCGCCCCACCCCGGGAAGTTCCAACCAGGATGCGTCTTCTGTCCCGGAAGCGCCCGTCATCGAAACTGCCAGCGGCTTCTATGAAAATGAAGTTGCCGTCACCATCACCGCAAAGAAGGGGATGACGATCCGCTACACCCTGGACGGCAGCGATCCCACTTCTGATTCCCCGGAATATACCGTTCCGCTGACCCTGACCGATCCCAGCAAAAATCCGGATCAGTATGCGTCCCGCACCGATATCACCGAGGAGGACAGCGGCTATCTGCCTCCGGAGACTCCCGTAGACAAAGCTGTCGTGCTGCGCGCAGCGGCCTTCGATTCCCAGGGCGGAGTCAGCAACACGGTCACTGCCACCTACTTTCTTGATTTTTCTGAAAAAGAAGGCTACGAAGACGCCGTGACCCTCTCCCTGGTCACTGACCCAGAGAACCTTTTTTCCTCTGAAAAAGGAATCTATGTCCGGGGTGCGCTGTATGACAACGCCATCGATGCCGGTCTCATATACAATGGCCTGCCCTGGTCTTTCCTGACCGATTACACCAACTATTATCTGGAGGGCCGGAGCTCTGAACGGGCCGCCCACGTCCAGCTCTTCGACGCGTCCCACAATCTGGCCCTGAGCCAGGACTGCGGTATCCGTATCCGTGGAAATGAGTCGCGCCATTTTCCTCAAAAGAGTTTTACATTATTTTCCAGAAAAAAGTATGGCAAATCCACCTTCGATCCGGTGCTTTTTGACACTGACATTTCTTACCCCAACCTGATTCTCAGCTGCAGCCGCACGCTGAAAAAGGCGTTCTTCTTTGACCTGGTGGCTGACCGAGATACCGCCACCCAGCGCTATCTCCCCTGTCAGGTCTTTCTCAACGGGGAATACTGGGGGATGTATTACCTGATGGAGAAATATTCCGCAGAATACCTGGCTGGACACTATGATGTGGAGCAGGACAATACCCTGCTCATCAAAGATACCCGTTATGTGGAGGACGGCGATTACGAAGCCCTCCAGAATTACCGGGATCTCCGCGATTTTCTGAGTCAGGCCGACTTCTCTGACCCGGAGAATTACGCGGAACTGCTCACCAAAATGGACATGCAGAGCTTCATCGACTGGATGTGTACCAATATCTACATCGCCAACACTGATACCAAGCCCCTGGGCGGCAATGTGCTGACCTGGCAGACCGTCACCCCTGAAAATGACACCGAAGGCGACGGCCGTTTCCGCTGGATCCTTTACGACCTGGACGACTCTCTGGGCGTCGGCACGGATCTGGCCACCACGCCGGCCTATGCCTTCGACTCTTTTACCGGTCACGCCGTCTACGCCGCCCTCGGCTTTCTGGATGACGAGCCCATGCCCGCCCTCATGAAAAATGAGGACTTCCGCCGCCAGTTTGTCCTGACCTTTCTGGATCTGGCTAACGAAAATTTCCGCTGGGACCGCGTAAAGGCTCTTTTAGACCAGACTGCTGAGCAAAAGCCCTGGGCCGACAAAAGCTGGGATCGCTGGAACGCCGCTCCTGAGACCGCGACCTTTGACGAGGAGCTGCAGGATCTCCATACGTTCTTCGAACACCGTGCGGAATACATCATTCCCATGCTGGCCGATCATTTCGGACTGGAGGGCACTCTGGCGGATGTGACGCTGACTTCTGTTCCGGCAGATCAGGGATCTGTAGTCTTGAATACCATCACGCCGGATCTGGACAACGCGGACTGGACCGGGCAGTATTACACCGACTACCCGATTACCCTGAAGGCTGAGCCTGCAGAAGATTCTGAGTTTGTCCGCTGGGAGATCACTGGCGGAGAGATCGCGAATGGAGCGATAGAAGATTCGGAGATACAGGTGAGATTGGATGGAGATACGCGGATAATTGCGGTTTTTGAGAAGAAATAAATTTAGGTTGTGAGACCCGAGGGGCAGGAAATCCCCCCTCGGGTCAATTTACGTTTTCGCACATACTGTACGGCTTTATTTATGTCCGTCTTAAACTACTTTACATTGAACGCCTTAATTCCCGGATATACGGCGCTCTTGCCAAGTGCCTCTTCGATACGGAGCAGCTGGTTGTATTTCGCCACACGCTCACTTCTGCTGGGCGCGCCGGTCTTGATCTGGCAGGTATTCAGGGCTACTGCCAGGTCAGCGATGGTGGTGTCTGCTGTCTCACCGGAACGATGAGAAGTAACAGCTGTGTACCCAGCCTTATGAGCCATCTTAATAGCCTCAAGAGTCTCAGACACAGAACCAATCTGATTCAGCTTAATCAGGATGGAGTTACCGCAGCCCATCTCGATACCCTTGGACAGACGCTCCGTATTGGTAACAAACAGGTCGTCGCCAACCAGCTGTACCTTGTCGCCCAGACGGGCAGTCAGCTTCTGCCAGCCTTCCCAATCCTCCTCATCCAGACCATCCTCGATGGAGATAATCGGATACTTCCCGCAAAGGTCAGCCCAGTGCTCGATGAGCTGCTCTGCCGTAAACTCTGTGCCAGCCTTCGGCAGCTTGTAGAAGCCTTTGCCCTTCTCGCTCTTCCACTCGGAGGACGCTGCGTCCATAGCAATCATGAAATCCTTACCCGGTTCGTATCCGGCCTTCTTCACTGCCTCCAGAATCGTCTCAATGGCCTCTACATCAGACTTCAGCGCCGGAGCAAAACCGCCCTCGTCACCAACGGATGTGGCCAGCCCTCTCTCCTTCAGGATAGACGCCAGCGCATGGAATACCTCCGCACACCATCTTAAACACTCCTTAAAAGAAGGCGCGCCCACCGGCATAATCATGAATTCCTGCACATCCAGTCCGGAAGACAGCGCATGGCAGCCGCCGTTTACGATATTCATCATCGGCACCGGCAGACGATTGCCATTTATGCCGCCCAGGAAACGGTACAGCGGGATATCCAGAGCTGCTGCTGCCGCACGGCAGGTCGCGATGGATACGGCCAGAATCGCGTTTGCACCCAGCTTGGACTTATCCCCGGTTCCGTCTGCCTCAATCATGGCGCGGTCTACCGCGTAGATGTCAGAAGCATCCAGTCCCTTCACCGCCTCATTGATAATGGTATTGATATTCTCTACGGCCTTTGTAACGCCTTTTCCCAGGTATCTGCTTTTGTCACCGTCACGCAGCTCCAGCGCCTCAAATTCACCGGTAGAAGCGCCGCTGGGGGCGGTTCCGCGAGCCACAGTTCCGTCTGCCAGAGTTACCTCCGCCTCCACGGTCGGATTTCCTCTGGAATCCAGGATCTCTCTTCCCACAACCTTCTCAATCTGTAAATAATCCATTTTAAAAATCTCCTTTCCTTGATCTGCGCATATTTTTGCGCATATAGGTATCCCTGTAAGGGATTTCTCTGATCTGCGCATTTTTCAGCGCATATAGGTATCCCTGTAAGGGATTTCAATAGGGCAGAACACCGGAAGATGCAAAGGAGCCACCCGATACATCTTCCCAGTCTCATGGACACAGGAAGGATAAGCCAATTCTTCCCAAAGGAGTCTGCCTGATTTATTCACATGCAGTTAGTATTGCCTAACTTCCTGTATCGTAACAGAATCCATTTTTAAAGTCAATGCACGGACGCCCTTTTTTCATAGTATTGACAAAGATTATCAAATTATTTACTTTGAAAACATCGATTAAAATTTTGGAAACGAAAGCAGCTACGTGAACAAATTAAAAAAAACAGCAGTCGAATCACATGGGATCTGGCTGCTGCCTTTTTTATTTTCTATTATCTCTTAATCTGTCCGTAGTAAGCATTTGCGCCATGCTTTCTCAGGAAATGCTTGTCCTGGATAACCTGCGGAGCCGGCTGTACTCTCGCGTTCAGGATCTCGGTACGACATGCCATCTTGGCAACCTCCTCAAGAACGACTGCGTTATGTACGGCATTGGCTGCGTCTGTTCCCCAGGTGAACGGTCCGTGGTTGGTGCACAGAACGCCCGGTACATGCATCGGGTCGATACCTCTGTTGTTGAAGGTTTCAACGATTACAAGACCTGTATTCTTCTCATACTCGCCGTTGATTTCCTCTGCGGTCAGGCTTCTGGCGCAGGGAATCTCGCCGTAGAAGTAATCTGCGTGTGTGGTTCCGTAGCAGGGAATGCTGCGGCCTGCCTGTGCCCAGGAGGTAGCCCACGGAGAATGGGTATGTACTACGCCGCCAATCTTCGGGAACGCCTTATACAGCTCCAGATGGGTCGGTGTATCGGAGGACGGATTGTAATCACCCTCTACCTTATTGCCCTCAAGGTCGATAACTACCATATCCTCCGGCTTCAGCAGATCGTACTCTACTCCGCTGGGTTTGATTACAAAAAGACCCTTTTCCCGGTCGATTCCACTGACATTTCCCCATGTATAGGTGATAAGTCCTCTTCTCGGAAGCTCCATATTGGCTTCATAAACCTGTTTTTTCAGTTCCTCTAACATGATTTCTCCTCCTTTAGTCGTCCGCCTTCTGATCCAGGAGCTTTCTCATGGCAGAATTGGCAAAATGCAGATCTGCCTTCCAATCCTCCTTGCCCAGATACCAGAACTCCGTTACAAAACGGCGCACACCAATCTTCCATGCGGTGTCAATCATCGCCGGGAAATCAACCTGTCCCTCTCCGTACATCATGTCGCGGAATTTGCCCGGAACAGTCTCCTTTAAATGCATGGCAACCACATGGCCATCACAGCTTCTAAGGTCTGCAAGCACATCGGTTCCATAGGTAATTGCCGCATTATTGATATTACCACAGTCCGGATATACATTCAAGTAAGTGGAATTGATTTTGTCTACGTATTTCATGGACTTCTCACAGGTGTTCATGAACTCGGTCTCCATGGTCTCGAAGCCCATCAGCACGCCTGCTCTGGCTGCCATACGGGCTGCCTTTTTGAGATTCCGTCCGAAACGCTCTACAGTCTCCGGTGTGGATTCGTCATAATATACGTCATAGCCTGCCAGCTGGATGATGCGGACGCCCAAATCGTCTGCCAGCTGAATGGCCTTCTCCATAATCTCCAGGCTTCTTGCCTCTGTAGCCGGATCGCTGCTTCCCAGCGGGTACTTCCGGTGGCCGGACAGGCACATGCTGCGGATGGGCAGTCCCACCTCATACATGGTCTTTACCAGCTCCAGACGCTCTTCTTTGGTCCAGTCCAGGCGGGCCAGCTTCGCGTCGGTCTCGTCGATGCTGATTTCCACGAAATCATAACCTGCCTCTTTCGCTGCCTCCAGCTTTTCCTTCCAGGTCAGCGTATTCGGCATAGCCTTTTCGTATAATCCAATGCTGTATGCTTTCATGTTTTATCCTTTCCTACAAAGATCCTGCTTACAGGCTCTCAATCTCATAGAACGCGATCTCGTCGATCTCGCGGTTGGTAGACAGGATGCCCAGCTTGTTGCCCGGCTTCTTGTATACACGGGTGTTGGCCGGTCCTACGTTATGATCCAGAACCTCCAGGACATAATCCTTACCGTCGTGATAGCATGCCATCAGATCCCGATCGCCCTTACGGTTTCCGATGATCGCCATACCCTTGCCCAGAATCTCTGCGCCCCAGATACCGTGCAGGAACTCATAGGAACCCTCAAAGGTCTTTACGCAGGCGTACTTGCCGTTTACCTTCTTGTAAATCTTGATGGTATCGCCGTGGAACGGGGTCATAACCAGCATTTCATCCTCGCCGTCTCCATCGAAATCAGCAAAGGTCATATCGCTGGCCGGATCCTCTGTCAGAGTTTCTACGGTCCACTCACCGCCCTTTTCTGCCGGCGGCGTCACCTTGAAAATACCATTCTCAGTTCCCACGATACCGCTCATGACGCCGTCCTTCTCTACGCGGCAGTAACCATGGTTCTTCAACAGGTTCTCTTTCAGCGGCACCAGCTTCACCTGGTTATCCTCGTTGATATCGCTTAAGTCCGCCGGAAGCTCGCCTACCCAGATCTTACCAGGCATACTCCAGTCATCCTTGAACTCATGACCGGACTTCAGCGCGCAGGCAACGATGTAGTTTACGCCGCCTCTGGTCAGGATATCGAAACGATGTACGAAGGGCAGATCCGCAATGGTTTTTACCGCCCAGTCATTTTTTCCCTTGGGAGAAGCCAGGATAATCTTCGCCTCCTTGGAATCGTTCGGTGAATAGAATTTATGGGTAGCCAGGAACTCGCCGTTGCTTCCCGGAATCTGAACCATGGTCATGACTCCGCCGGGCTCGTCCCATACGGTTTCTTCCAGATTTCCATCCAGATCAAACAGCAGACACTTATTCACCTTCTCTGCCGCTACCAGCATATGCTCTGCTCCGTTGTAGGTCAGCGGACAGATGGAATAGCATTTTTCCAGTTCATGTGTTTTGATTTTATTTACTTTCATTCCAGTCTCCTAATCTGTAACTGTTCAGTACCTGACCAGTTACCTAATCTACCTGATATACCCAGGTTCCCATTTCACGAAATTCACGGAGCATATCCGCCGGGGCGTTCATGTCCGTGATAATATTTTCTATTTTCTCCGGCGGACAGGATACTCCTCCTGCTCTTTCTCCGAACTTGGAGCTGTCTGCCAGAATATAAGATGCGCCGGTTACCCGCTGAAACATCATCTGGTTCAGGTTTACCTCGCTCACCATCTCTGTCACCATACCGATGTCCGGACTGATTCCCGTACATCCGATAAAGCTTTTCTTCGCGGTCACGTACGCCAGACTATTTTTTGTAAAGTCACCAACCATAGCGCCCTTCTGATACCGCAGTTCCCCACCCAGAAGAATAATCGTTGCCTGGGAGGGATTCTCCTCGTTGATAATATTTCCGTTATTTGTAATAATTGTTACATTCCGGCTGGTAATGTATTTTACCATAGCAAGAGCTGTGGAGCTGGTATTCAGAAGAATGCTGTCTCCATCCTCCACCAGACCGGCCGCATATTTTGCAATCCGTTCCTTCCGGAGCTCTCTGCTGTTTTTTCGCGGTACTTCCGCATTTCCTGTCCTTGCGCCTCCGTAAAAGCGCTCCAGGAGTTTATGTTCTTCCAGATACTGGAGATCGCGCCGAATCGTCAGGGGAGAAACCTGCAGCATTTCCGACAGGCTGCTGACTGACACATCTCCGTCATTTCTTACGGTCTCCAGGATTTTCTCTCTTCGACTGTTCACAATGGAACGGCTTGTTTTCACGGCATTTCACTCCTTCTTGTATCCTTTTGAATCATATCCATCAGAAAAGCGCTCCCCCATGGCCTTCCAGCCACGGGGAAGCGCCCTCGTCTTGTCTAAGCTTTAGTCAAGCGGTACTCCGGATGCTTTCAGTTTTTCTTCCATCTCTGCCTGAGACATTACGTTCTTCAGACCGATTACATGGACACCCTTTGCTTCTGCTTCCTTGAACATGGAGATGAAGTTCAGCGGGCAGAATACTACATCAAACTGGGTTGCAGAGCTCTTTCCTTCAGAAAGAGAGCAGTGATGCAGCTTTCCAACCTTGATACCCAGAGACTTTACAACCTTCTCTGTAGTCATCTTCATCATCAGACTTGTTCCGGCGCCGTTTGCGCAGCAAACCAAAATGTTCAGCATTGTCGTTTCCTCCTATCGGATTAACTAGTGTATATTTGGCGAATCTTTATTCAGCCTTCTTAGCCTTCAGCTCTTTGTATGCTTCCCAGTCCTCAGTCATCAGGAAGTAGCCTTCCTTGTCAGCTCTGTACTGCAGCTGCGGGATAGCCAGCAGGGCAACAATTACGATTGCCAGACCTGCGTAGCTTAAGTACTTCATCAGAACTGTGAATACCGGCCATACAACTGCCCAGTCCCACATACCAAGGTATCCGCCGTATGCTGCCATGCCTACCCAGCCTGCGATGAGCGCAGAACCGAATACCTGGCACAGACCGGAGATAAACGGCAGGATAAGCGCTGCTTTCAGACCGCCCTTGTTATTAGCATACACCGCGATGGTCGCATTGTCAAAGAAAACAGGTACGAATCCGGCAATTACCAGTACCGGGCTCTTCAGAAGAATCAGAGCGCCGATTGCGATAAACTGTCCAAGAGCACCAGCCAGGAAACCAATCGGTACTGCGTTCGGGGAACCGAAACCGTAAGATACCGCACAGTCTACTGCCGGTACAGAACCCGGGAGCCACTTATTGGCAATACCCTGGAAGGAATTGGTCAGCTCTGTTACGAAGGTACGAACACCCAGCTGCAGGATTGCCAGATATACTGCGAAGTTCAGGCAGACAGTCAGGATATAGAACAGGAAGCTCTGTCCTTCCTTCATGAATCCGGCCTCAGTCAGATAATCTCTGCCAAGAACCAGAAGGATTGCTCCAAAGAATACCGTCATCAGGATTGCGGTACATACCATGTTCTCATTGAAGATGGACATAAAGCCCGGAAGCTCGATATCCTCCAGCTTCTTGGAAGCCTCTTTGCCCTTCTTTACATCGCGCTCATGCATTTTGCCTGCGATCCAGGAGAACAGTGCCACTCCCATGATCTGCTGATGTCCAAGACAGAAGCCTGCGCCGTCTGTCAGCTCCTGGGTCGGCTTGATGGTCAGGTTGGAGCCTACTGCCCAATACAGACCAAGTACGATTGCCATTACCACCAGAAGCGCTGTGTTATTGGTAGCCAGTCCCGGCAGTGCGAACAGGATCAGCCAGTAAGCTGTGGAAGCCTGCTGTACCTGTATATGACCTGTGGTAAACAGAGAACGAAGCTTTGTTACCTTACTGAAACGAACCAGTAAAATGTTGATGATAAACGCAATCAGAAGAAGCATCATAACCTGTGAAAACGGCTTTCCAAATACTTCCTCCAGGCCTGCGGTTACCGCGTTCTGTCCGAAATACGGGTCGATAACCATAGCGTCCAGATTGAAACGATCCTTCAGGCCTACCAGCACCGGACGGAAGTTGCTTACCAGTCCGCCGGAACCTGCTGCCAGGATCATGTAACCTACGACTGCCTTGATGGTTCCGCCAAGTACATCATACCAGGGTTTCTTCAGCAGAATGTAACCAATCAGTACGATCAGGCCGATCATCCATGCCGGCTGCTGCAGAATGTTCGTAGCAAAGTACGACCATGCTCTCATTAAAATATCCATAACTCTTTTCCTCCTACATTTTCCCCTTTATCTTTAACCGCAGCCCGTCCTCACAGGCCGCGGTCAGGTTCTTATTTGTCCAGATACTTCTCCTGAAGCTTCAGCAGATCCTCCGGCCCCTCAGCCTTCAGAAGCTCTGCTACCAGCTCCTCATTCATCAGCATTTCCGACAGACGCATCATATTGTTCAGATGCTGATCCGGATTGCAGGATGCCAGGGTGAAGAACAGCTGAGCGTCCTTTTCCGGGTCATTCGGGTCAAAGCTGACCGGCTTCTCCAGCTTCATAAAGCCGATGGCCGTCTTGTTGACTCCGACTGCGCCCTCCTGGGAATGCGGCATCGCGATGTTCGGCATGATTACGATATACGGACCGTACTTGCGAACGCACTCTACGATATCATGGGCGTAATTGGATTCTACCGTTCCGTCTGCCTCCAGGGATTTGCAACTCATGATGATAGCATCTTCCCAGTCCTTTGCTTCCTTGGCAAACAGATAATGCTTCTTTTCCACAAACTCTCTTAACATAATCCTTTTCTCCCTTATTCCAAAGCTTACAGACAGGAACGGAACGGAATGTTCTGGGGATGCTCGAAGCAGTCCTCAAAGCCTCTTCTGTGATGATAGTAAATCTTATCCTTGTCCTGGGGATAGGTGTACTTTCCGCCTACCTGCCAGAAGAACGGATGGAACTTGTACTCGTTTCTGTCCTTCTTGAAATCATACAGCAGCTTGATCTCGTCGCAGTCTGCCTGGAAGTTGGTCCATACGTCCCAGTGAATCGGGACAACAACCTTACACCGCAGGTTCTCAGCCATACGAAGGATATCTACAGAGCTCATCTTATCCTGCATACCGATGGGGTTCTCACCGAAGGAACCAAATGCAACATCGATATCATAATCCTTACCATGCTTTGCAAAGTAAATGGAGAAGTGAGAATCACCGGAGTGATAGATGTTTCCGCCCGGAGTCTTAACCAGGTAGTTTACTGCCTTATCGTCCATATCCGTGGGGCAAACGCCTGTCAGCTCTTCTCTGTTCTCGCTGGTATCGTCTGTGGTAACGATACAGGTACGGTCAAAGCTGTCCAGAGCAACGATCTCCAGGTCCTTGATCTTGATGGTATCGCCCGGCTTCACAGTAATGCAGCGTTCTTCCGGAACGCCCCATTTTACCCAGGTCTCTACAGACTTCTTCGGTCCGATGAAGGGTACCGGAATCTCTTTTCCGTTCTCATCGGTCGTAGTCATTCCGCTCTGGATAACATGTGCTGCCCACTCTGCTGACATATGGTCCTGATGGTAATGGGTTGCCAGAACTGCGTCCACATGCTTGAAAGCAAACGGGTCAATGACGAAGGGTACGTTTCTCAGGTTCGGCTGCATCAGACGTCCGCCGCACATATTTGCCATCTGATGGCCCGGCTTCATCTTGTTGTCGCCATGGGTTCTCTTACCGTTTCCACACCACAGGTCGATGGTGATATTGGTGTCAGCCGGTGTCTTAAACCATACGCCGGTACATCCCAGCCACCACATAGCCACGTTTCCGGGCGCTACAACCTCGTTCTCGATATCTTCTACGAGCCAGGTTCCCCACTCCGGGAAGGTGCTTTTGATCCAGCTGTCTCTTGTCATTTCACTAATTTTGGACATTTCTCAAATCTCCCTTTCTTCTTGGATATTTATATTCTTGGTTTCTTTTTTCTTATGTGCTTATCATACAAAATCGCCTCTTATCTTGCAAGGTTTTATATGAACATTCTGTATTGTTTTATGTTCATTTTATGTGTGTTTTGATATTTTTGTAGCATTAAACAAATTTTCTGTGCTTATTGCACGAGTTTAAAAACAATATTTTTGCATTTTGACTAAATTATTTCATTTATATGAACGTTTTGAATTTTTATGTTTTGTATGCATGTTATGTCACATGGGGTTTTACAGATTTTTATGACTTTTTAGAATATTTTTAGATTTACCAAAAAAAGAATGTGCCGTTGGCACATTCTCGCGCCGAGGCGCGGTTGCTTCAGCAACCATCTACCACTACGCCGAGTGCGCATCCTTGCAAGCTCTGCTTGCTTTTATGTAATAGGGAATTCCACAGGAATTTCCTATTACATAAAACCCCTGTCCGTAATTCTCCGGACAGGGGTTTCGCTCTCTATTTTTCTGTTAAGATTTCCACAGCCTTCTGAAGCTGGTTATCCTTCTCCTCCGGAATCGTGATCGCGTTGGCCACGTCCGCATCCAGCTCCACCTCCACGTCCGGCGTTATGCCGATTCCATGGATATTGTTGCCCTTGGGCGTATAATACTTGGATACGGTCAGCTTCACAGCCGTACCGTCGCTTAAGGGATACACCTTCTGGACAATGCCCTTGCCAAAGGTCTGGGTTCCCACCAGCGTGCCGATTCCGTAATCCTTGATGGCCCCGGCGAAGATTTCCGAAGCACTGGCGCTGTTTCCGTTGACCAGGACAGCCAGCGGTTTATCAAAATAGTTCTCGGCGTCGGACTTCAGTTCCTCCCGGTTGCCGTATTTGTCTTCTGTGTATACAATCAGGCCTTCCGGTAGCAGGCGGTCGAGAATGCTGCCCGCGCTTGACACCAGGCCGCCTCCGTTGTTGCGAAGGTCGATAATCAGCGCAGTCTCTCCCTGATTTTCCAGATCCTCCAGAGCGGTCAGGAACTGATTGACCGTCACATCATCAAAGCTGGCGATGGAGATATAGCCGATATTGCCGTCCAGCATCCTGTGCTCTACCGTAGCGATCTCGATGGTTCTGCGTTCCACGTCAAAGGTCAGATAATCGCTTTCCCCTTCCCTGGCCACGGAAATCGGAACCGTCGTGCCTTCCGCTCCCTTTACCATGGAGACCACCTTGGTCAGATCCTCTCCGGTCACCTCTGTATCCTGCACCTTGTAAATGACGTCTCCCGGAAGCAGGCCTGCCTCCTCCGCGGGCGATCCCTCAAAGACCCGGGTAATGGTGATGATTCCGGTGGTCATATTCTGACTCATTTCCACACCGATGCCATAGTAGCTTCCGTTGGTGGAATCCATCATGCTCTGGTATTCTTCCTTCGTATAGTAGGCCGCATAGGCGTCATCCAGGCCTGCGATCATACCTTTATACAGATAGTTCTCCACCTGCTCCGTATCAATCTCATTCAGATAATACTTCTGAACCAGTGTCTCAATCTCGGTGATCTTATCCTCGACCGCTGTGCTGGTCAGATTCAGCTCGCCGCTTTCCGCCTTCTTTTCATCGGAGACCTTCGTAAGCGCCCGGCTTCCGAAGGAAACTCCGCCCGCCACCAGCGCAGTAATCACCACGCCGACGGCAATTCCCCTGATAAACTGCTTTTTATTTTCCATAATTCCAGTATATGTCCTTATCCTTCGTCCAATTCCGCCTAGCCCACATAGCCCAGCGGGTTTACATAACTTCCGTTTTTAATCACGCCAAAATGCAGATGATTGCCGGTGGAATAGCCGGTGGAACCCACTGCAGCGATAGACTGGCCCGCACTGACCGTCTGTCCGGCGCTCACATACAATGCGGAGCAGTGCATGTATACGGTAGACAGACCGTTTCCATGGGAAATGACTACGTAGTTGCCCGCAGAACTGCTGTAGGCCGCCGTGGTCACACGCCCGCCTGCCGCAGCTATAATCGATGCTCCGTAGGAAGCACCGATATCGATGCCTTTATGATTGGTTGAAGCTCCCGCCGTAGGCTGGGCGCGGTTCCCAAAGCCGCTAGTGATCCGCTTGCTGCTGGGGCAGGGCCACAGAAAACCGGAGGCTCCGCCGTCGCCGTCGCCGGCCTGGGCGTTAGCCGCTGCTGCCGCCGCGATCTGCTGCTCAATCTGATCGAGCAACTTCTGCTGCTTGGTCAGATCTGCCTTATATTCGGCCGCATTGCTGTTCTCACTGTCGATCTGATCCTGATAGCTCTGAATCTGGGCTGTCTTGCTTTTAATCAGGCCGTCCACGGTTTTCTTCTGCTCGGAAGCCGCGTCCGCCATGGCGTCCAGATCTTCCTTCTCGATTTCCAGCTGTTTTTTCTTTTCCTCCACCGCCTGCTTCTGGGCAATATATTCCTCCAGCATACTCCGGTCGTAGGCCGTCACCTGCTCCGCATAGCTGGATTTATTCAGAAAATCGGCCATGCTCTCCGACGTCAGGAACAGCTCCAGGTAAGACGGATTCCCATTTTCATAGAGATACTGAATCCGCTTTTTCATGTCCTCGTACTGTTGAGCCGCCGTGGCCTCCGCCTCGGCAAGTTTCTCCGCCGCCACGGTAATCTCCTCTTTCTTGGCCTCAATATCCTTGTTCAGCTTGTCGATCTGCTTCGCAAGGTTATTGGCCTCCTGATCCAGCTTGGAGATATACGTCTCCAGATTACTCTTGCTGTTCTCCAGATCCGAGATTCGCTTTTTGGTGTCGCTGATGTCCGACTTGATATCCTTGATCTTATCCAGGGTATCCTGCTTCTTATCCTCCAGATCGCTGGTATCGATTTTACTCGCCGTCGCGGACACCCGCAGGTTCTCATTCGTGAAAATACAGCCAACTGCAAGCGCCACCGCAAGGAGAGAGCCTGCCACACGCATTCTTTTCATTGTGTTACATATCCTCTTTTTAACCTCATCACACCTTCAGATGCTTCCGAATGGTAAAGAAGCTGCCGAAGAAGCCGATGCCCACGCCCAGCGCCAGGCCCACCGGAAGCAGAATCCGGAACATTTCATTTACCGGAAGGAACTGCAGAAGCCCTGTCAGCGCATTAAACTTATCTCCCACAAAGCCCACGAGCTGTGTATACAGATAATACAGCAGCGCCAACGGGAAAGCAGCGCCCAGGATTCCAATGATAATACCCTCCACTACAAAGGGGGCCTTGACGAAACCGTTGGTGGCTCCGATCAGCTTCATGATTGCAATTTCTTCTTTGCGGACTGCGATACCGATGGTGACCGTATTGCTGATCAGGAAGACCGATACGCACAGCAGCAAAATAATCACTGCCACAGAAATATAACCAATCAGCATATTGAAATTCGTCAGAATATCTGCCACCTGGGCAGACTGATTAATCTTACGGACGCCTTCCACGCTGCCCAGCCATTCTACCAGGCTCTCCTGCTGTTCCACATTCTTCAAATAAATCTCATAATGGGCCTGATTGGCCAGCGGATTATCATCTGCAAAGCCCTCCGCAAGCTGAGGGTTATCTTTAAAATAAATCTCCTTATACTGCTCCCAGGATTCCTCCGCGGATACAAAGACCGCCTCAGACACCTCGCTCCGGGCCTGGATTTTTTCACCTATCGCCTGAATGTCCTCCTCAGACATTCCCTCGTCAAAGAATACGGTAACCGCCACGGATTTCTCCGCCTCTTTTACCATATACTGGAAATTCTCTACCACACAGAAAAAGATTCCAAACAGGAAAATACAGGCGGACATGGTGGCAATCGACGCCAGGGAAAACATTTTGTTGCGCCAGATATTTTTCAGGCCCTGCTTCAGGCAGTAGCCGATAGAACTAATTCGCATTCTGTGTGTACCCAGCGTTGCGCTCGTCACTGATTATGACGCCTTTGTTCATGACAATTACCCGTTTCTTCATCTGATCTACAATCTCCTGGTTATGCGTTACCACCAGCACGGTCGTACCGCGCTCGTTGATGGTCTCCAGAAGCTTCATGATTTCTCTGGAATTCTTCGGATCCAGGTTACCGGTAGGCTCGTCGGCCAGCAGAATATTCGGCCGGTTTACCAAAGCCCTCGCTAGGGCAACTCTCTGCTGCTCTCCTCCGGAGAGCTGCTTCGGGAAAGACTTGTACTTCTCCGCCAGACCTACCAGGGAAAGCATTTTCGGCACATTTTTCCGGATGTCCTTGCTGGGTGTGGCGATAACCCGCTGGGCAAAGGCGATATTCTCATAGACGTTCCGGTCCTTCAGAAGACGGAAATCCTGGAACACCACGCCCAGCTTTCTGCGATACTTCGGAATCGCCTTTGCTTTCATCTTATTCAGGTTGATTCCATTGACCTTAATGGTTCCGGAACTGGGGTCAAGTTCTTTCAAGAGCAGCTTGATCAGCGTGGACTTGCCGGAACCGCTGTTTCCCACGATAAAGACAAATTCGCCCCTGTCAATGTGCAGCGTGACGCCATTTAAGGCCTGCACGCCCGTGGCATAGGACTTTGTCACGTTCTGTATATCAATCATTTTTTCACTCCTCAGCCTTAGCTTACCAATTGTTAATAATCCATGGACTCCATGTATTTCATATATTTCACTACCATCAGCGCAATCTTGAACGTGATCGCATCCTCGAACACCCTAAGGTCAAGGCCGGTGCTCTTCTGCAGCTTATCCAGACGGTACACCAGCGTATTGCGGTGGATATAGAGCTGTCTGGAGGTCTCCGATACATTCAGGCTGTTCTCGAAGAACTTGTTGATGGTAGTCAGCGTCTCCTCGTCGAAATCGTCCGGAGACTTGCCGTCAAAGATCTCCCGGATAAACATCTTACACAGAGGAATCGGAAGCTGATAAATCAGACGTCCGATGCCCAGAGTGCTATATGCAATAATATCCTTGTCATCAAAGAAAATCTTGCCGACGTCAAGAGCCATGCGCGCCTCTTTATAAGAACGGGACACCTCCTTAATTTCGCCCACGATTGTACCGTAAGCCACGTGCACCCTTTCGTCCCCTTCATTGTTCAGGAGATCGCAGATGACCTTGGCCGTGCGGTTCAGCTCCGGGTAGCCCTCATTGTCCGCCAGCTCCTTCACCACGATGATATTCTTCTCGTCCACCGCCGTGATAAAATCATGGGACTTTGCGCCGAACAGAGTCCGCACATTCTCCAGGGAAGCCGTATCCTTCTCCCGGCCGGTCTCAATGGTAAAGACTGCTCTGCGCACCTCGGTCTGGATATGCAGCTTCTTGGCCCGGTTGTAGATATCCACCAGAAGCAGGTTGTCCAGAAGCAGGTTCTTGATAAAATTATCTTTATCGAATCGCTCCTTATATGCAACCAGTAAATTCTGGATCTGGAATACCACCAGCTTGCCGATCATGTAGGCATCCTCGCTTCCGCCGTTCAGCAGAAGAATGTATTCCAGCTGATTATCATCAAATATTTTAAAGAACTGGAAACCCTGAATCACCTGGCTGTCCGCCGGAGAATCTATGAAAGCCAATACGGAACCCGTATAGGCGTCCGCCTCCGGAAATGTGGACGCGAGTACCTTCCCCTCCGTGTCGATCACACAAAGATCGATTCTGGTAATTCCTTTGAGTCCGTCAATCGTGTTCTGCAATACCTGATTTGAAATCATAAATCTCTCCGCTCCTTTTGTTCATATAGTTTTCGCTTTGTGCATATCGCCAATCCTTCTCCAACCCCGTTTCTGGCAATATTTACAATGAAAATACCCCTCTTTTTCTTAAAACACTAGAAACCTAATTTATATATTAATGCAAAACAACAAAATTGAAAAGAGGAAATGCAAAATTTTTATGCATTTCCTCAAGCTTTTTTCATTTATCAACCCAAATATTTCCTATACATAGTTCACAAAGAGATTCCCAGCACTTCCCCCTTGCTTTTTTTTCCTTCCTATGATAATTTTGATCCCGGAGAGAAATACTTGAAAGGGAAACTATCATATGTCAGTTACAAGAAAAATGAAACTCCGGGACATCCTGCTCATCGTCGTCGGCACCGCCCTGATGGCTTTCGCCGTGGCGTCCATCTTCGATCCGTCCAGCCTGATCACCGGAGGCTTTTCCGGTCTGGCCATTATCATCCGCCAGCTCACCAAAAAACTGGTGCCCGGCGGCGTCCCGCTGTCCGTCACCAACCTGATCCTGAACGTGCCGTTCCTGCTGCTGGCTGTGAAGCTCAAAGGCTTCCGCTACCTGCTGCGCACCGGCTTCGCCACCGTCATGCTGTCATTCTGGCTGTCCGTCCTTCCGGTCATCCCCATCGCCGAAGGCGACCTGCTGCTGTCAGCCCTCTACGGCGGCCTCATCATGGGCGTCGGCATCGGCCTTGTCTTCGTAGCCCAGGCCACCACCGGCGGCACTGATCTCATCGCCGCCCTGATTCAACACTTCCTTCGGCACTATAGCACAGCATCCATCATGTGGATCCTGGACACCCTCATCGTCCTGTTCGGCGCGTACCTGTTTGGCGTCCAGATGACCCTCTACGCCATCATCGCCATCTACCTGACCTCCCACATCGCCGACGGCCTCATAGACGGCCTGAAATTCTCCAAAGCCGCCTTCATCATCACCGAAAAACCCGACGAGCTGTCCCAGATCCTCATGACCGATCTGGACCGCGGCGTCACCGGCATCTCCGCCACCGGCATGTACTCCGGAGACGCGAAGAACATGCTTTTTTGTGTGGTCGCGAAAAAGGAGATCGTACAGCTCAAAGAACTGACGAAAGAGTGTGATCCCAATGCCTTCGTCATCGTAACCGATGTCCGGGAAGTCCTCGGGGAAGGCTTCATCGAGCGCTAATCTATACGATACAACAGGGCAGGAACTGTGTATTTTATCATGTGTGCAGCTTTTTAGCGGACGCTGTGTGTCTCCTGCGGATCTTGCGTCCGTGGGAGACATACAGTGTCAGATAAACGATGCGCACAGATAAATACACAGTCCCTGCCCGTTTGTGGTATGATACGTATATCCCGCTTCCCTCCCGCATATCCTATAACAATCGAATCCCCCGCAGGAGGGCTTTCCTTGAGTTCGAAAACCAAAATTGTCGTGCTCCGCATGAAGGAGCTCATTTACACCGGAATCTTTGTGGCGCTGGGAATCCTTCTGATTCTGCTGCTGGTCTACATGTTCGCGCCGAAGGGCAAAAAGAGCCCTGCATCTGCCGATGCTGCATACACCCCCGGCGTCTACACCTCGTCCATCACCCTGGGCGGCAACGCCGTAGACGTAGCTGTCACCGTAAGCGAGACCCGCATCGAATCCATCGCCTATAATAACCTGAGCGAAGCCATCGAAACCATGTACCCCCTGATGCAACCCGCCCTCGACAACCTGGCGGAGCAGATCTGCGAAACCCAGTCTCTGGAAGGACTGGACTACTCAGAGGACACTCAGTACACCTCTCAGGTGATCCTCGGGGCCGTAGAGCGGGCGCTGGAGAAGGCGGCTGCGCCGCAGGCAGACGATACACCCTGACCAAATAAACAGAAACCAGGCCGTTTTACAAATATCTTTCTTTATCAGAAATGATATTGCAAAACGACCTGGTTATTTTATACTCTTATCCTTTATTCTCTAAAACTCAAACACAGCCACTCCATACCCCGGAAGCGGATAAGCGATCGAGTACGGCTGACCGTCGCACTCGCCGACCTCGGCCTTGTAGACGGTCGGCTTCTCTACGCCGCTTCCGCCAAACTCCGCCGCATCGCTGTCCAGTACCAGCCTGTACTGCTTCTTCTTCGGCACGCCCACACGGTAATCGGGGCGCTCCACCGGCGTGAAGTTGCAGACGAAGAGCAGGTTCTTCTTCCGGGCTTTGTCGAAGCGCATAAAGGAAAAGATGCTGCGGTATCCGTCGTTGGCGTTGATCCACTGGAAACCATCGGGATGGGTATCCAGCTGGTAGAGCGCCGGGGTCTTCTGATAGAGATGCAGCAATGCCTTTACGAAGGCCTGAAGCTCCCGGTGCTGGTCCTGCTCCAGCAGATACCAGTCAAGCTCCCTGACCTCGCTCCACTCCTGGAGCTGGGCGAATTCCTGCCCCATGAACAGTAGCTTCTTGCCCGGGTGGCCCAGCATGAACGCGTAAGCCGCCTTCAGGTTCGCGAATTTTTCCTCGTACTCGCCCGGCATCTTATTGATCATGGAGCGCTTCAGATGCACCACCTCGTCATGGGACAGCACCAGAATATAATTCTCGCTGTAGGCATAGGTCATGGCAAAGGTCATCAGATTATGCGCGCCCTTCCGGAAATAAGGATCCAGCTTCATATATTCCAGGAAATCGTTCATCCAGCCCATATTCCATTTGAAGGAGAAGCCCAGACCATCTTCCTCGGGGCTGCCCGTCACCATGGGCCATGCCGTAGACTCCTCGGCGATAGTCACCGCGCCCGGGTTGCGGCCCAGCAGCACGGAGTTCAGATGCTTGAAGAACTCGATGGCCTCCAGGTTCTTATTGCCGCCGAACTTATTCGGAATCCACTGGCCGGACTCTCTGCCGTAATCCAGGTACAGCATGGAAGCCACCGCGTCCACGCGCAGGCCGTCCACATGGAACTCCTCGACCCAGTACAGGGCATTGGCAATCAGGAAGTTCTTCACTTCGTTCATCTCGTAGTTAAATACCTTGGTGCCCCAGTCGGGATGCTCGCCCTTTCTGGGATCCGGATACTCATACAACGGCTGGCCGTCGAAGTCCGCCAGACCATGGGCGTCCTTGGGAAAATGGGCCGGAACCCAATCCAGGATGACGCCAATCTTCTTCTGATGCAGATAATTGATCAGATACATAAAATCCTTCGGGCTGCCGTGGCGGGAGGTGGGCGCATAGTAGCCGGTCACCTGGTAACCCCAGGAACCGTCGAAGGGATGCTCAGCGATGCCCATCAGCTCCACATGGGTGTACCCCATCTCCAGCACATAATCTGCCAGCTCATGGGCCAGCTCCCGGTAATTATAATACCCGTCCTCATCGGGACCATGGGGATGCTTCTTCCAGGAGCCCGGATGCACTTCATAGATGGCCATGGGCTCTTCCTTCGGATCCTTCTTTTTCCGCTTCTCCATCCAGTCCTTGTCCGACCAACGGAAATCCGAGATATCGGATACCTTCGACGCGGTACCCGGACGCATCTCCGCCTCGGTAGCGTAAGGATCGGCCTTGTAAAGCAGACTGTGATCCTGCGCCTCAATCAGATATTTATAGAGACAGCCAAGCTGTACGCCCGGCACGAACAGCTCCCAGATGCCCAAAGGCTCCAGACGGTTCATGGGATGGCTTGTCTCATTCCAGCCGTTGAATTCGCCGATAACATGCACCTGCACCGCATGGGGCGCCCAGACCGCGAAATGTACGCCCTTCTGTCCCTCATGCTCCGTCAGATGCGCCCCCAGCTTCCGGAAAATATCATAGTGATTGCCCTGTCCGAACAGATACTGGTCAAAATCGCTGATGAAGCAGGATACCTCCGGCTTCTGTGCCACCGCCTTTCCTTCTGTCGCTTTTACTGCAGCTATTTTCTTCGGTTTATTTCCCTGCGCGGCTCTCTTCGCCGCTTTCTCTGCCTCTCTTACTTTAGCATCCGCCCGTGTTCTCTTACCCTTCATAATCTCACCCCTGCTTTTATTTCAAAATGAATACCGCGCTTCCATACGCGGGCATTTCCCAGATAATTCTGCCGTCCCGGATCTCTGCGTCCGTGCCGGTCAGCACTTCCTGTGCGCCTGATGCGGACACCGGACAGTTGATTTCCATGTGGACCGGGTTTGCATCGTTGTTCACCGCTGTGACCACGGCCTCATTTCCCAGGATTCTGGCAAATGCGTACTGCCGGTTCGTCAGAAGCAGCTCCCGGTACACGCCGTCGGTCAGCGCTCGCTGTGCCTGATGGATGGCTCCCAGTTTACATAATAATTTTTTCAGTTCCGGAACCGGAGGATTCGCCTCCATCTCGGAAAGAATCAGGCGCGGCCGCAGACGATCATCGCAGGCTCCCTCTTTCCGACCCTCCACGCCCCACTCGCCGCCGTAGTAGACGGAGGGGATACCGGGCAGCGTGTACATCAGAGTGTATACAGACTGTAAAAAGCCCTTTTCGTTTAACTTATCTACGATGCGATCCACGTCGTGATTCTCCACGAAGGTGTAGAGCCTGCAGCCCTTGTAGATGCCGCCGTTCGCGTCAAACTGCCGTCGGATCGTGTGCGCGATTTCAAAATAATTGTGGTCATTGTGGCCGGAATACAGGCCCTTCCACAGTTCGTAGTTGGTCACCGAATGAAGCATCTCATCATTAACCCATCGGGCGTAATCCCCGTGAATCACCTCACCCATCAGCCAGAAATCCGCCTTTTTCTGGGACGTCACCCAGCGCAGCTCCTTCATAAAATCAAACTGCAGGCAGTCGGCGCAGTCCAGGCGGATGCCGTCGATATCAAACTCATCGATCCAGAACCGCACCACGTCCAGCAGGTAATCCTTCACGCCCCGATCCCAGAGATTCAGGTTCGCCAGCTCGAAGCAGTTGTGCCAGGCCTTGTAGTAAAAACCGTCGTTGTAATGGGTGTTGCCCTCGAAGCTCACGTCCTGATACCAGTAGCGGTAGGGAGAATTCTCCCGGTTCTTCTGAATATCCTGGAATGCGAAAAATTCGCGGCCGGTGTGGTTGAACACACCGTCTACCACGACCCGGATACCATGGTCATGGCAGAGCTTTACGAAACGCCTGAAGTCCTCATTGTCGCCCAGGCGGCTGTCTACCTGCCTGTAATCCTTCGTGTCATAGCCGTGGGTGGTGGACTCGAATAGCGGCCCAATGTAGGTCGCTGTGACGCCGAGCTCCTTCATATGCGGCACCCACTCATCCAGCTCCCGGAGCCGATGCGTTACTCCCTCTTCCGTATGGGTCTTGGGCGCGCCCAGAAGTCCCAGCGGATAAATATGATAAAAAATGGCTTCTTCATACCATTTGGCCATCTTATCTTCCTCCCTTTACAAGTCTTTTCTAAAATCCATCATGAATAGATACCGTGCATGAACTGATGCACCAGCGCCTCGATCTCCTCTTCCGTAATCTGCACGTCCTCCCGTTTGCTGGTCTCCTGCTTCATGACGATATAGTACAGAACCAGGCCGATAAAACCTAAAGAAAACTGCCGCTGCCGCCCGTGCATATTGCCCAGATCCGCCGAGGCGTCAATGAAAATCTGCTCGATGGCCTGCTGCAGGCGGAGCACCAGGGGGCGCACCGCCTTATAGGCGTCATTTCCCCTGGCCGAGTGATAGAGCGCCACGAAAAGCGCCGAAAACTCCGGTTCCCGCGCCACGAAGGACGCCGCCGTCCGGGCCGCCGCGCACAGGGTGTTCTTCAAGTCGCCGTGGTAAGCGCACGCTTCTTTAAGCTCCGCCGCGAAGCCCTCGCTCCGGCTCTTCAGAAGCTGCTCCAGAAGACCATATTTACTTTTAAAATAATAGTACAGCGTCGGCTTCGTCACGCCCGACCGCTCCGCGATCTCCTGCACGCCCACCGCGTCGTAGCCTCTGGTGTAAAATAAATCCAGCGCTGTCTCAAGAATCGTTTCCCTGTTATCCATACTGTCTGCCCTCTTTAAAATGCCGCTGATCCTGTGTTTTATTTCATTATATACCGAACGGTATAATGCGTCAACATTTTCACCAATCTTTTCCTCTCTTTTTTATTTTTCAGATTATTGGATGGCGTTGACTTTCTTTTCTGTATTTTTTATAATAAATTCAGAGGGAGTTTCGTGAATCACTTTTAAGAGAGGTATACTTATGGTCTTATCTGTAACTTTAAATCCCTGCATCGACAAAACCATTTATCTGGATAATCTGGAAGTCGGCGCTTACAACCGGGTGAAGAATACCCGCGTAGACCTGTCCGGAAAAGGACTGAATGTGAGCACCGTGCTGAATAACCTGAAAGAAGAAACCATGTGCATGGGACTGAACTTCCGTGAAAGCGGCAATACTCTGGAACATGCCATGACAGCCCGGGGCCTGCAATACTATTTTGTCCGTTCAGAGGGCGCTATCCGAACGAATATCAAGCTTTTTGACCAGTCCAACCACATCCTGACTGAGGTCAATGAGGCCGGACCTAACGTCTCCTTCGCTGCCATCGAAAAGCTGGTGGACGAAATTGATGTGCGACTGGATCACACACATATTCTGGTGTTAAGCGGCAGCGTGCCGCCCGGCGTCCCCGCCAATATCTATCAGCGCCTCATCCACCTGGCCCACAAAAAAGATGTCAAGACTGTGCTGGACACCACCGGTGAACCGTTCCGGCTGGGACTGGAAGAGAAGCCCTTCCTGATTAAGCCCAACAGTAAGGAATTTGAGCAGGCCTTCAAGAACGAACTGAAATCCGGCAAGGGTCCCCTCGAGGTTGCCCGCCAAATCGTAGATGGGGGCATCCCCTATGTCTGCATTTCCATGGGCGCCGACGGCGCGCTATTGCTGGATCAGGAGCACACCTACCGGGCGAAAGCCGTTCCTGTGGAGGCTAAGGGGCTGACCGGCGCCGGCGATTCCATGGTGGCCGGTATGTGCTATGCTCTCCGCAAGCGCCTGGATACCGCCGATATGCTCCGCTATGCCATGGCCTGTGCGGCCGGTTCCGTCCGCCAGGAAGGCACCCTGCTGGCCCAGGAGGCCGACGTGAAGGAACTTCTGCCCCAGGTGGAGCTGGAGATCATCGCCTGACTGTTTTTTGAAAATAGTTCTGACAGCAAAAGCGTTCCGTTGACATAACTCTTCCTCCTGAACGCTGAATATCTGAAAATACGATACCGCCAGTCCTCTACAGACTGGCGGTACTTTTATATCTGCCCTTTCTTCTCTTTTGCTTTCTCCATCGCTTCCGTCTCCCGCACTATCCCCGGAAATGTCTTCAAAAACAGAACCGTCGTCATCGTCGCGGCTATCACATCCGCAGCCGGCTCTGACAGGAACGCCGCTTCCGCGCTCACCAGCATCGGAAGCAGTATCAGGCAGGAAAAATAAATCAGCTTCCGGAAAGCGGAACAGAACAGGGCCCGTTTCACGTGCCCCAGCGCCGTAGTCTCGTCCACCAGCGGATACTGCACAGCCAGCGGCACAATCATGGCGGTAAATACTTTGATATACCGTACGGATCGCAGCTTGATTTCCGTGTCTTTCGTGAACATACTCACATAGAGCGGCGACAGCGTATACGTAAATACCATCATCAGACTGCAGAAAATCACACAAAGTCCGGTGATGCACCAAATGGCTTTCCGAATCCGTCCCGCATCGCCCCTGCCATAATTAAAGCTGACCACCGGCTGACTGCCCAGGGTAATGCCGCTCATGGGCATGGTAATGATCAGAAGGTAGCTCTGCACAATGGTGGCGCAGGTAACCAGAATATCGCCCTCGCCCGGACCTCCGTAGCGCTGCAGCACCGTGTTCAGTACAATCAGCAGGATACTGTCGCTGGCGATAATCAGAAACGGAGAAAATCCGAAGCTTATGATTTTCCGCATCGTCTGTTTGGCAAAGCCGCCCCAGCCAAGTCTTATGGGCATTCTTTTTCCCCGCAGACTGACCAGCACGAAAACCGCAGAGGCAAGCTGGGAAATCACAGTGGCCACAGCCGCGCCGGCCACTCCCATATGAAAGCCGAAGATAAAGACCGGATCCAGAACGATATTGAGCACGGCTCCCAGCATGACGGTCACCATACCCAGGCCGGAAAAGCCCTGGGCAATCAGAAAGCTGTTCATGCCCGTGGATAACAACGCAAAAAGCGTTCCCAGCGTATAAATCGTCACGTAGGTGTTCGCATAAGCAAATGTGGCCTGACTCGCGCCAAACCACATCAGAAATTTTTCTTTTAGGGCCAGAAAACCAAAGGTCAGAAGCACTGACGTCACCAGCAGCATAAAAAAGCTGTTATTCAATATCTTCTGGGCTTCCCGCTCGTCCCCGGCTCCCATCCGCATGGCCATAATCGGCGATCCGCCCAGGCTAATCAGAGAAGCAAAGGAAGACAGCAGGGTGACAATGGGCGCGCACACGCCCACTCCGGCCAATGCCAGACTTCCCACACCTGCGCCGATGTACATCCGATCCACGATGGAATACAGGACGCTTACAAACTGTGCCAGCATGGTGGGAATCGCAAGCCGCAGCACCAGCGGGAATATCGGATCCTTTCCCAAATCATTTGTATGTCTCATTTTAAATCTCAAAATCCTTTTCCAACAAAATGGTATGACCAAACTCATCCAGTCTGCTCTTCTTCACCTTGCCAAAAAGTCCTTTCTTACCACCCCGGTCAATGGCTTCGTCTACCATCTCCTTGACCTCGGCCACGTTGACCAGGTGATCGCTGCGCTGGTTGTTGCCGATGCGGTTGTACAGGGCCAGCACGGCCATCTCATCCAGGACGCATTCCTGCTCCAGCGCATAGGACTCTCCGAAGGCTACCAGCTCCTTGTTGGTAAACACCGGGATATCGATGGTGCGGGTGAACTTTGCTCCCAGGCTCTCACAACGGATAAACAGCTTGCGGATCTCCTCTTTCTCATCCTCCAGGATGACCAGAAGGCCGCCGGTCTTACGGGTCATGGCGTGGGACAGCTGTACGGCAGTCTCACTCCTCAAAGCTCCCGCTTTTTCAATCAGCAGGGCTCCGCCGCCCAGCTTCTGAATCACGCCGGATACATTCTTGCCGTTCAGGTTATCCGCCGGTATCTTGGCCATCTTCGCGCCCTTAATGCGGCGCTGCTTCTGCAGTGCCTTTACGATATCGGCCGCCAGCGTGGTCTTGCCATTGCCGCTCTCGCCGGTGATGACGATATTGCCAAGCAGAGAATCGTCCCTGCGTTCTTTCCGCATCCGATCCTCTTCCAGGAGGGCTGCCAGCTGCTGGTTCATGCCCCGCACAGAGGTGAAGTATGCAAACAGCTTCTTCTGCTCCTCGGAAAGCTGTCCGGAGGGCAGGGTCGCTACGGTTTCTTCCAGATCCTTTTTCAGGTTGTCCAGCATGGGGGAGATGTACTCTGTCTCTGTCTCTTCCTCTTCCGGCTGTGACTGCTCCTCAGGCGCCGTCGCCTCTGTCTGCGCAGGCTGTTCTTCTTTTACACCTTCCACCACAGTTTCTGCTGCAGGCTCCTCTGTCGCGGCTGCTTCACTCGGCGCTTCCAGAATCTCCAGAATCTCCTGCGGCTCTTTCACTGTCCCGACAGTATCCACAGACTGCTCCGCAATTTCTGTCTTCTCCGGCTCACACTCTGTCTCGACCTCTGACGGTGCTTCCAGAACCTCCAGAATTTCCTGCGGTTCTTTTCTATTATCCACCGATTTCTCCGGTTCTTTTTTCTCCACAACAGACGCTTCCGTCTGCGGCTCCATCGCCGCCTTCACCGTCTGCGATGAGCTGTCACGCTCGATGGGATCCACATGAACCTTATAGGGATACCGTCCCTCGATCTCTTCGATCAGACGCAATACCTCTTCCGGTACCGTCTGCTTCACTTCGATATTCAGATCCGGAAGCTGGCCGGTGGCCCGTAAGTAGTCCCGCTCTTTCTTTCGCTCTTCGTCACGCCTGGCTGCCTCAGCAATGGCCGCTTCGGTCTCCCGCTTCTTCTCCTCCCAGCTGCTCAGCACGTCTTCGATGCTCATCTGGCCGGTGATCTGTTTCTCTACGACACTCTCGTCCGGATCGAAGGTAATCTGTCCGGTATCGGTCTGTCCCAGAAACCCCGAAGGCTTTACAGGCTCTGAAGGCTCTTTTTTCTCCCGCAGAAGCTTATCCGGATCCACGGCCTCAAACTGCTGCGCCTCCCGCACTTCCGGTACCTCTTCCGGAGCCGTCGGAAGCTCTTTCTCAGGCTCTTCCGGGTTCAGTTCTTCCGCCTGCTCCTCATGGTGCAGCTCTTCCTCAATATAATCCTGCACGCCCTCCGCCAGGGCTGCCTGCAGATTCACGGTATTGAACTTGTCTTCCATATTTACGGGCCTGATCTCGATATCCTTTGCCCGCTCCTCACCCACCATCTGGCGGTACTTCTCTTCCTGGGACGCGGTCAGCGGCTGGATCTTCATTTTCAGTTCCATGGCCTTGCGCACATACTCGCCCTCGCTGAACCACAGAATCAGATCGTCGCACTCCTCCACGCACTTGGAGAGCTGTCCGTCCTGATAGTAAAGCTCTGCCAGCTCATAAGCCCACTGCTCCTGATATTCCCGGCTCTTATACTCCTCCAGAATCGCGATCTGATCCTCGATGGCAGCGCCTCTGCCCTTGTAAATCTTGTATTTCAGCACGTAGCGGCCCAGATCGTGCGGCGCGATCTTCACGAACTCCTTGTACAGATCCACCGCCTCGTCGTAATCCTCCATCTTCACCGCCAGCTCCGCCATCTTGTATACAATCATACGTCCAATGGGCGCGCAGTCATAGGCGATATTCAGAATCTCATAGCTGTCCTCATAACGTTCCGTATATTCGTAGGCTTCCGCCACTTCCATCAAAAGGCCCACATTGCGGACCTTTCTCCAGTCGATGGAGTCCGCAATCTTCGCCGCCGTCTCGTAATTTTTCCTGTCCAGCTGCTTTTCCAGCTGTTCTGTCTTTATCTGAAATTCATATTTATCCAACGATATTCACCTCAGTTATTTCCGCACATTCTTAAACTTTAGTGTATCACAGGGCTGTATGCTTGTCAAAGCAAAACACCCGGAGAAATTCGCCATTTCTCCGGGTGTAACATACTTTTATTCTGTAATTTCTGTAATAGCCAGCGCCAGCGCGCCGTCGCCGATGTGGCAGGATACGCTTAAGGACAGCGGGTCTACAAAACCGACCTGATATCCCGGAAATGCCGCCTCGACCTCGTCGCGGAATTTCAGGGCCTCGACCTCGTTGTTGGTGTGCGCGATATCCATGTGAACCTTATGAGCCGCCACGCCGCCGAAACGGGTCTCAATGTCCTCCCGGATATGGTCAATCATCAGCTGTTTGGCCTGGTGCATGGTGCGGGCCTTGGCACAGCTGTCCAGCTTCTCGCCCTGGATGGTCAGCACCGGCTTCAGACGGAGCATGGTCCCGATGGCCGCTACTGCCGGAGTCAGACGGCCACCCTTTTTCAGGTATTTTAAGGTGGCTACGGTGATGTAGATGCTGGAATTCTTTCCGGTTTCTTCCAGGAAATCTTTGATCTCCTGACCGCTTTTTCCATCCTTCACCATGGCAAGGGCTGTGTCCACGGAACGTCTCTGGGTAACGGAAATCCGGTGGTTATTGACTACAAATACTCTGTCTTCATAATCCGCCGCCAGCGCTGCCGCTGTCTGGCAGGAGCCTGACAGGCCGCTGGACATGGGAATCTGTACGATCTCGTCATACTCCTTTAGAAGCTCGTCCCAAAGCTTCAGGATCGCGTGGGGAGACGGCTGGGAGGTCGCGATATCCGCATCTCCTTTCAGCTTCTCGTAAAACTCTTCCTGTGTCAGATTGATTCCTTCAAAATATTCATTTCCATCAATTGTAAAAGGCATCGGCAACACATGGATTCCCATCTTCTGTGCTTCTTCCTGCGTAATACCACTGTTACTGTCCGTCACAACCGCTATCTTTTTCAACTGGGCTGCCCCCTTCCATTACTTTTCCACTGCAAATACCACAAGTATAGCAATTTGTTTGGAAAAAGGCAAGAATTTACACTTCATTTTAACTTATTTCTTCATCTTCGGCTGGAAAATCAGGCTGGCCAGGTAGCCGAACACCAGGGCCGCGCTGATGCCTACGGCGCTGGCCTGGAAGCCGCCTTTGAAAATACCTAAGAAGCCGTCTGCGTCCACGGCCTCTTTGACGCCTTTCCAGAGAACGTTACCGAAGCCAAGCAACGGGACAGAGGCTCCTGCGCCCGCGAATTTCCGGAAGGGTTCATAGGCACCGACAGCGCCCAGTACCGCGCCGGTGCAGACCAATAGTACCATAATGCGGCCCGGCATCATTTTCGTCTTTTCCATGAGGATCTGGACCAGAGCGCAGATGAGGCCGCCGATGAGGAATGCTTTTACGTAGTCCATGGCTTTTCTCCCTTCTTATCAGCAATGTTCTATCACCACCGCGTGAGCGATGCCCGGCACACTTTGGCCTTCATGAAAGCTTACCGTAGATAACAATGCTCCGGTGGGTACAAAGAGCATCCGCTTCCACTCCCCGCTCTCGATCTTCGGCAGCAGATACGCCGCCAGCGTCACCGCGGAGCAGGCGCAGCCACTGCCGCCGGAGTGGGTGTCCTGCTTCTCCGGATCGAAGATCAGAATCCCGCAGTCCTGATGCCGGGCGGAAATATCGTAGCCGCGTTCGCTGGCCAGATCGATCAGAATCTTCTGTCCCACTACGCCCAGGTCTCCAGTCACAATGGCGTCGTAATCCTCCGGATTTCTTCCAAAGTCTTCCAGATGCGTACAGATGGTATCGCAGGCCGCAGGAGCCATGCAGGCTCCCATATTCATGGAATCCTTCACCCCGTAATCGATGACCTTTCCCGGCGTGGCTCCGGTGATTTTCGCATGTCCGCCGCTGCCGGACAATACGAAAGCCCCGCTGCCGGTCACGGTCCAGGTGGCCGACTTGGGACGCTGGCCTCCATAGCCCAGCGGAAAGCGGAACTGCTTCTCGGCGCTGCCGAAATGGCTGGATGTCAGGGCCAGCACCGCCTCGGAATACCCGCCCTGAACGGTCATGGCTCCCAGCATCAGTGCCTCGCCTATGGTCGAACAGGCCCCGTACAGGCCAAACAAAGGCAGCTTCAAATCCATCACCCCGAAGGACGTGGCGATGAGCTGTCCCAACAGATCCCCGGAAAAAAGATACCGCACCGGCGGCACGCCCGGCCCCGGAAGCTCCGCCGTTTTCTGCATGGCCAACTGCGCTGCCCTTTTCTGCAGCGCGCTCTCCGCCTCCTCCCAGGTAGTCTGTCCCACCATCGGATCCGACTCTATCTCATCAAACAGGGCTCCCAACGGCCCCTCGCTCTCCTTCTTTCCCACCACACTGGCCGCGCTCACGATCTGCGGCGGCCGCTGAAAGCAGATGCTCTGTTTCCCTACAATTGTGTCCATGTATTTTTGCACCTCCGTGTTCCTTTTATCCATTTTCTATTTGGAAATTATTTTCTCCGAACACGGTTATTTTATGCGGGAGGGCAGAAAAATAGTCCTGAGTTTTAGGTCTCCGGACTGTTTTTCCTCTATCTACACTTACTTTTTCTTATGCTTCCCATTCCTCGCCGCCGTTTTAATGAGGGTGGTGTCCACGTCGTCCTCGTAGAGGCGCATTTCTACCTCGATGGGGGTCGGCTCTTTGGTGAGTCGGCGGCCGCCCAGGTGGTTGAAAAAGGCCAGGATGCCGACGGCGAGCCCCAGGGAATAGGTGAATTCCAGGATGGTGTATCCATCGGAAGGCTGGCCGGTCAGGAGGGTGTAGAACTGACGGAACAGATCAACGGTGGAGACGTCGTTGTTGAAGGCCATGATGGAAAATGCAGATCCGAAGAAGCATAGGATGCAGACCAGGCTCACTTTCAGGAAGGTCCAGAACCGGTTCTCCTCTGGTTTGGTGGAATATTCGGCTACGAAATCCATTTCTCCCAGATTCTGGATCTCCAGGCTCGGGTAGACAGCCTGAATTCTCTCGACCACGTCCAGGATCGAAATGACTGTGCGGCCTGCGCAGGAGCGTCTGCCCGGCTTTACATCCTGGAAGGCGTAGAGCTTTTCGGTCTTCAGGCGGTTTACGATTGCCGGATCCGCGCACTGCATTTCCACAGCCTCTCCCAGGGTCAGGACGCGGTTGTAGGTGCGGACGTTTTTTTCGGGTTTCAGGTACAGGATTTCGCTCATGGGGACGCCTCCGTATATCGTATTCTTCCTTTTATTCTGAACAAATTCGTAAATCTTATACGGGTAAACCGCAATCCTATTTCCAACTGAAAGTGTACGACGTTTCCTTTTTTCTACCATGTATATCATTCTCTAACGCATATAGAAAAGCGCTGCCCCGCCATAAAATAATGACTGAACAACGCTCTTTTTATTCTCCCAGATACAGCGCCCCCGTCGGACACACCCGCACGCAGGCCGGGATTTTGCCGGCGCGCTGGCGCTTGATGCAGCCGTCGCATTTCTGGATTTTGCCGTGACGGTTCAGGGAAATGGCCCCCATACGGCAGGCGTTCAGGCACTGGCCGCAGCCGTCGCAGGCGGCGGTATCGTAGAGTACCAGGCCGCTCTCCGCGTCTTTATAGAGGCAGCCCGCCGTACAGGCAGCTGCGCAGGCCGGCACCCGGCAATGGAGGCAGGAATCCGAATGAAACCGGAAGCTCACCTGCCCGTCCCGGCACCTTTCTTCCGTATACACCTGCCTGATCGCCCGCTCCCCCTGCTCCACGTCCGTATCTTTCTCATCCATGCAGGCCATGGCGCAGGCACAGCAGGCCGTGCATTTGCTCTGATCGAACCGGATGGTTTTCGCGCTCATTTACCGCACCTTCTTTCGTATGCCCGCCCGGCTGCTGCGAAAGGCCGGGAAGCCGGAATAAGGATCCACGTTCTCCGGATCCAGCAGTGTATTCACATCCGCTTCCGGGTACCCGTGGTAGATATAGACTGTGCCCGGATCCGCCATATAGGTCAGGTTCGTCTTCAGGCTGATGCAGCCAAAGGCTGTATACACTTCGATCTCATCCCCCTGCTGCACAGAAAGAGCCTCCGCGTCCGCCGGATTCAGATCCGCCGTTGCATCTGGCCGGAGCGACCGGGCCCAGGGAACGTCGTGCAGCCTGGAGTGCAGCGCCCCCGGAATCCGCGGGCCGGAGCACAGGGTAAAGGGATATTTCTCCTGCTCTGCCGCACAAATCGGCTCCCGATATACCGGAAGGCAGTCCAGACTGCAGTCCGGGTACTGTTCCCTGATCTTCGCTATCTCCAGGGAATAGAGTTCGAATTTTCCGCTGGCCGTCGGAAAGCCCTCTGCCAGCATCTTCCCTGGCTTACAGTTTCCCGCCCCCGGCACCTTTACCGGAAACTCCGCCGCCCGAAGCTCCTCGTAGGACACCGGCAAATCAGAAATCAGATACCGGATACACGCTTCCGGCCCCGCAGTCAGAAGCTCGTCGGCAAGCCCCATTTTCCGGGCCAGATCGCAGATAATCCGGATATCCGGTTTTGACTGATACAGCGGCTCGATAACCGGCTGGGTCACCGTCAGATATCCGCCGCTCCAGGCCTTCAGCTCGCTCCGCTCAAAGGAGGTACAGGCCGGCAGTACGATGTCGCAAAGCTTCGCCGTATCCGTCAGGAACAGATCCACATCCACCAGAAAATCCAGCGTCTTTAAGGCTTCCGCCAGCCGATCACTGCCCGGCGCGATCCGATGATTCAACCCGAACCCCACCACCGCCCGAAGGGGATAGGGCTTTTTCTCCCGGATCTGCCTTGCCAAATCCGTAAACTGTGCCTCGTCAATCAGCGCATGCCAAAGCGGGTATTTTTCCCCGCCCACCGGCGAGAAGCCTAGCCTCGTCTTCACCTTCCCGACGAACTCCTTCTCCCGGGTGGCGAAGCCCGCTGCCTGATAATTATAGCTAAACTGTATCGGAATCTGCCCGCCCGTCCGGTCAAAGGATCCGGTGATGGCCGACAGCGCCATAATGGCCCGGTAATTCTGAAATCCGTTCCGATGATGGGCGATGGGCGCGGCGCTCTCATTGATGGCAAGGGGCAGATGGCCTCCGATCAGCTCCGCGGCTGACCTCACCTGCTCCGCCGATACGCCCGTCAGCCTTTCCACCCGCTCCGGCGTAAACTCCTTCACATAGGCCGCGTACTCCGCGAAGCCGTAGACATATTTCGACACATATTCCCGGTCATACCAGCCATTTTCAATCAGTTCATGGGCCAGCCCCAGCGCCAGCGCTCCGTCTGTGCCGGGATGGGGACGCAGATGCAGATCCGAAAGCCTAATGGATGCAGGCGTAATCCGGGAATCTACGATAATCACCTTCATGCCTCTCTTCTTCGCCGCCTCCACTCCGGCTGCCGCCAGATTCCGGGAATAATAGGGATTATAGGCCCAGCCCAGGAAGACCCCTGCATGATCCACATCCGGCGACGACATCACATTGCCGGTCACGGTCAGCCACTGGAGAAAGGTGGAGAACATACAGCTGCCGGACTCTGTCATATAGTTAGGTGTGCCAAACTGATTGGCCAGACGGTGGAGCCAGGGGCGGTACCATTTCGTATAGCCCGAGAAAAAGGCCACTGCTTCAGGTCCGCTCTCCTCTCGAATAGCCAGCAGGCGCTCTGCGATCCGCTCGTAAGCCTCCTCCCAGCTGATGGGCCGGAACTCCCCGCCGCCCCGCTCCCCCACGCGCAAAAGAGGCGTGCGGATCCGATCCTTCCGGTACACATACTGTCTGGCCGCCAGCCCCTTGGCACAGAGAAGCCCGTGGTTCTGGGGATGCTCCGCCGTTCCTTCTATTTTCACAAGCTGCCCGTCCTTCACATAAGCATCGATGCCGCAGTGAAAGGACGGGCAGCAGATATCACATATCGTTCGTTTCCGTTCCATCTAGTTGTCCTTCACAAGTTCTTCTACCGCTTTCCGGATACGTGCAAGGCCTGCCGTGAGCGTCTCCCTGGTACAGCCGAAATTCAGCCGCACGAATTGGCCGCTCCGCTCCCGGTAGGCGTCTCCCATAGACAGCCGTACGCCTGCCTTTTTGAAAAAGTCCGGAAGCTCCGCAGCATCCAGTCCCAGCCCACTGCAATCCAGCCACACCAGGAACATGGCCTCCGGGAAAATGGGTTTGATCTGAGGCAGGTATTTTCTCAGGTAATCCAGAATATAATCCCGGTTACCCTGCAGATAAGCCACCAGCTGATCCGCATAATCATCTCCACAGGTATAAGCTGCCTCCATGGCCACCAGGCTTAAGCAGCTCACGCCCGGCGAGTTTTTAGAAAGTGCCGCACGGAACCGATTCCGCAATGGCTCATTTTCTATGAAGATCACAGAGGCTGCCGTGCCTGCCACGCTGAAAGTCTTGCTGGGCGAGGTGCAGGTAATCGTCCGCCCGCAGAACTCCTCCGACAGGGACGCCAGCGGAATATGCTTTCTACCGTCGTACACAATATCCCCGTGGATCTCGTCAGACAGCATCCATACTCCGTATTTTCCACAGATTTCCCCAGCTTTTCGAAGCTCTTCCTCTGTAAAGCAGCGCCCCTCCGGGTTCTGGGGATTGCAGAACATCCACATCCGGCAGCCCCGGATCTTCGCCTCAAAATCCGCCCAGTCAAACTCGTACCGGCCATTCGTAAGCACCATGGGACTGTCCACAGTCACCCTGTCATTTTTCTCAATGACCTCGAAAAACGGGTCGTAAATCGGCGTATTGATGAGAATCTTGTCCCCCGGCTCTGTAAAGGCCTGCACCGCCGTCGCCATGGCGCAGTCGATGCCCGGCGTCACGGTAATCCACTCCGGCTTCGCCTGAAAACCGTGACGGCGCTGCTGCCAGGAAGCCGCAGCCTGAAGACACGACGCCGAAGGGCGCACATAACCGTAAATGCCGTGATCCACGCAGGCCCGAAGAGCCTCATTTACCTCGTCGGGCGCCCGGAAATCCGTGTCTGCCACCCAAAACGGAAGCAGCATGTCTCTGCCACTTCCGATATATTCTTCGCCCCATTTCGCGCTGTTCTGTCCGACGCGGGAAATGGGCTCGTCAAAATCATAGATTTTTCTGCTCATATTTGCATCTCTTTCCTACAGCTCCATATATACAACAATCTGTATGAATTTGATTATACTATATATCCTGCGGGGCTTCCATATATTACATCACAAAACCCAGCACCAGATAAATCACCACCGCGATAGCCGCGAAGGTCAGCGCGTAAGGCAGCTGGGTTTTCACATGGGACACCACGTCGCAGTCGCAGGAGGAGCAGGTCATTACCGTGGTATCAGAAATCGGGGAAGTGTGGTCTCCGAACACCGCGCCGCCTGCGATGGCTCCCGTAATCAGCGGAATGGACACATTCAGGGACAGGGCCATGGGCAGCAGCACCGGCATCATAATCGCGATGCTTCCCGCGCTGGTTCCGGTGGAGAAGGATAAGAGGCAGGTCACGATAAACGCAAGCGCCGTAAATACCGTCGGGGAAATGAGCTGTACCAGCACGCCGGACAGGAACTCTGCGGTTCCAAGTTCTCCTAAAAGGTTACTGAGGGCATAGGCAAATACCATGATAGCTACGATACCGGTCATGCTTCCGCATCCCTGAAAAAAGATGTCCAGCGTCTCGCCGAACTTCATGACTTTTTGGATAGCCAGATCCAGCATCAGGTACAGGCTTCCGAAGAAGATGCCCAGGATCAGTCCTGTCTCACTGTCGCCAGCCGTGAAGAAATACACCAGCGCAAAACCAATCATAATTGCCAGCGGAACTACCAGATAGCGAGCCTTGCCGGTACCCGGATGCTCCACTTCGCCTGCAAGAACGCTCTCGTCCGCGTCATTTTCGTTCTTATAGGCTTCTTCCACCTTCTTCATGGGGCCGTACTCGATATGTAACAGGGTAAATACCGCCACGCCCACGACAGCCATGATGCAGTAGAAATTGAAGCCAATACTGCGCACCATTACAGAAGTGGGATCCGCGATACCCTGTGCCTCGATGAAGCTGGCGATATACGGACCGTAAGCCGCAATCGGAATCAGAATGGACATGGGCGTCGCCGTGGAATGCACGATCCACGCCGTCTTCTCCGGAGAGATTTTGAAGGCTTTGGTAAATGGTCTTGCGATGGCTCCCGTAATCATAACGCTCATGGTGCCGTCCAGGAACATCAGCACGCCAATGAGCCAGGTGAACAGCTCTGCGCCCACCCGTGACTTGACTACGCTGCGCCTGGCAATCATAAAGTGGGTAAAGCCCTTTAAGCCGCCCGCCTTCTCTATCAGATAGAAGAGTCCGCCCAGCATCAGCAGAATGAAGATAATGGAGGTGCTGGAGTGGCTGGAAAATACGTCCACCATCATATCTTTCGTGCCCACCAGTACGCTGACCAGGTTAGGATTCAGAATAAAATTGCCCAGAATCAGCGCGATAAAGAGCGCGATAAATACATTTTTCGTCACCAGCGCCAGAACGATGGCTGCCAGAGACGGTAAGATACTGTAAATGCCGTAATTCATTAGAAGATTCCTGCCTTTCATCATTGGTTGTCACTTTGTAGCTGCAAAATTGCTGAACATCTACTCTACTTTTTGCTATCATACCTTTATTAACCTACTTTGTCAATAGGTATTCTATATTATTCCCAGTATCTTCAGGACCCAGTATCCCAGTCCCAGTACCCAACTGGTAAAAATGCCATACAGAATCACCGGCCCGGCGATGGTAAAAATCTTGCAGCCGATGCCGAAAACCTGGCCTTCCTTCTGGTACTCGATGGCCGGGGCCGCCACGCTGTTGGCGAAGCCGGTAATCGGAACCAGCGCGCCTGCGCCGCCCCATTTGGCGATAGAGGGAAAAAGATTGAAGCCGGTCAGGACGGCGCTTATCAGCACCAGAATCAAAGAGCACCAGCTTCCGGCGGCCTCCTCGTCGAGACCTGCGCTCAACGCATAATTGATAATCCACTGCCCCATACAGCAGATAATCCCGCCCGTCATAAAGGCCTTCGCCATCTGACTGCCAAGCTCATGGGTGGGCGTCACGTCCTTTACATACTGGTTATATTGCTGCTTTCCCTGCTCGTCCGGCTGCTGCCGACGGAATTCTTTCATTGTATTTTCCTCCTAAAATCGGAAATAATAGTACAGAAACGACCCAACCGTCCGTCCCGCCGCCATGGACGCGATCATCAGCCCAAGCCCTCTGCGCAGATCCATCCGCCTGGTAAAAATCGGCACGATATTCACGATCTCCGTCAGCGCCATGGCCCAGGTCCCCACAAAGACGCCGGAAAACAGGCCAAAGACTCCTGCCCCCACCTGCCCCAGCGGCAGTACTATCTGATACACACTAATCGCATTTCCCAGAATGGCCCCTGCGGAGACCGCGTCCTCGTACCAGAAGATATGACGGGCCGTGCGGGTCTGATCCGCGAACTCCGACACGATTCCCAATGCGATAATCAGCGCAAAGACCCCTCCCGCCACGCCAATCCCGGCACTTAGGCCCACCGCCGCCATCAGCACCTGCTTCCAGCTGCTCACGCCAGCTCCTCCTGCACCGTCCGATACACCAGCGTTCCGTCCGTCATCGGCTCCTCCTTATCCTGTGCCAGCAGATACCAGGCCACACCCGCCGTCACCAGCACCAGCAGCATCATCCACAGCCACACCCGATACTTCGTATGATTCATGGAAGCCACCTCCTTTTCAAACTCCGTTTCTGAAAATTAGTGTGCTCCCAAATAAAAAAAGTATGCGTTTTTCAACGCACACTTTTTCTGAAATTAGATACTCGTATTTCGGAACCGCGCCAGGAACTCCTTCGTCTTATCGCTCTTCGGCGCCCCGAAGATCTGCTCCGGCGTGCCCTCTTCCTCGATAACGCCCTCGGACATGTAAATCACATGGGTGGACACATCCCGCGCGAAAGCCATCTCATGGGTCACCACCAGCATGGTCAGCCCCTGCTTCGCCAGATCCTCCATGACGCTTAAGACCTCGCCCACCATCTGGGGATCCAACGCGGAAGTCGGCTCGTCAAAGAGCAGCACTTCCGGCTCCATAGCCAGGGCCCGGGCGATGGCCACACGCTGCTTCTGACCGCCCGACAGCTGCCGGGGCTTGGCATTCAGAAAAGGCTCCATACCTACCTGTCGGAGATACCGGATCGCACTCTCCCGGGCCTCCTCCGGCTTCTTCTTCGCCACCTTCACCTGGCCGACGATACAGTTCTCCAGCACCGTCATATTATTAAACAGATTGAAATTCTGGAACACCATACCCACCTTGGCACGATAAGCCGGCACATTGACCTTCGGATCCGTGATATCCTGTCCGTGAAACAGAATCGCACCTCCGCCCGGTTCTTCCAGAAGATTGATGCAGCGGAGCATGGTAGACTTACCGGAACCGGAAGCGCCGATAATGGACACCACATCCCCTTTACATACCTCAAAATCAATATCATTCAAAACCGCATGATTTCCAAAGCTCTTCTGCAGATGGGAAACCTGCAGAATCAGTTCTTTCTCACTCATTATCCGCGTCTCCCTTCCCCGTCATTTTCCCGGATGGTACGAAGCTGGTTGCCGATATCCATGGTATCCACCAGCTCATAATTGGCGTCGCCGTCCATCTTCTTCTCCACCAGAAGTAAGAGCCTCGAGGTCACCAGCGTCATGGTCAGATAAATGGCCATTACGATGGTCGCTGACTCAAAATAGGTATACAGCGCACCCGCCACGCTCTTATGTACAAAGAACAGATCCACGATACTGATGACAGACAGCACCGACGTATCCTTGATGTTGATGATCAGGTTGTTGCCGATCTGCGGCATAATATTCCGGATGGCCTGGGGCAGGATGACATTTTTCATGGCCTGCACATGGGTCATGCCGATGGCCTTGGCGCCCTCCATCTGACCGGGATCCACGGAAATAATTCCGCCCCGGACCGATTCCGCCATATAGGCTCCTGTGTTAATGGATACCACCAGGAACGCGGCGGACCACATTCCCAGCTGAATCTGAAACATCTGTGACAGACCGTAATAGATAAAGACTGCCTGTACAATCATAGGCGTACCGCGGAACAGCTCCACGTAGGCCTTCAGAATCATTTTCACTACCCGCAGAAGTCCCCGCTTCGCGGCGCTGTCACGCTTCTTATCCACCGGAATGGTCTGTACTACGCCCACCACAAAGCCAATCAGACAGCCAATGGCTGTGGATACCAGCGCGATTGCCAGCGTCGTTCCGGCTCCCTTCAGATACGAAACGCCGTAGCGCTGGAGCAGATATAGGATTCTCTCCAGGAAATTCATATTTGATATGGACATCTTATGTTCACAGCTCCCTTTTATTTTCCTAAAAATGTAACTGTTTCATACGCTCACAGTTACGCCAAACTTTTCTCTGTAAATTTCGCGAAAGGGCGTATCTACGCTCTTTCAATTTTTCCATATTTTTACTCAGACAGCGGTTGTACAGAAATTGCCTCATCCATCATGCTGTTGAAGTCATCTACCGTCATGGTAGCCAGTACGCTGTTAATGCCGTCCAGAAGCTCGGTATTGCCCTTCTGTACAGAGATTCCGATGTTGATTTCCTCGTCAGAAACCGCGAAATCATCGTCTGTATCTGTGAAGTCCAGAAGCTTCAAATCCGGGTAAGCTACGCAGGCTGCCTTTGCGGTCGGCATATCGGTTACAACCAGGTCTGTACGTCCGCTCTCCAGAGCCACCAACATAGCCGGCGCAGACTCCTGTGCAGGCTGAATATTGGCGTCCTTGATCTGGGGCAGGCATACGTCATACCAGATGGTTCCCAGCTGGGAAGTACAGGTCGCGCCCTCAAAATCGGAGATACCCTTGGCGTCAGCCAGCGGTCCGTCCTGCTTTACCAGGCTGACTACGGATGCATAGTAATATGGGTTGGAAAAATCTACCATTTCCAGACGTTCCGATGTGATGGACTGGCCTGCGATGACGCAATCTACGGTTCCGGACTGTACCGCCGGTACCAGAGAATCCCAGTCAAGCTTTACAATCTGCAGCTCATAGCCCAGCTCATCCGCAATCTTCTTCGCCATCATAACATCATAACCATAAGCGTAATCGGAGCTGTCGTTGATGGGAACGGCTCCGTTGGAATCGTCCGGCTGTGTCCAGTTGTACGGCGCATATCCGCACTCCATGGCTACTTTCAGGACTTTCTTATCTCCTGTGGTATCTGCGGAAGCCGTGTCCTCTGCAGCTTCTGTCTTGGTGTCTGCTGCCGCAGGCTCCTCTGCCTTGGAACCGCAGGCGGTCAGGGATACAGCCAGTACAGCGGCTGTGGTCAATGCAAATAATCTGTTTTTCATAATATTCTCCTCCTTCAAATGGAAACGAGATAAAATACGCTTCGCGAATTTTACTCGTTATCGCGGCATCTACGTTCCACTTCGGTCAGTGCTGAACAAGCGCCACTGGCGCTTAGCACCGTCAAGGTCTCGTGCAAGCACGGACCTTGACTCGTTGCTCGCGTAAAAAAGGAGCTTCAGGAAGGTACACTTTTGCCTTCCTGAAACTCCATTGTTTCTGGGGACATTATAGCCTTTCAAACTCCACATTTCAAGGTTTTTTTACAGATTTTCGCGATTTTTCGCTTTTTTCCCTATCCGACCCGCTTTTTCAGGGTCAAAAGAATCTTTTTCTCCAGCCGCGACACCTGCACCTGGGTCATCCCAAGCTCCCCGGCCACCTGGGCCTGAGTCTTATCATAGAAGAACCGGAGCAGGATCAGCCGACGTTCCTTCGGCTCCAGTGTATCCAGAAGCTCCCGCACCAGCATACCGGTCAGCAGCGCCTCCTGCTCGTCCCTCTTCTCCTCCACACGCTCCATGAGGCTTACGCCCTCCCCGTCCCCCTGGTAAATGATTTTGTGCAGGGATTCCACCTCGCTGCAGCTATCACAGGCCAACACCAGCTCCTCCGGCTCCACCCCCAGCTGCCGCGCCAGCTCCGGAATTCCCGGCTCCTCGCCCTGCTCCATGAAAAGCTTCTCCCTAAGCTTTGCGGCCTTCACAGCCAGCTCCTTTAGGGAACGGCTCACCTTCAGCATACTGTCGTCCCGGAGAAACCGCCTGATTTCCCCGGCTATCATGGGTACCGCATAGGTAGAGAACCGCACCTCATAGCTCAAATCAAAACGCTCAATGGCCTTCATCAGTCCTATAGCTCCGATCTGGGTCAGATCCTCGGCCTCCGCTCCCCTTCCCAGGAAACGGCGGACCACATGGTGGACCAGTCCCATATTTTCCTGAATCAGTGTGTCTCTCGCCTCTTTATCTCCGTCCTGTGACCTGCGAATCAGTTCGGCGGTGCGCTCCATCGCTAGTCCCTGCCGATTCGCTTTTTCAAGGTCACACAGGTGCCTTTCCCCGGCTCCGATTCTACCTGCACCTCGTCCATAAAGGCCTCCATAAAGAGGAAGCCCATCCCGGATCGCTCCAGCTCCGGCCTGGAGGTATATAAGGGCTCCATGGCCTGACCGATATCCGCGATACCCACACCCGCATCCCGCACCCGCAGAGTCAATAAATCTCCTTCCAATTCCCCTTCAATGGTAATCGTATGTACCTCTCCCTGATAGCCGTGGATGATGGCGTTGGTCACGGCCTCGGAGACCGCCGTCTTCACATCGGCCACTTCCTCCACGCTGGGGTTCAACTGGGTCAGAAAGGCCGCCACGGTCACCCGGGCAAAGGCCTCATTGGCGGAGATACTGTCAAACTCTACCTTCATTCGATTTGTCATGCCTTTACACCTCCCTGCATCCGTTCCACCGGAATCAGCTTCATGACCCCGGACAGCATCAGAATCCGCGCTACCCGCTCCCGCACCCGGACGGCCCGCACGGTTCCGCCCAGGGCCTGCATCGTCTTGTAGCGGCCCATCAGCATCCCAATGCCGGAGCTGTCGCAGAATTCCGTCTCCGAGAAATCAAAGACGATTTCCCGCACATCCTTTGCCTGCACCAGCTCGTCGGCCCTCCGGCAGATGGCATCGGCGCTGTGATGGTCCAGCTCCATGGGGAGCCGGATATACAGGGTCTGCTTTTCCAGTTTCATTCTTTCTTTTCCCATATTTTTACTCCTTTCTGTGGAAATAAGGCCTCCCCTGCCCGGCCTGCGTAATAAGAAAGAATCCTGCGAAGCAGGATTCTCCGCCTGCGGCGGGTCGCATAAGCGACATGATTCCATTCCGCCGCAGTGCGATCCCCCGGAGGGGCTTTTTGCTCTATAGGAATCATGGCTTTCACACTTTAATGTGACACGGTATTTCCTATAGAGCAAGAAAGAATGTGCCATTGGCACATTCTCGCGCCGAGGCGCGGTTGCTTCAGCAACCATCTACCACTGCGCCGAGTGCGCATCTTTGCAAGCTCTGCTTGCTTTTATGGAATAGGGAATTCTATCGGAATTTCCTATTCCACAAAAAAGGACACAGGAACTGACATTTCTGTCAATTCCCATGTCCCTCACTTCAGGGTTTATCTGGGGTATTTCTGCCCGTTATCTATGTTCTGCGTATCGCTACTGCTGCACTGCCGCGTCCTGGGCCGCCTGATCCTGTGTTCCCTGATCCTGCTGCGTCGTCGTATCCGCCGCAGGAGTCTGGGGCTGGGTCTGCACCTGTCCGCCCAGCCGCGCGATGGCGCTGGTGCAGTACTTCGCCCGGGAGGTTCCCGGGAAATTGTCCAGGAACTTCTGGAACATCACGACCGCCTGGTCGTTCTGCTGCAGGGCCTCGTAGGACCGTGCCAGATAGTACACGGCATAGCCGTTGTCGTATTTTTCATCCATGCTTACGACCTGGGCCAGATTGGTTACAGCCTCCTCGTAGTTTTTCGCGTCGTAGGCCGCGGAACCAGCGTCATACAGGTTCTTCACATCATCCGCATGGAGACTTCCATACATCTGATTGTAGATCGCCCTGGCGTTGTCCGACAGATCGTCTGCATTCACATTGTCCAGTATGGATGTGGCGGTGTCTGTATCGCCCGCCTGGAAACTGGTATAGGCGTCGATCAGCTGCTCATAGCTGCCGCCAGGGGTCTCAGCTGTATCCTCCGCGCCGTCCTCTCCCGTGCCGTTCAGCGCGTCCAGCTGGCTCTGCAGGCTGCTAATCTCGGTCTGCTTCGCCGTGATCTGATCGCTGTATTCCCGGATCTGGGCCGCCGTCTCGCTCCGCACGGAACGCACCTTGGCCGGAACCGCCAGGAACCACATCAGCGCCACACCGACCACCAGGCCGATGAAGATATTCAGCACCACATTGACGCCGGTGTTTTCCTTGTAAGTCGCCGGCATGATGATGGTCTCATTGCCGCTGGTATAGGAGATAATATCCGGATCCTTGCTCTTATTTCCCTTATTGTCCTTCTGCCCTTCAGGCTTTTGTCCGCGGCTCACGGCCTTGCCCGCCAGAGTCTCCAACTCCGCCTGATAATGCAGGGAGATATTGTCGGTCTTGTCGATGGCCAGAGCCCGCTTCAGCTCTCTGCCTGCCCGCTCATACTCCTCAGTTCGGATGTACAGGAGCGCCAGCAGCTGGTGCGCCTTCACCAGATTCGGGTTCAGGGACAGTACCTTTTTCAGCTGGATGATGGCCAGATCCTCACTGCCCTGCTGACAGTACAGCAGAGACTGGTTGTATTTCTTAATGGTCTGGTTGATGGTCTCCAGTCTGGCCGGATTCGCCTGAATCGCATTGATATACTCGTCGGCGATATTCTTCTCCGGCTCCAGGTTCTTGCTGATGATCCACTCGGTCAGGGCGGATACCACCTCGCCCACCTCATAGTAGACCAGACCCAACAGATTTCTCGCAGGTATATTGTGCTTATTCAGTTCCAGGCTGTAGCGCAGATCCTCCATGGCTCCGGACAGATTCCGCGCCTTCGCCTTCTCCAATCCCAAATTATACCAGGTATTGGACAGCCTTATGATTTTATCGTATACATGAATCTCCGTTCCGCAGGAGCTGCAGTATTCCGGATCCGTAAGTGTCGCTCCACATTTAATACAGCGCATAAATTCCTCCTATGATATCTGCGGTTCCGGTTACTGGCGGCGGCCGCCCTTCATCTCTTTCAGCATCTCGTCAAGCAGGTCCGACATGTCCTTGGGCTTGTTCTTGTATACATTGTCCTCCACCTGCTCCACTTCCAGGCTCGGGTGAAATTTCTTCAGTTCTTCTTCAAAATCAATCATTTGCCGTCCTCCTTGTCCCGTAATATTTTCTTTATGCTCCCTACCAGATACAGGGATCCTACGCAAAACAGGATGCCGTCTCCCTTTTCTCTCAGTGCCTCTTCAAACGCTTCCTTCACATCGGGAATCGCCTTTATCTCTTTCTGTCCGAACTGCTCAAACAGCCCCTTCGGCTCCTTCACATCCACGCTGCGGTAGCCGCCCACCTCTGTCACGATGACGCGTTCCAGACGCAGTTCCCTGCAAATGGTCTCGATCATATGGCGGTAATCCTTGTCTCCCACAGCCGCAAACAGGAGTGTCACAGGGTAGTCCTTCTCCAGACGCTTCGCGGTCTTTACAAACTCCTCCACGCCCGCTTCATTGTGGCCGCCGTCGATGATGACGCCCGGCAGCACGGTCTCCATTCTGCCCTGCCAGCGCATCCCGGAGATACCTTTCCGGATCATCTCGTCGGTAAATTCGCCCTTTTCCCGATCCATCACGCGGATGGCGGTCACGGCCTCTGTGGCGTTCTTCATCTGATATTCCGCCACGCTGGATATGGACAGACTGATACTTTCATAATACCCACAATCTATGGAAAAATCAATGCTTTTCTCGGTCTCTCCCAAAATCTTATACATGTCGGGACGGATACCGTAGGCCGGGGCGTGCATCTCATGCGCCTTAGCCAGAATGACCTCCTCAGATTCCTTACAGGACGCGTCGTAGATCACCGGAACACCTTCTTTGATAATGCCTGCCTTCTCGCCCGCGATGGCCGCTACGGTATGGCCCAGATACTCGGTATGGTCGAGGCTGATGGATGTCAGCACGGTCACCACCGGATGAGCTACGGAGTTGGTCGCATCCAGGCGTCCGCCCAGGCCTGTCTCCAGCACCAGGTATTCCACGCCTGCCTCCTTGAAAATCACCATTCCAATCAGGAACAGCAGCTCAAAATACGTGGGATGGGGATAACCCTCCTCCTTCATGACGCCTACGCAGTCCATCACCTTATGAAAGGCCTTAAGGAAGGCCTCGTCGGATACCTGCTCCTCGTCGATGACGAAGCGCTCATTGATATCCACCAGATGAGGAGATGTGAACAGACCAGTCCGCTTTCCCGCCGCGTGGAGCATGGAGGCCAGGAAAGAACACACGGAGCCCTTTCCGTTGGTTCCCGCCACGTGCAGAATCTTCATACGACTTTCCGGACTCCCGAGCCTTTTTAAAAAGGCCCGTGTGTGATCCAGTGAATTTTTCTTCGTAAATTTCGGTGTTTCCTCAATATAATCTACAGCTTCCTGATAGGTCATCATTTTGCAGTTCCCGTCCCTTCTGCTTCGCTGTCTGCCGGCGCAGTGCCGGTCTCATTGGTTGCCTCTGTCGTATCGGTGGTCTCGCCGGTTTCTTCCGTGTCGGTACTTTCACCGGTCCCGTCCGTCTCCCCGGTTTCTTCTTCCGCCACCGGAGGCACATACATCATAGTATTGCCTTCACTTAAGACTCGTTTTGCCTTGCCCGGCGCCAGCTGCTTCACGGACACCAGTGCGTCCTCGGTCAGCTTCGCCTTCTTTACCTGCAATACATGATTGCTGATAAATTTTGTATTCTGCCACTCGTCATTGATGTAGATCTTACTTGCCGTCGTAAAGTTGCTGCCAAATACATACACCTTATTTTCATCGGGCAGGGAAATCACCCTCGTGATCTCCGGCTGATGGATTCCCATCTTCATATCGATGGTTTCAAAGGGCGTGGTGCCGTCGTCGCCGTAGGCATATTTCTTACCATAGAGCAGATCGTACTGCAGAAGCTCCATGTCCTGTAAGTACCATTTGGACTTGCGGCGGTTCTGGTGGTACTGCATCATGGTTCCGGTATGGATATTCACCTTGTCCAGCACCTCAGCGGCGATCTGGTAAGAGCAAAGAGTCTGATCCACCTTCTCCAGCCCCATATTATCTACAATCACATAGCTGGTATCAAAGAGGTAGCGGTTGCTCACGTCCTCTACGGTCAGTCCCAGGGTCGGCAGATGATCGCCGTACATCACAAGCACATATTTCTCGCCGAAATTGTCCAGGGCGTCAATCAGATCTGCCACGAACTGATCCATCTCATGGAGCTGATTTACATAATATTCCCACTGATTATTCTTCTCTTCGGTGGCGGCGCCGGTAACCTTAATAGCCGGATCCTCCAGCACTTTCTCCGTGGGATATTCTCCGTGTCCCTGCACGGAAATGGTGTAGATAAAGTCCTGACGGGCCGTGGATTTCAGGTTGTCCAGGATCTGGTCCACCAGAATCTCATCCTTCAGCCAGCCGTTGGCTGTGGTGTTGGTGACGTCCATATACTCCTTGGACGTATAGGTGTCGAAGCCCAGGTTCTTGAAGACATCCGCACGGCTGTAGAAAGTCGCCTTGTTATTGTGAATAGCGTGGGTCGCGTAGCCGATGCTCCGCAGGTCGTAAGCCACGCTCTCACAGGTAGTCTTCTTCAAAATAGTCTTATACGGATACTCGCCCGGTCCGAAATACCGCAGGTTCATGCCGGTGATGGATTCGAACTCTGTATTGGCCGTTCCGGCTCCCACAGACGGTACCTTGTACGCGCCTGAAGAATACTCCTCCATCAGACGGTGGAAATTCGGAATGGGATCCTCGGAAAATTCCAGCCATTCTACGGTAGTCGGATCGAAAAAGGTTTCCAGCTGCAGCATCAGGATATTAGGCTTCTCTGTATCATTGTCCTCACTGAGAGCCACCTGCTTGTCATCCTCCACGATCTTGTCGATGGTCTCCTGGGAATAGTCATAAGGCTCGCTCATACCAGTAGCCAGCAGGCTGCAGAAGAAGCAGTAGGGCAGGCCATAGTCCTGGTAAGCGAAGGCAATATTTCCAAAATAAGTGGACAACACGCGCTGTTCCAGGCAGAGCTTCGTGGTTCCCGCAAACAGAATCGGCACAATCACCACGCCTGCAATGCTTAAGGGCCACTTAATCTTTTTCTGGTACTTCGGCGCATATCTCCACAAAAGCACCAACGCGGCGATAGCCAGCAGCACGCCGCCCACCTGGGTAATCAGCTTTATCGGCGACATATACAGACCTACCACGTCCAGCGCGTCGGTAATCAGATGCAGATCCTGTCCGGTAAACGGCGTGACGCGGCTGCTCAGGATCGTTCCGTTCATATAGCCCAGGTAGATCCAGAAGGCCGTAATCAGAAGACGCACAAAAATACGTCTCCGGAACAGATACACCAGCATAAAGGTCATGAAAATCATAAAGGTATTATAGGCAAATACCTTCGGACTTCCAATCAGGAAGTTCCAGGCCTCCACCACCGAATGGCGGGACATGGCTTCCATAATGAAATAGATTCCTGCAGACATGACCGCATGAAGCACCAGGGAAAACCGGTTCGCGATTGCCACCGGCTTCTCCATACGACTGCTGCACCCCTCACTCCACTTTCTCAGAAAAGCGCCACAGCGCCCGATGAATCGCTTCACCGCTACGCCGCAGGCCTTTCCTTTTTGTAAAAACTTTTTCATAAATTCCTCTCTATCTTATTTCACAAGCGCTGCGAGATGTTCCTTCACCTGATTCATCATCTGGGTGTACTTCTCCAGCTTCTCTTTCTCCTCGTCAATCTTGCTCTGGGGTGCCTTGCTGATGAACTTCTCATTGCTGAGCATACCGTTCACACGGGCCAGCTCCTTCGTCAGACGCTCCTCCTCTTTCTTCAAACGCTCAATCTCTTTTTCCAGATCTACCAGCTCCGCAAAGGGCATATAAACGGCTGCGTCCGGAATCAGCGCGGAAACCGCATCCTCACCGATACCGCTCTTATCCTCCTGAACCGTCACCTGGCTCGCATAGCTTAAGGTACCGAAGAAGGCCTTGCTGCCCTCAAATACCTCCCGCACCTGCGGCTTCTCGGATACTACGATCACGTGAGCCTTCTTGCTGGGCGGTACGTTCATGGAAGAACGCACGTTACGGATGGAACGAACGGCCTCTTTGATCAGCTCTACCTCAGCCTCTTCCTTCTGGAAGCTCCACTCCTCCTTAAACTCCGGCCATGCGGAAATCATGATGGACTCCTCTCCGGTCAGGTTGCGGTAAATCTCCTCGGTGATGAACGGCATGTACGGATGCAGAAGCTTCAGGGCGTTGGTCAGAACAGTCTTCAGAGTCCACAGAGCCGCCGCCTTGGTCTGATCCTCTTCATTATAGAGACGGGGCTTCACCATCTCGATGTACCAGTCGCAGAACTCCTCCCAGATGAAGTCGTAGAGCTTCTGAACGGCGATACCCAGCTCAAACTTGTCCATGTTCGCCGTCACATCCTGTGCCAGGGTGTTGACCTTGGACAGAATCCACTTGTCCGCGCCGGTGAGCTGTGTGAGATCCATTTCTTTTACGCAAGCTCCAGACCTGCGGTCCGTCGCTGACTGCTCCGTTGAAAATGAATACTCGCTCTGCTCGTGCTCATTTTCCTTCAGAGCAGTCACGTTCATCATGATAAAACGGGAAGCGTTCCAGATCTTGTTGGCAAAGTTACGGCTGGCCTCCACACGCTCCATATAGAAACGCATGTCGTTGCCGGGCGCGTTGCCGGTAACCAGGGTGAAACGCAGGGCGTCTGCGCCATACTGATCGATGATCTCCAGCGGGTCGATACCATTTCCCAGAGACTTACTCATCTTCCGTCCCAGGGAATCCCGCACCAGTCCGTGAATCAGTACATGATGGAACGGACACTTTCCGGTCTGCTCATAGCCTGAGAATACCATACGGATGACCCAGAAGAAGATGATATCGTATCCGGTTACCAGCACATCGGTGGGGTAGAAGTAGTCCAGATCCTCTGTGTTCTCCGGCCAGCCCAGGGTAGAGAAGGGCCACAGCGCAGAGGAGAACCAGGTATCCAGGGTATCCGGATCCTGTGTGAAATGGGTTCCGCCGCACTTCGGACACACCTTCGGCATCTCCCGGTCTACCACGATCTCGCCGCAGTCGTCGCAATAATAAGCCGGAATCCGGTGTCCCCACCAGAGCTGACGGGAAATACACCAGTCGCGGATATTCTCCAGCCAGTGCAGATACGTCTTGTCGAAGCGCTCCGGCACGAAAGTCAGATCGCCGTTCTTGATGGCCTCGATAGCTGGCTTTGCCATTTCCTCCATCTTTACGAACCACTGCTGCTTGATCATGGGCTCAACAGTGGTGCCGCAGCGGTCGTGGGTTCCTACGTTATGGACATGGTCTACCACCTTCACCAGCAGACCCTGCTCCTTCAGTTCCTCTACCATGACCTTGCGGGCCTCGTAGCGATCCATGCCTGCGTACTTGCCGCCGTTCTCATTGATGGTTGCGTCGTCGTTCAGAATATTGATCTCCGGCAGGTTATGACGCTTTCCTACCTCGAAATCGTTGGGGTCGTGCGCCGGGGTAATCTTAACCACGCCGGTACCGAACTCCTTATCTACGTATGCGTCGGCGATGACCGGAATCTCGCGGCCTACCAGCGGCAGGATCACGGTCTTACCTACGATATCTTTATAGCGCTCGTCGTCCGGATTCACAGCCAGGGCACTGTCGCCAAGCAATGTCTCCGGTCTGGTGGTAGCGATCTCGACGAACTTATCGCTGCCCTTGATTGGATAATTGATATGCCAGAAATGACCTGCCTGCTCCTCATGCTCTACCTCCGCGTCAGAGATAGAGGTCTTGCAGACCGGACACCAGTTGATGATACGGGAGCCCTTGTAGATATAGCCCTTCTTATGCAGGCGCAGGAATACCTCCTGTACGGCCTTGGAGCAGCCCTCGTCCATGGTGAAGCGCTCTCTGTCCCAGTCGCAGGAGGAGCCAATCTTCTTCAGCTGATCTACGATGGTACGGCCATACTCTTCCCGCCACTCCCAGGTTCTCTTTAAGAAGCCCTCACGGCCCAGCTCGTTCTTATCGATGCCTTCCGACTTCAGCTGGTTGATGACCTTAACCTCTGTGGAAATGGAAGCATGGTCGGTTCCCGGAATCCACAGCGCATTGTAGCCCTGCATTCTCTTGTAACGGATCAGGATATCCTGCAGGGTATTGTCCAGCGCGTGTCCCATGTGCAGCTTTCCTGTGATATTGGGAGGCGGCATGACAATCGTGAACGGTTTTTTACTCCGATCCACCTCTGCATGGAAATACTTTTTCTCCAGCCACTCTCCGTAAATACGATCCTCCATTGCTTTGGGATCATAGGTCTTTGCCAACTCTTTCATTCTGTTCCTCCTTCATTTTTCTTTCGCTTCTTGAACCAGTCGAAAAAAAATAAGCGCCCTCTCTTATCCTGAAAGGGCGCTTGTGCGCGGTACCACCTTACTTATGAAGCGAAAATCCGCCTCATATCTCTCACCCTTTAACGCTGGTCAGGCGTGAATGGCTACTCTGTGCTCCCGTTTCACCATTCCGGCTCCAAAGCTACCTTCCGCAGGCGACCCTTCCACGACAGCCTCTCAGCCTATGAGCTGTCCTCTCTTTTGACGTATGTCCCGCGTACTCCTCTTTTTCTCTGCCTTTGAATTATGTCGTTATTCTTTCCAGTCTAACTGTAGGTAAATATAGCAGTCTTTCCGCGGATTGTCAAGGTTTCTGCGCTATTCTTTGCGAATTGTATACTCATCGTAGACGGTCCAGTTGTCTACGGTATAAGCCCGCAGATGAAGGTCGGTATCCGTCAGATCGATCCGCAGAGCCATGGGCTCCTCCGGCTGTCCCTGAAAGACCAGCTGATCGTTGGGCGTCGCCGCCTGATACAGGCTTCCGCTGGAGGTTCCGCAGACCACATACATGGTTCCCTCCGGATTCACTGCCATACCGCCAGACGCGTAATCATAGCCCTCGTAATTCTCACAACGCCGATTCGTGAATGCGGATCTGGAATATACCGAATCGTGGCCGGTCAGCACCAGATCAATATCATTGTCTTCACAGATATAGCCCAGAGAATAGCGCATCCAGCTGTCCATCTGTTCCTGATATCTTGCCACGCTGCTGTAGGCCGGATAATGCTGGATGAGAATCCGCCATTTGGTATCCGGATGTTCCGCAATCACCTTCGGCACATATGCCTCGTGAGTATCAGTCGCCTGGGCCGTCACACTGTTCAGCACGATAAAGAGCGCATTTCCACGGATGAAATAGTAATCGCCATCCTTGTCGTATTCGCTCATGCCGTACTCCTCCGAGCGGTTCGGCACATTGAAATGTTCATAGAAGAATGGCCCGCCGCCATAGCCCAGCTCCTCGGCCATCTGCTCATTCGCTACGTCATGATTACCGGTCACCGGTGCCAGCGGAATCTTATAAAGTCCCAGATGATCCAAAAATCCGCTATACTCCCCCGCGTCTCCAAACCTGGACACCTGATCACCTGTATGAACCAGGAACTGCGCCTCCGGCACATAATCGGTAAGCCGGGTCACCACCTTGTCCCAGTCGTTGATGGACACCTGCACATCATTCTTCTCATCCTGGCCAATCTCCGCGTCGGAGGCCACCAGGAACGTAAAACCATGGGTGGTATCCCCTTCCGGGACGGTATATTTGTATTCCGGGGACCAGCCTCCGGCGTCATTTCCTACCTTATACGCATAGGTCATTCCCGGCTGCAGTCCGGTCACCGTCGCTTTGTTTACATAATATCCAGGCATAGTCTGGGAAGCGCTGCACTGGGCCGTCACCATCTGAAATGTCCCGTCCTGCACGGTATACCAGCTTACCTGTCCGGCACTTCCACTGGGGGACATCCAGTTGAGGCGGATCTCATCGTCGGTTCCTCCCACCTCCAGGCTCAGATATTTAATAGAAGTGGTATTCAGAAGCGGTTCGCTCTCATAGTCCGTCACGAAGGTACTCTTTTCCTGCTCCTGACGGGCTGCTTCGTCCTTAGCTGCCTGCTCTGCGGCCGGATCCACCGTCGGCTCCGCCGCCGGAGCTGTTTCTTCCACCGGCGCCTCTTCCTCTGAAACCGGCGTTTCTATCTTAATCTCTGCATCCGCAGGCTCGTCCGCCTTTCTGTGCTTCAGCGTCCACGCAGCCACTATAACCAGCACAAGCAGAACGCCCGCTGTAAATACCGTACGAATTCCTCCATTACCCTTTTTCATAAAATCTCCTCTTTCGCTGCTGTATCCTGTCATTCGTTTCCAGTCATTTCCCCTCCACAGCGGACGGGATACTAGATCATACTCTAGCATTATATTCCAATGGATTCAAGATAATACCGGTTTTTTTAAGAATCTTCTGAATTTCTTAAGAAAGAAAAATGCCCGGAAAATTCCTTTGGGAAACTTCCGGGCATCTCTATTCAGTTTTTCTAATCAGGGATTATCTCGGCTCCGACTTCCCTGCAAAATGCGGATAGCTGTTCTTATCGTCATAATAGTACCAGGTTCTTCCGCAAATCTCCGCCGGATGCTGTGTATCTCCCTCCGGAATCGGCACTTCCGCATTGCAGATCTCCTGATCGTGCATAAACAATACGTGGTGTACCGGTTCATCGAACTGGATAAACCACTCCTCCCAGGGATAGTCTTTCTCCCGAAGCTCCTTCGGCGGAACCGCGTGAATCACATACTCCCGGATTCCTTCTACCGTACAGGGAATCTTCTGCCAGGAATAGGATGCGTACAGCCGGTCCGTCTCCTCCTTCAGGCCGCCGAAGATCTCCTCACAGTTGTATCCGAGGGCTTCCAGTTCCTTCTTGATACCCTCCTGCTCCAGTTTTTCCAAAAGCATACCTCATACCTCCTGCTGCATTTTCCATGCGTTTTTTCTAAAACCACCGGTTCTATTATAGCAAAACAGACTGTGACGGTAAAGTCACAGTCCGTTTTTTATTCCTTATTTCTTACCTTACTGCTTTTAAAAAGCCCTCACACAGATAGGTTCCCATCTCCTCCGGACAGAAATCCCCGGTCTGTTTTTTTTCTCCCAGATACATCACCAGGGAGGTCAGGCTGCCAAGCAGCATATACACCGCCGCCTGCTTCGGGAGCTCTTTCCGGATATAGCATTCCCGCATGCCGCAGTCACACAGATTTCCCAGAATCATCATAGGACCCATATCGCCGCACTGCCTGCTTTCCGCAAGCATGCTCTGCAGCTTCTTCATAATATCGTCCTTAGCCGCTCCCGGATGGGCCGACAGGAACAGAAATCTGGCAAATGCCCGCTGCTCCTGCACACACTCTGCCACCCAATGAAAGCAATAGCAGATCTTTTCTTCAAAGCCCGGAATATTTTCCAGTCTTTCCCAGTTCTCCACGCCCTGGGTCTGGGCGTCATAGATAATGGCTCCCGCAATGATTTCTTCTTTACAGCTGAAATAATCGTAGGCCGTTCCCTTACCGATACCGGCACGCTTTGTAATATCCGACACGGTCAGGGTATTGACATCCGCATTTTCATTCAGAAGCTCCAGTACTGCATCGTAGAGGGCCTTTACCTTGGGCTTCAGCTCAGGCATTGACTTCGGTTTCTGCAGTTCCATGCTTTTTAAGCCTCCATTTCCGCGGTTTTTTCGGCCCCTTTTCTTTTTTATTTCCGTAAGCCATCAGATAGAATACCGGCATTAACAAAAGAATCAAAATCGTAGAGGCAGTCAGGCCGCCGATGATAATGATACCCATGCTCTGCATCATTTCCGTTCCGGTTCCCAGTCCCAGAGACATGGGAATCATGGAAATAACGGTAGTCAGCGTAGTAATCAGAATCGGCCGGAGTCTCGTCTTTCCGCTTTCAATCAGCGCGTCCTCCAGTCCCAATCCTTCCTCATTCATCAGGGCATGGACGCCGTCCACATACAGGATACCGTTATTTACCACGATACCCACCAGCATCATGATACCCATCATGGAAATCATGGTCAGCGACTGTCCGGACAAAAAGAGAAGTCCGAAGGAACCAATCAGGCTGAAGGGAATGCTCAGCATGACCATCAGAGAATACTTCGGAGATTCAAACTGCATGGCCATAACCAGGAATACCAGGAACACTGCCGCCGCAATCGCCTTACCGATGGCCGTAAAGGTCTCTGTCATCATCTCGTCCATGGTGTCCTGAGTCTGCTCCACAGAATCCGGAAGCTTTGTATCTGCCACCAGCTTATCCAGCGCCGCGTCCACCGTGTCCGTATCCTCTGAGACACAAGAGGCGGTAATGGTGGTGGTGTATTTTCCGTCCTGTTTCATGACGGTCTGCTGGGAATCAGTATATTGCAGGGTCGCCATTTCCGACAGGGGCACGCCGCCAACGGATGCGTCCAAAAGGGAGCTGGCCTTTGTATAGGTTCCCTCCGGGTACTCCAGCATGACACTGTACTCCTCTCCATTTGACGTAATGGTCATGGCCTCGGTTCCGCTGATCATACTGTAGAGCCCCCCTGCCGCCTGTACGGGCGTCATACCGTGGGCCATAGCGTCCAACGGATCAATTACCACCCGGATCTGGGTAGAGCCTTCACCGGCATCCGAGGACACGTTCAACACGCCCGGAATATTCCAGGCCTTTTCCTCAATCAGGGATGCCGCCTCTTTCAAATCGTCCAGATCTGTAGAGGCCAGCGTCACGCTTCCGCCACTGCTGGTCGCCATCATGGTAGACATCTGGCTGCTGACGGTGATATCCAACTGTACGCCAGTCATATCCCTGGTTTCCTCCAGCCACTCATCTGCCACCTCCTGGCTGGACATCTTCCGATCCTCCTTCAGATTAACGGAAATGGTTCCAGATCCCTTGGAGGAAGTCAGGGTATAGCTGTCCACGTCCTCATGGGCCGCCACCATAGCCTCGAGCTCCTGCATTTTTTTATCTACTTCTTCTGCTTTGGTACCGCTACGGAAGGCAGCTGCCACGGAAATGGTTCCCTCGTCCATGGCCGGCATCAGCTCCACCTTCATCAGCGCCACCAGGCCGAAGGACATAACTAACAGCACCACCGCCACCAAAACGCTCAGCTTCTTCTTATGCAAGAGCTTCCGCTCCATCCTGTCATATTTTTCCTTACCCTTATCCAGAAATCCGTTCAGCTTCAGTTCCTTTTTCTCCTGCGGCTTAAAGATACAGAAGAACAGAGGAACCAGAGTCAGTGCGGAAATCAGGGACGCCAGCATGGCGATGATAATCGTATAGCCCAGCTGTCCGAAGATCTGTCCGGTCAGTCCGGTCTGGATACACAAGGGCAGGTATACCACGACTGTGGTAATCGTAGAAGCCACGATAGAGCCTGCCACGCCTCTGGTACCGATTTCCGCAGCCTCCCGAAAGCCCGGCTTTTTATCCTTCGCCCGGAAACAGCTCTCCAGCACGACGCTGGAGCTGTCTACCATCATACCGATGGCAATCACCAGCGCGCCCAACGTAATGATATTCAGTGAAAAGCCTGCCACGGCCATGACAATCACCGTCACCAGCAGGGAGATGGGCATGGCGCTTCCTACAATCAAGCTGGCCTTCCAGTCGCCGAAGAAGATGAATAACACCAGCATAGACAGGATGACGCCCATGAGCAGCGTGCTTCCTACTGATTTTACAGCCAGAAGAATCATATCTGACGCGTCGTAGGAGGCTGTCGCCACCAGGCCCGGATGTTCCTTCTGCAGCCGCTCCATGGTCTTTCTGACGTCCCGCACCACTCCCAGGGTACTTGCACTCTGGTTCTTAGTAACGCTGACCGTCAGGGTCTCCTCGCCGTTATAACGGCTGATGCTGTCCGGATCCTTCTGGGACCACTCCACGTCAGCCACGTCTGACAGGTGAATCATACTGCCGGTAGCGGTAAACAACGGAATCTCCCGCAGATCCTCTACCGTGGTCACATCCGCCGTACTGATGGCGCTGATGGACTGCGTACCCTGCTCCAGGGAGCCGATGGGGACTGTAAAATCTGTGGTCGCAATAAACTGGGCAATGCTGCTCATGGTCAGTCCATACTGATTCATGGCCTCCTCGTCCAGCTTCACCTGAATATAATTCTCCCGTCCGCCGCTGACCTCTACGCTGGCCACCGAGCTTACCGCCTTCAGCTCCGGCACAATCTCGTCATTGGCCAGGGAGAGAACGTCGCTGCCGTCGGTGGTGCTTAAGGAATACATCATACTGGGCATGGAATTGATATCCATTTTCATAACAATGGGGCTCTGGCAGTCATCCGGCAGAGAACGCTCCACTGAATCCAGCGCCGCTCGCAGATCCAGATACGCGTCGTTGGTATCCACACTGTAATCATACTGCAGGAGAACCATGGAACTGTTCTCCTGGGAATAGGTGGTAACGGAATCCACACCGCTTAAGGCTCCCACCTTGCCTTCTATCTCAGAGCTTACCAACTCCTCTACGGATTCCGGATCCGCTCCCGGATAAATGGTCATAACCATCATCACCGGCATATCCATATCCGGCATCAGCTCCAGTCTCAGGCCCAGAAGGGACGAGATACCGAATACCGCCAGCGCCAGGACAACCAGAAGGGTTGTGACCGGTCTTTTTAAGGAAAATTTTGTAAGATTCATTTATTCTGCGTCCTCCGCCTCTGTGTCACTGCTGCCTGCGCTCTCACTGCCAGCATTTTCACTCACTGCTTCTTTCTGGCTGTCATCTGCTGCGCCATTTGCGCCATTGATCAAGACTTCCGCGCCATCGCGCAGCTTGGAGGACCAGGTAGTTACAACCTGGCTTTCCGCATTCAGTCCGTCCTCCACGGACACTTCGTTATCATTCATCAGACCTACGGTAATCGGGGTCTTCACCAGCTTGCCATTCTCTACGCAGTACACATACGCGTCACCTGCGGAGAAGTAGACTGCGTCATAGGGAATGACCAGGCCGCTCTGCTCCCGCTGGGTGGTGGCGTGTACCTTCACGGATACGCCGCTGGGCAGCTTATCGCCCGCGCCGATGACAGAAGCCTTTACCTGGAAAAGACGGGTCTGCGGCCCCGCCATGGTTCCCACCTCCGTGATGGTTCCGGCAAAGGTCTCGCCGCCACGCTCTACCTCGACAGCGTCGCCCACCTTCAGCTCATTTTTGGCCTTCTCCGCCACATTGAAGGTGACGGTCATGGAATCCTTATTGGAAATGACGTAAGCCGGGTTTCCGGCAGAGGCCATGGTGTCCTTCTCCACGGAAATGGATTCGATCTGCCCGGAAATCGGAGCCTTGACGGTGTACATATCCATCTGATACTGGGCGGACTCCAGTCCCACATTTGCCTGGGCCAGCTGAGCCGCGTAGGTGGCGTCAGTCTGGGGATAGACCTCATTTTTGGTGATCTCATAGGTCTCTTTTGTAGTATTCAGATTATCCTTCAGCGTATCTTTCTGGGTCTTGGTAGTGTCCAGGGCACTCTCCAGCTGGGATTTGCCGGACTTCGCCGCTGAGAGTCCGGACTGGGCCTGGGAAAGTGCTTCCTGAGCCTGGGTCAGCTCCAGCTGCGCGGTAGCCACCTTCGTTTTCTGCTCCTGGATAGCCAGATCGCTGGCTGTGGCTCCTGTGCTGCCTGTGGTTCCTGCTGCTTCCGCAGTGCCAGAGGCCGTACCGCTTCCTGCAGTGCCGGACGCTGCTCCGGTCTCGCCGGCTGCTGTTCCACCTGACTCTGCCGTACCGGTACTGCCTGTACCCGCTTCCGTTGTACTGCCCGCAGAGGACGCATTGCCTGCCTCTGCAGCCTTCTGCAGACTCTCCAGCTTCAGCTGCTCCTGGGCCAGCGCCTGATTTTTCGCCGCCACATTGGCCTGAGCCGCTGTCACAGCCTGGCTGAGCTGTGTTTCCTGGGTGCCCAGCGTATCTATCTGGCTTTCCATATTCTTAATGCTGTCCCGCACCTGATCCAGGCTGTCCTCCATACTGTCGATACCTTGCTCTGTCTGATAATTTTGCAGGTGTCTGGCTCCGCCGGTCGCCGCGTTGACCCCGGCCTGGGCCTGGCTGTAGGCCGCCCTGGCATTGTCCATCTGAAGCTGCGCCGCCTCGTCGTCGATCCTGAACAGCACGTCGCCCTCCTTCACCGTATCGCCCACGGCATAATTCACCTGGGTCACCGTTCCGGACACCAGCGGCACCACATAGACCTGCTGCTCCGGAGACACGGTTCCGATATAATCTGTATCCAAAGTCACTTCGCCGCTCTGGGGCGTCTGTACTTCCACATTTACCTTTTCCGTCTCTGTCTTCTTACTGCTGCCGCAACCCACCATGGACACACTCATGGCCAGTACCAGACCCAGCGCCAGTACGCTTTTTTTCTTCATCAAATGTCCTCCTCTATATTCGGCAAAATCCGACCGACCAGTCGGTCGAAAACTGAATCTTATTATAGGCCAGCCAGACCTGTCCCGTCAAGAAAAATGCAGTGGGGATTTTCTTAAAAATTTGTAAAGGAAAAATCCGTCAGGATTTCCTATACTGGAATGATAAAAAAGAATGTGCCATTGGCACATTCTCGCGCCGAGGCGCGGTTGCTTCAGCAACCATCTACCACTGCGCCGAGTGCGCATCTTTGCAAGCTCTGCTTGCTTTAATGGAATAGGGAATTCTATCGGAATTTCCTATTCCATTAAAAAGGGACAGGGCTTCATGTTGAAGCTCTGTCCTTTTACACAGTCTTTCTTACAGATATTTTTTCAGATCCTCGACCTTGTCTGTCTTCTCCCAGGGCAGATCCAGGTCGGTGCGGCCAAAGTGGCCGTAAGCTGCAGTCTGCTTGTAGATCGGTCTGCGCAGATCCAGCATACGGATAATTCCAGCCGGGCGCAGATCGAAGTTCTCGCGGATAATCTCTACCAGCTTGGAATCAGATACCTTGCCAGTTCCGAAGGTGTCCACATTGATAGAAGTCGGGCGCGCTACGCCGATGGCATAGGACAGCTGAATCTCACAACGGTCAGCCAGACCTGCCGCTACGATGTTCTTTGCCACGTAACGGGCTGCATAAGCCGCAGAACGGTCTACCTTGGTGCAGTCCTTGCCGGAGAAAGCTCCGCCGCCATGACGCGCCATTCCACCGTAGGTGTCTACGATGATCTTACGACCGGTCAGTCCGCTGTCTCCGTGAGGTCCGCCGATAACAAAGCGTCCGGTGGGATTGATGAAGAACTTGGTATTCTCGTCTACCATCTCTGCCGGAAGGATCGGATCAAAGACATACTTCTTAATATCCTCATGAATCTGCTCCTGAGTTACTTCCTCACCGTGCTGGGTAGACAGAACCACAGCGTCCAGGCGGACGGGCTTGCCGTTCTCGTCATACTCTACGGTTACCTGGGACTTTCCGTCCGGACGAAGGTAGGTCAGAGTGCCGTCCTTACGAACCTTGGTCAGCTGTCTGGTCAGCTTGTGGGCCAGGGAAATCGGATAAGGCATCAACTCCGGAGTCTCATTGACCGCATAGCCGAACATCATACCCTGGTCGCCTGCGCCGATGGCCTCGATCTCATCCTCGCTCATCAGGTGCTCCTTTGCTTCCAAAGCCTTATTTACTCCCATGGCGATATCGGTGGACTGCTCGTCGATGGCGGTGATAACCGCGCAGTTGTCTGCGTCGAAGCCGTATTTTCCGCGGTCGTAGCCGATCTCGCGAACAGTGTCACGAACGATTTTCTGAATATCTACATAAGCCTTGGTGGTAATCTCACCCATGACAAGCACCAGGCCTGTGGTGGTAGCAGTCTCACATGCTACGCGGCTCATGGGATCCTGCTCCAGCAGAGCGTCAAGGATAGCATCGGAAATCTGGTCGCAGATTTTGTCCGGATGGCCTTCTGTTACGGATTCTGAGGTAAATAATAATTTTTCCATGGTCTCTTCCTTTCTTCTTCTGATTTGTTTTTTTGCAAAAGTTAAGGCCCGCTGATGTTCAAGCGGACCTGTTTATATCACGATAACCAAATCCTCTTATTGTTCGATTCAACTCGCTCAGGTTGGCACCTTCCGCATCCGCGGGGTTGCCGTGACTTCACAGATCCTTTGTATCTCCATCACTCTGAATAAGAGAAAAGTAATACAATATTCAATTTGTTTATCTTATGCTATACATTACACCTCTTCGAGTGTTTTGTCAACCCACTCTCAGGCGAAATTTCTGGATTTCCCTCTCGTCGCCGACCTTCTCCATCTCTGCTCCCAGAGAACGGAGCTTTTCATCGAAGCGTTCGTATCCGCGCTCGATATAATGAATGTCGTCCACGATGGTGATACCGTCCGCCGCCAGACCTGCGATAACCAGCGCCGCCCCTGCACGGAGATCCGGACTGGACACTCGTGCGCCTGTATAGCGCTCCACGCCGTCGATAATAGCCGTATTGCCCTCCACCTTGATATTGGCTCCCATGCGGGCCAGCTCGTCTACATATTTAAACCGGTTTTCGAAAATGCTCTCGGTCACAATGCTGCTGCCCTTGGCCAGTGCCAGGGTCGCGGTGATCTGAGGCTGCATATCCGTCGGAAATCCCGGATAAGGCAGGGTCTTGACATTGGTGCTACGAAGTCCCTTAGAGCATACCACGCGGACTGCGTCATCCAGCTCCTCGATCTCACAGCCGATCTCCAGAAGCTTGGAAGTGGTGGCCTCCAGATGCTTCGGAATGACGTTCTTGACCGTCACGTCGCCCCGGGTCGCCGCTGCCGCGAACATGAAGGTTCCGGCTTCGATCTGATCCGGGATAATCGAATACTCGGTGCTGTGAAGCTTCTCCACGCCCTTGATTCGGATCACGTCAGTACCTGCGCCCTTAATGTTCGCGCCCATGCTGTTCAGGAAGTTCGCCACATCTACCACATGGGGCTCCTTGGCCGCATTTTCAATGACGGTATTGCCCTCCGCCATGGAAGCCGCCATCATGATATTGATGGTCGCTCCTACGGAGACCACGTCCAGGTAAATATGGCTGCCGCGCAGATGCTTTGCCTCCGCCATAATGGAACCATACTCAATCTTCACGTCAGCGCCCATGGCCCGGAAGCCCTTCAGATGCTGGTCGATGGGTCTGCTGCCGATATTGCAGCCGCCCGGAAGGGGTACTTCCGCCTTCTTATACTTGCCGAGCAGTGCGCCCAGCAGATAATAGGAAGCGCGAATCTTCTTAATATATTCGTAGTCTACACTGTAATCCCCGATGTGGGATCCGTTAATCTTCACCGTATGGCGATCGATACGGTCAGTCTGCGCACCAATCTGCTGCATGGCTTCCAGCAGGACATTGATGTCCCGCACATCCGGAAGGTTCTCTATCAAAACTGTTTCATCTGTCATAATCGCTGCCGCGAGAATCGCAAGGGCCGCGTTCTTCGCGCCGCCAATCTCTACCTCACCGACCAGGGGGTTGCCGCCTTTAATCACATACTGATCCATAATAACTCCCGTTTCTCTGATTTCTTACTGTCGCCGCTTCACGCGGCCTGGTTTTATGTTCTATGCTTTATTATCCGGGGGACGCTTACCTGCCCCTTTTCTAGCTTTCCTGAAATCATACTTCTTTATACACAAGAAAGAATGTGCCATTGGCACATTCTCGCGCCGAGGCGCGGTTGCTTCAGCAACCATCTACCACTGCGCCGAGTGCGCATCTTTGCAAGCTCTGCTTGCTGCAAGCCTTAGTTTAGTATACCACAAACTTTCCATTTGTAAATACCGTATATTTCACGAAAAAAGCCCATTTTAAAAGGAAAACTGTCTGTCACTTATACTATTTTCCAACTGAGTTCTTCCTTTCTGTTTCCAAATACGCTATAATGTCTTTTGTGACACTGCATTTCTTTCAGCAGCTTTGGCGCGATACATTGTTTTACATTTTGAGGAGATTATGATGAAGCCTGTATTTTTTATTGATTATGATAACACAATTTTCAGCCATCAAACCTGGTCCATCCCGGAAAGCTCTCTGGAAGCCCTGATAAGGCTCCACGAGGACGGCTACAAGATTGCGCTGGCCAGCGGGCGCGCCTTCCGAAGCGATTCTCTGCCGGAAGAGTTCCATGGGCGCTTCGCACCGGACTGTCTCGTCAGCTCCAACGGCGCCATCATTGAGATAGAAGGGAAACTGATTCATGAGAAATTCTTCGATCCGGAGCTGCAGACTCGTATTCTTGATTATGTTGTGGAGAAAAATTACTGCCTGATGTCTGGTTACAACGGAAAATGGGTAACTTCCAACCTGCCCCGCTTCCGGGAAATGGCATCCAATAAACAGCGTCGTCTGATGCCCGAAAGCGGCGAAGCTTTCCGCGCCCTTTACCACCAGCGGGTTCCCTCCATGTTTCTGTCCGATACACCGGAAGCCATTGCTGATCTGCAGGCTCATTTTCCGGAAATCAAGCTGCTATACATGGGCGATAATCTGGGCGGCGCTGATATCATCCCACGGGAAAACGGTAAGGTCAAGGGTGCGCAGCGCATTCTCGATCACTATCATACCACCTTTGAGAATTGCGCAGCCATCGGCGACAGCATGAACGATGTGGAACTCATCGAAGCTGCAGGCTTCGGCGTAGCCATGGGTAACGCCATGCCCAACGTGCAGGCCCGGGCGGATTATGTGACCGCGGACGTGGATCACGACGGGCTGGCTCAGGCCATTGAGGCGGCAAAGAAGCATTTTGCAGATTGAGGATTGTTATCTTCCATATAAAGAGGAGCCCGGAAAGTAGTATTCACGAAAACACTTTCCAGACTCCTCCTTTTGTCGCTTCCGCGCTCTCTCTGACCGGCGTTTCTAAAATATTCCTCCGCACCTGCGATCCCGCCTGCGGCATCTCCGGCTATACATCTCATTCAACAGCATCACCGTCACGAAATCCTCCAGCCAGTTGCGCCCGTTGATCTCCTGCATCATCAGATCGTCCTGGTAGGCGCTCTTATCCAGCTGGTCGTAGATGCTGCGGCTTACGCGTCTTATCATCAGCTGATCCGGATACTCGTCGAACATGAAGCTGCCCTCGTATTCCTGCATATCGCAGGCCTTCTCTACCAGCGGCTGAATGCATCTTGCAAGCATCGGATACAGTTCCCGAAAACGCCTCTGATCGCGCGTCTTCTCATCTTCCCACGGCAGAAAAGGGTAAAACGGATATGCCTGATACACTCCGAAACCGGATTGCAGTTCGTCATCATATTTCATGGGAAAATCCTTTTTGTAGTAGTATATGAAAAAAACCGGGTCTTCGTGCGTCCGCTCCAGGCGGACACCGAAGATCCGGTTTTCTTGTATCTAATCTATCCGATTATCCCTTTACATCCAGACGGAGCAAAGCTCTCTTCAGGCGCGCTTCCGCCATGCGGTAGTCGCGCTCACTGAGGCTCTTGTCCTCCAGCAGCTTCTCAGCGCGCTCCTTAGCCTTCACTGCACGCTCCTCGTCGATGTCCTCTTTCCATTCCCAGGTGGTGGCCATGACGCGGCAGGTACCGTTCATCATGGACAGCATACCGCCGATGCAGGCCGCTTCCCGGGTGGTCCCGTCCGGAAGCGCCACATGGGCGTGTCCCATACCGAGGGCGGTGCAGAAATTACTGTGTCCGGCCAGAATCGCCAGATCACCGGTAATGGTTCTGCAGACGATCCGCTCTGCCTCTCCTTCGAAAAGCAGTCCGTCCGGCGTTCCGATTCGTAACGGAAAAGTCTTCATAGACATCCCCCTTTACTGATTCTTCGCTCTCTCAAATACCTCGTCGATGGTTCCTGCCATCAGGAAGCAGCTCTCCGGTATCTGATCACATTCGCCGTCCAGAATCATGCGGAATCCGCGCAGAGTCTCCTTCAGCGGAACATAGCTTCCCGGCATACCGGTAAACTGCTCAGCCACAGAGAAGCTCTGGGACAGGAAACGCTGTACCTTACGGGCACGGTTTACAGTCAGCTTATCCTCCTCGGACAGCTCGTCCATACCCATGATGGCGATGATATCCTGCAGCTCCTTATAACGCTGCAGCACCTGCTGTACCGCACGGGCCACCTCGTAGTGCTCCTTGCCTACGATCTCCGGGGACAGAATCCGGCTGGTGGAATCCAGCGGGTCAACGGCCGGATAGATACCCTGGGCACTAATCTCACGGGAAAGTACCGTGGTGGCATCCAGATGGGTAAAGGTGGTAGCCGGAGCCGGGTCAGTCAGGTCGTCCGCCGGCACATATACGGCCTGCACAGAAGTGATAGAACCCTTTCTGGTGGAAGTGATACGCTCCTGCAGCGCACCCATCTCTGTAGCCAGTGTGGGCTGATAACCTACTGCGGACGGCATACGTCCAAGCAGCGCGGATACCTCGGAACCTGCCTGAGTAAAACGGAAGATATTATCGATGAACAGAAGTACGTCCTGATTCTTCACATCACGGAAGTACTCTGCCATGGTCAGTCCGGAAAGGCCGACACGCATACGGGCTCCGGGGGGCTCGTTCATCTGACCATAGACCAGGGCGGTCTTGTCAATAACGCCGCTTTCCTTCATTTCGTTATAAAGGTCGTTACCCTCACGGGTACGCTCCCCTACGCCGGTGAATACGGAAATACCGCCGTGAGCTGTCGCCACGTTGTGGATCAGCTCCATAATCAGGACGGTCTTACCTACTCCCGCACCGCCGAACAAACCAATTTTACCGCCCTTTGCGTAGGGGCAGATCAGGTCTACGACCTTGATACCGGTCTCCAGAATCTCGGTAGCCGGAACCTGCTCCTCATAAGACGGAGCCGGACGGTGGATGGACCAGTGCTCCTTCGCTTCCGGAGCCGGCTGATTGTCTACCGGGTCGCCCAGAAGGTTGAATACACGGCCAAGGCACTCCTCGCCTACCGGAACCTCGATGGGCTTTCCGGTATCCAGGGCCTTCGCTCCTCTGACAAGACCGTCAGTGGAGTTCATGGCGATACAGCGGACCGTATTGTCACCGATCTGCTGTGCCACCTCAACGGTCAGCTTCGTGCCGTTGTTATCGATTTCAATGGCGTTCAGCAGTGCAGGCAGCTCGTCATGGGCGAACCGAATGTCCAGAACAGGTCCGGTAATCTGCACTACTTCACCAATGTGTTTTTCACTCATTCCTGAATCTCCTTATTTTGATTCCTAGTTCAGGTTGCAGGCTTTCGCCCGCACCTCATCAGATGCCTTCCGCACCTCCAACAATCTCTGTGATTTCCTGCGTTATGCTGGCCTGACGGGCTCTGTTATAAAACAGGTTCAGGTTTTCGATCATCTCTTCCGCATTGCCGGTAGCGGCCTCCATGGCCATTCTCCGGGCCGCCAGCTCACTGGCCTGGGACTCGCAGACGCCGCCATAGATAAGACCTGCCAGATACTCCGGCACGATGGCGTCAAAGACCTCCTCCGCGCTGGGCTCGTAGAGAATCAGGTTCCGTACCGGCTCCTTCTTCTCCTCAGTTCTGGCCAGATCCGACAGCGGCAGCATGGAAATCCTATCCGGCTGCTGTGACAGCATGGACACGAACTTCGTATAACAAAGCTCGATATGACCGAATTCCTTGTTTTTGAATTCCCCGCAGAGCATATTGGCCATCTCGAAGCAGTTGGCCACCGAGACGTCCTCGATCTCCGCATACTTCTCAGTGATGCAGGGAATTCCCTTTCTCCGGAAATGCTCCACCGCTTTCTTGCCGATGGGCAGTACCACACAATCCTTTCCTTCCATGGCCGCTTCCACAGCCTTGAACATATTGGAATTGTAGCCGCCGGCCAGGCCGCGGTCTCCTGCCATGACCACATAGCAGTATTTTTCAGACACCGCCGGTTTTACATACACAGAGGTCAAATCCGTATTGCCATCCGCGATGTCCTGCAGGGTCTCATGAAGCTCCCGGAAATAAGGACGGCAGATTTCTGCACGTTCCTTTGCTTTACGCAGTTTGGAGGATGCTACAAGTTCCATCGCCTTGGTGATCTGCATGGTGCTCTGCACACTTCGGATACGCAGCTTCACCGCTTTCATATTTGCAGCCATATGCTTCCTCCTCTATCACTTATTTTTCAGGCTTTGTATTCAGAAACTGCTCGGTATACGCATCCAGGGCCTCTTTCAGCTTCTGCTCGGTATCAGCTTCCAGCTTGCCTGTGGAGCGGATCTCCTGCATAGCCGCAGCGCCTGTGGCGTCGGTGTCGAGATAGGTATAGAGACCTGCCTCGTATGCCTTTACGTCCTCTGTGGCAATCTTTGTCAGGATGCCCTTAGTAACCGCATAGAGAATCGCTACCTGCTTCTCTACCGCTACCGGCGCGTTCTGGTTCTGCTTCAGGACTTCCACGATACGTGCTCCCTGCTCCAGACGGGCCTTGGTATCGGCATCCAGATCGGAACCGAACTGGGCGAAGCTCTGCAGCTCGCGGTACTGGGAATACAGAAGCTTCAGGGTACCGGCTACCTTCTTCATAGCCTTGATCTGTGCGTTACCACCTACTCGGGATACGGAGATACCCGGGTTTACCGCCGGCATAACGCCGGAGTGGAACAGCTCAGTCTCCAGGAAGATCTGTCCGTCTGTGATGGAGATGACGTTGGTCGGGATGTAGGCAGATACGTCGCCTGCCTGAGTCTCGATGATGGGCAGCGCCGTCATGGAACCGCCGCCATGCTCATCGTCCAGCTTCGCCGCACGCTCCAGAAGTCTGGAATGCAGATAGAATACGTCACCCGGATAAGCCTCACGGCCGGGCGGACGGCGAATCAGCAGGGAGAGTGCACGGTAAGCTACCGCGTGCTTGGTCAAATCATCATAGATAATCAGCACATGCTTTCCCTGATTCATAAAGTACTCGCCCATGGCACAGCCGGAATAGGGCGCGATATACTGCAGCGGGCTTGCCTCGGATGCAGTCGCAGCTACGACCATGGTGTAATCCATGGCGCCGTTCTTCGTCAAAGTCTCTACCAGATTGGCTACGGTGGAACGCTTCTGACCGATGGCTACATAGATACAGATTACGTCCTGTCCCTTCTGGTTAATAATGGTGTCTACCGCAATGGCAGTCTTACCGGTCTGACGGTCACCGATGATCAGCTCACGCTGTCCACGTCCGATGGGAACCATGGAGTCAATGGCCTTAATACCGGTCTGCAGCGGCTCGGATACGCTCTTTCTCTCGCAGATACCGGGAGCCGGACTCTCGATCGGCCGGAAAGTATCCGTAACGATAGGGCCTGCGCCGTCGATCGGCTGTCCCAGGGCGTTTACGACACGTCCAATCATCGCTTCTCCGACCGGAACGGATACGACCTTGCCGGTACGTTTTACAGTCTGTCCCTCGCTGATGTTCTCATCGGAACCAAACAATACGATGGACACGCTGTTCTCTTCCAGGTTCTGGGCCATACCAAAGCTGCCGTCCTCAAACTCCAGCAGTTCGCCTGCCATACAGTTGACAAGGCCGCTGGCTCTGGCAATACCGTCGCCGACCATCAGGACCGTACCGGTCTCGTTCTGCTGAATGGCATTGTCATAATATTTGATCTGGCTGCGGATGACTTTGGAGATTTCTTCTGGTTTTAATTGCATGTTTCCATTCCATCCTTTAAACAGTTATTTTTTCAGTTACACGATTACTTCGTTCAGTTTTTTGGAAATTCCTGACATTCTGGCCTGAACCGTTCCGTCAAGCTGCTTTCCTTCCAGTTCCACACGTAAGCCTGCCACCACAGAAGCATCCAGCTTCTGTACCAGCTCCACGGTTTTTCCACTGATTTTTTCCAGCTTCGCCTTCAGGGCCGACAGCTGCGCGTCGCTTAAAGCCACTGCGCTGGTCACTACCGCCTCGGCGATTCCGTGATCCGCGTGATAGCGCCGTATAAATTCTTCACAGCAGCCCGCGAACTCTCCGAGGAGATTCCGCTCACACAGCAGCTTCATAAAATTCACCAGATAACGCTCTGCCTGTCCGCCAAAAGCGTCCTCAATGAGCTTGGTCCGTTCCGTCTTCGGAACTGAGGGCTCGCAAAGCAGCTTCACATAATCGGGATTTTCCCGGAAGATCACCCGGATCTCCTTCATCTGCTCCCCGATGGCGTCCGTAAGATTTTCTTCGGCAGCGAGGTCATAGAGACTGCCGCCATACAATCTGGCGTACTGTGTCATGATGCCTCACCTACATTCGCGATAAATTCGTCAATGAGTTTCGTGTGATCCTCTTCACTAATCTCCCGCTCGATTACCTTTCCGGCAATCTCCACGGCCATGCCGCCAATTTCATCCTTGATTTCATTGACCGCTTTTCTCTTCTCCTGGGCGATGTCGCTCTCTGCCTTGGACTTCAGGGCAGCCGCCTGCGAAGCAGCCTCCTTCAGCACCTCTTCGCTCTGAAGCGCCGCCGTTCTCTGGGCGGTGGTAAGGATCTCATTTGCCTTCTCCTTCGCTTCCTTCATGTTCTGCTCGTACTCCGTCTTAATCGCGTCCGCGTCCGCCTTGGCCTTCTCGGCTTCACGAATCTGGGCGTCCGCCAGAGCCTTTCTTTTTTCGAGCATCTCATTTACAGGCTTAAACAGAAATCGCTTGATCAGATATACCTGAATAAACAGGTTACAAATCTGCGCGACAAACGTCCACGGCACAAGACCAACTAATTCCTGTACATCCATATCTGTAACCTCCTGATTTTCTAATGATCCGGCAACGTAACGCGGATTATCCCAGGAAGTTCATGAACATACCCGGCGCAACGAAGATCAGAAGCAGACCGGTTACGAAACCGTAGATACCGGTGGTCTCTGCGATAGCGCAGCCAAGCAGCATGGTAGATGTAACATCGCCCTTGCACTCCGGCTGACGTCCGATAGCCTCGCAGGCCTTGGATACGGCATTACCCTCTCCAATACCAGGTCCGATACCGGCGATCAGCGCCAGTCCTGCTCCAATTGCACATCCTGCTAATGCGATACCTTTTGCAAGTAACTGAAATTCCATATTGATTTCCTCCTAAAATGGTTTTTAGTTTTTTAATAGTTTAACTAAGCTTATTCCTCTGCCGCGTTGGCGATATACATCACCGTCAGCATACAGAAAATAAATGCCTGCATTACGCCAGAGAACCAGTCGAAGTAGACCGACGTAATCGCCGGAAGGCCTACCGACAGGATCGGGATCTGCGACAGCACGCCTCCGAGCACACCCGGAAGCAGTCCCAGCAGCTTGCTGCTGGCCAGAGCCAGGGCTCCGTAAATCAGTGCGTTGATAACTACGCCCGAAAGGATATTACCGAAATGACGGCAGGCCAGACTGATAGGCGTAGCCAGCTCAGACAATACGTTGAACGGCGTCATAACGGCAATCGGAGTGGTAAATCCCTTCAGATAACCGCCGAATCCACTGGTCTTAATCTTCTGGGCTGTGATCATAATAAATACCACAATCGCCCAGGCAGCCTCGGTCGAAAGATCCGCGGTCGGACTCCGAAGACCGATTAAGCTGATAAGGTTCGAAACCACGCTTGTGGCAAACAGAGCCGCCACAAAAGGAATCAGCTTCCGGAACTTCTCGCCTGCATTTCCAATGACAAATTTATTGGCCATTTCCACCAACATCTCGGCCACCGCCTGACGCTTGGAGATCTTCTCCACCTTCAGGTCGTGGGTCAGCCAGATACAAAGGCCTGTGATCAGCGCCATGACAATCCAGCTCACCACCAGGGTTTCACTAATCTGAAGATCGCCCAGTATCGGAATATTCGTCGGTATCGTGAAAAAGACTCGCGCACCTGAAATATCCACTTCCATGCATCTTCACCTCCTAACTTCACATATTCCAACAGTTCCTATTTCTTCAAAATTCCCATGATCTTGATTCCCGTTCCCGGGAACAGAAGCGGAAGAATACCCGCCGCATAGTGAAAGCAGGGGGCGATAATCGCTATGATCACCCAGAGCATCTGAAACAACATTCTCTGGGAATAGCTTCCTTTTACCAGGGTCTTCACCGCGTCCTGGTCGCCTGCCTTCGCGGCCGCCTTCTGCACCATGAGACCCATCCACAGGAAATTCAGCACGGCGACAGCTCCGCCGCCGAGTCCGCCGAGAATCACCGTGTAATTAAACGGCACCTTTTCCGGCATTGTGAAGTGAAGTACCAGAAATACCAGCCACATGAGCGCCACGCCTGTGGCCGTATAAATCGCCACATGCTTCGTCTCCTCTTTAATCGCAGGCTGCATATTGTCCAAAAGCTTGCTCATACATTCCACCTTTTCTACTCGTGCCGGTTGAAGGAGATATGCTTTTTCGTCTCCTCCTTTTTCTGTCTGCCGGTCACGGATACATACAGTTTCCAGGCCACCATTCCGGAGCCTCCCATGCCAAAGAAAAATCCCGGGATATAAATCCAGCCGCCAAGTCCCGCCTTCGCGCACAGCAGCCAGCAAATACCCAGACACATCAGAAGCGGCGTCACCAGAGTGAAGCTGAACTGGGTCAGCATGGTCAGATTTTTCACGATATCCATCCACCATTTCATCTCTTTCATTTCCGCGTTCTCTCCTGCCTCGTCGTTTCCGTTTTTCTTTGTATACACACTTCTGATATTACTATTTTCGGGGGCGCAAGTCAATTTTTTTATGTTTTTTTAACATTTAAAATCACAGCGCCGAAGCCTTATTTCCTATTAAAAATAGGGGCTTTGTAAATGGTAATCAACCATACCACCAGAAACAGAAGCGCCATCTGGGAACTCATCAGCGCATAGTCCATATCCAGCAAAACCAGCAGCGCTGCCCAGGTGCCCGCCAGCAGGAAGCTCCTGCCTTTTACCAGGGTATAAATGACGATCCCCAGGAACAACAGGGTAAATACGATACCCACCGGGATGGAAAACCGGAGCATCTGGTTAAAAAATACATTGTGGGCATTATTTACCAGGAAACCGCCCAGCTCGTCCACGGAAATGACCGACTCGCCAAAGCGCAGACCCCAGCCCTCCGGATGCTTCAGAATGATCTGCCATACAGATTTCCAGATGGGAACCCGGTTACCCAGGTTCATAATGTTGCGCTCCGCCATAAGCTTATAGGCCGTTGCTCCGGCCACAACCAAAAATCCTCCTGCTGCAGGATAATACCATTTTTTCATCTTAAAATGCTTCCAGTCCACCTGATCCAGCACGCTTCCAATAATAATCAGGAACACGCCCGCAATTCCCGTCCAGGAATGGGTCAAATACAGGCAGACAAGCAGCAGCGCCGTGCTGAGCGCAAAGGTCACTGTGCTCCGGAACTTCTTCCGATACGCGATAAACAGGGCGATAAAGGCCACCAGCATCAGCGCATATTCGCTTTTATGGCTGTAAATCCAGTAATGGCGGGATTCATAGAAATCCCCTGGCAGTTCAAAGAAAATAAACTGATTGTTGCAGACCATAAACTTGGTGTAGCCCATCAGATAATAAACCAGGCTGACCGCATTCGATATCACGATACAATGAAGCAGGAACCGGACATTATCCTGCTTTCCCTCATCCGGCCGCACCTGAAAGATGGCGAGCACCGCAAACAGCACAAAGGCTACGGTATTATTTACCTGCTCCCAGTACCAGTGCAGATACTTGTGATTAAAATACAGTGACAATAGATTATACACCAGCAGTCCGGCAAAATAAACCAGCGCCGCGCCCGAAAGCGGCCAGATCTTCTCCTTCTTCTTCCATACCTGTATCGCCATATATAGCGCCATCATAAAGTATGCCCAGGAAAAGCCCGCGTAATAGGCGCTCTGGTACACATCCGTATAAGGGCTGTAAAACGCCGGAAACAACAGGAAAAAGACGATCGCGCCTTTCAAAATCCAGGAATCCGCCTCATGCTCCTTCAACCAGTTCATTGGAATACTCCCTTCGTTACAATACAAAAATCTTTTTTTATTATAACAAGTTTTTATGGACGCTACAAGTAGCAGAAGGCCCCGCATTGCGGAAACACTTGACATCTATGGAAGATTATGCTAATTAATAAGTAATCGAGTTTTGTAAGAGCTCTGCGGCATCGTATCGTGGGGACAGAAATGCAGGATGATCGATGATAAAGTTTTCCATATGAATGTTATTTTATTCCGGCCCGTGAAGGGGCGGTCTGTTTTTATATGACTTTATCCGACAATGATGTTCTGTTGCGCCTTGCAAAACTGCATGGCGCTTTTTTTATGGGACTCGGTAAATCATTTTAAGGAGGGTCAATTTATGACTTTAAAAGAACAGATGCCCTTAATCCGCGTGGACAAGCTCTATGAGTCCTTGCGCTATAACGAGTATTCCCCGGAAAACGGAATGGGCGAAATCGTCGACAACTCTGTGGAAGCCGGCGCTGCCCGCATCGATCTCTGCATTACCAGAAGCAAACAAAAAGGGAAAGGACGGCCCAAAACCAGAATTACCGAGATCGCCGTGGCCGATAACGGCTGTGGCATGGATTTCACCACCATCAGCAAATGCCTGGCTCTGGGCGAATCCATCCGTCCCGCCAACCGGGAACGGCCGGGAATCGGACGCTTCGGCGTGGGCATGACCCTGGGCAGTATCTCCCTGGCCCGGCGTGTAGAAGTCTATTCCCGCATGAATCCGGAAGAGGATTTTCTCTATTCTTACATCGACCTGGACGAGGTCAACGCCCGCAAGCTGAAGAAGCTGCCGGTTCCCGTTCCCAAAACACCTGCGGAAGAGTACGCCGCTCTTCTGAAAGGCCAGGCCGGAACCATCGTCCTTCTGAAAAACTGCGACCGTATCGACGGCGATCTGGAGGGACTGGCCCATTATCTGGGACGGACCTACCGCAAATTTATTGAACGGGGCTTGAAACTGTTCATGCATCTCCGTATGGACGGGGAGCCCGGCTTTCAGACGGAGCCGATTTATCTTCATGATCCGCTCTACATCGCGGGTCCGACGAAATTTGACGCAGAGAACCGGGAAAAAGGGCTTCCCATGGAGCCGAAAGCTACCGATTGGGGAACCATCCGCATTCCCAAGGAAATCGAAAATCAGCCCGGAAAGACGGCAGACGTCATCATCCACCTGACTCTGCTTCCCGAGGAGTGGCGAAAAATCCGAGGCGATGGAGGTTCTCAGGAAGCTCGAAAACGAAAAATCCACGAAAACGAAGGCATATCTATTCTCCGGGCTGATCGCGAGGTCCTGTATGGACATGTCCCCTATATCACCGGAAAAAAGGGCGAAGCCAAATCCCTTGATATTGACCGTTTCTGGGGTTGCGAAATCTCTTTCCCGCCTGAACTGGACAGCTATTTTCAGGTCCGCTATATCAAACGTGGCGCAGAGCCCATCGAAAGCCTGAAAGAGCAGATTCGAAATGAATTGATGAAATATATACCGGGCGCCCGGAAAATTATCCGGGAGTTTTTCTCCAAAAATGAAGCCGCTGCCGACGAAGAACAAAGCGATTTCGCTGCCGCGGAAAATACCATGGCTGAAATCTCCCACAATCTGCCGCAGGGGCCCGGCACCACACAGGTGACGCCGGAAGAAGCGGACAACAAACTGAATCTGACCGTCCAGGAGGCCCTGTCTACCAAGCGGCCTGATCCCCAGGAGCAAAAAGCTGCTCAGGAAAAGAAAAAGGAAGAACTGCGCAGCAAACCCTACTCGGTCGAGCTGGTTTCTTATCCGAAATCCTTCTTCTTTGAAACCGTTCACACTCCGGGTTCCGTCATTATCAAGCTGAATGTAAATCATCCTTTTTATGACGCGATCATGAAGCCCCTCCGAACCGCCCGTATCACGGACGATTCCGGCTCCAGTCGCAAGACCTGGGACGCCCTTCTTATGATGCTTTTCGCCTACGCCAAGGCGGAAACCATGTTCGAACGTGAAAATGAAGCTCTGTTGGAACAGCTCCGCAATCAGTGGGGCGCTGTCCTGTCCACCGCCATCGACGAAACCCATAAGGATTCTTCCGACGATTAATGAAGGGGGACTACTTATGAAAAAGATCAAATGGCTGCATTTGTCCGATATCCATCTGAACAAACAGGACGTAGACACCCGGCTCATGCGCAAAAAGCTGCCGGAATATCTGCGGGAAAATCATATTCTCTGCGATTACATCTTCTTTACCGGCGATCTGCGCTATGCGCCATCCGGTGATTTCGCGGAGGATACCCTTTCCTTTCTGGCCGCTCTCTGCGACGCTGTCGGCACCGATATAAACCATCTTTATATCGTTCCGGGAAATCACGACATCGATCGGAAAGCAGGAACACGCGAGGCCGCCATCGAGGAAATGATGGAGTCCTATCATCCTAAGGCGGGAACGATTTCACCGGAAGCTCTGACCCGTATCTCGGACGGAAAGCAGGATTTCACCGCCCTTATGGAACAATTATACCCCAAAAACGATCCCCGTCTGGCCTGTTACCGCGACCCGGTTCATCCCCATTTCTGCATCGAGACCGACGACTTTAACCTGCTCCACATTGACACCACGCTCTCCTATATGCACGGTCGGGAGCGCGATCTGATCATCGGTTCTGAGCTTTTTCTGAACCTGCTGGAGCAGCTCAATCAGCAAAAGCCTACGATTTTGCTGACCCATTACTCCTTCGATTACCTGTCCCGGGCGGAGCAGCAAATGCTCCTCAGCCTCATGCGGGACTACAATGTCCAGCTCTGGTTTGCCGGACACGAACATTCGGATCTGCTGCGGCAACAACGGGATTATTTTTTCGAATTCCAATGCGGCAACCTGCTTCACGAAGACGAAGGCACCAAGAGCAGCATCATCCTGGGCGAATACGACCCTTCCAGCTGTACCGGCGCTATCCGCGTGTACCTCTGGAACTCCCCGGACGGCTGGGCTCCCTATCCCTACATCTACCCCAGCGGAGCAGATAAGAGCGTCTATCCGTTTGCACTGCAGACGTCCGGCTATAAGATCAACCAGATTGTAAATGCGGCCGGACAGACGCCTGCTACTTCCACGGAAGCCTTTCCCGTCCCCAGGTCCGCCGCCTGTCTTCCTGAACAGCTCTACCAGATGTCCGAAGGCACCTATCAAAGCTGGAAGGAGCAATTCGACGCCCGGGAAGAATATTCGGGATTTCTCTATCTGGACGGCAGCATCACTCCCTTCTGTCCGGTGCAGATACTGCGGCTTTCTTTTCCTTATGGAAGCTGCCTCCATATCCGCGCCGACGGATTTCAGATTACCCTGACAGAATCCCGATCCGCTTTACCGGAAATCTCTTTCTGTTACCGGCTGAGCTGTTATCAGGATGTGGACGAGCGTCTTTACCGGTTCCGACGGATAAAGGAATATCTCAGTGCCCGGAAGGCCTTTGTCAAGGTGACCGGGAACGAAGCATACAACCTGCATTTTTCCGTCCACTCTAATCAGAAATCCTGGAAAGAGCTCTGCCAGGAGACCGATTTCTGGCTGGAGCAGATGGAGCGCATTGCCCGGATTGAAAATCATTTTCACATCAAATTTCAGCTGCCCGAACAGGCCGATGAGACCGATTATCTGACCATTGAGCTACTCAGCGACGCCCTTAGTGGAAAATCTGTCCGTCACCTGCCTGCCGCCAAAATGCCGCATCCCGGTTTGCGCAAAAAATTTACGCAGGAGACCGACATCTGGTACAACGACGGCGCAGATCTGCCGGATCTCCAGCTTTTCGGATACTATTTTCACCCCACGGCGCAATATATCGCCGCCGGAGAATTTCGCTGGAATAAGCAAAAAAGCGCATGGGAATCTGATTTTGAAAATGGAGGAATCGCCATTCTTGTGGACTTTGAACTGAGCCAGGAGACCGCGACGAACCGGGCGCTCACCCTACGCGTTCCCTTTTCCGAGTTTGCTGATGAACTGAATCCCGCCCACATCGCTCAGATTTCCACGGAAGACTCCGGGCTTTTTCTCCGCTATGTTCGAATGACCCACGATATTCTGGAGATTCACCAGAAATATCTGATTTATCAGGAACAGCTGACCAAGTGGATCGCATGGGATATGCAGAACACTGCACCGAACGCCAGACCCACCCTGACGGATACTCTTTCCGTCAATGAGCTCTCCTCCGCTGTAGTAAGAACCGGAACTGATTTGGCCGAAAAGCTGGAAGATTTTACAGCTGTCTTTCAGCTTACCCCTGCTGACCAACCATTTCGGGATGCTTATATGCACGAAAATATCAGCTACTGCTTTATGCGTGTGATAAATGTTTTAAACAGCAAGGGCTATTCCCTTCTGGAACACGATAAAGACGGATACTTCTACCACTTACCCAGAATCCGCCGCATGATACGAGCAGAAAAGGATACGAATTTAGATGAATTCTTTAAGCTTTACCAGGAGCTTCCCGAAACCGTATCCAATCCCAAACGGTTGGAGCACTATAATCTGATGCGCAATTTCATCTATTCCATCGCGCAGATGTATCGGGACTATCATCATCTGACCCGTCCGGTTCTGACCGCCCTGGTCTCACAGATGCAGGCCAAGCTGTCCGAGCACCAGGAGCTCGTCATGAAGACCGGTCATTTTGCCGACTGGGTTCTCTACACCCTGGAGGGCGAAAAAGACGTAGCTCATGCCTTTGAGAAAAATGCGGATATTCTGCATGATTTCGATCTTCTGGAAGCCGAGGCTGAGGAGAATCTGCAGCTGGCCGGGAGTCATAGAATTGATATTTAGGTTCGGGTAATTTGTCCTGGGCGCAGTCATGATAAAGTGAGGGCGAGGCCGCGAATTCGCGGGCCTCGCCCTCTGTTCATGGATATTTTCTACTGTATTATCTTTTTATACGCTCCATCTTACATTCATGTCTCTTCGTTTTCTTATCATAGTTGATTCCTACTAAAATCACTTGTTTTACTCTGTCCGGGATTCCGGTGATATAATTTTTCGTCTTTATCTGCGTCAATGCTTCGTCTACATTTCCATCATATTTTAACTCTAAAATAATTCCAGGATTTGACTGCTTTCTTGGAATCATAATACAATCTGCAATACCCTTTCCTGCATTTTCTTCAAATTTCAGCTCATATTCGTCAATTGCAGCATAATACGCAAGATGTATCACACATTTCAAGGTATGTTCGTTGTTATACTCTTTAAATTCATGCATCCCATCATGAACTCCCTCCAGAATCTGTGCTACCGTTTCCGCATCCATCTGCTGTGTTGCCTCTAAAAGGCGTTTTGATTGATTCAGTAACCGGGATACCTCGCCCCAGGAAAGCTTTTTTATCGTATTGCCAAACTCTTCCTGCATTTCCCGATTTGGAATTCTTGCTTTCCCATTTCGAATTGTCAGATACCCCAAATGTATCAGAGCTGTAATCACTTCATCCTTATCACGAAAGCTGTCCAAATCATTGGAAAAGCCAAGAACATTTACCGGGATTTCTTCCCCTCCGAGAAGTCTTGTGACGGCCTGCCCCAAGCCGTCAAAATCCATGGTAATATAATCTTCCAGCTCGGAAAAACCACCCGTATTTGCCCAGTAATCACTGCATATTCCTGATTCTAATGCTTCTATCACGGAACGCGGATTATATTTTTCTACTCCTCCCAGACCACAATAGCCATCGTACCATTCCGTAAGTTCTTCAAACATATCCTCAGATGCAGTCTGACATAGCTCTTTTACTTCCTCTTTACTAAATCCAAAATATGGATCCATCTGCTTCGGTTCCAGCATTGTGTACTCCCGGAACATATTCAGCGCAGAACCTGTATTATACTTTTTTATGGGCAAAATTCCCGTCATATATACCAGCTCCACATAGGTTCGATCCTTAAATAAAAGTTTCAGAAATCCCAGAAACTGCTCCTGTTTTGCCTTCTCATTTTTCTGAAACCGGAAAATAGTATCCCATTCGTCAATCAGGAAGATGAATTTGGAACCTGTAACCTGCTGCACCATATCCAAAGCCAATGGAAGCTCCATTTTTTCGTCCAACAGACCCGGATATTCTTCTTTCAAATCATGCAGAAGATTCTTACTGAGCTTTTCAATTCCTCCGTCGGATCCAATGGTATTTTCAAAATACCCGCTGAAATTCATATATATCACATTATGCTTATTTAAGTGCTGATAAAAAGAGGGATCCTCCTTTACTTTTAATCCCCGAAAAAGTTCTTCTGCCTTGCAGCCTTTTGTATAATAGGAGGCCAGCATCTCAACTACCATACTTTTACCAAAACGTCTGGGATGTGTCACACATATCCATTTTTCTTTCGTGGAAATTTTTGAATTTATAAACGTTATAATCTTTGATTTATCTACATAATAACGCCCGCTGACGGACTCATGGAACCCATCTGTCGCATTGTTACGATTCAAGAAAAACCGATATCCCTTCATACTTCTTTACTCCCTGTCTACTCATATACGCTTTTCAGTATTTTTTCTATTTCTTCTTTCACTTCTATAAGGTGTATCAGCCTTTTTCCATCTTTTGCAGCAAGCTCAGAATAATTAATGTGTTCTGTTTCCGCATTTAAATACTGAATTCCCTGCCGGATAGAGCAGATAAACTCTTCCTCTATTTTGCTCACTTCTTTTATGTGAGCCTCGGATTCTTCCTGTCTCTTCGGCGTGTCTGTGCTTTTTTCTTCATACTTTTCTTTCACATCCGCATTTTTTTTTTGATAAACGCCCCGATCCGGATTTTCCAGACATCCAGCTTCTCTGAGTGTACGCAACACTCCCGAAATATGGTTTGTATTATAGTCTTCCCCTAATATAAAACCACGTTTACTCAATTCATCCTGTATATCTGATATTTTCCGTTTTTTTTCATCTTTCATTATTTCCTCAATTGCAGCTCTCAACCTGCTGCTCGTATCTGTCTTCTTCCCCATTTTGTTCTTCTCCTCGCCGTTTTGTTTTATTTCTTCTTTATTCTATCAATTCTTTCGCTTTTCGTCAATCTATTTCGTCTATTTTATTCTATGTTTTTTCGTTATAGATCTATTCAAAACCATTTCTATCAAGTATACTATTAAATAATAGCAAAACCTAAACTAGGATATCTCAAAAATATATACGGAGGAATTACGTTTATGAATACCAAGCAAATGCGAGAAAGTATTGTCATGGCCAAGGAACTGGATGTAGCCGGTGAATTCGTCTATGCCGCCCTGGAAAAAATAAATAAAATTGATACCTATGAAGAGGTCTCGGATATTTTCTTTATTTTATATCATTTATCTGTCGGCATTGAACGCCTGCAAAAAATTCTGCTAGTTGTACTAAATGATGTAGAGCTGGATAAAATCCAGGATTTTCTGGAAAATATAAAAATCCACAGCCACAAAAAGCTGCACAACCAAATAAGTAATCATATTGAAATATCGTTCTCTTCAGCGCAAAACGCCCTGTTAGCTGTATTAGCTGAATTCTATACTGTAGAGCGTTATGGTCGTTTTGATTTTTTTGCATATAATTATAATGATGAAAAACTGCTTACAAACTATATCAAAAAATATTGCCCCGATGTACCCGAAACTTATAATCCCGGGCATCCGGTTTTAATTAATACTGATGATATAAAAGATTTTCTAGGTAAGACTATTGGCCGCCTATGTCAAAAATACTATAACGTTATAAAAGATATTGCTCCTTCCAAAGGCATTTTCGCATACGAATTAAGGCCTGACTCTGCCGCTGAAAGAATATTTGTTTGGGACGATGAAAGATGTTCTTACCAAAAAATAATGAAAAAGGAAAAGCGAGCAATAAAAGAACTCCTGATTTATTTGCGAAATCAGGATTATGGAAATAAACTCTTAGAACACATCGGCACGATAACTCCTCTTCCTTTTGACAGTGACGCAATACAGGGATATGTCGCTGATTTATGTAACAAGACTGTATCTATTGATTTAATAAATGAAGTAGACTTTATGCATAAAGAATTGGGGAAGGAGCGTTTTGAACGTGAATTACAGGTAGATCTCATTGGAGATCGATATGTATCATTGGATTTTGATGAAGATGAATGGACTTAAAAATAAGAGGAGGCGAGGGTGCGGACATTTTCTTGGACTATCTAAGTGACCAATCCAAGTCTATGTCTGTACTCTATAGGACTCAAATATCCTAATGATTTTTTTATTCTTTTTTCATTATACCAATAAAGATAATCATTTAAAATACCAATAAATTCTGAGATGTTTACCCCAGACCAATCTGCATTATAGAACATCTCATTTTTAATTCTTCCAAATACGCCCTCACAGGCAGAATTATCAGGTGAACAGCCTTTCTTTGACATTGATCGTATGAAACCATTTTTCTCCATCCTGTCAATCCAGCCTGGCCAGCGGTAGTGTACGCCTCTGTCTGAATGTATGATTGGTTTTTCTCCTACAGATAGTAATTTAGCTGCATCGTCAAGCATAGAATTGACAAGTAATGCATCTGGAGAAGTGCTTATATTCCAATTGACAAGTAAGCCATCAAAACAATCTACTATAGGCGATAAATAAACCTTTCCTGCCGGAATTGCAAACTCGGTTATATCTGTTAACCACTTTTCGTTAGGTTTAGATGCAGAAAAATTTCTGTTAATTAGATTATCTACTGCTGGAGATATTTCACCTTGATAGGAATTATATTTACGAGTTCGTTTGATTTTTACTACAAGTTGTTCTTCTTTCATAATCCTACGAATAACTTTTTCTGAGACAATTATATTTTCACGCTTAAGTAGGGCGTGAATTCGTCTGTAACCATATCGACCTTTATTCTCTGTAAATAATTCAATGACTCTAACACGTAAAAGTGTATATTTATCTTCTTTTTGTAGGGATTGTTCCTGATAATAATAACTGCTTTTTGATAATTGTAATTTCTGTAATAATAATGGCAGTGAGTATCTATTTTTCAAGACATCGATTATCACCGCCTTCTCTCTGTTGCTGAGAGCACTCTGATCGATGTCTGGGTCTTTTTTTAATACATTTATCGTTTCTTTAAGAATGTCTATTTCTAATTGCATATCTTGCATTTGAGCCTTCAACTGATTTATTTCATCAGAAGAAATATCTGTACTTGAAACAGAACCTTCTACTAATGTTCCCGGAGTAATGTTTTTGTGATTCATAAGACCTAATGTACCTTCTTTTAAATAACGTTTTCGCCATTGATAAATACTGGCTCTACTATACCCAATGTCTTCTGAAACATATTTTATATTTTCTCCGAGCTCATAGCAACGGTGAATTGCATCTAATTTTACTTCTAATGGAGGATTGCGAGGATGATCAGGAGGATTATCAATTACAGGGTATTCTTTCCTTGTTTTGGGTGGGGTATTTTCCTCAGCAATCCATGTGTACAGATTTCTACGTGTTGGATACCCTAGAATCCTAATAGTTTCAGTTACAGACTCTGTTTGATGATATATCCGTAGTGCAATATCCTTTTGTTCTTTTGAATACATAAAAAGGCTCCTTTCAAAGCCCTATAGTAGTCCAGAATTTTGTCCGCACCCTCAGAGTATGAAGAAAGTTATTATGAAAAAGTATCTGTAATAGCGAGTTTATTAGAAAAAGAAAAGAAAGAAGAAAAAGTAAAAAAATTAAAAGAGGAGTTTAAAACACAAAAAGGAAAATTATATCATGCAGATTGTTTAGAAATATTACCGGGAATTAAGAGTGAGACAGTCGATTTGATTTTTGCAGACCCCCCATTTAATTTGAAAAAGGAGTATGCAAATGGAAGAAGTGATAATTTGTCTGTTAGTCAATATATGGAGTGGAGCAAGAAATGGTTAGATGAATGTGTAAGAGTATTGAAACCAGGCGGTGCGATATATATATATAATATTCCAAAGTGGTGTATTTATTATGCGGAATATTTAAGCTCAAAACTTTGCTTTCAGAATTGGATAGCTATTGATATGAAAAATAGTTTTCCAATAAAGGATAAATATACACCATCACATTATGGATTGCTGTATTTTACAAAAGGGAAAAAACCTAGGATTTTTAATAAACAAAGATTACCAATTCAAACATGCAGACATTGTGGCGGTGAATACAAAGATTATGGTGGATACAAAGATAAGATGAATCCACTGGGAGTTAATATTTCGGATGTATGGTATGATATTTTCCCTGTCAGGAAAGGAAAAAATAGAATATATAACGAGCTTTCTGTAAAATTGTTAGATAGAGTAATTTCTTTTAGTAGCAATGAAGGAGACTTGATCTTAGATCCATTTGGTGGGAGTGGAACAACGTTTGCAGTTGCAGAATTAATGAATAGAAATTGGATTGGTATAGAATTAGGAGATTGTGGAGTAATAAAGAATAGATTAACAGCTCCTGATAAAGATGAAGAAATTTTAGAGAGAATAAGAAGGGATAAAAATGTTTTATTTACAAAAAAAAGTATAAAATTGCGAAAAAAAAATGGATTTTGGCTTCCGGAGGTGAAGGAATGAAAGTAATAACATTTTTTAATAATAAAGGCGGCGTTGGTAAAACAACGACGATTATTAATTTGGCAAGTTATTTATCTTTTTATAAAGACAAAAAAGTATTAGTTGTAGATTTGGATCCTCAATCTAACTCTACTCAGGCAATTCTGCCAGAAGAGATATGGTTAGAATTTTATGATCCAACAAATGAAAATACTAGGAAAACAATATATGATTATTTTAGAGACATGGAAGAGGGAGATGCTAATTTTAATAATATTCCGATTCCAGTTAAAGAAGAACAAAATAAATTTGGTATTTCATTAATACCAGGTCATCCTAAATTGTCAATCATTGATGATACCATGAGCAAAAGTTGGTCAGAAACCTTATCAGGGGATAAAGGAGCAATTAGAAAATTAAACTGGCTTAATCAATTAAAAAAAGAAAATATGGGGTTTGACTACATATTAATAGATGTAGGTCCATCTTTGGGAGCGTTAAATAGAAGTGCATTACTTAATTCAGATTATTTTTTAACCCCGATGGCTTCGGATATTTTTAGTTTATTAGGAATATCAAATATTGGGGATTGGATTGATAGATGGATGAAATTATATGAAGGTGCAATTAAAACATTTATTGGAAAATTTGGAGAGGAGGAGAGTAAAAAGTTTTTTGAAAGATATTTAATAAATACAGATGTAAATAAAAGTACACGTTATATTGGATATTCAATTCAACAGTATTCAAAGAGAAAATTTAAGTCTGGAGAACGCCCAACACAGGCATATGAAAATGTTATCAAAGCTTTTCATGCAGAGATAGAAAAGGCACTTGGAAAATTTGTGAAAAAAGGAATTTTAAGTGATGATTTAAAACTAGGAGATGTTCCGTATGTTTATAGCATAATTCCTTTGTCACAGACATCGAATACTCCTATTTTTAAATTGTTATATGCAGACGGTGTACGAGGGAATCAAACAAGTAGTGTTGAAAATTATAAAAAGTATTTAGATACAATTGCAGAAAATTTTATAAAAAATACAGAGGAATAAAAAATGAGTAATATATGGCCAGATAACTTGATAGAGGAACTTGCATACAGAAGATGTTTGATTTTTTTGGGCGCAGGTGTATCGGCAACGGCTAAAAATGATAAAGGTGAATCACCAGATACATGGGAAAATTTTTTAAATAATATTAAAACAAAAATGAAAAATCCTACAGAAGATGATATCGATTTTGTTGATGAAATGTTAAAAAAGCAGAATTATTTATTGGCGCTACAAGCCATTGCTGATAGATGTGATTCTGGGGAATATAGTAATTATCTGAAAAAGCAGTATTTGAGGGGAAATTACAAACCTTCGAAGGTGCATAGTTTGATTAAAGAATTAGACAGTAAAATTGTTATAACAACGAATTTTGATAGGCTATATGAGGGATTGTGTCATGAACCCGAATACGTAACATTTGATTATACAAATACACGTTCGATAATAGGAAGTATAAAAGCTCCCGAAAATCTTATCATAAAAGCGCATGGGAATATTGATGACACTGAAAAATTAATATTTACAGCAAAACAATATTACCAGGCTCAAGAAAAATATCCGGAATTTTATCATTTAATGACGGCATTATTTTTAACACATACAGTTGTTTTTATTGGATATAGTTTAAATGATCCAGATATAAATTTGCTTTTGCAATTTTTACATAACACGGCTAATTCAGCATGCCCACATTATATGATAGATAAATCGGGAAATAAGCCGCAGCTTATTAAACATTGGAAAGATACATATAATGTTTCTTTAATAGAATATGGGGATGAATATTGTTGTCTGGAGACAAGTTTGGAGGAGTTACGCGACAGAGTAATTGAATTAAGAGCTGAACGAGGAATGCCATAACGGCAAAATAGGGGAAAATATGTATCAAAGATTTAAAAAAGAATTATTGGCTGAAATGGAAAAAAGAAGAGACATTTTGGTTATACGAAATTCAAAACCATCAATAGAGTCTATTTTTGAAGTGAAGGATTTGAATGATAAATTGTATCAAAAGATACTGGATGAATTTAATTTAATTGCAATTCAGCATGTTGAAAAGTTAATATATGATCTGTGTAAAAAGTATGAGATAGATGTAAAAAGAACAAGCGCAGACGAGCCATTTGATTTAAAAATGTCTGTTAAAGGAGAAATGAGTTATGTTGAATTAAAAACATCTCCAAGTGTGATGAATGCAGATTCTTATCATAAGTTTATATATAATGTTCAAAGGTGTTCTTGCCCAGTGTATCTTATATATTTAATAAAAGATAATTATCAGAGTAGAAATATAATTGCAAGGTATGAACGTACAGCACATGAAAAATACAATACAGATAGACTTAATGTTAAAATATTCGAAGAATTTCTCTTAGAGCAATTTGGAAATATTGAGTTTGAATTATTTAAGAAAGCCATGATATCATATAAAGATGAAATGCATCAGGCTGTGGGATATCAAGTGACAGAAATTCTTAATTCGCATAACTTGAAGATATTGAAGAATGAGCTAGAGCAAGAATTTCTTAATTTTGAATATGATCGTGTAATTAGCAATAAATTTCAAGATTTGAATAGGGTTAATTGGGAAAAAATTAAAAATCTCTTTTTGGAACAGAAACGATATAGAGTATTGCTAGGAAATAGTAACTTTGCTACTGCATTTCTTACTTCGGAATGGTTGGTAAAAAAGTATTTTTCGTTACCGGAATTGGATAATACTTTTATAATTACAGGATATTTGAAATCTATTGAACAATTGTTGTGGAAAATAGTTTTTTATGTTGGCCAAGGACGTCAAATTCGTGGTATGACAATTGAAAGTAATAATACACAAGAAATTGACACGACATTGGGATCTTTAGAGTTTTTTATTGCGAATTATGAAAATGATGATTTGTTTGATGAGATATTAGGGACGAGCACACATTTTGTAATGCGATATTTGAAAAAACAGTTATCGATGTGGAGAATAAAAAATCGAAATGGATATTTTCATAAAGATGTTTTAAAGGATAGAGAAAAGATTAATATAGTAAGAGAGGAGACATTTTTACTATATATTTTAATATTAGGTTCCCTATCTCTTGATGGCGATACTATCGCAATGTTAGAAAGTTGAATATATTGTGAAATAATAAGAAAATTTTTTGGTGAGGGGAGATATAATATATAGGTTGGTTCTAATATGGTTCTAAAAATTTCAAAAACCACAGATATTACATGAAAACCTAGATAATACGAATCAATAAAGCAAGCAAAATCAATCCAAAGCAAATAGATTCCTTCTCAAAAGCACCGCGAGGGTGGCCGTACAGTAGGATCTGGACGTGTTGCTACAATCGTCGAGTAATCTCTAATTGTAGAGCCAAATAAAGAGTGAATCTTTCCACAACCCTTGAGAAATCAAGGGTTGTGTTTTTTTATACATCAAAAAGGAATAACGAACAAATGAAAAAGCCATCTACCCAAATTTGATGGTAAATGGCTTAGTGGCTCTAAAATGGCGACTTATAGGACAAAACGTGTTGATAAAAACCGTCTTTAGCCCCAATAAATAAAGGGCTGAAGGCGGTTTAATCTTTTTCTGAACAACTTTGAGGGTGGACAAAACGTGTTGATAGAAAGTACTGTGAGCTCTTGAAAATAAAGGGTTTGCAGGCATTTAATCTTCCTTAAAATTAGAATCATGGAGGGAAGGTTAAATGAATCAAGTAAATTGTCCTATTTGTGGTAAAAAATGTGTTAAATCAGGAAAGACAAAAGCAGGTTCGCAACGTTGGCTTTGTAAGAGCTGCAAAACATCGTCGACACATAAAATAAATAATGAATCTAAGGAATTGCAGTTCTTTTTAAATTGGTTGTTTGGAAAAGAATTTCAAGCAATGATGCCTGGAGAAGGAAGAACCTTTCGAAGAAAGACAGTAAAGTTTTGGAATATAT
>CABIXM010000009.1 GCA_902362725.1 Clostridiaceae bacterium | reverse complement strand
TCTAATTTCACAACCGTCCCGTTTTCATGCCCGCCTCCGCGCGGGCCTTTTTCGTTCAAGAGAGCGCCGGAGGCGGTCTTTCCTATAAAGCAAGAATAGAATCCTGCAACGCAGGATTCTCCGCCTGCGGCGGGTCGCGTAAGCGACATACTGCCCCTCCGCCGCAGTACGATCCCCCGGAGCACTTTTTTTGTGTCATAGGACGAAGTTCCCTATGACACAAAAAAAGATCTGCTTTGACAGATCTCTCCCTTGTTCGTTACCTGATATCAACTGTGTGTCATATCTATCCGGAACCGCTTTCCACGGAAGCCTGTCCATGTTCCACAGAGACCAGGTATCCTGGCTTACAGCTACGCTGCTTACAGTGACCGGATCGCTCAGGCATCTCACCTGATTCCCCTGTTTTATGCGGATCGCATACTCTCTGCTTTATACCTTTGTCAGTGTAGCATACAGACGGGCTTTCGTCAATAAAATATACCCTATGGGGTTTCCCTTTTTATAAATAGGGAGCTTATCCCAGCAATGCTTTTTCCACGTTCTCGAAGCCCAGGCGCTCGATGGTCTCGGCGAAGCGCTCGCCGGGCAGACCATTATCCCTGAAGAACAGGATGGCGCGCTCGATGACGTCCATGGCTTCCTCTTTGGATGTGAACACTTTACCGAGTGCCCGGCCATGAGAAATCTTCTTTCCCCAGCGGCCTCCGATATAGATCTTGAAGCCATAGGTGCTTTCCTTCATGGCGTCAAAATGGCATTTGCCGCGGCAGCGGCCGCAGTGAATGCAGACCTCCGGGTCGATGTGGAGCTTCTTATCCACGACCTTAGCCGCGCCCATGGGACAGACAGCCTCGATGGCGCATTTTTTACAGCCCTTGCAGACAGACTCATCGAAATTCGGGACGCTCTGGCCGATGATACCCAGATCGTTCAGGTTCGGCTTTACACAGTTGTTCGGACAACCGCCCACCGCGATCTTGAACTTATGGGGCAGCTTCACATCGTGATAGCCCTTGTAGAACCGCTCATGAATCTCCTCGGAAATGGCGAAGGAATCCAGAAGGCCGTACTGGCAGGTGGTTCCCTTGCAGGATACCACCGGGCGCACCTTCGGGCCGGTTCCGCCGGTCTCCAGTCCTTCCTTTGCGATATAAGCCCGGAACGCCTCAATCTTCTCATAGGGGATGCCCTGTACCTCTACAGTCTGTCGGGTAGTAAAGGTCAGATTCCCGTTGCCGAACTGCTCCGCCGCCTCCGCCAGGCACCGCTGCTGGGCCGCAGTCACCTTGCCGTTCACTGTGAGAACCCGGGCGGAAAAGTTATCCGTGCCCTTATTATTCAGGAAGCCCTGGCCTTTCAGGCGTTTTTCCTCGTCTGCGCTGATGGTTAATGCTGACATCGTTTTTCTCCTTTGTGTTCGTAATTTTTCTCAATCACATTTACTATAGCACTTATTTTGCGATTTGAAAAATGATATGATTTTATAGAATTAACAGGCTTTACCTGTCACTATTCCCTGATAAGCATATCCGACAATTCTTCTGCCGTCTTATCCGGGTATTTCACTACCAAATCGTACAGCGGCCGGATGCTTTCTACGTCTTCTTCCACTTCGTCCGCTATCTGAGCGAGAGCTTTTCCCTTGGCATATTTCTTTTTGAGCTGGGATAACAATTTCTGAGCAGCCCCTTCTGCCAGGCCTTCTGCACGGCCTTCTGCTCGGCCTTCTGCTCTCTGATATTCCCGTTCTTCCTGTTCGTCATACTCTGTCAGTATCATCCTGCACACCTCCATTCCATGTTTTGTCAGGATATCTGCCAATATTCCCCTGTCAATGCACCGCTTGATGCTAATCTCCGTTGCCTCTTCCAGGGACCAGCCTTCATCCATCTTCCAGCGAATCTGCGCGATGAACTCCGCATAATCTGATAATCTACGGCATTTCCGCATCATGTCATTATTCCGGCCTGCATTGATATTCAATACGGTCGCTTTACACTCCAGACAAGGTTCTCCTTCTTCCCGATCCGGTTCTCTCCTTTTCATTATACGTTTTCCTTCTCCTTCCTGCAAGGGAATAGAATAGCTTTTTTCTGTTACATTTTTGCATACTTCGCCCTTCGGGCGTACTTTGGGTGTGTTGATTTCGAACTGAAATCCAGACCTTTATCTTTCGTGAACAGCCGCGGAAGACACCGCGCTGCATATCGTGTAAAAAACAAACCATGCCGACAGAACACCCGTCATTCCGACTTTACATATTCTTTATCGACATTGCTATTTTACCAATTTATAATAATTTTGACAAGAGCTTCCTTTATTTTTTTCAAATTTCATTTATTTCAAAAATAACACTTGACATTCCACCCCTTTTCATGGTATAAATATTAAGCACATTTGATACAGGGGATTGGTCAAATGGCATGACAGGGGTCTCCAAAACCCTTAGTGGGAGTTCGATTCTCTCATCCCCTGCTAAGAAGCCTGAAAGCGGAATGCTTTCGGGCTTTTCTTTTTTACCTACCCTGATATACCAAAAGGACCTATAAGGCCTGATACCTTATAAGTCCTCTCCCTTAGTCTAACTCTATCCGTTCTATTACGTCCAAAATTCTTTCCCTTATTTTTTCATTCAAATACGATGAATTCAATTCTTTTTTTGCGTAACGCAGATAGCTGTCTCTTGTCTTCTGTATCAAAAATGCAGTAAAAAATCTCTCCCAGCTAAAATACTTTTCACTTTCAATATAATCTTCCGGTGCATTCAGAACCAATGAAATTTCCTTATCTTCTATCAGATTTGCTTTCAAAATCAGCCATTCAAAGGATTCCGGCAGATACAGTACAATCTCCTGGTGCCCTCGAATCAAATTTGTAATCTTCTCCATTTCTGAGCCAAATGCAGCTCCGTCGGCAATAATCACCAATGATTGTGCTTGCTCCTGTTTCATATATTCCGATGCTACCGCAAATATATTAGACTTTCCCTCTGCACTCTTACATTCTATTCCTTTTCTGCCTGAAACTGTCTTAAAAAACTGATAGCCTGAATTCGAATCCTCCGTAAGAATCTGGTATGGTTTTATGTTTTTACGATAATCTTCCACATTATACAGGTGATAAAACTCCTGATATGTCTGCTTCAGTTCCCCATATTTACCCGAATTACGTATTCCGTAAATCTCATTCACACTGTAAGGAAGCGAAGGAATTCCCTCCCGGGTCGCTATCACATAGTAATTGTCGGTTTTCTGAATACAGGCTGCAAACTCATTTGTAAAAATGAATTCGTTTCCCTCGTCTATGAACACGATACTGTTGCGTATCTCCTGTAATTCTATTTCCCATCTTTTTCCGGACAGAGTTGTACAGGCTTTGTCACATTGCAAAGTGACGCCACTGGCTTCCCCGTTTTCATCAAATTCCCGCACCATATCGATCAGAGTGGTTTTCCCCGTCGCGCTGTCCCCACGGATAACGGTGAGATTTCTCTTAAGTACAAAATCATATTGTATACGCTTATTTCGTATTACAATTCTGTGCTGTCCTTTCATCTCTTCTCCTCTCAGACATATAAACCCGCAATCGGCACCAGTTCCTTCATGCTGCGAACCACCTGGTTGGTATTTAAAATCCGAATAGTAAAAGCTCCATCGCCAAAATTCATCAAATGACGCAGATTAATGGTAAGCTCCTGCTTCTCCGCCATTTTCAAAATCCATTTGGCACAATTATCGCCGCAGGTAGACGCATTAAATATTTTATCCGGCTCGTTCTTAAGCAGGAGCAAGGTTTTTACACCACCAGACAAGCTGACAGGCGCTATTTTCCCGAGAACCGGGCTGTCTATCACGCCTCCTCCCAACACCTCAGATTTATCCACATCCCTTATCATCTCTTTTGCGAAGGGATCTGTAATCCAACTATCCTCATACCTGTTTTTAAAATAAATCGCCGTATTGAAAATAGCTTCCTTCATTGGGCCGTAGTAAACATTCAGCATTGGGCATCTCTCCTTTTGATACATAGGAATTCTGGAATTATCTTAGCATACTTTGCAGGAAACGTCATCCTCTTTATTCTGAATTTAATCCGCTCCAAAGTTTCACAGACCCACATTCTTTGTTTTTCAGTCATTTGAAATTCCTTCCATTTTTTATTTCATACTTTTATTTTCATTTCTATTAATTCCAATTCAATATATTTTCTATCATATCTTTTCTCTGCAATTTTTCCATCCATTCAGCAGGAATACCATCATATCCATATAAAATTCCTGCCAATCCGCCTGCAACCGCCGCTGTAGTATCAGTATTCCTCCCCAGATTAACGGCCTTTAACACACACGCTTTATAATTATCTGTCTTCACCAGACACCAGAGAGCCGCCTGCAATGTTTCCATTACATATCCACCGGAACTAGCTACTTCTTTTATCAATACCGTATTTTCCAATTATAAAACCCAGGCTTGTGCCTCTATTTCAAATTATTTACAAAAACGAAAACTGGAATTAGAACAACTTTTTTCTGGCTCTGAATTAGATGACAAAAATAAGCAAATAGCTATAGAACAGATTCTCTCTTCTGAGGAGAAAAGATTAATTGAAAAAAACACCTTTTATCTCTCTTTAAAAGGCCAAAGCAAGCTCTACCATTTTTCCAAATCTAATATCGAATATCTGCTAGATGACTGTAATGAAGAAAAATACTATAGCCGCCCCGGTCACTATATCCGTTCTGTGATAGAGGAATACTGTTCTCTGCCTTTTATTGAACGGGAACGAATTTATAAACAAGAGCTATATAACAAAATAGAAAATGCATGTCTACGAAAACAGGTGTTAAAAATCAAAGTTACTTTAGGCGATAAGCAATTATCTGACCAGGAACAGCTCTTTTATGTTTATCCTTATCGGATTCTCTCCGATCCGCTTCATACTCGTTCCTATCTGGTTTGTTATTCCAGAAAAGCCGGACAGAATGACAGTGACAAAATCATTGCTTCTTTTTCTATGGCAAGATTAAACCATCTGACAGTACTTGAGCAAACCTTTTACTTAAATAAAAAAGAAATCTCTCATATTGAAAAACAGATTACAAAGTATTCTGCCGCCTATCTTATCGGTAAGCCGGAACAAATCACGGTAAAACTGACAGATGAGGGAAAAAGAATTTATCGTTCAAAATTATCTTCCCGTCCCGAAAAAATAGAAGCTCTTTCTACCGATGATGTCTATGTATTTGACTGCTCTCTGCGTCAAGCATTCAACTATTTCTTCTCTTTCGGAGCGGACGCTGAGATTCTCAGCCCTGATGAGTTAAGGAATGAATTTATCGAGAACTATTCTTCTGCACTGACGATATATCGTTAATTTACATTTTCATACAAAAAGGTTGACACGTATGAACCTTTCGCTCTGTCCATAAGTGTCAACCCTTTTTGCGTCTACTCCGAAAACCTCACCACCAGCTCCCGCTCCCCGATAGCGCCTGCAAAGAGCCCTGTAAGCAGCTGCCTGGTCTGAGTCTTCGCTTCGGCTTTCAGGCTGTCAAAGTCGGCTTTTTCTTCTACATCTTTCTGGGCCGCGGTCATGCCGTCCAGGACGTCGGTTTTCTTGCCCCAGTTCAGGAGGGCGGCTTTCTCATCGTAGAACTGGATGGAATCAGAATCCACCACGGTGTCCAGAATCTGGACTGCCGGGAGGGTCAGCCGAACCTCCTTGTCGGTGATTTTGATGTCCGCCTGGGACAGGTCCACGCCGGCCCTCACTTCGGCCCGGTAGGTCATGGTGAAGGACTTCTGGGTCAACAGCGGTATGCTGCCGTCAGAGTAGTAGACCAGCCCGTTGTAAGTTAGCTTGGCCGTGGTCAGCTCGCTGACCATATCCAGCTTGTCGCTGATGAAGCTGCTGGTGATCTGCGTCTCGTTCTTCGGCGCAAAGCGGTTCGCCACGAACACGACGGCTGCCGCTATCACTACAATCTCGATAAAATGCAGAATTGTCTTAAAGCCTACCCGTCTCCTGGGCCGCTCTTCCCGTTCTCTCTTCTCTCTCCTCATACCTTCCCCTTTCCTTCCGGATACCCCGGCATTTGTATTCCCATATTTTCCATCGTACAGCAGGGGCTCGATTCTCCTGTCGCAGCCTGTCTCTTATTCCTCCGTCACCAGCTCGCCAAAATCCTTCTTTTCAAACTCCTGAATGGAAATGTTCTTCTTATTCAGGTTCGCGTACACGAAGGTCTTGTCCACATTTTCGATGTAGTTCTGGATCTTGTCGTTGGTGGCGCTGATGATGGCCTGGAAGCCCAGACTCCGAATCAGATCGATACAGCTTGCCACCTTCTCGGCGTCCATCTTGGAAAAGGCCTCGTCCAGCACTACCAGACGAATCGTGGGCCGTCTGGACGCCCGGGCAGACAGGTTGATGCGGTAGGCCTGGGCGAAGCTGGCCAGAAGCGCAATGTACAGCGGGTTCTGACCCTCGCCTCCGGAATTCTTCTTGATCATTTTGCTGAGGCCGATGACCAGACGCTGCTCGTCGCCCTCCACGATCTGTTCCATCTCGAAGGACAGATAAGTCCGGTAATCCGCATATTTCTCCATGTTCTTCCGGGCCTCCTCCAGCTCTGCAGCCGTAGCGTTCTCCGGTGGAATGAAGAGATCCAGAAGCTCGCTGATCATGTGTCCGTACTTATTTTCATGGCTCATGGAAAACAGGTTCATCTGATGATCTACGGACACGGACAGAGTGGACGGATCGATATCCAGATCTTCATCCATGAACATATCGTAAAATTCGCCGTCCCGGCCTTTGCTGCGGCCAATGCGGAACTGGTAGCGGTCCTTGCCGAAATCCAGATTCCGGATGATGCGGTTCAGCTCGTCCCGGCGCACATAAGCCTCCCGGATGGCGCTTCGAATCTTGTAGATAAAGTCTTCTTTAAAATGCTCCACCGCGGATTTCGCCTGGGCTCCGGCCTTTTTCTTATAGTCTTCCAGCTCGCCGCACTGAAGCTGTGAAAGCAGCTTCTGATAATCGCTGTTGTCCTCGGCAGACGCGGAGAAATCCCGCTGGGGATGATTTTTCAGGTAGGCGGTCCGCACCTCTACCAGGGCGCTCTTCTGCTTCCCACATTCCTCCGCTGCCTGCTCGATGGCCGCGGCGGTCTCCTCCAGGAGACGCGCGTAACGGGGATTCTTATATTCTCCGATGTAAATCTCAAAGGCCTCTTCGTCCTTCCGGGAACCGCGAAGGGCCCGCTCCGCCTCCACCAGCTCCTCATTTTTACCGGTGAGGCCGGCGCTTCCATTTTCGAGGGAACGTTCCTTATCCCAGATCTGGCGCTTCACCCGATCGAGCTCCTCCTTTACGGCGTTCTGCTTCTCCGTAATCTCGGTTCTCTTCGTCTTCAGCTCCTCCACGATGCCGGAGTTCAGCTCTTCCATCCGGTTCTTCAGATCCGCAAGCTCCTTCTCCTTCTGCTGCTTCTCTTTCACATCCTCCAGGAGTCTCTGGTACTCCTCCGTGGCGTCGGACAGATACTCATGGGCCAGAATCTCAGACGCCACATTTTCTGCTTTCTTGAACTTCTCGATTTTCTCATTCAGCTTTTCAAGCTGGGCGGACAGCTCCTTCTGGCGCTGCTGCTTACTCTTCTCACCGATGTAGGCAAATTTCGTATAATTATCGGGATTCAGGCGGCGCAGCTGATAATTCTGGTACAGGCGGCAATCCGCGGTCACACCGATGCGGCACTGTCTGAGTTCCTCTGTATTCTCGCATTTCTGCACATTTCCCAGCAGAAAATCCACATAAGCCTTCACGTAAGCCTCTCCCGCCTTCACCTCTTCGGCCAATGCGCCCGGCTTCACATGCTGCTCTTCCTTCATCAGGCGCTCCGTGTCTACCACGGAAACCCGCCAGTATTTTTTCGGATCCAGGGTCTCGTATACAGCCATGGCGTCCTTCACGTACTTCGGCTCCACGATCAGGGCCAGCTTGTTCCATGCCAGGAAGCCCTCGATGGCGTTGCGCCATTTTTCATCGCGAATCTCCAAAAGATCCGCCAGAATCCGCACCTGCACCCGTTTTCCGAGACTTTCGTACAGCTGGCGTTCGATTTCCGCCCGGGCATAGGTCAGCTCCTTCGGATAGGAGGTCTTACCGGAACGCAACTCCGCAAGCTCGCTCTCGATAAGCCTCGTCTCCTTCTTCAGGGTCCGCATCTCGGAAGCCGCCTCGCGCTGCTCGCCGTCGGCCTCCCCGTGTACCCCGGCCAGAGATTTTTTCAGTCTTGCAATCTCCTCCGCTGTGATTTTTCCGGTCTGAAATTTCTCGATATCATTCAAAGCCTGGTTGGACACGCTTTCCACATGCTCCCAGGACTCCAGCCTCGCGCCCAGGGCGTTCCATTTCTCCTCGCTTCGGCCCAGACGGGCATAAGCCTCCTCCAGGTTCCGCAGCTTCTCCTCCAGAAGGGCATAGCCGGTATCGGTGAGCTGGATGTTGATCTCATGGTACTGACGCTCCAGGTCATCTGACTCGCCCCCGATCTCCTGCTCCTTCTCCTTCAGAAGGGCCAGATCCGCCTGCCACAGCCCCAGCTGCTCCTGGGTTTTGCGGATCTCTTCCCGAAGCTGCAGCACTTTAAGCTTCTCCTGCCGGTAACCGAGCGCGGCCTGCTTCTCCTGCTCCGCGGCAAAGGCCTGATACTGCTCCCCGATCCGGGCCAGCTCCTGGATTTCCCGCATGGCGGCCTCGATTTTCCGGCACATGCGGCCATAGAGCTGCACGCTCTCCTGCATATCCTCGATGTGGATGTCCTGCTCCATGCAGATGTATTCTTTTACAAAATCTTCCAGCCTAATATTCATGCGGAAGGGAATCGCCCGTTTGAACAGACGCGGGAATTTCTCCATATCCAGGCCGCCCAGGTAGACGTCGTAGAGGTTCCGGCGGAAGCGCTCGTTATTGGATGTATAAAAGTACTCCTCTTTGGGAAAATGCTTCTGCAGATATTCCCGCACCTCGCCGGTGGTCATGGTGCGCTCCCCGGTCCGGTAATCCCCCGGAATCATGCCGCCCTTATGCCAGAAGAACAGACGGCCAATTTGATTGTTGGAGGTGTCCACGTCAAAGACCACGCCAACGCACTCCTTCTCCTTCGTGGCGCTCTGCTCCATTTCCAGCACGATGGTAGAGGAAAAGTTCCGATTTCTCCGATAGGAAATCTGGTTATTTTCACCGATGTTGATCATACCCCGCAGGTACTCGATCAGGCTTCGGTCGGAGTCATCCGCCGCCGCCTTGTTAAAGAAACCCCGGCCATCGGTATTGGCGTACAGGACGATCTGCATGGCGTCGATGACCGTAGACTTGCCGCTGCCGGAATGTCCGGTGAAAAAGTTGATGCTCTCGTTGAGGCTTAAGACCTTCCGGTCGATGTAGTGCCAGTTGTTGAGCCCGATTTTCGTAAATATTTTATAAGCCTGTGTCTGCTGTTCCATCTTCCGACTCCTCTTCTGTCTCCTCAAATGTGTGTACCAGCTCTGCCGCGTCCTCCCTCAGAAGCGCCAGATTCACGCTGGGGTAAATCAGGATTCTGCAGGCCTCGCCCATCTCCTCCAGGCCGTCCAGCAGATCCACCATCTGATATTTTTTCAGGGCCGCAAAGGCGCGCTTCTGCTCGGTAATCGAGGGCAGCCCCCGCACCAAGCGGAATTCGCCCAGCTTCCCGTTCAGCTCGCCCACCGTGGTAAAGGCTTGGGTGCTGCCTGACACCGCCGCCATTTTTTCATCGTAAATCAGCTTCAGGAGCAGCAGATACAGGGTCGTCAGCTTGGTCAACCGCTCGCCCTGCTTCTCCGCGCCTTGAATGTAAATAATTCCCAGCTCGTAATTCTGGTGAATGGTGATTCCGGCCACGGCAAAGTATTCCGTTAAAAATGCCATATGGTCGGCGCAGAATTCATACTCCCGATCGGAGGCCATCCGGCCGCTCTTTTTATCGTATTTCCGGTCCAGCAGAAAGGTCTGGGATAAAAGCCTCCGGATGACCTCCTGCATGGTTTCCTGTTCTATCGTGTTCCATTCCTGGTATTGCTCCAACATATCGTGTTCCTAATCCTCTTTCTCTGCTTTTTCCTGCTGTCATTCGGTTTTTTGCATAAAAAATGCCATCTTCGGGTACCGGTAGCCTCCGTCTTCCAGCTGCTCCTCCTGCACCACCACCCGGTAGGGGCTCTTGCGCCGCACGGACAGGTCGTAGGCCAGAATCAGCTTTTCGAAATCCTCGTCATTTTTAAGACTGATGTGGTCGGTCTCCAGCACTCCGTCCTCCATATGGGCCCCGATAAAGTCCTCGATTTCCTTTCTGGTAAATCGGTGGCGGATCTGGTTCATCTCCAGAATTTCTTCCCGGGACAGCTCCTTCGGTTTCTCCTCCACGGTCAGGTCGTCCTCAAACCGCTTCTTACGCCGCTGCCGGTACAGGGGCTGTTCGTTCAGCACCGAGATGCCGGTAAGCTGCATACGCTCCGCCACCTGTGTGATCTTTTCCAGCTGCTCCTCCGGCTCCTGATCGGCTCCCAGATGATTTAAAAGCTGCACCAGCAGGCCGTGGCGCTCGGTTTCGTCACTTAAGAGATAATTCAGGCGGCTCACCGTGGCCCGGATGTATTTGCTGTGCTCCCGGTCCATATTGGCGATGCGGTGCTCGATGTCGTCGAAGCCGCGCTCGATCTGATCCACCAGTTCCAGCATCTCTCCCTCCTGCTCCGGGGCCACATCCGGATCCTCCCGAAGTTCCCGGAGACACCGCTTGATATCCGTCTTGTAAATGTAGAAATTGTCGCTGGTCTTCAGGATATGGTACTTCTGCTGTACCGCCGTCTCCACGTAGCCGTCCAGATGCTCTTTCAACAGATTCTTATAATCCTTTTGCTCCAGCAGGCGTTCAAAAAATGTATCCATGTTGTGAAGCATGTCCTGCAGAGCCTTGTTCAGCTTCTTCGTGTTGACCAGGGCCGTCTTCAGCATGGACAGGCTTTTCCGCCGGTCATTTTTATAGGAAAAGAGGGTGGCGTACACATTCTGGATGTAAATTTGCGTCTCCTCCATCTGTTCGTTGACCAGGCGGTCGAAGGCGTCGATCAGTACCGCCGCATAATCGGGGATTACGATATTGACCGTCATGGTCGTGTAATCCTCCACCCGCCGCAGCCATTTGTGGCGCAGCAGCCAGCTTAAAATCCGGCCCGGCAATGCGCTCTTCTCCTCTTCCTCGGTCTCGTCCTCCTCCCGCTCGAAATTCCAGGAGGCTTCCCGGCACATTTCCGTCAGGATCTGGGCGCAGGCCTCTTTACTCAGGAAATAATTGTTGTATTGGTATTCGTCATTGATGGCCAGCAGAGCCTCGATGTATACATCCCGGTTGCCCGAGCGGAACAGGCTCCAGAATTCTGCCGGTATCTCATATAAAAACTGCACTTCATTCTCCTTCTATAGTCGGTTTTAATTGTTATTGTGAACGCAGTGAACAATAACTCGTAATCTGATCCGCGATCATTTCCGCCGGCTCCCGCTTTCCGTTTTTCTCCCACTGAATAAACACATTCAGCAATGCTCCGCCATAGAAATAGAGTTCGTAGACCGGGATTTTATAATGGGGCATGATGCGCTTCATCATGTAATCGTTCATGGCGTCCTGGATGATGTAGTGGAGCTTCGCGTCCACCAGCTTCAGGATAAACACCGAATAGCGATCGAAATATTTAAGCGCAAAAATGATGCTGCTCCGGTCATGGAAACGTCCCACCTGCTCCTCCCTGCATTCGCGGATATAGCCCGCCACGATCTCGTGAAAGAAATCAGTCAGCGCGTCCTCCTTTGTCTCATAATAATGATAAAAGGTCACCCGGGACACGCCGGCCCGCTTTACGATGTCCGACACCTTGATTTTCTCATATTCCTTTTTATCCATCAGGGCAAAAACCGCCTCGCCGATACACATACGGGTGAAGCGGGTTCTTTTATTGTGATTTTTGGAAAATAAATTCAAAGTAATTTCTCCTTACAGATACTTCGCAACGAAAATAACACCTGTATGAGCAGAGCATTTCTGCACACACAGGTGTTATTATAACACAATTTTTACAGTTCGAAAAGTCATCAGTTACGCGATGATCCGTTTACACCAGATCGTCTATGACCTCCTGCACCGTCTCCATCCGTTCCGCTTTCCAGGCGTCTGCTCCGCAGAACAAAAGGCCGTTCTCTGTATCGCCTTTCACAGCCTGAATCAATGCTTCGGTTATGCAGTAGGGAATTTCGGCAGGCTTACAGCCCTTGATGCAGCCACGGCAGCGCTTTGGCGGAAGCTTTTCCCCGCCCATAATCCGTTCGGCAAAAGAATTGCGGATGGCGCGGCCCGGCATACCCACCGGACTTTTTATGAGCATGACGTCCTCTTCCCGGGCGCTGATATAAGCCTGCTTATAGCGCTCGTCCGCGTCACATTCTGCCGTAGTCACGAAACGGCTCGCCACCTGAATGGCGTCCGCGCCCAGCGCAAATGCCTCTTTCGCTTTTTCCCGGCTGCTGACGCCTCCGCCCAGCACCACGGGAATTTTTCTTCCAAATTTCACTTCATATTCCCGCGCCCTCGCGATGATTCGTTTTACTTCTTCCCCATAGGCCGCTGCGTCAAAAAGGTGAAGCTGCTCCTTCGTAAACCCTAAATGTCCTCCGGCCTTCGGTCCCTCGATGACCAGAAAATCCGGCACCCGTTTCCATTTTCTTGCCCAGTATTTGAGAATTACGGCAGCAGATTTCTCCGTGGAGACAATGGGGGCCAGCTTCACATCGCTTCCGGCCGCATAGCCTGGCAAATCCACAGGAAGACCCGCTCCGGATACGATAAAGTCCGCTCCGGCTTTCACAGCCTGCCTTACATAATCTGCGTAGTGCTGCATGGCCACCATGATATTAAAGCCTACCACGCCGCCCTTTGCGATTTTCCGGGCTTTTTTCAGCTCCTTCTCCATGGCCCGCAGATTGGCTTCCACTGTATGGGTATCAAAATCCGGTTCCCGAAAGCCGATCTGGGCCGCAGAGATGGCTCCCGCCCCGCCTGCCGCCGCCACTGCGCCCGCCAGGCCGCCGAGACTCACGCCGACTCCCATGCCGCCCTGGAAAATGGGTCTTTTGAGTGTCAAATCTCCGATTTTTAATTCTTTCTGTTCCATATTTTCACGTTTCTACTTTCTCTCTATGGTTCCCAGCTGACGGAATCTGTGATAGCGCTGTTCTGCCAGCTCCTGGCCGCTCATTGCTCCATATTTTTCCAGGAACTTTTCAATTGCTTTCTCAAGAGGCTCGGTTACCTGGTACAGATTTTCCCCGGTAAAATGCTCCGGCTCCTGGAATACCTGTTCCACGATGCCTGCGGCCTTCAGCTCCGCCGCCGTGAGGCGCATACATTCCGCCGCGTGCTTTGCCCGCTTGCTGTCCTTCCAGAGAATGCTGGCGAATCCCTCCGGCGAAAGAATGGAGTATACCGAATTTTCCAGCATCCACACTTCATTTCCTACGGACAGGGCCAGTGCGCCGCCGCTGCCGCCCTCACCGATGATGACGGTGAGAACCGGCACCTTCAGCGCGGACATTTCATAGATATTGCGGGCAATGGCCTCGCCCTGCCCCCGTTCCTCCGCCTCCACACCGCAGGCTGCGCCCGGAGTGTCCACGAAGCAGATAACAGGACGTCCAAATTTTTCCGCCTGCCGCATCAGCCGCAGAGCCTTGCGGTAGCCGTCCGGAGAACACATGCCAAAGTTCCGATCCTTTTCCTGGGAAATGACTGTGACCGGGCAGCCGCAGAATGTGGCAATACCGCCCAGAACTGCGGCATCGTCCGCAAAAAGGCGATCTCCGTGAAATTCATAGAAATCCTCAAACATGGCCGCGATGTAGGCATGGCCGCGGGGGCGCTTTTTGTCGCGGGAGAGCCGGACGCGATCCCAGGCTGTGATCTCTGCATCTCTCTGTACTGCCGCATTTTTCTTCGCCTGCTGCCCTGGGCATCCGGAAGCTGTCCGGGGCTCCCGTGATTCTGCCGTCCTCTGTTCCGGCATCCGGTGCAGCCGTAATAAGTCTCCCAATGTCTTTTTCAGTTCGCTCCGCTCCACAACCCGGTCTATGAACCCATGCTCCAGCAAAAACTCTGCCCGCTGAAAGCCCTTCGGCAGCTTCTGCCCTGTGGTCTGCTCAATGACCCGGGGACCGGCGAAGCCGATGAGCGCTCCCGGCTCTGCCAGGATGATATCCCCCTCCATGGCAAAGCTGGCGGTGACGCCGCCGGTAGTGGGGTCGGTCAGAACCGTAACGTAGAGAAGTCCGGCGTCCGAATGACGTTTCAATGCAGCGCTGGTCTTTGCCATCTGCATCAGTGAAAAGATACCCTCCTGCATTCTGGCTCCGCCGGAGCAGGTAAAGAGAATCAGCGGCAGGCGTTCCTTTGTGGCCCGCTCGGCTGCCCGGGTGATTTTCTCGCCCACAGCCTCGCCCATGCTGGCCATGAGAAAGCGTCCGTCCATGACGCCAAGTACAGTCTCCTGTCCGTCGATCCGGCATTTTCCAGTGACGACGGCTTCCTCAAGACCGGTTTTCAGACGGGTGGCCGCCAGCTTTTCCTCATAGCCCGGGTAATCCAGCGGATTACCGCCTGTCAGATCCCGATCCCACTCCTCGAAGCTTCCCTCGTCTGCCACCCTGTGGATGCGCTCCCGGGCATGGACGCGGAAATACCCCTTACATCTGGGACATATATAATAATTTTTCTTCACATCCTCAGTCACGATAGCGCCGCCGCACATATTGCATTTGGACAGCAGGCCCTCGGGAACCTCGGGGCGGCGGTCAGCGCCTCCTCTGAAAATTCTTTTATTTGTCTTTTTAAATACATGATCCAGATTCATACTGCGTATCCTCTATATCCATAACTTCTCTGTAATACTGTTCATCATTTTCTGCATTTATATCCGGTTTTCCCGGTCCTGAATAAATTCAATATCCACATTTCCCTTCTGGAAATCCGGATCCTCCAGGATTCCGTACTGGTAATTCACATTGGTGTCCACGCCTTCGATGATAACCTCGCCCAGGGCGCTCTCCATCTTCCGGATAGCCTCGTTTCTGGTTCTGGCCCAGACACTGATTTTCGCAATCATGGAATCGTAATAAGGCGGTATGGTATATCCGCTGTAAATAGCGGAATCGATGCGGATGCCCTTGCCGCCCGGCAGGTGAAGTCCTGTCACCGTACCCGGACAGGGCCGGAAATTCTCCTCCGGCTTCTCCGCGTTGATACGGACCTCGATGGCATGACCGTTTACCCGTACCTGTTCCTGGGTAAGCCCCAGCTTTTTCCCGGACGCGATACGGATCTGCTCTTTGATCAGGTCAATGCCTGTAATCCACTCCGTTACCGGATGCTCCACCTGAATCCGGGTATTCATTTCCATGAAATAGTATTTTCCATTCTTTTCCAGCAAAAATTCGATGGTTCCGGCGTTCACATAGCCTGCTGCCTTTGCAGCCCGCACGGCAGTCTCACCCATTTCCCGGCGCAATTCTTCGGAAAGGGCTATGCTTGGAGCCTCCTCAATCATCTTCTGGTGGTTCCGCTGGATAGAGCAGTCCCGTTCGCCCAGGTGAATCACATGGCCGAAGCTGTCCGCCAGGATCTGAAATTCGATATGCCGCGGATGCGTGATAAAATGCTCGATGTACATGGAATCGTCGCCAAAGGCCTGTCTGGCTTCGGTCTGGGCCAGCAGGAAATTCTGCTCGAATTCCTCTGCGGTTTCCGCCACACGCATGCCTTTGCCGCCGCCCCCAAGGGCCGCCTTGATCATGACCGGGTAGCCGATGCGGGCCGCTTCCTCCGCGCCTTTTTCCGGGTCATAAATGGCTTCTTCCGTGCCCGGAATCACCGGCACGCCGGCCGCCACCATGGTGTTGCGGGCCTCCTGCTTGTTCCCGAGCTTCGCAATCACATCGGAACCGGGGCCGATGAAAATGATGCCGCATTTCTCGCAAAGCTCTGCGAACTTACTGTTCTCCGACAGCAGCCCGAAGCCCGGATGAATGGCGTCGGCGCCGGAGATAATCGTGGCGCTGATAATTTTCTCCATGGAAAGATAGCTGTCGCTTAAGACCGCCGGACCGATGCAGATAGCTTCGTCCGCCAGTTTGGCGTGCAGGGCTTCCCGGTCAGCCTCCGAATAGACGGCCACAGTCTCGATTCCCATTTCCCGGCAAGCCCGGATAATGCGCACCGCGATCTCGCCGCGGTTGGCTACCAGAACTTTTCTAATCATAAAAAACTCCTATTTACCCAATCATAAAGGTCAGCTCCGCGCGCACGACTACCTTTCCATCCACACTGGCAATGGCCTCGCCCACGCCCACCGGCCCTTTCCGTTTGATAATTCTTGTCTCCAGCCGCAGCTTGTCGCCGGGCACTACTTTTCCTTTGAATTTACATTTGTCGATAGCCCCGAAGTAAGCAGTCTTTCCCTGATTTTCCGGCAGGGAGAGAATCGCCACCGCGCCCACCTGGGCCAGGGCCTCCACGGTCAGCACGCCCGGCATCACCGGCTCCTGGGGAAAATGACCTGCAAAAAAGTCCTCCCGGTAGCTGACACATTTATAACCCACGGCAAATTCGCCGGGCTCGTAATCCTCGATGGAATCCACCAGCAGAAATGGGTGACGGTGGGGAATGATTTCCTTTATCTGATTGATATCCAGATGCTTCATACTACGCCTCCTCAATCACAAACAACGGCTGGCCGTACTCCACAGCCTCCGCATTTTCCACGCAGACCTCCCGGACAACGCCGTCGCAGTCGCTGGTAATCTCATTCATCAGCTTCATCGCTTCCACGATGCCCACAACCTGGCCTTTTTTCACCGGATCGCCGACCTTTACGAAGGGATCCGCGTCCTCGGACGGGGCGGCATAGAAGACGCCCACCAGAGGGGATGTGATTGTTTTTCCGGACTTCTGTGTGCCGGTATCTGTGTCTGTCACTGCTTCCTTTGCGCAGATGGCTGCACTTTCCATTGCCAGATCCGGGGTTCCGTTGAGCTGAATCTTCTGCTTCTTCTTTTCCAGCCTGATCTTCGTCCCGTTCTGCTCATAGACAAAGCTGTCCAGTTTAGAGGCGGATACACTGTCGATTAATTTTAAGATATTTTCAAATTCCATGTTCCCTATCCCTCCTACGCTTCATACTTCTTCAGGAGCAGGCTGGCGTTGTGTCCTCCGAAGCCCAGGGAATTGGTAAGCGCATAGCGTACCTCTTTTTCCACCGGCGCGCCGATGGCATAATTCAAATCGCACTCTCCGTCCGTCTCCCGGGTTCCCACAGTCTGGTGAATATAATTTTCCTCCACCGCTTTCGCACAGACTACAAACTCCACGCCGCCTGCCGCGCCCAGCAGATGACCAATCATGGACTTGGTGGAATTGATGACCACATTCTCTGCCGCTTCGCCGAAGGCCGCCTTGATGGCCCTGGTCTCGTAAAGATCATTGTGATGGGTGGCCGTTCCGTGGGCGTTGATATAATCCACTTCTGACGGCCGGACGCCGCCCTCTTTCATGGCCAGCTCCATGGCTTTGGCCGCGCCGCTTCCGTCCTCGCTGGGGGAAGTGATATGGAAGGCGTCTCCGGTGGCTCCATAACCCACCAGCTCCGCATAGATACGAGCGCCACGCGCAAGCGCATGCTGAAGCTCCTCCAGAACCACCACGCCTGCGCCCTCGCCAAGCACAAAACCGCTGCGATCCTTGTCAAAGGGAATGGACGCCCGGGCCGGGTCTGTCTCTGTGGTCAGGGCAGTCAGCGCCTGGAAGCCTGCCACGCCCGTGGGGCAGATACAGCTCTCCGCGCCGCCTGCCAGCATAATATCCGCGTCATCGTACTGGATAGCCCGGAATGCGTCGCCGATACAGTGGGTTCCGGAAGCGCAGGCCGTCACCACATTGGTGCATTTTCCACGCAGTCCCAGCTGAATGGAGATATTGCCTGCGGCCATATTGGAAATCATTTTGGGCACCATAAGAGGCGCCACCCGCTTTACATTGCCTTTCAGGATCTTCGCGTACTCGCTCTCCACCGTCTCCAGAGAGCCGATGCCGGATCCTACGATGACGCCTGCCCGGAAGGGATCCTCCTCTTCCAGATGCAGATCCGCATCCGCAAAGGCTTCTCTGGCCGCTGCCACCGCATACTGGGAAAACCGCTCCATGCGTTTCGCCGCCTTGGGATCCATACGCTCTGCCGCGTCGAAATCTTTCACCTCCGCCGCCAGCTTCACCTTAAAGCTTTCTATATCAAAACGGGTAATCTCTCCGATTCCTACCCGGCCCTCCCGGATTCCCTGCCAGAATTCCGGTACGGTATTGCCGATGGGGGTCACAACGCCCAGTCCCGTTACAACTACTCGTCTTTTCATTTATTTCTAAGCTCCTCTAATTTGCCTGTGTTACATTACCATGCCGCCGTCTACGTTCAGTACCTGTCCGGTGATATACGACGCGTCGTCGGAAGCCAGAAAGGCCGCCGCCTTCGCCACATACTCCGGTTTGCCAAAACGTCCCAGCGGAATCTGGGCATTCATCTGCTCTCTGATTTTCTCACTGAGCTTGTCCGTCATATCTGTCTCGATAAAGCCCGGCGCAATGGCGTTGACCGTAATACCGCGGGCAGCCAGTTCCTTCGCCGCCGTCTTTGTCATGCCGATAACCCCTGCCTTGGAAGCCGCGTAATTGGTCTGGCCCGCGTTGCCGACGATGCCGACCACCGAAGCCAGGTTGATGATGCGGCCCGAACGCTGCTTCAGCATCTGTCGGGATACGAAGCGCATGGTATGAAAGGTTCCTTTCAGGTTCGTGTCGATCACTGCGTCGAATTCAGCCTCCGACATTTTCATCAGCAGATTATCCCGGGTAATGCCCGCGTTATTGACCAGAATGTCGATGTGCTTATATTTTTCCAGTACGCCGTTTATCATCTGCTCACAGGCTCCGTAATCGGCCACATTACACTGCCAGGCCTCCGCCTGGCCGCCCGCTGTCTCGATGGCCCGGACTGTCTCAGCTGCCGCCGATTCTGAGCCGTTATAATTGACGATGACAAAGGCTCCCCCTGCCGAAAGCTCCATGGCGATGGCGCGGCCAATGCCTCGGGATGCGCCTGTCACCAGAGCGATTTTTCCTTCTAAATTCATGCTGTTATCTCTTTCTTAAACTTCCGTCTGTTTTCGTTTTCCTGTTTCTACTGGGGCAGATTTTCCATATCTTCCCATGTAGCTACGTTATATACGTTTACGTCCGGATTGATTTTTTTCAAAAATCCGGCCAATGTCCGCCCCGGACCGATTTCCACAAAGGTATCCGCGCCGTCCGCAATCATAGCCTCCACACTCTGCTGCCAGTATACAGGAGACGATACGCCTTTCGCCAGAAGGGGCGCGATTTCTGCCGGATCCGTCACCTTCGCCGCGGTCACATTTGCATAGTAAGGCGCTTCTAACCCGTGAAATTCCACGGACGCCAGCTCCCGGGCCAGTTCCTCCCCTGCGCTCTCTAAGAGCGGGGAATGAAAGGGGCCGCTGACCTTCAAGGGAACCACCCGTCTGGCTCCGGCTGCCTTCAGCTTCTCCGCCGCCGTCTGTACTGCAGCCGTTCTTCCGGTAATTACTATCTGTCCCGGACAGTTATAATTGGCTACCGTAACACCCTCCATGTCTGCAATCACGTCTTCAATGACCGCCGTCTCCATACCCAGCACCGCGCACATGGAACCAACTCCCGCCGGAACCGTGTTCTGCATCAGAAGTCCGCGTCTGCGCACCAGCCGTATGGCGTCCAGCGCGCCCATGCCGCCTGCAGCCGCGATGGCCGCGTATTCGCCGAGACTTAAGCCCGCCGTCATATCCGGCTTCCGGCCGCGCGCGCGAAGCTCCTGCGCGATGGCCAGACAGGCCGTCACCAGACAGGGCTGGGTATATTCTGTCTGATGGATTTTCTCATTTTCCTCAAAGCAGATGGCCTTCAGATCGAAATCCAGCGCCGCGTCCGCCTCGTCAAAAAGCTGTCCCGCAAGCGCGCTGTTCTCGTAGAAATCCTTCGCCATCCCTGCTTTCTGGGCTCCCTGTCCCGGGAACATCCACACGGTTTTACTCATACTGTGCCGCTCCCTTTAACGCTTTCCCGGTCTCTGCCATAATATTTTCAATGACCTCTTTACAGGGAAGCTCGTCCTTTACAAGGCCTGCGATCTGGCCGGACATGACGCTGCCGTTCTTCACATCGCCCTCCACGACGGCTTTTCGAAGGCCGCCCAGGGTCAGATATTCCAATTCCTCTGCTGTGGCTCCCGCCGCTTCCATTTCCAGGTATTTCTTCGTCATCTCATTGCGCAGCGCCCGGACCGGATGACCGGTGGTCCGGCCTGTGACGCGGGTGTCGATGTCCCGGGCCTTCAGCACCTTCTCCTTATAATTCGGATGCACCTGGCACTCGGTGGTGGCCACAAAACGGGTGCCCATCTGCACGCCCTCCGCGCCCAGCATCAGAGCCGCCGCCACGCCTCTGCCGTCGGCGATACCGCCTGCGGCGATGACCGGAATCTCTACCGCATCCACCACCTGGGGAACCAGCGCCATGGTCGTGCTCTCGCCCACATGGCCGCCGGACTCGCAGCCTTCGGCCACCACGGCGTCCGCGCCGCAGCGCTCCATGCGCTTCGCCAGGGCCACGGAAGCCACCACGGGAACGACTTTGATGCCCTTTGATTTCCACAGCTCCATGTATTTCTCCGGGTTGCCCGCGCCGGTGGTCACGACTGCCACGCCCTCCTCAGCGATGACCTGTGCCACCTGATCCGCGTAGGGGCTCATCAGCATCACGTTGACTCCGAAGGGCTTATCGGTGCGCTTCTTGGTCTCCCGGATCTGTTCCCGCACCCATTCCGCCGGGGCGTTGGCCGCGCCGATGATACCAAGGCCCCCCGCCTCGGACACGGCTGCCGCCAGATGATACTCCGCCACCCAGGCCATGCCGCCCTGGATAATCGGGTATCGAATTCCCAGTAAATCCGTGATTCTTGTATGCATATGCTCTACCTTTCTTTCCTGAAACAACTTTTTTACTTATGGTTCTCGATGTAGTTTACGACGTCCTGCACAGTCTCCAGCTGCTCCAGATCCTCGGAGGGAATTTCCATATCGAACTCCTCTTCCAGCGCCATGACCATTTCAAACAGATCCAGGGAATCGGCTTTCAGATCTTCCTTGAAGGATGACTCCAGAGTAATTGCATCCTCTTCCACATTCAGGTTTTCCGCTACAATTTTCTTAATCTGCTCTAACATTTTTAATTTCTCCTTTTGTTTTAAAAATTTAGTTTTCTTACGCCTTTCGCCACTCGGTCACTGCCGCGCCCCAGGTCAGACCGCCGCCGAACCCGGCCAGTACCAGCTTTTCGCCGGACTTCAGGGCTCCGCCCCGGTTCAGTTCATCCAGCAGGATGGGGATGGAGGCCGAGGATGTGTTGCCGTAGCGCTGCAGGTTCATGGGGAATTTCTCCATGGGCTCGCCCAGCCTTCTGGCCACTGCCTCCACGATGCGCTGATTGGCCTGGTGCAGTACATAATGGGAAATGGCTTCGCGGCCCAGTCTGTTTTTCTCCAGCACCTCTTCGATGACCTGCGGAACCTTACGGACCGCAAATTTGAATACAGCCTGTCCGTCCATTTCCATGAAATAGCTTCCTTCCGGCTTCGCAGCTTCTCCGGTTGCCTGAAACGGGCTGCCGTCCTGTCGGTTTCGCAGGGTCAGCGCCCCGCCTGCCGCGCCGTCGGAACAGGCTGCCGGAAGATAAGGGCTTCCTTCTTCCGCGCTTACCACCACGGCTCCGGCCCCGTCTCCGAAGAGGATACAGGTGCTCCGGTCCGTCCAGTCCGTCACCTTCGACAGACATTCACTTCCGACGATCAAGGCCTTTTTTACGAAGCCTGCCGCCATATAGGCATTCACCGTATGCCAGGCCGCCACGAAGCCGCTGCAGGCCGCGTTCAGGTCGAAGCACTGTGCCGCCCCGGCCCCGATGGCCGCCTGCACCTCGCAGGCCGTACAGGGCATGACGCGGGTCGGCGACATGGTGGATACCACAATCAGCTCCAACTCCGCTGCGTCCATTCCGGCGTCCTGAAGTGCCCACCTGGCCGCCTCCGCCGCCAGGGACGCACAGGTCTCCGTCGTGACGACCCGCCGCTCTTCTATCCCGGTCCGCTCCCGAATCCACCCGTCGCTGGTCTCCACCAGCCCGGCAATCCCGTCGTTGGTCAGAACCCTTTCCGGCACACAGGAGCCGGTTCCTCTGATCACTCCAATCATGGTGTCTTACGTTCCTTTTACTTTCTTGTTTTGCTGTTTTGTGATGTAACAAATGGGATTGTAGCAGATAGAATGAAGGTGTGAACTTTACAAAATTGAAGAAAATGTAAGAATTAGGTACCCGCCCACAGCGCCATAAGGCTGCTGCAGACGGGTACCCCATCCTGTAATCTCTGTCTCTGTCATGTCTGTATCTGAGCGGTCAGCTTCCTGACCTGTGTACTGGTCAGCTCCGTCTCCTCGGACTCCATGCGTTCCATGAAATCCTCCTCGCTTCCCGCTTCAATTTCCCGTTTGATCCTGTCCTGTACCTCCTCCAGACACTGGAGCAGAACCGGGTTGAACGCGCCGCATTCCCCGTTCAGAATCATCTGTATGGCCTCCTCATGCGTATAGGCCTTCTTGTAGACGCGCTCGCTGGTCAGGGCGTCATAGACGTCGGCCAGAGCCACCACCTGAGCGGAAATGGGAATCTCGTCGCCCCTGAGACCATCCGGATAGCCCTTGCCATCGTAGCGTTCATGATGCCAGCGGCAGATATCGTGGGCAATCTGGACCATCGCCTCATCCTGATACACCTTCATACGCTCCAGCATGGAAGCTCCGATGAGGGTATGGGTCTTCATAATCTCAAATTCTTCTTTCGTCAGGCTGCCCGGCTTGTTCAGAATCTTTTCGTCGATGCCGATCTTGCCGATATCGTGAAGGGCTGAAGCTGTCACCACCAGCTGCTGCTCGGCCCAGGACATATAGTACCTGTCGGATCGGCTCATCAGATGTTCCAGAAGCAATTCCGTCACAACATTGATGTGGATCACGTGAAGGCCGCTCTCGCCGTTTCGGAATTCTACGATCTGGCTGAGGATGGCGAGCATGATCCGGTTGCTCCGCTCCTTCTCATATACCTGGGCAGTCACCAGATTCAGCAGACGCCGCTGCTTCGCGTACAGCTTGATGGTATTGAAGACACGCTGGTATACTACCCTGGCGTCGAAGGGACGGGCAATGTAGTCGGACGCGCCATACTCGTAGGCTTTCTGGATAAACTGACTGGAATCCTCACTGGAAATCATGATGACCGGGATATCTTCGATCCACTGCCTCCGGTTCATCACTGACAGCACCTCAAAGCCGTCCATCTTCAGCATCACCAGATCCAGCAGTACCAGCGAAATGTCGGTGCCGTACTGCTCCAGAATCCGGATACATTCTTCGCCGTTCTCCGCCTCCAGAATCCGGTAATCCTTCCTCAATATCTCAGCCAGAATAGCGCGGTTCATCTCCGAGTCATCCACGATCAGAATCTGCTGCCGCGTATCCCGGATGACGCCTTCATCTGCCTTCCTGGCGTCCCACTCGGTCACGACCATATTTTTCTGTACTTTGGCCTGGTACATGAGCGTATCCGCCCGGGACAGGGCCTCACTGATATCGCCGCCGTCGAACATGACTCCGCCGATGCTGACCGAGATCTGAAGGTGATGGTATCCCGGCACGGAGGCCGCATGGATCCGCTCCTGAATCAGCTGCAGCTTGGACGAAAACGCGTCGGGCCGGATTCCCGGCAGAATCAGCAGAAATTCATCACCGCCGTAGCGAATCAGCATATCGGACTTCCGGATAAAATTCCGGATGATATCCGCCACCGTCTCCAGCACCATATCGCCCGCATGATGGCCATAGGTATCGTTGTAGAGCTTGAAGTCGTCCAGATCGATTACCGCCACACCGGCCCGCTCCTTCATACCCCTGACCTCATCCTCGTAAAAGCGTCGGTTATAAGCGCCGGTCAGTGCATCCCTGTACAGCTTCTCATTGTAGATGGTCAATCTGCCCATGAGCTTCTCACAGTCGTCAGAATCCAGCAGGGTATCTTCGTTCAGCTGCTTCATCATTTCCATAATATAGGGCCCGCCGTCTATCTCCGCATATCGGGCGAACATCTCTTTCAGCAGTTCCATCCTTTTTTCTGCCTGTTCTCCCGTCATCCTATTCTGTGCGCACATTCCCGTTCCTCCCGTTCTGCCTCTCTGATCTCTGCTTTTCCGCTTCCCGTCTCTATTTTTTCTGCCAGCCGTACTTTTTTCCGTCAAATCTTCTTGTCCCTGTCCTTCCCATCGGTACGTTTCTCCATTTTACGCATATAGATTTATTATACTCCCCTTTTCTTCTAAATCCAAGCAAAGAGGCAGAAAATGTCAAAAAAAGAGAAGCCACAGGACTTCTCTTTTTTGTATCCGCTCAGATATGCTGTTCGCTCTCCACCGTATCCTTTGCGTAGAGATCGGAAAGCTGTTCTTCAAATTCCTTTTCGCGTTTTTTCTGCCTGTGTCCGTGGACCAGACCAACGGCTACCATCGCGACCGCCAGAAGCAGCGCGGGCAGCGTCCAGAAGCACAGATGCAGAACATTGTGATCAAATACATACAGATTATACAGCATTTTCTTACTTCCTTTCCTCACCGGCATCCTCTGTGTCTGTCAGGCCCCGTCTCTTTTTCTCCAGTTCCAGCTCCTCCCGAAGTTCAAATATTTTTTTCTGATGTATCCTCGTCCGGTACCTCCAGCTCCTGCACCACGGTTTCCGGGCCGTTCTCTGCACTTGAAAGCTCCGTCTCCTGATAGACGTTGTTCTCCTCATTTGCCTTCAGGGAACGATCCGACGCCGCGTACAGGCCGCCGGACACCACCAGGGCCACAGCCAGGCACAACGCGCATCCTCTTTTGAAATAGCTCTTTCTCATGTCGCTTTTCCTTTCCATTTTCTTACTGTTTTATCTATTTTTTTCTTTCCTTCGTCTTCTTTTTTGACGCACTATCTTTATAAGAGTGGCGTCGAACGCAAAATAGCTCACATTTTTAACAAAATTTTATGATTTTTTTGCAGGAAAAATATGCTATAATGTCGTATGACATTACGCCGAAAAAGAAAGAGGTTCTTTTATATGAAAAAACACGGAGACCGGCCACCTGATTTTCTCCACCCTGCATACCATCGGCGCGGCCAACACCATCGACCGTATCATCGACGTCTTTCCGGCCAATCAGCAGCGGCAGATCGCGGTGCAGCTCTCTCTGGTTCTGACCGCCGTGGTATCGCAGCAGCTGGTTCCCTCTGTGGACGGCTATATGATTCCTGCCTTCGAGGTCATGACTGTGACACCCGCCATCCGCAATATGATTCGGGATGGGAAAATTCCCCAGATCGACGGCGTCATTCATTCCTCCACCGGTCAGGCCATGTATTCCATGGATTCCAGTCTGCTGACCCTCTACCGGGAGCAGGAGATCACTAAGGAGACGGCCCTCACCTATGCTTCCAATCCGGAAATGCTGGGGCGCAAGCTCTGAATTTTCTGCGGGACAGCGTATGATAAAAAATGAGACCCTTACAGATGTTTTAAATAAAATTGATACAGGAGTGAACAAAAGATGACACTTGAACAGTTTTATGACACTATCGGCGGTGATTATAAGAAGACGATTTCCAGACTGTCCAGCGAGACTCTGGTGAAGAAATTTGTGCTGAAATATGCGGACGACAGAACCTGCCTGGAATTGGCTGACGCCATCGAAAGCCAGGACTGGAGCGCCGCGTTCCGCGCTGCCCACACGCTGAAGGGCATTGCGCTGAACCTGGGTTTTGACTCTCTCTACACGGTCAGCTCCGAACTGACCGAGGCCCTGCGCGGCGGCAGGCCGCTGACCGATATGAGCCTCTGGACTGCGGTGGATGAGAAGCATAAGCAAATTGTGGACGCTATCGCGCAGATTGACGTGTAACTACATATTTTAAAACCAGACGAGAGGAAGGGCCGCGAGAATTTCTTCTAAGCGTGTGTCCGGCTTTTCACGGATTGGTGTCTGACTGAAGCGGACTTTCTAAGTCCGATCCAGACAGATGCCTGTCCGTGAAACGTCCGAACACTCCAGAAGAAAATCTCGCGGCCCTTCCTCTTGGCGTCCGTTCTAATCAATCTGATCGCTCTGGAACCTGGACAGATGCTCGTAAGGCAGGATCTGCCTGCCGCGGAAGAGACCGCAGCCGTCGTTGATGAGACTGTTGTTGGCGGCGCCGAACATATTCACGTCCACCTTGGACAGGTCCAGCTGCTGGAGCAGCATGCCCCGCTCGTAGGCCTCGTCGAACCAGACGCACTGGCCCTCGGGAATCTTATGCCTGCGGGCACGCTCCCGCTCCTGGCGCTTCTCGTAGGCCATGTGGTTGGCGATGCCGATCTCTGCTGTGTCGTCCATTTCCTTGGTACGAATCTGTACCTCCATATAGCAGTTGGCGCTGCTGTCAAAAAAAGTGATGTGCAGAGACTCATACTCCGACCAGTTCTTATTGGAGATATAGTCACGGTAATAATCCTTATTCTGCTCATCGAGTAAAGGGGAATTACTCCTTTTCACGCCGCCGGTCATCTGGGCCGTGAAGCCCCGCTCTTCCAGGAACCCCGGCAGGACATTGGCGATCTCGTAGAGGCATTTCAGTTCCTCCCCGGCCTTATCTCTGCCTGGCTCCACATGACACCGGGGCATAGAAATCACGATGCGGTAGGCAATCAGATCCCGGAACTTGACCAAGCGCTTCCTGAGCTCCTCTACCGGAGGAAATTCGCCGTGCTCCATATAATACTTATAGCTGTCCTTGACGATATAGCCATTGAATTTCTCCTCGGCCCGGATCAGGGATTTGATGCGGCCCTTGAAGGTGAAGGCCAGCCAGGGGTACTCCCTGGCCATATACATGTAGAATTCCCGGATTTTCTGGGACTGAGCGGTCAGGAACTCGTTGTGCTCCAGCAGGTCGATGATGCTCTGCAGAAAATCGCAGTGAATCACGTCGATCTCATTGCCGCTTATCGCCGCGTCCCTTCCCAGATCCCGTTTGTATTTTTTCAGTATCCGCATCACCGTGTCGCCGGAATACAGATAGTCGTTTAATGTAATCATGTGTTTCTCCGCTTTTCTGAAATTGTGTTTTTACGCAATTCAATCTAGTATTATACTGGATCTTCTGTATAAAAGCAAGTACAATCCACGGGATTCCATAGGAATTTCCTATTGCATAAGAAAGAATCCTGCGAAGCAGGATTCTCCGCCTGCGGCGGGTCGCGTAAGCGACATACTACCTTTCCGCCGCAGTGCGATCCCCCGGAGGGGCTTTTTGCTCTATAGGAATCATAGCTTTCGCACTTTAATGTAACACGGTATTTCCTGTAGAGCAAAAAAACCGCGCAGTCTGCGAAAAACTGCGCGGTTTTTATTTCCCATATTTTTACTTTTACCGTTCTTCCCGGAAATACGGAACTCCCAGACTGGCAGGCGGCTGATTTTCCCGCTTGCTTCGGACGCTGGTGACCACCAGTACCACCAGGGTTACCACATAGGGAATCATCTTGTAAAGCTCCTGATATTCCATATGATCCATGCCGGTGGGGATGTACAGATACAGGATGTACAGGCCGCCGAACAGGAAGGAGGCCAGGATGCTTAAGTTCGGTCTCCAGATGGTGAAGATTACCAGGGCGATGGCAAGCCACCCTCTGTCGCCAAAGGCGTCGTTGGACCAGACGCCGCAGGCGTAGTCCATGACGTAGTAGAGTCCGCCGAGACCCGCAATCATACAACCCACGCAGGTGGCGACATATTTATATTTGGATACGTTGATACCCACGGCGTCCGCGGTATTCGGGTTTTCTCCCACCGCCCGCAGATGCAGACCTTTCCGGGTATGATTCAGGAAATAGGACGCTGCCAGCGCGATGATAACTGCCAGGTAAGCCAGGAAGCCGTAGGATAAGAACAGCTTGCCAAACCATCCCATTTTCGATGCAAAGGGCAGGGATTTGCTGAAGTAACTGCTGGTGGCGCTTAAGGCAATGGAAGGCACATCGGCGTCTACCAGCTTGATTAAGGAACCGCCGAAGAAGTTGCCGAAGCCCACGCCAAAGGTGGTCATGGCCAGACCGGTTACGTTCTGATTGGCCCGTAGGGTTACGGTCAGGAAGCAGTACAGTAGCCCCATCAGCAGAGACCCTAAGAGACAGCACAGCATGGGAATCAGAATGGCAAGCGCCGGATTCAGATTCGCTGTGGAACTCTCGTAAAGGAAGGAACCGATGACGCCGCTGATGGCGCCCACGTACATGACGCCTGGGATTCCCAGATTCAGGTTACCGGATTTCTGGGTAATGATTTCGCCGGTGCTTCCGTAGAGAAGGGGGACGCCCTGTACGACGGCTCTCGGAATAAACGCAAGTAAGAAATTCCACATGATTACTGTACCTCCTTTTCTGCTTTTTTACGGAACTGCAGTCTGTAGCTGATGAAGAATTCGCAGCCGATGATGAAGAACAGAATGATTCCGGTCAGGATATCGGCGTAGGAATGATTCAGGCCGAAGGCAGTGGAAATCTCGCCTGCGCCGCGGTCCATAAAGATAATCAGGAAGCTGGAGAATACCATGGTCAGCGGATTGAACTTGGACATCCAGGACACCAGAACGCCCGTAAAGCCCTGGCCGCCCGCGATGGTGGTGGTGATGGTATGATTGATACCGCCCACCAGCAGAAGGCCCACAAGGCCGCATACAGCGCCCGAGAGAAGCATCGTACGGACGATGACCTTCTCCACCTTGATGCCGACGTATTTCGCAGTGTTCTCACTCTCTCCCACGACAGAGATCTCGTAGCCCTGCTTGCTGTAATTCAGGTAGATGTACATAAGCAAGGTCACAACGATGGCAACGACGATGCTTAAGAGGTACTTGGAGCCGAAGATCTGAGGAAGCCACCCTGCATTGCTGTTCTGGTTGATAATACCGATCTTACCGGATCCCTTCGGAACCTCCCAGACGATGGTGTAGAAGGCTACAAGCTGAGTGGCGATGTAGTTCATCATCAGGGTGGACAGGGTCTCGTTGGTGTTCCATTTCGCCTTGAAAAAGGCCGGAACGAAGCCCCAGAACGCGCCTGCCGCAATGCTGGCCAGCACCATGACCAGAATCAGCACGCCGTTTGGCAGCTTATCTCCCAGACAGATCATGCAGGCGCCTGCAGCCAGGCCGCCGATGAGCACCTGTCCCTCGCCGCCGATGTTCCAGAACTTCATCTTGAAGGCCGGAGTCAGGGCCAGGGCGATCAGAAGCAAAATGGAAAGATTCTGCAGGGTAATCCAGGTCTTCCGCTCGGTACCGAAAGCGCCCGTGAAGATGGACTTATATACCTCGATGGGGTCAATACCCGTGGTAATAGTGGTCAGGATGCCGCAGAGCACCAGGGCCAGGACGATGGCCACTGCCCGGATTCCTACTGCCTGGTACCAGGGAAGGGCGTCCCTTTTTACGATATGAAAAAACGGCTCTTTCTTATTCATGGCTCTCGTCCCCTCCTACTCTGGTCATCATCAGGCCGACCTCATTTTTATCGGTTTTCCGGGCGTCCACGATGCCGCTGACCTCGCCGCCGCAGAGCACCATGATCTTGTCGCAGAGCTCTACCATCACGTCCAGATCCTCGCCGACAAAAATGACGGCTACGCCCTTCTTTTTCTGTTCATTGAGCAAATCGTAAATGGTATAAGAGGAGTTGATATCCAGTCCCCTTACCGCGTAAGCAGTCAGAAGCACGGTGGGGGCGGAAGCAATCTCACGGCCTACCAGCACCTTCTGTACATTACCGCCGGACAGACGGCGAACCGGGGTGGCGATACCCGGGGTCACGACCTCCAGCTCCTTCACTACAGACTCTGCCAGCTTCCTGGATGGTCTGCGGTTGGTGAAGGGGGTTCTGCCCTTTCGGAAGGAACGAAGCATCATATTATCGGCCAGGTCCATATTCGCCACCAGGCCCATGCCCAGACGATCCTCCGGCACGAAGGAGAGAGACACGCCCATTTCAGCGATTTTCAGGGGATCTTTGCCAAGCAGAGGCTCCTCGTGGCCGTCGTCCTCCACATACTCGATGATTCCAGTCTCCACAGGCTGTAACCCTGCGATGGCCTCCAGAAGCTCCTTCTGTCCACAGCCGGAGATACCTGCGATACCCAGAATCTCGCCGCTCTTTGCCGTAAAGGACACATTTTTTAACTTCTGAATACCATCCTCGCTGCGGACGGACAGATCCTTCACCACGATACGCGGCTTCGGATTCACCGGATCCGGGCGGTCAATATTCAGGGTCACCGCATGACCTACCATCATGTTGGTCATCTCGGTGACGGTCGTGTCTTTGGTCGCCATGCTGCCGATGTACCTGCCGTCCCGGAGGACTGCCACACGGTCAGACAGGGACTCTACTTCGTGCATCTTATGGGTGATGATGATAATGGCCTTGCCGTCGTCCCGCATTTTCCGAAGGACACGGAACAGCTTTTCGGTCTCCTGGGGCGTCAGCACGGCGGTGGGCTCGTCCAATATCAAAATATCCGCACCGCGGTACAATACCTTTACGATCTCCACGGTCTGCTTCTGGGATACCGACATATCGTAGATCTTCTGCTTCGGGTCTACCTCGAAGCCATATTTCTCACAGATCGCCTCGATTTTCTTCGAAGCCTCTTTGATATTCAGCTTTCCCTCCAGACCCAGGATAATGTTCTCTGTGGCGGTAAGCACGTCGATCAGCTTGAAATGCTGATGCACCATGCCGATACCAAGATTCAGGGCGTCCTTCGGGGTCTTGATGACCTCTTCCTTTCCATTGATAAAGATCTGGCCCTCATCCGGATAATAGATACCGGCCAGCATATTCATCAACGTGGTTTTTCCGCTTCCGTTTTCGCCCAGAAGCGCCAGGATTTCGCCCTTGTAGATATCCAGATCTACCTTTTCATTGGCAACTACAGAGCCAAAGGTCTTTGTAACGTTTTTCATTGAAACTGCGGCTACTTTGGTTTCCATCTTTTGTTTCCTTCCCTCGTTTATGACGGATCCGCAAAACGGATCAAAAGGACGGCGCGGCATATTCGCTGCTGCGCCGCCCTGTGCTTTTTACTTAAGCGTAAGCGTTCAGGCCCGTATTAGAATGCGGTATCCAGAAGATTGATGCCGTCGATATTTACATTGAAGTACGGAGCAGAACGGTACTCAGACTCATGGAAGTATCCGTCGCTTACGACCTCATGATCCGGTGTGTACTCTGCATCGGTATCTACGTCTGCCTCGTAGCTGGTCAGCTCCTGGCCCTCTACGGTGAAGGTAGAAGTATCAAATACATGCAGGTCGCCGGACTCGATCTTAGCCTTTGCCTCGTCGATGGCTTCCTGTGTTCCCTCTGCGACTGCGCTTCCCAGAGCACTCAGCTCTACAGAACCGGTTGCCAGGGTTCCTGTCCAGTCAGCGTCGATGGCCTCTCCATTTGCTACGCAGTTGATTGCGTACTCAAAGTACGGCTCCCAGTTTACTCTGGAGGATACCAAGAAGGTGTTCGGGCATGCGCTCTCGGTGCTTCCGTTGTAGGATACGTTCGGTACGCCTGCGGTCTCACATGCGGTCGGAGCTCCCATGGAGTCTGCATGCTGGCTGATCAGAACACAGCCGTCCTGGATCAGCTTGTTTGCTCCCTCTTTCTCTGCTGTCTCATCGTACCAGGAACCTGTGAAGGTTACTTCCATGGTAGCGGTCGGGCATACGGAACGCGCGCCCAGGAAGAAGGAGGTGTAACCGGAGATAACCTCTGCGTAGGTAAATGCTCCGACGTAACCAATCTTAGCCTGCTCTGCGGTAATATCGCCATTGTCAATCATCTCATTCAGCTTCATGCCTGCGGCGATACCTGCCAGGTAACGTCCGTCATAGATGGAAGCGAATGCGTTGTGGAAATTGTCCAGATTCTCTGTATGCGCCTTGGTTCCGGTTGCGTGGCTGAACTGTACCTCCGGATACTCCTTGGCTGCCTCGATCATGTAATCCTCATGTCCAAAGCTGTCTGCAAAGATGAAGTTGCAGCCTGCGTCTGCCAGCTCGCATGCAGCCTCGTAGCACTCCTGACCCTCCGGAATATTGGTCTTGGTCATGTACTCGACGCCCAGCTTCTCGCAAGCCTCTTTTGCGGCGTTCATGAAGTTCAGGTCATATGTGGAATTCTCATCGTGCAGGAAGATAAAACCTACCTTGACGTCTGCCAGGGAAGCCTCTCCCTCTGTTGTGGTGGACTCTGCGTCTGTCTCTGTCTTGGTGTCCGCAGAAGCCTTATCAGCAGATCCGCCGCAGCCTGCCAGCATGCCGACGGTCATAGCCAGTACAGTAATGAGACTAAGTACTCTCTTTTTCATAACGTTCCTCCTATGTGTTTTTCCATTATTTGGATGTTGAGTTTGCCGTTATCTGTCAATTCCCAACATGCTAAAGTATAAGCGTCTGACTTGTACTTTGTCAATATATTCATTAATTTTTGTTAAAATTTTTGTTTATTTATAAGTATTTCTTATATATTTCATGATAACACCTTATAATAGAACGGAAACTGGGGACTATTGACATTTTTTTCTCCCTCTGCTACCATGTATCCCATATAAAAAGCATTCCATAAGGGAGTATTTATCATGAACACAATGTTACAGAGCGTACCCTTCGCTGTGGTACTTTTACTGATTGGTTTTGTATTTCTGGTCAAAGGCGCCGACGCCTTTGTGGAAGGCAGCAGCAGCATTGCCAAGCATTTCCACGTACCGTCCCTGATCATCGGTATGACCATCGTAGCCATGGGAACCAGCCTGCCGGAGACAGCGGTCAGCGTCACTGCCTCCATCGCGGGCAGCAATGCCCTGGCAGTCAGCAACGCCGTAGGCTCCAACATCTTCAACCTGATGGTGGTCATCGGCGTCTGTGCCGTGCTGACGCCCGTAGCTGTTCAGAAGGGCACCCTGAAAATTGATATCCCATTTTCCGTAGTCTGTGCCCTGCTGCTCCTGGTGCTGGGCCACGACCAGATGATGCTGACCCGGGTCAACGGCCTGATTCTCATCGTGCTGTTCGTCTTTTTTATTCTGTATATGATCAGGTCAGCGCAGCGCTCTATGAACAATGAGGACACTGAATTTGCCGCCGAAGCTACGGAAATGAAAGTCATGTCCGTACCGAAAAGTCTTATTTTCATCGTCATCGGTATCGCAGGCATCACCCTTGGCAGCGACTGGGTGGTGGATGGCGCCAAAACCATCGCTTCCGCTTTCGGTATCAGTGAAAATCTCATCGGTCTGACCATCGTGGCCTTCGGTACCAGCCTGCCGGAGCTGATGACATCTATCGTGGCAGCCCGCAAAAATGAGGTGGATATGGCTCTCGGCAACGCCGTCGGCTCCAATATCTTCAACATCCTGATGGTTCTCGGCATCGCCTCCGCCTTAAGCCCCATCTCCTTCATCCGGGAAAATATTATCGACATCATCATCCTGGTAGGCTTCAGCTTCATCGTGTGGCTCATGGCCTGGACCAAACACCGTCTCGACAAACTCGAAGGCCTGACCATGATCCTGCTGTATGCGGGATACGTGGTTTACATTTGTATAAGATAAAGAAGGGCCGGAGATCCATTTTAACCAATGATCTCCGGCCTTTCTTTTACCCTGCTATGTAACTATAATTTCATCTGTTTCCGTAATTTTAATATAGGTAGTTATGTCAATCCTCTTTTACTGTCTTTTCTTTCTCCGGATCGCCGCTACGATGATACCTGTCGCTGCCACGGCCAGGATCATCCAGGCCAGCGGCTGGTTCCGGTCGCCGGTGTTGGCGGAGGTTACCGGGGCTTTGGATGATCCGCCAGAGCTGCCCTTGCTGTCATTTTTCCTGTCATTCAGTTTCGTCTCAATCCTGGTGTCCTTGCAGACAATCGCGTAATCGGAGAACTTGTCGGTCTCGAAGGTGTATTCCCTCGTATCCTTGTCGAAGCTTCCATTCAGGACGGTCAGCTCCCCATCATGCATCCGAAGAATAAAGTATTCACGGGAAATGGTGCTGTCCGTGTTCACAAGCTCGTCCGGAATACGGATAATCAGGCGAATCTTCGCGCCCGGCTCTGAAATACGTTCCACGCTCTCGCCTATCTGACGAAACAGCTCCGCACTGAAGTATACAAGCCTTGTGTTTTCTCCGGCCGTCTTCTTCGCTTCCTGTTCAAAGGCAGCCTTCTCTTCCTCTGCCAGATCGGTCTTCGTGATTTCCACCCAGACCTTCGCCTCTTTTCCTTCCGCTATGGCTGCCTTCTCTGCCTCGCTAAAGATTCCCGGCGCGTCCAGCAGCTCCTTCTTTGTATTATAGATGCCACCGGAAGCAATCGGCGCGTCCTGTGTAATCTCCAGATCCACGCGCAGATCGCCCTGACCGGTTCCATCCTCATCCGGAGACTGTCCCGTCGCCGGAATCACCTCGTACATATTGTTGTTATTTTTAGGATTTACATATCCATAACAGAGGCTCTGCGCGCCCTCCGCGTTATAAGCTTTATCGGTGACCATGATGGACAGCTTATCCTCTGCCTTTCCCTTATAGGTACAGGAGATCTGATACTGCCTGAGGCCGGTACCCGCTTTGGTTTCTGCACAAGTCAGCGTCGCATCTTTCACACTTTTATCTGCGTCCAGCAGGGTTAGCTTCCAATTGTCTTCCTCATAGAGCTCATCGCTAATCGCATGAAGCTTAGGATCTGAACTATATTTCATGGAACCTGCTTTTGATACCATCAGGATTTTGGATGGATCCAGGTACATGGCAGATCCTTCCGGAATACAAACGTGGTATAGAGATAACCGTTTATTTCCTTCGCCCTGGCAATCGCTTCTGATTCCTGACTCGTCAAGTCTGCCGTATTATCGAAACCATATCCCCACCAGTTTTTCGTCTCATACTTCTTAACACTGTTCAGCAGCAGCCCGCCATTTTACGCATCTGTGCTGAATACATTCGTCGAAGACAGAATCCGATACTGCATCGGGGTTCCGTCTTTCTCCTTGCCAAACCAGAGCAGATTGCCGTTGTCGCTGCTCCACCTTCCGTCTCCACCCGGTCTTAACACCGTCGGATCCAGATAAGCCAGCTTCCCGCTTTCTGCCTGTGTACTTCCGTAGATAGCAATATCCGCCTCCCGGGTCTCCAATTCATCCTTCTGCTCCCCGGAAGTCTCGTCCGTTCCTTCCGGGTCTGCCGATGTCTCGCCCGTTCCTTCCGGATCTGCCGGTGTCTCGTTACCCTCCGGAGCGTCCGTATTCTGCTTCGGAGCAGAGCCTGGCTTTGTATTTTCATTCCCGCCCGGCTGCTCTCCATCGTTCTCCGGTTCGTCCTGTCCTTCGGTCTCTCCGGACACAGCCGCCCGGCCTTCTGTATCCTCCGGCTCCACGGCTGTCTGCTCCGCCGCGTTCTGTCCTGCCGCCGACGCCAGCGCTGTCACGTCTACGCTTCCAAGCGTCAGTGCCACCGCCGCCAGAATCGCCAGAAAGCGCATTCCGCTGTTTCCTCGTAAGTATTTTCTCATATCCCCGCTCCTTTGTGTGATTTTAAAATTGCATTACCCATATTTTAACATAAAATAATTTTTAATATTACATTTTGGCGCGAATTGCACATATACGGCGTGAACAGTAATTTCTGCATTTGCTTTACTTCCGAAAATCCCATATAATAGAAATAATATGATTTTTATCCATACACAGGAGGATTTCCATCATGCTGCTTCAGGCTCTGACACTTACGCATCACATTACCACCATGCTGTTCGGCATCCTTTTGTCGGCCTTTTTCCTGGGCGTAAAACAGGAGCGGAAAAATGTCCTGCTGCTCCTGTCTGTAGGACTGATTTGCCTGCTGCTCTATATCCCCTGCACTCTTCTACTGGGTGAGACTTACACAGATCCCATTTACCCGCTGCTGGTACATCTCCCTCTGCTGCTGGTGCTGGTTTTCCACTATAAGTTCCGCTGGCTGCCTGCGCTCATATCTATTCTGACTGCCTATCTGTGCTGTCAGTTCAGCAACTGGATCGGTATCCTGTTTCTGTCCCTGTCCGGTTCGGAAGTGCTCTACTACCTGAGCCGGATTCTGGTGACGCTGAGCGTATTCTTCTTCCTGAGCCGGAACCTCTGTCAGACCACGGCGCTTCTTTTTTCCAAGTCCAACCGGGAGTTGTGTATTCTGGGCGCTATGCCGCTGGTCTACTACCTTTTCGATTACGCCACAACGAAATTTTCCACACTGCTGTATTCCGGCAGTAAGGTAATCGTGGAATTTCTGGCATTTTCCATGTGCCTCTCCTATGTGGTATTTCTTCTGGTGTACTTCCGGGAATATGAAATGAAACACCGCGCGGAACAATACGGAGAACTAATGGATATGCAGCTTAACAGCCTGCGTACCGAGATTGACCAGACACGCGTCAGCGAACACCGCCTGGCGATTCTCCGGCACGATATGCGCCATCATCTGGCAGCTATTGAGACCTTCATCCGGCAGCAGAAGACAGATCGTGCCCTGGAATATATCCAGGAAATCAACCGTCACTATGACGATACGGTCATCCGCTCCTTTTGCAAAAATGAGTTGCTGAACTCGGTGCTCTCTATCTACAGCACCCGATTTTCGGAAAAGGGCATTTCCTTCGACTCACAGATTCAGGTGTCGGAAAGCCTGCCCTGCCCGGAGCTGACCTGCTGCGCCATTCTCTCAAATATCCTGGAAAATGCCATGTACGCAGTCGAAAAGCTGCCGGAGGAAAGACGTCAGATCAGTCTGAATATTTTCGAAAAATCCGGTCATCTGCTGATGCTGGGAAAAAATCCCACCGATGTACCGCCGGTTTTCTCCGATGATGTTCCGGTTACGAAAAAAAGCGACCACGGTATCGGCGTGCAGAGTATCATTTACTATGTAGAAAAAGAACAGGGTCAGTACCAGTTTTATATGGAAGGCCGGGACTTTGTCGTCCGTATCATTCTGTAAGGGGAGTTTTATATGATTAAGATTGCCATCTGCGATGATGAAACTGCATTTCTCACGGAACTATGTGCGATGCTTCGCTCCTGGGCCGCGTCCCGGGAGCTTGTGCTGCAGCTTTTTCCCTTTACCAATGGAGATAAGCTGATTGCCGCCTGCGAAGAAAGCCCGGCGGATCTGGTGATTCTCGATATTATGATGCCGTTTCCCGGCGGAATGGATACGGCAAAGGCGCTGCGGCAGAAGGAATCTCATGTGCCGCTCATCTTTCTGACCTCCTCCCCGGAATTTGCCCTGGAATCCTACGAGGTCCGGGCTTTCTGGTATCTTCTGAAACCTGTTTCGGAAGAACGGCTTTTCTCTGTGCTGGATCAATGGCTCACCTCCATGCAGGCGTCTCTTCGCCATTTCGCAGCCCGGACAATCTCAGGCTATCAGAATATCTACCTCCGGGATGTGGAATATCTGGAGGCCCGCAATAAACTGGTTGCCGTCGTGTTCCGAGACGGCTCTGTCCTGGAAATCAAAGAGCCCTTCCACCGGTGCGAAGAATTTTTCACACCGAAAAAGGGCTTCTACAAATGCCACCGCAGCTATCTGGTGGCTTTAAACTGCGTCGAGACCTTCTCCAAGGCCGAGCTGCGCACCAAATCCGGCGCACGGATTCCCATTTCCCGGGATAATGGAGTGGCCTTTAAGGACGCTTACTTTGCTTATATGTTTCCGGAGCGTTAGTCGGTTAAATCTTCTCCGTTGGTACGGATTACTTTCTGATACCAGTCAAAGGAATCCTTCTTTTCCCGGGACAGGTCGCCGGTTCCGTTGTCGAATTTATTTACATAGATGAAGCCGTAGCGCTTGGCCATCTCGCCGGTGGATGCGGACACCAGATCGATGCAGCCCCAGGGAGTATAGCCCATCAGGTCTACGCCGTCCTCTGCGGCCTCCCGCATGGCTTCGATGTGCTTACGCAGGTAATCGATCCGGTAGCTGTCATGGACATGTCCGTCCGCGCCCTTCTCGTCTCTGGCTCCCAGACCATTTTCCACCACCATAATCGGCAGCTGATAGCGCTCATAGATCTCATTCAGCGTATAACGCAGGCCATCCGGGTCTATCTGCCAGCCCCACTCCGAAGCGGTCAGATACGGATTTTTCGCGCCGCCCGCCAGGTTGCCTGCCACCTCTTCCGAATTCTCGTGGGTCGTGATACAGGTGGACATGTAGTAGGAACAAGTGTAGAAGTCTACGGTTCCCTTTTTCAGAATCTCTTTTTCTTCCTCTGTGATCTGCAAATCGATCCCATTTTCCCGGAAATACCGATCCATATAGGACGGATACGCGCCGCGGATCTGCACGTCGGAACAGAACCAGTTCAGCACATTGTTATGCTGCTGGGTCGCCAGGATATCCTTCGGATCACAGGTCAGCGGGTAGGCGGTCAGGAACACGTTCATATCGCCTAACTGAAACTGGGGATAATGCGCATGGGCGTAAGCCACCACCTTTGCGGAAGCCACCAGCTGATGATGCAGGGCGGTATAGCGAAGTTGCGGCGTGATCTGGATGCCGTTTACCGGGCCGCTATAGCCTTTCACAGTTCCCAGTGACAGGGTCGTGCCAAGCTGGGTGGTGCCGCCGTTGATCTCATTGAAGGTCAGCCAGTACTTCACCAGATGCTGATACCGCTCAAAGACTACGTGGCAGTAGCGCTCGAAATGGCCGATAACCTCTTCCCCCGCCCAGCCGTTGTAAGCCTCCACGAGACCGTAGGGCAGCTCGTAATGGCTTAAGGTCACCAGAGGCTCGATGCCGTATTTCTGACACTCTTTGAATACATTTTCATAGAACTGAAGACCCGCCTCGTTGGGCTTCTCCTCTATGCCGGTGGGGAAGATTCGGGTCCAGTTGATAGACGTACGGAAGACCTTGAAACCCATTTCCGCAAATAAGGCGATATCCTCTTTGTAATGATGATAGAAATCAATGGCCTCGTGGCTGGGATACAGCCGTCCCGGCTCTACCTTTGTGGTAATGCTTTTCGGACAGTCTTTGGTGCCGTTGGTACAGAGATCCGGCACGGACACGCCCTTGCCGTCCACATCCCAGGCTCCCTCAAACTGATTGGCGGCGCAGGCGCCTCCCCATAAAAAGTCTTTTCTAAATGACATGATTCTGCTCCTTTATCGCTTTTCACTGCTTATGAAATCGGGATTTTTCTTGATCAGTTTTTCGTTCTCTTCATAGATAATCGACGCCTTTTCCCGGGTCAGCTTCTCATTTTCCTCGTAATCCATCTTGTACAGGAATGAAAACAGGCAGTCCAATACGAAATGAAAGGCGCTGTACACCGCGAAGGTATCGATCTTGGCCGTGTAAGAGCGTTCTTCCTCCAGTTCCACCAGGATTACCTCCTGGCACATCCGGGCCACCGTGCTGTCCGGCGTGGCTGTGATACCCACGCAGTAGGCCTTCCGCTTCTTCAGAAGCCGGAGACTTTCCACCACGTCCCGATTCTCCCCGGACTGGGAAATCACCAGATTGACCGTGCGTTCCGTTCCGGCCAAAGCGTAGCCCGGCAGAAAGCAGGAGCTCAGGCTCAGATTTACGATATGGCCGAACCGCAACATTTTTTGCTGGAAATCCATGGCCACCGTGGCGGAAGTTCCCACACTGAAGATATTGACCATATCGGACTGGCTGATGCGCCGTACAATCCGGCGGAACTGATTGTAATCGAAGCCGGAAATGGTTTTACTGATGGTATCCGAGTTAAGTTTCGCTAACTTTCTGGCTATCTGCTCAAAGGAATCATTTCCGGAAAACGGATAATTGGCGTCCACAGCGCTTTCCGTGGCGAACGCGTCGTACTCGGAATTGAACAAAATCTGGAACTTTTTATAGCCGTCCAGATCCAGTTTTCTGCAAAATCGGGTAATGGTGGCCGGTGAAGAATAGGTCCTCTTCGCCAGATCTGAAATAGACATATTTTTTACTTCATAACCGTTCTGCAGCAGATAATCCGCGATACTCTTCTCCACATCGGTGAAATCCGTCTGTCTCATAAGTTTTTCTATGATCATAAGTTCTCCCCCATCCTTTTGATCTATTTTAGCAAAAATCATTTTCCATGGAAAGGGGAGAATCTTATCTTATGGGTTTCTATATTTAGTTATACTCGTTTACCTTACCGCTCTTCAGCAGTACCGCAGTCAGAATGAAACCAAGGGCGATGGCTGCCACGATGCCTACGCAGTACATGGGGAAGTTTACGCATCCAAACCAGCCGCTGAAGGCCAGAAGTCCGGAGAAGGAGAAGTTGGTCGCCGCCACGCCGCCGATTCCGAGAATCAGGCCTGCTGCCGCGCCGGATACAATCATGGTGCCCAGGAGCCATTTACTTCTCAGGATGATACCGTAGAGACCCGGCTCTGTGATACCGCAGAGGGCGTTGGTGAAGGCTGCGGATCCTGCTGTGGCCTTATCGCCTGCGTTTTTCGCGAAGACTGCCACGGCCAGGCAGATACCCAGAGCCGCGTAGTTGCCCATACCGCCGGCTGCCAGCGCCGGCTCAAAGCCCTGCTCTGCCATGATACCAAGCAGAATCGGGGTAACTGCCCAGTGCATACCAAGCAGGATAACCAGGGAGAAGAAGCCGCCGAATACGATGCCTACCAGAATCTTGCTTGCTCCTACCAGGCCGTATACCGCGTTGATGGCGTTTGCAACCAGGCCGCCAATGGGTCCGAATACCAGGATAGTCAGCGGTACAAACACGATCAGGCACAGAAACGGAACCAGAATAAACTGGGTCATCTGGGGAAGAACCTTCTTCAGCCATTTTTCGAAATAGCTCATACAGAATACTGCCAGCAGAATCGGAATAAAGGAACCGCTGAAATTGTACGCTGTGAAGTTGATACCGACAAGGGACGCCTTTTCACCGGTTACCAGGAGATCTGCCACGCCCGGATACATGATGGCCGCGCCCAGTGTCACTGCTACGTACGGGTTACATTTGAAATGCTTTCCTGCTGTAAACGCCAGCAGAATCGGGAAGAAGTAAATCAGCGCATAGAAAATCGCGTAAAAGGTCTGGTAGGTCAGGCTCGCGCTGTCTACTACGCCCATATTGGCCAGAAGTCCGATAACGCCGGACGCGATACCGCCGGTAGCCAGAATCGGGATGTACGGCGCGTACACGTCGGACATCATCTTGGTGAAGCGGTCCAGAAGGCCGGTCTTCTTATCCCCTGCTGTAGCCGGATCGTCGATGGCGTCGCTGGCCTTCAGACCCTTTGCCTTCATCTCCGGCGCGTTCATCAGCTCCGCGTAAACGTCGCCTACGTGGGTTCCGATGAGTACCTGGCAGTAGCCGGAGCTTACCAGGGTTCCCAGTACGCCGTCTACCGCTTTCAGGGCTGTCTGGTCGAACTTGGACCCGTCCTTCAGGGAGAAACGAAGTCTCGTTGCGCAGTGGATACAGTCGTTGATGTTGTCAGCCCCGCCGACTCCGGCGATGACGGACTGAACCAGTTTCTTGTAGTCTTTCATTTGTCTATCTCCTTTTTATTTTTATCACATTCAGATATTCAAGGCGTTTACGAAACCTTCAAAGTTCGCGTTCATGATGCTGGACGGGCGGATGCAGTCGCCGATGGCTATGGTGTCCCGGCAGATGCCGTAGAAGCTCTCAGTCAGGGCTATCTGGGGAACCAGGCCGGTGGAAAGAATCAGATTGTCATAGGCAATGACTTTTTCCTGGCCGTCCGCGTCTTTATAATGAATCTCCTCATCGTCAATGCGGGTGCAGCCGCATCTGGTAAGGCTGTGAATGTTGTCGTGAAGCAGGAATTTCTGCCGCAGCGCCTCCCGATACAGGGAATTAGCGTTGGCTGCCAGTGTGTCTGTAACCTCGATAACCGTAGCCTCTTTTCCCTGCTCGGCCAGTCCCAGGGCAATCTCACAGCCGATGCTGCCGCCGCCCAGGATAGCTACCTTTTCGCCCAGCTTCTCCGGATGGGTGATGGCATCCGTAGCCAGAAGCACCTTCGGATTGTCGATGCCTGGAATCGGAAGCACGCGCTCCACTGCGCCTAGGGCAATGAGGATGCTGTCCGGCTTCATTTCCCGTACCATGTCCGGGGTGGCCTCGGTGTTCAGAAGCACCTTTATCTCACGCTTCGCGATCTGGGTTTTGTACCAGGTCAGCAGGCGTTGTACTTCTTCTTTGTGCTCTTCTCTGACAATGACCTTCAGCATACCGCCCAGTTCTGCGCTCTTTTCAATTAGCGTAACCTTGTGGCCTCTGTCGCTGGCGGTGATGGCCGCCTTCATGCCTGCGGGGCCGCCGCCGAGGATGACTACCTGTTTGCTTTTTTCTGCTTTTTCAAGCTCTCGCTCAGATGGAACGAAGGCTTCGTTATGATAACGGGGATTTACGGAGCAGCCCACGTTCCAGTGATCAGTGGAAATGTGATAACAGTTGGAGCAGCGCAGGCAGGGTACGATATCCTCGGGACATCCCTCCTGGGCTTTTTTCGGCCAGTAGGGATCCGCCAGCAGGCTGCGGCCAAAGGCTACCAGATCCACATATCCCTTCGCCAGAATCTCTTCCGCCATCTGCGGCGTAGTGATGGCGCTGACCAGGGAAATCGGTACGTGAAGCTGTTTTCTGGCTTCCTTTGCCCATTTCAGGTTCGGCATGGTTTCTTCCATGTTCGTGGTGATGCAGTGGATGTTGGCCTCGAAAATCTTATCGATACCGGATGAAATCTGTATGGTGTCCACATAGGGCTCCGCCGCTTTCAGGAAGTACATAACGTCCTCAAAGCTGATGGAATCCTCGATCCACTCGTAGGCGCTGACACGAATATCGATGGGATAATTTTTTCCCACTGCCTTTCTGACGGTCTCCAGGATTCGAAGCGGGAACCGACAGCGGTTCTCGATGCTTCCGCCGTATTCATCAGTACGATGATTGTAATGGGGGGACAAAAACTGGGCCGGAAGCCAGCCGTGTCCAAAATGCAGGAAGATGGAATCAAAACCGATTTTCCGACAGCCTGCGGCTGTCTCGGCGTACCAGTGCAGGGTCTCCTGCATCATGGCCTCGTCCATTTCTTTTACCTCGACGCCGTCCGGGCGGATGAAGCCTGACGGGCCTTTGGCATAGTCTACAGTTCTGGCGTCCTGGCCTGCGTGGAATACCTCGATGGATGCTTTCGCGCCGCCCCGATGAATCTTCAGAACTTTTTCCCGCGTCTTTTCTCTCTCATATTTCGCAAATGGCCAGGGTTCTGCACCGCTTGCGAAGCTGGAACGTCCGGGCTCCACGATGCAGTGTCCCGCCACGACCAGACCCGCGCCGCCCATGGCTTTTTCCTCGAAGTCGTCTCCGGTTGGCGTGGCGACGATTCGGTTTTTCAGAATCATACCATTGATGGTAATCGGCTGAAATAAATGCTCAAACACGTTTCTTCCTCTCTTTCTTTCGTAAACTCGGTTTGCTTTATGGCTATCTTACCCTGCCCCGCGCTCACGCACAAGCCCGCCCGGCGAAGCTGAAAATTATTTTCAGGATTCGTCCGGGCGGGCTTTGGTTTCGTGAAATTTATTAAATTTTCATAAAATGGAGTGCGCTGTTTCAAACTGCCCATTGTCACTGAGTTCATCATATTTTTTCCAGTAATCTAACTTCGGAAGCATTTCTTGCCATACTCTATTCTCCAGCCTCTTTTGAAGTTACTCTTGATAAAAGAATGCGCTGAAGTTCTCGCTGACTTCATCCCAGATCAATAGGACATGGCCGTATTTATCTACCCGCATCAGTTCTATATTGGTCTCCTTCTCTGTCCATGTTCGAAAAACTGCCCTGTTCGGAAATGACCTTCTGCGCCATTCTTTCCAATGTTCTGGAAAATGCCATGCATGCCGTCCAGAAGCAGTCCGGCCAAGACCGCCGTGTTTACCTGTCTATCTTTGAACGCTCCGGGCATCTGTTGATGCTGGAAAAAAATCCCACCGATACGCCTCCCGTCTTTTCCGACGGTATTCCGGTCACTGCCCGGGAAGGGCATGGGATTGGCGTGCAGAGCGTCATTTACTATGTAGAACAGGAACACGGCCAATACCAGTTTTACCTGGACGGCCGTGATTTCACTGTTCGTATTCTTTTATAGTACGCTTCCAGATATACAGCAGGATTACATGGAAGGCTGTCATCGTAATAGAAGAAATCTGCAGACCTCTTACTACTAGCATATGTTCGATTTTTTCACTGTATCCGGTGTCAAATACCGCCTCCATCAAATCCGGTATCTTCGGTTTATCACTTGTGTTGCTCATTTTATCTTTGTCCTTTCTCCTTGATGCATCTTTCTGCATTATCACATATTTTCTGAAACGTCTGCTTACACAGGGCGATTTCTTCCTCCGTCAGTCCCCGGAGCATATCTTCCGCTCTATGTCAACCACAAAATAAATTTTTCGCCTGAAATGAAACTTTTTAACGGTATAGAGCGTCCAATAAATTGGAAACATAAATAATGAACAGGAGGTTTTCTTATGAAAAAGAAATTCACTATGATGATACTTCTCACTGCCATTACCGCATCCCTGATCGCAGGCTGCGGAATCAAGGGATCCGGCAACGGTAATTCCGCTTCCCAGACCACCGGAAAGGAAGACGCGGAGGACGCTTCTGAATTTACCGGAACCCTGGACGAGGTAAAGGATTTCATGTTTGTCGTAACCGACGCTTCCGGCAGCTCCTACGCATTTACCTTCGAAAACGAAAAGCCGGAGGGCTTAGACAAGGTAAAGGTTGGAGATAAGGTCACCGTAACCTATACCGGAACCATCTCCGAGGTAGATCCCTTTATGGGCGAGGTGCTTTCCGTCACTGCAGCGGAATAAACGAAAAACATGGAAATGTAAAAGACCGTTTTAAGAACCAAACCGTCCTTAAAACGGTCTTTTACATTTCCATGTGTCTTCTCTTGTAAAACTAAAAAAGAAGGTATCAAATTCTGCGGAAATATGTTATGCTGAACAGGGATGAAAAAGGGATTTATGTAAAGGAAGGGATTTATGTTAGAACAGTTTCGCAGGAAATATATCGGAGACAGAAATTTTTATAAAAACTACATCGCACTGGCGTTGCCGATGATCCTACAAAACGCAGTTACAAACCTGGTTAGTTTTCTTGACAATATTATGGTTGGACAGCTTGGTACAGAGCAGATGTCCGGAGTAGCTATTGTCAATCAGCTGATCTTTGTATATAATCTGGCCATATTCGGGGCTGTATCGGCAGCCAGCATTTTCGGCGCCCAATATTTCGGAAAAGGAAATCACAAAGGGCATATGTATTCGTTCCGTTTTAAGCTATATGCGGCTTTAACGGTTACAGCACTTACCATTTTATTATTTGTAACGAAAGGAGAAAGCCTGATTTCTCTTTATCTCACAGATACTTCCGGAAGCGGTGCGACAGGTGCTGCATTGCAGTATGGATTAGAGTATCTGATCATTATGATAGCAGGCCTGATTCCCTTTGCTGTAAATCAGGCTTACGCGACCAATATCAAGGAGACCGGTCAGACCCTGATTCCTATGATCGCAAGCTTTGTAGCTGTCGGAAGTAATGCCATTTTGGACTATCTTCTGATTTTCGGTATCGGACCATTCCCGAAGCTTGGCGTACAGGGTGCAGCTCTGGCAACGGTTATCGCCCGTTACATAGAAGCCCTTATGATTATCATCTGGGCGCACAGGCACAGAGAGAAAAACCGGTATCTCAAAGGAGCGTATACCGGCTTTGGTATTCCCGCAGACGAATTAAAGGCTATCATCATCAAAGGATTACCGCTTATGATGAATGAAGTTCTGTGGGCTGCAGGAATGACAGCCGTAATACAGTGCTACTCGATCCGCGGCCTGGAAGTAGTTGCCGGACTTAACATTGCTACAACCATCACCAATCTGTTTAACATCATTTATCTCCAGCTTGGCGCCTGCATCAGCATTGTGGTTGGACAGTATCTGGGTGCCGGTAAACTGGAAAAAGCAAAGGATGCGGATAATAAAATGATTGTATTCAGTGTTTTTTGCTGTGTGATTGTAGCTGTATGTATGCTTTTTATCGGCAGATTTTTCCCACAGATTTACAATACCTCTGAGGAAATCCGCGCACTGGCAACCAAATTTATCGCAGTATCCGCAATCATCATGCCTTTCTGTTCCTTTAGCCATGCGTCCTATTTTACACTGCGCTCCGGCGGAAAAACAATGGTCACCTTCCTGTTTGATTCTGTTTTCACCTGGATTATCATTGTTCCAACTGCCTTTTTACTGGCGCACTTTACAGGACTTGGTATCGTAACTGTGTACTTCCTTGTTCAGGCAACCGAATTGATCAAGGTTGTAATCGGTTATTTTATGGTACGCAGTAATGTATGGCTGGTTCAGATGGTATAAAAAAGTGATTTTGTGAACAGGGTGGAAAAAGGGCGGCTTGCCGCCGCCCCCTACGTTAATATTCTGTACTCAACAAAAAATCTGCAATGTGCATACTCTTAATTCCCTGGTAATTGCCTCCGGCAAATTCATCGGTTCTCAAAACATACTTCGGATAGTTATCCCGAATTTCCAGCAGTCGTTCATATTCACGCTTTTCTGTTTTTTCGGATTTAATCTCCTGTGTGACCTGCACATATAACCGATCATTCTGCTTCTGCGCCACAAAATCGACTTCACCATCCGGCGTTTTCCCAATCGTCACGTCATATCCTCGTCTGCAAAGTTCCAGATATACCACATTTTCCAGACTGGAAGCGACACTATCCGGTGTATAGCCCAGCACACTGTAACGCAAAGCAGTATCGGCAAGATAAAACTTCTCCTGCGTTTTCAGAATCTCCTTTCCGCGCAGGTCGTAACGGGAGCAACGATGAAGAAGGTATGCTTTTTCCAGCTTTTCCAGATAACTGTACACTGTTTCATTGTCGATTGAACGATGCTCTGATTTCAGATAATCAGAAATTGATTTTGCTGAGAATGAATTTCCCACATTCGCAAATGTGTATCGAACCACCCGTTCCAGCTGGTCGATCTTACGAATCTGGTTTCTCTTTACGATATCTGAGAAAATTGTAGAATTATAGATATCCCGGACAATCGTATAAACCTCATCCTGTGAATACTCTCGCAGATGTGTTGCAGGAAAGCCGCCCAAGCGGATATAGTCTGCCAGCTCAGCATGGATATCCTTTATCTGTGTATACTGCTTTTTGAATTCCAGATATTCCCGAAAAGAAAGTGTATAGATACGGAAAGAAACATATCGTCCGGTCAGGTAAGTCGCTATTTCTGAAGACATCATTCTGGAATTAGAGCCTGTCACATAAAGGTCAACATCATAATCCGTTGCCAGGGAATTCACTACTTTCTCCCAGCCGCTAATTTCCTGAACTTCATCCAGAAAGAGATACGTTCTCCCATTCGGACTGAGCTTTTCCTTGACAGCTTTGAACATATCCTTCGCTGTCATATCCTCATACTCCATGGAATCAAAACGCATACTCACAATCTGTTCAGACGGAATATTCTGTTCCTTTTGCAGCTTTTCTATCATCATTTTAAGAATTGTAGATTTTCCGCAGCGACGAACACCCGTCAACACTTTTACAAAAGGTGTATCCGTGTATGCCATAATCATATCAACGTAAAGCGGTCTGTTTATCATAGGAATCACCTCCATGGTTCCATGATACCGCAGGCGCATCAAAAAATCAATAGGTTTTGCGATTACAAACCGCAATTTCTATTGATTTTCGTTTGTTTTTCGGATTATATCGAATTCTGTTCCTTGTGAACCTCACATGACTAAAGTCACGTGCTTCTCAGCCGCCTTAAGCGGCAAGACTTCATATCGGTGGATACGCCTGCGACTTAGAATCGGCGCGGTTACGCGCTTTTTCTGGCCGGATACGGTCAGTTTCCACATCTCAGGTAGCCCACTGTATATCTGCCTGTATCTATGCTGCCTTCTGGCTCGCCAGTTCTGCACTGAGCAGCCGTAAGTCTGCATAGACACATGAGGTTCTACGCTTTACTGAAGGAACTTTTGCCTCCAGTAAAGACCTTTCCGTTTCCGAAAAGGGTTTGAGTAATTCCCGTATAAAATATCTTGCTCCAATATTGTATGCCGCAGACAGATCGCAGTTATACTGTTTTCCTGTCTGAAAGATACAAAGACTGTGATTCTCCGGATTTCGAACTACCGGACCACTTCCATCATATGCCAGCCTGCTGGTGTTGCGGGCGCTGATCCTGGATACGCGGATTCCTTGCCGGTGCGCCTGATGCTCGCACTGCTTCTGGATATCCCGTTTTCTCCATAAATGAAGCCTCTGCTTTTTATTTCCGCTGATCTTGCCCTGCATTTCCAGATACTCAAAAACGATAACATCTGCATGATTTTCCGCAGCGTAGGCTGTAATGGCCGCCGCTGTCTTCCGGGCCAGCTCCATATTCAGCCGCTTTGCGTAAGCCCAGCGGCTCTGTGTCTGTCCAGAGCCATGCTGTCTCTGAAATCTGCGGATTCTGCCCAATACATGATGCAGCCGGTCTTTATCACTGGGGAAGTCGACAAACTTCCGTCCCAGGACAGTTCCGTCTGCCTGCATGATGGTGCAGACCGCGTCCGTGTTAATTCCCAGATCCACACTGCAAATGGTCTGTTCTTTGATATCTGTTTTGGTAAGGCTTACTTCTTCCGTATAAGAAAAGCGCAGAAAGTACTTGTGATGTCGTTTCTCCAGAGTAGGAGCAGAGGCCTTTTCCCCCACCCAGTTTTTTCGCAGATATTCCATATCCGTATGGAGCAGCTTTACCCGGAACCATTTCCAGTCATGGCCGTCATACAGCTTCAGATACGCCGCGTCCTCCTGCGGTTCTGCCTCCCGGTACATGACGTCACGGTAAAATACCGGCATGGCATGATTTTCCGAAACCAGCTTCGGTTTCCCGTAAGGAGTCCATTTTCCCATAAATCAAGTCTTGTTTCATAGGAAGCGACGCTTCCAAGCGCATGCTGTATCGCTGCCCTTCGCAGGTAAGATGGCATCTTCGGAAAATGCAGGTCGAAATCATACCTTGCATGGTTCTTTTTCGTCTCATGCACCAGATGTTCCGCTGCATTAAACCGCTTCTTTGCGTTATCAATCTGGGAAAGTCCTTCCCAGCTTTCCGCGTACACCTGAATCAGATAACTGACTGCAGAGCGGTAAATCCGCAGCGTATGGCGGATGGGAATATTCTGTTTTTTTATTTCCACGCCATAACTGGATGTAATCCGCATGATAAAACCTCATTTTCTAGTTTCTTCGCTTTTCTTTTTCTTTCTGCCCCTCCATGTATGCCAGTACCTGTTCCCTGCTCCCTGCTCCGATCACTGACTGTCACTGCGCAATAAGATGGATTCCACAGATGCCCGCCCCACAACTGCTGCTTTAATTCCGGATGTACAAGAAACATTTGTCTTGCCAGATTTCCTTTCATGATTTTTATCATATCAGAAATAAAAAACTGTGGTTTACAATCCACCAGCAAATGGATATGATCCGGCATAACCTCCATGGCCAGAATCTGAAAGCGGTATTCCTCTGCCAGCTTTTGCAGCATTTCCTTACATTCTGTATCAAGGCCATCTGTCAACACCTTTTTCCGGTATTTTGTACACCAGACGAGATGATATTGCAAAGAGTACACATAACCTCGACCATATGAAAGAGTGTTTTCTCTGATAGTAAATATATCTTTTCCCATATTTATATCTTACCATATGTAGCATAAAAAGTAAACATCAGTTCTGTTTTTTAGTCAAAAATTTGCACGCCTAACTCATCACTGAAGTAACGAGAATGCGACGTGCAGTTATTCAAAATGCTTGCATTTCAGATTGCTAATTTGATAATATTTTGATAAAATTAAGATAAAATATATGCCATGAAAGGAGTGCTTTTATATGATCCAGATTCGACCTGTCTCTGACCTACGAAACAAGTTCCCGGAAATTGAAAACCTTGTAAGTGACGGGAACCCGGTTTACCTGACCAAAAACGGCTACGGTGCCATGGTGGTTCTAAGTCTTGAACAGTACGCCAGTTTAACTGACAACATTGAAGCAAAGCTCGATGAAGCAGATTATCAGGCTTCCATAATAGAAGAACGCCTTTCCCATGAAACGGTCTTCCGCAATGCAAGGAGCGCAGTATAACGTCTGGATAATCCCCTCTCGTATGAGCCGTATCCCTCCACAAAGAAACGGAATTATCCATAATCAGAAAGGATACACCATGCCATCCTTTCCGATTATATTTTTTCTATTCAATTCTTCCCCTCTCCAGATACTCCGCCAGCTCCTCCCTGCTCCTTGTGATATACTCATACGTCACATACAGCGGCGCAATCCGCTCTACCAGCCCTTTTACGCCTGCCGCCGTAAAGGGTTCATGCTTATCGATCCGAAAAATGTGCTCATAAACCTTACAGAACCGCTCCATCGGATCAGGAGAAAGATCATGTGGCGTCTGAAGCCATTCTTTCACATAATCACCGGTCAGGGACTGCTGGAGATGTAAGCCTTTGATATAGGGAATCATATCTTTCTGCCGGTCCAGCATCCGATGCAGGGCTTCCACCGCTTCCTCCTGGGTCTGCAAATCCAGATCCGTATGGAGGTAATGTCCAGTATCCAGCATGAAGCCCTTTTTCTCATAATGCACCTGGCTAATCAACGCCCGGGTGTCCTCCGGATCTAAAAAGGTCAGGCCCGGCCACCAGAGGTTTTCCATCAGGAACCAGAAGGAATACTCCTGACCGTCCAAAAGCTCATTGATAAAAGCTGCCGCTGCGTCTATCACTTCCCGATCCGTATGCTTTCCCTGATAGGTAAAGCCCTCCTCATCGTCCACCTGCACCACATGAAAGACCACATACTCCGCGCCCACTCGCATAGCGTAGTCCAGATCCTTCCGATAATGCTGTATCAGTTCTTTCCTGTCCTGATTTACCCAATCCCCGACACAGCAGCAATGGATTCCGGTCACCATACCCGGCACAATCAGTGGACACTTTTTCGGCGGCAGATAGACATCCGGAGCTTCCGCCGTAGAATAAGGAAGCGGCATAAGCTCCAGCCCGTCGCAGCCATGTTCTGTATAAAATCTGTGCAAGTCCTCCGCCGATGTAAAACGAATTACATCGTCATAGGAGGTCGTAAAATTCATCTGAAATTTCATCGTCTATTTTTCCTCAATATATATTCGATACCCAGTATTTCGTACTAGTATAGCACATCTGATAAATCATTTTTTCTTTTACACGTTGATATTATTCTGAAAAATGTATATACTATAAGTAGGAATTTCCCTACTTTTCATGTTTTTCAGGAGGTGACATTATGACTTCAAACACTTTTATCGACAATGCAAAAGTTATGGCAAAGGGACAAATCACAATTCCAAAGGACGTCCGTGAAATTCTCGGAATTTCCAATGGGGATCGCGTTACCTTTGTTGTAGAAAATGGTAATGTCCGACTTATTAACTCTGCTGTATATGCCATGCAGATACTCCAGTCTAAGATGGTCGGTGAGGCTGAGGCTTCCGGCCTTACATCAGATGATGCAGTTATGGATTTAGTGAAAGAAATCCGTGCAGAAAGTGAGGCATAATGAAAGTTCTGATTGACAGTAACATTCTCATATCAGCAGCTTTAAATAGCAATGGCACACCTTACCAAGCTTACTTAAAAGCAGTTACTTTTCCTAACCATGGTCTTATATGTGAACAGAATATCGACGAATTACGGCGTATTTTTAATCGTAAATTTCCAAATCGTATAGCAGCGTTAGAACAATTTCTTTCCATCGCTTTAATGACCTTGGAACTTGTTCCTACTCCTATAGAGGAATACCATGCAGAGAATAAAATTCGCGATGTCAAGGATCGTCCTATTCTTCGTGCTGCTATTCACGCTAATGCAGATGTTCTTCTTACCGGAGATAAAGATTTTCTTGAATCAGGGCTTCATACTCCTAAAATTATGACTGCATCTGATTTTCTTACAGAGCTGTAATAAAATAGCACTGTAATATCTTATTACATCATTGTTCAAGCCCCGTGTACATTTCACTGCCGTACACGGGGCTCATTTTCCTTACAGATACTCCACCCGAATCCCGGCTGCCTTACCGTATTCCTCTCTCTTTTCCACATCCATTTTTTTCTCTGTCATTTTTCTCCATCTTCGATATACTCCGTTGTAAAGCCTGATTCCTGACAATAGGCATCCACCTTTGAACCCCGGTAGCACCGGATCCGCGCTGCCTTATTGATGATCCACTCCCCGATATATTCCGGGTCATGCCGGATCTCGAGGACCTGGAGACGGCTGCAGCCGTGGAAAACCCACTTTTCGATACGCCGGATATGCGTGGGTAAGCGCACCTCGGTAAGCTGCGTACACTTGAAAAATGCTTTCTCGTCCAGAATCTCCAGGGACTCCGGCAGCTCCAGGCTTTCCAGTCCGCAGAAATAAAAGGCCTCTTTTCCGATTCTTTTCAGTCCCTCCGGGAAACGGACCCTTTTCAGTTCTTTACAGCGGAAGAACGCCCTGTCGCCTATCTCGGTGACTGACGGCGGCAACAGGATAACCGGCAACAGTACACATTCGGAGAACGCGTCCTTCCCGATGCGTTCTACTTTACAGTTTTTGGTAAACAGAATCTTCTCAAGCCTCCGATCCTCCCGGAAGGCACTGTTCGGAATGGCCTGCAGATTCTGGGACATATAAGCCTCCCGAAGCTTCGGACAGTCCGCAAAGCAGCCCTCACCCAGCCGCTCCACCGAATGGGGCAGCCGCGCCTCTCTCAGCGCAATGCAATGGCGGAAGCTGTCCTTTCCAAGCACTTCCATCTTATTGCCCAGGAGCAGCCGCTCGATCCGGATATTGTCCTGAAACGCCCCTGCGCTGATCATCCGATAATGATCCGGCAGCTTCAGTTCTTCCTTCTTCCAGTAATTGTCCGCCAGCCTGCGGTTCATGATGTCTTTTTTATCAATTCCAGCTATCTGCTGTGTCCTGTTACCCAAAGATTTTCCCTCAAACTTCCTGTCTCAAAGGCGCACCAAAACCCACAGACAGTTTTCGGGCTGTCTGTGGGTTTGTGGCGCATTATGTAAACTTAATGTGCGGCTTACCAGTACTTCGGATAATTGTTGTTCTTCTTCATATCCTTTGCCTTCTGCCACCAGGTATTCTTGCCTGTATTGCCGGTGTTGCCGCCGATGTGGTTCAGCATATCCTCCCACAGCTTGTCGGAGGTGGGCTGGGCCTCAGTGTAGGCCGTCACCGTATAGGTCTTTGTCGTACCGTCCTCCGCAGTGACTGTATAAGTCTTCGAAGAAGACAGATCGACCTTCTCGCCGCTGACCGGGCTCACGCTGACTGCGCCCTTCAGGGTAATCGCAGGCTTCAGCGCCGTTAGATCCGTGCCGTAGGGCAAGGTGACGGTAATCGTGCCGGTTGTATCATTAATGGAGCCGCTCACGCCATTTACGATAAATGCGCTGATGGCCGGGCCATCTGTAGTCACAGTATCCGCATTCACGAAGGTACAGGACACACTGATATCGTAAGCAGGCATCTTGAACTGCTTCGTCTTGGTGTCAATCTTTACAACCTCATAAGGCGGTCCACTCTGGGAATACCGCAGTCCGTCCGGCTTGATCTGCTTTCCGGTATCCGGAGTCACGGTCACTGTGACCAGTTCTCCTTCCTTCGCCAGTTTCTTATCGACAGAAATAGTTCCGCCGGGAGACTGGGACGTCTCGATGGTATAGCCGGTCTTGTCCGGATCAAAATCCGGAATTGTGATCTTCAGCGAGTCGGAAATCTTCACGTCGTCCGCCTTGTCATCATTTTTTACCTTGATGTAGATGTCTTTGGCTCCCGCTGTTAAAGACTTTAAGGAAATGGTGACTGCCTTATTAGCTTTCACTGCGACACCGACACCGTCTGTGTTGATCTTCGGCTCCGCCGCGCCCTTCTCCACCACTGCGTAGTAATAAGAGCCTGCACTGCTGGACGTAAAGTTCACGGTTGCCTCCGTATCGCTGAGGCGGTTCACGGCTCCCGCGGTCAGAAGCGGTCTGTCATCGTAAAGGATCTTCACATTGTAATCCTGATGATAATCCGGATTCTGAGCGGTAATCCTAAAGGTTTTGGTAACTCCCACACTGATGGGATTGCTGATTCCTTCGGACCATTTATCATCGCCGTCTGTATCGCCATAGCCGCCGTCTATTTTAGCGGTCGCCTTGTCCGAATAGGTCAGACGCAGCTTATAGGCGTCGGAGCTTCCCAGCTTGAGCGCTTCGTCCTTGGTCATCTGCGCCGGAGTCAGCTGCACGGTAAATGTGGTAACACCGCCCACTTCATCCTTATCCGCCTGCTTCACCAGCTTATTGTCTGAAGTCAGCAGTTCTACTTTACTCAGTTTACACTCTTCACTCTGGTACTTTGGGTTCTCCTCAAATACCGCCTGAATCGTCATCTGACCACCTGATACCACCGGCATCTCAAAGGTCGTCTTCGCGCTTGTCGCGCTGGCAAAGTCCACCGTCACACCGGTTTCCGGTTTGGTCAGCTTCCATTCTTTGAAGAGATACTTTGCGGACTTCGGAACCGCTTTCAGGGTGATGGTCTGCCCGTCATAGAGGGTGGTTCCCGCTGTGATCTCTGTTTCGCCAATGCTTGCGGTAGCGCTTCCCATGGTACTGTCGTTGGATTCTACCGTCAATGTACATGCGGTCTTTGGTTCAAAGCTTGCGATAAAGGTCATGTCTTTGGCTACTGTCAAATCTACTGTCGGGCAGATGTAACGATTTCCCTTTGTATCTACCTCCTCGCTCCAGGTTACCCCAGCAAGTTCTACTGTTGTATCATACAGGTTCCCATTTTTATCCAACCAGCCCTTCAATGCATATGCTTCTGGATTATAGTTCTTTAAAACAATCTGATATGTAAAAGGATGATAATAATCCTCTGCCACACCGCCTTCTCCGTCATTTGTCAATGTAATATCGTTATAGCCTGTTCCAATTCCTCCGGCTGCTAACTGTATTGTGCCTCCATTTCGATGTGTTATACCCACCTTAAGCTTGGTGCCATCATGTACATAAACTGCAGTTACAGAAAGATCGCTTTCTGGCATTTCAAACATAATCGTATCAGATTTTTTCTGTTCTTCTGTAAGTTTCAATACATCAACGTTTTCCCAATGATCAAATCTGTAATCATGGAGTCTTTTATCGCTTCCTATTCCATCATTCTTTGCTGTTAATGTGATTTCCGTTCCCTTTTTTATACTTTCTGCAGTATCTTTTTCATTTGCTAATGCTACCACATAACAACCAGCTGCATTTTCTTTTGAATCTTTTACGGAAACCGCCGTTGTAATCTTAAACCGTGGCGATGTATCCTCCTTAAATTCCATCTTTGTAAGCTTTACTTTACTACGCGGCATTTTAAAAGAAAATCCATCTTTCGCTGCATTAATCGTTACCGGAACAACTTCTCCTTCTTTATCTTTCAAGCGAACCTCTACCTCTGACAATTCTTGTCCTTCTGGTAGATTTATCGAAACTTTAATGGTATCTCCAGCTTTTAATGTACTTGTTCGTTCTAGATTAACTCCCTTTTCTACGCCGTTATCATAGATTTTTGCAATTCTCTCTCTATTCTTATTAAATCCTTGATACTCAAATTCAAACGGCATATCTACTTTTAAAACATATTCTTTTATGCCACCCTCTCCATTTTTCACCTTAAAATGATATCCTTCTTCTGTTACCTGTTCTCCATTCGTAGTAAAGCTACCATCCTCATTTGCACCTACTCCTGATGCTCCATACGCATATCTTGGAGTAAATGTAAGATTTCCGGCTAATGAAGAATTGTAATTTTGTGTTTCCGGCTTTATGGTAATTACATTGTCGCCATCAAACAGTACTTCTTTTTTTCCAATTCCGGTCACTGCAACAAATCCTGTTGTACTAGAAGGACTAACCGTTTTTACAATATATTCATTGTTCGGAATTTTTATCTCATACGAATATTTAGCCAAGTAATAGTTATTGTTCTGATCAGTAAATCCTGCTCCAAACCAGTGAGTTTTACTTTTTATATAAAAACCTTTTTTTTTCACATATTGATAAAGATTCTCCGATGGCGTTAATGGTCGTATTCCTCCATTACTTGTATATAAATTGGTAGAATTTCCCGTAACCTTCAGTAAATCTGTGTACGCAGGCCCATTTATAGTTATGGGAAATGACATGTCATTCGTATCTCCACCTTCTTGAATTGTGACCACTACTTTGCCCGCATTTTCTGCCGTATATCTGTCAAACTTATTTGAAGTAATACCAACATGCTCCTTTTTAAAATCATCCGCCGTTAATTCCTTTGTTATAAGCTGCACTTTAGCTTTAAACGCACCGTCACTGCTTGTTAAACATCCATCATCGTCCACTTTGCTTGACAAATCCAAAGCAATGTTTATCTTATCGTCAGATGGTAGTTCTGCCTTTACCGAAAGTGATATGCTTGACACCATACAGATAAGCACCGCTGGGAGTACTATAATCTTTTTCTTCCACTCCATTTTATTCCCTCCTTCCTTCTACTCCTTTACTACCTGGTGATCCGTAATCGTATTATCCTCCTCCATCTGCTCCCAGAGCTGCTGGGAATGGGGCTTTTCCAGGGTTACGATCACAGTGTAGTACGACGTTTCCGTTCCATTGGTTACTGTATAGACTACCGGATTCCGCAGATCCACCACTTCTCCGGGAGCCGGGCTCACGGTGCAGCCGTTGCCCACGGTTACCTGAGATACCACATGGCTTACGTCGGTTCCCGCCGGAAGGGTCAGAAGAATAGTTCCCGCCCCATCGTCGATGACCGCATTCACTCCCAGGATACTGAATTTACTGATTTTCGCCGACTCGATGACCGGCGTGTCCGGGGTATCCGGCTTATCCGGCGTGCCGCTCTTGCCCGTGGGCCGCTTTCCATCCGCGTCCAAAATGTCCACGGAATAAACCTGGGTAGCCAAGCCGTTGCCAGATACGGTGTAGGTGACCGTCGAAGAGAAGTTCTGGGACACGCCCGACAGAGGACTGCACACATTGGTGCCCTCGCTCACGACGATCTCCGGAGCCAGGGAGGTCACGTCCGCGTCGGAAGGTACGCCCCGTACCTGAATGGTTCCCGCCTCATTGTCAATGACGCCCCGATACACCACGTCGTCGATGGTGACCGCAAAGCTCTCGATGGCCGCGCTCTCCTGAGCCTCCACCTTGATCCGGTATCGCTTTTCGTGTTCGCCGTCCTGGGCTTTCACCAGCACGGTCGTCCAGCCGCTTAAGTTTACTTTGGTCTTTCCGTTCAGAATATCCGCCGGCTCCGTAGCCGCTCCGTAAGAGATCGTACCCTTGATATAGAGATTCTCCGTATCCACACCCGGGCCCACGCTCAGCAGAATATCCGTAGCTACCGTATCCTCCGTCACCTTCCGGCCCGTGATCTCCACATCCCGCAGGATATTCGCGTCCTGAAGCTGCAGGCTGTCCGCATCCAGATTGGTTCCGGCCGCTTCCAGAGCATCGGAAAACTTTATGGTCACAAAGTATGACTTTCTCGTCTCGCCGTCCTCCGCCAGCACCGTAAAGGTCACCGGCGCATTCGCGGAAAAGGTCAACGGAAGATTCGGGGATTCCAGGCTCGCGTAATCTGACAAGGTCAGCTCCGGCGTCATATTGTTCAGAGGCGTACCCGTAGGCAGGGTCACTGTAATCTGATCACCTTCTATCACGCCCTCCTGTCCTTCCAGCACGAAGCTCTTGATATCCGCCTCCTTGCTTAAAGGTCTCGAGAAATTCTGCTGATGATAATAGAGGGAATAGGGATGTCCGGCTCCTCCGTTTTTCAGAAAGCCTAGATACCACTGTACCGTATAACAGCCCTGGTAGGTGGCCATGGCATTTTTCGGCACGCTCATGGTGTGGGCGAAATACTCGCCGTCCGCGTAAGCCAGGAAGGCCGTCAGGGCGCTGTTTCCCTTGCCGTCGCTGAAGCGGGGATCTGTGTGACAGTCTACGCCCGCCGCGCTCAGGGCACAGATGGCCTGGGCCGCGCTCTCACTGCTCTGATAGCCAAAGCCGCCGAAAGTGAAGTCTGGCTGCATGGGATCCACGGTGGCTGCCTTGCCCTGACCCAGGAAGAGGCCGATGCCTTCTTCCAGCTTGGCCTTTACCCGTTCCCCGTAGACCGGGTCGTCCTGATAGGGCGCGATGGACTGCATGAGCATACCCACCATATCCACGCCGAAGCCGTCACTGCCGTACTTGTGATCCAGAATCGTCTCCAGAAGCTTTTCTCTGGTCCAGACCACATTCTTCGGAATCGTATACTCGCCCATATCCAGAGCGATCAACGCGAAAATCGGTCCGTTGATGGTATAACCGCCGGAATAATTGTACAGACATGCCGTCAGATCGGTGATCACATTGCCCTTGGAATCTACAAAGGGATTGTCCTGCGTCGTGTACTCATCCAGTTTACTTGCATTGATTCCCATGGCGGTCAGCATCATAATCGTGCGGTCAAAATCGGTCATGGCCACGCTGGAGCTGGTGTCCAGCTTCCGCAGTCTGGCGTGCAGATCGAAGTTGGCCGGAAGCGCGTCCGGGGAAGCGCTGCTCACGATACCGCCCTTGGCGAAGCCCAGATTCATCCATTCCCAGTCATCCGACGCCGAGGTCGCATAGCGGGCTATGATGTTATTCCGCAGCTTCTCCATCTCTTTCTGATGTACATTTTGTCCGGTCGTTACCAGTTCTACGGTCACCCGATACTTATTGGTAACGCCGCTCTGGGATGTGACCGTATAGATCACCGGGTCGCTTCCGCTGAAATCCACGGCCTGTCCGGATTCCGGATAGACGCTGGCAAAGTCCGAGACTTTGACAGTCGGCGTCAGCTTCTTCAGGTTCGTACCGTCCGGTACCTGCAGCTTTATGGTTCCCCTGTCCTGATTAATCTCCGCCTGTATGCTTCCGTAGGAAAAGGAAAGCAATTCGTTCTCCTGGGAGACGGGCGTCTCTGTCAGTATCACCGTGTAAGCGCGGGTATCGCCGTTCTGGGCTGTCACCGTATAGGTCAGATTCTCCCCGAAGGCAAGGCTGTCCGGCTTCTGGGTCAGCTTCGCGTCCTCGGAGATCTGAATCTCCGGTTCTACTCCGGTCAAATCGGTACCGTAGGGAAGGGTCAGGGTAATCTTATCTCCGTTTATGATCGCTTTCTCTCCGTTAATGCTATAAGAGAGGATATCACACTCGGAGGAATCTCCGGTCACGGTGCGCAGGGTGTACTTCTCGCTGTACTGATCCAGACTCAACAGAATTTCCACCGGACTGCTCAAGTCCACCGTACTTCCCTCTGGCTGTCCGCCGATGGTCGCTCGGGCGGCTGTATGTCGTAACGTCGGAGTCAGAGCCGTCAGGTCTGTCCCCAACGGTAGTGTCAGATTTATCTCTTTTGTGTTCTCGTTGATCTGACCATGGAAGGTGTGTTCTCCTAGGGTGACACTCAGATCCTGAATCTGCAGAACCGGGTCGCCCCGCTTGATCTCTACAATCCAGGTTCTGCCCAGATCCTGATTGAACACATAGTTTCCCGTTCCATTATAGATTTCACCGGTCCAGGGAGCCGCCGGTGTCAATCGATAGAGCAGCTGTCCTTTAGTCAGGGAACCGGCAAAAAAGTTCGCCGATACCTCGCCCTCGGTATCGATCACTGCTCCCGATGGGTCGGGAAGATTGGCACCCTCCGGAACTGTCAGAGTCACATGGGCGGCTCCATCCACCACGCCCTTGTAATCGCCCAGCTGAAAGCCAGTCAGTTCCGGAGCGGCTATCCGCTCCTCCATCTGGTCGCAGAAGCTTTCCACGCAGCCCAGCCACGCTTTCATCTGCTCCGCATTCAGGAAACTACCTTTCCTGTGTTCGTTCTCCATATAGCTTTTCATCGCTTTCTGGAGCGTCTCTACTGTATAAAGCCCCTGGGATTGTCCATAGGCAGGAATCTCGTTTCCCGCTATAAAAAACCAGAAATCATAATTTCGCAGATAGTACATCATCGGCTGATAGGCTGTCTGATAACCGCCTATCTCCACCTGTCTGTCATCCACGGCCTGCTGGATTTTATCCAGTACGGCAATCATCCGATCCCGGCACGCAATGATATCCGGGGCCGTATCTAAAAATGCCTGTTTCTCCTTTTCCGACCAGTTCGAGATGTCACTGTCCCGCGCCGAACGTGCCATCAGCCAGCAATACCCTCTCTCCCCGCGATCAGAAGTCATCACATAGGGCACAGGCGAAGAAAAGTCCGCCTGTGCCTTCTGCTCCACCGGAGTATAGGTATATGTAATTCCCTTCTTTTCCATCTGGCAGCTTTCCAGCGGCATGACGGGGGATTCCCCGTCAGCCAGCTGAAATACATTGATAAAGTCTGTGGATGTGCTTACTACAAACTGATGGTTACGATAACTCATTCCTCTTGAAGAAACACCATTCCACAATGCCAGAGAAGTGATTGAATTCCCCAGGAAAAGACTGACAGCTAAAAGGAGTACGATTCCCTTTTTCCAAAGCTTTTTCATATTCGCCTATACTCCTTTCGCGTAGGTTTTACCAGGGATGTGTTGTATAATCTACTGCATAAAACCATGCAATCTTACTGTCCGCTGCCAGCTGATAGCTTGCAGCACCTATCGGAGCTGTGTACCATTTTTCCGGCTTAATACTGGAATCCGGATTATCGGTATACATCCATCCGCTCAGAGAGCCCACAGAGAACTCACCCAGGCCATTGATCTCTGCTACATAAGTTGTGCTCTCTCCCAAAGTTGTGTCTGTACTAATTAACCCATTGTCTACACACCACTGTAAAATAGTTTGAAGAACCTTCATATTAGTCGTTCCAACCGGGAACTCCTTCTGTGTATCTTCATCCTCGTAATACATACTTACTGCATCCTCAATTTCCTGTGCCTGCGCAAGGGCTGTTTCATCTGCATCCTTACTATTTCTCAATTCCTGGAAATCGATCCAGAAAGTACTTGGGGAAGCTACGAATACATCAGAAGCTACAAAGCTTGCTTTTACTGTATAAACATACTTTCCAATCGTTACTTTCGCTGTACCCTTGGATAAATCTACAGTTGCAGTACCGGTTGTTCCATTTTTTAATGTGTATGTGAGTGGCGTTGCTTTCGTATCAGTTGGCTTCTCTACATTATCTTTCTGAATATAATTCGTAATAGAAATCCAATCGATCAGGTTATCTTTATCCTGTGTATAATACGGATTTCCTGCACAGGGATCATCATTTACAAATCTGGTAATAGCAGCATCAATTTTATTGATCTTCGCAGAAACTACATATCCATCATTTGTCGGTACACTGGTACCTGCCTTTATATTGGCCGCTAAAATATAATCTTTAGCATTTTCACCGGTTCCAATAGTGATTGTATATGCTTTATTCCTCAAATCTAAATTCGCAGAATATACACCACTGTTATTTGTGAACTTTACATCTGTGTCTTTTGTAGCGACAGCAGCTCCTGTGATCTTCACCTCTACAGAACTTAAATCATCTAATTCTGTTTTATTCGCAAACTCTGTTCGAATAAATGTCAAGCCGCCATCATCATAAGTTTCTTTATATGTATCTTGATAAAACTTGGCTTCCTGACCTCCAATAGTAACTGCTACACCTGCCGGTGCTGTTACTTCTGTCTGTGCCTTTGGCTGTGGAATACTTGTTGCCGCTTTTGCGGTCATACTTGTCAGATTAAGCGAGAATACCATCGCTACTGCTAACATCATGCCTAACCATTTACTGATGTTTTTTCTGGCTTTGTTCATTTCAAAGCTCCTTTCGTAATTGTGTGGAATTTCTGTTACTTACTATGAAATTCCTGATTAATAGTTACTTCATATACCATTTACTTAGTGCAATGGCATCACCCCCTCCTTCCTTTTTGAATTTATATAAAATACTTTCATAGAACCCAAAGTATTTAATACACTTATCTACTCCACATCCAGCCGAAAGTAATAAGTCCTGCTCTGCTCCCCGGCCTCTATCACCACGCAGGCGTCCTCCACGGTCAGGTTGACTACCCACCGACCACCCAGGTCGGTCAGGATGCAGTTGCTGGCGTCGGATACCTTCGCGCCGTCGGAGAGCTCCAGATTCAAAGTGGTCTTCTCGAAGGGGAAGTCTATGGGCAGAGTGGCGCAGATCTCGTAGCGTTCCTCTCCGTCCTCCTCGACTTTCTCAATGGTTCCCTCGGTGTCGCCGATGATGACGGAGGTAATCTCCGGTTTCGCCTCGGCTTCTTTTTTCTTCCCGGCTCCCTTCGGAAGCAGGGTACTGATTCCATAAGCAGCCACGCAGAGGATCAGGATGACCAGAACGAGGATTGCTCCCCGGATCCTACGGTCAGTCTGGCCGGGCTGTGTATGTTTCTTTTTTTTCGTTGTTTTATTTCCCATAATTCTGCCCTCTTACTCGCTTCGAATCGCCTCGTTGGGGCTGATGTTCATGGCCTTGTGCGCCGGGATCCAGGCCGCGATCAGGGCTACCACGCCTGCGAACAGGACGCTGCCCAGGATCAGCCACCAGGTGAAGGCACAGCGGATCTCCATGCCTGCCAGGCTGGCCAGCACCCGCGGGATCAGCTGCTTCAGCAGGAAGCTCACCAGCAGGCCCGCCAGTCCGCCCATGAGGCCCACCAGAAAGGCCTCCGTCAGAAACATCCGGGCGATGTCGGAGAATTCCGTTCCCAGAACCTTCAGGATACCCACCTCCCGGGTCCGTTCATTGATGGACATCATCATGGTATTGGCCACACCGATGCCGGAAATCAGCAGGGATACCAGGCCCAGCGCACCCAGGACGCCCTGGAGCTGTCTGGACTGCTTCTTCACGGTCTCCAGCATATCGTTCTGGGAGTAGGTGTCGAAGCCCGCCTGCTTGATCAGGTTCGAGATCCGCTGAACATCGCTGACCTTTTCCGCCTTAACCCAGACCAGATCGTAGGCGTTCGCCAGGGCCGGATTGGTGCTGCCTCCCCGGGTACTGGTGGAGCTTCCTGTGCTGCTTCCCACGGCTGCCCGCTCCGTGTCTTTGCTGTTACCGCCGGACGACGTACCGCCCTGGGCTGCTGCGGTTCCGCTCTGGGTTCCTGTGCTGCCAGTGGGATTCGTGGTATTCGTGTTGGCTCCGGTACTGCCGTTCGCAGCCGCATTGCCGATGGCTGCCGTGCCGCTCTGGGCGCCTGTGCCGCTGGCTGCCGTGCCGGAGGCCGTTGTGCTTCCGCTACTGCTGTCTGTGGCTGTGCTGCTTCCTGCAGATCCGGCGCTGCTGCTCTTGTTCTTCTGCGCCGCCTGATCCTCCTGGATCTTCTTCCACTCCTGAAGTCTGGTGATATCCAGGAAGCCGGAGGTGGAATAGGTGTAATTCTGGCTCTCGCAGACGCCTACGATATCCAGGTTATAGAAGGTGCCCGTGGTGGTGGCCCGTCCCTCGCTGTCGCCCTTCTGGTTGCCGTTCAACTGGTCGTAATCGAAGGTCAGCTTGATGGGGGAATTCAGCACATCCACCAGGGGATTGCCGTCCGCGTCCACTGCGTCGGCCCAGTTGTTGTTCGGGTCGCCGAAGGACGCTCCCAGATCGTCTGTGACCATGAGCTCCGGATGGAGCCGCAGGCCTTCCGTGGGCGCTCTCCCTTCCGTCGGTGTGATCTGAAAACTTTCGGCGGTACTCAGGTCGATGCCGTACAGCTTAATCATACCGATATAGCTGCCGCTCTTTAAGTAACCGGTCAGCTGCTCCACCGGGGTCACGGCCTCCACGCCCTCCAGATTTTTCAGGCTGGTCACGGCCTTATCGTTCAGGATGGCTGTCTTCTGCTTGTCATCCACCTTCTGCACCGGGGTCACATCGATCTTGGTCAGGCTTCCCATACTCTCCACAGTCTCCTGATGAAGCTGTTCATAGCCGATACCGATGGAAATCAGCATCACGATACTGGCCACGCCGATGGTCATGGATACTGCTGTCAGGACGGTACGGGTTCTGCGCCGCCAGAGATTGATGCAGCCGGTCCGCAGGAGATCAGAGATCCTCATCCCTTGCCGCGTTTCTTGTCTCTTCATCATAGATTTCCTCTTCTTCGCCTTCTTCTCTGTCCCCATTCTGCTTCTTCTTATATACCAGGAAGTACCACAGGAGCAGTGCTGCCAGTACGATCAGCAGAAGAATCAGGAGCCAGATCCACCAATGGACGCCGCTCTTGTGCTTCGTCTGGGTATCGGTGCTCAGGGTTTCGGTGGAAACTGCGTCCGCCTCCGCCGCGTCCAGGGCCAGGGGTACGCTCTCAGTGAACTGCTCGCCGTCAGCGTCCTCATACTGGACTACCAGAGTTCCGGTGTAATTGCCGGATTTGTTCGGAATCACCTGGAAATCGGCGTTCAGGGTGCCTGCCGCCAGGATATCACCGCCGAAGTAGGCGTCCTGCATGGACACGCCGTCCATGCCCACGATACGCACATTGTAGGCGCGGGAGCGGCCCAGGTTCACGATGTTCAGGGATACCGCTACAGGCTCGTCCTGTACCGGGGTTCCATAAACCACCGGAGTATCAATCTGAAGATCCATCTCCTGCTTAATCGGAATCTGGATGGTGGAGGTGGCGTTTCCGGCTACGGCTCCCTCGTTTTCACTGGTCTCGTAGGTCAGGGTGATGGTCGCCGCGCTGGGACCCACTGCTGCGGAGGCCCGGGCGGAGATATGGTATTCGATCTCCGCAGTCTGGCCTGCCGGGATGCTGCGGACATAGGCTGCGTCCGCATAGCCCGCAGTCAGGATCAGGCTGTTGCTGTCAGAGAGCTTTAAGGTCGCTACGGTCTTGTAAATGGCGTTCTTCGCCGCGTTATTTTTCAGTGTGACCTTCAGAACCGCGTCGTTGCCTGCGGTCAGATTTGCCACTTCGTTGTCGTCCATGTAGAGGGCGTAGCTGTCTACCATCAGGGATGCCGCGGTATTCGGAGTGTAGCCGTTAGTAATATAGACATAGCCGGTGAAGGTACACTCGCCATAGACGCCGTTCTCCTCATAGGTGGCACGGAAGGTCACAACCTTGTTTCCGGTGGTGGCGTAGGGTGAGATCTTGAAGATCCAGTCTACCTGCTGGCGGTCGCCGTTGGACATATGTCCCAGCTCACGGCCATAGTTGATATCCTCCGCCACAAAGGGGAAGGTCTCCAGATCGCCGGTGACCACCGGAGATACGGTGACATTATCCAGGTTGCCGCCCTTGTTGACGATGGGCATGCTCATAACGATGGTCTCTCCCGGGCTCCCGGTGGGGGATGCGATGGCGGTATTCTCACGGCCTGCCACGTTCAGGGGCCCGATGGCGCTGGTGACGCCGGACATATCGCCGTTGTCGGTGACAGTCATGAATACGTTCAGGGTGAATTGCACGTCCTCGGTAATGTCGGAGCCGTTCACGCTGTCCTGTCTCCAGACAGTGGCGTTGACCTTAAAGTTAATGGGGTAGACGCCTTTCTTTGCGAATTGGGACACGGAAAAGTCGTACCAGACTTCGGCGGTGCTGTTGTAGCTCATGTCGTCTAGGTGACGGACGCGGCTTGCCTCTTTGACATCGAAGGGCCAGGTGTCCTTGGTGCTGTCCTTCGGAATATCCGGCTGGATGGTAATGTTGCGGAGCACATATTTCTCACTGGGGAGGTACTCTCGGTTCACGGCCAAGGTCAGGACTACCTGTACGGTCTGACCCGGTACAGCCTTGGGTGACTGGGCTCCGGCATCCATCAGGAGCAGGGCGTTGGCATTACTGGGGGTCACCTTGATATCGGTATTGGGCTTCTCGGTGGTGGTGCCACCGGAGGTGCCGCCGCCTTCTGTACCGCCGGTGGTATCCTGAGCGGCGGGCTTGGAAGCATTATCCTCTTCCTGGGTGGCCACCTCGCCCGCCGCGTCTTTTTGTTCCTCGGTCTGGGCACTTCCAGCGTTCTTCGTCTCTGCTGCGAAGGTGCTCATGCTGCTTCCGCAGGCCAGGCACAAAGCCAGGGCCAGGGGAAGCAGACGTCTTATGACTGGTGCTTTCATTCTCTACTTTTCCTCCCGTAAGATATTTTTCATTACAGTTTCTTTATGAAATCAAAATCTTTTCTATTTTTCCGTCCTTTAACCGGATTTCCCGGTCGGTGTAACGGATCATATCCTCGTCATGGCTGACCACCAGGAAGGTGGCTCCCCAGCGCCGGAACAGATCGGTCAGAAGCTCCATAACCTCCGTACCGGTCCGACTGTCCAGATTTCCTGTGGGCTCGTCGGCGAAGACGATGCCTGGCCTGGTGATAATCGCCCTTGCGATGCTGATACGCTGCTGCTGACCGCCGGACAGCTCCGTGGGCCGGTGCTCCGCGTGGTCGGCGAGGTCTACCATTTCCAGGGCTTCCATGGCTTTTTTCTTCCGCTCTTCCAATGGCACGCCCCGGATCTCCAAGGGGATGGCCACATTTTCCCAGGAATTAAACTGGGGGAGCAGGTTATAGGCCTGGAAGATAAAGCCAATGTGCTCCCGGCGGAAACGTCCCCGTTCCCGCTCGTTCATCTGTTCCAGATGTTCGCCCAGAAGTACTACTTCGCCATCCGTAGGGCTTTCCAGGCCTGCCAGCAGGCTTAAAAGTGTGGACTTGCCGGAACCGCTCCGGCCGCTGATGCAGACAAACTCGCCCTCCCGGACATTCAGATCCACGCCATCCACGGCGTGGACGCTGTTCTCGCCTACCTGGTAATGCTTCTGCAGGTTGTTGGTTTTGATTACACTCATAGGGTCTCTCCCTCCGGGGCTTTCGTGGAAGGCGGCAGCGTGTAACGCCTTACCTCTCCGGTCAGCCCAAATTTTTTCTTGATTCTCAAAAGCTTCCTGACCCAGGGCTCGCCCACAAGCCACAGCACCAGCGCCGTGCAGACGCCGTGGCTCAGGTCAAAGAAGAAGCTCGAGACGTAGGCGGCCCCGGCTGCCTTCCAGCTGAATGGCCGTACCCAGCCAATGATGTAGTACAGATTCATGATCCAGCCGTAGAGGAAGCCGCTTAAGAAGCCGTAGACGCACAATGCGATGGACCTTGGCCGCCTCCCTTTTGCATTGGCCTCCGTCTCTCCCACCGGGCCGAAGACGCCAAGCTTCCGAAGGACGCCTGCCAGAAATCCTAAGAGCCCCCAGCAAAACATCTGCCAGGGCGTCCAGGGTCCCTGCCCGAACAGGAAGTTACTTAAGATGGCCGCCAGGGCTCCGGTTAGGTAACCTGCCTCCGGACCAAAAGCCAGGGCCGTAATGATAATGATTGCGCTGACCGGCTTGAAATTCGGCAACGGAATCAGGGAAAAGGCGGCCCGGCCTACCACGCACAGGGCGGCCATCAGGGCAATGGGCGTCAGCTCCCTGGCTTTTACCTTCTTTCGGTCGAAGACCAGGTAGAACGGCAGAGCCGAAACAATCAGAAACACAAAGGACAGAAACAGATCGGAATTCTGAATCAGGGTGTCCTGAAGCGTCCATTCTGACTTGATATGTAAGGGCGGGCGGTGGTTCATGAACCAGGCGTAGGCCATCAGGAGTGCCGGGAGTACTACCGTAATCACCAGGGCAGCCTTGCGGGTGCCGGGGCTTACGAAGATGTCCCGAATGCGGCGTTTCTCTGCCTTCTGCTCCGCTGGTTCTAGGTCTTTCTGCTGTATGCTGCTTCGCATCCGGCGATCACCTCCCCGCATGTGATTGCTCCGGGAATGTATCCCTCGGCAATGAGACCCGCTGTAGTCGTGTAGAAGCGGTTGCCGGTGAAGAAGGCGTGGGGCTCTTCTTCGCTGGTAATGCGCCCGTCAAAAAGTAAAGCGCAGCGGTCGGCGTAGGAAGCCGCAAATTCCAGGTCGTGGGTAACCATCAACATCGTGATGCCTTCGGCTGTCAGCTTTTTCAGGATAGCCGCCAGCTCCTGCTTCAAGTAAGCGTCCAGGCCCTTTGTTGGTTCGTCCAGGAGCAGGATGTCTGCATCCTGGAGCAGTAGTTTCCCGATGGCGGCCCGCTGCAGTTCCCCACCGCTCAAGTCAAAGGGGTGGGAGGTGAGCTTGTCCGTCAGTTCCAGCTTTGCCGCCATGGCTTTGGCGCGGTCAGTAGCGTCTCCCTGACCTCCCTGCCTTGCCGCGTCCAGAAGGTCTTCCCAGACACTATCATAGGTAAAGAGGGCCTGGGGGCTCTGGGGAAGCATGGCCAGCCGTAAGGATTTATCCTTTTTCACCTTTCCCCGTAAGGGCTTCCTTAAGCCGCATAGGATACGGAGCAGAGTACTTTTACCCGCGCCGTTGCCGCCGAGCAGGGCCAGAAATTCGCCCCGCTCCAGGAATAAGCTTAAGCCCCTTAAGACGTCCTTTCCCTTTTCCTCGTACCGGAACCAGAGTTCGCTTGCCTCCAGGGCAGGGGCTTCCTTTTTTTCCCGGTGAGAAACTTTCGCGCCACCTGTAGCGCCTGTGGATGTACTCTGCATTCTTTCTATGTAGGTTCCCTTTTCCACTCCGCTGCCGGGTAAGAGCATGCCATTCTCTGCTTCCACATTTTCAAAAGGAAGCTCTAACTCCCGCAGGATGCGCCTGGCGTCCCGGATGCTTAGGGGCAGCTTTTTTCCCTTGGGACAGATGCCTTCTTTTTGCAGCTCTCCGAAGATCCTTGCTGCCCCGGGCAGTCCCAGATAGATACGGGAGGCTGCCGGATCCCTCTGCAGGGCAAAGGTCAGGTTTTCCGGCGTGTCATCAGCCAGAATTCCCCCCTGCTTCATCAACAGCACCCGGTCTGCCCTCTGAAAGACGTCTTCCAGCCGGTGCTCGCAGAGAAGCACCGCTACCCCCAGCTCCCGGTTGATCCGGGCTACGGTATCCAACAGGTTCCTGGCTGCCAGCGGATCCAGCATGGAGGTGGGCTCGTCCAGAATTAAAAGCTTCGGGTTCATGGCCATAATCGACGCCAGGTTTAACATCTGCTTCTGGCCGCCGGAGAGCTCCGAGGTTTTCTTCCGGAACCATTCCTCCATCCCGAAGAAGCTGGCCATCTCACTAACCTTCCGCTGAATCATATGGGTCGGAAGCGCCATGTTTTCCAGCCCGAAGGCCAACTCGTGCCAGACGTAATCTGTGACAATCTGGTTGTCCGGGTTCTGCTGTACATAGCCAATCTCCATGGCCGAGGTCAGCTCCGGGACTTCGCTCAGGGGCTGTTCCCGATAGTAGACGGTACCGCCCCGAGCCCCTGCCGGGGTCAGTTCCGGCTTAGCCTGCCGTAAAAGCGTTGTCTTACCACAGCCGGACTCACCGCAGACGACCAGGTATTCCCCCTCCTCCATGGAAAAAGAGACTTCATCTAAGGCCCGTCTTGCCGCGTCAGGGTACGCAAAGCTTACTTTTTCAAACCGTAAGAGCGCCATACAAGGGCCTCCTTTCCTTCTAAGATGGCTGGCAGGAAAGCCAGTACGCCGAACAGAAAATAGAGGACGATACCGCTTTCTCCTGTTATCACCGCATCCATACGCGGGTAAAATTCCATATGTCCGTGGCCAAAAGCCCTGGCTATCACGCAGACGCCGGAAAGCATCAGCACACCGCACAGGAACCGGAAATCCCTGGAATCAAAATGGAATAAATGAAAGGTCGTACGACGCTTCAGGCCATACCCTCTCGCTTTCATGGAATCCGTCTGCTCCACAGCCCCCTCCAGGCTCCAGCCCACCAGGGTCGAGGTATGCCGGATGGCTGTGCCCAGCTTGCCGGCAAAGTTCTTTTTCGCCGGGCGAAGCATTTCCTGACTCTCTTTGATCTCGGTAAGCTGACGGTTCAGCTTCGGGACAAGCTGCAGGGCCATGCTGATCAAAAGCGCGCTGGACGGCGCTATTTTCCCAAAGAGATATAAGAACTTCTCACTGGTCATGACCTCACTGTAGCAACCAAACCAGAGAATCAATGCCGCTAGGGACAGGCCCGCCGTGATACCGTAAGCGATGGCCTCCAGGGTAATCCACTGGTTCAGGAACATCCCGAGCAGGGTCACGCCGCGGTGGTTGATCAGCGGGTTCGCCACGGCCACCAGCAGGAACATGGGGATTACAAAACGAAACTGCTGCCCGGCTCCTTTCCCGCCTTTCAGACACAGGAGAAAGCTAAAGGCTCCCATCAGCGATACGACCATCATCACCGGGTGGAAGCAGACCAGGGTCAGGCCGATGACTGCCACGAAATAGATCAATATGCAGATGGGATGCAGGTTTTCAAAGTATCGCATATGAGGTTCCTTTTATCTCTATCAGTCGTGATTTTCTTTCCATTCTTTTCCATAACCGTAAGGATCGCCGTTTGGAAGGTCACAGCCCAGGTCGCAGGTGTAATTCCACTCAATAACATCGCCCGCGGATACGGTGTACTGACCGCAGCCATAGTTGGGATACCAGCTGTTCACACAGTACATCCAGCCCGACCAGCGTCCTCCATCAAATTCATAGAGATTATTGATCCCCTCGATATACTGCCCGCCGTTGGCTCCGCTGTATTCCATCTGGAGCTTGTAGGTGTCGCGAATGCGGCAGAGCAGGTCAAAGACTGTCTCGCCCTCCTCAAACTCCATGGTGATAACCGGAAGGATACAGCCGCTGGCCGGGACGATGCCAGCCCATTTAGGATCTTTCGCCATACCGTTTGCTACGGCAGTATCACAGCGGATCGTAAATGTCACGGTGTTTTTCTTTGTGGTATTCTGTTCCTTTCCGGAATTACTGTTGTTTTTTCCGCTGTTATCGTTACGATCCGGGAGCGGGATATCTACATTTCCACTTGTGTTGTCCTTCTTCGGAATCTCCACGGTGGACTGTCCGGAATTATCCGCTGCCTCACTGGTGCTTTCCTCATGGCTTGCCTTTTCGCTTTTTACGTCTGCGCTGTCAGAGGTTACGCCGTATAAATCCTGCACGGTGGTATTGTCCGTATACTGGGAGATATCCTCCCGGCCGTTGACGCCCGCTTTTTTCTTATCACCGCTCAGCTTCTGCTTCAGCCAGTCCATAGGGCTTTCTTTCTTGGCAGCCACCTCTTCCTCAGTGACTTCGCCGTCGCCGCCAACGTAGTCGATGTCCAGGGTCTGGGAGCTGCCACCCAGGCCGGAGCTGGATGAACCGCAGCCGGTAACCGGAAGCGCCAGGGCCAGTACAAGGAGCCAGAGACTCATGGTACGGACAAAGTGCCTTTTATTTCTATGTAAGTTCAGCTTCATTCTCATTTCCTCCCGTTGTTATTTTGGGTACATTTTGGGGGATCAAAAAAGGTAACAGAAACAAAACCCGTTCTGGATTTTTTTCTCTGTTACCTGATAGTTGTTTTATACGAACATGGCCACTTTTATATTTCATAGCCCTACCCTGTATCCCTGTCTTTCCCTGCTGACTATTACAGTACCGTATAAATGTTCGGGACATTACCCTTTTGAACAAAGACAGGACACCATATTCTATTTTATCTTTTTCTTTCCATCCCACCAAAAAAAATCTCCAATATGCCTTTTGGAAATCAAGGTATTTCTCGCAAATGCCGTATTCTGACTCGGAGCTTCCAGCCTACCGGCCGCCCTTCTCGGTTTCCCAATGGTTCTTGCGGCTTTCGTATCTCCACACAGCAGGGATTAACTGTCACGGATTCTAACCGTATTCCGGGAGCCGCTTTTGTCACTGCGTCTCCGCTCATTTGCTGAATGACTGTATTATTTGGTTTTTATCGGCCATAATAAAAATATATAAATATAGCCGTGTAGCTTTCTTAGATTATTTCAATCCAGGAAAACTCTACAGTGGTTATATTACCTGTTGTTCACAATTTTGTCAATCTTTTTCGGCATTTTTGTTAGTTTTACCTTGGCTTTTGGTTGGTTTTTCTGGTAAAGACATACAAAAGTGCTAATTTGCTTGTTTTTCCGCCGTCAGAAAAATAGGCAACTATTATATTAGGAGGAATACTTTATGCGAACCGGACCAAATATCTATAAACGTAAAGACGGCCGTTGGGAGGCACGTGTGCTGCTTGCACGTAAACCGGGTGGAAAATCCCGGTATAAATATCTATATGCCTCCACTTACCGGGAAGTAGCGCGGGCAAAAACCAACTACGAAAGCGCCCTGTCTGCTTCGATTAAAATCACGCCCATGAGCAGTCTCTCTTTTTCCGAAGCCTCAAAGGAATGGCTGGAAGCTTTTCAGAAGAAATGGAAACCAGCCACTTATAATAAATATGTGAATTGTCTGAAAAAATATATTTTACCGGAGTGGGAAGCTGTAGCTGCGGCAGGTATTACGCAGGAATGTTATGATGCACTTATTTTCCATCTGGAAGAAACTCTGTCCGGCAGTTCACTCAGAACTATAAATACGGTCATTATCGGCTGTCTGAAGCACAGCCTGAAATGTGTTCCGATTCTCTGTAAAACTCCGACCGAGAACCCGAAGAATACCAGATTGGTTACGCTTTCAGAACAGGAGGCTGCCAGATTGACAGAGGCGCTTTGTGTACGTTCAGATTTATCCGCCGTCGGAATACTACTAACACTCCATAGCGGCATACGAATTGGTGAGTTGTGTGCGCTTCGCTGGGAAGATATCTGTGTAGAACAGCAGATTCTCCATATTCGCCATACCCTACAGAGAATTCAGGTTCCGCACGCAGCCCCGAAACAACCGATGACCCGTCTGCAGCTTGGCTTGCCGAAGAATAAACGGGAACGAGAAATCCCTATGCATCCTGCTATTTTCCAACAGCTTCAGAATCTTAGCCGAATTTATCCACCGTCAACTTATCTACTGTCCGGAACAGAAAAACCGGTGGAACCGCGCACGATTGCAAACCGATTTAAACGGATTCTAAAAGATACCGGAATCCGGGATATTCACTTTCATGCACTCCGCCATACCTTCGCGACCCGCTGTGTAGAATCCAATATTAATATTCCGGCACTTAGCGAGATGTTGGGCCATTCTTCCATTAGAATTACGGTAGATCGGTATGTACATCTGTCGCGTAAATTCAAGCAGGAGCAAATTGAAGCGGTGTCGTTTACGGACATCGTTTCTAAGAATCCGCCTGGGAATTCCGGCCTGGTTTCAGAAGCGTCAAGCCGTCAAGAATCTCGTCAGGGAGCGAGCGGATGACCGGTATTTCAAGGGGAAAACGGGACTGCTTTCCTGGATTGAAATAATCTAAGATATTTTTTCCTATTAAATAATACGAATTCGTACTGAAAATGTCAAAAAAAAGAGTGCCTGAAAAGATTTTTCTTTCCATGCACTCTTTACTGGTTTTTATTGCTTTGTGTAAAGATTTATTTGCTTATCAATGTTGCGTCCGCCATACATCACACGCAGAATCTCAACTGTTTTCCTATATCATAAGCCATAATCCTTACGTATCGCATCAAATACCTCTTTTACATTTTTGGTGCGTCCCGCCTGCACATCTGCATATCCCTTTTCCAATTCTTCATGGAACTCTGCTTCCGATAATGTGCTGATATCAGCTGGTCTTGCAGATGGAATTTTTACTTCAAACGGAAGTCCTCTCTGTAAGATAATCTGTTTATAAAACATATTGATTGCATTAGAAGCCGGAATTCCAAGGGTAGATAAAATGCTTTCCGCCTGCTCTTTCACATCCGGTTCTATTCTCGCATATAAATTCGCTGATTTTGCTGCCATATAGAATGTCTCCTTTCTTATGCTGCATTTTCTTCTACCCTTATTATACGCAAATGTCCGCACAATAGCAAGTCATTTTTCGGCCTCACAAATCCCCGCCATCACATACTCCGCGCATGGCAGGGCAATGGAATTACCCAGGACCCGATACTACCAGCCCCTTACGGGGACTTTATAACACGAAAAGCGCCTCCGAAGAAGCGCTTTCCTTCGCCTGCTCCTGCTGGGTTAATGTATCTTTTCCGCTATCCTCACCTCCATCCCTTTACTTTAGTGTCCCATATGTTTTGCCACTCTTTCTCATTCACTATCGCATCAAACACAGGCTCAAGAAAAGTCTGGATTTCCGTAATAATGAACAATCCACCTTTGAGTATTAGCGTATCCTCACACCCAGATTTTGATAGCTTTCTCAAAAATTCTTCCTGCACAAAAAGCTGCAAGCATTGCTGATAGCTGATACCGGAAGCTTTTGCTTTATTTCTCAGCTTTGCCAGAACGGAAGCTGCAATATCTGCCATTACAACCACACTCCAATCAATTCTTTAACCTTTTTCTGCACACGCAGTTTTTTGGCATACATCATAAGGTTTGGTATATTCTTTTTCGGGTCATTAACATACCCTTGTATTGCTTTATTGAAAATTTCTTTATCCATTTTACTCATATTTTTCAGGACATCGCAAATTGTTCGGTCACGGTCATAAATTCGCACTTTTGTAAAATCAATCTCACCTGTTGTTTCACCAATCGTAACCAAATCGGACTCAAGGCGATATACTTTAATGAATGGATACTCTATATTGGTTCGTAATTTTGAAGCATTCCTGTCTATGGCAAAATTCCACTCAGCGGGGTTTCTATCGCTGTATTCATAATAGAATAGAGCAGTTTCCATACAAAGAACAGCATCGGGAAACAATCTATTAATGATAACTATTTCTTTGGCTTCGCAGTTTTCAATCCAGTGATAATAACCTCGTCTTATTCTTTCAATAAAACCCTCATCTAAAAGTTGTTTAATGTCTGCATAGTATAGCTTAGCTTCAAGAAGCTCGGCAGTAGTCATTACATAGTGATGCCGATTGAACAGCTTTCTCACATTTTTAATATCATTTTCACGAAGCATTTGTCCACCTCTATTTAATTGCCTCAATTTTTTTATTGGTTGGGTACTTTACTATATTGTATGCAATTTCCATATAGAAAATCAATAGTAAACTGCCCACTTAAAAATAAACAAGTGGGCAGTTTACTATAATAGAAATATGCGATATTTCCGATGCTTCTCTGGGGTAAAAAATAAGCGTACCACTATTTCTAATGATACGCTTATCGTATTTAACTGTTAATCAAGGTCTATGAATACCCTTACAGTGGTATCTCTCCACTAATTTTTCCTTACATACTGTCCGTTAGCCTTTCGATAGGCTGCTGCCTGCTCGAAACTAAGCGGCAATTCAAAGGAAAGAGAACTCCTACTTATTTGCGATCGCTGCCTGTGCTGCTGCCAGTCTTGCAATCGGTACACGGAACGGGGAGCAGGATACATAGTCCAGGCCAATCTTATGGCAGAACTCTACGGAAGACGGATCTCCGCCATGCTCGCCGCAGATACCTACATGCAGGTTCGGATTTACCGGCTTGCCAAGCTTGATAGCCAGCTCCATGAGCTTGCCTACGCCTGTCTGATCCAGCTTCGCGAACGGGTCGTTCTCCAGGATCTTTTTGTCGTAGTACGCGTTCAGGAACTTGCCTGCGTCGTCACGGGAGAAGCCGTAGGTCATCTGAGTCAGGTCGTTGGTACCGAAGCAGAAGAAGTCCGCATCCTTCGCGATAGCGTCTGCGGTCAAGGCTGCTCTCGGGATCTCGATCATGGTACCTACCTCATACTTCAGGTCGATGCCTGCTGCCGCGATCTCAGCGTCTGCAGTCTCTACTACTACCTTCTTTACAAACCTCAGCTCTTTCTCCTCACATACCAGCGGAATCATGATTTCCGGTTTTACATTCCAGTCAGCGTGTGCCTTCTTTACATTGATAGCCGCGCGGATGACAGCTCTGGTCTGCATCTTCGCGATCTCCGGATAGGTAACAGCCAGACGGCAGCCTCTGTGGCCCATCATCGGGTTGAACTCATGCAGGGATGCAATGATGTTCTTAATAGTCTCTACAGACTTGCCCTGTGCCTCTGCCAGCTTCTCGATGTCAGCTTCCTCAGTCGGAACAAACTCATGAAGGGGCGGATCCAGGAAACGGATGGTAACCGGGCAGCCCTCCAGAGCCTCGTACAGCTTCTCGAAGTCTCCCTGCTGATAGGGCAGGATCTTCTCCAGTGCTGCTTCTCTCTCTTCTGCGGTATCGGAGCAAATCATCTCACGGAATGCAGCGATTCTGTCTTCCTCGAAGAACATATGCTCGGTACGGCACAGACCGATACCCTCAGCGCCCAGCTCGCGTGCTTTCTTCGCATCCGCCGGTGTATCCGCATTAGTACGAACCTTCAGGGTTCTGAACTTGTCAGCCCATGCCATAACGCGGCCGAACTCGCCTGCGATCTTTGCGTCCGCGGTCGGGATCTGTCCATCGTAGATATTACCTGTAGTACCGTCGATGGAAATCCAGTCTCCCTCATGGTACTCCTTACCAGCCAGTGTAAACTTCTTATTCGCCTCGTCCATAGCGATATCGCCACAGCCGGATACACAGCAGGTTCCCATTCCACGGGCAACAACTGCTGCATGGGAGGTCATACCGCCACGAACGGTCAGGATACCCTGTGCGACCTTCATTCCTGTGATATCCTCCGGAGAGGTCTCCAGACGAACCAGAACAACCTTCTCGCCTCTCTCATCCCATTTTTCAGCATCCTCTGCGGTAAATACGATGCGTCCGCATGCTGCTCCCGGAGAAGCTCCCAGACCCTTGCCGGCCGGTGTAGCTGCCTTCAGCGCTGCAGCGTCGAACTGCGGATGAAGCAGAGTATCCAGGTTACGCGGGTCGATCATAGCTACAGCCTCTTCCTCTGTACGCATACCCTCGTCTACCAGGTCGCAGGCAATTTTCAGAGCTGCCTGTGCGGTTCTCTTACCGTTACGTGTCTGCAGCATGTACAGCTTGCCGTGCTCTACGGTAAACTCCATATCCTGCATATCTCTGTAATGATCCTCCAGGATCTTGCAAACCTTATTGAACTCCTCAAATGCCTCCGGGAACTTCTCGCCCATCTCAGAGATGTGCATCGGAGTACGAACGCCTGCTACTACGTCCTCGCCCTGTGCATTGGTCAGGAACTCACCGAACAGTCCCTTCTCACCGGTAGCCGGGTCACGGGTGAAGGCTACGCCGGTACCGCAGTCGTCGCCCATGTTACCGAATGCCATGGACTGTACGTTGACTGCCGTTCCCCAGGAATAGGGGATATCGTTGTCACGACGGTATACGTTCGCACGGGGGTTGTCCCAGGAACGGAATACAGCCTTGATTGCTCCCATCAGCTGCTCCTTCGGATCATCCGGGAAGTCTGCGCCGATCTTCTCTTTATATTCTGCCTTGAACTGGTTTGCCAGCTCCTTCAGGTCTTCTGCTGTCAGCTCTACGTCCTGCTTAACGCCCTTCTTCTCCTTCATAGCGTCAATCAGTTCTTCGAAGTACTTCTTTCCTACTTCCATTACAACGTCAGAGTACATCTGAATAAATCTCCGATAGCAGTCCCATGCCCAGCGGGGATTGCCGGATTTCTCTGCGATTGCGTTTACTACGGTCTCGTTCAGACCCAGGTTCAGAATGGTGTCCATCATACCCGGCATGGATGCACGAGCGCCGGAACGAACGGACACCAGCAGCGGATTCTCCGCGTCACCGAACTTCTTGCCGGTGATCTCTTCCATCTTGCCGATATACTCGTTGATCTGTCCCATGATCTCATCGTTGATTTCCTGTCCGTCCTCGTAGTACTGGGTGCAGGCTTCTGTCGTGATTGTGAAGCCCTGCGGTACGGGGAGTCCCAGGCCTGTCATCTCTGCCAGATTTGCTCCCTTTCCACCCAGAAGATTACGCATCTGCGCATTACCTTCTTTGAATAAATAAACCCATTTTGCCATTGCCCTGTTTTCCTCCTGTTAATTATGTTTAATCCCGGCTATCTATGCGTTCTCTCCCAATGCATAAAAATAGCGCGGGATCTGTGGTCAACGACCAAACCCTGCGCACATGTATAGTGTAACACACTCGTAATATTTGTCAAGCTTATTTCGTGGATTTATCATAAACTTTACCCGAATTGCGGAACTGTTTTTGTTTATTTTTTAACTATCTCACAGGAATCCACATATTTGGATTCGGCGGATTGTTCTTATCAGAAAAAGGAACCGTGAGTCTGACCTCACTGTAAGAATCAGAAGCAGGAAAAATGCACCTCTGGCTGACGTTAGTCAAGGGTGCATTTTTCCTGTTTCGTCCTATATGAAATTAGAATGTGAATTTATCAGCAAAGTACGCATCCAGCTCGTCGATCTTCACACGTACCTGCTCCATGGTGTCACGGTCACGGATGGTCACTGCGCCATCTGTCTCGGACTCGAAATCGTAGGTCACGCAGAACGGGGTACCGATCTCGTCCTGACGACGGTATCTCTTACCGATATTACCTCTGTCATCAAACTCGCAGTTATACTTCTTGCTAAGCTGTGCGAAGATCTTCTCCGCGCCCTCGTTCAGCTTCTTGGACAGGGGCAGCACGCCGATCTTCACCGGTGCCAGCGCCGGATGGAAATGAAGCACGGTACGCACGTCGCCGCCCTCCAGCTCCTCCTCGTCATAAGCAGCGCACAGGAACGCCAGAACCACACGGTCTGCGCCCAGAGACGGCTCGATAACGTAGGGGATGTATTTCTCCTTGGACTCATCGTCAAAGTAAGACATATCCTGTCCGGACACATTCTGATGCTGGGTCAGGTCATAATCGGTTCTGTCCGCAATACCCCACAGCTCGCCCCAGCCAAACGGGAACAGGAACTCAAGATCCGTAGTCGCCTTGCTGTAGAAGCACAGCTCCTCCGGAGAATGGTCGCGGGCGCGCATCTCGTCGTCCTTCATGCCGAGGGACTTCAGCCAGTCGATGCAGTACTGCTTCCAGTAAGCGAACCACTCCAGGTCGGTTCCCGGCTTGCAGAAGAATTCCAGCTCCATCTGCTCAAACTCTCTGGTACGGAAGGTGAAGTTACCCGGCGTAATCTCGTTACGGAAGGACTTACCGATCTGACCGATACCGAACGGAATCTTCTTTCTGGAGGTTCTCTGTACATTCTTAAAGTTTACGAAGATACCCTGCGCAGTCTCCGGACGGAGATATACGGTATTCTTCGCGTCCTCGGTTACGCCCTGGAAGGTCTTGAACATCAGGTTGAACTGACGGATATCGGTGAAATCATGCTTTCCGCAGGAGGGGCAGCAGATATTGTGCTCGTCCACATAAGCCTTCATCTCCTCCGGGGACCAAGCGTCCACGGAGCCCTCGATCTCGATGCCATTATCAGCCATGTAATCCTCGATGAGCTTATCAGCGCGGAAACGCTCCTTACAGCTCTTGCAGTCCATCAGCGGATCGGAGAAGCCACCCAGATGTCCGGAGGCTACCCAGGTCTGCGGGTTCATCAGGATAGCGCAGTCCACGCCTACGTTGTACGGATTCTCCTGTACGAACTTCTGCCACCACGCGCGCTTCACATTGTTCTTCAGCTCCACGCCCAGATTACCGTAATCCCAGGTGTTCGCCAGGCCGCCGTAAATCTCAGAACCCGGATATACAAAGCCTCTTGCCTTTGCCAGAGATACAATTTTGTCCATTGTCTTTTCCATTTGCTTTTCTCCTCTTCGCTTATTTATAAATGATATATGACAGTCCGCCGTCTGCGACAGCCGCCTGCTTTTTGCCTGTTACGCTTACATTGCCGCCTGCGGATACCGCAAGAATCGTGCCCGGCGTCTGTACCTGCACCGTCTCATCAGTCTCCAGAACCAGCACCTGCGCCTCGTCCGCGCTGTCCAGGGCGTCCAGTGAGGTCTGCGCCCCGTCCGCACCCAGCAGTTCTCCGGTCAGTTCATAGCCCTCAGCCCGGGCCTCCGCCACCGTTCCGGTGAACAGGGTCATCTCCATGTAATCTTCATAGTACTCGCTTCCGTCAAAGACCAGCTGCAGGGTCGCAGTCCCGTCCTTTACTTCGAACTTCTTAAGCGTCACATGGTCGGCGGCAAAGTTCTTATTGTACTCGGCCAGTTCCGACTCTATCTCGCTCTGAAGCTCCTCGGAATCGTAGAAATCCTTGTCAAATTTCTCCACAATCGTGTCGGTTATCTTTCCTTTTTTGTCCAGCGCAATCGTACTCTCCGCAGGGACAGACCCGCCGCATCCGGCCAGAACCGATAACATACAGATCAGGAGACAGAAACAGACTGATTTTCTCATCTATACTCCTCCCACTTCTCTTCTAAGGCTTTCACCTCAGGGAATCCCATATAGTATAGCGTCTTTTAACTGATTTTTCAACCGAAAATTCCATGGGAATTTCATATTGCACAGGAAACGCAGGCTTCCAGAATGTCAAGAGACTTGAAATGCCCCTCCATGTACTTCTCCCGGTACCGGTGCAGCACGAATCGCAATTCTCCCAGCACCTGCTCCGACACTCGGAAGGTGTAGAGCTTCTCGATGGAAGAGGCGGCGATATACTGTAGGGTGTACCGGGTGGATTCACAAATATCGAGCTCCTCAAAATCCGGCGGACACTCGCCGTTCACCACCAGTACCTTCAGTTCATATATGTAACGGATCAGTTCGTCGGGAACACTTGGTTTACATAAAGCCCGCAAGGATTGATACAGCAGCTTCAGCATCTGTATTTCGTCGTTGGCCTCCCTGGTATAATATTCCGCCAGCTCGCAGAAATAGAACCCGTAGCAGGCTCCTTCAAAATCCGCGCTGAGCTCGTGGAAGTAGTTGGAGGCCTTCGCCTGCATCAGATTGTAGGAGGTACGGCCCTCATAAACCGAGAATTCACCGAAGACAAAGGAATTGCAGACCGCCAGAAGGGGACTGTTCTGCCGCCTGGCCCCTCTGGCAAAGGCCGTGATTTTGCCCCGTTCCCGGGTCAGAAGGATGATGCGCTTGTCATAATCCCCCTGAGGGTAGGCCGCCAGCACCAGGCCGGTCACTGTGATCATCTGTCCCATAGTCTTCTGCCCTCCGGCTTTCTCCTTTCTCCCCGGCGGAATTTTCCGCCCGCTCCCGGGTAATCCCTTTGTATCTTAAGTAATCTTCCACCGTTCCGGTCAGTTCAAACTGTTCCCATGTCATCTGCTTCGCCCCTGTTCTAATGTAACTTGGAATCTATTCTTAATGTATCCAGATTCCCCACAGGTATGCCCGCAAATAAATGGTAACAGAAGGGTTCGTCATTCCTTACATTTCCAAATCTTTCTTATCATAACCGAAGTTCTTAATCAGGAAATCACTGTCCCTCCAGTCCTTCTTCACCTTGACCCAGAGCTGCAGATTTGTCCTCATCTCCAGCATATCCTCGATCTCATAGCGGGCCGCGCTGCCAATCTTTTTAAGCATACTGCCCTGCTTTCCGATGATGATGCCCTTGTGGGAATCCCGCTCACAGATAATCGTGGCGTCGATGTCCATCACCTTCCCGTTCGGCCGCTCCTTCATTTTGTCGATGGAGACCGCGATGCCATGGGGAATCTCTTCGTTCAGGCAGCGCAGGGCCTTTTCCCGAATAAGCTCCGCCACGATCTGTCGCATGGGCTGATCGGTCACCGTATCCTCATCGTAGAATTTCGGTCCGTAGGGCAGATATTTGAAAATCTGCTCGATGAGGGTGTCTGTGTTATCGCCGCTCAGGGCTGATACCGGTACGATCTCATCGAATTCGTGAAGCTTCCGATAAGTATCGATGACCGCCAGCAGTTCCTCCTTTTTCACGGTGTCGGTCTTATTGATGACCAGAATCACCGGCGTGCTCACCTTTTTCAGCTGCCCGGCGATATGCTGCTCGCCTGCGCCCACGAAGGTGGTGGGCTCCACCAGCCAGAGGATCACATCCACCTCTTTTAAGGTCCTCTCCGCTGCATTGACCATGTACTCCCCCAGCTTGTTCTTGGCCTTGTGAATACCCGGCGTGTCCAGGAATACGATCTGGCCCTCGTCGCAGGTATAGACCGTCTGAATCCGGTTCCGGGTGGTCTGGGGCTTATTGGATGTGATGGCGATTTTCTGTCCGATCAGTTTGTTCATCAGGGTGGATTTTCCCACATTGGGCCGGCCAATCAGGGTGGCAAAGCCGGATTTGCAATTCTTATTCTCCATATTTTTCCTCCTTAGTGGAACAGACTCTCCGTCACCTCAAAAAGTTGCTTCTGACCCTCCAACTTTTCCTCATTTCCAATGACGCAGATATGGTTCTGGGAAAGCATGGCCTTCAGGTAGGGGGCCAATGCGCGAATCTCTTCGACGCCGCAGCCCAGGACCTGGTCACGCTCCTTCTGTACCTGCTCTTCTGTTACGCCGGTCATCCAGGCACTTAAGGAACGCATGCCCTTCGCTCTGGCGTTCAGCGGCGTATCCATGGAGCTGATGGTTCCGATGATATACTTGGTCATATCGCGCTCGGACACATCGAAGTGTTCGGTGTAGTCCACGCTCTTTTCAAAGATCTCATTGGTCTTCAGAAGATTCGGGTCGCGGTAGGATACCAGATAGCCGTTGCCGGTGCGGGTGTAATTGTTCATGCAGCCGTAAGCGCCGCCCTTTACACGCACATTGTTCCAGAGGTAATCGTAGCTCATGATGATCCGCAGTACCTTTAAGGTGCCCGTGTAGGGAAGTCCTGCTGCCCGGAAGCTGCCGGCCCGGGCCACATACTGAATCTGGGCGGAGGTCTTCAGACCCTCGTTCTTATGCTCCGGAACCAGCGCCCACACCTTCTGCTCCGCGCCGGTGTTCGGATACAGCGCTTTTACAAGCTTTTCGACCTCCGCGTCCAGTCCCGCCAGGCTCTTCGTCCCACCAGTGTAGCTGACCAGCAGATTCTCCGGGCAGAACAGAATGTGTGTAAGCTTTGTAAGCTTCTCCGCTGCCATTTCCCATTTCTCTTCGAAGTCCGCGTCCAGCTCCTCGATGAAATGATAGAAATCCACGCCCTCCGTCATATCGGAAAATGCGGAGCTGGAGGAGAAGTAGGACATGGCGCGCAGGGCCGCCATGGAATGACCGGCGGTCTGGAAGGCCATCTGCTGCCGGGACTTGGTCTCCGCCAGGATTTCCTTCAGGCGCTTTTTATCGTGAAGCTTCGAGGTCAACAGCATTTCCTTTATCATGGCAAAAGCCACCGGGGTCTCCTCGTAAAGGGCCTTACTCTTCACCTCGAAAACTGCCGTGTAATCCTTAGGGTTCTGCACGCTGTCGTAGCTTCCCACGCTGCAGGAGATACCTCCCGTGTGCAGGTTCAGCTCGTTGGAGAACTCGCCGTAGGTGTAATGCTCCGTATCCACCTGGCCCAACGCTGCCTTCAGAAGACCCAGATAGGGAATCAGCTCCACCGGAATGCCGCCTGCCTTAAATACCAGATCCACATAGCCGATGCCATTGGTGAAGATGTCGTGGTAAAGCACATCGGTGTCTCCGGCCTTCCGAAGCTCGTTCTGGAAGGGCTGCGCCTTCTTGTCGATGTCGGCTCTGGCCAGCAGCGGAATTTTCGCCAGATCCTCCTGGGGCGACGGCTCGCTCTGATACTCCTTCAGATGCCTGGTAAATGACGCAATCTGCCGCTTCTCTTCCGCGCTCAGGCTGTTCTTGTAAGCCTCCAGCTTCTTTTTCAGCTTCTCGTCCTGCTCCGCGGTCAGGCCCTTCTTCGGGCGGATCAGCACCAGGGAACCGTGGGGGTTATCCAGCAGATAGGTCTTAATCAGGCCTTCAAAATAGCCCTTATCCGCCTGTTCCTTCAGAAATGCGAAACTGTCCAGGGCCTCCAGGTGCAGAAAGGCGCTGTCATCCTTGTAAAGCCAGCTGTCGAAGGCCTGCAGGCCGTACATCAGGCCCGCCGGATAGTTGCCAAAATCAGCCTCCCGGTAGCGGAATTCAAAATAGTTGATACCGGCGCGCAGGGCCTTTTCATCCAGGCCCTCATCCGCCAGCTTCTTTAAAGTGCTCTCGATTACTTCTACAAATGCGTCTTTTTGATCTTCATTCGCGTTTTTCGCGATAATTGAGAAAATAGGCTGTTTGACGCCATTGTCATAGGAGCTCATAATGTCGTGACCGATGCCGGCGTCCAGAAGCGCCTGCTTCAAAGGCGCGCCCGTAGCGGACAGCAGCACATATTCCAGCACCTGCATGGCCAGATAGAGCTTCGCGTCCAGGGTGTCGCCCACGGATTTATTGTAGGACAGATAGGTATTGTCTTCCTCGCTCTCCTCCGCGGAAATGGAATAATCCTTCACGATCTCCCGCATTTTCTCAAAGGGAGCCTGGGTCCGCACCTCGGAATCAATCTCCAGATAGTCATAGTGGCTCAGGTACTTTTCATCCAGCCACTGAAGCTTCTCGGCCATATCACAGTTTCCATACAGGAAAATATAGCTGTTGGAGGGGTGATAATAGCGGCCGTGGAAATCCAGGAATTGCTGCCAGGTCAGATCCGGAATGAACTCCGGGTCGCCGCCGGACTCATTGGCATAAGTGGTGTCCGGATAGAGGGAATTCAGGATCTCCCGCTCCAGTACGCCCTCCGGGGAGGAAAACGCGCCCTTCATCTCGTTATAGACTACGCCGTTCAGGGTCAGGTCACCGTCCTCGCTCTCCATCTCGTAATGCCAGCCCTCCTGGCGGAAAATTTCTTCTTTTTTATAAATATTCGGATAGAACACCGCATCCATGTATACATGAATCAGGTTCTGGAAGTCCTTGTCGTTGCAGCTGGCGATGGGATACACGGTCTTGTCCGGATAGGTCATGGCATTCAGAAAAGTATTTAAGGAACCTTTCGCCAGCTCCACAAAAGGATCCTTCACCGGAAACTCTCTGGAACCGCACAGCACGGAATGCTCCAGGATATGGGCCACGCCCGTATCGTCCGGCGCCGGGGTCCGGAAGCCGATATAGAATACCTTATTCTCATCGTCGTTGGATAAGAGGCACACCTTCGCCCCCGTCTTTTTATGCTTCAGGTAATAGCCCACGGAATGAAGCTCTTCGATCTCACGCTTCTCCACAAGCTCATAGCTCTGTAATTCTTCTATGGTCATGATCTTTCTCCTGTCTTTCTATTTGCCCCGCCGAAAGGCAGGCATTTGTTATTTAGTATATCACCTTTACACCTAATTTAAAAGTAGGGTTTGGGATAAAAAAACGCGGCACAGCCAAAACTGGCTATGCCGCGAAGCTTCTTTCTGAATTACAGGTTGGTCTCGAAGAAGGTCTTGATAGCGTCGAATGCTGCATCCTCATCCTCGCCGTCTACAGTAACGGTAACCTCTACGCCCTGCTTTACGCCCATGGACATAACAGCCATGATTCTTTTTGCGTCTGCCTTCTTAACGCCGCTGTCCAGAGTGATGGCACTCTTATACTTAGCAGCTTCCTTTACCAGAAGTCCTGCGGGTCTTGCGTGAAGTCCCAGTTCATCCTGTACTACATACTTAAACTCTTTCATGATAGATTCTCCTTTTAATTAGATAAATTTATAGCGGTAAACCGGACTGCCTCCGGCCGACTATCCTTATAAAGTATCCGGGACTTATTCTGCCTCGCGGATCTTCTTACGCAGCTCCAGGGTAAATACCGGAGATACGGACAGCTCGTCGATACCCATCTGGATAAAGCGGCGTGTCAGCTCCATATCTGCTCCCAGCTCTCCGCAGATACCACACCATGCGCCGTGTGCGTGAGCGCACTCGATGGTTCTCTGGATCATCCGAAGCACTGCCTCGTGATGCGGATCGTAGATATCGTCCAGAGACTGATTCTGACGGTCGATAGCCAGTGTATACTGGGTCAGGTCGTTGGTTCCGATGCTGAAGAAGTCTACTTCCGGCGCCAGCATATCCGCGATCATAACGGCTGCCGGTGTCTCCACCATGATACCAAGCTCCACATCGCCAAACGGGATGTCTGCCTGACGCAGCTCATTCTTTACTTCCTCTACGATCTCTTTGATCTTCTTAACCTCTGCCACAGAGATGATCATCGGGAACATGACGGAAGCGGTACCGTATGCGCTTGCGCGGTAGATAGCGCGCAGCTGGGTCTTGAATACTTCCGGTCTGTGCAGGCAGATACGGATCGCACGGAAGCCCATAGCCGGGTTCTCTTCCTTCGGAATCTGGAAATAATCAGCCTGCTTGTCTGCTCCGATGTCCAGGGTACGGATGATAACCTTCTTGCCGTTCATCTTGGAGATTACGTTCTTGTATACCTGGAACTGCTCCTCCTCGGTCGGGTAGGTGTCGCGGCCCAGATACAGGAACTCGCTGCGGAACAGGCCGATACCCTCGGAGTCATTCTCCAGTACAGAATCCACATCCTCTTCGCTTCCGATATTGGAATACAGATGGATGTGCTTGCCACTCTTGGTTACGGTCGGCAGACCCTTCAGGCTCTGAAGCAGAAGCTTACGCTCTTCCTCGCGCTTCTTCTTCTCTGCCATAACGGCTGCTGTCACTTCATCCGGCTCGATGTAAATCTTGCCTGTGAAGCCGTCCACGATACCGTTCTTGCCGGTCAGATCCGGATCCAGATCGATATCTGCAGTAACGATACAGGGGATATTCATCATACGCGCCAGGATAGCCGTATGAGAGTTTGCGGAACCCTTCTGGGTAACCAGCGCCAGAATCTTGTCCTTCTCAAACTGTACAGTCTCGCTGGGCGCCAGATCCTCTGCCATGATGATCACCGGCTCCGGCATCGCCTCAGCGCTTACCTGTGTGCCGCTTAAGATGGCGATCAGACGGTTGGAAATATCGTTGACATCTGCCGCGCGTCCGCGCATATAATCGTCGTCCATGCTCAGGAACAGCGCTGCACACTGCTCACCGGTCACGAATACGGCGTACTCTGCATTGACCTTATCATTCTCAATCATGCCTGTGATGCCTTCCACGAAGTCCAGGTCCTCCAGGAGCATCTGGTGAGCCTCGAAGATCTCAGCCTCTGCCTCTCCTACGTCCTTCATTGTCTTCTCTTTCAGCATCTCCAGCTGTTCTTTTGCTTTCTCCTTCGCAGCCATATAACGCGCTACTTCTGCTGCCGGATCCTCAATTGTCTTCTTATCTACAACCTGCTTTGCTTTTTTATACACAAAAAGCTTTCCTATTGCTACTCCGGAAAATACGCTCTTACCCTGACGAGTTTCCATGAAACAATTCCTCCCTGATTTCAATTTTCCCAAATACCCAACTTCCATACAGGCGAAAAAGAAGCCAAGTTTCACGGAAAATAACGGGTATCTTCTGTGCCCCTCATTTTCGCGAAACCCGGTCTTCTTTCAAATCACTTCCTGTATGGAATATGTGTTTTTTCTACATTCAAATATAACAGCTTGTAAATAAAAAGTCAATGCTGTTTATGACCGTTTCCATGGATAATTGTTCATACGCGTTGTTAATTATTTCCTTCCAGAATTCCGGCCCGGAGCAGTCTTCCGCGCACTGCGCTTCCCAGCAGCACCGCGATAACCATTTTTACCAGGTCACCCGGGATAAACGGGATCACGCCTGCCCACAGAGCTGCCTGGAAATCCATACCTGCGGAATAAGCCAGCCAGGCTGTACCGAGCGCATAGAGTACCATGGTTCCCAGCACCATGCCCAGCGCCGCGAACGCGATACTTTTCCATTTATTTTCTGTATAACGGCCCACGAAGGCTCCTGCAATCAGCGCCAGGAACAGATATCCTACCAGGTAGCCGCCGGTGGGTCCGAACAGCTTGGCCGCGCCCGCGCTGCCGCCCGAGAATACCGGAAGTCCCACCAGACCCAGAAGCAGGTAAATCAGGCAGCTTAAGGTACCCAGCTTCATGCCCAGTACGGTCACTGCCAGGTAAACTGCCATGCTGGCCAGGGAAATCGGCACCGGACTGATGGGAATGGCCATAGAAATGGGACCCAGCACGCAGATTACGGCTGCCATCACCGCCGTCAGGGTCAGCTGATAGGTTGTAAGCTTCTTCGTTCCGTTCTTTGATTCTGTATACATCTTTTTGTCTCCTTTTTCATTGGTTGTCTTTAGCAGTATACCGAATCAGTCTTTGATTGTCAACCATTTTATTTATCAGGTTTACAATTCATTTCTTCTGTGTTGCATGGGAGGGATCTCTTCCAGCTTTTCCAGACTGTCCATCTCACTTTCCAGTTCCTCTACCCAGCGCTCCTTTAGCTTCTCATAGGCCGGATCCGGAAGCAGCCCCTTCTTCTTTTTGATACGTCGCCGCATTATGTCACTCTCCGTCGCTATCTTATGACTTTTCTTTTATTATAGCATGTGCGATTCGTATTATCTATGTTTTTCATCGGTTTATTAAATCTTTTGCGTGTTGTTTTTATGGGATGCTCGGCATTTGGTGCTGTAACAGGGTGATACTAAAAAGATGATAAAGCATCACAAAAAGCCATTTGATTAGCAATATCAGCTAAATCAAATGGCTTTTTATCACGTTTTATAGCGTTATATTTGGCTATTTTGCCTAATTTTTTAGACTTACTTGTAATTTACAATCTTTCCGAAGTCCGGCTTCAGAGCTGCGCCGCCTACCAGGCCGCCGTCGATGTCTGCCTGTGCAAACAGCTCCGGTGCGGTAGCTGCGTTTACAGATCCGCCGTACTGGATACGGATAGCTGCTGCAGTTGCCTCATCGTAGATCTCTGCGATGCATGCACGGATGCCTGCGCAAACTTCCTGAGCCTGCTCTGTTGTAGCTGTCTTGCCGGTTCCGATAGCCCAGATCGGCTCGTAAGCGATTACTGCTTCCTTAGCCTGATCTGCGGTTACGCCCTGGAAACCAACCTTAACCTGCTGACGGATGAAGTCCATGGTTACGCCCTGCTCTCTCTGAGTCAGAGTCTCGCCACAGCACATAATCGGTGTAAGACCATGCTCAAATGCCTTCAGCATCTTCTTATTTACAGTCTCGCTGGTCTCTGCGAAGTACTCACGTCTCTCGGAATGTCCAAGGATTACGTACTTAACGCCTGCGTCTGTCAGCATGTTCGGGGAAATCTCGCCTGTGTAAGCGCCCTTCTCCTCGAAGTACATATTCTCAGCACCAACCTGGATGTTGGATCCCTTGGTAGCCTCTACTACCGGGATAATGTCGATAGCCGGTACGCAGAATACTACGTCTACGTCATCGTTTGCTACCAGCGGCTTTAAGGTGTTTACCAGTTCTACTGCCTCGCTGGGAGTCATGTTCATTTTCCAGTTACCAGCGATAATTTTCTTTCTTGCCATTGTTTTGTTCTCCTCTATCTTTTATATTTACCCCGCAGTGCTCATTCTGAGTAAGTTCACACTAAATTCAGGCTTCGCTTTCAGCTTGCCTTCATTAAGTGTTTACTTATCGTTAGCTGCTGCTACGCCCGGAAGCTCTTTGCCTTCCAGGAACTCCAAGGAAGCGCCGCCGCCTGTGGAGATATGAGTCATCTTGTCACCGAAGCCCAGTGTATTGACTGCTGCTGCGGAGTCACCGCCGCCGATGATGGTGGTTGCGTCTGTCTCAGCCAGGGACTTCGCTACTGCGATGGTACCCTTTGCAAGGATCGGGTTCTCAAATACGCCCATCGGTCCGTTCCATACTACAGTCTTTGCGGACTTCACTGCCTCTGCGTACAGCTCTGCTGTCTTGGTTCCGATATCCAGGCCCATCATGTCAGCCGGAATCTCGTTGGAAGGAACTACAGATACCTCGATCTCCGCGTCGATGGGGTTCGGGAACTCTTTCGCAATGGTGGTGTCTACCGGAAGAAGCAGCTTCTTGCCAAGCTTCTCAGCCTTCTCCATCATCTCCTTGCAGTAGTCGATCTTCTCGTCGTCTACCAGAGAGGTTCCTACCTCATAGCCCTTTGCCTTCAGGAAGGTGTAAGCCATTCCGCCGCCGATGATCAGAGTGTCGCACTTCTCAAGCAGGTTTGCGATAACATTCAGCTTGTCTGCAACCTTTGCGCCGCCCAGGATTGCTACGAAGGGACGCTCCGGATTGTTGACAGCGTTGCCAAGGAAGTTGATCTCCTTCTGCATCAGGTATCCTACTACAGAAGTCTTTACATACTGAGTTACGCCTACGTTGGAGCAGTGCGCACGGTGTGCGGTTCCGAACGCATCATTTACAAATACATCTGCCAGGGAAGCCAGCTCTTTGGAGAATGCCTCTCCGTTCTTGGTCTCCTCTGCACGATAACGGGTGTTCTCCAGAAGAACTACGTCGCCGTCCTGCATAGCCTCTACAGCTGCCTTTGCGTTCGGTCCTACAACCTCCGGATCAGCCGCGAACTTTACTTCCTGTCCCAGAAGCTCAGACAGTCTCTTTGCTACCGGCGCCAGAGACAGCTCCGGCTTCGGCTCTCCCTTCGGCTTGCCCAGATGGGAGCAGAGGATTACCTTTCCACCGTCAGCGATCAGCTTCTTGATAGTCGGAAGTGCTGCTACCAGACGGTTCTCGTCTGTGATCTTGCCATCCTTCAACGGTACGTTGAAGTCGCATCTTACCAGGACGCGCTGTCCTTTTACATTGATGTCATCTACAGATTTCTTATTTAACATCTCAATCTCTCCTTACTTGTCATGGATAAATAATAAAAAGAGATCCGGTCCATAAAGACCGGACCTCTTAATAGGTCTTGATTCAATACTGATTAAGCTAACTCAGCGAAGTACTTAATTGTACGAACCATCTGAGATACGTAGGAGTTCTCGTTGTCATACCAAGAAACAACCTGTACCTGAGATGTGCCGTTGCCAAGGTTTACAACCATGGTCTGTGTAGCGTCGAACAGAGAACCAAATCTCATTCCAACGATATCAGAAGATACGATCTCGTCTGTGTTGTATCCGAAGGACTCTGTAGCCTGAGCCTTCATAGCTGCGTTGATACCCTCAACAGTAGCCTCGCCCTTAACAACTGCGTTCAGGATAGTAGTAGAACCAGTCGGGGTCGGTACACGCTGTGCAGCGCCGATAAGCTTGCCGTTCAGCTCCGGAATAACAAGGCCGATTGCCTTAGCTGCTCCTGTGCTGTTCGGAACGATGTTGATTGCGCCTGCACGGCTTCTTCTCAGGTCACCCTTTCTCTGCGGTCCGTCAAGGATCATCTGGTCGCCTGTGTAAGCGTGGATGGTGCACATGATACCGGACTCGATCGGCATGTAGTCGTTCAGAGCCTTAGCCATCGGTGCAAGGCAGTTTGTTGTACAGGAAGCTGCGGAAATTACAGTATCCTCTTTTGTCAGTGTCTCATGGTTTACATTGTAAACGATGGTCGGAAGGTCATTTCCAGCCGGAGCGGAGATAACTACCTTCTTAGCGCCTGCTGTGATATGAGCAGAAGCCTTCTCTTTGGATGTATAGAATCCAGTACACTCCAGAACTACGTCTACGCCGATCTCTCCCCACGGAAGCTCTGCTGCGTTAGCCTTTGCGTAGATCTTGATCTCCTTACCATCAACGATGATGGAATCTTCTGTTGCAGATACGGTATCTGCCAGAGCATATTTACCCTGAGAAGAATCATATTTTAACAGGTGAGCAAGCATCTTCGGGCTTGTCAGGTCGTTGATTGCTACAACCTCATATCCCTCTGCGCCAAACATCTGTCTGAATGCAAGTCTGCCGATACGTCCGAAACCGTTAATCGCTACTTTTACTGCCATTTTAAATTTCCTCCTAAATATGAATTTAGATTATTCGCGGTTTTCCGCCCTTTTTCGGGACGGGCCCAACCTGCAATTATTGTACCCAATTCCATACAAAAAAGCAAGTCCAAATTCCGCAATTTCCCCGGCCTTGTGCAATTTTTGTCAAAACAGTGAATTTCCCGGCGATCTTCTTCTTGTCATTGTGTATTTTTTCAATTAAGATAGGGGTATATTCGTATCAGAGGTGAAAAACATGACCGCAGATTATCATTTACATTCCTGCTTTTCCGGGGACAGTGAAACGCCCACGGAAGATATGATAAAAAAAGGCCTGGTGCATGGGCTTTCTCTTATGTGCATGACGGAGCATCTGGATCTGGACTATCCCTATGAAGACGTGTCCTTTGACCTGGACGCGGAAGCCTATGTCCGGGAAATGCGCCGTCTGCAGGATGTCTACCGGAATCGGCTGGAGCTTCGCATCGGCGTGGAGATTGGGCTTCAGCCCCATCTGGGGGACGCTTACCGGACCTGGCTTTCGGACAAGTCCTTTGATTTTCTCATCGGTTCCACTCACCTGGTAGACCGTTTTGATCCCTATTATCCGGATTTCTGGAGCTCTTACGACGCCGCCTCCGGTGTGAACCGGTATCTGGACGTGACTCTTCAGAATATCCGGGCTTTCGATGATTTCGACGTGTACGGACACATCGATTATATCATCCGCTATGTACCGGATGGGGAGCGCATTTTCCCTTACACGCAGCACGCCGACCAGGTGGACGCGATTCTGAAGCTGCTTATCGAAAAGGGCAAGGGCATAGAGATCAACACCGGCGGCTACAAAGCCGGACTCTCCGAACCGAACCCCTGTCACGACGTGCTGCGACGCTACCGGGAACTGGGCGGGGAAATCATCACCATGGGCTCCGACGCCCACACCACAGAGTATGTGGCTTACCGGTTTGCGGACGCCAGAGAGGTTCTTAAGGAATGCGGATTTCGGTATTTTACGGTGTTCCGGGAGCGGAAGGCAGAGTTTGTTCCGCTGTAAATATGTTCTGTTATATAGGAAAAAGGCTGTTGCAAAATCGATGATTCCTCTATTTTGCAACGGCCTCTTTTTCTCATTCTTCGTAATGTCCCCTGCAGGCTGCTATCACAATAAATCCATCTTTTTCCCGATACACAATTCTTCCAAGAGTATCTTCATCCACTAATCCTCTATCAGTTCGTGCTCTGTAAGCTTTGCTTTTCCACTTTCAATATCCTCAATTACACGATCCAGATATCGCATATTTGCCTCTGAATAAAAGGATTCCGGCGTCCGCACGATGGTTCCGCCGCCCAGCACGTAGTCCCCGTCATAGAACACGACCGCCTGGCCCGGCGTCACGGCCCGGACCGGCTCCCGGAAGTCCACGCGGATGAGATCCGCTCCCTCCCGGTGAATGACGCATGGAGAACCCTTATGATTGTAGCGGATCTTGGCCAGCACCTCTTTTTCTTCAGGGAAATCAGGCTCGGACATATAATTCAGACGGTTAGCGTAAAGGGTAGTGGTAAATACGTCCTCCTGCTCGCCGATGACCACCTCGTTGGTTTCTGGGCGTATCTCCGTTACCACCACTCGGCGGCCCATGGCAAGGCCCAGACCTTTACGCTGGCCGATGGTATAGTGGATAATGCCCTTGTGGCGGCCCAGAACAGTGCCGTCGGCGGTTACGAAATTGCCCTCCTTCGAGGGTTCTCCGGTGGTCCGCTCTATAAAGCCCGCGTAATCCTGATCCGGCACAAAGCAGATCTCCTGGCTGTCCGGCTTATGGGCTACCCGGAAGCCCAGCTTCTCCGCCATTTCCCGAGTCTCCTCCTTGGAATAGGCTCCCACCGGCATCAACGTCCGGGAAAGCTGCTCCTGGGTCAGGTTATAGAGGGCGTAGGTCTGATCCTTCGCCGCCGTTACGGAATTGCGAATGGCGTAGCGGCCGTTCGGCAGCTGCTCCACCCTGGCGTAATGACCGGTGGCGATATAGTCCGCGCCGATGTCCAGGCTGCGCTTTAAAAGCGCCTCCCATTTTACATAACGGTTGCAGGCGATACAGGGATTGGGCGTCCGGCCCGCCAGATACTCCGCCACAAAATAGTCCATGACAGCTTCCTTGAAATCTGTCTTAAAATTCATCACATAATAGGGAATGTCCAGCTGGGCCGCCACTCTCCGGGCGTCGTCCACCGCGGACAGTCCGCAGCAACCGCCGTTTTCTTCCTGGGTGAACTCGTCCTCGTCCTGCCAGATCTGCATGGTGGCTCCGATAACCTCGTAGCCCTGTTCCTTCAGGAGATAGGCCGCCACGGAGGAGTCCACACCACCGGACATTCCTACTACTACTTTTTTCTTAGCCATATTTTTATAATTCCTTCTTACTGTTCTCCTTTGTCACATTGTGAAAAAGCGATTCCTAAACATCTGATTTTCCATTTGTAACAAAGTTCTGTATACAAAAATGTGCGTCACACAGGAAGAGACCTGTTCTCTTTCTGCGCAACACACATTTTCTATGCTAAGGCAGGATCGGTTTTAGTAGTCCTCGCCCTCTTCTTCCTCGCCCTCATGGATATCAGACTTCGGCTTCTTCAGACCCTCGATCTTGATACCGTGCTTCTCTGCGTAATCCCAGAGTGCTGCGTGAATGGCCTCCTCTGCAAGCAAAGAACAGTGAACTTTCACAGGGGGAAGTCCGTCCAGAGCTTCCATAACGGCCTTGTTGGTAACCTCCAGAGCCTGCTGGATGGTCTTGCCCTTTACCAGCTCGGTTGCCATGCTGCTGGTAGCCACTGCGGCGCCGCAACCGAAGGTCTTGAATTTACAATCCTGGATGACGCCGTTGTCGTCGATGTCCAGGTACATCCGCATGATGTCTCCGCATTTTGCATTGCCGACGGTGCCTACACCACTGGCGTTCTCTATCTCTCCTACGTTACGGGGATGCTGAAAATGGTCCATTACTTTTTCGCTGTACATACTTTATTTCTCCTCTATTATTTATTTTTCTTAACGAAGTCCTCATAAAGCGGTGACATGCTTCTCAGTCTGTCGATGATCCGCTTTAAGTTCTCCACTACGAAGTCCAGATCCTCTTTCGTAATCTCCTCGTTCAGGGTCAGACGCAGGGAACCATGAGCAATCTCATGGGGCAGGCCGATGGCCATCAGCACATGGGACGGATCCAGGGAGCCGGATGTGCAGGCGGAACCTGAGGAACCGCAGATACCTTCCATGTCAAGCATGATAAGCAGGGATTCGCCCTCGATGAACTGGAAACTGAAGTTCGCATTGTTCGGAAGACGGGTGGTTCTGTGACCGTTCAGTCTGGTGTACGGAATCTCCTTCAGAACGCGGTCAATCAGGTAATCACGCAGCTCGATTTCCTTATCGGTACGCTCCTTCATGGTAGCCATGGCGCGCTCAGTGGCCTTGCCCAGTCCTACGATACCCGGTACGTTCTCGGTGCCTGCACGCCGCTTGCGCTCCTGGGCTCCGCCATGGATAAAGGAACGAATCTTCACACCTTTTCGGATATACAGGAAGCCGATACCCTTGGGTCCGTTCAGCTTGTGGCCGCTGGCGCTCAGCATATCGATATGGTACTCATCTACGTTAATCGGAACCTGACCGAAGGCCTGTACCGCGTCGGTATGGAACAGAATGCCGTGCTCATGGGCAATTTCACCAATCTCTTTGATCGGCTGAATGGTTCCAATCTCATTATTTGCAAACATCACGGAAATCAGGATGGTCTCCGGACGGATGGCTTTCTTCAGCTCGTCGATCTTAACCACGCCATTTTCATCTACGGGCAGGTACGTAATCTCGTAGCCATGCTTCTCCAGCCACTCACAGGTGTGCAGAATCGCGTGATGCTCAATCTTCGTAGTAATAATGTGGTTTCCCTTGCTCTTATATGCCTCTGCAGTGGCCTTCAGCGCCCAGTTATCGGACTCACTGCCGCCTGCAGTGAAGTAGATCTCCTCGGTCTGCGCGCCTAAAGCGTTCGCAATAGTCTCTCTCGCTTCTGTGATGGCCTTTTTACTCTCGCCGCCCAGGCTGTATACGGTAGAGGGATTGCCGTAATGTTCTGTGAAGTATGGCAGCATCGCCTCTACGACTTCCGGCGCCGTCTTGGTAGTCGCCGCGTTATCCAGATAAATTAATTTCTTCATGGTGATATCTCCTTCTTTTTTAGATGCAGCAGGACGTATTTTCATCGATCCCGGCTTCTTCTTTCATGCTCCTGCTTTCTTCTACCAGCTGATCCAGCTTCATCTCGTCCACCGTCCGGTTAATGCTGTCATTAATCTTCTGCCAGACGTACTTGGTCACGCAGAACTCGGAGCCGTCGCAGGAGTTTTCCTCCTCCAGGCCCGGGCATTTCACCGCGTCCAGGCTTCCCTCCAGCGCCCGCAGGATGTCTCCCACAGAAATCTCAGACGCCGGTTTGGCCAGCTTGTAGCCGCCGCCCGCGCCCCTTACGCTCGTCACCAGTCCGGCTTTCCGCAGCTTCGCAATCAGCTGCTCCAGATAGCTCTCTGATATATTCTGTCTGGCGGAAATACTGGCGATGGAAACCGTCTCATTTTCACTGTACAGGGCTAAATCAATCAACGCGCGAAGTCCATATCTTCCTTTTGTTGACAATTTCATGTTGTCACCTCGCATTAAATTCCGAGCATTTTTGTCGGATTTCAGTTTTGATAATATCACTCAATAGGGGTTCTGTCAAGCAGGATTTTACCATATATTACTTATAATTTTCATTTGGGAGATCCACATGAAAAAAACGCTTCACCCGCTGATTTCAGGCACACTGCTCCTGACCGCCGCGGGCCTTACGACCCGTCTCATCGGCTTTTTCTATAAAATATTCTTAAGCCGCACCATCGGTGCCGAGGGCATCGGTATCTATCAGATGATTTTTCCCATCTACGGGGTCTGTTATGCGCTGACCACCTCCGGGGCCGAGATCGCCGTTTCCCGCTTCGTCTCCCGGGAAAATGGGGCCGGGCGGCGGCGAAGCGCCCGGCTTGTGCTGACGATTGGGCTTGGCCTCTCTCTTGGGCTTGCCATCCCCACTGCTTTCCTTCTCTATGCAAATGCAGCCTTTCTGGCGCGACACATTTTACAGGAAACGCAGACGGTGCAGCTTCTTCAGATTATGGCGCTCACGATTCCCTTCGGAGCCTGCCATTCCTGCATCTGCGGCTATTATTACGGCTGTAAAAAGCCGGCGGTTCCGGCGGCGGCCCAGCTTTTTGAGCAGTTATCCCGGGTGAGCGCCGTGTTTCTCATTTACCGGGTGTCCAGTGAGCAGGGGCGAAGTTTGTCTCCGCTAACTGCCGTTGTCGGGCTGGTCATCGGAGAGTTCGCGTCCATGCTCTTCTGTGTCTTTTTTGTCTCCGGCGAGTACGCTTCCCCCGGAAAATGGGCGGACGGCCCCGCCGCTCCCTCGCCCCTTTCCCTGGCCCGGCAGATGTGTTCCCTGGCTCTCCCGGTCACCGGCAATCGGCTCTGCATGAATCTGCTGGCCAGTGCCGAATCCATCCTGCTGCCCCTCTGCCTCCAGCAATATGGCCTGTCCGCGGAACAGGCCTTAAGCGTCTATGGGACTCTGTCCGGTATGGCGCTGTCCTTTATCCTCTTTCCCAGCGTCTTGACCGGGGCGCTGTCAGTCATGCTGCTGCCCTCCGTGTCCGAGTCCCAGGCCGCCGGGGAGAACGCCAAGCTCTCCCGCACAGTCCGAAAGACCGTATCCTTCTGCCTACCCCTCGGCATCTGCTTTACAGTCCTTTTTCTTCTGTTCGGGCGCTTTCTCGGCAGCTTTTTCTTTCGGAGCTCCCTGGCCGGGGATTTCATCATCACCCTGGCCTGGATCTGTCCGTTCCTGTATCTGAATCATACTCTTCACAGTATCCTTAACGGTCTTGGACGCACCGGAACCGGGTTTTTCAATAATCTGATTGGGATTTTGATTCGTATTCTCTTCGTATTGGGGTGCGTGCCGCGGTTTGGAATACAGGGATATCTGTGGGGATTACTGACTGGGCAGCTTATCGTCTGTGGGATGAATCTGGAGGCTTTAAAGGAATACCTACATAATTAATGTAAATTTTTCGTGACTTTTAAGACTCCTTGTATTATGATATAAACAGTTCGGCGCGCAGCAGAGTGCAAAGACAGGCATGGGCAAATTCATTTGACCATGGCTGTGTTTGCACTCTGATATGGACAGAACGCCTATACAGCCACAGACAGGAGCTGTGTCAGCAGCGGATAGCTCGCTTGCGAGCGGGTCCGCGGCCTGCCCGCCGAACGTCCGTCATCACAATATCTACAAACGAGGAGTTATGAAAAATGGCATTCGATTTCAAACAAAAGCTGCCCACCCCCCAGGAAATCCGTGAACTCTATCCGGTTCCTGCTCATGTGGCACAGATAAAGAAAGAGAGAGACGAAGAAATCCGTAAAATTTTCACCGGCGAATCCGACCGATTTATCGCCATCATCGGGCCCTGCTCCGCAGATAACGAAGAGTCTGTCTGCGACTATGTGCGCCGTCTGGTCCGGGTTCAGGAAAAGATCAAGGACAAAGTCTTAATCATCCCCCGGATCTACACCAACAAGCCCCGTACCACCGGCGACGGCTACAAGGGTATCATGCATCAACCGGATCCGGAAAAGAAGCCGGACCCGCTGGCAGGCATCATCGCCCTGCGCCATATGCACATCCGTGCCATCGAGGAGACCGGAATGACCGCTGCCGATGAAATGCTGTACCCGGAGAACCTTCCCTATGTAGAGGACTTCCTTTCCTATATCGCCATCGGCGCCCGCTCCGTGGAGAACCAGCAGCACCGTCTGGTATCCAGCGGCATCGACATTCCGGTAGGCATGAAGAACCCCACCAGCGGAGACTTTTCTGTTATGCTGAATTCCGTCCATGCGGCGCAGAATGGCCATTCCTTTATCTACCACGGCTGGGACGTCCAGACAGACGGAAATGACCTGGCTCATGTGGTTCTGCGGGGCGCTGTCAACGAGCGCGGCGTATCCCTGCCCAACTACCATTACGAGAACCTGCGGAACCTCTGCAATCTCTACGCCCAGAGAGAGCTGAAGAATCCGGCCTGCATCGTAGACGCCAACCACAACAACTCCAACAAGCAGTTCAAGGAGCAGATCCGTATCGTCAAGGAAGTGCTGCACAGCCGTACCTGCGCCGACGATATTCGAAAGCTGGTGAAGGGCGTTATGATCGAAAGCTATATCGAGGAAGGCAACCAGGGTATCCACGATCACATCTACGGCAAGTCCATCACCGACGCCTGCCTGGGTTGGGAGGATTCTGAAAGACTGCTCTATGAGATCGCGGAGCGGTGCTGATTTTAAAATGATTTTTCTGAGAGGAGACGTATTTTGCGGGCTCCTCTTTCCTATAGAGCAAAAAAGAGATTCCTGTGATATATTTTCCAGGAATCTCTCATCATTTATTCTATATTATCCTCTCGGATGCGCCTTCGCGTATATCTCTCTTGCCCGGGCTGCGTACATCATGGTCGTGGAAATATCGGAATGCCCCAGCATCTCCTGTACCATATGCAGATCCGCGCCGTTCTCCACCAGATGTGCCGCAAAGGAATGGCGAAGGGTATGGGGCGTAATCTCCATCTCGATACCCGCCTGCTTCACATACTGCTTCAGGAGCTTCCAGAAGCCCTGACGGCTCATGCCCTCGCCAGAACAGTTTGGAAACAACATTTCACACTTCTTATCGCCCAGCAGCTGGCCCCGTGCTTCCTTCAGATAGCGCTCCAGCGCCTTTTTGGCCTTGGGTCCGAAGGGAATCATTCGCTCCTTGTTCCGATCCCGGCATACGATATAATCTAGCTTCCAGTTCACATCGCTCAGCTTCAGGGAAATCAGCTCCGTCACCCGGATTCCCGTGGCATAAAGCAGCTCCAGCATGGCCGAATCCCGCAGTCCCTTAGCCGTCCGATCCCCCGGCTGCTCCAGCAGACGCTCCATCTCTTCCACAGACATAATCTCCGGAAGCTTCTTTTCCACCTTCGGGGCCTTCAGCTTCTCCGCCGGATCGGAACTGATGCTTCCTTCTTTCCAGAGATACAGATAAAAGCCCTTCATGGACGCGATATTTCTCGATACCGTCGCCGCAGACATTCCATTTTTTTCCAAGTCCAGAATATAGGAATTCAAGGCTGTCTCTGTCACCTCATTTGCCTCCTCCACCTTCTGCTTCTGGAGGAAATGCATCATTTTCATCAGATCCCTCTGATAAGAAAGCTCCGTATTCCGGGACGTCTTTTTCACATTATGTAAATAAGACATGAATCCTTTAATCTCTTGTTCCATATATCTGCGTGCCCCTCAGCTTCTGCTTACCCTGTCGTAATCCGCCCATTCCGCCTTTTGGGCGATGGGCTTGTAAAGTACATTATAGTAAGAAATCGCCAGAAAAGCAATGATCTTTTTTTCGAAAAATGCCGTAAATTCAAGGGTTTTTACGTTTCCTCCACAATATCTGGTTTTCTTTTCCCGCCATTCCACCAAATCTTGTAAAGATTACGTAAAATAATTTTAAATATTTTTCAAAACCGCCCTCAAAAACAGGGGATTTACATAACTTTCGAGCAGGGAACCCAAGAAAAACAGGAAAAATCCCAGCAACCAGACCAACAGATAAGAAAGCAGCTGTCCCCTGCCGCCGCTGTATCGACTGCATCTCCTCCACTCCCGGTTCTCCGACATTTCCGATATTTTGCGGAAGATCCAGGCCGCAGCCGGTACATACAGGACCAGCTGTGGGAGACCGGAGGCCAGGCAAATCAGAATACCAGAGAAGCCCAGTTTCATGGCGGCCGTAGTCATCGTAATTCCCAGGGATATGCCCACCCAGGCCAGAGCCAGCAACGAGGCTGCGGTTCCGAAGAAGGTAAAACCCGTCAGCCACAGCAGAGTGAAGGCACTCATGCGAGATTTCAGGATATACAGAAAAAGTTCTCCGGAGGCGAATTCTACCTGCTGGTACTTGGAAAAAAAGTAACGGCTGAGCAGGGTTGTCTCATGGACTACCGGCCGGCCAAACAGAGCCATATAGAGAACGCCCGCCGCAAATCCCGTCAAAAAAACCGGCAGAAATTTTCCCCGGATACCTGATAACTGCTTCCACATAAAACCAAACCTCCCATATACTAATCAGTGTATGAGAGGTCTGTCTGATTCATACGAGCTTATTTACGCGCTTTTTTCTACTTGATTCCCTCGGACTTCTCGTAGCAGGCCTCACAGGCCTTCAGAATCGCGCCCCGAAAACCTGCGCTCTCCAGCGCCGCCACACCTGCGATGGTGGTGCCGCCCGGAGAGCACACCTTATCCTTCAATGCAGCCGGATGCTCGCCGGTCTCCAGCACCATCTTCGCCGCTCCGGCCACCGCCTGGGCTGCGAAAGCATACGCCTGGGCTCTCGGGAGGCCAAACTGCACCGCGCCATCCGCCAGTGCCTCAATGAACTGGTACACATAGGCCGGAGAGCTTCCGCTGGCGCAGACCACCGCGCTCATGAGCCGCTCCTCCACGTCCGCGTACTTTCCCACTGCCCCGAAGATCCGGTGTACCATATCAATTTCGTCCTGGCTGAACTCCTCCGCGTCGTAGGACAATCCGGTCATTCCCTCACCGATCAGGGCCGGCGTGTTGGGCATAGCCCGCACGATTCTCCGGTCGGAGCCAAGGGTTTCCTTCAGGCTCGCGATGGTGATACCCGGTGCCAGGGAAATGATCACGTGATCCGGCGTCACTGCATAGCGGATCTGCTTTAATACGGTGGGATAATACTGGGGCTTCACCGCCAGCACCACATATTTACAGTTATTGGCGCACTCGGCGTTGGACTCGGCATATACCACCTGCGTCTCCGCGTGAACCCGGAGCTTGGTCTCCGAAGTCTTCGCCGTAAAAATCAGCTTTTCAGCAGGGAATTCTTTCAGTACGCCTTTCAAGAGAGCGTAACCCATATTTCCCATTCCGATGAATCCTATCTCTGCCATATGTAACTGCCTCCTTTTTCATCAACTTCTGTTCAAAATCTGACCGGAATCCGAGTGAAATTCATTCCCAGCCCACTTGAAATTCCATCGAAAAAGGATGCCGCTTCGCAACATCCTTCGTCTTTTTATTTTGCGTAATCTGTTACTCTGCTTTCGCGGATAACATTTACCTTGATCTGACCCGGATATTCCAACTCAGCCTCTATTTGCTTGGAAATATCTCTTGCCAGCAGTACCATGCTGGCGTCATCTACCTGATCCGGAACTACCATTACACGAATCTCTCTACCTGCCTGAATTGCAAAAGACTTGTCTACGCCCTTAAAACCATTGGCGATATCCTCTAACTGTTTTAACCGATTTGTATACGTCTCCAACGTCTCTCTGCGGGCACCCGGACGGGCTGCGGAAATGGTATCTGCCGCCTGTACCAGACATGCAATCAGAGATGTCGGTTCTGTATCACCATGATGTGATTCTACCGCATTGATAACAATCGGTGATTCCTTGTACTTTCTGCACAAGTCAGCACCAATCTGAATATGAGATCCTTCTACCTCATGGTCAATGGATTTACCGATATCATGAAGCAGTCCGGCACGCTTCGCCATGCGGACATCCACACCGACCTCGCCGGCCAGAAGGCCTGCCAGATGGGCTACTTCGATGGAATGCTTCAATGCATTCTGACCATAGCTGGTACGGAACTTCATTCTTCCCAGAAGCTTTATCAGCTCGGGGTGAATTCCATGGACGCCAACCTCGAGAACGGCTGCCTCGCCTTCCTCGCGGATCATGGTTTCCACTTCCTTCTGCGCCTTCTCTACCATCTCTTCGATGCGGGCCGGATGGATACGTCCGTCCACGATAAGCTTTTCCAGCGCAATCCTTGCCACTTCGCGGCGAATGGGGTCAAAGCCTGACAGAATGACTGCCTCCGGAGTATCGTCGATGATCAGATCGATCCCAGTCAATGTCTCAAGGGTACGGATATTCCGTCCCTCCCGACCGATGATTCTTCCCTTCATTTCGTCATTCGGAAGCTGTACCACGGAGATCGTCGTCTCTGCCACATGGTCTGCAGCACACTTCTGAATCGCCGTTACTACATATTCCTTTGCCTTCTTGTCAGCTTCTTCTTTTGCTCTGCTCTCCATTTCTTTGACGAGCATCGCGGTTTCATGTTTTACTTCGTCTTCAACAGTCTTTAATAAATAATCTTTTGCCTGTTCGGAGGTAAGGCCAGAGATTCTTTCCAGTTCCTGTACTCTTTTTTCCTGAAGCTTATTGACCTCAGCAACCTGCTTTGCCAGCTTCTCTTCCTTGGCCGCATAGCTCTGCTCACGGCGTTCCAGGGCGTCAGACTTCTTGTCCAGAGTTTCCTCTTTGGCAAGCACTCTGCGCTCATAACGCTGCAGCTCCGCTCTGCGTTCCTTTGTTTCTTTTTCCAGCTCGTTCTTTGTCTTCAGTGATTCTTCCTTCGCCTCCAGCAAAGCCTCTCGCTTGGATCGTTCTGCGACCTTCAGTGCGTCATCAATGATCTCTCTTGCCTTTTCTTCCGCATTGCCTACCTTCTTCTCGATGGTATTCTTGCGTACGGCAGAGGTCACAAGAGCCGTCACTACGATGCACACAACCGCAACGATTATAAGAACATAAAACGGCACAGGAGCACCTCCTTATTTAATTTTCATTGTACAAATATAACCTGTTTGACACGCTTATTTTTATAAGTTTTGCCGATTAGGAATAGCATACAACATTTAAATTTTATACTTAATTTAACGTTCTGTCAAGTAATAGTTCGGTCAGGATATCCGAACTGCGAAAGCCACGGCGCATCAGGAACTGATAGAAGCGCCTCAGCTCGCTCTGATCCGCTGCCGCCGGATCGATATGCTTTTTTTCCATCCAACGTCGGATCTGCTCCCGCTCGTCCTGGGGTTCCGCTTCCTCCCGGGCCGCTTCCAGTACTGCCTTGGAGACGCCTTTCTTATAGAGCAACTCCTGCTCCACCTGGCGGCTGCTCCTGACCTTTCCCCGGCTGTTCAGGTAATTGACAGCGTAACGGTGATCGTCGATATAGTGATAGCTCTTCACATACTCCACCGCCGCATCCACCACCTCGGGCAGATAATTCTTCGCTAACTTGTCCCTCAGCTCCTGCTCGGTACGATCAGAGCGCTCCAGAATATGAAGCACTCTGCGTTTGGCCCGGTTCAGATCGCCGGATTTCTCTGGCTTCTTGTCATACTCTTCCCCGTGATTCTCTTCTGTATGTTCCCGGTAATTACTTCTCTGCTGTCTCTGCCGCATTCTTCTTTCCTGCCGCCTCTGTCTTTTCCTTCTTTACCTGCTCAGCCTTCTCCCCGTCGGTCTCGGTGCTGTCCAGGCCGAAGCCCTCGCGGACTCTCTCCTCGATCTCATGGCAGATCTCCGGATTCTGCTTCAGGAACTGCTTGGCGTTCTCACGGCCCTGGCCGATCTTGTCGCCTTCGTATGCGTACCATGCGCCGCTCTTATTCACCACTCCGGTATTCGCTGCCAGATCCAGGATGTCACCCTCCCGGGAGATACCCTCGCCGAACATGATATCAAACTCTGCCTCTTTGAAAGGCGGAGCGATCTTATTCTTCACCACGCGGATACGGGTCCGGTTACCCACCATCTCGCCGCCCTGCTTCAGGGTCTCGATACGCCGTACATCCAGACGGATGGAGGAGTAAAACTTCAGCGCCCGTCCGCCGGTGGTCACCTCCGGATTGCCGAACATAACGCCCACCTTCTCACGCAGCTGGTTGATGAAGATCACGGTACAGTTGGACTTGCTGATTACCGCGGTCAGCTTCCGAAGGGCCTGGGACATCAGGCGGGCCTGCAGACCCACATGGGAATCTCCCATATCGCCTTCGATCTCAGCCTTGGGAACCAGTGCCGCTACAGAGTCCACGATGATGATATCCACTGCGCCGGAACGAACCATGGTCTCCGCGATCTCCAGGGCCTGCTCGCCGTTATCCGGCTGGGAAATGTAAAGATTGTCAATGTCTACGCCGATATTCTTCGCGTATACCGGATCCAGGGCGTGCTCCGCGTCAATGAAGCCCGCGATACCGCCGCGCTTCTGTACCTCCGCTACCATATGAAGAGCCACGGTAGTCTTACCACTGGACTCAGGACCGTATACCTCGATGATACGTCCCTTCGGGATACCGCCCAGTCCCAGAGCCAGATCCAGGCTCAGACAGCCGGTGGGGATGGTCTCGATCTGCATATTCGCTCCCTTGTCTCCCAGCTTCATGACAGAACCCTTTCCGAACTGCTTCTCAATCTGCGCCAGTGCCGCGTCCAATGCTTTCTGCTTTTCTTCCTTTACCATATCTTCTCCTTTATTCCGTACCTGCTCTATTTCAATATTCCAAACGTTTGTTTTCGAATATTTGTTCGCTTTTCAGGTACTATCTTATTATACTTTTCTTCTTCTGTCAAGATAAAATATTTTCTTTCGTAAAAAGGGAAATGCGGAGAGAGCTTCTCCGTGACAGCGGATGTCCGCTGTCTGAAGCATAGCACAACTTTCCCCTCCCCGTCAATGCCTTTTCTGTAGATACCCACAGCAACTTGTTCCGCGGAATCATGCCTGCGGGCAGTGACCGGCAGTGCGCCTCTCTTCCTACTTCTGGAAATGCTGATAATCCTGCATACTCTTCCACCTGCCGCCCCAAGTGAAGCCGTGGGCGTCAAAGAGCTTCAGGCACAAATCGCCGTCCCCTCCTATCTTATAGGGGAACTCGGCGCTCCGGTCCGCGTAGGGCTCGCTTCCGGCCGGAGAGCTGTGCTTTACGCCGTCCGGGTAGGTCACGTAAGGATTATAGAAGGGATTGATGTCGATGGCCATGCCCAGGGCGTGCCTGGACAGCTTCGTGCTTCCGGCCACCACCCGGTAGTTGAAGCAGGATGTGTTATTGTCGGCCACGGCCAGATCATCGTCACCGCCGTATTCGTCGATCAACAGCATCTTCTCGATGGGATACTGATTTTCGTAAAGTTCCTGAAAAATCTCCAGGATCTCATCCGCGATGGCCCCATTCGTGATCAATTCGCCCACATGGGTCTCGTCGTCGAAACCATAGTAAAGCAGGCGCAGATACCGCAGGTCTTCGCGGCCGATATTGTCATTTTCCACATAGGAAATGCCATCGATACGGTCGAAGACTTCATCAGGAATGGGCCCGGCTGTGAACAGTTCGTCGATCTCCGCCTCGCTCAGCGCCTTATCCACAACCGTGCCAGACGGGCAGGTGTGGTAATCCACCGTGAAACTGTCTTCTGTCTCCGCTATTGCCTCATCTTCCGAAGCGTTCTCATTTTCCATATTCTGCTCTGCATCGGACATATCCTGTCCCTTACATCCGCCGCATAACAGGCAAATGGCCATTCCTGCGGCAGAAATGACCATTTTTACACCTTTTTTATTCATTTTCATAAATCTTATTTCGCTGTGATAAAGCCCTGTGCCTTCAGAAGCTCTGCGCACAGAACGGCTCCGCCTGCTGCGCCGCGGACGGTGTTGTGGGACAGGCCCACAAACTTCCAGTCGTATACGCTGTCCTCGCGGATTCTTCCGATGGAGACCCCCATGCCTCTCTCATAGTCCACGTCCAGCTTCACCTGGGGACGGTTGTCCTCGGTCATATAGCGGATAAACTGCTTCGGAGCGCTGGGAAGTTCCAGCTCCTGGGGCGCGCCCCTGAAGCTCTCCAGCTTCTCGATGAGCTGCTCCTTCGTCGGCTTCTTGCGGAACTTTACGAATACCGCTGCGGTGTGGCCGTTCAGAACCGGCACACGGATACACTGGCAGGTAATCACCGGCTCCTTCGCCAGCTTGATCTCGCCATCCTCATATTTTCCAAGGACACGAAGGGGCTCCTTCTCACTCTTCTCTTCCTCGCCTCCGATGTAGGGAATGATGTTCTCCACCATCTCAGGCCAGTCCTTGAAGGTCTTGCCTGCGCCGGAAATCGCCTGGTATGTGGTAGCGACTACCTCGTAGGGCTCGAACTCCTCCCACGCTTTCAGGGCCGGGGTATAAGACTGGATCGAGCAGTTCGGCTTTACGGCGATGAAACCGCGTCTGGTACCAAGACGCTCCTTCTGCTTTGCGATAATCTGTACGTGATCGGCGTTGATCTCCGGGATGATCATCGGAACATCCGGTGTCCAACGATGAGCACTGTTGTTGGAGACTACCGGAGTCTCTGTCTTCGCGTAAGCTTCCTCTATGGCACGAATCTCGTCCTTGGTCATGTCAACCGCGCTGAACACGAAGTCCACGCCGGCCGCTACTTTCTCGACCTCATTGACATTCATAACAATGATATCCTTTACGGCCTCCGGCATCGGAGTATCCATCTTCCAGCGACCTCCCACTGCGTCCTCGTAACGCTTTCCTGCGCTACGCTCACTGGCTGCGATGGTCACTACCTCGAACCACGGATGATTCTCAAGCAAAGAAATAAATCTCTGTCCTACCATTCCGGTACCGCCCAGGATACCTACCTTAAGCTTCTTACTCATTTTTCATATTCTCCTCTTTATAAATGTCTTTTTTCTGCGGACATTTGTATGTCTTTCAAAAGACTACCGCAATTTTTTCGAAATTGCAAGCCTTTTTTCGCTTTCTTTCAGCCTTTTTTACCGCTTAATCCGAAAGGAGATCCGTAGCCTGTGCCGCAGCTTCCCCAAGCATTTCGCAAAAGCCCTCCGGATCGGTCATATTTTTGCCCTTTCCGGCGTCGATAAGCGCTGTCAGTTCTCCGAAGACCGCTCCGCCATAGGCGTCACCCAGCATCCCAGCCAGACGTCTCGAAGACTCAATGAGGCGTAAGGGACCGTACATTTGTGGTTCCCCGGGCAGGCCCGCCGCACTGGTGATCATGTAGATCAGCAGATCCTGCAGTTCTTTCTTATTGAAATGCTCTGCCTTGGAATTGCGGCTTTCTGCAAGCGTTGCCGTCTTCAGAGCTTTTTCCGCCGTACTCGGACTGTCTGTCTCCTTTTCCGGCTTCTTGTCTGCTGCTTCTTCTGCCTGTCCCTCCCAGGCATTCCAGAACAGCACCTCCTCCATGGGTTTCCGCTTCGGCGTTCTGGGTTCTCCCTCCGGCCAGCCCAGAGAAATCAGGATCTCCAGCCGCATAGTATCCGGCAAGTTCAAAAGCTTGTGTACCGCTTTATCATTATAGCTTTTGATGGCGCATGTACCAAGCCCCAAATCCGCCGCCTTCAGCATCAGATTTTCCGCCGCCATGGACGCGTCCATCATCAGGCCGTAGACCAGGCTGTTCTTGCTGCCCCGGCGCTCCACCTCGGCCAGGTCGCTGGCGATGGCAATGATCACCGGAGGCTTGCCGGACAGCCCCGGGCTAAAGGAGTCGATGTCCCGCACCAGCTTCGGATCATCCGCCACAAAGAAACGCCAGGCCTGTAGATTGCTGGCGGTGGGAGCCAAGGCCGCGGCTTTTATGAGTTCTTCCAAAATCCCCCTGGAAACCGGTTTGTCCGAGAATTTCCGGATACTTCTTCGTTTTTCGATTACTTCTGTCAGTTGCATATGATTTTCCTCCTATATACAAGCGCTTCCATCTTCGCGTGTGCGCCTGGATGAGGCGCTTTCTTTCTCTGTGTATGTGGTATGCTTTTACCGAAACAGCGCCGAGGTCAGAAACAGCAGCGGAATCGTCACCATACAGCAGATGGTCGTCACAAAGACCGCCGTGGAAGCATAGTCCTCATCCAGCCCGTACTGGCCCGCTATCATACAGCTGGTGGTCATGGAGGGCGCGCCCGCTATCAGCATCAACACCACCCGCTCGGTCTCGGGCAGAATCGGCCCGGTCAGAATGTAAATCAGAAGCGGCACTGCGAAAAGCTTGGTCAGCGCCAGCATCCACAGAGTTTTCAGGCAGTGCAGGCTTCCTTTTTTCAGGAAGCAGATGGTGCAGCCCACATAGATAAGTCCCAGGCTGTAGCTAATATTGCCCACGTTCGTACAGACCTCCAGCACCGAACCCGGCAGGGTCACCGACAGGGAATTCAGGGTCAGAATCAGCACGATGGACACCAGGATCGGGTTAAACAGCCGTTTCGCCAGAATCCGGTACCAAGGCTCGCCGTCCTTCTCGACACCCCGGGTAAAGAAATAGAGTCCCAGGGTCCAGACCATCATGGTGTCAATGGCTGAGCAGATGGGAATGTACTGTTGTCCGTTCTCCGGCGTGTACAGAGCCATCAGGATCGGGATAACCACAAAGCCGTAATTGCCGCCGATCATACAGCCCACATGCACATTCGAAGTGGTGGGCCGGATTTCGGCCAGCCTGACGCACAGAAGACCCACTGCGGCCAGCAGCACATATCCGGCCATCTGACAGAGCACGATGCCATGGAAGCCCGCCAGATCGCCCCAGGTGGTTCCCCTCTGACACAGAAGCGATATGGTCAGACAGGGCAGCACCACTTTAATCAGAAAGGCCGACAGGGAGGGCAGGCAGCTTTTGGGGAAAATTCCCAGTTTTGAAATGGTAAAGCCTAATGCAATCAGCAGAAAAAAGCTGATGAGCTTGGGTGCAATAATAATAAAATAATCCATGCCTTATTTCCTCGCAGAAATCTCTGAAATATCATAAAAAAGAGAACCCCGTCCGACAGACGGACCAGATTCCCTTTTTCTATAGATTCAGGCTTTTTTATTATGTAACGCCTATCAGTCTTTCTTTCCTACCAGTCCCAGAGTAGCGGTGAAGAAGCTGTAGATAGCAGCTCCTGCCAGTGCGCCTGCACCCAGGATGTTGAGGGTCTGCTCGTTCTCTTTGTTGGCACGGACAGCAACCAGACGGATAATCAGACCAGCTGCGATGGTCAGGCCGTTGATGATATTACCTACCAGAAGTCCGGTAGCGAACAGGATACCCAGCTGACGCTTTCCGCCAAGGAGCTGAATGATAGCGCCCGGGATAGCCCAGATAAGAAGCCATTTTGCGATTTCTCCGCTTGCTCCCGCGTCAATGGTAGCTACGAAGGTATTGGATACTGCTACAAACAGTCCCTGTCCGAAGTACTTATTTGCGAAGAAAGCAACCATTACAAACGCTACGGCAAAGCCCATGAGCTCTGCAAAGAACTGCTGCTTACGTCCCTCTTTCTCAAGCTCCGGATTTGCTCCTCTTCCTCTTAAAATGTAGCCGCACTTTAAGTCGTACGCCATATCAGAGAAGCAGGGGCCGGTGGCTGCAGTAAAGCCTACCAGCAGGCCAAGCGCCAGCTTCGGGAAGCCAAGAAGCATGCCGACAATCAGGAAAATCAGGGCTGTCGCAAATCCCGGGAACCATCCGGAATACATGGCGGAGATACCTACGATCAGCTCGGATGCCTCAGCAGCGAATGCTGCGAAGATCAGCCAGAGGATGAACTGCGGTACGCTCATCTTGGTGATGATGCCGCCTACGACTGCAAGGAACAGAGCGATGACCAGGTATGCGCCGAAGCCCACGCCCAGGGTCTTCTTCATATGCTCGTTGCTTACCACATTGGTGGTATCCACTGTCTTGGTACCCTTGCTCTTCTTGAACAGGGCGATACCGCACTGTACCAGGGAAATGATACCGGCGCCGATCATAACACCGTGCGCCATATACTGCAGTGAAAGGTGATCTGTATATACAAAGCCCTCGCCAAATGCATTGGTTACGAAATTAAACGCGTGTCCGAAGATAGAGAAGGAGAAGCCGTTTACCTTCAGGACGCCGATAACCAGGGAACCTGCTGCCAGAGCGGCCATGGCTCCGAAATCACCAAACCAGGATACTCCCAGAAGATCCATGGGAAGTCCTGCGATCTTACCTACCCAGCCAAGGCCAATACCAACCAGAAGAAGGACGGCCTTTTTACCTTTCTCGATAACTGCCAGGATGGAATCTGCCGCTGCCACTCCGGGCGGCCATGCGCCCTCTGCCGGGAACATCTCAGATCCGAAGCAGTTGTAAAGGATGGTCGCGTCTACACAGGTAGCCAGCATCACGCCGATCAGCATGGGGAACATCAGCTCCGGATATCCCATGATAACCGGAATACCAATCGGAAGAATCATACAGTTCGCAGCGGAGAATGTAGCTGCGGAAATGGATGTCTGCAGCAGATTCTGTCTGTGGATACTGCGGTATTTTCTTAAAAATGCCACCGGAATTCTGGAAAGAAGAATGGCAAACAGTGCTCCGATGATGGAGGTGTTCGGGGTTACTCCTGTACGGACAATCAGCTCCAGGCCGATGATACATCCTACGACTGCCAGCGGAAGTCCCAGAATCATTACCTGGGGATCCCACGCCTTCGGATGCTCGGCTGCTGAAATTGACTGCTGTTTTTTCAGTTCAGGATTTTCATTTGTCATATTATCAGCTTCCTTTCTAAAAAAAGCTATGACGCAGGCATCCCGTTCCTATGCCCGTTCATAGCTCGTGATATTTTTATCATACTCCCACTTTCCAGCTGTGTCAAGCTAAAGTATTAATGTTTCTTAAACTTTCTTAATTTTTCATAAATTTTCAGGAAACTTATCTTTCTTTCCAAATCAGTTGCTTTTCCATAGAAAATGAGGTATGATCTATCTGAATATAAATCACTTTAGGAGGAAACACCATGCTTATTAAACAGATTATGGAAGTGTTTGACGTACTTGACAGCAGTACGGTAGACGGCGCAGCCGTTAAAAAATATCTGCAGTCCGTAAATCCTGAGGCCAACGTGGAAGTCTATCCGCTGGAAGGACCGAAGGGCAGCACTGACATGGTAAAGGTCCGCATCCCGGGTACCAACGGTAAGTCCAAGGGCGGCTCTGCTCCGACCATCGGTCTTCTGGGACGTCTGGGCGGTATCGGCGCGCGTCCGGAGATGATCGGCTTCGTATCCGACGGCGACGGCGCGCTCTGCGCTCTGGCTGTAGCAGCCAAGCTTCTGGATATGCAGACCAAAGGCGATTACCTGGAGGGCGACGTATTTGTCTCCACACAGATCTGCCCCCACGCTCCGACTGCTCCCCACAAGCCGGTTCCCTTCATGGGATCCCCAGTGGAGATGTCCCAGGTCAATAAGGAAGAAGTCAGCCCCGAGCTGGACGCTATCCTGACCGTAGACACCACCAAGGGCAACCGTGTCATCAATACCAGAGGCTTCGCTATCTCCAACACCGTAAAAGAGGGCTGGATTCTTCGCGTATCCGAGGATCTGCTGGAGATCATGCAGCGTACTACCGGTCAGCTGCCCTATGTATTCCCGCTGAGCATGCAGGATATCACACCTTACGGCAATGACGTATACCATCTGAACAGCATTCTGCAGCCCTGCACCGCTACCAAGGCGCCGGTCGTAGGCGTGGCTATCACCACCGAGACCATGGTTCCGGGCTGTGCTACAGGCTCCAGCCACTTTGCAGACGTGGAAGAGGCTGCACGCTACATGATGGAGGTTGCCAAGTCCTTCGGCCGCGGCGAGGCAAGCTTCTATGATGAAAAGGAATACGAACGTCTGGTGAAGCTGTACGGCAGAATGGATCAGCTTCAGACTCTCGGAAACGAATAAATTATTTTGTACACGAGGAGGCGGCCGCATACTCTGCGGCTGCCTTTGTTCTGTAATAGAGAATTTCCCTGGAATCTCCTGTTACAGAACCATTTATCACATTTTATTTAGGAAGGATGATCTTATGAAAATCGGAGCAATCACCATCGGACAGGCCCCCAGAGTGGACGTGACCTGTGACATCATGGATATCTTCGGTGGCAAGATTGAGCTGCTGCAGCGGGGCGGCCTGGATGGTCTGACCCGTGAAGAAATTGAGAAGTTCAAACCGGAGGGCGACGACTATGTACTGGTATCCAGACTTACAGACGGCTCTTCCGTCACCTTCGCCGAAAAGTACATTCTCGGCAATCTTCAGAAGGGCATCGATGCGCTGGAGGCCGCAGGCGTGAAGCTCATCATGGTATTCTGTACCGGAAGCTTTCCGGAAAGTCTGACCTCCCATGTCCCCATGGTCTTCCCCTGTGACATTCTGCATAAAGTCGTGCCTCTTCTGACCCGCACCTCCCATATCGCCGCTGTCACACCGTCTCCGCTCCAGTTAGAGCAGAATAACCAGAAATGGAGCGGCTATGTGAAAGAGTGTACCAGTGTGGCTGCTTCCCCCTACGGTGAGTGGTCGGATCTGGAAAAGGCAGCCGAGGAAATCAGCCACATGGACGACGTGGACCTGGTGGTTCTGGACTGCATCGGCTTCACCCAGAAGATGAAAGAGATGTTCGCGGAAAAAACCGGCAAGACCGTGGTTCTGCCCCGTACGCTGCTGGCCCGGGTGATTTCCGAAGTAACCGACGTCTAAAACATGATTTTCTATGTCATACCATTTATAATAGGTAATTACACAAAGGAGTATCTGAAATGGAACTGAAAGAAATCGCAAAAAATGTCATGGTATCCTGCCTGGCTGTAAAGCCCACCGAGGATGTACTGATTATCACCGACGACAGCCGCCTCACCATCGGCACCGCGCTCTACGAGGGAGCCAAGGAGCTGGGCTGCGAGGCTCTGCTGATGGTTATGAAGGAGCGCGAGCTCTCCGGCGAGGAGCCGCCCCGTACCGTAGCGGAGGCCATGAAGGCCGCAGACGTGGTGATCTGCCCCACCGCCAAGTCCCTGACCCACACCAACGCAAAGATCGAAGCTCAGAAGACCGGCACCCGCGTGGCTACCATGCCCGGCATCACCGAGGAGATGTTCGGCGCAGGCGCCATGACTGCGGATTACGACGAGGTCCTGAAGCTCACCGGCAAGGTAACTGAACTCCTCACGAAAGCAAAGAAGGCTGTCATCCAGAAGGACGGCTGCACCCTGACCCTGAACTTGGATGGCCGTGACGGCGTGCCCAGCCCGGGCGTATACCGGGAAGCCGGCCAGTGCGGCAATCTGCCCTCCGGCGAGGCTTACATTGCTCCCCTGGAGGACGGCGTCAACGGTGAAATGATCGTGGACGGCTCCATGGTCGGCATCGGCAAGCTGGACGCTCCCCTGAAGTTCGTGATCAAAGACGGCAAGCTTCAGTCCATCACTGGCGAGAAGAGCGAGATGTTAGATGTCCTTCTGGCCAATGAGAACAACAGCACCGTAGCGGAGCTGGGTATCGGCACCAATGAGGCTGCTATCCTGAACGGCATTATCCTGGAGGATGAGAAGGTGTACGGCACCGTGCATGTGGCCTTCGGTACCAATACTTCCTTCGGCGGCGTCAACAAGGCAGACTGCCATATGGACGGCATCATTCTGAAGCCGACCCTGTATCTGGACGATACACTGGTCATTAAAGATGGAGAATTCCAGATCTGAGAAAGACAATGAGGTGATTCGTATGGAAAAGAAACCATTTCGGGTCGGCCTGATCCGTGTGCTGACCTCTGACGATCCGCATTTCGTAGATATGCACGGCCAGATTATCATGGACCATTTTCCGGGCATCCAGGTAGAAAGCCGCTGTATCCCGGACCAGTGGGAGGGCATCCACAGCCATGAGCTGGAGCTGATTGCCGTTCCGAAAATTGTAGAGCTGGCAAAAACCTTCCAGGACAAGGATATGATTATTGTGAGCTGCGCCGATGATCCGGGCGTAGCAGAGATCCGCGAGGCTCTTCCGCATATGTCCGTAACCGGCGGCGGCGAAACCACCGTTGCCCTGGCAGGCAAATACGGTGAGAAAATCGGCCTCCTGGGTATTACCGACTACGCGCCGAGAGCTTACCGCAAACTGCCCAAAGACCGTCTGGTAGCCGTGGAGAAACCGGAGGGCGTAAACAGCACGCTGGATCTGATGACCGACGAAGGCCGGAAGAACTGCGTAGCCTGCGCACGGAAAATCAAGGATATGGGCGCGGACGTCATCGCCCTGGGCTGCACCGGTCTTACCACCATCGGCATCGCAAAGCTGCTGGAGCAGGAAGTGGGACTTCCGGTCATCGACCCGGTACTGGCGGAAGGTACCTTTGCCTTCTTCGAATCTATCCGCAAATAAAACGACATCCACAGAAAGGGAACAACTATGATTTATCTGACAAAAGAATTGTGTGAACAGGCCCTGATGGGCGGCCTTCTTCTGGGAGGCGGCGGAGGCGGTACCCTTACAGCCGGAAGAGAAGCTCTGGAAGAGACCTTCAAGCACACAGACAAACTTACCATGTTGGACGTCAGCGAACTGAAGCCCGACGATGTGATAGTGAATGTCTCCACTCTGGGCGCGCCCTCTGCCATGGGCGTTCATCTGAGCGCCGAGCACTGGATGACTGCCCTGAAGAATTTTGAACTGAACTACGGCAAAAAAATCGCAGGCTTTACCTCCTGCGAAAACGGAGCCATCTCCACAGCCAACGGCTGGGTTATCTCCGCTCTCACCGGCATTCCTCTGGTGGACGCGCCCAGCAACGGACGGGCCCATCCCACCGGAACCATGGGAAGCATCGGACTGAATCTGCTGCCGGATTATCAGACTACCCAGTCTGCCTGCGGCGGAACCGGAGCCCGCTACCTGGAAACCGTTGCAAAGGGAGCCTTAAATTCCACCTCCCATGTAATCCGCCAGAGCGCTGTAGCCGACGGCGGTATGGTAGGCGTTCTCCGGAATCCGGTTACTGTGGAATATCTAAAGAAGAACGCCGCGGTAGGCGCTATTTCCCAGGCTCTGGATATCGGAAAAGCCTTCAGCCAGTGTAAAAACGGCGCTGAGTTTGTAGCCTTCCTGGAGGAGCACTACGACGCGAAGGTTCTGGCCAAAGGCAAGATCACAAACTACGAGCTGAAGATGGACGGCGGCTACGATATCGGACATCTGGACGTAACCGGCGAGGAGGGCAGCGTAAGCTTCACCTTCTGGAACGAATACATGCTGGCAGAGCAGAACGGACAGCGCGCCGCTACCTTCCCGGATCTCATCTGTACCCTGGACGCCGCTACCGGAGAGGCCATCTCCACAGCCGAGGCAAAGGACGGCATGGACGCCTACGCCATCGTGATTCCCAAAGAGAAGCTGATTCTGGGCGCAGGCATGCACCAGAGAGAGCTGTTCCAGGAAGTGGAGGATCTCCTTCACAAGGACATGGTCGCATGCAATGACGGCTTGTTTGTATAGTATATAATTTCCAATTTTTAAATCAATACGGGCAGATTTCCAAAATTCAGATAGAATATGGAAATCTGCCCGTATTATTTTTTCAACAACTTTCTTATTCGTTCAGCATAACCGCTTTCACCGCATGCGCTTTATCCGTCAGGAATTCCATGATACCCTCCGGCGCCTTTTCCAGCGGGAAGGTATGGGTAATGAGCGGTTTTACATCTACGATTCCCGCCTTCACCAGATCCAGGCAATGGGGGAAATAGAGAGCCGGAATCGCGTTGGATCCCCGGATCTGCAGCTTGTTCAGATGAACAATATTGGAATCAAAGGTTACCATAGCGCCGGGGCCGTAGCTGATACCCAGAAACGCCACAATGCCGCCCACGTTTGCCACCTTTACCGCTTCGGCTATGGTGACGGGCGGCGTGGTAACCAGCACCCGGTCTACGCCTCCCCGGGGGAACGGATAATCCGTCAGCTCCATCTCATCGGTGAGAATCACATCGGTGGCCCCGAATTGTTTTGCCAGCTCTATCTTCTTCTGGTTTGCCTTATGCTCTGCCACATAGATATTTCTTGCGCCGGAGGCTTTCGCCATCTGCAGGGCCATCAGGCCGATGGCTCCGCAGCCCATCAGCAATACGTCCTGTCCCAGATGGATATCCGCAGTCAGAATCAGGTCTGCCGCCACGCCCATGGGCTCCAGGAAGCAGGCTTCCCGATCCTCCAGATCCGTAAAGGGCACGCAGAGAATCGCCGGGACAATGGTCTTCTCCGCAAAGCCCATTCCCGTATGCTCCATGGTCATATAGTTGGGGCCCTCGGTATCCAACTCCGGATGTCCGTTCCGCGCGTAATCCGAAATGGGATCAAAGATGGAGGTCTCCACTACCACACGGTCTCCCACCTTTACATTCTTTACGCCATGTCCGACCTTTTCTACCACGCCGGCAAATTCATGTCCGAAGGGCTGCCATTCTTCTCCGGCATAGCCCGCCAGAATCTTGTCGTGTCCGCAGAATCCGCAGGCCTTTACTCCCACAAGTACTTCTCCGGCCTCCGGCTCCCGCACCTCTACCTCGCGGATTTCAAATTGATTTTTTGCTTTCAGATACGCAGCTTTCATGTTTCCCTCTCCTTTATGTCTTTTCTATTTTGCCTATAAATTTCTCTCTTTTTGTTTCCTTTTTATCCCAATATGTCGTAACCCCCCTTGCTTCGGCTATGGGGATATAAGACACGTCCATCGAATTTACGCAAGTAATTGAGATGGACAACTTTCTTTTTCTTCTATATATTTTTTAGTTAAATGAAAAACTAAATTCCACTTAAAATCCTACTTAAAATCCTCGACTTCCCTACGCAAATGTGTTACTATATATTTAGAACATTTGTTCTTGATGCATGAATGTACAACAGGTGGTCTCATGGTCAAAGGCGTAAAACTCCGGGCTTACCCGACTAAAGAACAGCAAAACCTCATAAATCGTACCTTTGGGTGCAGCCGATTGATTTACAACAAAGGACTGGCCATGCGGGACGCTGCCTACAAAGCCGGCGAAAAGATTGGCTATAACCAGACTTCCGCCATGCTGACCGGGCTTAAAAAGCAGGAGGACTATGCCTTTCTGAAGGAAGTAGATTCCATTGCACTGCAGCAGTCCCTTCGGGATCTGGATCGTGGTTTTAAAAACTTCTTTGCCAAACGTGCAGCCCATCCGCAGCTTAAAAGCAAGCATGACCACCACCAGACCTACCGGACCATGAACCAGACCAACAGCATCCGGATTTCCGGCAGGTATATCAAGCTTCCGAAACTCGGATATGTCAAGATCCGCCAGTCCATGGAAATCGGCCACATCAACCATGCCACCATTGAGCGGACGGCTTCCGGAAAATACTTCGTCGTCCTCAACGTGGATTTCGAGCCGGAACCCCGACCCAATGCCGGTGGACAGGTTGGCCTTGACGTCGGCATTAAGGCATTCTACTCCGATAGCAACGGCAATACGGTCTCCAATCCGAAGTATCTGGAGAAGTCCGCCAGGAAACTTGTCCGGGAACAGCGGAAGCTTTCACGCAAACAGAAAGGCTCCGGCAACCGTAATAAACAGCGGATAAAGGTAGCCCTCGTCCATGAAAAGATCACAAATCAGCGGAATGATTTTCTTCAGAAGCAGTCAACCATGCTGGTGCGCGATAACCAAACCATCTGCATTGAAGACCTGCGCATAAAGGGAATGCTCCGCAATCACAAGCTGGCCAGAGCGCTTTCCAGTGTATCCTGGGCAAGTTTCTTTTCCATGCTCGAATACAAGGCTTCCTGGTACGGTAGTGAAATCATCAAAGTACCTACCATGTATCCAAGCAGTCAGCTCTGCTCATGCTGCGGATATCAGAATCCCCTTGTAAAAAATCTGGCTGTCCGCCGTTGGGAATGTCCCGTCTGCCATGCCGTACATGACAGGGATATTAATGCAGGACTTAATATCCTGAACAAAGGGCTGCAGATGCAGTCAGCCTAAATAATAAATACAGACTGCACCGTAGGGCATACGGGAACAGTATAATCTAGCTTGTGGACACTGTGTAAGACATTGAAATACCGCATGGTATCATCCAATGCAGTAGTGGTTGAAGCAAGAATCCCCCTGCTTTAGCTGTGGGGAGTGTCAACACTTTTGTACAATTATAACATAAATTCCTTTGTACTGCAATTTTGGGTTATAGGACAAAACGTGTTGATGGCTAATCCCAGCCATCAAACGTTCTATCTATTTTATGCAAATCACTCCAAACAATTGCATCACCCCAGATAGAGAGACTCTTTTCCAATCGGTTCTTCTCATTCATCCTCTGATATATAGCTGCTATGCTCTGCTCTGTGGGCATCACTTTTACGATTTCAGATAATGGAAGTGGTTCTGGCGAGTGCATGTAGCACCACCAGTAAACCGCTTTTATTCTTCTTTCAATCGACAGACCTCTATGGTTTCTCAACATTTCTCTGAGTCTCGAATTAACGCCACCTTCAATTCGATTATTCGTAGATGGTGCTGAAAAATCATCTTTCAATTCTTCATCAAGGTATGTAAAGAGTGTTCGTTCTCTAATTAACTTATGCAGCGCTCTTTCTGCTTTCAGTAGCCGCTCATGTGTAGGCCTTTTCTTACCATTTTCATCAATCGTCATCTCTTCCAGAAATTTTTGATATGTTTGAATCCATTCAAAAAAGTGTTCAATCCACATCTTGGATTCCTTTTTATTTTTGATTCTAAGAAGTTCTTTCGCAAGCATATATAACTCTGCGCCAGCCGCTGTATTAGGCCTGGATGTTGTATATCGTTTCACTTGGCAAAACACATGAAATACGCACCGTTGATGCTTTGCTTTTGGCCATATTTTTTTGAGAGCTTTTGCAAATCCGGTTCCACCATCCGATACAACCATTCTTGGTTCCGCTATACGTTTCATTAACGCAATCCATGCTTCCGCATGTTCATAACGGCATAAATACCATCCCAACACATGCTTTTCATCACAGCAAATCAGAACGCAGGCTTTCCGACTAAGATATATGCCATCAAGAAATAAGACATCTCTGATTCCTTCTACCTTTGGCGGCATAGCCCATATATTCCAAAACTTTACTGTCTTTCTTCGAAAGGTTCTTCCTTCTCCAGGCATCATTGCTTGAGATTCTTTTCCAAACAACCAATTTAAAAAGAACTGCAATTCCTTAGATTCATTATTTATTTTATGTGTCGACGATGTTTTGCAGCTCTTGCAAAGCCAACATTGCGAACCGGCTTTTGTCTTTCCTGATTTAACACATTTTTTACCACAAATAGGACAATTTACTTGATTCATTTAACCTTCCCTCCATGGTTCTAATTTTAAGGAAGATTAAATGCCTGCAAACCCTTTATTTTCAAGAGCTCACAGTACTTTCTATCAACACGTTTTGTCCTATAAGTCGCAATTTTCTTTTTGTAAATAAGGATCAAAAAAAGGAATCATGCAATACATGATTCCTTTTCACAAGAGCGATAGACGGGGCTCGAACCCGCGGTCTCGACCTTGGCAAGGTCGCGCGTTACCAACTACGCCACTATCGCATTTGTATTTGCTTCTTACTAAAGCAGCAACAAAACATATTATATGGGATGATGAGCGGTTTGTCAACCCATTTTGTGAATTTTTTTGTATTTTTTCATTTTCCGAAACATTTCTGTTTTTCTATGCGTTTCTCATCTTTTTCATTCTCACAGAAATAATTTCTGTTCAGCAGGTTCCTGTCTTGCCGCGGCCTCCTGCTGTGCCCGGCGCTCCCGCATGGAGAACACACAGCCGCAGTAATCCTGCCGGTAGAGGCCGTATTCCCTGGACAACTCTGTGGAGCGCTTGTAACCGTTCCGTTTTTTGAAATCGCTGTAGAGATAGTCCACGCCATAATCCTTCGCCAGCTGACCGCCGATCTCATTGAGCTTCTCCGCGTTCTTTAAGGGGCTGATGGACAGCGTCGTGGTAAAGTAATCGTATTTTCCGGCGCGGGCCATCTCCGCAGTCTCCGAAAGACGCAGATGGTAACACTTAAAGCAGCGTTCCCCTCCCTCGGGAATTTGCTCCAGTCCCCGGGCCATCTCATAGAAGCGCTCCGGCTCGTAAGGCCCGTCCAGGAAGGAGATGGGATGCTCTGCGGGAAGCTGGGCAATCAGGCGCTTCTGCTCCTCCACACGTTTTCCGAATTCCTCCGGCGGATAGATGTTCGGATTGTAATAAAAGACGGTGATTTCAAAATACCGGGACAGGTATTCCAGCACGTAGCTGCTGCAGGGCGCGCAGCAGCTGTGGAGCAGAAGACGGGGCACCCGGCCCTGATGCTGCAATACTTCGATTACTTTATCCAGTTCTTTTTGATAATTTATTTTGTTCATCGTTCCTGCTTCCTTTTACTTCTCGCCCAGATATTCCTCCAGGCAGATTCCCTGCTCCATGATTTCCCTGGCAGCCTCTTTTCCCACATACCGGTAATGCCAGGGTTCGAAGATAATCCCCGTTTCCCCGGTCTTATCCGTGGGATAGCGCAGAATAAAACCGTAGCGCCAGCAGTTTTCCTCGAGCCATTTAGCCTCCGGCGTCTCTGCCTGCTTATCGTCCAGAAGCTGATAATCCTTTGCCACAATATCTGCCGCCAGTCCCAGGTTATGCTCGCTGGTTCCGGGGTAGGCCACGACGGTTCCCGCCTGACGATAGGCTTCCTCATAGCTTAAGCCCTCGGCCTGCAGGCGGCTCACCTTATTGTTATAAAGGTCCGTCTGCTTCTCGATAGTCCGGTAGGCCGAGCAGATCCAGAAGTCCAGTCCCTGCTTCCTTCCGTCTGCCAGCATCTGCTGCAGCTCTCCCACCGCCCGGCTATCAAAATAGTAATTATTCTCGATTTCCGACACCCGGGGACGATAGCCCTCCGCCATGGGGTGCGTAGCGTTGACCAGGGTCAGCTTCCAGTCCCCGGCGCTTTCTTCCCCGTCCAGGTTATCGGCTGTCCCGCTGTCATGCTCAGCCGCCTGTACCCTATCATTTTCGGATTCTTCTGCCGCCGGTTCCGCCCCTGCTCTCGCCAGCAGGCCCGTCTCCTTCGCAAATACAAGCTTCCCGCAAAGCAATCCCAACACAAAGGCCATCAGCCAGATGGCTGCAAGAATCCGATAAAACTGCCTCTGCCGGCGGCGACGGCGGGATTCGGAACGCCCCGGTCTCTCATATACATGCTCACGCTGCATGTTCCTCACCTCTTGAAGCTCAGTATAGGTGAGGAATGTATCCGGCTTGTATCATTTTAAAATTCTTTCAGCATTTCTCCAGCAGCACCTCTATGACGCCGCCGCAGACCATGCCCTCTTTCTCCGCGTCGCAGGCTGTCATGCTCACAGAAATCAGCTCCTGCCGCTTTTCCTTATCCTGCATAAGCCAGCGGGCTTTTTCTTTCACGCCCGCTTCCACACAGCCGCCGCCGATGGTTCCGGATACAGCGCCGTCCTCCAGCACCAGCATTTTGGTACCGACGCTTCTTGGAGCCGATCCCCGGCGGGCTACGATGGTACACAGTACCTTCGCCCGTGTGTCTGTCTCATCCTGCAAAATCGCCATCTGCTCCTCCGAGAATCCGCAGGTCTTTTTTTCCTGATTTTTGACGGAAATGATTTCACCCAGAATCGACACCGCGATCTCCTCCGGTGTCTCCGCGTGAATGGTCAGGCCGATGGGGGCGTGAAGCCCTTCCACCTGCTCCCTCGGAACGCCCTGCTCCAGCAGCTTTTTTCTGACCAGTGCGGAACGTCCTTTGCTTCCCATCATGCCCAGATAGGCGTAGGTTTTCTTTACAATTTTTTCCAGGCACTCCAGGTCGTAGCGATGTCCGCGGCTCATGACCACAAAATAAGTATCCTCGTCGCTGTCCACTACGTCCAGCCCCTGTTGGAAGCTGTCGCAGATCACCCGTTTCGCGCCGGCCCGTCTGGCCGCGTCAGCGAAGGACGGGCGATCCTCCAGAACCGTCGTGTCGAAGCCCAGCATCAGCGCCATCCGAAGCAGCGCCACTCCCACATGGCCCGCGCCGCAGATGACCAGCTTCTTCTTATCACCCAGGCAGTCGCAGAAAATAGTCTCACCCAGAAGCTCCTGCTGGCCGCTGGTACGAATTTTCTCCGCTGCTTCCCTTTGTTCGGTGAAAAAGCCGTTTTCCGGATGCTGCCAGAGAAGCCCTTCTTCGGCAAAGAAGGCTTTTGCACCGGTATGCGGGCCCTTTATGACGGTCAGCACGCGCTTTTCCTTTCGATTCTTATGTTCCTGTAATGTATTGTATAAACTGCTCATAATTTTCTTACTTTTATCTGGTTTTATTACTTACATGATTGCAAAATGAAACTTAGGTATTCTATTATTGAATTCTGCTTATATCTGCCTTTTATCCACATTGACTTTTATGATTCAGTGCGGATATCCACATCCTGGAGTTCCTTTTCCCCACATTCCACCAGACGCACATGTTCCTGATACTTTTTGATAATCTGGCGGCCGCCTGCGTCGCCGGTCAGGGAGAGCAGGTCGCTCATGTAGCAGGTGTCCCAGAGTACCGGGTTGCCGCGCCGTCCTTCGTGAGAGGCGCAGACGACAGCCTGCGGATGGGCCAGGCCTTCCTCCAGCATCCGTTCCATAGTCTCCGCGCGCAGATAAGGCTGGTCGCAGACCATAAAAAGGACGCCCCGCAGGTAGGGATTGCGTTCCAGGCAAGCCAGCAGGCCTAAGTGCAGGGAATGGCTGATGCCAAGCTCCGGCACGCCGTTTCTCACGACCACCATACCGCGCTGCTTTGCGGCGGCTTCGATCTCGTCGAAGCGGGTGACGACCACGCAAATGCAGTCTGAGAACCGGCTCAGCTTATCCAAGGTTACTTCATATAAGGGTTCTTCCGAAATACGCTCCTCCAGCAGTTTATTCCCACCGTAGCGCCTGGACAGCCCTGCTGCCAGCACCACGATGCCGAACTGCCTCTGTAGCAGTGTCCGGATAGTCTCGACACAGCCTCTGCCTATCTTATGGGATTTATCGGAAATGAGATAAACCAGGCTTTCGTCCTTTCTCGGATCCACGTCCCCGATTTTCATGCCCTTCTTTACCGGCACGTCTGTCTGCAGCATGCCCCGGATCACGCCGTCGATCTGCGCGTACACCGGTTCGTCGCCCGTATAGGCCAGAAGGCCGCCCTTCTCTACGATATCGCCGATGGCTGCCACCGGCTCCATCAGGCCGTCTCCGGAAGCCTTGATCAGGCGCTCCATGGCGTAGCCGCCCACCATGCCCGGCACGCCCGTATTGGGAATGGCGCTGCCCTTATAGATCGGGCGTCCCAGATTTTCGCCGCGCATGGTCTCGATGACCGCGTGGCAGTCTTTCCCCGCTGTGAAGCCGGGCCCCAGGGCCAGCACCAGCGGCGCGTCCGTAAGCGTTGTGCCAATATTTTTCTTCGCCATGATGGCGTCGATGACCACCTCCGGCTGCCAGAGCTCCCGCACCCGGGCTTCCGGATCCACCAGCACGCTGATGACGCCCTGTTCCGAGAGAGCTATGGCTTCCTCCGCTGATCCGGCCAGCACGCCGATCACGCCCTCTACTTCCGCCCGTCCCTCATAGACCGCCCGGGAATAAGCCACCTGGCGGCGTACCGTCAGCGGTACGGCAATTTCTGTCATGATAATCCGGTGTCCCTCCCGGAAAAGCTCCCAGGCCACGCCGGTGGCCAGATCCCCGGCTCCCTTAATCAATATCTTCACTTTGCTTCTCCTGTTATCTGCGGATTCCAGGGCGGCATTAAGTGAGAGGCTGTGAAAATCACGCTCTCTCCCCATTCCGCACTTCCTGATTTCTCTCTCATTTCTCTATCTGAAAACTGTTTTTTCGCTAAACTTTTTTCAACTTCTCCCATTGGATTTCTCTTAAAGGTTTCTTTGAAATGTTTTGCGTTTATCAGTTTCTTTTCCAATGTTCGTATTTGTCGGGCGGCCTCCCATGCTGCTGCCTCGCGCTCCGGCGTATCCGCCTTATTGAACAGCACCACATAGCGCATGCCAGGCCGCACACCCTTTCGGCCCCCCTGTAGACTGATTGCCAGTTTTGCCAGATCCGCGGCGGTCAGCCGGGCGGTCTCCTGCTTTTCCAGAATGGCGCAGACCTGCTCCACACGGCAGCAGACCTCTTTGATAGGCTGCCCCACAGCGTCCAGTCCATACACGCAGAGCACAAGCCCCGTCTCCGGCAGCAACACCGGTTCGCCCTCTCTGGGCGCTTTGACCGGCTTCTCTCTGGCTCCGTCTGCCTCCAGCAAAAGCCAGATCCCATCCACCAGAAGTTCCCGGTAAAACAAATCCGGCAGTGCTTTACATTTCCAGTCGGAAACAGGCTCTCCCATCCAGAGAGTGCCTGTTTTTTTGAGGATTTCCCGGGCCGCGTCCATGTCCGGACGATCCAGAAAAGATTCATTTCTTTCATATTGGATATGGGTGGTGGTGCCTGCGGCCGCTGAGATTCCCAGTTTTTTACATTCCAACTGGAGACGGCGCAGGCAGGTGGTTTTTCCGCCTGCGCCCACAATCGAAACAACGCAACTATTTCTATCTGCCTCCGCGCTGTCTTTCTTTGACATCCTTGTCGTAATTTTTATCAAACCTAATGCTTCTAAGAGAGAACTGCATTCCACCCATTTCCCATTTTCAAACCGTTTTAACATATTTCCTATCGTATTCAGTCTGTCCCCAGCGCAATCTTCTCGCTGGTAATCGGCAGGTTCCGATGCCATACGCCCGTCGCGTTATAGATGGCATGGGCCAGGGCCGGAGCCGGAGTGTTAATCACGATCTCACCGATGGATTTCACGCCGAAGGGACCGGTAGGCTCGAAGCTCGGCTTAAATTCCACCCGGAAATGTCCCATATCCTGACGGGTCGGGATCTTGTACTGCATCAGGGAGCTGTTGCGAAGCTTACCCTTCTCTGTGTACTGGATATTCTCGTAGAGAGTCATTCCGATTCCCTGACCTAAACCTCCCTCCACCTGAACGGTCGCCAGGTTCGGGTTCACAACCGTACCACAGTCTACCACCGCCGCATAGTCCAGAATCTCCACATGGCCCGTCTCCTTATCCAGCTCGATTTCCACCGCGCCTGCCATATAGGGAGGCGGCGATACCGGGGAGCTGTGGCTTTCTGTCACCTGTAGCGCGATTTCGTTGCAGACCTGGGCCTTGTAGCCGATCTCCTCGCTGGTAACGGATTTTCCGGTTTTCACATCGGTGGCTTTTCTGCCGTCGAACTCCACGTCCTCCGGGTCGCATTCCAGCATGCCTGCCGCTACCTGGCAGATCCGTTTTTCCAGCTCTGTGGCCGCCTTGACCACGGCCTGACCGGTAATATAGGTGGTACTGGATGCGTAGGATCCGGAATCATAGGGGGAGCTGTCTGTGTCCGCGCCGGAGACGAAGATCTCGTCGGTGGTCACATGCAGACATTCCGCCGCCATCTGGGCCAGAATGGTATCGCAGCCGGTTCCCATATCCGCCGCCGCGATGGCCAGCTTATAGGTACCGTCCTCGTTGAGCATGATCGTCGCGGATCCCACGTCCACGTTGGAGATACAGGAGCCCTGCATGGCCATACCCACGCCTACGGCGCGTACCTTGCCATTTCCTATATCCCGGGCAGGGTATTTTTCCTTCCAGCCAATCATTTCGCAGGCCCGGACCAGACACTCGTCCAGACGGCAGCTCTCTGCCACCTCGCCGAAATAAGCCGGCATAAGCATCTTTTCCCGCACCACATTTTTCAGGCGGAGCTCTACCGGATCCATGTGAAGAACGGTCGCCAGCTCATTTACGATGGATTCCAGGGCAAAGATTCCCTGGGTGGCTCCATACCCCCGGTACGCGCCTGTGGCAAGCTGATTCGTGTAGACTACATCAAATACATGACGGAAGGCCTCCAGGTTAGCTGTATACAGGGGAATCGCCTTGTGTCCCGTCAGTCCCGCCGTAGTGGGGCCGTGGTCGCCGTAAGCGCCTGTATTGGACAGGTTGTAAAGGTCGATGGCCCGGATCGTTCCGTCCCGGTCTGCGCCGATGCTGACCCGGACGTCCATCTCATGGCGGGGAGATCCGGCAATCTGGCTTTCTTTTCTGGTGTAAATAATCTTGGACGGCTTCTTTGTCATCCAGGTAACAAAGGCCGGATATATCTCCGTCACCACCGTCTGCTTGGCGCCGAAGCCGCCGCCAATCCGGGGCTTCATGGCCCGCACTTTTGCCCTGGGAATCCCGAGGGCCGTGGATACAATCCGTCTTACATGGAATACGATCTGGGTCGAGCTTACGACCACCAGTCTTCCGTAGGTATCGATATAGCAATAGGTCCGGAAGGTCTCCATCATGGCCTGGTTGACCGCCGGGACATGGTAGGTGCGGGTAAGCTTTACCTCACAGTCCTCAAGGACCGCCTCCACATCTCCGTCGCCGTCTTCCATATGGGCGCAGAGATTCCGCCTGTTGTCGGCTCCCACCGGGAATCGGGATTCCCAGTTGTCCTCCGGATGCACCAGGATTTCATTGTCGATGGCCTCATGATAATCCAGCAGCGCCGGAAGCACCTGGTATTTCACCCGGATCACCCGCAGGGCCTTATCCACACATTCTTCATTCTCGCCTGCTACAATCGCTACCGGATCGCCCACGAAGCGCACATGCTGATCGAGAATCAGATGGTCGTAGGGGCTCCACTCCGGATAGGTCTGTCCCGCTGTGGCAAACCGGTTCTTCGGCACGTCCTTCCAGGTATATACCGCCTCGATACCCGGAATCTTCAGGGCCGCCGCGTAGTTTACGTCCTCCACGATGGCATTGGCGTGGGGGCTGCGAAGAAGCTTTACCACCAGACATTCCTTCGGGGCGAGGTCATCTACATAGACCGGCTGTCCGGTCACCAGCGCTATGGCGTCCTTCTTGCGTTCCCGTTTTCCTACTTCCCGCATGCGGCACCTCCGTTCTTCTTATACTCGATAAAGGCGTGCATTCCACGCAGCTGTCCCTCATAGCCGGAGCAGCGGCACAGGTTGCCTGCCAGATACTGCTTGATTTTCTCGTCGGTGGGCTCCGGGTTCTCCCGGAACAGGGCGATGGCGTTCATAATCATGCCCGGATTGCAGAAGCCGCACTGCTCCGCGCCCTGATCGGCGATAAAGGAGCCAAATTCCTCTGCTTCCTTCTGCAGTCCCTCCAGGGTCTCCACCCGGCGTCCCTCTGCCCGCGCCGCGAGCATGGCGCAGGAAAGCACCGGGGTACCGTCCAGAAATACGGTACAGAGTCCGCAGTTGGTAGTCTCACAGCCGCATTTTACACTGTAGCAGCCATGCTTCCGGACAAAGTCAAAGAGTGTCATATCCGCGGCAATCTCATCTGTTATCTTTTTTCCGTTTAAGATCATCGTTACGATCATGTCAGCCTCACTCCTTTCCCTGAATCTCTGCGAAGGCACGCCCAAGCAGCACGCCCGCCAGATGACGGCGGAAGGTGTCGGAGGCGCGCATATTGCTCTGGAACGGGGTTTCATCTGCCAGACGCTTTGCCGTCTCCCCGTCCATGCGCTCGATCTCATACAGCTTCGCGATACCCGGTCTTGCGCCGATCACGGCCTTCTTTACGCCGCCGCAGTCGGATACGGCCACGGTCAGCACCGGAAAATCGGTCCGTGTGTTCCGGTGGGACAGATACGCAAAATGACCCGGACATTTCTTTACAATGACCCGCACCAGAATGTCATTGTCACGTTTCATTTTTACAAATTCTGACATTGGGACAATGCCGCCCTTATAGAGCTCCACGTAGGAATCCAGAGCCAGAAACGCCGTCATCACATCGGAGAAGCCGAAGCGTCCGAAGATACTGCCGCCTACCGTAGCCAGGTTTCGGAACTGGGTGCCAACGATATCGCAGACCGCGTCATGCACCAGTCCCTCGCACAGGGCGTTCAGTCCCTCATGCAGCTCGATCTGACGTAAGGTCGCCATACAGCCGATGAAAAATGCTTCCTCTGTCTCCTCGATCTGATCAAGCCCCAGGCCTGACAGATCGATGGCCTTCTGCACGTTCCGGTTGCCTAGGCGGAGCCACAGCATACCGCCCAGGATCTTGTTGGTGCGCTTCTGGTTCAGCTCCCAGGCCTCCTCCAGACTTTCCACCTTTACCAATTCTCTTATTTTTATCATGCTATTCCTCCTTTGGGAGAACAATATTCAGGATAATCGCTACCAGGGCAGCCGGTACGATACCGGAACCGCCGAAGATGAGCTGTACGCTCTGGGGCAGTCCCGCCAGCACGCCGCTGTTGGCGCCCAGACCATAGCCCAGACCCAGCGCTACAGATACAATCGTCGTGTTGCGGACGGTCATTTTCTCCTTGGTAATCAGGCCGATACCGCTGACTACGATGGAAGAGAACATCATAACTGCCGCGCCGCCCAGAACACTCTGGGGCATAATGGAAATCAGTGCGGACAGCTTGGGGAACAGGCCGCAGAGAATCAGGAACACGGCTCCGGTCGCCAGGGCAAACCGGTTTACCACCTTGGTCATGGTGACCAGACCTACGTTCTGGCTGAAGGAGGTGTTCGGAAGCACGCCGAACAGGGAAGCCAGGGAGGATCCCACGCCGTCGCAGACTACGCCGCCGGACAGCTCAGAATCGGTCGCCTCCCGAGCCATACCGCCCTCAATGACGCCGGAGATATCTCCTACAGTCTCCACCGCGGTTACCACGAACATAATCAGCACCGGAACAATGGCTCTGGGATCGAAGACCAGCTTCACCGGCATCAGGGCCGGAACCGCGAACCATTTTGCCTTGGCTACCTTGTCCCAATTCAGAACCCAGGCCTTGGTATACTCCACACCCTCCGCGGTTACTCCGGTGGTGGGCAGAACCAGCGCCATGATCGCCGCCACAATATAGCCTACAATAATTCCAATCAAAATCGAAGAAACACTGGTCATTCCCTTCGTGCCATGCTTCAGCGCAATGATGACCACCAGCACCAGGTTTCCCAGAAGCAGGTTTTCCATGGAGCCGTAATCCTTCGCGGAGCTTCCGCCGCCGAAGGATCCCACGCCTACGGAAATCAGGGACAGACCGATGGAAAGCACCACGGTACCGGTCACAACTGCCGGGAAGAAGCGGCGCAGGGGCTTCAGCATAAAGCCCAGAACCGTCTCAAAGAGGCCGCCAATCAGGGAAGCTCCCAGAATCGCGCCGTACGCCAGGATACCGCCGCCCATGACGCCTGCCACACTGTTGAATACGCCGATAAAGCCGGAGCTGGTACCCATGATAATCGGCACCTTTCCGCCCACCGGTCCGATGGCGTACAGCTGAATCAGGGTTACAATTCCCGCCACCAGCATGGCGTTCTGCAGAAGCGCTACCTGCACCTCCGCAAATTCCGTACCGGAGCCGATTCCGCAGGCTCCTGTGATAATCAGAATCGGGGTCAGATTTCCCACGAACATGGCCAGCACGTGCTGGAGTCCCAGGGGAAATGCTTTTCGAAAAGGCATTTTGCCATAAAAATCATAGGCTGCTTTCTTGTTTTCTGCTTCATTCATACATGTTTCTCCTCATTTGCGATAGATAAATTCTTACATATTTTTCATAGTTCCAGGGTATACATACCCTCCCACCGGATAGCTACCCCAAGCATCGCCTGCTGCAGCAGCTCCTTCTCTGTGGGCTTCGCCTTCCAGGCCATCCCGCAGCCTGCGGTAATCTCCCGGGGAATGGGAATCAATCTGCCGGGAAGCCCCTCCTTTTCACAATGCCGTTCCATTTTCATGGCCTCGGTGGTGGTTCCAAAGGAGATCACCAGCGCTTCTGTTTTTTTCCGCATTGCCTTACTCCTCCGCCAGCTCCCGGACGGCTGCCGCCGCCTCGTCTGCCTCTGCCTCCGTATTGAAATAAGAAAAGCTGAACCGGACCGCCCCCTGCTCCCGGGTTCCCAGCGCCTCGTGCATAAGCGGCGCGCAGTGGGCTCCTCCCCGGACGGCGATCCCGTAATCCTCATAGAGCCAGTCCGCCACCCTTGCGGAATCATAATCCCGGATATTCAGGGACTGGATTCCCGTCCGCCGGTCCAGATCCGGATTTCCGTAGAGGGTTACGCCCTCCACCTCCTTCACGCCGTCCACAAACCGCCGAAGAAGCGCCTGCTCCCGGGCGCGAATCTGCTCTACGCCGGTCTCCAGAAGCCAACGGGCCGCCGCGCCCAGGCCCGCGATTCCATGGCCGTTCAGGGTGCCCGCCTCCAGCGCCGCCGGCATCTCCGACGGGTGTTCCCGGTCGAAGCTGTGAATTCCGCTTCCGCCCACCTTCAGCGGCCGGATCGAAAGGCCGGGACGGACGCAGAGGCCGCCGGTTCCCTGGGGGCCGTAAAGTCCCTTGTGGCCCGTAAAGCACAGGACGTCGATCCCCATACGTTCCATATCCATGGGGACTGTGCCCGCCGTCTGCGCAGCGTCTACGATAAGCAAAAGGCTGTGCTTTTTTGTGAAGGCTGCCGCGCGTTCCAGATCGGTGATGTTGCCCGTCAGGTTGGAGGCGTGGGTGATGATCAGGGCTTTTGTGTTCGGACGGAGCAGGGATTCCAACTCATCGTAAGCCAGGATGCCAATATATCGCCCATCTTTTGAGTCAACTGCCGCCTTTACAGGAAGCACCGACAGCTCCACGCCCTGCAGCCGGTACAGGGGCCGCAGCACGGAATTGTGCTCGCAGACGGTGGTAATCACATGATCCCCCGGCCCGAACAGGCCGCCAAGCACCAGGTTCAGGCTCTCGGTGGCATTGGCCGTAAAAGCCACCTGCTCCGGAGCCGCCGCGCCCAGAAGCTCTGCCAGACTTTCTCTGGCCCGGTAGATGGTTCGCCCCGCGTAAAGGGACGCGTCATGGACGCCCCTTCCGGAATTTCCCATGGAAGCCATGGCTTCCAGAAGGGCCTCCTTTACACACTCGGGCTTTCTAAGGGTGGTCGCCCCGTTATCCAGATAAATCATGGCTTAACGATTTTCGCCGCGCCCGCCATGGTCTCGGCGATGACATACATATTGGTGACCTCGCCCACCTTTAAGCTGTCTGTCAGCCCGTAATGGTTCAGGCAGGTGCCACAGGTGAGAATCTGTACGCCCTGGGCCTCCAGGGACTTCAAATCCTCCAGAGACGCGGAACCCTCGCAGGTGAGGGCGGCGCCTCCATTGTAAAAGAGCAGGGTCTTCGGCAGGGTATCCAGCTGTGTCAGCGCATAGATGTACCCCTTCATCAGAAGTCGTCCAAGCTCCGGATCTCCCTCGCCCATGGTGGCGGAGGCTATCACGACCACCGTATTCTCCCTGGCGTCGGGAATACATGCTTCCGGAGCCGCTGCTACTTCCGGAGCCTTGGCAGTCTCTCCCCCGCCAATCTCCATGGTTACCTGATACTGTCTGTCCGAAAGCTTTTTGGAGCTGACCTTGTAGCCCTTCTGATTGGCCATCTTGGTCAGGTTCTGGACTGCAATCTCATTGTCTACCAGCGTCTCCACCACGCCGCTTCCGCCCAGCTCCTTAATGGCATTTTTAGTCTTTACTACGGGAATCGGGCAGGCGTCGCCCAGTGCGTTTACCTGAATCATGTTTCTTTCCCTCCTGTTCCTTTCTCATTTTTATGAAAATTTCTTTCTATAAAAATAACTTCCTTCTTTCTACTAAATAATTACCTATGAGTCTCCTTCGACTACCAGAATCTCCGGCTCCGTGCGCTTCACAATCTCGCCCACGATCTCCGCCGGAAGTCCCGCCGCGCGAAGCTCATTTCTCAGATCCTCTGCCTCGTCCGCGCCTACCGCCATCAGCAGTCCGCCGGAGGTCTGCGGATCAAAGAGCAGTTCCTCCATGGCAAATGGGATGTTTTTGAATTTTACATATTTTTCCACATGATTCCGATTCTTCTGTCCGGCCGCCGTCAGCAGAAATTCCTCTGCATGATGCAGCGCTTCCTCGATGCGCGGCACCTTCTCCGCCTGTATCCGACAGGACAGCTTTCCGTCCATCATCTCATGGAGATGACCCAGGAAGCCAAAGCCCGTCACATCGGTACAAGCGTGAATGTGGTATCTTCTTCCTATCTCAGAGGCTGTTTTATTCAGCGTAATCATGGACGCAATCGCCTCTGCCATCGCCTCTTCGGTAGCCTCGCCCACCCGGTTCGCCGTGCAGACGATACCGACGCCCAGCTTTTTCGTGAAAATCAACCTGTCGCCGGGACAGCCGCCATTGTTGGACCAGATGCGATCCGGGTGTACCAGGCCCATGACTGACAGTCCATATTTTACATCCGTATCGTTGATGGAATGGCCTCCCGCCAGGATGCCTCCGGCCTCCAGCACCTTTTCCGATCCGCCCCGCATGATTTCTCCCAGGATATTCAGATCCGAAGACTCCGGAAAGCAGACGATATTGAGCGCGGTTTTCACGTCGCCACCCATGGCGTAGATATCGCTTAAGGCGTTGGCTGCCGCTATTTTCCCGAAAGTATAGGGGTCGTCCACCATCGGTGGAAAGAAGTCCAGGGTCTGAACCACCGCTGTGTCGTCGCTGATGCGGTAAACCGCCGCGTCGTCCTTGCTGTCGTAGCCCACCAGAAGATCCGGATTTTCCAGCCCCCTGGGCAGCTTTTCCAGGACATGGCTTAAAACGCCGGCTCCCAGTTTTGCTGTACAGCCGCCGCCCTTACAGAATACGATTTTTTCACTCATAGTTTTTCTTCTAATCCAATCTTTATTCCACTTCACTCTGATCGCGGAATTTCACATTTCCGGTTGCTGCGTCCATGCTCTCTACGATGGCCAGGGATTCCAGCTGATAGCCGAGGTTCCGGATCATCCGTCCGCCGGACTGGAAGCCCTTCTCTACGGCGATTCCGATACCTTCCACGGTGCCACCTGCCTGTGCCACGATGGAAATCAGGCCTTGGAGCGCGCAGCCATTTGCCAGGAAATCGTCGATGATCAGTACGTGATCCTCCGGCCCTAAGAAGCGTTTGGATACGATGACCTGATTTTTGTTCTTGTGTGTGAAGGACTCTACCTCTGCCACGTAGACGTCTCCGTCAATGTTGATGCTCTGGCTTTTTTTTGCAAATACCACCGGCACGTCGAAATAGCTAGCTACCACACAGGCAATGCCGATACCGGAGGCTTCAATGGTCATGATTTTATTGATATTCTTGTCCGCGAAGCGCCGCTTAAACTCTTCGCCCATCTGCTTAAACAGGTTGATGTCCATCTGATGATTCAGAAAGCTGTCTACTTTCAGGACGTTGCCTTCTTTTACGATGCCGTCTTTTAAAATTCTTTCTTCCAGGAAATTCATGGTTTTTCTCCTTTTTGTCGTTTCTTTCTACTAATGTTATCTTTAAAAATAGCATAGATATCGACATTTTTCAAGGAAGTTTGCGCTATAGGGCAAAATAAATGGCAAGACCGGAGGAACCGAGGCGGAGATAGTAATTGACTTCTCCCTTGTCTCCCTCACGGTAAACAACCTGAGCCGTCCGGGAACCGTCCGGATTCATATCGCTGATACCCCATTCCTCGCTTACCAGCCTTCTGGCCTCTTCTTCGGTATAGCCCTTCTTTTCGTAAAGGCGCACCTGATTGTCATAGTCCGTCTTATCTCCATCGGAAAGTATGGCATCTGCCAGCTCCCAGCTCTGCGTAACGCGCTCTGTTGTCAGGCCCAGATAGGAGCCGAATTTTTGAGCCCGATCTGTCACGTCTGAATCTGTCACGTCTGAATCCGTCACGTCTGAATCCGTCACGTCCGAATCGGTCGCCGCCGCGCCGAAACGGATTCCATTCCCATACCCCTCGTTCCACTCCTGAATGCCCAGCACCAGAAGCTTACCGGTCTCGTCATCCAGGGCAGCTTCCAGAATCCATCTGCCCTTCTCCGTGTCGATTAGGGAATTCAGCCTCCAGATAATCATGGATTTTTCCCCGCTGGGGTCGATATAGAAAATCAGATCCGCACTCTGTTCTGTCATTTCGGCTGTGCGGAAGGTTTCGTCCAGTACGCCCATTTCGCATAAGATGGCAAGCTCTTCCTCCGCTTTCGCAAGGCTTCCGGTCACGTCGTAATTTTTCCCTTTTTCCAATACCGTGGTGCTCGCGTCGGCGCTTTGAAACAGCTCCGCCTTTTCTACCATACTAAGCTCTGTCTGGGACGTAATCCGCACCTCCGGCGCTTCCTCCGTCTCCACCACAGACAGACGCCTGTCGTCCTGCCATTTCCTTAAAAGCAGGGGAACGCCAAAGCCCACGGACGCCGCCAGAAGCAGCGCTCCCACGGTCAGAAGCCAGCTTTTGCGGGATCTGCAGTTTTTTCTTCTCATGTTTTTTCTTCTCATGCTTTCTCCTCCCCGGCCTGTTCCGGCAGCCATACCCTTACCAGGGTTCCTTTTCCTTCCTCGCTCTGAAAATCCAGTCTGCCTCCATGACGCTTTACGATTTCCGCACAGATGGACAGTCCCAGACCCGCTCCGCCCTGCTTCCGGGAGCGGGATTTATCCACCATGTAAAAGGCTTCCGTGATCCGGCTAAGCTCTGCCTCCGGCACGCCCTTTCCCTTGTCGCACACATAAAAGGCATAACCTCCCTGCTCCGGACGCCCCAGCAGCGTCAGCCTCTTTTCCCGGTCGCTGCCCTCCATGGCCTTCCGGCCATTGTCCAGAAGATTCATCAGCACCGTTTTCATCAGATCCGGCTCCAGCTCCACCTGCCTGTCCTCTACCGACACCCAAAGACGGATCTCCTGCTTTTCCAGGGCAGGCTCCAGGATCCCCCGGATTTCCTCCGCCAGCCACTCGGTGGACACGCGTCTTTTCGCAAGCTCCTGATGGCGGAGTACCATCAGATCCAGAAGCTTAAAGGACAGGGCCTCCAGCCGCTTTCCTTCTTTAAAAATATAATTGGCCGCGTCCATCCGTTCCTCTTCCGTCATCTCTCGGCTCCGCAGCATATCCGCGTAGCCAATCATCGAGGTCAGCGGAGTCTTCAGCTCATGGGCAAAGCTTCCGATAAAATCCTCCTGCCGTCTGGCCGTATCCTGAAGCTCCGTAAACTGCTGCTCCAGGTGGTCTGCCATCCGGTTGAAATCCCGGGTAAGCCTTCCCACCTCGTCCTCGGATTCCACTCGGGCCCGCACCTCCATGTCGCCGCTCGCAATCCGTCTGGCGGCCCGGGAGAGACGGTGCAGGGGCTTCAGAAGCCATACGGTCATCAAATAGCACACCGAAAGCTCTAAAAACAGAACCACCAGCATCCACCGGCGGTAAATCCGGTACTGATCGGCCCGGTCGTTAAAAAGGGGTGTCACGTCCCGGTCGCTTTCCAGATAGAGCGTCCGCTTCTCTCCCAGCTGAATGCTGCTCATGGTGGCCAGCTCGTATGTGCCGTTTTCCTCGCGGAGCTCCCGGGCGCGGGTTTCCCCGGATGCGGCCTTGATGAGCTTTTGGATGTCTTTTTCCTTCTCCTGATCGTAGGAGATTTGTTTTTCCATGTAGAGAGGCTGGCCATCCCCGTCATAGATGCGGAAGGTCAGGCCGCTGTCCGTCATTCCCTGGGACATGGCCTCCGCTGTTTTCTGAATTTCTTCATCTGTAAAATTCTGCCATTCCTGTACCGTGGTATTCCAGTAGGCCACGAAGGAATAGGCCAGCATTCGGTTTTCCTCCGCCGCGTTCCGGGTCTCCCGCTGCCAGGACGACGAAAACAAAGCGTCTAAAAGTGCATAGCCGCCCAGTCCCATCACCAGCATACTGATGACCAGCATGGAAATACTGATTTTCCAGGAAAATTTCATCCGTTATCCTCTTTTCATTTTTATACTCTGCGTTCTGCCTCCGAACAGTCTATATTCTAAACCAGTTGCCGCAGATAGCTTTATTCCCCGTACTGATTACGGACAATAGCGGTATCCTACTCTGTACACGGTCTGAATCTGCTCCTCCAGGCCCGCTTTTTTCCGCATCCGCTGCACATGCAGATCCACGGTCCGGCTGTCGCCCATGTATTCGCCGCCCCAGATGCGCTCGTAGATGGTCTCCCGGTAAAGGGCGATATTTTTATTACGTACAAAGAGCAGGAGCAGATCAAATTCCTTTTTCGTAAGGCTGATGGTCTCGCCCTTCTTTGTGACCGTCCGGGAGGCTGTATCGACGACCAGGTCGCCCTCAGTCAGCACCTGTTCGGTCTTGTGGTAGCGCCGCAGCACCGATTCCACCCGGGCCAGAAGCTCGATAATTTCAAAGGGCTTGGTCAGGTAATCGTCCGCCCCCATGCGGAGTCCCTTCACCCGATCCGCCACGCTCGCTTTCGCCGTCAGAAAAATCACCGGGATCTCCAGGGGCGCGATATAATCCATGATCTCGTAGCCGTCTGCCCCGGGCAGCATGATATCCAGAAGCACCAGATCGTAGGGCTTTTTATCCAGCATATCCACCGCCGCCAGCCCGTCGTAGGCGCAGTCGCAGGCATACCCGGCCCTGGTCAGATTGATCTTTATCAGATTGGAAATGGATTGTTCGTCCTCCACCACTAAGATTTGCAGCATTTTACTCTCTCCTTCTATATGATAGAGTGTATCATATCTGCATCATATTTGCATCATGGTTGAGCTTTGATCAACCATGATGTATATGCACAGAAATCATGCCTGCGCATGATTTCGCGCTGCCATACTCGGGATATCATCCCGGATAGTTCTTCCTTGTTTCAGTCACACCCTTCTTTATTTTTCCATAAACTAACTATATAGTATCAGGAGGCTTGCCTATGAATCCGCTGCTTACGCTGGAGCATGTCGGCTTCGCCTACCATCAGGCGGAGGGCGAAACTCCGGCTCTTTCCGATATTTCTTTTACACTTGAGGCCGGGCATTTTCTGGCCATCGTGGGACCCAGCGGCTGTGGAAAATCCACGCTGCTCTCGCTGATTTCCGGCCTCCTTCTGCCGGAGGAGGGACGTATCCTGCTCCACGGCCTGCCGGTCCGGGAGGCCCGGGCCAACATCGGCTATATGCTTCAGAGGGATCACCTCTTTGAGTGGCGTACTGTCTACACCAATGTGCTGCTGGGCCTGGAAATTCAGCATCAAAAGACGCCCGAAAAGCTTCAAAAAGTCGATCACATGCTGGACTCCTACGGCCTGTCCGGTTTTCGGAACGCCCGCCCTTCCCAACTCTCCGGCGGTATGCGGCAAAGAGCGGCGCTGATCCGTACCCTGGCGCTGGAGCCGGATCTGCTGCTTCTGGATGAACCCTTTTCAGCGCTGGATTATCAGACCCGGCTGACGGTCTGCGACGATATCTATGAGATTATTAAAAAGGAGGAGAAGACGGCGGTTCTTGTGACCCACGATCTGTCGGAGGCCATCAGTATGGCCGACGAGGTGCTGGTGCTCTCCGCGCGGCCCGGGTGCATCCGGAAACGGGTGCCTGTCAAGTTTGATTTGGCTAACCGCACGCCCATGCGTTCCCGCAGCGCGCCGGAATTCAAGGATTATTTCAACACCATCTGGAAGGAGCTGAACGACCATGCCTGATCTTACAAATTGCTCCCTGGCTCAGCAGAATTTTCTGAAAAACCAGACCCGGCTCCGGAACCGGGTGCGGCTGGCAAGGCTTCTCATTTTCCTTGGCTTTCTGGTTTTATGGGAGGCCAGCACGAGGATGCACCTCATCGACGCCTTTATTTTCAGCAGTCCCACCCGGGTGGTCCGCACTTTTCTCTCCATGGGACGGGACGGCTCCATATTTCTCCATGTGGGCGTGACTCTTCTGGAGACGCTGGTGAGCTTTCTGCTGGTCTTTCTCTTAAGTCTTCTGACCGCCGTGCTGCTCTGGCTGTCGCCGGGGCTGTCCCGCACTCTGGAGCCTTATCTGGTGGTCTTAAACAGTCTGCCCAAATCCGCCCTGGCCCCGCTTCTCATCGTCTGGCTGGGTGCCAATATACGAACCATCATTGTGGCCGGAATCTCCGTGGCAGTCTTTGGCAGCATTCTGACTCTGTACACAGGCTTTCAGCAGATTTCAGCGGAGAAAATCAAGCTTATCTATACCCTGGGCGGAGATCGGGGCGACGTGCTCTGGAAGGTGGTGCTGCCCGGCTCCGTGCCCATTTTTCTGAATACTATGAAGGTCAATATCGGGCTCTGCCTGGTGGGCGTCATCATCGGGGAATTTATCGGGAGCCGCCGAGGGCTTGGGTATCTGATTATCTATGGCAGCCAGGTGTTTCAGCTGGATCTGGTGCTGATGTCTATCGTCATCCTGTGCGGGCTGGCCATGGGGCTGTATCAGGGGTTGAATGTGGCGGAGCGGAGGTTGACACGACGGTAACAACGAGATAACATACGCTTTGCGAATTTTACTCGTTATCGCGGCATCTACGTTCCACTTCGGTCAGTGCTGAACAAGTGCCACTGGCGCTTAGCACCGTCAAGGTCTCGTGCAAGCACGGACTTTGACTCGTTGCTCACGTAAAAACAGGAGATGCATATACGCACCTCCTGCTACATATTTCCTATTTTTCTGTCCTTATATTTCCGCAATCTACGCTTCTGGGTTTACACGTTCTCTGATTTTCCTGCCAGATAATTGATAAACTGCTGGGCCGTTCTGCCGGAGATACCGCCGTGGCTCAGCTCCCACTTGTTGGCCTCGGCGCAGAGCTGTTCGTCGGTCAGGGTAATCTCCGGATAACGCTTTGCCAGCTCTGTCACAATCTGGAAATACTCCTTCTGGGTAGGCTTGGAGAAATTGATGGTCACACCAAAACGGGCCACCAGGGACAGCTTCTCCTGCATGGTGTCGGAACGGTGCATACCCTCGTCCTGCTCCATGTCACTCCGGTCTCCCCAGGTCTCCCGGATCAAATGACGGCGGTTGGAGGTCGCATAAATCAGCACATTATCCGGCTTGGTTTCCATACCTCCCTCGATGACCGCCTTCAGGAACTTATACTCGATCTCAAACTCCTCGAAGGACAGATCGTCCATGTAGATAATGAAGCGGTAGTTCCGGTTCTTAATCTGGGCAATGACGGAAGACAAATCCTGAAACTGGTGCTTGTAAATCTCAATCATTCGCAGACCCTGATCGTAATACTCGTTCAGAATCGCCTTGATACTGGTAGATTTTCCGGTGCCGGCGTCGCCGAAAAGCAGCACGTTGTTGGCCGGAAGTCCCTTCACAAAGGCTTCCGTATTGTCCACCAGCTTTTTCTTCTGAATTTCATAGCCTACCAGATCTTTTAAGAGCACCTGCTCCGTGTTATTGACCGGAAGGAATTCCACGCCGTTCGCCACCGCCTTGATGCGGAAGGCCTTATTCAGACCGAACATGCCCACACCGTAGGCTTTGTAAAAATCTGTAATTATTGTAAAGATTTCATTTTCATCCTTCGCCTGTTCAATCTGGCGGCTCACGGCCTGGACTTTCTCGCTGACGTTCTTATTGTACATGCGCTCCTTCTTGCCGATGGCCTTATAGTGGCAGACGGTGCTGAAGCAGTCGATCTCCAGATCCCGCTCGATGGCGCTGAAATCGTAATCAAACAGGTTCTTGAACACCTTGAAATCCGCCTTTGCGAAATGGTTGACGGTTCCGTCGTTGGCTCCCACCTTCTCGCTGGTCATACTGAAGGAATTCTCATTGGTTAAGAGAATGAAGGTCAGGTAATTGTGCCAGAGATTTTCGTCAAAGCCATACACGGTGGACAGATCAAGCAAAGCTTTCATCTGTTCGTAGATCCGCGTGGTCAGCTCCGCCGCACTGCAGTTATCCTTTTCATAATCCTCGAAAATACCGGCCAGCTTCCGGAGAATGCTGTTTTCTCCCAGATCCCGGTATAATATTAATTTTGCGACTTCCTTGTACATATTTTTTCGCTCCTCGTTGGTTTCTGTTACCGTTTCTGTCCGCTAACATTTTTCATCCGCTCCGCGCCGGCTCCAAACCTGAGACGCAGAGTGCTGTTATGCTGTATTATAACGCAGGGAACGATGTCTGTACAGTTGATTTTATCTATTCCAGCCTGCATTTTCCTTTGGTTTTTATCTGTCCTGTTCCCTTCCGGCTCGCTTGACAGTTCCATGGATTCCTTTTATAATTGGACTAACATATGAATTTTCCGGGAGGTATCATTTTATGAAACAATGCATGGATTCAGAAAATCTGCACCGCAGATTGAAAAAGATCATCGGCCAGGTTCAGGCCATCGACCGCATGATCGATGAGGATATCCCCTGCGAAGACATCCTGTCCCAAATCAACGCCGCCAAGTCGGCCCTGCACAAGGCCGGTCAGGTGGTTCTGGAAGGCCACATCCAGCACTGCGTCCGGGACGGCATCCAGCATGGAGATGCAGATAAGACTATCGAGAGCTTCACCAAGGCGATGGAGCGGTTCGCGAATATGAAATAGAAACAGAAAATGAAAGTCCCATTGTCCGGTATGCAAAACACCTTATAATGGGACTCTATTTTTATAAAATTATTGCATTTTCAGTTTACATTGTATACCAGATATTTTCCGAGCCGCAGCTTGCAAGCAGTCTCTGACCAAAGCCGCCCACTACCAGACCGCCGCAGAAAATCCCAATGGTCTTTACCACCGTGCCCGCGTGCTTCAACAAAAAAGGATCCTGCCACAGGATCCTTTTTTGTTGCCATTCTGTATTCTGTTTTCACAGCGTCTTCACTATCTCCGCCACCTGCTTTTCTGCTATTCCGCGTGGAACGGCTTTACATCCTTTACCGCTTCTTTTACGCTGATTTCCTTGTCGTTCTCATCAATATCCAGCAGATGATACTTGTCATTTCCCATACCCAGCTCTTTCATGTAGGTGAGCTGGCGCAGGCCGTGGCGGGTTTCCATGCGCTCTACCAGGGCGTGATGGTCATGCTCGCTCAGGGCGTATACCAGATCTACGGAAGCCTGATCCACGGCCAGGATGTCGGTGGAGGCTACAATACCGATGTTCGGAGTGACTACCGGCTCTGCTGCCACGCCTTCGCAGTCGCAGGATACGGACATGTTGCGAAGGACGTTGATGTATACGATCTTATCGCCGAAATGATCGAAGACGGATTTGGTGGACTCGGTCATGCGCTCCATGAATTCTTCTTCGGCGATGCTCCACTGGTTGTCGGATCCTTCTACGGTGTGAATCCTTTTTTTCCCGATGCGGCCGTCTGCGCAGCCGATGCCGATGTTTTTATTGGATCCGCCGAAGCCACCCATGGTATGTCCCTTAAAATGAGTCAGGGCCAGGAAGGAATCGTAATTGGCCAGGTTCTTTCCTACGGACATTTCATGAAACCATTTTCCGCCCTTGATGGGGAATAAGGCGGTGCCGTCCTCGTCCATAATGTCTACGGGGCAGAAGGTCCATCCGTTGACCTTCAGGGTTTCCCGGTGCGCTTCGGTGGTGTAGCGGTCGCCTTCGTAGTAGGTGTTAGTCTCGACGATATTGCCGTTCGGGATATCGTTTTTGATGAGGGCCTCTACCCACGGACGCGGAATGATGTTCGGGCCGTGCTTTTCGCCGGTGTGCAGCTTGACGGCTACTTTTCCAGTCAGGTGGCCGCCTACTTTCTGGAATATGTTATGCAGTCCTTCTGCAGAGAGGTCTTTGGTGAAGTATACGGTGGATTCGCCGCCGGTGCGCTCCCCGTACGGTACATAATGTTCCCCGCCGGTGCCGGGTGTTTTCTGATCTGACATGTTGAAATTCTCCTTTATAAGTGCTTTTAATCGATATTGCTGTAGGGTAGATATGCCCTGGTTTGGCTTTATTTTATACCTTAAAGTATAGTTTAAGTCAAGAGGTTTTCTTATTTTAACCGGTAAAATGAAATAGTAAATTCGTGATTCACCATTTAAATTCGTGTCTGCCGATTTTAGTCTTACACGAAATGTGATATGCTTACTTTGGTTAGTGGATTTCTCCATCAAAGGAGGATTATTTATGCCTAAGAAAAAAACATATGATCAGAAGCACCTTACTACCAGTCAGCGTATCCACATTGAAAAAGGATTGAATGATGGATTGTCTTTCGCTGCCATTGCCAGAAAACTGGGCAAACATCCCATCACCATCGCAAAGGAAGTTAAAAAATATCGTACTTTTCAACCCCGTGATGAGAATCCGAAAAAGCCTCTTCGATGTGCTCTTTTTAAGGAATGTACCATGCGTTTCCTTTGTGATGAAAAGGACTGTGTGAAAATGTGTAAGTCCTGCTTCAACGTAAGACTTCAGGTTTCCAAATGCAGCTATCTCTGTCCGGAATATCGTGAACCACAGTGCGACTTTATTTCCAAAGCCCCTATGTCTGCAATCACTGTGCACGGCAGCGTACCTGCAATAAAAACAAGGCCTATTACATTGCTCAGTATGTAGACAGATCCTATCATGAACTTCTTGTTTCGTGCAGACAGGGGATCAATCAGAATGCAGCCGACATCGCTCTGCTTGACGACCTTATTTCTCCATTGCTTGCCCAGGGACAGTCATTAGCACATATCTATGCGTTTCATGGACATGAGATCCCATGCTCCAGAAAAACACTTTATAACTACATCGAACAGGGAATATTCACTGCCAGAAATATGGATCTGCGCCGAAAAGTCCGATATAAATGCAAGCCAAGAAAAACCGGAACAAGAATAAGTCTGGCTGCCAGGGAGTTCCGTATAGGCCGTACTTATGACGATTTTCAGAAGTTTATTCAGGCAAATCCGGATGTCCCCGTTGTTGAAATGGATACCGTGGAAGGTGGACGTGATAATAGTAACCAGGTTTTTCTGACCCTCTTTTTCCGTAACTGCTCTCTCATGCTCATTTTTGTACTGCAAGGAAAAACACAGGAGCAGATCATAAAGGTGTTTGATTATCTGACAGAAAAGCTTACCATTAAAGTTTTTCGTGAACTCTTTCCTGTGATCCTGACGGATAATGGTACGGAATTTCAATTTCCAGAACGGATAGAATGTGATAAAAATGGAGGAATCCGTACCAGGGTCTTTTATTGTAATCCTAACTCTTCCTGGCAGAAGGGACGGATTGAAAAGAATCATGAATATATCCGGTATGTAATTCCCAAAGGCCAGAGTCTGGATAATTATACCCAGCGGGATGCCTGTATCTTAATGAACCATATCAACAGCGAAGCGAGAGACAGCCTGAATGGTTGCACCCCATTCAGGCTGTCAAAGATGCTTTTGAATAACAGACTTCACAGACTATTATGTCTTCAGGAAATACCTGCTGACCAGGTCAATTTAAAGCCATCGTTACTCAAAAAATAAAGCTGTAAGCAAGATGGAATCCACTGCCGAATTTAATCCTACAAAAATCTGGCATGTGGAATTTAGTCTTGCACGTTCATCCAGATGCCCATTTTTCATGCCTGCACACATGAAAACTAGCTTCTGTAAGCTCATTATAGCGCTATTTTTGTCACTCGTAAACTAATATAAGGTGAATTAAGTCTTATAAAAACAATATTTTATATGAATCAAGAATTCACTTTGAATTTTAACCTTCTTATTTTAATGTTTCGTATTTTCGTGTTTTGAATTTCCCCACCCTTTTTATCGCAAAAAGAGTTGCCATGGAACAGATTTTTGATTTTCCTCTGTTTCACGGCAACTCTCTTTATAATCCTTTTTTATCTTATAAAACACCCAGCAATGCCAACGCGCCAATGACTACGATGATTCCCGCCAAAACCATATTCGGATTCACTTTTTTCTTTAAAAGCTTATATACAAGCAATGTTGCGCCCAACGGTAAAATACCTAACATAATTTTGTCGAAAACCGCTGTCTGAATAGCCAGGTCTCCACCATTTAAATGTAATACCAATGGCGTTGACAGTGAGATACAGGAAGCTGCCAGTGCGCCAATTACAATACTGCCAAGAGTCTGTGCAAACGTCATCACCTTCGTCAGACTCTGCCCCTGAAGAATGGACACAATTCCTTCTCTTCCCTTACTGTAACCCAAATTGATCAAGGTATATCCCACACTCAGCATAATTCCTATATGTAAAGCAGAGAATGCAACCGGTCCCAATACGATATTTCCTTCCTGTCCGAATGGTAATGTCAGGGACAGAAGAATCGGCAGCAATGTTCCCTGCCACAATGTATCGCCAATTCCCGCCATCGGTCCCATCAATCCATTTTTTACGCCTGTAATCATCTCATCCGGAATCGCTTCATCATTTTTACTTTTTTCTTCCTCCAGCGCGACTACCAGACCAATGACCGAGCAGCCGAAGTTACACTCGATATTGAAGAACTGCATATGTCTCTTCAGCGCTTTTACCATTCTCTCCTTATCATCTCCATAAAATTTTTTAAGGACCGGAGTAAGCGTGTAAATCAATCCTGTAGCAAAATAGCGTTCATAATTAAAGTTTGATGCAATAAACATCTCCCAATGCAGCCATATGCTTCTTAAATCTTTTTTGGTAACCAGACCATTTTCCTTTAATTCGCTACTCATACGTTATCTTCCCCCTTCTCTTTAACTGTCAGCTGCATATACAGAAATGCAATGATGGCTGCAAACAGTGAAATTGCAACAATTGAAATTCCAGAATAAATAGAAATCAGATATCCCAGTAAGAAAAATACCAATACCGTCTTTGTATTAATTGCGCGTAAATTCATTGCAATTCCCAATACAGGTAATACTCCTCCAATCATCTCCAATGCGTGCAGCAGTCCTTCCGGCAAAGATGTTAAAAGTCCACTGATGGCGTCCGTGCCGAAAAATACAATCAACATAACAGGAATTACCGAAATCAGGAACAGAAATCCCTGGGGCAAAATCATATTATACCAAACGCCAATTTTGTGGATATCTCCCTTTTCTGCTGCATCATCTGCCATATGCGCAAAAATAATGTCCACTGTCAGATGTAAAATCCAAATCACATTTCCCAGCAATCCGATTGCTATCGCCATGGTCATCGCCGCGCTTGCACTGATTCCGGATGCAAGCGCAAATGTTGTTCCGAGGGTGCCTGCCAGTCCCTGATCCACAGACTGCGCTCCTCCTGCCGCATTCCATGCAATATAAGGCAGGTTAATAGCCGCTCCGATTGTACACCCTGCTACCGGATCGCCCAGAATAAGTCCCACCAGCGTTCCACACACCATCGGACGCATCAGACTTGTCGAACCTAACATCGTAAGCCACGGTGTTCCATTGATTCCCAGATAATATACCAGACCGATTAAAAATGCCTGAATCAGATTTATTTGCATATCATTCTCCTCCTAACATCTGTTTTAAATTCGTTTCCATATCATTCGGGACAACCTGCACAACCACATTGATTCCCGATGCCTGTAGTTCCTTTAATTGCGTCAACTCTTCTTTCGATGCATAGATGCTCTTGTATAAACGCTCTCTTCCTGCAATGGAGCTCATTCCTCCCAGTATCACTTTTTCCGGCTTTATCGCTCCTGATTCTACCATTTTCACCAGAGGCTCCGGTTTTTTTACAAGAATCACAACTCTGTCATCCGCTTTTTCCAATACATTCTTTGCGTCCTCAACTGTTGTAATGTCTACCTTTAAATTTCCCGGCACCGCCGCGCTCAGAATCATTTTCAAAAATGGATCTTTTGCCGTTGCATCATCCACAATTATGATATGATGGCTGTTTGCGTACTGTATCCACGCCGACATAACCTGTCCGTGAATCAGGCGTTCGTCAATTCTGACCAGTGCAATTTCAAACATACTAATCACCTTCCTAATACTGACGTCAATGAAATAGCTTTCTCATCCGGAACAATCTGAATATAAATATTGACTCCCATCTCCATTATTTTCTTTAATATCTGCCTTTCATATTCCGAAATGGCTATGTTCTTATACAGTTTTGTACGGTTCTTAGCCGCTACCATTCCGCCCAGATTAATTTTTCCTATTTCAATTCCTTTTTGAAGCATCCGATAAAATGTAACAGGACTTTTTGCAAGTAACAACAGATTTCTCTTTTCTGTGTTTTTCAGGAACTCCACTCCGCCGTCTATATCATAAATTGACACATTAATGCTCTTCGATGTGGAAATCAATATAATGGATTTTGTAAATTCATCACTGTAAAGTTCATCGTCTACTATGATAATCTCTTTACTTCCTACATATCCCAGCCAGGAAGACATTACCTGTCCATGTATCAATCTGTCATCTATCCTTGCCAATCCTATTTTATCCATTTTACACCTCTGTTACTTCAAAGCATTTCTTATTTGTTCTGCTGCTTTGCGGCAATTTTCAGCTTTCGTAATATAACTTCCGACAATCACGATTCCCGGTTCCAGTTTTTTTATCTCCCGACACTTTTCCGGGGTAACAGAACCTGCTATTGCACAGATTTTATTGCCCAGTCTGTCACTTATTTTCTGTAATACCGGAGCCCCGCTCTTTTCATGGGAACCGTCTGTAGCCATATGTACACATATATAATCCACGCCAAGCTTTTTTATCTCTTCCGCCCGTTTCAGGCTTTCTTTTACTCCGCAAAGATCTGCCATTACTTTTATCTTCTTCTCTCTGGCTGCTTTCACTGCCAGCATAATCGTTTCATCCTCTGCGGCAGCCAGAACAGTTACGATATCCGCACCGCATTCAGCCTGCTGTTCTGTGAATATATAACCTCCATCCATAATCTTCTGATCACATAAAATCGTTTTTTCCGGATATCTTTCCCGCAATGCTTTTAATCCGGCATATCCGTTTGGAATCAGAGCTCCTGTTCCATATTCTATAATATCGACCAGATCTGCTGTCTCCTCCAGAACACGCAGGTTCTCATTCATATCCGAAAAATCCAATGCCAACTGAAGTTTCATTTCCTTCCTCCTTAAGAAACCGATAAACTCTGTCCATATTCACCCATAAAATTATGAATTCCCTCTTTTCCGTTCTCCACGGCCTCTGCAACGATTTCTGAAATGTCCTTTCCCATCGCCCTCAGATTCACCGCTTCAATCAGCATCGGCAGGTTCACTCCGGAAACCACATAATATTTATCATCCTTTCCGATATTCCTGTAACCCAATACCGCCTGGTTATATGGACTTGCAAGAAATAAATCTGTAAACACAATGACTCCGGATAAATCATCCATTTCTTTTACTGTGTCACTTAATATTCTTCCATATTCTGTAACATCCATAGAACGCTCCAAAGATAAGGTTCTGATATTATCTTTCATACCAGTAATAAGTTCCAGACTATCCAGAAGTCCTTCCGCCAGCTTACCATGAGTTGCTATTATAATACTTACCATAAATCCTCCTTATCGATCGATACCGCGCGCTGTGATGTCATTATTGCGTTTTCTGTGTCTTTTGTCAATACTGTCACTCTTTTCACACTCTCTCCTTTTGTGTCAATATGCTTTTGTGCATTTTTTTTGTTTTTCGCCTCTTTTTTTATGCATTTCTACCAATCGCTTTATCGTTTTTTGTTTCGTCAATTATACATTGTTTTTTTCTCCTTTGATTCTTTCACACATTTTTTCTTAATTACACTCTTATCTGTCTGTTGTCCTTGTCTATTCCTTTCTGTGCTTATAATTGCCCTATAAATACACTATTTTTTACGGTTGAATTAAATAATTTGCAGAATTATAATGGAATCAGATGTAACTACAACAGTACTGGGCAGGTGACTATTTATGAAATCAAATAAGGAAGAACTCATTTTATCATTCATTTTTCAGAATACCGAATTTCTTCTGAAGGACTCTTCTTACGACATTTCGCACGCAGATGCTTTTTCCATAAGTATTGACTTTTCTATGGAACGATCCAATGTTTCCAGGATTCTGAATTCACACTGGAAACAAAATACACTCATTAAACTGAAAGGGCGTCCTACTTTATATTTAAGCCGTGAAGTGCTCGAAAAATATTACCCTGACAGATATATCCCTTCTACTATTTCAAAAGATAAATCTATCTGGGATTATCTCGACATCAGACAAAATAAGGAGCCTTTTTCCTCGCTGCTGAAATATCCCGGTTTTTCTGAAAATGAAACCCTGTATGATTTCTGGACCACTGTTTTACACAGGCTGAAAACGCCCTTATCCAACCCTGTTACTTTGGTTCATTCAAAGTCCGGTGTATCGCTGGAGCTGCTCTATAGCATACTTGATAAACAGTTCACGGCACAGCTAAATCTGAATTATATAAAATTGTCTGCCGAAGACTTTATTTTACAGTTTCAGACCTATCAGAATCTGATTACACGGATACATGAAAAGCATCTTAACTCCAATCCCGTTACCTGTATCCTGGATGCATGTCAATGGCTTTGTAATGATGCCCAAATGCAGCTGCAGTTTGTTGCCTTTATCCGTTATCTGCTCCGTGATTCGTACCGGAATCATTTTGCGCTCTCACTTATTTTGTTATGGCACTCTGCAGATTCTCAGGATATTCCCGCTGATTTTAAGCCCTACTCCATCGCGATTCCTGAGTATCCTGCTCTGACTTATAAAGAGAAAATGGAATGGATTCTTTTTTTATCCCAGAGAGAATGTAATTTTCTTCAAAAAAATCTGGAATTTCCGGTATATCTGTTGGAATATTTCTGCGCCTATCAGGCTAATACCTTAGATGATGTGTACGCTGAATTACGGCAATGTATTTCCAACTGTCAGCTCCAGCACTCTGACCTGTTATCTATTAATTTACATTGCCTGTCTGCAAATTTTTTAAACAGCTTAGACGGTTGCACCGACTCCTTTACCTGTATAAAAAATATTTCCCAGCTCATAAAAGAAAAGAGCCTCTTTTTTATACCAGGAACAGAAAATGATTATTACTTGCGTTTACTGGAAAATAAAATTGATACCAATGGATTTTTATTGCAATCAGAGCCTTCCGAAAATACCGACGTATCTTCTGAATGTTCTGTCCTTCCCATCCTTTTAGCCAGCTACGGTGAAAGCATTGCGGAAAAACACGCTATTTATATTAACAGCTTCAAATACTCCATTTCCTGTTTTTATATTGATTTTCCCAAGGCTGTCGATGAAGAGGCCATGCTCTCTCTTCTGTATCAAAAGGCACGGGAAATAGATTCCGGAAACGGTATTCTTTTAATTGTTGATGATACCTTTCCATTTGACATAGTTGCACGGGTTAGAAAAGAGGCCGCCGATTATATCACCATTCTCTTTCCGCTGTCTCTTCCTCTTATTTTTCATGTTATAGAGCAGATGGAGTCTTCTTCTTTCCATGTGGATATGGTGCAATCTACAGAATTATCCAGCAAAGCGAATCCTGTGAATTCTTTCCAGGATAAGGAAATCATGGAGGTTCTTTCCAATTCCCTGGTTTTTCTGGATTGCCATAAAGCTGTTGAAAATATTTATCCCAGCCTGGTATCCATCTGCCAGCAATTGGAACTACCTATTTCCTACTCTCTTTTAATTAAGTATTTATTTCATTGTGCTTTTATGATTGAACGTGTTATTCGTAATGAACCTCTTGCATATAAGAAACTGGCCTCTATGAGTAATTTACAGGAGCACATTTTTGCAATTGTTGAAAAAAATATTCAATCTTTTAACAATACTTTTTCTATCGCAATTCCAGCTTCTGAGACTGCTCGATTAAGCGAGATCTTTGAAGAATATCTGTTAAACGTGGAAAATGAGGAAGCTTTCTAGTGGGGTTCGTATTTAGGATGGACGGAAGCGAGGGGCCGGACACTAACGTGTAAGCAAACCTCCGGCCCCTCGCTTCCTGATCTTGGAAATGGGAATTTTTCAAATGTACATTTTTTATTTTTGGTATTGACTTTATACCCCTATGGGTATAGTATGTTTTTAGAGTTTTTATACTTATAGGGGTATATGTAGTTTGTATGGGAGGAGTTTGATTGATTATGAATACGATAATTGATAAGTTGGAAGCTTTTCTGGAGCTTGGGGGGGACGAGGAAGGATATTACGTTTCTGGTTATCTCGGCTCTGTCTCTGGTAGCAAGCCTCTCAGGCTTACTGCCGGGGCTGACGTTTGATCCGGCGTGGATCGCGATTTTGCTTTGCGGGGTACCGATTATCTTAGAGGCAGTAATCGGGCTTGTGACTGCTTTTGATATTAAAGCGGATGTGCTGGTGTCGCTGGCGCTGATTGCTTCTGTCTGCATTGGCGAGACTTTCGCGGCGGGCGAGGTGGCTGTGATTATGCAGCTGGGCAGCCTTCTGGAGGAGCTGACGGTGGCCCGGGCGCGGGCCGGGATTGAGCGTCTGGTGCATCTGACGCCGCAGACGGCCCGGGTTCTGTCTGATGATGGAAATAAGATGATTCCGGCGGATCAGGTGAAGGTGGGCGACCGGATCCGTGTGCTTCCCGGCGAGACAATTCCGGTGGACGGCGTCATTCTGACTGGCCAGACTTCAATCAATCAGGCGGTCATGACCGGAGAGTCGCTTCCTGTCGATAAAGCCGCAGGCGACGAAGTGTCCAGCGGTACGGTGAATCAATTTGGTACGTTTGAAATGAAGGCTACGAAGGTGGGCAGCGACAGTTCTATCCAGCGCATGATCCGTCTGGTGCAGTCTGCCGACGCTGGCAAGGCGAAAATCGTAGGGCTGGCTGACCGCTGGGCTACCTGGATTGTCGTTATCGCCCTGTCTGCCGCCGCTATTACCTGGCTGGTCACCGGTCAGGTGATCCGTGCTGTGACGATTCTGGTTGTCTTTTGTCCCTGCGCGTTGGTTCTGGCTACGCCGACTGCTATTATGGCCGCCATCGGCAATGCCACGAAGCACGGTTTTCTGGTGCGGGAGGGCGACGCTCTGGAGCGGCTGGCTTCTGTGAAGCGTATCGCTTTTGACAAGACCGGCACTCTGACCCAGGGAACTCCGCAGGTTACGGCTGTCCGTTCCCTCTCTTCCGGTTGGACCGAACAGGGGCTTTACTCTCTGGCTGCAGCTGCGGAGCAGTATTCGGAGCATCCTCTGGGCAAGGCTGTTCTGGCGGATTTCCGGAAGAATGATAAGGCGATTCTGCTTCCTGCAGAGGATTTCCGCATGATCCCAGGCCACGGCGTATCTGCCCGGGTCAAGGGCTATACGGTCCAGGCCGGTAACCGGAAAATGCTGGAGGAGACCTGCCCCGATTCCGCGGCTATCCTGGCTGATTCTGAAACGTATCTGCAAAAGGGCTGCACAATAATCTACCTGATTGTCAATGGCAAGGCCGCAGGCTATCTGGCTCTGTCCGATACCCTGCGCGAAGAAAGCAAGGATATGATCGCCGCCACCCAAAGTCTCGGCGTCACTCCCGTTCTGCTGACCGGCGATAACCTGAGCGCCGCCCGGGAAGTTGCCCGGGGTCTCGGTATCCGGGAAGTCCGCGCGAACTGTCTGCCCGAGGATAAGATGAATATCATCGACGCTTCCCAGAAAAATCAGGAACCCATCTGCATGATCGGCGACGGCGTCAACGACGCCCCCGCCCTGAAAAAAGCGGACGTAGGGATAGCCATGGGCGGTGTCGGCAGCGGCATCGCCGTAGACGCCGCAGACATCGCCCTGGTAGACGACCAGGTGCAGGAGATTCCGCATCTTCTGGCCCTCTCCAAGCGCATGATGGTTACCATCAAAAGCAACCTGACTTTTTCCATAGCTCTGAATTTTCTGGCCATTGTCCTGGCCATCACAGGCCTCATGGGACCCATAACCGGAGCTCTGGTGCATAACGCCGGTTCTGTATTAGTCATTCTTAACTCTGCATTGCTACTGAATTGGAGGTAAAACACATGGGGCTCTTCTATATGATTCCTTTCCTTATCGTCATTCTGGGTACAGATGTCTGTTACCTGGCCCGGGAGAACGATCTGGAATCCCGTAAAATCTATATTGTGACACTAATCATAGGTTTTCTTATTCTGCTCTCTGTTCTTTTTAAACTTTTCTTCTAACCCAGATTCTTTTTCCAGACATCGGAAAAGGCGGAAAATGTCATACATTTTCCGCCTTTTCATCTATCTCGGCTGTCCCACAAAAAATACTGCCAACGTTCCCGGCCCGGAATGGGCTCCAATGGTCGGTCCCACGTAATTTACCAGGAACTCTGAGATTCCGGTTTTCTCCTGTATCAGCTTTTTCAGATACTCCACATCCTCAATGCAGTCCCCATGGCTGATAAATACCACATCATTTTCCGCCTCAAAGCCCTTCAGCTGCTCTGCCATGCGATCCACCAGAGCCGAAATCGATTTCTTTCTTCCGCGCACCTTGCCAACCGCAATCAGATGTCCTTCATCGTCCACGTGCAGCACCGGCTTCACATTCATCATGGTTCCCAGAATCGCCGTAGCTTTCGACACCCGGCCGCCTCTGTGCAGATGGAACAGATCATCCACTGTAAAATTGTGGCAGATACGAAGCTTATTCTGCTCTACCCAGTCTGCCACCTCGTCGAAGGATTTTCCTGCTTCCTTCAGCATCACAGCCTTATGTACCAGCAGACCCTCGCCCAGCGACGCGCTCAGAGAATCTGCCACTACGACCTTCCGCTCCGGGAACAGGCCTTCCTCCGCGATCTCCTCCGCCGCAATCCGGCCACTGTTATACGTGCCGCTTAAGCCCGAAGAAAAGGCGATGTACAGCACATCCAGCCCCTTTTCCAGGCAGGCGCACATGGCAGCCTTCGCCTGCTCCGGGTTTACCTGGGACGTGGTCGGCATGGAGCCGCTCCGCATCTTCGCGTAAAACTCCTTCACATCCAGCGGATGCTCCCGATCGTAGGTTTCTCCCTCCAAAATATAACTCAAAGAAAGGATAGAAAGCCCATGCTCCCTGATGTAGCTCTCGGGTAAGTCAGTTGTTGTATCCGTCATAATTACATACGGGTTCATACTAATTCCTCCTTCTAAAGCATCTCTAAAAAATTTAGTAATTACCAAGAATTTTCATATTCAAAGCTTCCTCCCGGATACCGCGCAGCGCATTCTTCACTGCGCTGTCGTTAAGATTTCCCTCGAAATCCACGAAGAAATGATACTCCCAGTTCCGCTCCGGAATCGGCCGGGACTCGATCCGGCACATGTTCAGATTATTGTAAATGAAATGGGACAGCACATTGTACAGGCAGCCACTCTCATGGGTTACCTCAAAGCAGATGCTGACTTTCTTCGCGTCCTTGCAGAATATGGGCTGGTTTGTCACAATCAGAAACCGGGTGGAATTATTTTCACTGCGATTGATGCCACGATCCAGCACCTTCAGCCCCTGCTGCTTCGCCGCCAGCGTACTGGCGATAGCCGCCTGGGTCTTATCCTTCTCGTCCGCCACCTTCTTGGCCGCCACCGCCGTGTTCAGCACACTGATCTGCTGCCAGTCCCGATGCTCGTCCAGATATTTCGCGCACTGCATCAGCCCCTGGGGATGGGAATATACCGTCCGGATATCGGAAATCTCCGCATCCGGCGTACCCAGCAGAGCATGCTGAATGGAAATAATCTGCTCGCCCACGATATAATTGTCATATTCTTCCAGCAGGTCGTAGCTGTCATTGACGATACCCGCCGTCGAATTCTCGATAGGCAGCACCGCGTAGTCCGCCATGCCCTCCGCAATGGCATCCATGGCGTCCCGCCACCGCTCCACATGGAAATGATTTACTTTCTCGCCAAAGAACGCGAACATGGCCTGCTGGGCGTAAGCGCCCTCCACGCCCTGATAGACCACCCGGACATCTTTCTTCTCCAGTTCATTTACCATAATAAAGGGCAGGCGTCCCAAAGCCTTCTCCTCCATCAGCTGATACTGCAGCTTCCGGCTGATGCCCATGATCTGCTTATAGAGCTCCTCTATGCCATGGCTGTTAAAATCATCGTGGGTCAGGGCCTTTACCGCCTCGAGCTTCTGATTTTCCCGTTCCTTATCCAGAATCTTTTTCCCTGTGGCAATCTTATACTCCGCCACCTCTTTGGAGATGCCCATGCGCTCCTCAAAAAGCGCCACCATCTCCCGGTCAATCCGGTCTATTTCCACTCTCAGTTCTTTTAAATCTCTCATCTTCCGTCCTCTTTCTATTGGTCCTGCACCCGGATTTCCCGTATCAAATCGCCCAGATATGACAGAGAGCCAAAGGCCAGAATCATATCCTCCCCGCCTGCATAAGCCCGCGCCCGATGTACCGCGTCCTTTAAGCTGTCTGCCGACTCCACCTTCGGATTATATTTCTTCACATCCTCGGCCAGCTTATCCGCAGCCAGCGCCCGGGGATTGTCCGGCGTCATCACCGTGATGACCCGGTCAGCCAGCGGCGTCAGCTGGCTCATCACATAGTCGTATTCCTTATCTGCCAGCACTCCGGCGATGAATAGTTTCCGTTTTTCCGGGAAATAAAGCTCCAGGGTTTCCTTAAGGCGATCGGCTGCATCACGGTTGTGCGCGCCGTCTACAATGAAGAGCGGATGTCGGCTCACCGTCGTGAAGCGCCCCTGCCATACGGTCTCCGTCAGCCCCTTTCGAAGCGCCTCATCGGAAATGTTCCATCCGCAGTCTCGAAGAGCCCGAACTGCTTCCACCGCCAACGCCGCATTATCAATCTGCCAGCTTCCGGTGAGTCCGGGCTTCAGCTTCATCTCTTCCTTATAAGTAAATGTCTGATTTTCAAATACGTATCTTACATCTTTGATATCGGATTTTCGAATCTCACGATATTCCGTGTCCTTTTCCGCACAGGTCTTTTGCAGCACCGCACTGACCTCCGGTCGCTGCGCAGCGCTGACCGCTATCGTACCCGGCTTAATGATTCCGGCCTTGACCCCGGCGATCTCTTCCACTGTGTTGCCGAGAAAGCCCATATGATCCATGCCAATCTCCGCGAATACGGAAACCACTGTGGTTTTCACCACATTCGTGGCGTCGGTCAGGCCGCCCATGCCGCATTCCAGCACCACCAGATCGCAGTTCATTTCCTTAAAATAGAGGAAGGCCATGGCCGTCTCCACTTCAAAGGCCGTAGGATGATGCAGCCCTTCCGCCAGCATGGCCTGTCCTGCTGCCTCCACCATTTCTGCCAGTCTGGCTACTGCTTCCTTTGCAATATATTTCTCATTCACCTGAATGCGTTCCCGATAATCAAAAATCGTCGGAGAGATATACCTCCCCACTTTATAACCGGCCTCTTTCAGAATCGTTGAGATATATGCCAGTGTCGATCCCTTTCCATTCGTTCCCGCGATATGCACAAATTTCAGGTCATCCTGCGGATTGCCAAGCCTGCGAAGCAGCTCCCGCTCCGTATCCAGCCCCAGCACATACCCGTATTTCGCCGTATCATTAATAAAAGCTCTCGCTTCCTCATAAGTCATAATTTACGCCTCGGTTTCCTTAAATTATGTCTTATTATACTTTACCGCGGTGGTGATTGCAAGTGTTCCACTTATGTCGTTTATGCTTTTAACGCCAGTTCTTTCACACTCAATTCCGGATTTTCCTGCACAAGACGATAAAACGGCGCAAGATATTCTTCCGATTCATCCAGTTCTTCCGCAATCTGCGATAAGCTTTTTCCTTTCAGCATCTTCTTTTTCACAAAACTGAACACAGTTTCTCTCATTCCACGCTCCACTCCACGGCTTAATCCTCGTTCAATTCCCTGTTCTATACCTTGTTCTATACCTTTCTCCCATACCCCTTTACTCAAATTACACATCTCTTCAACTCCTCCTTCCAGCTCTTCTGTCATCGGCATTTTAAATTCTTTCTCCAGAATCCATTTCTTTTCTTCCACTTGAATTTCATCTGAAAATAACACTTCCAACATTCTTAATAACTGTTTCTCCCCAAGCTCCTCTTTTGTATCTTTCCTCTTTGCCCCCAAGCACACCATAACTGCCGTCAGTAAATCGTAATTTTTCTCGTTCTCCCGAACTTTTCCTACCACATCCTCTTCCTGAATCCGGTACCGTGTAATCGTGCCTCTCCTCTTTTTCGGCGGATTCATACAAATCCAGATACTGTAGACCTTCTTCAACTTTCCATACTGACCTCTTGAAAATTCTGTTCCATATTGCGATGAAATCATCCTGCAGCAATAATACAACGCCCTCTTTACCAACGAATAACCCGGATAAAAGTCATTCTGGCCTTCAATATTAATGAGCATTTCTACAGCGTCACTGCTTCCCGGTATCATTGCACGAAAGCGTACATCATACGTAACACGTCCCTCATTTAACGAAGTGTCCTCCGTATTTTCGTTATGAATCCTGTAAACCTTCTTCTCTCCCGGATACAGCGGCATTATTCCCACACTCGGTGTCCCTACAATATACTTCTCTGCAATCTCCTCCATCGAGAACTCCCTATACTCTGGAATACACCACTTCATAATCCAGGCCACAACTACTTTTTCAGCCAGCAATCGCTTACAACACGCATCAAACTGTACTTCCAAATCCGTCTGCCGAATTCCTTCCGCCAACGAGCTCTCCACCGTCGCTGCCTTCCCGTATCCTCTGTCTTCTCTTAACAGCCACTCCCATGGCCGCAAAATAACCTTCTCGTACCGATACGCCTTCCCCGTCTGCATACTATTCCCCTTCTGCTCCATATTCTATTCATTTTTAGCCATACCTTTCAGGCGAATCTCTCCGCCTGCTTCTGTGGATTTCTCACTTCGATACTGAAGTCCGTGATTTTATCTTTCGTAGAATGTAAATAAATGTAATAAAAACAGTGTCGACCACGCCGTCAGCATTCTCCCTGCTGCGACCTCTGTCGACACTGTTATTCTACCAATCTGTGGTAAATTCGTCAAGAAGTGATTTTCGTGTTCAGTTCCCGGAACCGCTTCGGGGACAATTTATAAAAATCCATAAAATTCTGATAAAAAGACGTCACGCTCCCGAAGCCGCAGGAGAACGCGATATAGGAAATCTGTTCTTCCGTGGTGGTCAGTTCTATGGCCGCGGCCTCCAGGCGCTTCCGGTTCAGGTACTGCTTAAAGGAGATCCCCATATTCTTCTTAAAACAATGCGAAAAATAGCTGGAATTTAAGCCTGCCGCTTCGGCCACATCCCGGATCTTGATAGCCTCCCTGCAGTTTGCCTCGATGTACTCCATACTCCGGCACAGAACACCGTTAATTCTCTGGATATCCTTGTTCTCCTTTTTCACCATCCACTGAATCAGCGCGATGGAGATATCCACAATCCGGTTGTGAATCAGCCCGTCCACGGCGATATATCCCTTCTCCGGTATAGAAAAGATCTCTTCTAAGATTTCTGTAATATGCATCCGGTCGCAATCTACTTTTTTCAATAGAATATACGGGTACATATTGCTGTATAAAATCCGTAAAAATGAATCATACGCCTTACAGTATGTCCCCACCTCCAGCATCTCCGGATAAAATCCCATATTTCTCCGGATGCTCTTTTCCTCTGCCTCGCAGGCATGGGGAATATGGGAATTAATCAGCAAAATATCCCCTTCTTCCAGCCAAATCTGCTGCTCGTCGATCCTATAAGCTATTTTTCCCTTGAGATTCTGAGTGATCTGGCAATGGGGATGAATATGACACACTGGCTCCATATCTTCCACCTCGCACTTCTGCAGTGAGTACGGAAAGGGCGTCGATTCGTGAAATAATTTTTCCATGATAATTCTTTTTGTCATAAATGTTCTCCATCTAAAATTTCTGTAATTACTTATAAAATATCCGAAAGAAATTTATCTCTGCCTCTGCTAGAATAAATCTATCAAATCAATTCGGAGGTACGAAATAAAATGACAATTCAAGAACGTTTAAAATGTGTAACTCCCGCGCTTGCCACCCCACTCAAAAAGGACGGCACCTTTGATCCGGAAGGCATGACAAAACTCGTAAAATACGTAATGTCCAAAGGCATGACCAATATCTTTGTACTTGGTTATGCCGGAGAAGTGCTGGCATTTTCCCGGGAGGAGCGAAAAGCCATTATTAAAACCGCCAGAGAGGCAGCCGGTCCGGACGCCCTTCTGATTGCAGGCGTCATGGACGACAGCACCCGCTTGATTCTTCAGCACATGGAGGACGCCAAAGAAAGCGGAGCTGATGTGGCGCTCACCACACCCACCGACTTTGTACACTGTACAGAATCGGAGCTGGAATCCTGCTTTTTACGCCTAGCAGACGAGGCGGCGCTTCCCTTCATCATCTACAACTGCCCGGAAAATCAGCATTACATCGAGCCGGAACTGATGAACAAGCTGCTGAAAAAGGATAAGATCGTAGGTTTTAAAGAGACCTCCAACGCAGCCAAGATTCAGCAGATGCTTCTGAACCTGGACAAGGACACCGATTTCATCATGATGTCCGGCGAAGAGTTCGTCTACTATCCGGCCATGGCGCTTGGCGTGGATGCCTTCATCATGGGCGGACCCGGCAATATCCTTCCCGCTCAGTCTATCGAGATCTGGGAGGACTACAAGGCCGGAAAGCACCTGGAGGCAAGGGACAAATATATGAACATGATCGCCTTCTTAAGTGAACTGTATTTCGGTCTTCCCTATCCGACCATGATGCCTCAGATCAAAGCTGTTCTGGAGCTCTGGGGAATCTGCGGACGCTGGATGACCCATCCCACCGCTGCGGTTTCCGATGAACATATGGAAGTCATCCAGAAGCTGCTTGATAAATATCAGATTACTCCTTAATCATTTGTTATATTCTACCCTTTTGAAAATCCCTCTGTTTTCCAACAGAGGGATTCAGACTGTAGACAAAACGCTTTTGGTCAGCACTCCAGAAGCGTTTTTCTTGTTTTGGGTTCAAAAAGTGTGTACTTGATCAATAATAAACACT
>CABIXM010000008.1:154393-161220 GCA_902362725.1 Clostridiaceae bacterium | reverse complement strand
CCGTCCCGTTTTCATGCCCGCCTCCGCGCGGGCCTTTTTCGTTCAAGAGAGCGCCGGAGGCGGTCTTTCCTATAAAGTAAAAAAGTTGGGACTTGAATATTTTAATTATTCACATTTTGCGAAAATATTTCATATGATTTATACCGATAACAACATCAATGGTAAAACAAAGGCAACATATTGTAGCAAACTGTATAATTGGTTTGTTTGCTTAGGTTTGTTTGAAGAGGTTCAAGGCCAGACACATTTAATTAGCGCGCCAAGTGCTAAATCTGCTGCATTTAACTTGGATACAAGAAACCGCAGAGGCCGTTATCAAAGCGGCGGGCAAAACCTGTTTTGGGGGCAAACTTCTCCTGAAAAAATGATTTGTGCATACAATTTGATTGATTCTGGGCGAACAAATTACAATGAGCTAAAATCAGATGGCTATAGAAATGCGATAGAAGCTTTAGTAGCAGCTCGTGCAATAAGAAAAAGTGGCGACGAGGTCCATACTATTTGTAGCCTCCCCCAAGCATTTGCTAATATTGAACAATCGGATACAATTGTGTTTGCAAAGTCTTTGCTTGAGAACAATCCATCCATGAAAAGTGACGAAATGGGGATTAAACTGGAAGAGAAGTTTACCAAAAAATGGAAAAGCGGATCAAGAATACGGTATGGCAATGCGGTGATTGTATGGGTCAAATATTTAGCAGCTACTGATCACAACTAATTACAATGAATTTTCAATAATTAATTGATGCAGTATAGTGAATGTGTAATAAATAGCCAGGCCCGTACTACTTTTATAAGTAGAGAACGGATCTGGCTATTTTGTGCAATCAAACCCTAATTTGAAACCACAGCTTTTACGAAATCATCTGGAAATGTTTTAGCGCTTCTATGATTGCTGCTTCCTTTTCCGGCGGGCACTGTGGCACTTTTGCATCTTCCTTCTTTGGCAGGTTATAATTCTGTCCCACATCCAGCCCGCACTTCCGCTTGACTTGGGAGATATACAGGCTGGACACCTTCAAACCGTACTTCTCCAGCACGTAGGCTTTGATCTCGTCATAGGTAGCCTTGCTCTCCGCAGCCGTTAAATCCAGGTCATCCATGCTTAGATCAATCTCGATATGTTGCTTTGTGTGAAGTTTGGACAAAAGGCATACCGTCTCGACAGTTGTTTCAGTTTCCAAGGGAAGTTCTTTCACTTCCTCACCATCAACAGGCACAGGAAAATTGAATACGATCTTCTTTATCCAGCTTCCGTCTTTCCTTTTCTCCGGGAACATCTCAATTCGCTCGATAAAGGCCTTCATAAACTCCTTCTGCTCCGCTTCCGTTGCGGAATGGTAGACTTCATCAAATGCCAGCAACAAGCGATAGATATTGTCTCCGGAAATCTTCTCCTGCTGGATGCTGCGGATCTGACTTTGCAATTCGCCAATCTGAACTTCGATTTCCTCTATGGTGTCATACTGCTCATCATAGCGGCGCTGCAAGTCCAAAATCTTTCTGTCATAGTGGGCATCATTGATGTCCAAGGTATCCATCTGACGCTCCAAGCGGCTTTTCGTTCCAAAGGCTTGCTTTAGCCGCCCTTGTAGGACAGCAATCTGCCGTTCCATATCTTCTGTATCAACTGCTGTTCCGATTTTCGCCTGAATCGCTTCTACAAACCGTGGATTGTTGACCATAGCGGAGATAACCTTCGCCACAAATTTGTTGATTTCCGTCTGCTCGATATTCAGACGGAAACTGCACTCATGCCCGGTAGGTGTTACCGTATTTTTGCAGTAGTAATAATACCGTGTTTTCTTGTCCTTGCTGTGCGCCTTGGCGATATTGCCGTACATACTCTTTCCGCAGCATGGGCATTTCAAGATACCGGACAGGATGTGTGCGTGGTCTGGATTGTTAACCTTTTCCCGCTTAAAAGAATTGATCTTGCGCTTTTCCTGTGCCAGATACCAATCCTCTTCGGAAATGATAGCTTCGTGTTGTCCTTCATAAACCGGGAACTCCGACTGCTCAACCACGTGCATCTCGTTTCTTGTACCCTGTTTCTTTTCTGTTCTTCGTCTGCCGTAAGCAATCTTTCCCATATAAACAGGATTGTACAATACATTTTTCACAAAATCTCTTGAAAATCCCGGAATGGTATTATTCTGTCTTAGTTTCTTAGTATAACCATTGCGGTTCAGATATTTTGCAACTCCTGCAACACCCTCATTAGTGTGAATGTAGCGGTCATAAATGACACGAATTACTTCCACTTCATCCTCTGCAATGACAAGGTTTCCATTTTCCAGTTTGTATCCATATGGAGCGAAACCGCCGTTCCATTTGCCCTCACGAGCCTTTTGCTCACGTCCTGCCATTGTCTGTGTGCGGATATTTTCTCGCTCAATCTCTGCCACCGCAGACAGCACAGAGATCATCAGCTTTCCTGCATCCTTGGAGCTGTCAATGCCATCCTCCACGCAGATCAGATTGACACCGAAATCCTGCATGAGTTGCAAAGAATTCAGAACGTCCGCTGCATTTCTGCCAAATCGGGACAGCTTAAAGACCAACACATAAGAAACATCATCTTTGCCGTCCTGGATGTCATTCAGCATCCGTTGAAACTCCTGCCGCCCTTGAATGTTCTTTCCGGAAAAGCCCTCGTCAGAATACTCCCCGGCAACGATCATATCCTCGTATGCCGCATACTTCCGCAGCTTGTCACGCTGGGCATCCAAGCTGTATCCGTCAACCTGCATCGAGGTGGACACTCTTGTATAAAGATAGCATTTAAGTTGTTTCTTTTTCAGAATCTCCACCTCCCTCATTCCTTCCTTTTACCATAAGTCCCTCGTTGCGGATATAATACTCCAAAAGCCACAGCACATAATCCGGTGCATGGCGGTTGTCCAATTCCCATTCAGTCATAGTCCGGTAAGGAATATGGACGAGCTTGCAAAAATCTTTCCGATTCAGTCCTGTGCTTTCACGCAACTTTATAATTCTGTTTTTACAATCCATCCGTCTTTTCTCCACAAAAGCAAAAAATACACGTTGCGTAATCATTATAGCATAGCCATAGCGAATACGCAACGTGTAAATTGCAAATTTTATGCAGCCTTATCCGTCAGAAGCTGCGCTTGATTACTTTCCTCGGAATGCTCCACTCCCTGCGGTGCGTCCTGTTCCAATTTATCCAAAACCTGATGTCCATATTTCTGGAGCATCTGGCTCATAACATCCACACAGCGGTCAAATGCCGCATTATATTTCGCTTCCTCATAATATTTCTTCAATAGGCGATTCCTCCATCAAAGTTCCATATCCTGTCCACGCTTCCGGGCAGGGTGTTCGTGTTCCTGTGTTTGCTTTCCTCTGATGAGGATAGAATTGATAAAAGCCCGAACCTTTTCGGATGCGATTTCCAGTGCATCCAGAAAGGGTTGGGCTTTCTGTTTGAGTTCCATATATTTTTCGTTTACCGCTTCATACCGCTGCTTCCAGATGGAAACCGTCTTTTCTGCGGAAGCCAGTTTTTCTTTCAGACGCTTGTTGTCAGCATTGGCGATAATGCCATTGACCGCATAGCGTTTGAGTGTGTCGCATTCATCCGGTGTCAGCGTGATATTGTTTCCGAATGTGGCTTTTTTGCCCATTACTTCAATGTCCTGCACTGTCAGCGCAATGGTCTTTGCCGCCTTGGTTTCCTTTTGCAAAGATTCCAGTTTCTTTTTCTGTTTTGCTGTGGCAGCTTTGGCATCCTCCAAATTCTGTTCTGCCTGTGCCACCTGCCCGGTCACAGCTTCCAGCCGCTGCTGTTCTGCCTGCACCTTGAACTGGGTCACAGTCAGATGTTCCTCGGTGCTTCCACGTTCTCCACGCTCCACATCGGTATATCCGGCAGCTCGCATGAAATTGAAAAAGTCATCCTGCAACACACTGTAGGATGACTTCAAAATCTTTTTCCCTTTTGCGTTGAGCATGGGATTTCCGTCCTCGCCAAGCACCGGCTTGGACTCCCATTTCTTACTGCGGCTGACCTGTGTGATGACCTCCTTAACGGTTCCCCGGAGGGCTTCATCCTTGCATCGCTTCGACCAAAGGATCTGCTTTTCCACCACCGGGATATAAACCACATGAAGGTGGTAGTGGTACACATCTTCGCCCAAAGCTTCGGACATTGCTCGGTTGCGCTCATCGGCGTGCATCACAGCAGAGAGGATATACTGCTCACCACCTACGATCTCCGCAGCAGCTTTGTAGGCATCGGCATAAAACTGTTTCGCAAATTCATAGCCGCCATGATTGTAGAAATAAGCGGAATTCACATCAAATACCAACTCACCGTATTTGACGGCATCCGGTTTCAGACCTCTGGTGGAGATCACGCCGTCTTGTTCCATCTGCTCAAACATTTTTACATAATCGTCCGTGGGTGCTTTGAAATGGACGTTCAGAGAAGTGCGTTCCGGCACGATGTCCTGATTGCTGTAGCTGTCCTTTTCACGCTCATTGTGTTCCTGTACCTTCGCCACATCAGCCGGTGTTTCCAAGTCCTGATTTCTGGCTACGGTACGGTCTATTCCATCATTTCTTGCCATTGGATTTTTCCTTTCTTTGAGATTTGCAACAGCGGAAGGCTGGAGAACGGCACTTTTTCAAAGTGTAATAACCCACTATGACACTTTCATCCATACTGGCTGCAAAGTGCCGTGGGCTCTCCGAGGGCTCTCCCGAGGGGGAATGCGGTCACTGCGGTGACCTCTGCTGACCAAGGCGAAAATGTCTGCGCCTTTTCCCATGGTCAGCCCGTCTGCATGAAGCTGTTCTGTGTCAACTTCCTCTTGCAGCCGGTGTCCACAGACACTTTTTCAAAAGCATGTGGACATAGAAACAGCCCGAACGAGAGGATGTGTGCTGTTTCTATAACAAGCGTTTCACGCTCTTTTGCTGCGTACATACGTACCAGCAATGGGATTTACTCGACCTGCCGCCATTCCTCCGGAATGTCCTCCGGTACGTACGTACACGGCGAATCTCCGTAAAACCCATTTATATGAGGTCGTGCAATGGCTTCCACTCCCATGAATCCCCAAACCCGCCGTCCAGCAGAGTTGGTGATGTTGTTGCAATGCTCCAGATTGAATTTTCTGGCATTGGCAATCATGGCGTCGCTGAAGCTGCGGGCTTTCAGCGGTGCAAGGGAGTTTTCCTCGCACCACATCCGGTAGATTTCATAGAAATCCTTGGAGCTGATGGACGCATCCGCTTTGCGCCGGATATATCCCTCTGATTCCATGAAATCAAAGATATTGTTGTTGTCACGCTTGACCGCTTCCCGATTTTCACGGATGCGGTCACTCTCCGTAAACTTAAAGTTGTTGGCAACAAGCCGCTGCAAGCCTTCAAATGCCCACAGGAAGATACCCTCGGCTTCAGCTTTCATCTTCTCTGCAAGATCAGGATCATCAGCTCTGTCCACCTGCTTTTCCTTGGTGGTCAGCACAAGCTGTCTGCGATAAAATCCGTCGCTGCGGTCATACAAGGCTTGCAGATCACCGTTGCTGAATGCCAGCAATCGGGCGAACATCCAGCCCTGATAACTCTGCTTGCCTTTACGTTCCAAATCCATCTTGCCTTGTGCTGTCACGATGGATTTTACATAGTTGGTCTGGCGCAGAGCTTCCATCCGCATATCATCATCCACGCACAGGAGAATGTGTTCCAAATCGGCACGGGCGAAGCGGTTTTCAGAAATCTTGCCGATGCTGCCGTCTTTCATATTCGTGCCGAAGATGGTAGACAGTACCGCACCGATTTGAGATTTACCCTCGCCGCCGTTGCCTTTAATCACCATCATGCGCTGCCCCTTGTTGGAGGGAATCAGGCAATAGCCGATAAACTCCTGCAAAGTTGGAATGTCCTCGGCGTAAAGCAAACTATCCAGAAAGTTCAGCCAGATCACCGGCGCAGTAGCATCGGGATTGTAAGCAACCGGCAAACGGCTCCGCACGATAGCCGGTCTGCCCTCGGTAAATGTGCCGTTCAATAGCAGCGTACCGTTGGACAAATGAATCCGATCCTGCTCCGGTGGAAAGTCCGGCACTTGCGCTTCCAGTTTCAGCACTTCCAGAATGTTGGTGATCTTCCGGGGGATATTGTTTACGGCACAGAATTTCAGCTTGTCGTAAATCTCCCCACGCAGAGGAAGATCGTCCGTCACTCGACCATCGGGCGTGAAAAAAGCTCCGTTTGCGAAGATGATCCTGCGCTCTTGCAGAAATTCTTCACAAAACAGAGCTTCGTTGATGTTCTGCCCGTCAAACCACATGGGCAAGTTCATATCAGGCGTTTTCCGGTTCTTCGCCATGGTGCGCCACCTCCTTTTTCTTTTGTGCGGTATACTCTTGCAGAAAAGCAATTTTGCCGTCCTGCATCAGCTTGTCCACCAATGCCACCCGTTCTTCCAGATCACCCACCGTCAGCACATCTGCCATATATTCGATATGGCAGTGCATCTGGCAGGCTTCCACAAAACGGTCATCCAGAGCATCTTCCGGTGTCTTGGGAGCATAGCGCACTTTCCAATCTTCCAACAGATGCAAATAATCCGTCAGCACCCGGAAGCACAGCATTTCATCCTCCCGGAACTGACGGATATAGGGACGCTTCGGCTTGACCATAGCTGCGGCAGTGGGCGGTTTCGGGTCAAGCCCGAAGTCCAAAGCCAGCTTTTGCGCTGCTTCATAACTGCTCAGATTGAACAGCCTTGCCACAAGGTCGATCACATCCCCTTTGGCTCCGCAGCCGAAGCAGAAAAAATAGTCCTCATT
>CABIXM010000008.1:130062-154097 GCA_902362725.1 Clostridiaceae bacterium | reverse complement strand
CAACTTATCTGAGGACGTAGATTTCTTCACATTTACATGATATAATTAGAAAAATGAAAAAACAGGACAGGAGGGCAAGCATGAATCAAGAATTGATGACATTGGATTTCTGGCAGGATACGGTCATATATGAGAGCAAAACATTTCCTGTCGGTACGCTTGCCTGTGATGCACTGAATGTTCCTGTGAATACCATTGCAAAAATAAACGAGCAATGCGAGAAAATCAATCTGCTTCTTGGAATATTAAACGCCGGACAGGATGCTTCTGCACTCTGTCCTATTGCAAAGGAAGCTGCTCTGACGATGCTCGATATTCTCAGTCAAACACCGCCGTTCTCCTATATGAATATCTCAAAGCACAGAGAACGGATTGAAAAAGTCTTTACTGTGGACAATGCGCTGAAATATGTGGAGTTTGCCATAAAAGCCGCAACCAATTCTTTGCAATTTGAAGAAATCCAGAACTTTACCGATGCGATGATGCTCCAACGCTATACCGCAGTTTTCGGGCATCTGGCATACTCCCTTGGGGAATACCAAACGGCCATGCTTGATTTTGCAGAAAAAACAGACGGCAACGAAGCAGACCGCACCGCAGAGGGTTTTGCAAAAATGTTCGGCAGCTATTTCCCGCCGGAGTTTTCCATCACGGAAGGCAATACCTGGATGTCTACCCTGAACAATTCCGTTCAGTATGTATCCGTCATCCGTCCCGGCGAAAAAGTTGCGAAGCTGGTCAAGCGGATGCACTATGTATCCTTTGTAGGGATGTTCCGGTCTGATCTCTTTGAGGGCCTGTGTGTTGGTCATGCACCAAAGAAATGCAAAATCTGCGGCAAGTGGTTTCTGACCACCAACGCACGGCACACCAAATACTGTGGCGGCTATGCACCGGGGGACAAGCTGCACCGCACCTGTCGGCAGATCGGCAACCTGAAAGGCAGAGAACAACGGGAGCTTGCGGACGATCATCCGGTGAAACAGATTTATGAGAAACGGCTGAACACCATAAACCGCTATGTGAAGCGTGGTACTCTGGACGCTGATCTTGCAGAGGTTATGAAAAAGCTGGCAAAAGATAAGATGCTCCGGGCATTGAGCAATGTAGCCTATGCCAAGGGAGCTTATGAAAAAGAAATGGACCAGGCGGCTTTGAAAAAGGAAGCAAGTGCAAAAATATACAAAGAAAGGGACAAACATGAATAGAAAAGAACTTAGTCAGAATCATTGGAAATACTACTTAATGCTCGAAAAGCGTTTTGTTGAATCAATAGAGTTTGTAGAACTACATGAGGACAATTTTGATGCATTTTCTAACGGATATGCCCTCTTAATTCAAGCCATAGGGGCAGAGTTGGATACTGTATTCAAAGAGTTTTGCGGTTTCAATACAACGGATCGAAAAACGGTTGCAGACTATGCACAGTATATTTTGACCAACACACCGGATATAAAAAATCAAAAAATCAGTGTACAGGAATACGATATCGAAATACAACCGTTTATGAATTGGGATATTACCCAGCCCGCACAGTCGTTGCAATGGTGGGGAGCATTTACAGATGTCAAGCACAACCGCTATGAGCAGTTGAAGCAAGCAAAGCAGGAGAATGTACTAAATATCTTGGGAGCTTTGTATTTGATAGAAATGTTGTACTTGAAGAAAATCACTGATGGGACAGACGAATTTGATGTGTTTGATGAATCTTCCAACTTGTTTAGTTTGAAAAACTGGACTTCTAAGGCTGTGCCGCTGAGCCAAGCTTTTGCCGTGCTAAGTGATATGATGGACGACGAAAATAATACTACTAACAAAAAGTTCGATGCATAATTACTGTCGATATTGATAGAGAAAGAACCGAAAGGAGGTGCGCTATACTGAGTGATTTTTCATGGGACATGACCGGATACATACCAAAACACGCTGTCAATCCGCACGGTGACGGCATCATTCCTTATGCGGCAGAGCGCATCTTCCAACTGGAACCGGAGCCTCCAGCGGTGGGCAATCTGAACGAATATATCCTGTCTGCCTTGCAGGAAAAGAATTTGATATATTTCTCATTCTTCCTACACCACTACGAGCCGCAGCTTAACAAGCGCATCAAAGACTTTCTCGGTGTGGATGGCGGCGATCTGTATGACACAGACCGATTTATAGATATAAAGCTCTCCTGCCGGGAGCAAATGCTCCAAAAGCTGATGGACTATGACCTTGCCAAGGGTGCAGAGTATGCTACATACATTTTCCCGTTCATCCGGGATGCTATGCTCCGTTTTCGCATGGGCGAAGAAAAATGGTCGGTGTCCTCTCTGACCAATTACAAAATGGTGCGGTCAATGGCTTGGCTGTACCACAATACCAAGGATGCGGTCAACGAATTTTCCAAGAAATACAACTGCGATCTTGCCCTTGCGGAAGAATATCTGAAAGTTGTCCGTGGAATCCGCAATCAGCAGCCATTCTATGTGACAGACGAGAACGGCGAGGAAACAGGCGAGGATGTAGCCCTTGACGATAGCTGGAACTATACCGATATCCTCTGGAACGGCATACAGGCAGAAAAGGTGCAGCGGGCATTTGAGAAACTGAATTACCGGGAACAGACCTTGCTTGAAAAACGGTTAGCAATTTGCATGACCTGTGGGCGTGTCAGCTCATGGAAAGACCGCCCCACCTTTGAAGAACTGGCGGTTATGTTTGAGGGCAGTACAGCCAGCGGTGCAGAACGAGCCTACCGAAAAGCAGTGGACAAGTTGACGGAATTGTTGGTTGCCGAGGGCGCAATCCATGCAGTCCGGCTAAAACAGAAATCCAAGATCAAGCGAAAAAAGAAAATCGCCGCCGCAATCTACGAATATCAGGCAGACTGCGACGGCGAATGGGGCGAAATATCATTAGATTTTGAGAACGGCAAGGCAGAGGTCATTTTGCTTGCCGATTGGGATACAGTGAAAACAAACAAATTTGCAAGCAGAGCAATCGCCTATCTTCTGAACTGTGAGAACGAAAAATTGCCCAAGGAAATAATGGTGGTATTTGAATAACGAGGGAGTGAGATATATGGAGCAATTACTGATTGTTGAAGATGATATCGGCTTGAATCAAGGCTTATGCAAAGCGCTGAAAGCAGATGACCGCCAGATTATATCCTGCCATGATCTAAAAGCGGCAAGAGAGCAATTGCTTTGCGGCGGTGTATCCCTGATCCTGTTGGATATCAATCTGCCGGATGGCAGTGGGCTTGAGCTGCTCCGGGAGGTCAAGGAAAACATACCCGGAGTTCCTGTTATTCTGCTGACTGCCAACGACACCGATCTGGACATCGTAGACGGACTGGAGAGAGGTGCTGATGATTACATTACCAAGCCCTTTTCTCTTTCGGTTTTGCGGGCAAGGGTGAATACCCAACTGCGAAAGCAAGCGTCAAGCCATAAAAATGCGCCGATCCATATGGATCTATTTCACTTTGACTTTGAGGCTATGACCTTTTATGTGGGAGATTCAAAAGTGGAATTGAGTAAAACAGAACAAAAATTACTGCGCCTGCTTGTTGAAAACCGAGGCCGAACCATGACCCGTGGAGACCTTGTCGACCGGGTCTGGACAGATGGCGCAGAATATGTGGATGAAAATGCTTTGTCTGTTACGATCAAGCGTCTGAGGGATAAGCTTGGCGCACAGAAATACATTAAAACCGTCTATGGAATCGGTTATAGCTGGGTGACAAAAGATGAATAAAACCGGCATTGTGATCATACTGCTGTGTTTTCTGGCGGCGGCAGCTGTTGTGTTATGGGAGCGGAGAAAGGCCAGAAAAACGATGGAAGAAATCGAAAGAATGCTGGACGCTGCCATGACCGGCTCCTTTTCTGAAACCAATTTTGATGAAAGCCAGCTATCTGCATTGGAAACGAAGTTTGCGCACTATCTTTCCGCCGCAGAAGCATCTTCTCAAAACATAGCGCAGGAAAAAGACAAAATCAAAACCTTGATTGCGGACATCTCCCACCAGATAAAAACGCCGATTGCAAACCTGCTGTTATACAGCGAGCTTTTGATGGAGGAAACTCTGCCTGCATCGGCGAAGGCAAATGTGGAGGCGCTGTACAAACAATCGGAAAAGCTGCGATTTCTGATCGATTCTCTCGTAAAGCTTTCCAGACTGGAAAACGGGATCATTTCACTCTCCCCCCAGCCGACAGCGCTGCAGCCGCTGCTTGAAAGTGTGGTAGAACAATATACTGCCAAGGCTTCTGAAAAAGGATTGTCTTTGCAAATGCAGGATACAGATGCTTTTGCTGTATTCGACTTCAAATGGACAGCGGAAGCGCTGGCTAATATCGTAGACAACGCCATCAAATATACAGAGCATGGCACCATTACTATTTCTGCCGTAAGCTATGAAATGTTTGCAAGGATCGATATATCGGATACCGGTTCAGGCATCCCGGAAAGTGAGCAAGCGAAGATATTTGCTCGCTTTTACCGCTCAAATAGTGTGCAGAAACAAGAAGGGGTCGGCATCGGCTTATACCTTGCCCGACAGATCATATCCGGCGAGGGCGGTTATATCAAGGTTGCTTCCGTTCCGGGAAAAGGAAGTACGTTTTCCATATTTCTGCCGAAATAACAACAATTCTATCAAAACTGTTAGATTTCATTTTCCGCCGGAAAGAATGTGGAAAGATTCCTATGCGATAATCTGTATGTATCAAAGGATCATTTCCTTTCATACATACAGATTTTTTCATGGAGGTACTCATTTATGGAAGTTTTACAGGCAAAAAACCTGAAAAAGATTTATGGCTCCGGCAATAACGCAGTTCATGCGTTGGATGGAGTTGATTTAAGTGTAAAGAAGGGCGAATTTGTTGCAATTGTCGGCACATCCGGCTCCGGCAAATCCACGCTGCTGCACATGCTGGGCGGGCTGGATCGCCCTACAAGCGGCACGGTCATGGTGGACGGACAGGATATTTTCTCCCTAAAGGAGGAAGCGCTGACCATCTTCCGCCGCAGGAAAATCGGCTTTGTGTTCCAAGCATATAATCTTGTTCCGGTGCTGAATGTGTATGAAAATATTGTTCTACCCATTGAGCTGGACGGTGGCAAGGTCAATAAGGATTTCGTACAGCAGATTGTACAGACCCTTGGGCTAGATGACCGTCTGGATGCGCTGCCCAATCAGCTCTCAGGCGGTCAACAGCAGCGAGTAGCCATTGCCCGTGCGCTGGCGGCAGCACCCGCTATCATTCTGGCAGATGAACCCACCGGCAATCTGGATTCCAAAACCAGCCAGGATGTATTGAGCCTTTTGAAAGTCACCAGTCAAAAGTTCGCCCAGACAATCGTAATGATCACTCACAACGAAGAAATTGCGCAGATGGCAGACCGCATTATCCGTATCGAAGATGGTCGGATCGTCTCCCAGAACTAACGGGAGGTGGCTACGATGAATGTCAAAAACAGAAAATGTATTCGAAAGCTCAGCTTAAAATCTCTTTATGCGAACCGTCGCCGCAATCTGATCGCCATTTTTGCCATTGCGCTGACAACGCTGCTATTTACGTCCATGTTCACCATTGTCTTGTCGTTGAACGCCAGCTATGAAACCTACCAGTTTCGGCAGGTAGGCGGCTATGCACACGGCACCTTTAAGGATGTTTCCCCCGAGCAGGCGGAACGTATCGCCGCCCACCCGAAGGTAAAGTCTGCGGGGGCACGGAAGGTGATCGGCATCACTGCGGATGGTGTCTTTTCCAAAACGCCGGCAGAGATCAGCTACATGGATGCCAACTGCACCAAATGGAGCTATGCCACCCCTACTACCGGACGGATGCCCGAAAGCGGCAAAGAGGTAGCCATGGATACGGCAGCGTTGCAGCTGCTTGGCGTAACGCCGGAGCTGGGCGCCGAGGTCACGGTTTCCTATTCCATTACGGACAAGGATCAAACCGCCTTTACTGTAACAGATACCTTTACGCTGGTAGGCTATTGGGACTATGATGAACTAATGCCTGTTCATTACATCAACATCAGCCGTGATTACGCAGATGACATCGAAGCGCAGGCAGTAAAAACAGGTTTACAGCCTTTCCGCACCGATTTGAATGTCATGCTGGCCTCCGGCACAAACATTCAAGGGCAGATGGAGCAGGTGGATACCGATCTTGGCTACACATGGGACAGCTATACCGATCCCAACAGCGTCCGGATCGGCGTCAACTGGGGATATACCTCATCCCAGCTGGAGTCGAAGCTTGATCCGGAACTTGTGATCGCCATAGCAGCTTTTTTGCTGCTGGTGATTTTCACTGGGTATCTTATCATCTATAACATTTTTCAGATCTCTGTTGCAGGGGATATCCGGTTTTACGGACTTCTGAAAACCATTGGCACAACGCCCCGGCAGCTCAAACGCATCATTCGCCAGCAGGCACTTCTGCTTTGTCTGATCGGCATTCCGGCGGGGCTGCTGCTGGGCTACGGCATCGGCGCTGTTTTGGTGCCTGTTGTCTTGCACTCCATCCAGTTGGATACAGGCATCACCACCATCAGCACTTCGCCTGTGATCTTCCTTGGGTCCATGCTGTTTGCCTTGTTGACGGTGCTTTTGTCCTGTTCTAAGCCCGGAAAAATGGCAGCCAAGGTCTCTCCGGTGGAGGCTACCAAATATACGGATGTGATGCAGACCAAGAAAAAACGGCGCAGCATCCGGGGAGCAAAGCTCCATCAGATGGCCTTTGCCAATCTGGGACGAAACAAGAAAAAGACGGTGCTGGTGGTGGTGTCTCTGGCACTGTCGGTGACACTGTTCAATGCGCTGTGTGCCTTTGTGGGCGGCTTCAGCATGGAGAAGTATGTATCCGCCATGACCTGCGCCGATTTTATCGTCAGCACGCCCGACTATTTCCGTTACAACCCGGCAGATGAATTCATCACGCCAGAACAGATCGAAGAGATCGCAGCAAACACAAAGGCCAGTCTTTCCGGCACGGGATATGCTGTGCGAAAACCCGCCTACCTGTGGATGACGGAGAATGCTCTGCGGCAGGACTATGCAAAGTACGAAAGCGCCGAGCAGTTGGACAGCCATATGAGCCGTCTGGAGCACCGGGGCAATATGGTGATGGGAGATACCAGAATCGAGGCTCTGGATAACAGTCTGTTTGACAAGCTGCAAGTATTCGACGGAGATATTTCTCCCATGTTGGAGCCGGACAATAACGCCATTGCCATTGCGGTTTCCTTAGATGACTACGGTAATCTGCCCAATCTTGAATACTACCCCAAGGTGGGAGACACGATCACCGTTACCTATGCGGACGATGTGAAATATATCGACAGCCGCACCGGGGAACTCACCGAAGATACACCGGAGGAGTACTTTCAGGCAAAATTGTATGGAGCCAGAGATGTAGAGTACACGGTCTGCGCCTTGGTAGAACTTCCGAATTCCATGAGTTATCGTTATAGTGGTATTGGATATGACGTAGTTTTGTCTGTGGACACCGCACAGAGGGACAGCGGTGGTGCAGCCATTCCGATGCTCTACCTGTTCGACACAGCGGACGAAGTTGACGAGGCCGAAGCAGAGCAATATCTATCGAAGCTCACTGCCGGTGAGTTTTCGCCCTTGATGTATGAAAGCAAGGCCACGGCTCGCTCTGAATTTGCTCAGTTCCGGCAGATGTTCCTTCTGATAGGTGGTATTCTCTGTGCTATCATCGGGCTGGTGGGATTCTTAAATTTCTTCAACGCCATGATGACCGGTATTCTTTCCCGCCGCCGTGAATTTGCTGTGCTTCAGGCTGTAGGAATGACGAACCGGCAGCTCAAAACCATGCTGATCTACGAGGGATTATTTTACGCAATGTCCTCCGTAGCGGCGGCCTTTATTCTGTCGCTGGCGGTGGGACCTCTTGCAGGAAAAATGCTGGGCAGTATGTTCTGGTTCTTTGAGTATCGATTCACCATTCTGCCTGTCCTGCTGACAATTCCGGTATTTCTTCTGCTGGGGTGGCTGATTCCTTGCATGATGTATGACAACGCAGCGAAATGCAGTGTTGTAGAGCAATTAAGGGATGCTCAATAACTGTTAAGCAAAAAACGGCCCTCTGCCAAGGAAAAGGCAGAGGGCTGAGTTTTAATCTAAGGGTTTACATTCAGTTACAGTTTTTAGATAAATTTCGGGATCACCGTTCAAGATCAAGTCTGCATATCCAACCGGATCATTGTAGATTAGATAATCCAGTTCTGACCGTTGATACATATTGTCAGCAACCTCATTCTCCACGGCGATGGTATCAATGGCAATCATGCTGCCATCTAAAAATTTCAGTTCCACACAAGCGGTATCCATGTTAAACTCACAAGAAATCAATCTATCCATAAGAAACCTCCATTTTGCGGGATGTTAGATCATCCCAAAATATTTGAATGCTTCTCGGATTGCTTTCTCTTTTTCCTGCGGACACTGGGGCTGTCTGGAATCCTCGGACTTCGGCAGATTATAGTTCTTACCAACCCCAATCCCACATTTTCGTTTAATCTGTGAGATATAGAGGTTGGACACCTTTAACCCGGTATGCTCCAACACATACTCCTTGATCTGCGGATAGGTTGCCCCATCCTGAAATTCGGACATATCCATATCTTCCAAAGAGAACTCAACCCGAATCTTTTTCGAGTCGACCTCACCCTTGGAAAGCAAGACAACCGTCTCTATATTCCCCGTAAACGGGAACATATCCACGCCCACGCACTTCTCCACCCGGTAGCCTCTGCCCTGCAGAAGCTCCAGATCGCGCGTCAGACTGGTGGGTTTACAGCTGATATAGACAATCCGGTTTACGCCGAAATCAATGATCTTCTGCAGCGCCTTGGGGTGAATTCCGTCCCGGGGCGGATCCAGCACAATGAGATCTGGCTTATCTGTCAGCTCATCGATAACCTTCAGCACATCACCGGCGATAAAGGAACAGTTGGACAGGCCGTTCAGCCGGGCATTCACTTTGGCGGCTTCCACAGCCTCCTCCACGATTTCCACGCCCACTACCTTTTTGGCCACCGGAGCCAGCATCTGGGCAATGGTGCCGGTGCCGCTGTACAGGTCGAAGATCACGCGATCGTCCGTCTCTCCGATATAGCCCCGGGCAGTCTCATAGAGAAGCTCTGCTCCCAGGGAATTGGTCTGGAAGAAGGAAAAGGGGGAAATCTTAAACCGAAGCCCCAGAAGCTCCTCGTAGAAATAATCCCGTCCATACAGAAGCTCGGTCCGGTCGTTCTGCACCACATCTGCCAGACTGTCATTATAGGTATGCAGGATCCCCACGATCTCGCCCTCCAGCGAAAGCGCGCGCAGCTCTTCTGCCCAGGACTCGTCCGCCGCCAGGGCGCTGTAATCGCCGCCGTCCTCTCCAAGGCGCTGGGTGGTGGTAATCAGATCCACCAGGAGCTCCCCGGTATTCGCCGCTTTCCGCACCAGCAGATGGCGCAGATACCCGGTATGGCGCAGTCTGTGATAAAAGGGTAACTCTTTCTTTTTGAAATGTTCCAGCACACAGCAGAGAATCTTCCGGAAATCCTCATCCACAATCTGACACTTGTCTGCTGTTACGATATCGTAGAAGCTGCCCCGCTTGTGCATACCAAGAGCCAGCGGGCCGTCCTTTTCCTCATCGCCGAAGGAGAACTCCATCTTATTGCGGTACTCCAGCTGTCTCGGGCTGCCCTTCACGCCTTCGAACAGGTAAGGCTTTGTGATAGCTCCGTCAAGAAGCTCCCGGAGCTGTCCTTCCTTCAGCAGACGCTGCTCTTCGTAGGACAGATTCTGCCAGGTGCAGCCGCCGCAGTCTGCGAAATGGGGACATTCCGGCGTAATCTCATTGGCCGCAGGCTCCAGTACCTCCAGAAGCTGGCCTTCGCCCACACCTTTCCGCACCTTTTTAAGCCGAAACCTGATTTTCTGACCCGGCAATGTATTCTTCACCGCCACGCGGCGCTCTTCCACCGTCACGATACCTTTATTCGGGAACTCGGTCTTCTCGACGAGCCCCTCGTAAATCTCACCTTTTTTCATAAAACCTCTTTTTCTCCGATATCTCTTCTACTTCTTCTTTTTTTCATCCTCATCCTTCGGCCACCGGAACAGCACCTGACCCACCAGAGCCGCGCCGCCGAAGATCAATATCAGCATAATCAGATACACATACAGGCTGGTGGCCCGGAATATGAACTGGATATTGGCTATGATGGAAGCCAGAATCACTACGATTCCCAGTACCGTCAAAAGCTTGGCCCCAAAGGAATCCACATTGACAAACAGCCAGATAATCCCGGCGATAAAGGGAACCACGATCAGGCCTGCTCCCACCCGGAAGTTCCAGAGCTGGAATCCGAAATGGGTCATCACCGTTACATTAGACAGGAACCAGTAAAGTCCTGCCGCCAGCATCACCATGCCAATCATAAACTGTGCCAGCGGATTACGTCTTTTTTTCATCACTCTTCCTCCATAATATAAAAAGAATGTGCCACTGCGCCGAGTGCGCATCCTTGCAAGCTCTGCTTGCTTTTATGGGACAGGGAATTCCATCGGAATTTCCTGTCCCATAAAAAAGAGTGTCTCAAAACATCTGCTCTGTCCTGAGACACTCTTTTTCCAAGCTCTTACTTACTCTTCCTCGTCGTCAAAGAAATCATCGTCAAACTCGTCGTCATCGAAATCGTCCTCGAACTCATCCAGGTAAGACGGTGCAAAGAAACGATATACTGCATAGGCGATTCCAGCCACTGCTGCCACCGCTCCGATCACAGCCAGAATCCAGAGTACCGTATTCTTGTTCTTCTCCTCGAGCTCTTTCTTATGAAGCAGTTCATTTAACTTGGTTGCTGTCAGAAAATCTTCCATCTTATTATTCATCGTTCCTACATCCTTTCCGCAGTCCGCTTATTTTGCATTTCGCGCACATTTCTAAGTGCTCCTATTATATCACAGGATACATAAAATTACTATCGTTTCCCGCAAATTTTGCAAAAGCATTTTTAATAAATCTTCTGTAGCTTCGCAAAAGACGCGAACAGCTTCTTCACGCCCGCCGTATCAAAGTTCACACGCACCTCGTAGTCCTTGGCCCCTTCGGTAATCTCAAGCACGGTACCCTCGCCGAAACGGATATGCTTCACCCGGTCTCCCACGCCATAATCCAGATGGGACGCCTTGGTGGCCGCCACCATTTTGGACTGGATTGGCTTTGCTCGAAGGCTTCTGCGGGCCTCCAGCATGGCCTGCTTGCGCTGGTTAATGCGCTGCTCCTTGGCCTCTTTTGCCCGCTGTCCCGGATTCTCAGTCTTATTTTCCAGATACTCGTCTGGAATCTCTTTGACGAAACGGGAAACCATATTGTACTGAATCTCGCCCCTCACCATCCGTTGTCTGGCTGCCGTCAGGGTCAGCTCCTTCTTGGCGCGGGTGATACCCACATAGCAGAGACGCCGCTCCTCCTCAATCTCCTCCTGGGGATTGTCAGCCACGATGGACATGTAGCTGGGGAACAGGCCATCCTCCATGCCGACCATATAGACATAGGGGAATTCCAGGCCTTTGGCGCTGTGCAGGGTCATCAGCACCACATGGTTGCTCTCCTCCTCCAGATTATCGATGTCTGCCACCAGGGCGACTTCCTCCAGGAAACCACTTAAGGACGGATTTTCCGCATTTTCATCGTAATCCTTGACCTTGCTCATGAGCTCGTCAATATTCTCCAGCCGGGCCTCGGACTCGTCGGTGCCCTCCAAAATCAGCTCTCTGCGGTATCCGGTCTCCTCCAGGATGGTCTCCAGAAGCTCGCTGACCTTCGCGTACTCCTGCTTGGCCCGCAGGGTCTGAATCAGCGCCGTAAAGGGCAGCACCTTGGATGCGCCACGGCCGATGCCGGGAATCTCTTCGGCGTTCAGCAGCGCCTCGTAGAAGCCCATATCGTTGGCCACAGCGAACTCGCCCACACGGCTGAGCGTCGTCGCGCCGATACCGCGCTTGGGCACGTTGATGATACGGCGCACTGCCACCTCATCGCGGCCATTGTCCACGGTCTTCAGGTACGCCAGCAGGTCCTTGATCTCCTTGCGTGCATAGAAATTCACGCCACCGATGATCTTATAGGGAATATTGGCGTAAATGAGCTTCTCCTCGAAGAGACGGGACTGGGCGTTGGTACGGTAGAGAATCGCGTGATCCTTATACTCGGCCTCCTCCTTCTGGATATGGCTTACGATATTGCCGACGACGTGCTCAGCCTCCTCAAAGGCGTTCTGGAACTGTCGGAAGCGCACCGGTACGCCGGTTCCATTGTCGGTCCAGAGCCGCTTGTCTTTCCGACCCTGATTGTGGTGAATGACCTCATTGGCCGCGTTCAGGATATTGCTGGTGGAACGGTAGTTCTGCTCCAGCTTGATCACCTTCGCGTCCGGAAATACCTGCTCGAAGTTCAGGATATTCATGATATTCGCGCCCCGGAACCGGTAGATGGACTGGTCATCGTCACCCACCACGCAGAGATTCCGGTACTTGGCAGCCAGAAGGCTCACCAGCTGGAACTGGGCTGTATTAGTGTCCTGATACTCGTCCACCATGATATAACGGAACCGCTCCTGGTAATAATCCAGCACATCCGGACAATTCCGGAACAGCTCCACCGTCTTCATAATCAAATCATCAAAGTCCAATGCGTTATTCTTCCGAAGCTGGGCCTGGTATTCCGCATAAACTCCCGCGATCTTCTGCTGATTCCAGTCAGCGCCTGCATCCAGCCTCATTTGCTCCGGACTGATGAGCTCATCCTTCGCATGGGAAATAGCGCCCAGAAGCATCCGTTCCCTGTACACCTTCGTGTCGATCTGCAGCTTCTTGCAGACCTCCTTCATCACGGACTTCTGATCATCTGTGTCATAGATGGAAAATGAAGTGTCGAAGCCCAGCCGGTCGATATAACGGCGCAGGATCCGCACGCAGGTGGAATGGAAGGTGCTGACCCAGATGCTGTCGCTGCCCAGGCCCACCAGCTTATCCACGCGCTCCCGCATTTCTCCTGCCGCCTTATTGGTAAATGTAATTGCCAGAATATTCCAGGGTGCGGTACCCTGCTCTATCAGATAAGCTACCCGGTGTGTCAGTACCCGGGTCTTGCCGGAACCGGCTCCCGCCAAAATCAGAAGCGGTCCTTCTGTATGAAGCACCGCTTCTTTCTGTTCCGGGTTCAAAAGATCATAACTACTCATAGCTCTTTTGTCTCCCTCAAAATGTCTCTTACGGGTTCAGTACCTGTTCGGTCCTTTTTCCCTCTTATACCAGCTTCTGTCCACAATTGGGGCAGAAGTTTGCTCCGTTCGTCTTCGTACCGCAGTTGGGGCAGAAATTCGGAGCTGCTCCGCCGCCTGCAGGCGCGCCTGTTCCGGCAGCCGTACCGGCTGTCTGCGCGCCGCCGTTCATGGCCTGGGCCATCTGGGCTGCCATCTGCTGGCCCATGGCCATCCCCATGGCCATGCCTGCCATATCAGAAGCCGTTCCGCCGCCATTGCCTTTGGCCATTGCCTCACCCATGGCCACCTGCTGGAAGCGTCCCACGTCGCCGATCATGCTCTGGGCCGCTGCCTTCTCAGCCATCTTCTGAACGGATTCCGGATAATTGAAGCTGGAAATGGCAAAGCTTGCGATACTGATACCGATCTTGCTCATCTCCATGTCCAGATCCTCCCGAATACCACGGCCGATAGCGTCCGCGTTCACCTGAAGATTGAACATGTCCTTGCCCTCTTTTGCGATCCATTTCATCAGAAGCTGATCCAGCATACTGATGATGCGCTCCCGCACATCCTCTACAGAATACTGCTGCTTGATGCCCGCCACCTTTTCGATAAGGGCATCATAATCCGCCACCTTGCACGTGAAAGTTCCGAAAGCGCGGATAGGCATGCCGCCCGGAAGACCCGGCGCCGGAATCAGAACCGGATTCTTGGTTCCCCATTTCACCAGAACTTCTTTGGTATTGATAAACAGCACCTCCGCGCGAAGGCCGCTGTTGAAGCCGAATTTAAAACCCTTCAGAGTGGACAGGAAGGGAATGATCGCCGATTCGATATCGTAGCTTCCCTCGTCCCGGAAGATCCCCTCTACCTTGCCGTTGTACAGGAAAATCGCGTCCTGGCCCGGACGGATAATCAGTCGGCTTCCTTTCTTAATCTCCTTATTGCTCCATTTCCAGAAGAGCATATCGTCCCGGTATTCCTGCCATTCTACTACATTGGCAAACTGTCCGCTAAATAATCCCATGTTACTGCCTCCTCATTTTCATCCTGTAAGGTAATATTCTGTCCTCCGAAGGCTTCCGCCGTCACAAACTGCTCTGATACCATACCCGTCTCGTAAATGTAAGCTGCGTCGCTGCTTGTGCCAAACAGGTAAATCAGGAACATAATAGCCAGAATGCCCAGGATAATGGCGATGATTTTCGCCGGGCTCTTCGGATAATCGCCCTCTACTCTGCCGCTCTGACCGTTGATCAGAACGTGATATTTCTTTCCCTTGTAGGTATAGGCCGTCGCGTAGACCGGCAGCATCACATGCTTGTAGGTCTCGTCGCTGTAGTTGGCATGCACGCTGACCGCACGCACCTCGTCGTAATGACGCAGTACATCCTGACGGGCCATTTCCTCCAGGTTGTAATCCATATGCCGTCTGGCCTCTGTATGGGCGTCGTCCAGATCGACGGTGTACACTTCCGCGTTGTAACCGGAGAAATATTCCGGCGAATAGGAAGCCACCTGGTTCAGGCCAAAGCTGCCCACCCGCTCCAGCAGGTTCTGCTTCAGGCTCCTGGACGCCGCAATCAGCACGTCGTCAAAGAAATGCCGGATGCTGCCGGAGGTGGGGAACCAGTCCACCACGGTCTCCTGCACGGTCTTGCCATCAGGTCCTTTCTTCGTCACGGTGCGCCTGCGTCCGCCCTGGGCTGTATAATGGGCATCCGCTTTCGCGTCGAAGGTCCAGTAGGGCAGATAGACGCCCTGCAGCTTTTCCTGCTGATACAGGTGCTTCAGCTCGCCCGGAGCCATCCAGCGGCCCTTCAGCCACTTGCGGAACAGCTCGCCCACCCGGTTCCGGTCAATCTGGAAGGGCAGTACGCCGTCGGGAATGATGGCGTCCTCCTGCTTATCCGCCAGTACATACTTGGAACCGCAGTAGGGACAGCTGGTGGCGGTGCTGGTGGCAGCCACCTCGATCTTCGCGCCGCAGCCCTTGCAGATCATGGTCTGGCTCTTCTTCTCCGTGGCCTTAATAGTCTTCATGGCATGGCGGGTCAGGCTGTGCTCCACAATCTTCTTTTTTTCGTTCTTTATCTTCGTCTCCGTGCCACAGTTGGGACACTTGAGACTCTGAGAGGCGGCGTCAAATTCCATAACGCCGCCGCAATTCTCACAATAATAGATTTTATGATCCATGTTCGCTTATAATCCCATCTTTGCTTTCAGAGCCGCCAGCTCGTCGTCCACGTCGGATGTACTCGCCGCGCTGTCATACTTCTTGGTCAGGTCGTCGATGCCGCCCTCCTGCTTGTTCAGCTCGGACAGTGCATTGGCCTCATCCAGCATCTTGTCTGCCTTCGCTTCCATTCTGTCAAAGGCTGCCATAGCGTCGCCTGCGCCTGCCACGCTGGAGCCGATCTTGTTCAGCTTCTCCTGGGTCTTGGCTACGGCTACCTTGGTCTTGATGGCGTCGCGCTTGGACTGCAGGTTCTCCATATCCTTCACCAGCTTGTCGTGCATCTCCTTCATCTGGGCTGCGTTCGCTGCCGCTGCCTCGTAGGACTTCTGCAGACTCTCCTGCTTCTTGGTCAGGTCTGCCTTTTTCTCCAGGAACTGGCGCGCGTCGCTCTCATTGCCTGCGAGAAGGGCCTTCTCCGCATACTTCTGCATCTTTTCTGCTTCTGCAGCGCACTCGTCCAGCTCTCTCTTGGCCTTGGTCTCAGCTGCCATCACAGCTGCTGTCTCAGCCTTCACTTTGCCCAGATCACTTTCAATCTCACGCAGATACTGATCGATCATTTTCTCCGGATCCTCTGCCTTGTCCAGCAACGCGTTGATGTTTGCCGACATGATGTCCCCAAATCTTTTTAAAATGTTAGCCATTTTGTCCTCCTTCTGCAGAGACTGATGAATGAAAAGAGTAACAGTCTGTCTGCCCCTTAGTAATTCCTATTATATTACAAATTTCGTCCTCTGTCATTCCTTTTTCGCATATCTTAACAAAACTTTAAATATTTACCCCTTGTCATATAGTTTTGAATACTATATAATAGATTCCGAGGTGATACCCATGACAATAGACAGCCAAAATCTCCTGGAGAGCATTCTGGAAAGCCTGGATCGGATCGACTATATCCATCCCGAAGACGTCCCCGGCATCGATCTTTACATGGATCAGGTGACTACCTTCATGGACAGCCAGCTTAAGAGCTCCAAGCGGTACGAGGACGACAAGATTCTGACCAAGACGATGATCAATAATTACGCGAAGAACCGTCTGCTTCCTCCGCCTGAGAAAAAGAAGTATTCCAGAGAGCATATGCTGCTCCTGATTTTTATCTATTATTTTAAAAACATCCTTTCCATCAGCGATATCCAGAGCCTTCTGACCCCGCTGACGGAAAAGTACTTCCATACGGACCACGCGTTCCAGCTGGATCGCATTTACGACGAGGTCTTCTGTCTGGAAAAAGGGCAGATCGAAGCACTGAAAGAAGATTTGATTCAGAAGTACCGGGTTTCAGAGGGCACTTTCACCGATGTGGACGAGGAGGATAAGGAGTTTCTTCAGCTGTTCTCCTTTATCTGTCTGCTGAGCTTCGATGTCTATATGAAGAAGACGGTCATCGAGAAGCTGGTGGATCAGCTGCCGAAGCCGGATCTGAAGCACGATAAGAAAAAATAAGAACACCAGGAATACAAAATCCCGGAGCCGTATCTCATCGGCTCCGGGATTCTTTTTTTCTACTGTTCCTGTTCCAGATATCTCATGTAGCTGGCTACCATCAATGCAATCTTAAAGGTCAGCGCGTCCTCAAATACCCGGATATCCAGTCCGGTGGTCTTCTGAAGCTTCTCCAGCCGGTACACCAAGGTATTGCGGTGCACGAAGAGCTGGCGGGCCGTCTCGGACACATTCAGATTATTTTCAAAGAATTTTTCAATGGTGGATAAGGTCTCCTCATCGAAGGTATCCGGCGTATTCTCCTTGAATACCTCGCTCATGAACATCTCGCACAGGGGCTGAGGCAGCTGGTAAATCAGGCGGCCGATGCCCAGGGTATGGTACGCGTTCACGGTGGCTTCCGGGTAGAAGATCTTGCCCACCTCCAGGGCCATCTTGGCTTCCTTATAGGACTTGGACAAATCACGGATCTGGCTGACGATGGTTCCATAGGCCACCCGGCTGCGGGAGGCATTGCCGTCGCCGTTCAGCATGCTGGCCAGCATCACAGCCACCTCGTCCAGGGTCTCATAAGTATCTCCCTCTCCCACAGCCTTGACTACCACGATATTTTTCTGATCGACTGCGGTAATGATATCCTGGGACTTGGGGGCGAAGACGCTCCGCACGGCCTCCAGGGCCATGACGTCTTTCTCGTCACGGGTCTCAATCAGATATACCACCCGCATGGCCTCGGTCTCGATATGCAGCTTCTTGGCCTGACTATAGATATCCACCAGCAGCAGGTTATCCAGCAGCAGGTTCTGGATGAAGTTATTACGGTCGAACCGCTCCTTGTAAGCCACGATCAGGTTTTGCAGCTCACTGACCGCCACCTTGCCTATCATATAGGCATCGTCGCCGCTGCCTTTGGCAATCAGGATGTATGCAAGGATTCCCTCATCATAGACTTTGAAAAAATGGCAGCCCTGAAGGTTCTGCCCTTCCGCCGGAGACTGCACAAAGCTCCTGGCCATCTCCTGGGTTATGCCTGACGCGTCAAAGGTGGACGCGACCTGGCTTCCATCCGTCTCCAGCACGCAGAGATCAATTCTTGTTATGCCCCGCAGCTCCTCCAGACTCGACTGTATCACCTGATGAGAAATCATACTACTACACCTCCGTGGTTTCATTGGTTCGATTATAACACGCCATTCCTTTATCTGGGAAGTCTTTTTTCGTCAAAATGCCCAAAAACCGTCCAAAAACTGCCTCAAAAAATTTTTTTAAAAAATTTCATTTTAACGCTTGACATTTTCTAAAAGTGATGGTACTATAATCTAGCGCGTTGCGCAAGACATAAAAACGCTGCTGTGGCTCAGTCGGTAGAGCGTCGCATTGGTAGTGCGGAGGTCACGGGTCCGATTCCCGTCAGCAGCTTTTTAAAACCCGTGTTTCACGGGTTTTTTTTGTGCGTAAAAATGAGAAAACATACAAAAACCCTGCGGCTTCTATCATGAAACCGCAGGGTTTTTGTATGTTATAACAGTTGATTCAATTCTTCCTTCGCCTGCTCATAAGACGCAAAGCGGATAGCGTGAAGCCCAAGCTTCTTCGCCGCTTCGATATTGTCCGCGTTGTCGTCGATGAATACGGCTTTCTCCGGGTCGATACCGAAGTGCTCGAAAAGACCGGTAAAGGCCTCCGGATCGGGCTTGTTGCTGTGGGTCCGATAGGACATATCGCAGCCGTCCATCTGGTCCAGGAAGGTCATCACGTGCCTTCGCTGGTCGTAGATGTGCTTCGGCCAGTTGGACAGGGCATAGACCTTAAGCCCCTTGTCCTTCAACTCCTTCACCCAGGCGTCCGCGTAATCATAGGGCCAGGTACACTGTCCCAGATTTTCATATACAGCGCGAATCTCCGGCTCGTAGTCCGGCGCATTGGAGATAAAATCCCAGAGCTCTTCTTCCTCGGTCATCAGGCCCTTGTCATGCTCTTCCCAGCAGGGGCTCAGGAAAATGGCCTGCTCCAGAGTCGCATAGGCAATCTTATCCTCACCCACGATGCTGTGCAGATATTTTTCCCAGCTGTAACCCATCAGGACCTTTCCAATGTCAAAAATGACTGTATCTATCATAGTTTCCTCTTATTTATTCCGGAAAATGATGTCGTCGCGGCCCGGTCCGTTGGATACCATGGTGATCGGGCACTCGATGTGCTTCTCGATAAACTCGATGTACTTGCGGCAGTTTTCCGGCAGATCCTCGTATTTCTTGATGCCGCGGATGTCGCATTTCCAGCCCGGCAGCACCTCGTATACAGGCTTTGCCTTTTCAAGCAGGTGAGTAGTCGGGAAGTCGGTAGTAACCTTTCCGTCGATCTCGTAGCCTGTGCAGACCGGAATTTCATCCAGATAGCCCAGTACGTCCAGTACGGTGAAGGCTACGCCGGTAGCGCCTTGGATCCGGCAGCCGTACTTGGATGCCACACAGTCATACCAGCCCATTCTTCTGGGTCGGCCTGTGGTTGCGCCGAACTCTCCGCCGTCGCCGCCTCTGCGTCTCAGCTCGTCCGCTTCGTCGCCGAAAATCTCGCTGACGAACGCGCCTGCGCCTACGGCACTGGAGTATGCCTTGCTGACTACGATGATTTCCTTAATCTCATAGGGCGGAATACCTGCGCCGATGGCGCCGTAAGCTGCCAGGGTAGAGGAAGAGGTAACCATCGGGTAAATGCCGTGATCCGGATCCTTCATGGAACCAAGCTGACCCTCCAGCAGGATATTCTTGCCCTCGTGGATCGCGTCCCACAGATACTTGGATACGTCACATACGTACGGCTCTACCATCTTCTTATACTCCATCAGTTCCTCATAGAGCTTGTCCTCATCGAGAGCCGGCTTATGATACAGGTTTTCCAGAACCACATTCTTCTTCACGCATACATTGGCGATCTTATCGCGAAGATACTTTTCGTCCGCGAACAGCTCGCTGACCTGGAAACCAATCTTCGCGTATTTATCAGAATAGAAGGGCGCGATACCGGACTTGGTGGAACCGAAGGCCTTGCCTCCCAGACGTTCCTCCTCGCACTGGTCAAACAGGATATGATAAGACATCACAATCTGCGCACGGTCGGATACGAGAATCTTCGGGGTCGGAACTCCCTTCTCCACAATGCTCTGAATCTCGTTGAACAGAACCGGAATATTCAGTGCGACTCCATTTCCAATGATGCTGGTGGTATGATTGTAAAATACACCAGACGGCAGGCTGTGCAGCGCGAACTTTCCGTAATTGTTTACGATTGTGTGGCCTGCGTTTGCACCGCCCTGAAAACGGACGATGATGTCAGACTTCTGAGCAAGCATATCTGTGATCTTGCCCTTTCCCTCGTCACCCCAGTTGGCGCCTACGATTGCTTTTACCATAGCTTGTATCCCTCCATTAGGTTTAAATACTGAAAATTAAATAACGTCAGTGCAGACGCACTGCACCGACGTTTAGTATACCTTGTTTTTCTCAAAAAGTAAATGGATTTCTTTCTATAAATTATGATTATTTATAATTTACGCTTATGATCCCTTTTAACGTCCTTTTTACTTCTTTGCTTTTCCCAGATACGCCGCCTTCACTGCTTCATTTTCCAGAAGCTCGGCTCCGGTTCCGCTCAGGGTAATGCGGCCGGTCTCCATGACATAGCCCAGGTTTGCGGCCTTCAGGGCCATGTTCGCATTCTGCTCTACCAGGAGGATGGTCACGCCCTGCTTATTGATCTCCCGGATGATATCAAATACGCCTTTTACAATGATGGGGGCCAGTCCCAGGGACGGCTCATCCATCATGATAATCTCCGGTCTCGACATCAGCGCGCGACCGATGGCCAACATCTGCTGCTCGCCGCCGGACAGGGTTCCGGCCAGCTGCCAGGAACGTTCCTTCAAGCGAGAAAACAGATCATAGACCCAGTTCATATCCTCGTCCAGAGAATCTTTTCGCATATAAGCGCCGATTTTCAGGTTCTCGGCTACGGTCATATCCGGGAATACCCGGCGTCCCTCGGGCACCAGTGTAATCCCTTTCGTTACAATCTGCTCGGTGGACACGCCCGCCAGCTCCTCGCCCTTTAAGAGAATGCTGCCGCTCTCCGGCTTCACCAGGCCCACGATGGAACGAAGGGTTGAGCTCTTGCCCGCGCCGTTAGCTCCAATCAGGGTGACGACCTCACCTTTCGGTACTGAAAAGCTGATATCCTTTACGGCCTTGATGCCGCCGTAGGATACGTTCAAATCTTTGACTTCCAGAATATTACTCATCGTCCGCACCTCCCAGATAAGCTTCGATAACCTTCGGATTGTTCCGGATCTCCTCCGGGGTACCCTCCGCGATGGGCTTTCCAAAATCCAGCACGTAGATGCGGTCGGAAATCTCCATAACCAGATCCATATGATGCTCAATCATAAAGACCGTCAGGTCAAACTGCCTGCGGATCTTGTCAATAAACTCCGTCAGCTCCAGGGTCTCCTGGGGGTTCATACCAGCCGCCGGTTCGTCCAGAAGCAGAAGCTCCGGCTTGGTGGCCAGGGCACGGGCGATCTCCAGATGACGCTGCTTGCCATAGGGCAGAGAGGTCGCCAGTTCATTTCTCACATCAGTCAGGCCCACGATCTCCAGAAGCCGTTCGGTCTCCTCCCGCATCTTGGCCTCCTCCCTGCCGTTCAGGTGGAAGGTGGCCGTGAAGATATTGCTGGTGCGCAGCATATGCTTGGCAATCAGGATATTGTCGAATACGGTCTGGCTCTTGAACAGACGGATATTCTGGAAGGTTCTGGCGATACCAAGTCTCGTAATCTTATCCGGCGTGGGCGCCAGCACATGCTGTCCCGCGTACATGGCCGGATTCTCGCCCCGGTACAGCTTCTTCATCTTGCCCTGGGGGTGGTTCTGGACGATTTTATTGCCCTTATAGTAAATGGCGCCGTTGCTGGGCGCGTACACGCCTGTGATCACATTGAAGGCCGTGGTCTTACCGGCTCCGTTGGGGCCGATGAGGGACACGATTTCGCCCTTGTTGATCTCCAGATTCATATTGTCCACGGCAATGACGCCGCCAAACTGCATGGTGATGTTCTCTACTTTCAATACATTTTCCGCACTCATTTGGAAGCGCCTCCTTCCGTTACCTTCTTTTTCTTAAATCGATTGCGGAAGAAATTCGCGATTCCTTCGATCGAAAATTCTTTGTCGCCCATGATTCCCTTACGGTAAAACAGTACGATGCACATGATGATGACCGCAAACACAACCTTACGGAAACCGGCGCGTAAGAAAGGCACATGGAAGCTTCCGATATACAAGTTGTCATTGTCCAGGAAACGCAGCCACCACTCGGAGCAGGCGATGAACAGGAAGGAGCTGATGCAGCTTCCGGTCACAGATCCGATACCGCCGATGACGACGATCAGCAGGATCTCATAAGTCATGGCAGACTTGAACATGGACGCCTGAATGGTAGTCTGATACATGGCCAGCAGTCCTCCGGAGATACCCGCGAAGAAGGAGCTGATGACGAAAGCCAGTCTCTTATGATGGGCCAGATTGATACCCATGGCCTCCGCCGCGATCTCATCGTCACGGATGGCCTTGAAGGCACGTCCATATGTGGAATTGATCAACATCACGATGATGGCAATGCAGATACCAGATACGATAAACGGATATAATACCGACTTAAAAGCCGGGAAATTACGCAGCAGATTTGATCCGTTGGTCAGCGGGCCCAGTTTATCCCACTGAAATACCGCACGGATGATCTCCGCAAAACCTAAGGTCGCAATCGCCAGATAATCGCTCTTCAAACGCAGTACCGGCAGACCGATGAGATACGCGCAAATCGCCGCTATAATACCGCCTGCAATGAGTGCCAGCGGAACCGGGATGGCAAACTGCACGATACCACCGTCAAAATACTGATAGACGCTGGCTCTCGATTCCACTGGAATCGTCAGAATACCATAGGTATAAGCACCCAGCAGCATAAAGCCTGCCTGGCCCAGGGAAAACAGGCCGGTGAAGCCGTTCAGCAGGTTCATGGACACCGCTACCAGCGCGTAAATCGCGCCCTTTTTCAATACTGTAAATAACATGGAACTGGACGGCAGAATCTGCTCCAGCACAAAGAGCAGAAGGAGAAGTCCTCCGATCAGGCCGACGTTCCACATGACCTTTGTCTGTTTTTTCATGATTGAACGCCCCCTTATACCTTATCAATAACCTTCTCACCGAACAGACCCGTGGGCTTGGCAATGAGAATAACTATCAAGAGGGCGAAGGTGAACGCGTCTGAGAAGGTGGTCCAGCCCAGGCCCTTAATGATATTTTCGCAGATACCGATGATAAACGCGCCGATGACCGCGCCCGGAATCGATCCGATGCCGCCGAATACGGCCGCGACAAAAGCCTTCAGACCAGGCATCGCGCCTGCGGTTGGGGTCACGCCGGTGTAGTTGGTAAAGAACAGCATACTTCCGATGGCCGCCAGGAAGCTTCCGATGATAAAGGTCATGCTGATAACGGAATTGATCTTAATTCCCATCAGCTGGGATGTTTCAAAATCACGGGAAGCTGCGCGCATGGCCATACCGATCTTGGTGTATTTGATCAGGGCTACCAGAGCCAGCACCAGCACAATAGTCAGAACCGGAGTAATGACCGTCACTCGCTTGGTGGTCGCACCGAAGACCGTGATGGTATCGCTGAGCCAGGGAATAGCCGGATACTGCTGAGACAGACCGCCGGTCACATAGAGCGCCAGGTTCTGTAACAGATAAGACATACCGATGGCAGAAATCATGATGGACATTCTCGGAGCGCTCCGAAGCGGCTTATAAGCCACGCGCTCTACGGTAAAGCCTAAGAGCACCGTCAGTACAATCATCAGCGGAATCGCCACATAGATGGGCATGACCGTCATGGCATACACCATAATCAGACCTGCCACCATGAAAATGTCGCCGTGGGCGAAGTTAATCAGTCTCAAGATTCCGTAGACCATGGTGTAG
>CABIXM010000008.1:0-129790 GCA_902362725.1 Clostridiaceae bacterium | reverse complement strand
GTATGCGGTGTCACGGTTCGCGTCACCTGTCTCATTGAAGGTGATATGTCCGGTTACGCCGGTGTAGTCCACGTTCCAGAGTGCCTCGTTGACTGCTGCCGGGTCGGTAGAGCCTGCTGCCTTCAGAGCCTCCAGTGCGGTGTAGTAAGCGTCATAGCCCATAACCGTCAGACCGGATACGGTATCGTCGCCGCCGTTATTGGCCTTTGCAGTGGAATCGCTGTTGATCCACTCCTTGATACCTGCGTCAAACTCCTCGTTCGCGCCCTCCTGATAGAAAGTGGTTACATAAATCTCAAGGTCTTTGCCCTTTGCCGCGTTCAGGATAACGTTGGAATCCCAGGTATCGGTAGACAGAATCGGCATGCCCAGTCCCTGTGCAGCTGCCTGCTCGATAATCAGAGCTGCTGCCTCGGTAGAGCTGGGAGCAAAGAATACGTCGGCTCCTGCCTTCTTTGCAGATGTAATGTAAGAGGTAAAGTCGCTGTTTCCTTCCTGGAAAGTCTCTGCCACAACTTCTCCGCCCAGCGCCTCAAAGGCCTGTGTGAAGTAGTAACCAAGTCCTGTGGAATAGTCGTCGCCAAGCTTGGTCAGGACATACGCTTTCTTTGCGTTAAATTTGTCTTTGGCAAAGTTCGCGTGTACGGTACCCTGGAACGGATCCAGGAAACAGATACGGAAATAATGGGTGTTACCCTCTGTTACCTGCGGGTTTGTACAGGTGACGCCGATGGCCGGGATACCTGCCTCCTTGAATACGTCAGAAGCTGCGATGGATACGCCGGAACCGTAGGAACCAAGTACTACGGATACCTTGTCTCCTACCAGCTTAGCCGCTGCGGAGGGTCCCTTGTCGTTTGAGGACTCATTGTCTACGATGTCAAGCTGTACAGTATACTCGGTGCCGCCGATCTCCACGGTCGGGGTAACGTAGTTGGCGTACTGGATACCCAGGGTCTCCTGCTTTCCGCCTGCTCCGTTGTCTCCAGATGCCGGCTCGTAGACACCAATCTTTACGACATTTCCGTCTGTGGCAGACGCGTCTGCGCTTGCGGAACTGCTGTCAGAGCTTCCGCCGGAGCATCCTGCCAGCATGGTGCTGACCATGGCTGCAGCCAGTAATACTGATAATGCACGCTTTTTCATAACTTTCTTCCTCCTCTTTCCACGCTTCGGCTGTCGCCGACAATTTTCGTCTTTTTGTTCGTCCTACAAAGACATTTGTGCGTGGTTCTTAATATGGGCATTAGTATAGCACGTTTAAAATCGAATAGCAAGAGGAAATTGCAAAAAAGTTATATCTGAGACGGACACTTGCCTTTATGGGGCGAACGTTTCAGGCAGTCCGGCACTGCAAAAAAGGCACAAAAAAGAGGCATTCCACCGCTGTTGTCATGATGGAATGCCTCTTTTCCTTTTTTTCTATAAAGTTTATCAAGAGAATTACAGCTCAAGCTTTCCGCTCTCTTTGCCGTTGATCACATAGTATGCTGCGCTGTCCTCCGGCTTTACATACAGGTTCAGCTCCTTGATAGAAGATGCACGGTGTCCCAGTGTCACCCATTTTTCGGTTGCCTGTGCTACCAAATCTGCAGTCAGAATCTCTTTGCCCATAAACTGAACATATACGTTCTGTACAGCCTCTTTCTTCTCAGCCTTCTTAGCGTCTGCCTTCTCAGCCTTCGGCTTCGGTCCGCGCTTCTTCGGCGCTGCCTTTCCTTCTTCCTTCTTCTCAGCCTTCGGTGCCTCTGTCTTTACAGCCTCTGCTTTTACCTCAGCCTTCGGTGCTTCTGCCTTTACTGCTTCTGCCTTCGGTGCCTCTTTTACTTCTGTCTTTACTGTCTCAGCTTTCACTGCTGTCTCTGCCTTTGCTGTCTCTACTGTCTTAGCCGGAGCGTTTATCTTTACGTTTTCTGCCTTCTTTGTAGTCTGTGTTGCTTTCTTAGCAGTCATAATAATCCTCCTCTGACTTTTAACTTCCAATTCTCTAACAGCGCTTATTATAGAGCATTTTTCCATATATTGCAAGCGCTTATTGTAAATTCAGAAAGCCTTTGAGCCTTTTATCTTAACGCATGGATAAATAATCCGCTGCGAAGCTTCGGCTCAAACCAGGTAGATTTGGGAGGCATCAGAAGTCCTGCATCCGCTACCGCAAATAACTCGCCGATGGAGGTGGGATACATGGCAAAGGCTGCCTTCATATCCGTATGTACCCGGCGCTCCAGCTCGGAAAGGCCACGGATTCCACCGACGAAGTCGATCCGTTTGTCGGTCTTCGGATCCCGGATGCCCAGAACCGGCTCCAGAATCTGCTTCTGCAGAACGGATACGTCCAGTCCCTCCACCGGGTCACTGTTCGCATACTCCGGCTTCAGAGTCAGCAGATACCACTGATCCGCCAGGAATAAGGTCACCTGGCCTTTTCTCTTCGGATGCTCTGCTTTGTCCAGTGGCTCCACGTCAAAAACCTTTTTAATCTCGCCTTGAAATTCTTCCGCCGTCAGTCCGTTCAGATCACGAACCACGCGGTTATAATCCATAATCATCAACTCATCGTCCGGGAAAATCACGGATAAGAAGTAATTGAACTCCTCCTCTCCGGTATAGCCCGGATGCTCCTCCCGGCGCTTTACGCCTACCCGCACTGCCGAAGCCGCCCGGTGGTGTCCGTCCGCGATGTACAGGGCATCCATCTGGTGAAAGGCTTCATAGATGGCGCTGATTTTCGCTGCGTCCGCAATCTTCCAGCCCCGGTGACGGATCTCATCCTCTGAAGTAAAATCAAAGAGCGCCTGTCCTTCCTTTACTTCCGCCACCAGCTTTTTCAGGTTTTCCTGATTCCGGTAAGCCAGGAAAATCGGGCCGGTCTGGGCGTCGCAGGTATCCACATGACGCACCCTGTCCTCTTCCTTTTCCCGGCGGGTGTTCTCATGCTTCTTGATGACGCCGTTCCGGTAATCGTCGATGGAAGCGCAGGCCACGATACCGGTCTGGCTGCGACCGTTCATGGTCAGCTCATAGAGATAATAGCAGGGCGCACTATCCTGCACGAAATTACCATCCTCCACCATGCCCCAGAGCAGCTCCTTCGCCTTCTGGTATACTTCCGGCGCATAGATATCGGTATCCTCCGGAAGCTGGGTCTCCGCCCGGTCAATGCGTAAGAAGGAAAGGGGACGGCCCTCTACGGCCTTTCTGGCCTCTTCCCGATTGTATACATCATAGGGAAGAGCCGCAATATCCGCTTCCTTTCCGGCTGCGGGACGGATGCCGCGAAAGGCTCTGATCTCTGCCATTAGCAGATCACCCGCACTTTCAGTACGCCGTCCACTGTCTCCAGCTTCTTGATAAGCTCAGGACTGGCCGGGCTCTCCAGATCGAACATGGAGTACGCGTAGTCGCCGCGGCTCTTGTTCGTCATATTTCCGATATTGTAATTGGCATCGCCGAGAATGGTGGTAAACTGGCTCAGCATGTTTTTGACATTCTTATGGCAGATAGCCACACGTGCCGGATAGCTGGGAATACCCATATCGCAGTCCGGATAGTTGACGGAATGCTGGATATTGCCGTGCTCCAGATAGCAGCGCACCTCTTTCACTGCCATACGCGCGCAGTTCTCTTCCGCCTCCTCGGTAGAAGCGCCCAGATGCGGAGTCACAATGACACCCTTGGCTCCTGCGGTGGTGGTATTCGGGAAGTCGGTCATGTAGCGGGCTACCTTGCCTCTCTTCAGTGCGTCTACCATAGCCTTCTCGTCTACCAGAAGATCCCGCGCGTAGTTCAATACAACAACGCCGTCCTTCATCTTCTCGATAGCCTCGGCATTAATCATCCCCTTTGTGCTGTCCAGAAGGGGAACATGGATGGTAATGTAATCACACTCTTTATAGATATCGTCCACATTGGTGATGTGGTGGATATTGCGGGACAGGTTCCAGGCTGCCTCTACGGAAATATACGGGTCGTAACCCAGTACTTCCATACCCAGGTGTGTAGCCGCGTTGGCCACCTGTACGCCGATAGCTCCAAGACCGATGATACCCAGCTTCTTGCCCTGAATTTCATGGCCTGCGAACTGCTTCTTCTGCTTTTCCGCAAGCTTACTGATATCCTCATTCATGCGCTCGGACTGTACCCAGTTCACTCCGCCGATGATATCTCTGGCTGCCAGCAGCATACCTGCCAGTACCAGCTCTTTTACACCGTTGGCATTGGCGCCCGGCGTATTGAAAACTACGATACCCTGATCCGCGCATTTGGTCAGCGGAATATTATTGACTCCGGCTCCGGCCCGGGCGATGGCCTTCAGATTCTCCGGAAAATCTACCTCATGGAGCGCGGCACTTCTGACTAACAGCGCGTCTGCCTCCTCCATATTTTCTGTCTGCTTATAATCCTCTGTAAAATGATCCAGACCAAACTGCGCGATCTGGTTCATGCATTTGTACTGATACATGGCTTAATTCTCCTCCTCGAACTTCTTCATGAACTCTACCAGAGCCCTGACGCCCTCGATCGGCATGGCGTTGTAGATGCTTGCGCGCATGCCGCCTACGGTTCTGTGGCCCTTCAGGTTCACAAAGCCTGCCTCGGTGGCTTCCTTGATAAATTTGGCGTCCAGATCCTTGTCTCCGGTGACAAAGGGGACGTTCATGATGGAACGGTCTTCCTTGCGGACAGTACCCTTAAAGAGCTTGCTGGAATCCAGGAAATCATAGAGAACCTTTGCCTTCTCCTCATTGCGGGCCTTCATCACTTCCAGTCCGCCCTGCTTCTTCAGCCATTTGAAGACCTTCCCGCACATATAGATGCAGTAACAGTTCGGGGTATTGTAAAGGGAGTTGGCGTCCGCATGGATCTTATATTTCATATAGGTCGGGGTGTACGGAAGCACATCCTCGGTAATCAAATCCTCGCGGATGATCACGATGGCCATTCCCGCAGGGCCCACGTTCTTCTGTACTCCGCCGTAGACGAGACCATACTTGCTTACGTCCACCGGCTCAGATAAGAAGCAGGAGGAGATGTCGGATACCAGTGTCTTGCCCTTGGTATTCGGCAGTGTATGGAACTTGGTTCCGTAAATGGTGTTGTTCTCGCAGATATATACATAGTCTGCGTCTGGGCTGACGGGCAGATCGGAGCAGTCCGGGATGTAAGAGAAGGTCTCGTCCTCGGATGACGCGATAGCATTGGCCTTGCCATAGATCTGCGCCTCTTTGAACGCCTTCTTTGCCCACTGTCCGGTGATGATATAATCAGCCACCTTATTTTTCATCAGGTTCATGGGAATTGCCGCAAACTGAAGATGTGCGCCGCCCTGCATGAACAGTACTTTGTAATTGTCCGGAATCTGCATCAGATCGCGCAGATCCTGCTCCGCCTCATTGATGATCTTCTCGAAGGCCTTGGAGCGGTGTGACATTTCCATCACGGACATTCCTGTTCCCTGGTAGTCCAGCATCTCATCTGCTGCTTCGCGCAAAACCTCTTCCGGCATTACGGCCGGTCCTGCTGAAAAATTGTACACACGACTCATTTTTTCATTCCTCCCACTTCAAATTTCTAAGTGTATATTTTGTTATTTCTTTATTGTAGTACTATGTTAAACTCTTGTCAATTCGAATTGTGTCATAAATTCGTGCAAATTCGGTATTATCGACAGATTTTTAATAATAAAGCACCACCGGGGTCCCGGATTCCATGTTGGCATAAACCTGCGCCATGGCTGCGGGCGGTGTGTTCACACAGCCGTGGGAACCATTTGTCAGATAGACCTCTCCGCCGAACTGGGCACGCCAGTAGGCGTCATGAATTCCATAATTGCCATAGAAAGGCATCCAGTAGTTTACCGGAGTCCGGTAGTTGTCCCCCTTCAACACTGCGTTACGGGTCTTATACTGAATGGTTGCCACAATGGACGGGGTGTTGTAACCCTTGCTGATATTGCCGGTTACCACGTCGGTATCTACCACCAGAGCACCGTTCTTGTAGCACCACATATGCTGCGCACCCATATCCACTTCAATATAGGTGCTGCCGATGTCGCCGTTGGGGCCGTCCCAGGTATTTCCCTTATGGCTGTAGGCCGGTTCCTTTGTAACCGTCTCGCCATTTTCTATGGAAGCAAGGAGTGCGGCGCTCTCAGTCGCTTTATCGATCTGCCAGCCGTAATTGCCACCCTTGACGGTAATGGTTCCTCTCAGGGTACTGTTGAAGGTATGGGACTGCTTGTAGGTGTCGCGCTCCTTAGCCAGGGCGGTCACCCAGTCGGTCACAGCCTGCTCCGAAAGCGTTGCCTTGTAATCATCAATGGTAATAAATCCGCTGATGACGGATTTGTCTACCACCTCGGCCTGCTTTCCGAAGGTATAGGTGACAGAAGCGCCAAGCCATTCATCGAGCTGCGCTGTCAGTGATGTGATTTCTTCTGATTCCGTAGTAATCTGAGGCTCCACGTAGCAGCCTGCATCATCCAGATCAAGCGTCTCTATCAGACTTTCGGAAGCCATGCGAAGCTGGTCGCTTACAGTTTCCCGATCAAGCTCTGCACCCTGCTCCTCTTTATGTACCTTGTAGCCATCTTCCGTCATTTCCACCCAGGCATTTTCCGGAGAGGCGCCTTTTTTCATGCAGGAATCCACCGCTGCGCCAAAAGCGTCCTCATCATAGTTGAGCTCGGGGCCCACCTGGTACATATCCTTCTGCCAGAACATTCTGGGCCACAGAAAACCGTTCTGCTCCCGCTTCAGTGTCCGGACGGTGTCGCCCTCTGAGAAGCTCATGCCGAGCTCCGCCGGAGTCAGGGTGACGGTGTCGCCGCCCCGCTCCGTAATGGTTAATGTATAAGCATTTGCCTGGGAAAGCAGCAGCTCGTTCACCTGTTTCACCGTATACAGATCCGCGTTCACTCCGTTGACCTCAGTACCCGTGAAGAAATGTTCCATAAAGTAAACAGAAACTCCCACATAAGCTATCACAAGAACGATCAGTACCCAGAGATACCAGCGTATCCGTTTTATTACCGCTATCATTTTTTCACTTTTTACTCCACTCGTTTTTTGATGTCTTATTTCTGATTTAAATCATCCGCGTCGAAGGTTTCCTCCAGCGGGGCTCCCGGAGACATCATCGGGAATACCTTGTCATCGCTGTCGATGACGCACTCCAGAACCACCGGACGGCCTAATGCAATGGCCTTCTCCAGCGCCGGAGCTACTTCTTCTTTCTTCGTTACACGCATGCCGACTGCGCCCATGGCCTCTGCCAGCTTTACAAAATCCAGCTGGTCGTCCAGCACCGTTGCGGAATAACGCTGTCCGTAATACAGGCTCTGCCACTGGCGCACCATGCCAAGTACATGGTTATTCAGCACTAACTGGATAATCGGTACGTTATAACGGGCTGCTGTGACAATCTCATTCATATTCATACGGAAGCAGCCGTCGCCCGCCACATTGACAACCGTCTTGTCCGGACGGCCCAGCTTCGCTCCGATACTGGCTCCCAGGCCATAGCCCATGGTTCCCAGGCCACCGGAGGTCAGGAAAGTTCTCGGCTCCTTATACTTATAATACTGTGCCGCCCACATCTGGTTCTGACCTACTTCTGTGGTGACGATGGCGTCGCCTTTTGTCACGCGATACAGCTCCTCTACTACATAGGGGCCGGTCAGACGGTCGTTGTCGACTTTCAGCGGGTATTGATTCTTCAGGGCTTCTACCTCTTCTATCCAGTCTTCATGCTTCATATCCGGGAGCTTTTCGTTCAGGATATCCAGAACAGACTTCACATCGCCAATGACGCTGCCGCTTACCAGGACATTCTTGTTGATCTCCGCCGGATCGATGTCGATCTGGAGAATCTTTGCTTTCTTTGCAAACCGGCTGGTGTCGCCGGTGACACGGTCGCTGAAACGCGCGCCCAGGGTGATCAGCAGGTCGCAGTGAGCCACACCAAAGTTGGACGACTTGGTGCCGTGCATGCCCAGCATGCCGGTGTACAGCGGATCCGTGCCATTAAACGCGCCTTTTCCCATCAGGGAATCACAGACCGGAGCATGAACCTTATGGGCAAAGGTATTTACCGCCTCGGATGCGCCGGAGATGACGGAACCGCCACCCACGAAAATGAACGGACGCTTTGCTTCCTGAATCATTTCCAGGGCCTTCTCAATGTCCTCGTTCCTGATGGTCTCGGTTACCCGTTCGGGCATCACTGGCTTCTTGTACTCGTATTCCGTCTTATCTGCCGTGGCGTTCTTGGTAATATCCACCAGAACCGGGCCCGGACGGCCGCTTCTGGCAATGTCAAAGGCCTTGCGAAGGGCCGGAGCCAATGCTTCCGCGTCCTTGATGATAAAATTATGCTTGGTGATCGGCATGGTGATACCGGAGATATCGACCTCCTGGAAGGAATCTCTTCCCAGCAGGCCCTTGCCTACGTTACAGGTGATGGCTACTATGGGGACGGAATCCATGTAGGCGGTGGCGATACCGGTGACCAGGTTCGTGGCTCCCGGACCGGATGTAGCAAGACATACGCCTACCTTGCCGGTGGCCCTGGCATATCCATCCGCCGCGTGGGACGCGCCCTGTTCATGAGATGTCAGAATATGACGAATCTCATCGCTGTGCTTATATAATTCATCGTATACGTTCAGAATGGCTCCGCCCGGGTATCCGAAGACGGTGTCTACGCCCTGCTCTTTGAGACATTCTACTAAGATCTGTGCTCCTGTCAGTTCCATATTTGCTCTCCCCTTTATTCATATTAATTCGTACATTTAGCCCGCGCCAGGGCAGATTCTTATGCAAGCATAAAGTCTGCCCATACAAACGTATGGCTAAACTATTTCTCCAGGATAGCTCCTCTGTTTCCGGAAGTTACCATTTTTGCGTAGCGCGCCAGGTATCCTGTGGTGACCTTCGGCTCACGCGGCTGCCATTTTGCCTTTCTGGCTGCCAGCTCCTCGTCGGATACCAGAACCTCCAGCTTGTTGTTCGGGATGTCGATGAGGATGCGGTCGCCCTCTTCTACCAGTGCAATGGGTCCGCCTACGGCTGCCTCCGGGGATACGTGTCCGATGGACGCGCCTCTGGACGCGCCGCTGAAACGGCCGTCAGTAATCAGGGCTACAGTGGATCCGAGACCCATACCTGCGATGGCGGAGGTCGGGTTCAGCATCTCTCTCATGCCCGGGCCGCCCTTCGGTCCCTCGTAGCGGATGACAACCACGTCGCCTGCCACGATCTTGCCGCCCTTGATGGCTGCGATGGCATCCTCTTCACAGTCGAAGACGCGGGCCGGTCCCTCATGGACCATCATTTCCGGTACCACTGCGGAGCGCTTAACCACGCCAGTATCCGGAGCCAGGTTGCCCTTCAGGACAGCGATGCCGCCGATCTCACTGTAGGGATTCTCAATAGGTCGGATGACCTCCGGATTGCGGTTGACGCAAGGCCTGATGTTCTCGCCGACGGTCTTGCCGGTGACGGTAATCAGTTCTGTATTCAGCAGGTTCTTCTTATTTAACTCGTTCATGACTGCATAGACGCCACCCGCCTCGTTCAGGTCTTCCATGTAGGTGGGGCCTGCAGGCGCCAGATGGCAGAGGTTCGGGGTCTTGGCACTCATCTCATTGGCGATCTCCATATTCAGATCCACATCTGCCTCATGGGCGATGGCCGGCAGATGCAGCATGCTGTTGGTGGAGCAGCCAAGGGCCATATCTACGGTCAGGGCGTTCAGGAACGCTTCTTTTGTCATGATGTCCCGGGGACGGATGTTCTTTCTCCACAGCTCCATGACCTGCATACCTGCGTGCTTTGCAAGCTTGATACGCTCGGAGTAGACGGCCGGGATGGTTCCATTTCCCGGAAGGCCCATACCCAACGCCTCGGTCAGGCAGTTCATGCTGTTCGCCGTGTACATACCGGAGCAGGAACCGCAGGTGGGACAAACCTTTGCCTCGAATTCTTTCACATCGTCCTCGGTCATGGTTCCGGCTGCGTAGGAGCCTACCGCCTCGAACATGCTGGAAAGGCTGCGCTTCTGGCCGTGTACATGGCCTGCCAGCATGGGGCCGCCGCTGACAAAGATGGTGGGCACGTTGATGCGGGCTGCCGCCATCAGAAGTCCCGGAACGTTCTTGTCACAGTTCGGTACCATAACCAGGGCGTCAAACTGATGGGCCATGGCCATACACTCGGTGGAGTCGGCAATCAAGTCACGGGTTACCAGGGAATACTTCATGCCCACATGGCCCATGGCGATGCCGTCGCAGACTGCAATGGCCGGAAATACAATGGGAGTACCGCCGCCCATGGCGACACCAAGCTTTACGGCTTCTACGATTTTATCCAGGTTCATATGACCCGGTACGATTTCATTATAGGAACTTACGATCCCGACCAGTGGCTTCTTCATCTCTTCTTCCGTCAGTCCCAGTGCGTTGAACAGGCTGCGGTGAGGCGCCTGCTGCATGCCTACTTTTACTGCGTCACTTCTCATTTTTTCGTTCTCCTTCTATAATAAATATGTATTATACTCTCTCTGCGATCAGGTCGCCCATCTCGGTGGTGCCTACCTTCTTGCAGCCCTCGGACATAATATCGCCGGTGCGGTAACCCTCGGCCAGTACCTGAGAAACTGCCTGCTCGATAGCATCCGCCTCTTTGTCCAGATCGAAACTGTAACGCAGCATCATAGCTGCGGACAGGATCGTGGCAATCGGATTTGCGATATTCTGTCCCGCGATATCCGGAGCGGAACCGCCGCTGGGCTCGTAGAGTCCGAACTTGCTGTCGTTCAGACTGGCACTGGCCAGCATTCCGATGGAACCGGTTACCATGCTGGCTTCATCGGAGAGGATGTCGCCGAACATGTTCTCGGTCAGGATGACGTCGAACTGGGCCGGGTCTTTGACTAACTGCATGGCACAGTTGTCTACCAGCATATGGGTCAGTTCTACGTCCGGGTATTCTTTCGCCACTTCTTCCACGACTTTTCTCCAGAGTCTGGAGGAGTCCAGGACGTTGGCCTTGTCTACGCTGCAGACTTTCTTTCTTCTCTTGCCTGCGATGTCGAAGGCGCGCCTGGCGATGCGACGGATTTCATTTTCGTTATAGGTCAGGGTATCGATGGCGGTCATGACGCCGTCTACTTCTTTGGTCTCTCTGGCTCCGAAGTAGAGTCCTCCGGTCAGCTCGCGCATAATCATCAGGTCGAAACCTTTGTCGCTGATGTCTTTGCGAAGCGGGCAGGCATCCTGGAGCTCTTTGTAGAGGATGGCCGGGCGCAGGTTTGCGAAGAGACCTAAGGATTTACGAAGCTTTAAGAGACCTGCTTCGGGACGGCGATCTGCCGGGAGTTTGTACCATGGTGAGGTGGCTGCGTTGCCGCCGATGGATCCCATGAGGACTGCGTCGCTGCTTTTGGCGATTTCGATGGTTTCGTCGGTGAGCGGGACGCCGTGGACGTCGATGGATGCGCCGCCCATCAAGAGATCGGTGTAATGAATTTCGTGTCCGTATTTTTCTGCGATGCGGTCAAGGACTTTTCTTGCCTCTCGCACGACCTCCGGCCCGATGCCGTCGCCGGATATGACTGCTAAATTTAAGTTCATTTTTTCATCTCCCCTTTGATGCGTTACTTTAGTGTAGAAAATTCCGTATTATTATTACTATAGAACATAAATCGTGTTTTTTCAACTGGGAGATGCATTTTTTTTCATGTTGTGTGCTGCTGGGACAGAAAAATATTCCTCTGTGGGAACACGCCTAGGTTACGTACTGCCGGGGCAAAAAGCTTCCCCTGTGAGAACACGCACATTTTCCTACTCCTCGCAGGCGGCTTATACGCACCTGACCGCCTAACTCGGCCTTCGGCCTCAAACAGAGGCTCCTTCAGGTGCTGCCAGCCTGCTCGTCCCTACGGAAAATGAGCTAACGTTCTCACAGGGGAAGCTTTTTGTCCCGGCAGGGATATACGTCATTGATGAGATTAGACGTATTGTTCTGCGGGGTGGATCGTTTTTCTATATTATTGAAAATGGGTTACGCCAGGGTCTCCACTACGAACAGAGGCTCGCCTGCTTTGATCTCGCCATCTCCGATCTGGCGGATACGCTGGTTCGGAGTAAGTTCGGTGCAGAGCACCGGGGAGCAGAGGGAGGGTGCGTGGCTCTTCAGGAAATCGATGTCGATCTTCATGAGGGGCTCGCCCTTCTTAACCTTCTGGCCGTTCTCTACGAAGACCTGGAAGCCCTCGCCGTTCAGGTTTACGGTGTCGATACCGATGTGAAGGAGCAGGGCTACTCCGCTGTCGGTCTGGAAGCCGATGGCATGCTTGGTATCAAATACGAAAACTACCTCGCCGTCTTCCGGCGCGCAGATGGTGGCATCTTCGGGAGTTACGGCTGCGCCGTCACCCATCATTTTGCCTGCGAAGCCTTCGTCCGGTACATTCTCGATGGCGGTGGCCAGGCCGGTAATGGGGCTGGAAATGATGGTGGTAGAGACTACTTTTTCTTCTGTGGGCGCTGCCTTTTCGGTTGCTGCTTCTGTGGTGGATGCTGTGTCGGTGGTCTCTGCCACGTTCTCCTCCTCGAAGGTGTCCGGCGCGGTTTCCAGGTAGGTCTCCAGCTTTGCCTTGATGACGGTTACCTGGGGGCCGTAGATGATCTGAACGCCCTGTCCCTTGATGATGATACCGCGGGAGCCGGTGCTTTTGATCAGGGCCTCATTTACTTTGGAAGAATCTGCTACGGTCAGTCTGAGTCTGGTAGCGCAGCAGTCTACACCGGTGATGTTGGCTTTTCCGCCCAGACCTCTGGTAATGGTCTCGCTGACCGGGTCGGTGGATGTGGAAGTTGTTGTATTTGCTGCGTTTTTCGCGTTTACATCTGCTTTTGTGTACAGCTTGGTCTCCTCATCGTCGTCTTCACGTCCCGGGGTCTTGAAGTCAAACTTCTTGATCAGGAAGGTGAAAATGGCGTAATACAAAATGAAATAAATGATGCCCACCGGGATGATGCGAAGCCAGCTGGTCTTCTCATTTCCCTGCAGGATTCCGAACAGGAACAGATCCAGGAAGCCGCCGGAGAAGGTCAGGCCTACGGCCACGTTCAGCATATGCGCGATCATATAGGCGGAACCAGCCAGAATGACCTGTACCACGAACAGGGCCGGCGCTACGAACAGGAAGGAGAACTCCAGGGGCTCTGTGATTCCGGTGAACATACATGCCAGTGCTGCGGACAGCAGAAGACCGCCTGCCTGCTTCTTCTTTTCCGGCTTTGCACAGCGGTACATGGCCAAAGCCGCGCCCGGCAGACCAAAGATCATAAAAATGAACTCTCCGGAGAAGTAACGGGTTGCATCTGCACTGAAGTGTGCCACATGAGCGGAATCAGCAAGCTGTGCGAAAAAGATATTCTGGCCGCCCTGTACCATCTGTCCTGCCACTTCCATGGTGCCTCCCACTGCAGTCTGCCAGAAGGGCATGTAGAATACGTGATGCAGGCCGAAGGGAATCAGCGCACGCTTGATGATACCGAAGATCAGGGTTCCGATGTAGCCGCTGCCGGTTACCAGACCGCCCAGAGCATAGATGCCGTTCTGTACCACCGGCCATGCGAAGTACATCAGGATGCCGACGAACATGTATACTACCGTAGAGATAATCGGAACGAAACGAGAGCCGCCAAAGAAGGATAAAGCGTTCGGCAGCTCAATCATATGGAAGCGGTTGTGCAGAGCCGCTACGCCAAGGCCTACGATGATACCGCCGAAGACGCCCATCTGCAGAGACTGGATGCCGCACACAGAAGTGATGGTTCCTTCCAGCACGTCCGCGGAAATGGTGCCGTCGGCCAGGATCTTACCGTTGACCTGCAGCATGGCGTTGATGGCAGTATTCATAACGAAGAAGGCAATCAGCGCGGAAAGGGCGGATACTTCTTTCTCCTTGTGGGCCATACCGATAGCTACGCCCACGGCGAAGATCAGCGGCAGGTTATTGAACACGGCGCTGCCCACCTGATTCATGATAATTAACAGGGAATTTAATATGGTACCTTTGCCCAGGATGGCGGTCAAACCATAGGTGGCAATGGTGGTCTCATTGGTAAAAGAACTACCGATACCCAGCAGCAGACCCGCTACTGGAAGAATGGCGATGGGAAGCATGAAGGAGCGTCCCACCCGCTGCAATACGCCAAAAATCTTGTCTTTCATTGTTTTCTCTCTCCTTGAAATGCAATCTTATTTTTGACGTTTATGCAAGAGCTTATTCCTCTGTGCGGCAAAATCCCGATTCTCCGGATAACCGGATTTTGGGCACAAAAAAAAGACAATAACCCTCCATAAACATACAAAAATATTTGTGATATCTATGCCAAGTTAATGCCTGCCGAACAGTTACACACTTAATGCAAAATGAGTATACAACATGATTTATGGGAAAGTCAAGTATTTTTTATCTTCTCTTTACTTTTTTCTCCCTATTTGATACCATAATTTTAATATCACTTATGGGGGAGATTCAATTATGTATCGGGTGAGCAGAGTTTTGAATAATAACGGTGTCATCGCCATTGATATGGAAGATAATCAGGAATATGTATTGCTGGGAAAGGGGCTTGGCTTCGGGAAGAAGGTCTCGGAGCGGTTTGAGAAGCCGGATGGGATATCCATGTACCGGCTGGCAGATGATACGGAACGGGGTTCCGCGAAATCTCTGGCCCAGAATGTGGCTCCGGAATTTATCGAGATGGCCGACGCGGTTATGCGGGAAGCCGAAAGCCGCTTCGGCACCGTGGATCGCCGGGTCATGCTGCCCCTGGCCGATCATCTGTCCTTCGCAGCCTCCCGGGTCCGGAACGGCGAACAGATCAGCAATCCTCTGACCGACGACATCCGCACCCTGTTCCACAGTGAATTTAAAACGGCTCTCCTTATCAAGGATCTGTTCCGCGATCGTCTGGGTCTCTCCCTCGACGACCACGAGGTGGGCTACGTGGCTCTCCACATCCACTCCGCCATCGAGGATGAAAAAATTTCCATGGCCATGCAGACCGCACAGGCCGTCCGGGAGTGCGTTGACATGCTGGAGCAGGAAACAGGAGAGCACATCGACGTACTCTCCCTTGCCTACAATCGTCTCATGAATCATATCAAATACATGGTCGCCCGGGGTGTCACCGGCGAAGATCTGAAGGTGAATATGAACGACTATATGTCTATTAAATTTCCCAAATCCTACGCCCTGGCCACCTCTGTCTGCGATCGCCTGGCCGCTTCCACCGGTCTTACCTTCGACGAGATGGAGATCGGCTATCTGGCCATGCACATCGAGCGGGTTTACAGCACCTGCTCGCCATCCACGTAGAGATGGTAACTGTTTGCAGTAATGTTATCCGTGCTGCCGGTGAAGCTGCTCACGTAGCTGTCGCCGGTCAGCGTCCAGGTGGAGTCCTTACTTAAGGTCACGTCTACGGTGCCCTCTGCGCCGTCCGGATTGATACAGCCGGTAAAGCCGCTGCCATCTGTCAGGTTCAGCTTCAGACTGGAGATTTCATCCACCAGAATCTGGCCCTCGATCCTCTGCTTCTCCGCGTTCAAAACCACGTCTCCACCATTGGAGCCTTCCTGTCCCCAGCCTCTGCCGGAGGAATTTCCCTCGACTCTTAAGAATACCTCATTGGCCAGCTTGAAGGCCACATCCTTCAGGGAAATGGTACAGTCCGTGTTGGTCACATAGAACATATCGCCGCTCTTCGCTGTGATGCTGCCGCCCTCTGCGGTAAAGTTAGCCTTTCCTACCTCCGCGTCTCCCGACATACTCTGATAAATCATGATATTGTGAATATTTTCGCTGTCGTCCTGATAGGTACCGGTCATGTTACCGGTCACGTTGCAGTCTGTCAGGGAGACGGAATTCTTGCCCTCTACGACCACGGCTTCGCTGTTGTTGGCAATCAGTGTTGCGTCGGATACGCTGACGTCCGCAGTACTGTAGACTGCCGGACTTCCGGTGCCGTTGGTCACATAGCTGCCGCCATTTACATTCACAGTCCCGCCGCCCCGGTCACTACGAATGGCTGCGGAAGAGTTTCCCTGGGTTTCCACATCCAGATTGGCTGCGTTGGTGGTTCCGCCGCCGGTGGTCTGAATGCCGCCGGAGCAGTCGCCGGTAGTACGGATGGTGGAATCAGAAATATTGACCGTGGTTCCGGTTCCGTAGCTAAATATGCCGTTGCCGTTCTTCACACCGGTATTCACCGTGGCATTTTTTATGGTAACGGTGGCTCCATTCTGGGCCAGCAGTCCTGCGTTCATGCCGTAGAAATCGCCGTTGTCGGCGCTTGATGAGGAACCGGCAGTCTTATTAACAGTGATATTACTTAACGTCGCGGTGACTCCGTCCACCCGGAGGGCGTTCTCGTCGTCGCCGGTGGAGCTGTAGGTCTCGCCATCTGCGGTAGTATCCGCATCTATCGTCGTGGCCGCCGTTCCGTTGGAAGCGTCGCTGCCCTGGCCGGGGCCGTCGTTACCTCCCGCACCCGGGCCGCCCGCGTTCTTCACTATCACAGTCAGCGCATTGTTATCCGCGTCCAGGGTCAGCTCCAGGATGCTGCCTTCCTTGATATCGTCGACAGTTCCATCGGTAGTCTCACTGCCCTGCTCTACGGTGATCTGTGTATCATCCGTCAGGGTAAACGTGATGGCTTCACCGGAGGCGGTGAACATGGACGGTGCCTGACCCTGGCCGTCTGGGGCTCCGTTTGGCACGCCACCGTTTCCATTGCCATTATCCGAAGGCGCCTGGCTGTCTGAGCTGTCTCCATCCGGCTTTGCGGGAGTCTCACCGCTCGGTGCCTCTCCATCCGGTTTCTCCGGAGCTTCCCCGTCTGTACTCTCTCCGTCCGGCTTCTCCGGCGCTTCTCCACTGGGAGCCTCGCCGTCTGGTTTTTCCGGTGCCTCGCCCGGAGCCTGACCATCGCCCGGCGCCTGCATTTCAGCCATCGCGCCCAGGTCCGCCGTCACCGTATTGCCGTCTACCGCTGTCACCTGCGCAGTTACGCTCTCGCTCTCTTCTGCCTCAGACGTCTGTGTGCTATCTGCCGTTGTCTTTGTACAACCGGTCATTCCCACTGTCGCCAATGCCACAGCACAACCCATCGCCAACAATTTCGCATACTTCATAATCTTATACCTCCATTTACGCCCCGAAAGCCTTCCGCATCCGGCGTCAATGCTTTTATTTTTCTGTTGATGCTGTTATCATACCGGAACTTTGTGTTCAGATTATGGGAAAATTATGGGAAAACTGTGAAATGCTGTTTCCTGTGAACGCAATCCTGCGTTCATATACCTTCTGATTTTCACATATACTGTAAAACTACAAGTCGAAGGAGTCCGCCTATGAAACCTGTCGCTTCCATGTCTGCTCACCTGTTCCTGCGCCTGTGCGGGATTGCCCTGCTTCTGACCCTGGCCTATTTCGGCGGTCAGGGCGTCGCGCGCATTTCGGACGGAAGTGCTGCACTACTCCCTGTATCCGGAGCAGCTTCCACCAGCTGGGGACTGGGCTTTGGTGAACCCGGCACTCCGCCCACCGGTACAGTTTCTGCCAATACGCTAAAAAAATATGACGCTTATTACATAGAAGAAACGGCGGAAAAGAAGCTCTATCTGACCTTCGACTGCGGCTTTGAAAATGGCAATACGCCTGCGATTCTGGACGCCCTGAAGAAGCATGACGCGCCCGCCACCTTCTTCGTGGTGGGCCATTACCTGGAGACCAGCCCGGATCTGGTGAAGCGGATGCTGGCCGAGGGACACACGGTGGGCAATCACACTTACCATCATCCGGATATGTCCAAAATCAGTACCGAAGCGGACTTCTCGAAGGAGCTGGAATCCCTGGAAACCCTTTACCAGGAAGTGACCGGCGAGCCCATCTCGAAATACTATCGGCCACCCCAGGGCATTTACAGCGAAAAGAACCTGCAGATGGCGAAGGAACTGGGTTACCACACCTTCTTCTGGAGCCTGGCCTACGTGGACTGGAAGCAGGATGACCAGCCCACCCACGAACAGGCCTTCGACAAGCTCCTGACCCGTGTCCACCCGGGCGCTGTGGTGCTGCTCCACAATACCTCGAAAACCAATGGGGAGATTCTCGACGAGCTATTGACGAAGTGGGAGGAGATGGGGTATACCTTTCATCCGCTCAGCGAGCTGTGCGGGGCGTAACGAAAACCGGGAATGAATCTACAGTAATTCATTCCCGGAGTCTGACTTTGTCTTTTCTGCATCTGCTTTGTTTAAAAAAGGAAGCGCCTCCCAGCGCTCCCTTTTTCATCTCATTTTTATCTTCCCGCGATAACCTCGACCTCGCACAGAACTCCCTTGGGCAGGTCCTTCACTGCCACGCAGGATCTGGCCGGAGCCTCTTCCTTAAAATAGCGGCTGTATACCTCGTTGAACTTGGCAAAATCCGCGATGTCTGCCAGGAAACAGGTGGTCTTGATCACGTTGCTGTAGTCGAGACCTGCCTCTTTTAAGATAGCTCCCACATTCTTCAGGGACTGTTCTGCCTGACCCTCGATGTTGTCAGACTCTACCTCGCCGGTAGCCGGGTTTACCGGAATCTGGCCGGATGCGTATACCATACCATTATACTCGATGGCCTGGGAATAAGGGCCGATGGCTGCGGGTGCATTGGTTGTAGCGATCACTTTTTTCATTGTTTTACCTCCATTGATTCTTTGGAATAAAATTTATTCCATTCTTTACTATATAGCGTTAAATTTTCCTTGTCAATTCAGGATTCTGATTATCCATTTCTCATAATTTCCAATCCGCAGATTTTTCTCATTTAAAATCAGAACGTAAAAAGAAAGAGAAGTTTTTGACGCTTCTCTTTCTCCCAATGTTTATTTACTGCACCTGCAGGCTCGTATACCCCATCAGATCCAGATCCACCGCGCAGGCGGCCTCCCGGCCCTCGCGGATGGCCCATACAACCAGAGACTGGCCCCGGTGCATATCTCCGGCGGTGAAGACACGATCCACGTTGGTCTTATACTGGCCCGGAGCGGTGTTGACGTTGGTTCTGGCATTGACCTCCACGCCAAAGGCCTTGGTCACGTAGTCCTGGCTGCCCAGGAAGCCTGCGGCGATCAGTACCACGTCCACATCCAGGGTGAACTCGCTGCCCTCTATGGGCACCATCATCATACGGCCGGTCTTCTCGTCCTTTCTGCTTTCCAGCTTACAGCAGACCGCCTTCTTCAGATTGCCTGCCTTGTCTCCGACGAACTCCTTGACTGTGGTGGTATAGATACGCGGGTCGGAACCGAACATGGCGATGGCTTCTTCCTGGCCGTAATCGGTCTTGCAGATCTTCGGCCATTCGGGCCAGGGGTTGTTCGGAGTCCGGGTGTCCGGCGCCTTCGGCATCATCTCCAGCTGAATCACGGATTTTGCGCCCAGTCGGATGGATGTTCCCACGCAATCGTTTCCGGTGTCGCCTCCGCCGATGACCATGACGTTCTTTCCCTTGGTGGAAATAAATTTCTTATCAGCGAAATTGGAATCCAGAAGGCTCTTGGTGGTAGCCCGCAGAAAATCTACCGCGAAGTAGATACCGTTCAGCTCTCTGCCCGGCACCTTGATGTCCCGGGGATTGGAGGCTCCGCAGGCCAGGATGACGCGATCGTAATCCTTCAGGATCTCCGCCGCCTTCTTGTCCTTGCCCACATCTGTATTCACTACAAACTCCACGCCCTCGGCTTTCATCATATCGATCTTCCGGTCGATGATGTGCTTCTCCAGCTTCATGTTCGGAATACCATAGCGCAGAAGTCCGCCTACCCGGTCGAAGCGCTCAAAGACCGTCACAGAATGTCCTCTGTGGTTCAGTTGATCGGCTGCCGCCAGTCCCGAGGGGCCGCTTCCGATAATCGCAATCTTCTTGCCGGTACGGTTCTTGGGCGGCGTCGGCACGGCGTAGCCCTCCTTGTAGGCATTTTCGATGATGGCCAACTCGTTGCTCTTCGTTGACACCGGATCGCCATTCAGGTTGCAGGTACAGGCCTTCTCGCAGAGGGCCGGGCACACGCGGCCCGTGAACTCCGGAAAGCTGCTGGTGCGCTTCAGGCGCTTGTAGGCCTGCTCCCAGTTGCCCATGTAAAGCAAATCGTTCCACTCGGGAATCAGGTTGTGCAGCGGACATCCGGAGGCCATGCCGCCGATCATCATGCCTGCCTGGCAGAAGGGGACGCCGCATGCCATGCAGCGCGCTCCCTGTTTTTCCTGCTCCTCTTTGGAAAGAGGGGTATGGAATTCATTAAAATGCTTGATACGTTCCTTCGGAGACTGGGCTTTTGGATTTACCCGGTCATACTCCATAAATCCTGTCGGTTTTCCCATGATGCTCCCCTCCTTATTTCTGCTGGTTTGCGTAAAATGCTTCAATCTGTGCCTGCTCGCTGCTTAAGCCCTTCTCCTCCATCTGAACGATGGTCATAAGCATTCTCTGGTAATCCCGCGGAATAATCTTCTTAAACTTCGGAAGATAAGCTCCAAAGTTATTCAGGATTTCCTTGCCCTTCTCAGAATTGGTGTAAGCCACATGATCCTCGATCATGCCCTTCAGCTCCAGCACATCGTATTTATCAGTCACTTCCTGAATCAGAACCATGTCCTTATTCAGCTTTGTGTACAGGTCTCTGTCCTCATCCAGCACATAGGCCACGCCGCCGCTCATACCTGCGGCGAAGTTCTTGCCGGTCTTGCCAATGACAGCCACCCGGCCTCCGGTCATGTACTCGCAGCCGTGGTCGCCCACGCCCTCGACGACTGCTACCGCGCCGGAATTACGGACGCAGAAACGCTCGCCGGCCACGCCGTTGATGTAAGCCTTACCGCTGGTGGCGCCGTAGAGGGCCACATTTCCAATGATGATATTTTCATCCTGCCTGTAATGCACGCCTCTGGGCGGATAAACTACCAGCTTGCCGCCGGACAGGCCCTTGCCGAAGTAGTCATTGCTGTCGCCCTCCAGCTCCAGGGTCAGACCCCTGGGGATAAAGGCACCGAAGCTCTGTCCGCCCGCGCCCTTACATTTCACGGTAAAGGCATCCTCTTCCAGGCCTTCCGGATACCGCTTGGTGATCTCGGAACCGAACATGGTGCCGAAAGCACGGTCCGTATTTTTTACATCCACCTCAATGCTGCGTTTGGAACCATTTTCCAGGGCGGGAAGAAGCTGCTTGAACAGCACCTTCTGATCCAGAGTCTTCTCCAGCTCGAAGTTGTAGACCAGCTTCGGGTCAAAGATGACCTTCTGGCCCTTGCCCGCGAACGGGTTATTCAGGATGTTGCTTAAGTCAATCTCCGCCTGACGGCCAGTCAGTCCCTCGCGTACCTTCAGAAGGTCGGAGCGGCCCACCAGCTCATCCACGGTACGCACGCCCAGGCGCGCCATGTATTCGCGGAGATCCTGCGCGATAAAGCGCATGAAGTTGATGACGTATTCGGGCTTGCCGCGGAACCGTTTTCTCAGCTCCGGGTTCTGGGTAGCCACGCCCACCGGGCAGGTATCCAGATTGCAGACACGCATCATGACGCAGCCCATGGTTACCAGCGGAGCCGTCGCGAAGCCGAACTCCTCGGCTCCCAGCATAGCCGCAATGGCCACGTCCTCGCCGGTCATCAGCTTGCCGTCGGTCTCAATGCGGACACGGCCCCGGAGGCCATTCATGATCAGGGTCTGGTGTGTCTCCGCCAGTCCCAGCTCCCAGGGAAGTCCCGCGTTGTGGATAGAGCTTCTGGGCGCCGCTCCGGTACCTCCGTCGTATCCGGAAATCAGGATAACCTGGGCTCCGGCCTTGGCTACACCGGCTGCGACCGTTCCCACGCCGGCTTCGGAAACCAGCTTCACGGAAATCCGCGCGTCCCGGTTGGAATTCTTCAAATCATAAATCAGCTGCGCCAAATCCTCGATGGAATAGATATCGTGATGAGGCGGCGGGGAAATCAGGCTCACGCCCGGCGTGGAGTGACGGGTCTTCGCGATCCACGGGTACACCTTTCCGCCCGGCAGATGGCCGCCCTCACCGGGCTTCGCGCCCTGGGCCATCTTGATCTGCAGCTCTTTGGCGCTGACCAGATACCGGGAGGTTACGCCGAAACGTCCCGAAGCCACCTGCTTGATGGCGGAACAGCGGTTCAGGCCGTCCGGCCCGATTTCCAGACGCTCCAGGCTTTCACCGCCCTCACCGGAGTTGGACTTGCCATGCAAAGTATTCATGGCGATGGCCAGACATTCATGGGCCTCCTGGGAAATAGATCCGTAGGACATGGCTCCGGTCTTAAACCGGGTCACGATGGAATCCACGCTCTCTACTTCCTCAATGGGCACGCCCTTCTTCGGATAGTTGAAGTCCATCAATCTGCGGAGATAACCGCGGTTATTTTCCCCGTTGATGAGCTCTGTGTATTCCTTAAACATCTTGTAGTCGCCCCGCTTTGTGGACTCCTGCAGCAGATGGATGGTCTGGGGGTTGTACAGATGCTTCTCGCCGCCGCTTCTGCTCTTATGGCGTCCCACGCTCTCCAGAGTCAGGTCTACGTTCAGTCCCAGGGGATCAAAGGCTGCGGAATGAAGCTCGTCCGCCTGTTTCTCGATGTCTGCCAGAGTGATGCCGCCCACACGGCTGACGGTATTGGTGAAGTACTCGTCCACCACATTCTTGTCGATACCGATGGCCTCGAAGATCTTGGAGCCCTGATAGGACTGGATGGTGGAAATACCCATCTTGGAAGCGATTTTTACAATGCCATGAAGTACCGCGCTGTTATAATCGTCTACGGCTGCGTAATAATCTTTATTCAGCAGCCTGCATGATACCAGTTCCCGGATGGTCTCCTGTGCCAGATAGGGGTTGATAGCACAGGCGCCGTAGCCTAAAAGCGCTGCGAAATGATGTACCTCTCTAGGCTCGCCGCTCTCCAGAATTAACGCCACGCCAGTACGCTTCTTGGTGGTAACCAGATGCTGGTTCAGTCCGGATACCGCAAGCAAGGACGGAATCGCCACATGGTTCTCATCCACGCCCCGGTCGGAGATAATCAGGATATTCGCGCCGTCCCGGTAAGCACGGTCCGCCTCCACATACAGACGATCCATGGCCTTCTTCAGGCTGGTATTTTTATAATAGGTAATCGGAATCACTTCCACCTTGAAGCCCGGAACCTTCATGCTCTTAATCTTCAGGATATCTGTGTTCGTCAGAATCGGATGATTGATGCGAAGCAGTCTGCAGTTTTCCGGGGTCTCCTCCAGCACATTTCCTTCCTTGCCCACATACACGGTGGTAGAAGTGACGATTTCCTCACGGATGGCGTCGATGGGCGGATTCGTTACCTGGGCGAACCGCTGCTTGAAATAGTTGAAAAGCGGCGGATGCTCCTCGGACAATGCCGCCAGCGGGGTGTCAATACCCATAGCTCCGATGCCCTCGGCTCCGTTCTGGGCCATCTGCAGGATGGAGGTACGGTATTCCTCGTAGTTGTATCCAAAAGACTTCTGCAGTTTTCTGCGTTCATCTGCGGAAAACTCCGGTACTCTTTCATTGGGAATCTTCAGATCCTTTAACTGTACCAGATTGCTGTCCAGCCACTCGCCGTAGGGCTGTGCGGAAGCGTATTTCTCTTTCAGATGCTCGTCGTCGATCACCTCGCCTTTGACTGTATCCACCAGAAGCATTTTGCCCGGATGCAGTCTCTCCTTGACTACGATCTTGGTCGGGTCGATGTCCAGGACTCCCACCTCGGAGGAAAGAATCAGATCGTCATCAGTGGTGATATAGTAACGGGAAGGACGGAGGCCGTTGCGGTCCAGAACCGCTCCCATCACATCGCCATCGCTGAACAGAATGGAGGCCGGGCCGTCCCAGGGCTCCATCATGGTAGCGTAATACTGATAGAAATCACGCTTCTTCTGGGACATGGCCTTATTGTTATCCCAGGGCTCCGGAATGGTAATCATGACGGCCAGCGGAAGATCCATGCCGCTCATAACCAGGAACTCCAGGGTGTTATCCAGCATGGCGGAATCGGAACCGGAGGCATTGACCACCGGAAGAACCTTGTTCAGGTCTTTTTTCAGGTGGCTGGACTCCATAGTCTCTTCCCGGGCCAGCATCTTGTCTGCATTGCCCTGGATGGTGTTGATCTCGCCGTTGTGTACGATGAAACGGTTGGGATGCGCCCGCTCCCAGCTTGGATTCGTGTTGGTACTGAATCGGGAATGTACGATGGCGATGGCCGATTCGTAATTTTCATCCTGCAGATCCTGGAAGAAAGAGCGCAGCTGATGTACCAGGAACATGCCTTTGTATACGATAGTTCTGCTGGAAAGGGATACCACGTAGGTGTCGTCGTTGGACTGCTCGAAGGTCCGACGGGCCACATAAAGCTTCCGGTCGAAGTCCAGTCCCTTTTCCACGTTTGCCGGACGTTTGACGAAGCCCTGCATGATGCACGGCATCTTCTCCAGCGCCTTGGTGCCAAGGACAGACGGCACGGTGGGAACTTCTCTCCATCCTAAGAACTCCATCCCTTCTTTTTCTACGATGATTTCGAACATCTTCCGGGCCTGGTTGCGCTTCAGTTCATCCTGGGGGAAGAAGAACATGCCGATACCGTAATCTCTTTCTTCACCTAAAAAGACGCCGAGAGGTTTGACTGCCTGGGAGAAGAACTTATGTGATATCTGTAATAAGATTCCTACTCCGTCTCCAGTCTTACCTTCGGCGTCTTTGCCGGCCCTGTGTTCCAGGTTCTCTACAATTTTCAATGCGTTCGCCACGGTCTCGTGACTTTTCAATCCTTTGATGTTGACCACTGCACCGATACCGCAGTTATCGTGCTCAAATCGCGGGTCATACAATCCCTTGCTCTGTTGGCTCATACCTATCCCTCCAGATCCTTGAACTCGCTTGTTTGGAATTTTCAATTACTATTATTCTTCAGTGCAGCGTCCTGCTCTGACTTTATTGGTACTATACAACGATTTTTTTCAGATGTAAAGAGTGAATTTTTGTATTATTGTCAGATTATTTGTGAATTTCGTCTTTTTCGTTGAATTGCATCTTTGTTTTCTCTTTTTTCTTTGGAAATGAGGACTATAGGAACAATTCAAATATCATTTTTCTCAATAATTTCTACGCTATTTTTATGATATTCTCTGCTTTTCGTTCCTTACATCCTTACTTTTCTTTTGAAAGTGGAAATTTTTTCCATATTTCAAATCCAGCCAGCAGACACACCGCTGTCACCGCCAGATACAACGGCAAACTTCCATAAAGCACATTCTGCCACTCCGGCATCCTCTCCAGAAAAATGGTAGAGGCGTTCACCGCCGCATGAGCCAGAATTGCCGGTAGCAGGGAGCCTTCGGACTCGTAGATCCAGTTCAGATAGAGGCCGATCAGAAAGGCGAAGAGCCCCTGCACCAGATTCCCATGAAGAATGCCAAAAAGCAGGGACGCGCAAGCCATGCCGGCATAGCGGTTCTGAAGCACCCCTTTTAGATTCCGGTACAGAACGCCCCGTACCAGCAGCTCCTCCAGGATCGGCGCCGTCACCATGCTGGCTGCCACAAGCGACAGGAGGCTGCTTGTATACATGCTGTCCGCGGCTGTCTCATAGCCCGGAAACAGGGTCGGCAGCGGCGTCAGGCCGATCAGCAGGTTGATGCCCCGGCCCAGGAAGAGGCCGCCCAAAATCGCCAGAAGCAGGCGGCCTGTCCGGGACTTTCTTTTCCAGACTGCGTTTTTTCCGCCGCGTTTCGGTTCCGGCTCCTCCAACTGCTCCCGGATACAGCTTTCCCGATACATTCTATAAAAAATTGGTATTTCAATCCCATTGACCACAGCCAGCTCCCAGACTGCATGCTCCGGTGCTGTGAAGAATTCGAAAAAACAAAGCTCCAGGGCCGCCTGGATTGCCATATTCAAACTCACGTACAGCAGGAACGGCATAGCCAGCTCCCACAGGCTTTTACTGAGATTCTTTCTCTGCTCCATGCTCTTTCACATACTCTCCCGCATTTTTTCCGGCGTCCTCTCCGATAAGGTTCAGAGCCTTCTGTGTAAAATGGATTCCCCCCTCGTCCTTCATATCCGCCCCGGTCAGCTCGGCCGGGAGGGTGGACACCAGCACGATATCCTCATTTTCCTCGCAAATCTGCAGCTGCGCGTCCATAATCTCCTGGTGTCTGGTCAGATCCGTCAGATCCGGGCCCAGCTGAATCAGGAAGCAATCCTCCACACCCTGCTCCTCCATATCATCCACCAGCTGCCGCAGCATGGTCTGATACTCATCCCCGGGCGTCTCCAGATTCGCGTCCGCCTCTCCCTGGAACCAGACCATGTAAATGTGACGCGCCCGGATTTTTTCTTTTTTCAGGCACTCCTTCGCCGCATTCAGGCGATCCGCCGCCTCTTCCTTCCGCCCGCTGTTCAGCCATCCGTTCAGGGAAGAGCTGCCCCGGGACGCGGAAATGGCCACCACCGGAACGCCAGTTTTCTCATAATAGGCGTTTACAAAGGCCGTCACCATGCTGCCGTTCCGCTCCAGGATATCCGTATCATCCAGAGCTCCCCGATTCTCATTCTGGCCGAAGGGCTCCGTCAGCACATGCAGGTTGTCCGGATCGGTCACGGCCCGGTACTCATACCCGGCTCCCTCTGTCAGCTCCGGTGCCTGCGAGGCGTCGCCGCCCGCTCCGCTCACATTGCTCTGCCCCATAAACAGAATCACGTCCATGCCCCGCCAGGTTTTCTGCTGATAGATGTTGACCGCCACCATGAGCAGACAGCACAGGGCGCTCAGGATGAAAATGATTTTTTTATTGTTTGGTATTCGGTTCATAGAATTCTCCGTTTCTTATACTTTGACCCTGTTTCACCTTTGGCTACCAGGGTTCTCTTCCATATGGATTCATATTCTACAAGTATAAGCCCCTTCTTTGTCCCTGTCAAATCTTCCTGCTATTCACGAAAATACAAAATGTTTTTCTGTACTTTTTCACGAAAATGCAAAATGTTTTCTCTTGACTTTCTTCCCTGTCTGCCCTATATTTAAATCAATCACATAGCGAAAGCTAGGGGAGCCAAAGGCTGAGAATACACATCTGTGTTGACCCTCATTACTTGAACCGGTTAATACCGGCGTAAGGAAGCATCTTTTGTATCCCCTCCTGTGAAATTTTTTCATTCCTAAGGAGGTTTTTTTATGTCACTTTTTGCTACCAAACTGGTGGACGAATACGGTAACGCCACCTACAACCTGACGGGCCTGGGTTACGGTGCCCTGGTCGCCCTGATGCTGGTTCTTCTGATCCTGGCCTGCTATCTCACCGGAGACAAGGCAAAATTGAAAACGAAGCACCTGGTTTTTTCTGCCGTTGCCATGGCCCTGGCCATGATCACGTCCTTCCTGAAGCTTTTTGAGGCTCCCATGGGCGGATCCGTTACTCTGTTTTCCATGCTGTTCATCTGCTGTATCGGTTACTGGTACGGCCTGCGGGCCGGTATTATGACCGGCGTGGCCTACGGCCTGCTGCAGCTCATCTCCGATCCTTATATCATCAGCCTGCCCCAGATGATTACGGACTATATCCTGGCCTTCGGCGCACTGGGTCTGTCCGGTATCTTCTGTAACAAGAAAAATGGCCTTGTGAAAGGCTACATTGTAGGCGTCCTGGGCCGCTACCTCTTCGCATTCCTGTCCGGCCTGATTTTCTTCGGCATGTACGCGGAAGGATCCGGTATGAGCGCCCCGGTTTATTCCCTGGCCTACAACGGCTCTTATCTGGGCTGCGAGGCGGCCATTACACTGATTGTACTGGCGATTCCGGCGGTGAATAAGGCGTTTGTGCGGGTGAAGCAGATGGCGGTGGCAGATTAAACAATCATTCTTTTACACCAATAAAAAATACCGCGGGTTCTTTTGCGGAACCTGCGGCATTTTTCCCTTTTCGAAAACTTTTTACAACCCTGTTTCCTTCTATTTTTCCGACGTTTTCTCTCTATCTTTCTGTGACTGCCGTTTCTTTTTGATGGTAAACCGAAGCTCCGCCTGCTTTGTGCCGATGATCATTTCCCACTGGATGCCGTCGCATTCGGTACGGTTGGAAAGGATGTCGTCTTTTTCGTAGCTTTCGGTGTCATACTCTACCATAAGCATGCCCTTCTGACGCTCACCTCCGATGATCATGCGGTGATCGGTGAAGGCGATGACAGGGTGCCACATCATGGGGAGAGCGTTTCGGGTGTATTCGCCATACTGGGTGACCAGTTCGACGGCTTCGCCAGGCTTCAATTCCGTTTCAATAGCTTTCAGAATCTTCTCGCACTTACTCTCGTCCGGCTCCGGCTGCTGGCGGCTTTTCAGAAAGTACAGCATCTCTTGAGCCGTGTGCATTTTCGGGCACTGATTTTCCATCAGGCTTTCCAGCTGCTCCGTAGTGAACTTGTACTCATCTTTATTCATGCGCTGGCACTGGAGGATGCGGATAAAACCGCACAGCATCAGAAACAGAACTCCATCGATGATGCCGCCATCTATTCCTCTGTATGCCCGGAGCAGCTCCATAACCACATATCCGACAGTGGCCACACCTACGCAAAACAGACTGAATTTCAGGCTGGAATCGATCTGTTTCTTCCAGGCTGCCCGCTCCTGATTCAGATACTGCACTACGGTATGCAATCCCTCATAGGTGACGACTCCGGCATTTCCACTTTCTATTTCCCGCCTGCTTCCCTCCAGCAGTTCCTGCACTGTCACACCCAGCACATCTGCCAGAGTAAGCAGCAATGAGATATCCGGCATTCCGTGACCATTTTCCCAGCGGGAGACACTGCGGGAATTGACACCCAATCTGTCGCCAAGCTGCTCCTGGGTCATGCCCTTTTCCTTTCTCAGTTCCGCGATGAATTTTCCGGTTTTTATCTGCTCCATGGTGAAGTCCTCCTGCTGTGTTTTCTGATTTTATCTTAGCATAAACGTGTGCATAGGGACATGACATAGAATGAGAGTCCCCTGAAAATTAGTAAAATATTGCTCTTCACACTTTTCATGATAACACGCTTGTGCAACGCACGAATTTTTGTATCGTATTTGGAATATTTTTACAGCTCCATGTATTAAAAATCCGGAATTGAAATTGTGAACCTGTTCACATGTTTCAATCCCGGATCTCTCACATTACCTATTTATCTTACATTCTCTCCGGTGCTTCGAAGCCCAGCACATCGATGCAGGTCTCCAGCACCCGCTTGGTCAACTGCAGTACAGCCACCAGCCCTGCACGCTTCTCTTCGTCCTCTTCGCCAAGAATCTTTGTCTCATGATAGAACTTGTTGAAGGCGTTCGCCAGCTCATAGATATAAGCGCAGACCTTATGGGGCGCCAGCTCGTCAAAGGCATTCTCCAGCACGCCGTTGAAGCGGGCCAGTACCAGCTCCAGCGCCTTCTGGCTGTCATTTTCCGCTGCCGGAATCCGTCCCTTTGTCAGATCGCCGCCCTGGGCCTGATACTTGTTCAGAATGGACTTAATCCGCACAATGGTGTACAGGATATAGGGTCCGGTATTGCCCTCAAAGGAGGTAAAGCGGTCGATATCGAACACGTAATCCTTGGAGGCCTGGTTAGACAGGTCGCCATACTTGATGGCGGACAGACCAATCTTCTTCGCCGTATCCCGCGCCTCTTCCTCGGAAATCTCAGAATTCTCCGCGATCTTTTGATACATCTTTTCGTTGATATCGGCAATCAGGTACTCCAGACGCATAACGCCGCCCTCGCGGGTCTTGAAGGGCTTACCGTCCTTGCCGTTCATGGTACCAAATCCTAAGAATTCCAAATCCGTCTCCGGCTTTACCAGACCGGTCTTCTTGGCACAGCGGAATACCTGGATAAAATGCATCTCCTGACGCTTATCTACTACGTAGATGACCTCGTCCGGATCAAAGAGCTTTCGGCGCTCCACCAGAGTCGCCAGGTCGGTGGTGGTATACAGGGACGCTCCGTCAGACTTCAGAATCATGCAGGGCGGAACCTCTTTGGTATCCGTATCCTCTTTGACGTCAACTACCAGCGCGCCCTCGCTCTCATAAGCAAAGCCCTCGTTCTTCAGCTTCTCCACCATATCCGGAATATAGGGCTGGGCGTCGGACTCGCCTTTCCACAGGTCGAACTCCACATTCAGATTCGCATAGTTGCGCTTCAGATCGGTGACCGACACATTTAAAATATGCTGCAGGATGGCCTGATAGCCTCTATGCCCGTGCTGCACCAGATAGGTGGCGTGCATCGCCTGCTCCTTGTAGGCCTCGTCCTCCTTGAAACGTGCGCTGGCTGCCGGATAGATCTCCTCCAGCTCGGAAATGGTAAAGGGCGCTTCGGTCGGATACTCGCCGGTATAGTCCTCATCGAAATACACCAGATCCGGTTTACGTTCCTTCAACTCTGTGATAATCAGTCCCATCTGCAGTCCCCAGTCTCCCAGATGGATGTCGCCGATCACCTTGTGCCCTGCGAAACGTCCCAGGCGCTTCACGCTCTCGCCGATGATGGCAGAACGGAGATGTCCCACATGCAGCGGCTTCGCCACGTTGGGTCCGCCGTAATCAATGACGATGGTTTTCGGGTTCGCGGTCTTCTCACAGCCCAGACGCTCGTCATCGGCCATGCCCTGCAGGTATTCCTGCACATAGGCTGGCGCCAGCTTCAGGTTCAGAAAGCCCGGATTTACCGCATTGACCTCGGAAAACAGCTCCTGCTCCTTTAAGCTCTCCGCCACCTTATTGGCAATCTGAATGGGCGCGCAGTGATATTTTTTCGCGCCTGCCATGGCGCCGTTACACTGATACTCGCACAGGTCCGGGCGATTGGAAATGGTGACCTTTCCGTACTCGGCCTCATAGCCGCAGTTTACAAAGGCTTCGGATACCGCAGCGGTAATCCGATCCAGTAACTTCTCCATACACGTATTCTCCTCTTGTAAAAATCTTTTCTTTATAATGCTTTCGGCTGCGATTCTTTACTTTTTTTCGCAGAACCACTATAATAATATCTATTATATGTAAAATGCAAGAAAAGATCAAATCTTTTCTGTAAGGAGGATCTTATGAAACTGATTTCCTGGAATGTAAACGGCCTGCGGGCCTGTGTCGGGAAAAATTTTATGGAAGATTTCAAGAAACTGGACGCCGATATTTTCTGTCTCCAGGAAACCAAGCTCCAGGAGGGACAGATTGAACTCGATCTGCCCGGCTATCATCAATACTGGAATTACGCGGAGAAAAAGGGATATAGCGGAACCGCCATTTTTACAAAGGAGGAACCCCTGAGCGTGGCTTACGGCATCGGTATCGAGGAGCACGACCACGAGGGACGCGTGATTACGCTGGAATTTGAGGACTACTATCTGGTGACGGTCTATACGCCCAACTCCCAGGACGGCCTTAGGCGCCTGGACTACCGAATGCAGTGGGAGGATGATTTTCTCGCCTATATCAAGAGTCTGGATGAAAAGAAACCTGTCATTTACTGCGGCGACCTGAATGTGGCCCATCAGGAAATCGATCTGAAAAACCCGAAGACCAATCGCAAAAACGCCGGTTTCACCGACGAGGAACGGGCGAAAATGACCACCGTCTTAAGCTCCGGTTTTGTGGACACCTTCCGCTACTTCTATCCGGACGCCGAGGGCGTCTACTCCTGGTGGTCTTACCGCTTCCGCGCCCGCGAGAAGAACGCAGGGTGGCGCATTGATTATTTTATCGTATCCGAACGGCTGAAGGATCGACTGGAAAACGCCTCCATTCACACGGAAATTTTCGGTTCGGATCACTGCCCGGTGGAGCTGGATCTGAAGTAAGGATAAAAAGGAATGTGCCATTGGCACATTCTCGCGCCGAGGCGCGGTTGCCTTGGCAACCATCTACCACTGCGCCGCAGTGCGATAATATTTTTTATGGAATAGGGAATTCTATCGGAATTTCCTATTCCATGAAAAAAACCCTGAGGAGCTTATCCTCAGGGCTTCTTTTGTATCAAGCTGGAAATGAGACTCGAACTCACGACCCCTTCATTACGAGTGAAGTGCTCTACCGACTGAGCTATTCCAGCCTGCTGTGTCAGCAACTGCTATTATACTCGAAAATGAAATATTTGTAAAGGGGGCAATTAAAATTTCTCAACTGCACTTTCCGCAGGCCTCGCAGGCCGACGGCGCAGTGGCGCAGCCGCCGAGGGCCGTCTCCCGAAGCTCTGCCGGAAGCCGTCTGCCCACGTTGTACATCACCACGATCATCTCGTCCAGCGGAATCAGCTGAGGGACTCCGGCCAGGGCCATTTCCGCGGCGGTCAGGGCTGTGGCGGCTCCGGCTGCGTTGCGGTTCTGGCAGGGGTATTCCACCAGGCCGCCTACGGGATCACAGACCAGTCCCAGCAGGTTCATAAGAACCGTGGAAGCCGCGTCCAGACAGGCCTTCGGAGATCCGCCAAGCAGCTCCACAGCGGCTGAGGCCGCCATGGCGGAGGCTACGCCCACCTCGGCCTGACAGCCGCCCACAGCGCCTGCCACCGTAGCGTTCCGCATGGCCAGGTATCCCACGGCTCCCGCGTTGTAAAGGGCCTGTATCATCTCTTCCTCTGTAAAATGAAACTCTTCTTCCAAAGCCAGCAGGACCCCCGGCACAATACCGGAAGAGCCCGCCGTGGGGGCCGCCACAATCAGTCCCATGGAGGCATTAGTCTCCAGAACTGCCATGGCGTAGGTCGCTGCCCGCCCCAACACCGGCCCGCAGAGACTTTTTCCCCGGCCTTTCCCCTGCTGCCAGTCCGAAAGCCTCTTTGCCTCACCGCCCAGCAGACCACCCATGGATTTGACTGGCTTCCGTATGGGTCCACGGGCAGATTCTCCCATGATGTGATAAGCTTTCTTCATCCGGGCGTCGCAGAGCTCCCCGCTGGTCTCGCCCTCTTCTATCTCCCGCTGCCGCATGACATCTGAGATCCGCATGTTCTGCTCCACGCAGAGTGCCAGCAGCTCCTTCGCATTCTTAAAATCCATTTTTATAACTCCCTGTTCTATTGCAATCCACTTTTTTCCGGATCTGTGTTTCATGCTCCGGTGATGAAGTCCCCGGCTTCTAGGGCTGCACAATCATCACTTCATGCACGTTCCCATTTTCCCGAAGCTCGTCCGACACGTTCTCCGGCAGCCGTCCGTCTGATTCCACAATAGTGTAGGCGATGTCGCCCTTGCCCTCCCTGAACAGGCGCATGAACGCGATATTGACGCCGTGACGACTCAGCACACTGGTGATATGGGCCACCACGCCCGGCCGGTCCTGATGAATCACGATGGCCGCGCTGTACTCACCGGTGAAATCCACCTCCACCTGATTGATGCGACAGATGCGGGCCTTGCCGCCGCCCAGGGATTCGCCCCGCACAGTCAGCTTCTGACCGGCCTCATTTTCCATCCGGATGTCTACCGTGTTCGGATGCACCTCGGTCTCCTCCGCGTCCGGCGTGAAGGAAAAGGCGATACCCCGCTTCTCTGCTATCTGAAAGGAGTCCCGGATCCGCTCGTCGTCCGTATCGAAGCCCATGATGCCGCCCAGCAGCGCCCGGTCCGTGCCGTGGCCACGGTAGGTGCGGGCGAAAGAACCGTATAAGATAAACTCTGCTTTTATAATGGGCCCGGCAATCATTTTCTGGGCCAGATAGGCAATTCTGGCGGCTCCCGCCGTGTGGGAGCTGGACGGGCCGATCATATTCGGACCCAGCACGTCAAATACGCTGATAAATGACATTTCGATACTCCTTTTCCTTTTCTACACTTCAGTATAGCATATCCTCCGGATATGCCGCTCCGCTTTGGATGCCATTCGGCAAGCTATAATGTCTCACGACATTATAGCATATCCTTTTTCCATTTTATATATTTTTTAGAAATTCCCAATTATTTGTTAAGAGTGCGGACACAACTTAGACACATCCTTTGTGTATGATAGTATTATCAAATGAAGCAAAGCAAAAAACATGCAGATGCTACTCATAAAAATGGGGCTGCCGGTGCTGCTTCGGTGCCGACCGGCCCCGTCTAAAAACAATGGGTAACCCCCTTTATCATATAGTTCTATGTAGCAATGAACACTTTCAATTGTTACTCTCCTTCTTCGATAGTATAAAGCGACAGAAATTTCCTGACGGTCCACAACTCCGGCAGGAGATTTTTGTGTATAAAAATGATGATTCGGTACACACTACTTCTGTAACGCAATCACCCGCGGATCACCGCACCGAAAAGGAGGAATTTTTAAGATGACCAACAAGAATGAAGCCATCGGATGTACCGTCAATAACTGCACCCATCACGCCCAGACAGAGAATTACTGTACTCTGAACAAGATTCAGGTGGGCACCCATGAAGCCAACCCGACCAAGGTCGAGTGTACCGACTGCGAGTCCTTCGTCAATAAGATGAATTAACCCGCGCAAAAAGCCTGCACCCCAACATCCGGGTACAGGCTTTTTCCTTATAGAAAGATTCCGGAATCGCTCCGTTTTTATAGTATACGCAGATTTTCTAAAACTGTGTGGGATTTATAAAAGCCCCTGGAGCACTTCACTGTCCGGAACCAAATTCACATATTTTACAGATGTTTCGCGAATCTTCCGTCAATTCCCACATTATCCTTGCTGACGATGAAGGCCTTCGGGTCGATATACTTCATTTCCTGCTTCAGTATAGAAAGCTCATGCTTGGACATAACTGTGAAAAGGATATGCGACCGGTCGTCCGTGTAGCCCGCCGTCGCGTCCCAGTGGGTGACGCCCCGGGCCAGCTCGTCCATGATATAATGCTTCAGTTTCTCCGGATCCTCCTTGGTAATGATGATCACTGCCGTCCGTATATTCTGGGTGTGGGTCTTGTCCACCATCAGCGTATTCACCGCCGCGTAAATGATACAGTAGATCACGACCTTGATATCAAAGAGCAAAGCGCAGCTTCCATATATCACCAGATTAATCAGCAGATTCAGCTTTCCCACGCTGAATCCATTGTATTTCTTCGTAAAATACATGCCGAGGATATCGATTCCTCCGCTGCATCCGCCGCTCTGAAGGGAGATACCGATACCGGCCCCCACGATGATGCCGCCGATCAGCGTCGCCGTAATCGTGTCCTCCACAATGGGGCTGGCCGGAATCGGAATCAGAGTCAGGAACAGGGACTGGCTCACCACGCAAATGACTGTCCTCCAGAAGAAATGACGTCCCACCGACATATAGGCCAGCACAAACAGCGGCAGATTCAGAATCAAACTGATGATACCCGCGATATCCGTGCCGCCGAAATTCAGGTGCGCGTACTGCACCAGAAGGGTACGGAGAATCTGGCTGATACCCATGACGCCACCGCTGTAAAGTCCCGCCGGAACGATAAAATTGTTGATGCCGATGGCGTAGATCAGCATACCGCCGATGGTGATCAGAATCTGTGAAATATCGCTCTTTTCAAAGGCGCGGACTGCTGCGTCCGCGCCTGTTCTGTTCTTCTCTCTCATTTAAAATACCACTTTTCCGTCTTCAAACGCCTGGATGCTGGCCTGGGCATATACGTGGATGCCCTGGCTCTCCAGCTTTTCGTGGCCCGGCTGGAAGGCCTTCTCGATAAGTACGCCAAGTCCTGCCACAGTGGCATGGGCCTTGCGGATCAGGCGGATGGCGCCGGTGGCTGCCTCGCCATTGGCCAGAAAATCGTCGATAATCAGCACGTGATCCTCATCAGAAATATAGTTCTTCGCCAAAGTCAGCCGATAGGAGGTATCCTTCGTATAGGACACAACCTCAGTCTGCCACACCTCGGTCTTCAGGCTGTCCGCAGTCTGCTGCTTCTTCAGAATCACCAGCGGCACGCCCAGCTCCTTCGCGGTAAATAAGGCCGGCGCGATACCCGAGGACTCGATGGTAAATACCTTCGTAATTCCCTGTTCCTTAAAATGCTCCGCCATATCTTTTCCAATTTCTTCCATTAAAGGCACGTCCACCTGATGATTTACAAAGCCGTCCACCTTCAGAATGTCTCCGTCTACGACGACGCCTTCCTGTAATATCTTCTCTTCCAGTGCTTTCATAATATCTGTCATCCTGCCTTTCCTTCGTTTGTCCGTATTATTATAATCCTACTATCTTCGGAAGCGCCGTTTTTACTTCCTCCCGCAGCACAATATCCGCCTTTTCATCGGTAAAATGCTCCGCTGCATTGATAATAATCAGAGTCTCTCCTTCAAAATACTTCACATACCGCTCGCAAAGACCGGAGCCGATAGACGTCCCCAGAAGCAGTAATACCTGCGCCTTGGAAATCTCCTCTACCGCCGCCGTCATCATCCGGTTATCCACCTGTTCGCCAAAGAGCAGCACCTTCGGGCGGATCACTGCCATACAATCCTCACACAGAGGCACCCGGTTGGTATCCCGGATATATTCCATGGGATACTTTCTTCCGCATCTGGAACACTCATTGTCATAAATGGTTCCGTGAAGGTTCAGTACCTTCTGACAGCCAGCCCGGCCCGGCAGATTGTGTACATTATTCGCAATACTGCACTGGAGTTTTCCACGCTTTTCCAGCTCCGCCAGCGCGTAAAAGCCTGCACTGGGCTCCAGATGGGGCTTCAGCATCCATTCCCGGTAATATTTGAAAAAGGTATCCGGGCGGTTCGCGTAAAATACAGAAGAGAAAATCTCCTCCGGCGAATAACCAAACTCCTTCTCCACCTGATAGGCAATCTCCGGAGCGCGAAGACTGGGCATACCAGACTCCTTCATCATATCTGTTCCACACATCGCTACTGTATAGCTGCTTTTGTCCAGAATATCCCGGATCCGTTCATAATCATTCATAAGAAAATCCTCCCACGAAATTGTATGTAATCCGGCAGCCTCCGTGTTCAGTCCGCAACATTTGATCTGAGCTCTGCCTTGTATTCATTGTGCCATCTTTTGTCGTTTTTGTCAATCTAAACCCGTCTCTTTTTCTGTTTTGTGTGATATTTGCACAAATTTACAGGTTCTGTTTCCTTATTTCATTTCCGAAGCCCTTTTGGGTAATGGTTTTTCAGACTTCCGCCCGCCAGCTTTCCCCAGCCCAGAGGGAAGGAATCTACCAGAACCAGCGTCCAGCCCTTGCCCTCTCCTCCCGGAAGCGTTTCTCCCGACAGCCAGGAGCGGATCTCCCCGGAATCTGCCGGATATGACGCCGTCCGCTTTACCTCCTCCGCCCTCAGGGCAAGCGCCAGGGCATGGGCGGGCTCGAAGCGCTTCTTTTTTACGGTTCCCAGATGAAGGCCGGGACGCAGGACCTTAAGTCCCGCCAGCTTAAGTTCGCAGGGCAACAGATACAGCTGCTCGCCGAAAAGCATGGGCACGCCCTCCGGACAGTTCTTCAGGGTATCCGCCGCAAATTCCTCGTAGAGTTTCCAGGCTTCCGCGTCCACCGTTCCCCGACCGGACTTACCGGAGACGCGCCCTGCCTTTTTTGGGGCCTCCGCTTTGCCTGCTCCGGCTTTTTCCAGCACTGCCGCGTAATGTCCTTCCCCGTCAAGCCTGTGAGGCCACAAACGGAAGGTATCTCTGACAGAAGCGAGAATCTCCTCCAGCCGTTCCGGGCTGACGCCCTCCTTTTCTTCCTCCGTAAGCCGTACCCACTCCGGTCTTCCCGGAGCAAAGCCCCCGTACGCCTCCGTCTTTTTTACAGAAAATTCCGGGTGCTTCAGAAGAAAACGCACCACGCTTTTCTCGTCCTCCTCCGGCGCAAAAGTGCACGTAGAATAGACTAACACGCCGCCCGGCCGGAGCATCCCGGCTGCTTCCTCCAGAATATCCTGCTGCCTGCGGGCGCAGAGCTCCACATTCTCCTGGCTCCACTGGAGCACCGCCTGTTCCTCCTTCCGGAACATTCCCTCTCCGGAGCAGGGTGCGTCCACCACAATCCGGTCAAAAAAAGCCGGAAAATGAGATGACAGCCGCTCCGGCGGCTCATTGGTTACCACAGCATTCGGGATCCCCATCCGCTCCACGTTGGAGGCCAGAATCTTCGCCCGCGCCGGGTGAATTTCATTGGATACCAGAAGGCCCCTGCCCTCCAGCGCCGCCGCAAGCTGCGTACTCTTTCCGCCTGGAGCCGCGCAGAGATCCAGCACCCGCTCCCCGGGCTGTACCCCCGCAAGCTCCGCCACAGACATGGCGCTGGGCTCCTGGATATAGTAGACGCCGGCCTCATGCCAGGGATGTCGGCCGGGACGGTCCTCCGCTCCGTAATAAAAGCCGTTCTTCGCCCAGGGCACCGGCTCCAGGGTAAAGGGGCTCCTCTCCTTCATCTCTGCCGCCGACAGCTTTGCCGGGTTCACCCGCAGGGCCTGACGGCGCTCCTTCCCGTAGCTTCTTCGGAACTCGTCATATTCTGCCCCCAGAAGGCCTTTCATTTTTTCTTCAAATAATTCCGGTAACTGCATTTTTATTTTTCCTCACACACCTGGAAGATATAAAATTTCAGATAATAGGACTCGTCTGCCGCCCAGAGAATCGGATGATCCGGCGCCTGGGTCCGGTATTCCACCTGACGGATCCGCTTATGTACGCTCTTTGCCGCCTGGGCAATGGTCTGGGTAAACAGCTCGTAGCTCATGAAATGGGAGCAGGAGCAGGTAGCCAGAAAGCCTCCGTCCTTCACCAGCTTCAGTCCCCGCATATTGATTTCCCGATAGCCCTTGGTGGCATTCTTAATCGAATTCCGGGACTTGGTAAAGGCAGGGGGATCCAGAATCACCACATCAAACTTCTCGCCCTTTTTCTCCAGATCCGGAAGCAGATCAAAGACGTCCGCGCATGTAAAGCGCACGGTTTGCTCCAGGCCGTTCAGCTTTGCGTTTAACTCCGCCTGATGTACGCCCAGCTCTGAGGCGTCTACGCCGATAACCTCTTGGGCTCCGGCCAGGCCCGCGTTCAGGGCAAAGGATCCCGTATGGGTAAAGCAGTCCAGCACTCTCGCGTCCTTACAGAGCTTCTGAATAGCCAGACGGTTGTACTTCTGATCCAGGAAAAAGCCTGTCTTCTGACCGTCCTTCACATCTACCAGATAGCGGACGCCGTTTTCTACGATCTCCACATTCGTGTCAAAGGGCTCACCCAGGAAGCCCTTGACCCGCTCCATGCCTTCTTTTTCCCGCTCCTTGGCGTCGCTTCGCTCATAGACGCCGCGGATAGAGACGCCGTCCTCTGCAAGCACCTTCTCCAGCTCTTCTATCACTGTCTTCTTCATCCGGTCAATTCCCAGCGCCAACGCCTGTACCACCAGCACATCAGAAAACTTGTCCACCACCATACCCGGAATCCAGTCCGCCTCGCCGAAAATCACACGGCAGCTGGAAGTGTCCACGGTCTTCTTCCGGTACTCCCAGGCTGCTTTTACACGGTTGTGTATAAATTCCCGATCAATCTCCTGCTCCGGATTTCTCGTCATCATACGGATCCGGATTTTGGAATGACGGTTGATAAAGCCCTTTCCCAGTCCATAGCCGTCAAAATCCCGGACGAGAACCAGATCCCCGTCCTCAAAGTGTCCCATGACTGATTCGATTTCATTATCGTAAATCCAGGCTCCGCCCGCCTTCAGCGCGCGTCCCTCGCCCTTCTTCAGTGTAGCGATTGCGTATTCCATATTTTTACTCCTCTACTCCATTTTTCACGCAGATATCCTGCAGACAGCATTTCTCACAATAGGGTTTGGTCCGCGCCGTACAGACCTCCCGCCCGTGATTAACTAGGCGGTGACAGAAATCACTGCCCTCCTCCGGTGGAATCAGCTTCCACAGGGCCATTTCCACTCTCTTCGGGTCTTTTATGCCGTCCACCAGCCCCATCCGGTTCACCAGACGGATGCAGTGGGTGTCGGTGACAATGGCCGGTTTTCCGAACACATCTCCCATAATCAGGTTGGCGCTTTTTCGTCCCACGCCCGGCAACGCCAGAAGCTCGTCGAAGGTGGTCGGCACATTTCCATCATATTTTTCCTCCAGCACTTTCATGCAGGCGCTGATATCCCGGGCCTTGCTGTGACCCAGTCCGCAGGGCTTCACGATGGCTTCGATATCCTCCACCGGCGCCGCCGCCAGAGCCTTCACGTCCGGGTACTTTTCATACAGCTTCTCCACCACCACATTGACCCGGGCGTCGGTACACTGGGCTGCCAGCCGTACGCTGACCAGCAGCTTCCAGGCCTGATCGTAATCCAGAGTACAATCTGCATCCGGATATTCCTTTTTTAATCTGTCAATAATTTCCAGAGCAAGTTCCTGCTTCGTCATACTTATCTGTCGTCTCCTTTATCACTTGTACCCCGCCGTCCTTTTCGGACTGCGGGATATTCGCTTTTTGTTAAATATGGTCTATGATTCTTAATTCTTCCTCTGTAAAATGCGTATTTTCCAGCGCCTTAATATTATCGAGAATCTGCTCCGGCCTGGACGCGCCAATCAGGACGCTGGTCACAACGCCGTCACGGAGGATCCAGGCAAGGGCCATTTCCGCCAGGGTCTGGCCACGCTCAGCCGCCAGTTTATTCAGTCTCCGAATCTGTTCCAGACGTTCCTCTGTCAATGCATTTTCCTTCAGGAAGCGTCCGTCTGTCCGAATCCGGCTGTCCTCCGGAATGCCATGAAGATAACGATCTGTCAGCAGCCCCTGAGCCAGGGGACTGAAGGCAATGATACCCTTATGGAGCTTCGCGGCTGTCTCCTTCAGGCCATTCTGTTCTATCGTCCTGTCAAAGATCGAGTAACGGTTCTGATTGATGATAAACGGACAGTGCAGCTCCTTTAAAATCGCCTCTGCCTGGGACAGCTTTTCCCCGTTATAATTGGACAGACCCACATAGAGGGCTTTCCCGCTCCGTACAATCTGAGCCAGGGCCTCCATGGTCTCCTCCAGCGGCGTCTCCGGATCCATCCGGTGATGGTAGAAGATATCCACGTAGTCGAGTCCAAGGCGCTTCAGGCTCTGATCCAGGCTCGCAATCAGATACTTGCGGCTTCCCCAGTTGCCGTAAGGTCCCGGCCACATATCATAACCGGCTTTCGTACTGATGATCAGTTCATCCCGATAAGCCGAAAGCTCGTCCCGCAGAATCAGACCCAGATTCTTCTCTGCACTCCCCGGCTCCGGGCCGTAATTATTGGCCAGGTCAAAATGAGTAATGCCATGGTCAAAAGCGGTAAAGCAGAGCTTTTTCATATTTTCATAAGAAGCTGTATCTCCAAAATTGTGCCAGAAGCCTAAGGATACAGCCGGAAGTAAAAGACCGCTGTCCCCACAGCGATGATACGGAATGGTTTCATATCTTGATTCACTTGCCTGATACATGGATAATTCCCCTTTCATTCACTTTCCTGTTCTGCTATCCAGTATACTTGATGTATAGTAAAATTTCCAGTAAAAATAGAATCCAGTGCGATCCCCCGGAGGGGCTTTTTGCTCTATAGGAATCATAGCTTTCGCACTTTCATGTAACACGGTATTTCCTATAGAGTAAAAAAGAGCCCCTGTATCATTTACAGAAAGCTCTTTTCCATTCTTTTACAATTTTATTTTACTTCATCAGAAGCTTCTTCCGACTCTTCGTCGCTCTGTTTTGCTTCTTCGACTCCGGCACTTCGTCCGCTGGCCGCCTTCCAGCTGGTATAAAGCCCCCAGCCTGCCAGCCCTGCACCGATGATGGTGAAGAAAATCATAAACCCGATCATCAGCGTTTTTTCAGAACCTGCCGTGGGCAGTCCCTGAAACATCTGCCATGCCAGATATAAAAGATACAGGCCGCCTAGTGCATAGACCGCTATTCTCGCTTTGTCACGATTCATCGTCTTTCTCCTTATCCAAGTCTCACTCTGCCGGAATCCACCGGGCTGTCAGCACATGCTCTCCGGTCATCGTCACCGTCGTATCTGCCTTAATCACAGCTCCGCTGTATACCCAGCCGTCAAAAAGAAAGCCTTCCTTTTCCGGTACCGGAAGCTCCCCGTAGGCCTCGCCATAAGTCACTGCCTTATCCGGTATATATGTTTCTTCATCCAGATTTCCGCCATCCAGATCAAATTTTACCATTACCTCGGCAGGCATCCATACTGCATAGAGAGTCATGTCGTTTTCCACTTTATCGGTAGCAAAATTCCATTCCTTCGCCAGGCTTTCATCCTCTGAGGTAATCCAGCCACAGAAGGTATAGCCGGGCTTCAAAGGTGTTTCCGGCTCCTTTGCCAGCTCCCCATGCTTCAGACGCTGGGCGGCAATCTCCGACCCGCCCTCTGTATCAAAGGTCACATTGTAACCCCCATGGGTGGCAAACCAGAACACCAGAATCACCACGAAGCAAATCGCGCCTATAATAAATCCGTCTAAAATACGGATGGGGACATCCTTACTTCCGTAGATGCCCCTTCCGAACCATTTCTTATCTTCTGCCATAGATTTCTGTCAGTTGTCCTTTTCTGAAAATAGATTACTTACGCACCAGATACTTTCTCATATCAATAGAGCAGGCAATCAGGATAATCAGACCCTTGATGATGTACTGCAGGTTCTGGTTGATGGAAAGGAACTGCAGCGCTACAAAGATAATACGAAGCAGGAATACTCCCATTACTACGCCGCTGATCTTACCGGTACCACCAACAAAGGAAACGCCGCCGATAACGCAGGCCGCAATCGCGTCACACTCGTAGTTCAGACCGGTACCTGCCTGGTTAGAACCGATACGGGCGGACTCAATAAATCCGGTAATACCATACATACAGCCTGCCAGGGTATGTACCAGAATGGTAGTCTTCATAACATTTACACCGGATACGTTAGCAGCCTCCGGGCTGGAACCTACTGCGAACATATTCTTACCGAAGGTTGTCTTATTCCACATGAACCACATGAAAATAACAACTACAATTGCGTAGAATACGTAATTCGGAATCGGAACGCCTGCTACAGACAGGTGGCTTCCGGTTACAAAATCCTTGAAGGACTGGTCAAGTCCGGAAAGCGGCTGACCATTGTTGCCATTAATCATAATGTACATCAGCAGGCAGCCGTATACGATCAGCTGTGTTGCCAGTGTTACGATAAACGGATGCAGAGAGAACTTCGCCACGAAGAAACCATTGACCCAGCCTACCAGACCGCCCACTGCGATGGCAATCAGGATAACCAGCCAGATAGGCATAACCGGAAGATCCGGGAACATTTTTGTAGCATAAGTTACAGACTGCAGAAGCGATGCGGAAATACATGCGGTCAGACCTACTACTCGTCCTGCAGAAAGGTCTGTACCAGTCAGTACGATACAACCTGCGATACCGCAGGCAATCGGAATATTTGCCGCGGAAAGTGAAATAATATTGACGATAGAATCCGGCTTCAGGAAATAGCTGTTCTTCGCCTGTGTGTAAATAATCGCCACAAGAATCAGAATATACATGGCGTTGTTGATCAGTGCCTCTTTCCAGAAGGTTTTCTTATCCTTGCTGTCCAATGCCTGATAACTGGAAATCTTTGCGTTCCAGTTGGATTTCATATTAGAAAAAACGTTCATATCGCGCCGCCCCCTTTATACGTATTTCGCAGCATGAGTCATAATCTCTTCCTGCGTCGTCTCACTTGCATTTACTTCGCCTGCCAGCCGTCCGCCGGACATAACCAGAATCCGGTCGCAGATACCAAGCAGCTCCGGCATCTCAGAGGATACCACGATGACACATTTGCCCTTATTGGCCAGGTCAATGATAAGCTGGTAGATCTCGTACTTCGCTCCTACGTCAATTCCTCGGGTAGGCTCGTCCAGAAGCAGTACTTCCGGCTCGGTCAGAAGCCAGCGTCCCAGAATAACCTTCTGCTGATTTCCACCGGACAGGGAACGAATCTTCGTCTCCTGGGTCGGGGTCTTCGTATGCATGGCGTCAATAGACCACTGGGTATCCTTTTTCATGGACTTTTCATCCAGCCAGAAGCCCATACGCAGGTGCTTTTTCAAACTGGAAATGACCGTGTTTTCCCGGATATTCAGGATACCGAAGATACCGGTGGCACGTCGCTCCTCCGTCAGCATGGCAAAACCATTTTTGATGGACTCACGGGCATTGCGGTTCTTTACTTCTTTTCCATAAAGCTTGATGGTTCCGGAATGGCGGGTAGCGATACCAAAGATATTCTCCAGGGTCTCTGTTCTTCCGCTGCCGTCCAGACCTGCCAGACCTACGATCTCTCCCTTTCTTACATTGAAAGATACATCCTTCAGCAGGGAATACTGCGCGGTCAGGTGTTCTACTTCCAGCGCTACCTCGCCCGGCGTATTGGTTTTCGGCGGGAACTGGTTGGTCAGCTCACGGCCTACCATCAGACGGATAATTTCATCGGTAGTCAGCTCACTTGACGGACGGGTTGCCACATACTGACCATCCCGCATGATGGTAACTTCATCCGAAATCCGTAAAATCTCTGCCATCTTATGGGAAATATAGATAATGCCACAGCCTCTGTCACGCAGCATATTTATAATCTCGAATAAATGTTCTACTTCCTGCTCTGTCAGTGAAGAAGTAGGCTCGTCAAATACGATGACCTTGGAATTATAGGAAACGGCTTTCGCAATCTCCACCATCTGTCTCTGGGATACCGGCATGGTACTCATAATCCGCTTCGGATCTACGTCGATGCCCAGCTCCTTAAAAACAGCCTTCGTATCATCGTATATTTTTTTCTCATTTACCATGACGCCTGCAATCTTGGGATAACGTCCCAGCCACAGGTTGTCCATTACATTACGCTTCAGTGCCTGATTCAGCTCCTGATGCACCATTGCCACACCGTTTTCCAGTGCTTCCTTCGAATTCTTGAAATTAATTTCTTTGCCTTCCAGAAAAATCTGTCCGCTATTCTTGGCATACATACCAAACAAGCATTTCATCAGGGTGGATTTTCCTGCGCCGTTTTCTCCCATCAGCGCGTGGACGGTTCCCCTCTTCACTGTCAAAGAAACATGATCCAGCGCCTTGACACCGGGGAATTCTTTACAGATGTCTGTCATTTGTAAGAGAACATCATGCTCCATACTCTTCCTCCCATCTCGTTGACACAAAGGCGGACGTAACTTACGGCCGCCTTTGTTGTATCCTTACTTTGCTATCTTTTTAAATCGTTTCCTGTGATTTACTCTCCTGTGTACGGTGCGTACGGAACGTAAATCTTGTTGCTGATCTCTGCGTCTGCATTGTAGCTGTCAGTTCCATCTGTCAGAGCTGCGCCCTTCGCTGCGTTCTGAGCCATGATGGAGATACAGTCTGCCATACCCTCTGCGTCCTGCTTGATGGTACCAACCATCTTGCCGTCGCTGATGAGCTGCTTCGCTGCGTCTGTAGCGTCTACGCCGAATACCGGAATCAGAGTGGAATCAGCTGTTCCCAGGTTGTATCCCTTATCGTTCAGTGCAGAGATAACGCCCTCAGCCATACCGTCGTTGTTGCAGATAACCAGCTCGATCATGTTGCCGTTACCCTCGTTGTACTGGGACAGGTTGGTGGTCATGTAGTTATTTGCAGCGGTTGCGCTCCATGCGCCGTCCTGGTCTACCTGATACTTGTCTGTGTTGGTCGGGTCAAAGTACTCAAGCTCCGGCTTGCCAGCCTCCTTAAGAACTGCGTTAGCGTCCTCTACTGCGAACTGAGTACGGTAAATAGCCTCTGCGTTACCAAGCTGACCCATCATCATAGCGTAGGAAATCTTGCCGTCGCCGTTCAGGTCAACCTTGTCAAAGTTCTCAACCAGGTAATCGCCGATCATCTTGCCCTGCATATGTCCTGCTTCCGGAGCGTCTGTTCCAACGAACGCGCACTTGTCATAGGAACCAAGAACCTGTCCTGCTGTAGCGTCATCCTCAACTGCTCTGTTGAAGAAGATCAGGTCAACGCCCTTAGCGGATGCCTTATCAACAACTGCCTGGGAAGCGTCTACAGAACCGGAGGTAACGATGTTTACGATCAGGATGTTTGCGCCCTGTGCAAGAGCGGTATCGATCTGCTCGTTCTGTGTGGTCTGGTTGTTGTTTGCGTCATAGTTCTGATACTTTACTCCAAGGCTGTCCAGCTTCGCATCCAGTGCGGTACGAACAGAAGAGATATATGTGTCAGAGTAGGTGTAATAGAATACTGCGATGTTAGCATCGGAGAGATCTCCGGTTGCCTCTGCAGCGTCTGCTACGTCGCCTGCTTCTGCCTCTGCAGTAGCGTCAGCTGCCGGAGCTTCCTCTTTCTTGCCGCCGCAGCCAGCCAGCATGGATAATGCCATAGCGCCGCATAATACAACTGCTAAAAGTTTCTTTTTCATAGTAAATCCTCCCTTTCATGTGGTTGCAGTTACAAACTACATAAAAATTATAACATAATTCCAACCAAATCAAATGTATTTTTTTACTTTTTTAGGTTAATTTTTTACGATCCAGTCTTTGATTTCTGTTGACTTCCAAGGTGATTGACAAGCAATCCAAAATCGTTTACTATGAAATTATGTATAAATTTCACATCATATAAGGAGAGTTCCAAATGAAAACAACGGGAGAAATAAAAAATCTGTTACAAAACCGGGAGTTGGATTCCACACTCATGGACATTTACCTGGACGAAAGCCGTCTGGACTATCAGCGTCAGCGTTACATCGACGCCCTGACACACTATGAGGAGCTGTATGGAGCCGGAGAGATCGCGATCTTCAGCGCTCCGGGCCGCAGCGAGATCGGCGGCAATCACACCGACCATCAGCACGGTGAAGTACTGGCCGCTTCCATCAACCTGGACGCCATCGCCATCACAGCGCCTCTGGCAGAACCGGTTGTCCGCGTGGTATCTGACGGTTACGACATGATTACCGTATTCCTGGACGACCTGGAGGTAAAGGAAGAACTGAAAGGAACCACCGATTCCCTGATCCGCGGCGTGCTGGAAGGAATCAAAAACCATGGAGGCAAAATCGGCGGCTTCCAGGCTTATGTGACCAGCGACGTACTGATTGGCGCAGGCCTGTCCTCCTCTGCCGCTTTCGAAACCATCATCGGAACCATCGTATCCGGCCTCTACAATGAGATGAAGCTTTCCCCGGTTGATATCGCCATCATTGGTCAGTATGCGGAGAACGTCCACTTCGGAAAGCCCTCCGGACTGATGGATCAGATGGCCAGCTCCGTGGGCAATCTGGTACATATTGATTTTGCGGACGTGGCTCACCCGGTTATCGAAAATGTAAGCTGCGACCTGGTAAAATATGGATACAGTCTCTGTATCACCGATACCAAGGGCTCCCATGCGGATCTGACTCCGGATTACGCAGCCGTTCCCGCCGAGATGCGCGCCGTGGCTGCTGTACTCGGTCAGGAACTTCTGCATGGTATTACTCTGGAGCAGCTCCTCTCCCATGCTGCAGAGATTCGTGAAAAGACCGGCGACCGCGCTTACTTACGCGCTATCCATTTTGTTACCGAAAATGTAAGAGTTCAGAAAGAGGTAGCCGCTCTCCAGGCAGAGGATTTCGATGCGTTCCTGGCTGCTGTAAAGGCCTCCGGCGATTCCTCCTTCAAATATCTCCAGAACGTATACACCAACCACGACATTACCCACCAGAACGTATCGGTGGCCCTGGCAGTCAGCGACGCCATTCTCGGCAGCAACGGCGTCAGCCGTGTACACGGCGGCGGCTTTGCCGGAACTATCCAGGCCTTTGTGAAAAATGAGGCAGTAGCAGAATACAAGGCTGCTCTGGACGGCGTATTCGGCGAGGGTGCCTGCAGCGTACTGATGATCCGGAAGTACGGCGGAATGCAGGTTCTGTAAATCCAGATTCTGAGTCAAAAAACGATGGGCTCCGGTCTACTTGCCGGTTGACCCATCGTTTTTTTGATACTCAATCTGTCATATCTGCCAGAATCTCCGCCTGTATTTTCTGTGAGCGTTATCGTCAAAATATTGATTTCAGATACAAAATGCCGCATAGAGAGGAACGATTTTTTTGTTGTCCTCAAAGCCGAAGTTTTTAGTGGAGAGCTTAATCGCATAAGCGGGCTTGTAGGTGTCCATATAGACCTTTAAGCTCTTGGCTCTGGTGTTATCGGCAGATTTGACTTCAATGGGAATGAGCTGCCCGTCACGCTGAATGATAAAATCAACCTCTGCCCCCCGCTCTGACTCCCAATAATAAGTGTAATAGCTGTTTATGGAGAGCTGCACATTGACATAGTTCTCCGCCATACCGCCCTTAAAGTCGTTAATTTCCTCGACCATATAAAGAATGTCATTGGCAGCTAAATCCTTCTTGGCACAAAGTAATCCCAAGTCAGACACATAAATCTTAAACGCATCAATATCACGATAGTTTTCCAGCGGCTTTTTGATTTGCTCCACCTTGTAAACCCTTGACACGATGCCAGACAGGCAAAGCCATTCAAGAAGCCCATAATCTTTCTATACATAATCCGTCCTCCTTAAAGGTACTGACCATAGCATGACAAATATTCATGCAAAAATCAACGGAATTTTCTTCAGTTTTCGCACTAATAAGCACGATTATTTTCAATAATATCTCGCAATATGACACGAATACCATGATTTCTACACTCTACATTTAAAGAATAAAAAATAGAATTCAAGGTTTGTGACCTGTTCCAACCCTTAATTTTTTATAAACTGCATGATGGATTTTTTATATTTTACTGCTTATTACTCCACCACATTCAGATAGCTGCTTACGCAATACAGAGTCTGTCCATTGTATTCCACCCTGGACCATCCATAATCTGTATTGATTCCGGTCCGCACAAAGACTTCGCCTGCAGTGACCGTTGCCACCACAACCGCATCCGGATTCGTCACGCTGGGAAGCTTCCGCAGGTTTACTTCGATCTTCGGTGTCACATTTTCCGAAACCTTCGTAGATTTCGTCTTCAATCCGTCATCCGGCTCCTTCACCGGCGTCTGATGGGATAAATCCGTCGTCAGATAGTTGGATACTGCATAATAGCGTTCGCCGTCAATGAGAAGCCGGGACCAGCCGCTGTCACTGATGCCGGTTCTGGTGGCCGTCTCTCCATTGGTCAGGGTCCGAAGTACCGTACTGTCGGAGCCCTGGCTGGGCATATCACGCAGGTTGGTCACGTCTTTAGACGTAACTGTTTCTTCTACCTTCTGAAACTTCATCAGTGCCTCCACATCCGCCTCGGCCTCTTCCGGTGCTTCCTGGTTCTGTGCCTGGGCGCTGCTCTCATATCCGAAATACGCCACATTGGCATCCACCGGCTTTGGAACGCCTGCTACCGTACCATTGTTGGTATACTGCCACATGACATGCGTGCCGCTGTAGCTGGATGTAACTGTCTGGGGATAGGGCGCCGCCGGATACTGGGATACCCAGATCTTAAAGCTCTTGTCAATCCGGGAGGTTTCCCATTTCAAATCTTCTTCCATTTCGTTTTTGGAAGCGTAAAACACCGGGGTGTAGCCCTGCTTGTAAATCTCATTCAGAAAGGCAATGGCACAGTCGGTCCGCTCCGTTTTGGTAAGACTGTACAGCCGGTTCTCCGGATTTTCAAACCCCTCGCAGTTGTAGGCTACCGGGTAGGTAATGGGATACTGGGAAATGATATCTGCTGCCCACTGTGCTTCCTCCACTGCTTCTGCTTCCGATACTGCTGTGGAGAAAAAGTAAGCACCTATTTTGATTCCGTTTGCCGACGCTTCCTGCATGTTATACCGGGCATTGCTGTCCTCCACAATCTCTCCGCTGCTCTGGGTACGATAGCCCACCCGTATCATGGCAAAATCGATGCCTGCATCTGCAACTGCTTTCCAGTCAATAGTTCCCTGAAACCGGGAAACATCAATACCAAGGGTCACATCATCCGTTTCTGCTGCATGTTCAGAAATCAGAATTTTTGAAACTGCCGTTTCTGCCCCGGTCTCATCGGAAGTCAGATTCTCCGTGCTCTGCGGATCTTCATAATCCAGCTCCTCTTTATCCACTATTTCCTCTTCCGTATCGGCAATGACCTGAACTTCCTCGGCTTTTTCCGGTTCTTCCTTTTCGCCCCGGAAAATCAGAAAATACAGAACAGCACATAGTCCCAGCACACACAGGATGGCCGCCAGAACTGCAAGCACAGTTCGTACGGAAAAACCACTCTCCTCCTCATTCCATTCATCAAACTCCTGTCTGCTTTCTCTTTTCATACGTCTTGTCTCCTCTATTCTTCTATAATTTCTACCGGGAGAAAATACGGCGAATAACTCCGTACATAATCCTCCGGACGTTCGGAGTTTTCTACATATAAGTCTCCAAACAGCTTGACCGACTTCACGAAAGCCCCCAGATCCATCCCGCAGGCATACATCTGTCCATCTGTTTTTCGGATGAACGTCGTATAGGAATGTATGCAGTCTTTTTCAGAACTGCCATACGGGTTCATTCCCATCCACTCTGCCGGATCAAACACATTCTGGCGGGCGCTCAGAAAATCGGTCCAGACCATTTCCACATCTGTACAGGCCATATAGGGTTCCTCCAGATAGTCCTCTCCTTCTGTGGCACATTGTCCCCAGACATTACAGCCCCACAGCCACAGACGATTCTCTTCATCGATGGCCGCCGCAGTGGCAAGGCCACAGACCGTATACCTGGCGTTCTCCACCATCAGCCTGGGTTCCTCTGCGAACAGATTGCCAGGCCCTTCGGTTCCGGTGGTAGCCTGCATCCGTCCCCACCACCAGACCTTTTTGTCCTCCGTCAGCACAGAGATACATTCCTGACCTGCGGAAGCATAGGTGACATGCTCCATCAGAAGCTGAGGTTCCATTGTCAGATTCAGCCAGGGATTCCATGGTTCATTTTCTTTCATGGGAAGCCGGAGTGCCCCCCAGGTATTGGCTCCCTGTCCATACAGATTTCCATCCTCTGTTATCCAGATCACAAAGGTACTGTTCACATTCGCATCCACATGCACCACATGCTCCGCTATTTTCATCGGCTCCGTATAGGTCACATCCAGGTTATTGATATCGCTTTCCTTTGTGATGCCCAGCTGCCAGCTGTCATTTTCCCCGGTTCCCCAAAGGGTACCGTTCTCATCAATATAGTAATGATTAAAACCTGTAAACCGATCCGTAATATAAGAGCTTTTCGCATCCTTCTGCCGGTTCAGCGCCTGCAGATCGTCCGTGGGATAAGTTCCTGCGATGACTTCCTCTTCCTCCCAGTTCACAGGCGTCTGCTCCGCAGCTGCCTCTACCGGAATCTCTTTGACAGATACCGTAATCCCCATTTCCAGAAGTCCTACCCCCAGAAGCGCCAGCAGGAATGGAATGAAGCCTCCACGCCAGTTCCGGAAAACGAACAGATTATTCATCCGCTTCTTTATATCCTTTTTCCGAAGGGCAAAGGGAACCAGGGCAGGTGCCGGTTTTCCTGTGCTGTACCTGGCTGCCTTTAAAATAGTTTCGCCGTACTGCTTCTTTTCTTCCGGCTTCATTTCCCTGGTGACCCGTTCATCACAGACATACTCCACGTCCCGGAATGCCAGCTTTTTCATCACCCAGAAAACCGGATTGAACCAGTACAGATCGCAGACCAGAAGCAGGATGGCCTTGTACCAGGAATCCCTGTATTTCAGATGCATGAGCTCGTGCCGCAGAACCAGTGGCATTTCCTCTTCTTCAAAGAGTTCCGGCGGAAATACCAGTTTTTTCCGGAAATATCCAAAGGTCACAGGGGTAGGAAGCTGCTCCTTCCAGAGAAGCTCCGGCACTTTTTTGATATGATAGCTTCTGCACCAGCTTCTCACAAGCCCTGTCACTTTCTCATCCTGACAGGTTCTGGAATCTCCAAAAAAGAAATCCCTAAGCAGGTAATACTGCAGAATATGATAAAACAGCAGCACCAGGAAGCCCAAAAGCCAGATACCGGACAGAATCAGCGTTTTCTGCTTCCACAGAAAACCAGAAAAAGCTTCCTGCTTCTCTGCTTTCGCTTCTTCAGATGTGTGATTCTTTTCTGAGACCGCTGCTTGTTCTTTGTCACCCTCTGACGCTGACTGCACCGAAGCAGTATCAGCGGATGGCATCTGTGCATAAGTCGATTCTCCATTTAGGAAAATCTCTTCCTCCGCTTCCCTGTCTGTCCGGGAAGCATCATCCGTTTCCACTTCCAGCTGAACCTGCCAGCCTTTCCAGGACTGATTCAGATCCTCAAGATGGAACTCCACCGGAAGCAGCATCCGTATACACACAAGCAGCCACAGCCATTTCCGCCAAAGATGCCCCGATTTCCAGGAAAAACGTCCATCCAGCAGCCACAAAATCAGAATCAAAGCATCCAGTACAAGAAGATTCTGCAATGCATAGATAAAAAACTCTCTCATAGCGCTACCTCTTGACCTTGCTTTCCAGAAATTCCATCAGCTCTTTTGCATCTTCTTCACTGAGTTCCTCTCCATCATAAAGAGCAGCAGCAAAATTTTTCAGAGAACCCTGAAACATCTGCTTCAAAATTCCCTTGCTGGCTTCCTTCATATAGGGCTCCCGTTCCACCAGGGCACTGTAGTGATTGATCTTCCCATCCCGCTCTTTCTTTACAAATCCCCGTTTTTCCAGACGGGACAGCAGAGCCAGCACCGTATTCGGCAGCACGTCTCTACTGTCATCCATCTTTTCTTCAATCTCCGCTCTGGTCACAGGTCTGTCTGCATCCCAGATAATCAGCATCAGTTCCAGTTGCGCATCGGGTAATTTTTTCAAACCTCCACCCCATTTCTTCTTATCTTGTCTCATATTAGACTTTTGTCTAATTTAAATATATACATATATATTGACATCGTCAATAGCAAATCTACATTCCTGTACGTTACCTTTTCAGTTATACCATATTGGGATTGCACTTTGACATAGAATTAGAGATAAGAAAAGAATACTTACGTCTTGATAAAATTAATCATGTATTTTCCATAGTAAATATATCTTTTTCCATGTTTCGATTATACCATATGTTAGCCGGAGAGTAAACACCAGTTCGATAACTTGGCAAAAAATTTGCCCGCCTAACTCGTCACTAAAGTTACGAGAATGTGGCGGGCCGTTATTCAAAAATACAAAGTCCCTCTGCCCGTCCACTTCTATCTCGCTCCGGCGCCCCAACTGCAGGCAGATCCGTTTCTGCTCTATAAAGGCTTTCCGCACCTGCTGAATCATACCGATGTATTCGAATGCCATTAACAGAAGGTCAAAAACAGTCCATGTATAACTACGCTAAAAAGAACCTCAAGCGCATCCCCCTGGACGTCCAGAAAGAAAAGTACGAGGAAATAAAGGCCGCAGCCGAAGCCTCCGGCGAATCCGTAAACGACTATATTAAAAAGGCGATTGATGAACGAATGGAGCGAACCTCCATAAAAACATCTGCTGAAGAGTAGATTCTGGCTGGTGCACGCGGAGGATCCTTATATTTTCCTTATATTTTCCTTATATTTTCCTTATATTTTCTGTATATATCCCCTTGCGTCCTGCTGCCAAATGTGATATATTGATGATAGATATAGGGAAAGCCAGAGTAATCCGGCCTACCCCGTAGTTATAAGCTTTTACCTCTTACGAGGCCAGCCGTCACTATTGCGAGTAGTGGCGGCTATTTTTTTCTCCCGAAGATTGTATAACACAATCCAACGAGAGCGACAATGAACATACCAAACTCTCTTTCCCACCAAATCTGGTAAATCTCTGGTAAACTCGCCAAAATTGGCATCAAAAAAGGGCTTCTCATTTCTGAGAAACCCATATTTACGAGGGAGTGGGGGCTTCCTCCCGGAAGTCCCCGAGTGTTATGAATGAAATACTGATATGTGTTCTTGCTACATTTAATACTATATCAGGGAATTGTGACTAAGATATGTCCAGCCTCTAAAAAAAATATAAAGTCGATTAAGAAATTCTTACGAAAGAATGATGAAATTAAAAAAAACCGCTGTCCGGCCCTGAAAATGGGGCTCTGACAGCGGTTGTGCTTGTCTTTAGAGTACTTTGGATAAGAAATCCTGCAGACGTGGATCCTGCGGATGCTCAAAGAAGTCTTTCGGATTGTTCTCCTCCTTGATGTAACCGCCGTCCATGAATACCACGCGGGTGGCTACCTCACGGGCGAAGCCCATCTCGTGGGTCACGACCACCATGGTCATGCCGTCGTCAGCTAGCTTCTTCATCAGTTCCAGAACCTCTCCTACCATCTCAGGGTCCAGGGCGGAGGTGGGCTCATCGAAGAGCATCACTTCCGGATCCATCGCCAGGGAACGAACAATGGCAATTCGCTGCTTCTGTCCGCCGGACAGCTGGGCCGGATAGGAATCCGCTTTTTCTTCCAGATTAACCAGCTTCAGCAGACGCATGGCCTCTGCTTCCGCCTCGGCCTTGGTCTTCAGCTTCAGCTGCACCGGAGCCAGCATGATATTTTCCTTCACAGTCAGATTTGCAAACAGGTTGAAATGCTGGAATACCATACCCATACGGCGGCGGATCTTATTGACATCCACACCCGGGGCTGTGATCTCCTGCCCGTCGAAGGTAATGCTGCCGCCGGTGGGCTGCTCCAGAAGGTTCAGGCAGCGCAGGAATGTGGATTTACCGGATCCGGAGGGACCTACGATAACCACCTTCTCGCCCGGTGTAATATGCATATTGATATTTTTGATAACATGATTGTCGCCAAATGCTTTGGCCAGATCCTTAACGTAAATCACTCTGTCTCAGTCTCCTTTCCAGTTTTCCCATCAGCCAGGACAGACCCAGTACCATGACCAGATATATACCGGCAATGGCAAAGAACGGCACGAAGGCCTGATAGGTCTTGGACTGAATAATCAGCGCGCCCTTGGTCAGGTCGCGAAGTCCGATAACCGTCACGACGGATGTCTCCTTTAACAGGGTAATCAGCTCATTTCCCAGGGCAGGCAGTACGTTTTTGAACGCCTGCGGAATAATGATGCAGCGCATGGTGGTGGCGTAGGTCAGTCCTACGGAACGTCCCGCCTCCATCTGACCCTTGTCGATGGACATGATACCGGAACGGATGATCTCGGCCACATAGGCTCCGGAGTTGATACCGAAGGCCAGGATCGCGCAGCGAATCATGTTTGAGTCAGTGGCGCGGGCGCTGGCCCAGACCACGAACCACATGATCAGAAGCTGTACCATCATGGGGGTTCCACGGATAACCGTCAGATAAATCTGACAAATGGCGTTGGCCAGCTGCAGAAAGATATTTTTCTTACGCTCCGGCTGCTGGTCGTGGGCAGAACGGATAATCGCCACAATCACGCCGAGAATCACGCCGACGATCAGCGCAAAAACTGTGACAATCAACGTCGTCTGGATGCCCTTGATAAAATACTGGTAGTTGTCATCCAGGATAAATGTCTGGTAAAGACCTTTTTTTAAGTCTTCGAACATATGCTTATTCTCCTCTGTACGTATTTCGTAACTGTTCAGGCTCTGAGGCAGTTACCATATTTCTTCTATTCTATAACGTAGAAATATAAAAAGCAATTTTATTTTTTGAATTTATTGCTTCTTATATTTCTACGCTATCTTATTTTTCTATTTTGCAAAAATACGGAGGTGTCCGATCTGAACACCTCCGTTGATGCTCTTATAGCCTTGAGCGTCCGCTTTTTTGCTTACTCTGCCTTGATGTACTTGTCAAGGATGGACTGGATAGTTCCATCGTCCTTCAGCTCCTGCAGTGCCTGGTTCAGGGCTGCGGTTAAGCCTGGGTTGTCCTTGGATACTGCTGCTGCATAATCCTCTACCACATACTCGGTATCCAGAATCTTCAGTCCCTCGTTGGCTTCTACGAACTCTTCTGCCGGCTGCTGGTCAATAACGACACAGTCAACCTTGTCCTGAAGCAGAGCCTGTACAGCGGTTGCGCCGTTGGTGTAAGCGATAACGTGCTCCTCGCCGTAGTCGTCGGAGCAGTACAGATGTCCGGTGGTTCCCTCCTGTACGCCCATGATCTTGTCATTTGCCAAGTCGTCTACACTCTTAATATCGGAATCGTTTTTTACGATAATCACCTGCACGCCTGTGGCGTAGGAATCTGTGAAGTCTACGTTCTGCTTTCTCTCATCAGTCACAGTCATGCCCGCCAGGGAGATATCGATCTTGCCTGCCTGGATAGCTGTAATCAGAGAGGAGAAATCCATATCCAGGATCTCAAGCTTCAGTCCCAGTTTGTCTGCCAGAGCCTGTGCGATCTCTGCGTCAATACCTACAACCTCATCGCCCTCTTTGTACTCGTACGGCGGGAATGCTGCGTTGGTTCCCATGGTCAGAACGCCGTCTGCAACGGTGGTAAAGGTTCCGTCTGTCGCTGCTGCGTCTTCTGTATCCTCTGTTGCCGCCTCGTCAGTGGTTTCGGTGGTCTCTGCTGCTGTGGTGTCAGCTACCTCTTCTTTCTTTCCTCCGCAGGCTGCCAGTGATACACACATTACGCCTGCCAGTAATACTGCTACTAACTTTTTCATAATTTGTTCCTCCCAACCTTGAAATGGTCTTTCTGTTCGTTTCAGGTTAAAACCTGTTTCTTATTATAGCGTCATTTTTGAAAATTGCAAGACCTAAATTGCATATTTTTTAGTGTTTTATGCATTTTATTTGTTTTTTATGCATGATTATGCTGCTATTTATGCATATTCATATGGATTGTGTATAATTTATCGGTTTTCTTCCCTCTATCATGGTTCTTTTTTCATCTGCCCCTTTCTTTTTCTATCTGGTATCTATCTGGTTTCTATCTTTTTTCTTTCTGATTTTTCTCCGGAACTTGAAGTCTTTCTTAAATTTCGCTCCTTTCATTGACATAAAAAGTCAGTATGTTATACTGAAATCCGAATCTTTCCTCTGCACATCTAAATATACCTATAGAACAGAGGATATTATTTTAAGGAGTAGATACGATGAATGTGATTGAATGGTTGAAGGTTCTTCTTCTGGGTATCGTGGAGGGCATCACGGAATGGCTTCCCATCAGCAGTACCGGACATATGATTCTGGTCAATGAATTTGTTCATTTGAATGTCAGCGACACTTTTATGGAAATGTTTCTGGTAGTGATTCAGCTGGGCGCAATTCTGGCTGTTGTGGCGCTGTATTTCGACAAGCTGTGGCCGTTTACCACCCCCTCGAAGGGATGGATTAAGAAGGATACCTGGTCTCTGTGGTTTAAGGTACTGGTGGCGGTGCTTCCGGCGGCGGTCATCGGACTTCCCTTTGATGATAAGATTGATGAGCTCTTCTATAATTATCAGACGGTGGCTTTTACGCTGATTCTGTATGGCGTGCTTTTTATCGTCATTGAGAATTATAATAAGGGACGGAAGCCCCGGGTACGTTCTTTTCAGCAGCTTTCTTATCCAATGGCGCTTTTTATCGGCGTATTCCAGGTGCTGGCGCTGATTCCGGGTACTTCCAGATCCGGCGCTACGATTTTGGGCGCAACCCTCCTGGGCGCTTCCCGGTATATCGCGGCTGAGTTCAGCTTCTTCCTGGCGATCCCGGTGATGTTTGGAGCGAGTCTTTTGAAGCTGCTGAAGTTTGGTTTTGCTTTTACCGGAACCGAGGCGGCCATTCTTATCGTGGGTATGGTGACAGCCTTTGTGGTTTCCGTACTGGCTATCAAGTTCCTGATGGGATACATCAAGAAAAATGACTTTAAGGCCTTCGGATATTACCGGATCGTGCTGGGCGCGCTGGTGATCGTATATTTCCTGCTTTTTAACTAAATTACGTTTCCAATTTCTTTACGCAGGAAGCCCCGGCGAAATCGACGCCGGGGCTTCCCTTATTATCCACACTGTTATTTCTTATTTTGTCTCCAGAAGCTTCTCCACGCTTACCAGCTTGACACACAGGACGAACAGCTCTGCGGCTGCGGCCAGGTCTTCCGGGGTGGGGAAGGATGGGGCAATGCGGATGTTGCTGTCCTTGGGGTCGTTGTGGTACGGGTAGGTGGCTCCGGCTCCGGTCATGACGACGCCGGCCTCTTTACACTTGGCTACGATGGCTTTCGCGCAGCCCTCCAGGGCGTCGAAGGAGATAAAGTAGCCGCCGTTCGGGCGCACCCAGCTGCCGATCTCCAGGCCTCCAAGCTCTCTCTCCAGAATATCCAGGACTGCTTCGAATTTCGGGCGGAGGATGGCTGCGTGCTTCTGCATGTGTGCCTTGATTCCGTCAATGTCCTTGAAGAAGCGTACGTGACGCAGCTGGTTGATCTTGTCGTGGCCGATGGTCTGAATGGTCATCTGCTTTTTGATGTCCTTCAGGTTGTTCTCAGATGTGGCGATACAGGAAATTCCGGATCCCGGGAAGCTGATCTTGGAGGTGGAGCAGAATTCGAAGACCATATCCGGGTTGCCTGCCTTGACGCACTCGCTTAAGATCTCAGGGATCTCATCCTGCTTGTCATCGTACAGGTGGTGTACGCAGTACGCATTGTCCCAGAAGATACGGAAGTCTTCTGCCGCGGGCTTCAGCGCTGCGAAACGGCGCACCGTCTCCTCGGAGTAGGTGATTCCCTGGGGATTGGAGTACTTCGGTACGCACCAGATGCCCTTGACTGCCGGATCCTTCTGAACCAGCTCTTCTACCATGTCCATATCCGGACCAGTCACAGTCATCGGGATATTAATCATCTCGATTCCGAAGGATTCTGTGATGGCGAAATGGCGATCATAACCAGGTACCGGGCAGAGGAATTTTACTTTATCCAGCCTGCACCAGGGAGTATGACCCATAATTCCATGGAGCATGGCTCTCGCCACGGTATCATACATGATATTCAGGCTGGCGTTTCCATAGACGATGACGTTCTCCGGGGATACGCCGGTCATGCCTGCCAGCAGTGCCTTGGCATCCTTCAGGCCGTCCAGCACACCATAGTTGCGGCAGTCCAGTCCGGTGGAATCCTTCAGATCACTCTCGCTGTTCAATACGTCCAGCATGGGCATGGACAGGTCTAACTGATCGGCGCTGGGCTTTCCTCTGGACATATCCAGATGCAGGTCTTTGGCCTGAGCCTCTTTGTACTTTGCCTCCAGTTCTGTCTTAAGCTGCACAAGTTCTTCTTTGGTTAATTCTCTGTACGGTTTCATCATGTTCCTCCTGTTCGCTTATTGCTGCTTCTGATTGCTCTTCGCAGTATGAATCATGCTGCAGATTTCTCTGTAGCAGATTATCCTTTTTCGGTCGGGTTGTCAACACTCTTTTCTTCCCCGAACACTTCTTTTACCAGGCGGTTATATTCCTGCCAGGTGGGATGATCCTTCAGTTCTTCCAGCGCTTTCGCGATAGAACGGTACATCCAGGCATGCATCTCTTTATTTTTTTCATTGAAACGTTCCCAGATTTTGTCGCCAATGATGCACTGATCCCGGTGGATGGCACGTAAGTTAGACAGTTTGTCAGCCAGAGCCAGCATTTTAGCATCCCTGTCGGCTTTTGTCTCCAGAAAGGTAATGGTCTCCTGCTTTCTGGTCTTCCAGGTCAGTGCCGCCGGAAGGGTTCTCCGCTTGTCCTCACTCTCGTCCAGTACCAGCTCGGTGATCCGCCTGCCGAAACGGGCATACAGGTCGTCCTCCGTGGCGTCCGTGTCCTCGATGACGTCGTGGAGCACGGCAGCCGCGATGACCTCCTCGTCGTCTGTCATGGTCGATACGATGGCCGCCGCCTCGATGGGGTGTACAATATACGGGACGTTCGTACCCTTTCGCCTGGCTCCCGAATGCGCCTTGGTGGCGAATATGATCGCCTTATCCAGTAATGTCAGTGTTTTTTTCATTCCCCGTCTCTGTCTCCCTCTGTTTTTTCTTACTCACTCTGCGCGTATACGCGAAGTACGGAAGGAATCTCTTTTACGATGGACATCTCGTTCATCACCAGAAGGGCGTCCTTGAAATGGCGCTCCTCCACCTGGTCGGTGATGATGACCAGCTCTGCGGTTCCACCACCCACGCTCTTCTGGATGACTTGGGAGATGCTCACATGGTTATTGCCAAAGACGGAAGCGATAGCGGCCAGTACGCCCGGTCTGTCTTCTACTTCCATACGTATAAAATAGCGGTTCCGCACCTCGTCGACGGGCTTGATCCGCAGATCCTTGTAGCAGGTACAGTTGATTCTTCCGGTGCTGCCCGCCATGATGTCCCGGGCCACCTCGAAAATGTCGCCTGCTACCGCACTGCCGGTAGGAAGCTTTCCGGCTCCGCGGCCCTGGAACATGGCGTCATCTACGGCGTCGCCGTGTACAAAGACGGCGTTGAAAGAATCGTTGACGCCTGCCAGCGGGTGATCCGCCGGAATCAGCATCGGATAAACGCCTGCCTCGATACCGGTATCCGTATTGCGGGCCACGCCCAGAAGCTTAATCACCATGCCCATCTCGGTGGCATAGGCGATATCTGCTGCTGTAATCTTCGTGATACCCTGTGTATACACATCAGAGAAGGTCACGCGGGAATTGAAGGCGATGGAAGCCATAATCGCCACCTTGCGGGCCGCGTCGTAGCCCTCCACATCGGCAGTGGGATCCGCCTCCGCATAGCCCAGCTTCGTTGCCAGAGCCAGCGCATCGGAAAATTCCATGTGATCTTTGGTCATCTTCGTCAGAATGTAATTGGTGGTGCCATTGACGATACCCATTACTTCCGTCAGGTGGTTCGCCGCCAGACACTGCTTCAGCGGGCGGATAATCGGAATGCCGCCTGCCACTGCAGCCTCAAACATCAGGTCGCAGCCATGCTCCGCCGCCGCGTCCAGCACCTCCCTGCCGTGCTCCGCCAGCAGGTCCTTGTTGGCTGTCACCACATGCTTGCCTGCATGCAGCGCCTCGGTGATATAAGTCTTCGCCGGTTCGATGCCGCCCATGACCTCGATGATGATCTCGATCTCCGGATCCTCCAGAATCTCTTTCCAGTTATCGGTAAAGAGACTGCTGTCCATGCCCTCTCGTTGCTTCTTCGTATCGCGGACCAGAATCTTCTTCAGCTCCACCACAGCGCCCAGCTTCTTCGGCATCTCATCCTTCTGCCACTGCAAAATATCATACACGCCGCTTCCGACGGTTCCCGCGCCCAGAAGCGCGGCCTTGATTACATGAACGTCATTCATTGTCTTTTCTCCTGCCTGTCAAATATCCTGCTGCCCGCGCCTCGTTCTATGCCTTTCCAACATTTTGGCCCGGATACAGGATTTTGCTGATTTCTGTATACAGTGTACTATGAAATTTTTACAGTGTCAATTCAACAGGCGACACAACGGGCTTATTTTCCCGCGGTAATTTTGTATTTTTTTCCGTACTTTTATCTGCTATTTTCCCTGTCTGTCTAAAATTCATTCATATGCGGCCGGAAGCGGAGCGGAAGCAGTGTCTGCTGGCAACGGGGATTCCGCCGTTCCTCAATGGCGATGGTCTGACAGAAGGTCTTCCAGAGAGCCTGAAACTCCTCCTCCCGTTCCGAGCGCCCTGTAAGGAACTTCTGATTCAGCTCCCGATCGTCCGTCAGCACCCACCAGCCACCCGCCGGGTGCAGCGCCAGCAGTCCCCGCTTCAAATCATGGATAATCCAGTTCTCCTGCCGAAACCGGTCCGCAAAATGAGGCGCAATCAGCGGCAGCACCGCATACGGCGGCTCCATCCGGGCGTACAGTACCCCACCCGGCAGCTCTTCAAACCGCAGAAAACCCAGCATCCGATGTGCTTCATGCCAGGCCTTCTGCCGCAGCTTCATCACCAGGGCTATGGACGGATCCTGCAGATAATGTACCGCCTTCGTCCCGTCCTCCATGGAAAGTCCCCGCGCAATCAGCCGGTAGATGGCGTCTGCCTTATCCGGATTGGGGCAGGCGCAGGCATAGCAGATCGCCTCCCGGGCTTCCTCGCCCATCCGGCGCAGTACCGTCCGAAGCACCTTCTCCGCCTTTTCCATATCCGTCGCCACCTCCCGGTACTCACAAAACAACTCATAGGTATCCGTATCCGCCGTCTTAAGTCTCACCCCACTGTGCCCCAGACGACTGTCCCAGGCGTCATAGACGCCGGTCAGAATCCCGTCCAGGCTGTCTTCACATACAAAAACCGTCATACAGGCGTTCTCTCCTCCCATCCTGCTCTATCCCATCTCTTCTTCATGCCTGCAATCGAGTCGTATCTGTCTGAGGCACCCGGTAATCATCAAACAGCGACAGCTGCCGGTACGTCACGTCCCCGCTGATACCATAAGGCAGCCGTTCCTTCACATCCAGAAGATTCCGGGTAATAAAATCCTCCTCAATCCGGATCGGATACATGGTCTTTCCCCTGCAGGTAATAAAATACAGCGCCCGCTTCAGTACCACACCCATCCGTTTCAGATCCGGGAAATCCACCGTTCCAAGCCTCCTGGCCTTCACAATCCTCTGAGCCGACTTCACGCCGATGCCCGGCACCCGAAGAAGGGTCTGATAAGAAGCCCGGTTCACCTCCACCGGGAACGCTTCCAGATGCCGGAGCGCCCAGTCGCACTTGGGATCCAAAAGCACGTTAAAATTCGGCCGTTCCTCAGATAAAAGCTCCCCGGCCTCAAAGCCGTAATACCGCAGCAGCCAGTCCGCCTGATAGAGCCGGTGTTCCCGTAAAAGTGGCGGCCCGCCCGGAAGTTCTGGCAACGTACTGTCATCATTCACCCGCACAAAGGCAGAATAAAACACCCGCTTCAAATCAAACTTCTGATACAGCGACTCCGCCACCGACATAATCTGAAAATCATTCTCCGGCGTCGCCCCGATAATCATCTGGGTTGACTGCCCCGCCGGCACAAACTGAGGTCCTCGGCTGCGCCGCCTGGCCAGATCCGTACTCTTTCCGACAATCTGCGGCAGATTCGTCCCATAGTCGTCTATCCCATATGCGCTGCTTTCCTGCGCTCCGGAGCCGCCCAGCAGCCGCTCCCCATACTCCAGCCGTCCATTCTGAATCTGCCGCATGGGAGTCAGAATCTTCTCCCGGGTCTTGGCCGGGGCCAGCATCCGGAGTCCCTCCGCTGTGGGAAGCTCCAGGTTCACGCTCATCCGATCTGCCAGGAACCCCGTCCTTTCTATCAGGAGCGGATCTGCCCCCGGAATCGCCTTCACATGAATATATCCGCCAAAGTGATACTCCCGGCGCAGCTTCCACAGGGTTTCATACAAAAGCTCCATGGTATAGTCCGGATTCTTTGCAATTCCAGAGCTTAAGAAAAGTCCCTCGATGTAATTTCTCCGATAGAATTCCATGGTCAGCTCACAGACCTCGGACGGCGTAAACGCAGCCCGCGGCACGTCATTGGAACACCGGTTCAGACAATACCGGCAGTTAAAAATACACTCATTGGTAAATAAAATCTTCAGAAGCGATATACACCGCCCATCTGCCGCAAAGCTGTGACAGATCCCCGCCTCCATGCAATTACCGATTCCCTGCCCGGAATTTCCTCTGGACACCCCGCTGGAGGTACAGGCCACATCAAACTTCGCCGCATCCGCCAGAATCCGCAGCTTCTCCATCACAGGTAAATCCGCCCGTCCCTGTACAAAAGTCATGGTAAAAACCTCACTTGCATCTTTTGTGTTATCGAATATACGTTCGAAACATATGTTTGTTTTACTATATCACATATCTAACAGGGATACAAGTGCAAGTTTTCCCCAGTAAAAAAAGAGACGCCCCAAACGTCTCCATTACCCCGCCTCTGCCTAAGGTGCCTTTGCACAGCAAACAGCCCACCTCGCGACATCGAAAGTCAGGGCCGGGGCGATGTTGTTATCCAGTGTACAACATAGCCCCGGCCCGGCCGTCCTATTTCAAATCAATAAACCCAACTCCGCCATCAATACGGATCTCCGTCCCAAACGGTCGGCTAAGCTCCGCCAGATACCTAAGCACCGCATCATTCTCCGCCATCACCGGCGTACCTCTCCGCGTCCTGAGTTCTCCCATCCCCAGCGAAATCGGATACAACTGAACCTGTGTCAGCACACCATCCTCCATCGTCCAGGCCGCCATTACCGACCGCCAGATATTCTCCAGCGTAGGATACCCTACTGTACCGTTCTTACTGCGCAGATTCATAAACTCTCCGACCTTCATATCCGTCGAAAGGCCCTTATTCGCAAACGCTTCATAAGGCTGCATGGACACTGTCTCCGTCTGGAAAATAAAATTACCGAGACTATACAGAATCAAACCACCGTGATACACTTCGATTCCCCGCAGTTCATGGGGGCCATGTCCAATCACAACCGTCGCGCCAGCGTCAATACATTTCTTCGAAAAAATCTCAAGGAACTGCGGTGGAACTGCGAAATCTTTGTGATCCGTCTCATGCACATGGGCACTGACCAGCACCACATCCGCCTGACGCTTTGCTTCCTGGATCTCCTTCTCAATCCGCTCCATATCCCGGGGCTGCGGCTTAGTATCCACCCAATTTTCCGTATCCAACTTAAAAATGTGTTTGCCCAGGTTCGCCACGCCTTCCGGCTTCGGATTCACATACCCAATCTTAATCCCGTAATCTTCATAGGCATTGATATCCGTAGCCTCCGCCAGCTTTTTCACCATATCATAATATTCCTGCGTCACATGATAAGTCGTAGAAAAACGCAAGGGACTTAAGCCCGGCCGTCCACACACCTCGCCAGACTGTCCACCCGCAATACTCGCGTCGCTGAATGTGGAACAGACGCTGATCAGCGCCACCCTTCCCTTTCTCGTCTCCAGATAACAAGGACGGGACGCCTCCGCCATATTGGCACCGGTGCCGGAAAAGACCATATCACGTTCCTGCAAATGGCGCATCGTAGCCAGAATTCCACTCTCCCCATAATCACCGCTATGGTTATTCGCCGTCGTAAAAAGATTAAAACCATAGCGCTTCATATCATCCAGGCAACGCGGATCCGTCATCGCCCAGGTTCCGCCGCTGACAGCCGCAGGTGTCCCCTCCTGATTGTGAAACGTCATTTCCAGATTGGAAAACGCCACATCATGCTTCCCAATCACATCCTGCAGCTCCTCGAATCCCTCATAACCTTCCTTCGGAATCCGCCTGGTCACAAACGCGTCCCCTGTAGCAATAAAAGCCATCTTCCCCATAAATCCATACCTCCTTAATTTTCTGATCTCATTTTACAATCCACAAAAAAGACATACAACTATCCATTTTTCTATCAAAATCCATAAAAATCATTTATATCCACTCAAAAAAATTCGCAACTCCCCATCTGGCGCCTTTGCACAGCAAACAGCCCCTCTTCGCGACCTTGAAAAACAGGGCCGGGACTATGTTGTTATCCAGTGTACAACATAGTCCCGGCCCGTCCATTTTTACTGCAACAACTCAACCGCAATTCCGCAGAAGGCCTTCACCCCATTGACAAGGGCTTCCTCCCAGAAATTAAACCGTTCGTTATGAAGCGTACCTGTGCAGCAGCTCAGATTCATAAAATAGCAGGACTGTCCGCCATGGCTCTGCACCCGTTCCGACATATAAGAATAATCCTCACTGCCTCCGGCTCCGCCCTTCTTCAGCCGAACCACCGGCAGATGCAAATCCTCCTCACAAACCTTCGCCAGCCGATCCGACAGCGCGTCATCATTGATTCCATTCATGGCTGCGCCCATGAGCTTCATCTCGCAGGTGCAGTCGTGCATTTCGGCCGCGCTGCGGATAATCCGCTCGGCATACTCCTTCATATAGGTATTGGCCTCCGTGGTCATGCCCCGGACTTCCATCTCCATGTGCGCATGCTCACAGATAATATTCCGTCCGGTACCTGCCACAACCCTTCCCACATTTACCCGGGTATCTCCCTTACCACTCCGGGGAATGGCGTGCAGATTCAATATCGCCGTAGCCATGGCCAACATAGCGTTTTTCCCTTCTTCCGGAGAAGCCGCCGCATGGGAGCCTTTTCCATAAAATTCCACATCATACTTTACAGTAGCCAGACTCTCGCCGTCACCGATTCCGATGGCTGCTTCCTTCTGCTCCAGTCCGCCTCCCATATGGGCGCCCAGCACATAATCCACATCGTCCAGATGTCCGTGCTCCACAATGGACTTCGCTCCGCGCACGCCTTCCTCCGCTGGCTGGAAGATAAATTTCACGGTTCCGTGAAGCTGTTCCCGCAGCTCGCAGAGAATTTTGGCCGTTCCCAGTCCTACCGTCATATGGCCGTCATGGCCGCAGGCATGCATGACACCCGTATTGCGGGACGCAAACCCCTCTTTTGTCGGATAATGTGCCTCTTCCTTGCACTCCAGCACCGGCAGCGCGTCCATATCAAACCGGAATGCCACCGTTGGTCCTTCGCCGCAGCGCAAGATTCCAACCACACCGGTGAATCCACCTTTTGTATCGGACAGATACGCAAGCTCTGTGCCCTCCTGGGCCGCCGCCTCCTCATAATGCCGGTCCAACACCTCATCCGCAGGCAGACCCATCCGCGCTTCATCCAGACACACATCGCGTCCCACCAGCACCTCGTCACAGCCAACTCTTTTCAAATAAGATGCAATGATAGAGGATGTCCGCATTTCCATCCATCCCAGCTCCGGATAGCGATGAAAATCCCTCCGGATCTTCACCAGCTCCTGTTTCATGGTCTCAGCCTTTCCTGTGATCTTCGTATAAATCTCTCTGCGCTCCATTCTGTTCCCTTTCTCTTTTATCTCCAGATTTTCGGGTATCCAAAAGGATTCGCCGGTCTTTCCCAAGTCCCGGCGAATCCTTTTCCACATTTCTTTTGATTTTCCTATTCAAAATCCACATCCAGATAAGGATTTCTCACCTTATCAAATTCACCCGCATCCGCAGCTTCGGCGAATTCCGGCTTCATGGGAACGCGTCCGATAATCTGCAGCTTCTCCTCACCTGCGATTTCCTCCAGATGGCTCTTGCCGAAGGGATAAAGCTTCTTTCCGCAGTCCGGGCACTCCAGCCAGGAATAATTCTCCACCACACCCTTTACCGGAATCTTCATCTGATCTGCCATACTCAGCGCCTTCTTCACGATCAGCTGTACCAGATCCTGGGGAGAGGTCACGACTACAATCTCGTTGACCGGCAGGGACTGGAATACAGTCAGGGGCACGTCGCCGGTTCCAGGCGGCATATCCACCAGCAGATAATCCAGATCGCCCCAGATTACGTCGGTCCAGAACTGCTTTACAATATTGGCGATGATCGGGCCTCTCCAGATCACCGGAGTGTCCTCTGTGGGAAGCAGCAGGTTCATGGACATGAGCTTGATACCATTCTTGGTAAGCCGCGGCTCAATTCCCATATCGCTGCCCTCTGCCGGACCGTGTACCCCATACATTCTCGGAATGGACGGACCTGTGATATCCGCGTCCAGGATACCTACCTGGTAGCCCTTCGCCGCCAGCTCATTGGCCAGAGACGCAGTCACCATGGATTTTCCCACGCCTCCCTTGCCGCTGACTACGCCGATAACCCGGCGCACACAGCTGTATTCGTTGCACTCTGCCTGCAGGCTCTGGGGCTGCTGCTCCTTTGCCTTGCTGGGACATCCCTCGCAGCTTGTCTTATCGCAGCTTGTATTGCTGCATGATTTTTCTGACATAATATTACCTTCTTTCCCTTTTATTTCTAAATCCTATTTTAACATGGAAGCCAGCCAAAGACCAGCTCCCCTGTTATGTGCTATTTTTAAAACTTCTTCCGCCAGGTCACCGGAGCCAGCAGCATCATAATCGGCAGAATCTCCAGGCGTCCTATGAGCATATCCAAACTTAAGATAATCTTCGAAAAGCAGGAAAACGCGGAGAAATTCTCCACCGGTCCCACCTTCGCCAGACCCGGTCCCACGTTATTCAGGGTAGTCAATACGGCCGTAAAGTTCGTGATAAAATCAAAGTTATCCACCGAAATCAGCAGTACAGACACACTTAAGATCACAAAATAGCAGATAGTATACACATAGACCCCATGGGTCTCCTCATCCGTCAGGCGCTTGCCATCCAGTTTTACCACATTGACTGACTTGGGATGCAGAATCTGCCGCATCTCCTTGGTGATGGTCCGGCCCAGAATCATAATACGGGACACCTTCATGCCGCCGCCCGTGCTTCCGGCGCAGGCTCCCACCACCATCAGAAGCAGCAGAATGGTCTTGGAAAACTCCGGCCACAAATCAAAATTTGCCGTTACAAAGCCGGTGGTCGTAATAACCGATACCACCTGGAAGGCCGCGTAACGGAAAGCGTGCAGCACGCCGCCGTACAGATTCATAATATTAATCGTGATCAGTGCAATCGCTGCCGCCACAATTCCCAGATAATTCCGCAGCTCCTCATTTTTAAAGAAACCCTTGACGTTCTTCATGAGCAGCAGGAAATACAGGTTGAAGTTGATGCCGAACAGCAGCATAAAGACCGTAATCACGCCGTCGATATAGGCACTGTTAAAAGCCGCCACGCTGGCGTTCCGGTCGGAGAAGCCTCCGGTTCCGGCTGTACTGAAGGTGTGAATCACTGCCTGGTACAGATTCATGTCGCCTGCCAGCAGGAAAATGACCTCCGCCACAGACAGCCCCAGATACATGGTGTACAGAATCCGCGCCGTGGTACGCGCCTTGGGTACCAGCTTATCGCAGGTGGGTCCCGGTATCTCCGCACGCATCAGGAACATGGAATTCTTATTGCTTAAGGGGATCACCGCCATGACGAATACCAGCACGCCCATGCCGCCCACCCAGTGGGTCAGGCAGCGCCAGAAATTCATGCACTTGGGCAGCCCCTCAATATCTCTTAAAATCGTGGAGCCCGTGGTCGTAAAGCCCGACACCACCTCAAAGAACGCATCCTCAAACCGGGGGATGCAGCCCGAAAGCAGGAAAGGCAGCGCGCCGAATACCGACCACAGAATCCAGGCCAGTGCCACGATAAGGAATCCCTCCTTGGCGTAAATGGCCGTATTCTCCGGCTTCCGGGAGCTCAGAAACGATACCAGGAGCAGGAGCATCGCAGTCAGCAGGAAGCTGATACCTTCCATTTCCCCATATAAAAATGACACAAAGGCCGGGAAAAGCAGCAGAAAACCTTCTATCAGAAGCATTTTCCCCACGATGTATCTTATCATTCCGTAATTCATAGCTTTCCCCCACTAGCGCATGATGTCCTGCAAATCCTCGAGGCCCTGTCCCATGGAAATGACAATGACACTATCGCCTACCTCCAGCGTATCATTTCCGCCTGGTATGATGGTACGGCGGTTCCGTACAATGCAGGCTACCAGATGGTTGCTCTTCAGCTTCAGATCCTTCAGCGGAATACCGGTGTACCTGGTTTTCTCCCGGATCCGGAACTCCAGCGCCTCGATCTTGCCGCCAATCAGCTTATATACCGTCTCCACATTGGCGCTTCCCATGGAATTCCGCATGGCGCGCACATAGCTGGTAATCGCGTTGGCCGTAACGTTCTTCGCGGAAACCACGCTCTCCATGCCCAGCTGATCCACCATGCTCTGCAGACCCTCGTCGTTGATCTTGGTGACGACCTTGGGTACATGACGGCTTTTCGCGTACATGGACATGATGATATTTTCCTCATCCATACCGGTCAGGGTTACAAAGGCGTCTGCCTTGGAGATTCCTTCCTCTTCCAGAAGCTCGTGATCGGTGGCATTGCCATGGATAATCGTCGCTTTGGGAAGCAGATCGCAGAGCTCCATGCAACGCTTCTCGTCCACCTCTATAATCTTGACCTGCATACCAAGCTCCAGAAGCTGGCTACCCAGATAATAGGCCACCCGTCCGCCGCCGCAGATCATGACATTTTTAGCCTTGCCGATGATACCCTTGGTAAGCTTCAGGAACTTCTCAATCTCCGGATGGGAAGCTGTGATGTTGATCTTGTCGCCGGGCTGGGGCACAAAATTACCATCGGGAATATAGACCTCCCCGTCCCGCTGCACCGCACAGACCAGCATTTTGATCTGATGCTTTTTATATAACTCGCTTAAAGAAAGACCATCGATGGAGCTGTGAGACGGATATGTCACCTCCACCAGCTCGACCCGGCCCTTTACGAAGGTCTCGAGCTTCGCTGCAGACGGGAAGATCAGAACCCGGGATATCTCCCCCGCCAGAGCCCGTTCCGGATTTACCGCCATACTGAGCTTCAGATCCTCCTTCAGCAAATCGATCTGATTATGATAAATCGGATTCCGCACACGGGCGATGGTCTGCTTGGCTCCCAGCTTTCTGGCCAGCAGGCAGCAGAACAGATTCATCTCGTCTGTAGACGCGCAGGCAATCACCAGATCCGCCCCCGGCACGTCCGCCTGACGCTGAATATCCGCGCTGGCTCCATCGCCCACCACACAGGATACGTCCATCTCATTGACCGCGTTTCTGAGCTTTCGTTCACTTTTGTCAATCAGTGTCACATTGTATTTTTCACCGGACAGCTGCATGGCAAGCTTATGTCCCACTTTTCCGTCCCCGATGATTACAATATCCATGCCTTTCTCTCCCTCTTATCGGAACCGATCTGTCTCGAAGTGCTCCATGGTCTTCAGACAGTTCAGAATCTCCCGGTATTTATCCCGGACAGTACCCTGTCCCAGCGTAATATCCAGAGACACTGCGATGCTCTCCAGAAGCTGTTCGTCCGCATAGGCTTCCCAGGCCTGAAACAGCTCCAGCTTATCCCGGTACGTCTCTGCGTCCAGAAAACGAAGCAGCAGCGGATTCATTTCCCTGGGCTCCTCGATCTTCTCAAACCGCCAGGTCTGCTCCGCCTCCGGATACTTCTCGTGATCTACCTCGCCTGCAAACTCCTCGTAGGGGCGTACCCAAAAGTCTTCCTCTCCATATAAAGCCTGGTATACGACCACCTTTTCTTCCGTATCCGCATCCCGCGCGATGGCTGTCACCTGATACTGGCCGCCTTTAAAATGGCGATAGTACTCGCCTGCTTTGATCTCTCTCACGGCAATTCCTCTTTCCCTTTTTCTGAATATAGATGCCCGTTCTATGAGCATATTCCAACTTTTACAAAGTGTCAAGTCTTTCAGACAAAAATACCCGGAGATTACACTTCTCCGGGTAAGACTGACACATCATTTTTAATTGTAGATAAGACATACAGAGTTTTGGTCCAGGATACGCCGGGCATCTCCTTGATATCCTGGTGAATCACCTCCAGACTCCGGGAGGAGTCGGTCACGATCTTCAGCAGATAATCCACATCGCCCGCGATATAATAGCACTCGGCCACATGGCAGTGCTTCGCCGCGGCCTCCGCAAAGTCTTTGCCGTATTTCGGGTGCTCCAGCCGCACGGAAATAAATACGGTCAGGTCGTTGCCCAGCTGCTTCTCGTCCAGCACCACCGTGTACTGCTGAATAATGCCCTTCGCTTCCATTTTCCGAATCCGCTCAATCACTGCCGATACGGACAGATTGATGGACTGGCTGATGGTTGACGCCGTCTGTCTGGAATTCTCCTTCAGACATTTCAGTATGCTTAAATCAATGTTGTCCATGCTTCTTCCTCCTCATCTGATCCGCCGCCCTTGCATTGGCTTATCTGCTTTATAATAAAAAGAAAAGGCAGTTTGCCTGTTGCAAACCGCCTTGTTCACTGATGGACTTATCTTATCAGAAAAAATATTTCCTGTAAAGTCCTAATTTACAAAAATTTTTATTTTTTCGCTTAGAAATAAACCATTTCTTCCTCGGGGGGCTCTGCGGACTTCAGGGCCTTGGTATAAAGCACCGGTCCTTCCTCGCCGGAATACTCATCCCTCTTCTCCACGTAGACCTTGGCCGTCACGGTCAGCCACTGGCCGTTCTTCAGCTTATCCACATTGTGGCTACGGCACAGGAAACCCAGGAATACCGTATCGTCGGCACAACAGGTCATGGCCTTTCTGCCCGGCACGAAGTAGCCCGGAGTCATCCGGCGGGGCTTCATGACGCGGCCCTTGAAGCGGATGGTCTTGCCATCGTAGTGCTCCGGGTGATCCATGGCGTCCACATACCAGATGCCGTAGTCGATATCGCTGATGTCAATGATGTCCGCGTTCAGGTCAAAGGGAAGCTCGTCCTCAAACTCGAAGGGCTCGCCGCCCTCCTGCTCAAATTCCACTTGGGCCCGGGGATTCACGGCGCGGATATTGCGCTTGTAGGAAGCCGCCTTGGTGCCCTCTGTGCATCGGTCAAAGATGACCAGATCGGAATCCTGTACCATATCCATGAACAGGGACTTCATATTCTGCATATACAGGTCAAAGGTGGTGGCGTCCACCAGGGTGATATCCTGGGCCGGGAACCAGCCCTTCGGAAAATTCATTTCCCGGTACAGCTGCATGCCCCACATGCCGTTCCACTCAATCATGACCTGGCTGGGCTTATACTTTTTCTGGCAGTCCTCCAGAAATTCCTTCGTGAATTCCGCCTTGCCCTCGATGGTTACCAGGGTCGTATCATAGGACTCCAGCACATGCAGGTCATACTCCTCCTCGCCCTCTTCGCAGGCGATAAGCAGAGTCTTGCCGCCGTCGGAAAAATAGGGATCGGACAGGGTCTCCTGTATAAATGTGGTCTTTCCGCTCTCCAGAAAGCCATTTACCATATAAATCGGGATCTTGTTTGCCATAATTTCTTCCTCTTTACACTCCGAAGAGCTCTTTCAGTCCATCCTCATCAAGCAGGGAGCCGATGACGCAGAGACGGCCGGTGTAATCCGGATGTCCTTCGCGGATCTCATACTCCTCCGGTACGAAGTCGAACTCCATCCAGCTTCCGTCGGTGCTCTGGATGATACCCTTGGCACGTAAAATTAGGCCGTACAGGCCGGACTTGCTTAAGGTTTCCAGAATCTTCTCCAGCTCTTCTTTTTCAAAACGCTTCGGAGTTTCTACGCCCCAGCTGGTAAATACCTCGTCTGCATGATGGTGTCCCTCATGATCGTGATGATGGTGATGATCGTGGTCATGGCAGCCACAGGTGCAGCCCTCGCCGTGGTCATGATCGTGATCATGATGATGCTCATGGTCGTGGTGATCATGCTCATGGTCATGATCGTGGTCGTGATGATCATGCTCATGGTCATGATCCTCATGATGCAGGTCGCCCATATCCAGCTCTGCATGCTTCATAGCGTCCAGAATCTGTCTGCCATTTAACTGATCCCAGGGAGTAGTAATCATAGTTGCCTTCGCATTGTGCTCACGCAGCATCTTCACAGCCTCCTGAAGCTTTTCCTCCGTCATGCTCTGGGTACGGCTCAGTACGATGGTGCCTGCGTGCTCTACCTGGTTATTGAAGAACTCGCCGAAGTTCTTCATATACATCTTGCATTTCTTACCGTCTACGACTACCAGAGAGCTGTCGATGTGAACGTCCATATGGCCAGCCACATTCTGAACAGCCTTCATAACGTCGGACAGCTTGCCTACGCCTGACGGCTCAATCAGGATGCGGTCCGGCGCGTAGGTATCGATAACTTCTTTCAGAGCGGTTCCGAAGTCTCCCACCAGGGAGCAGCAGATACAGCCGGAGTTCATCTCGTTTACCTGTACGCCTGCCTCCTTCAGGAAGCCACCGTCGATGCCGATCTCGCCGAACTCGTTCTCGATAAGCACGATCTTCTCGCCCTTAAATACCTCTTCCAGAAGCTTCTTAATCAGTGTTGTTTTTCCGGCTCCCAGGAAACCGGAAATAATGGTAATCTCTGTCATTTTATTTTCCTCCAGAAAATCAACAAAGAGCGCTATGCGCAGCCTATGGCTGCATCATGCGCTCTGTTTCTTGGTCTTATGCCAGCTTGCTCTTAGCAACTTCTGCCAGAGTAGCGAATCCAGCCGGATCATTTACTGCCATGTCAGCCAGTACCTTACGGTTCAGCTCAACCTCAGCCTGCTTCAGTCCATACATGAACTTGCTGTAGGAAAGTCCGTTCAGACGTGCTGCAGCGTTGATACGTGCGATCCAAAGCTGACGGAACTGACGCTTTCTCTCTTTTCTTCCTGCGTAGGAGCTGGTCAGTGCTCTCATCACGGACTGCTTTGCTACACGGTACTGCTTGCTTCTTGCTCCTCTGTATCCCTTAGCGAGCTTTAATACTCTGTTATGTCTTTTCTTAGCGCCTAAACCGCCTTTAATTCTTGCCATTTCTTCTTTCCTCCTTGAAACTTCTCACTTCCGCCTGTTCTGTACTGAAACTTACAGATACGGCAGAATCTTCTTCATGCTCTTTACGTTGGTTGCATCCGTAATGGTAGCTTTTCTGAGATTTCTCTTTCTCTTCTGAGATTTCTTGGTTAAGATATGGCTCTTATAAGCTTTCATTCTCTTGAGTTTGCCTGTACCTGTTACTTTGAAACGCTTTGCTGCTGCTCTGCTTGTCTTAATTTTTGGCATTTTATATACTCCTCCTATCCTAGTATCCTTTTCCAAATTTCTATCAAATCATTGCCGCTTCCACGGTTGATTTCCATATTTTACTGACGCTTCTCTGCCAGAAACATCATCATCTGACGGCCTTCCATCTTCGGAGCCTTCTCCACTACAGCGACATCTGCCATCTTCTCCGCAAATACGTCGAGAATCTGCTTGGTCTTCTGTACATGGGCCATCTCTCTGCCTCGGAAACGTAAGGTTACCTTTACCTTGTCACCCTTCTGGATGAACTTCTTGGCAGCGCCCACCTTGGTATTCAGGTCGTTCTCCTCGATATTCGGTGACAGACGAACTTCCTTAATCTCAATGGTTCTCTGCTTCTTCTTGGCTTCCTTCTCTTTTCTCGCCTGCTCGTACTTGTACTTGCCGTAATCAATGATCTTGCAGACAGGCGGTTTCGCCGTCGGTGCAATCTTCACCAGGTCCAGTTCTGCTTCCCGGGCAATTTTCATCGCATCTCTTGCAGACATGATTCCAAGCTGCTCTCCGTTCGAGCCAATCAGTCGAATCTCTTTATCCCGGATCTGTTCGTTAATCATTAAATCGCTAATGGTAGTGCCCTCCTTCTAAGAAAGAAAAAACTAAAAAAGTGGATAGTCAGACTATCCACTTGAAATATCTTTTTACACGACGTATACTGATGTCGGTATCTTCGATACATATAAACCCGAGTCGCCTGTTGCGCTAAGGTGAGAGTGGATACTCTGCTTTCTGTCACCGTGCTATCTTATCACGTTTTATTTCCCATGTCAAGCGCTTTTTATAAAAATTTCCCCGAAAAAAACGGACCGGACAGCCTTCGCCGTCCGGCTCGTCTCTACTACCTTTTTTGGATTGGATTATTCGTTATATTCGTTAAATACGTCTAACGCACTCATCGCCAACAGCTTTACAGCCTGATGTAAGGTACGCTTTCCTTCTTCTCCGCCTGCTGCTTCAGCAAATTCCTTGGTATGTGTTCCCACATTCTCTTTCAGTCTTACATAGAACTGAATGGTCGGAATCTCATGAGATACGTTTCCTACGTCTGTAGAACCGATACCCTGGGTCAGATCACGCTCGATGTAATCCTCGCCGATGAACTCCATGTTCTTACGTACATAGTCAACCATTCTCTTATCGTTGCGGATATCCTTGACAACCTCATCTAACTGCTGTACTTCAACCTCTGTTCTGGTAGCGATTGCAGCACCCCTTGCGCAGTCCTTAATGATGTCAACCAACTCCATCATATACTCATACTCCAGAGCACGGATGTTAAATACAGCCTTTGCCTCTGCAGTTATGGTATTGTGCGCGGTACCACCCTCGGTGATGATTCCATGTACACGGCTGAAATCCTTGAAATGCAGTCTCATCATATCAACTGCGTGGAACATCAGCTGTACGCCGCTCAGAGCATTTGCTCCCTTCCACGGGAATGCTGCTGCATGTGCAGGACTTCCCTTGAAGGTGAACTCCAGGGTAACGCATGCGAAGGAAATATCATCCGGCATGGACGCCTCGGTCGGATGCATCAGAAGCGCTGTGTCGATTCCCTTAAATACGCCGTGACGAACCATGATAGCTTTTCCGCTTCCCTTTTCCTCAGCCGGTGTGCCTAATACCTTTAACACGCCGCCAATTCCGTGCTTTTCCATAACCTCTTTTAATACGATGCCGGCTCCTGCCGCAGAGGTTCCGATGATGTTATGGCCACAGCCATGTCCGATTTCCGGAAGACAGTCATACTCTCCCATCAGAGCTACGGTCTTGCCCGGTTTTCCGGTATCATATACTGCCTCAAAAGAGGTGGGCAGTTCAGAAATTCCACGTTTTACTTCAAATCCATTGCTTTCCAGAAGCTTACAGAGTGCTTCCTGAGCCTTGTATTCCTTGAACGCCAGCTCCGGATTCTCAAAAATATAGCTACATACCTTCTCAAACTCTTCCTGTCTTGCATCTGCAAGTGTACTGATTTCCTGTTTTAATGTCTCTAATGTCTCCATATGCTTCTCTCCATTTCATTTGAATTTTATTATAACAGGAAATCCTCGCAGGATTTCCTGTTACTGTTCAAAATTTCACAAAATGTTATATTAAATCAGTCCCTTTGCAGCCAGAATAATATTGGAAATTGCTGCGGAACCAAAATAGGTAGACGCCATAACTACGAAAGAAATAATTACAATCTTCCAGCTCAGCTTCTTGAATACCTCCAGCTGCTCTCCTACCGCGATTCCCGCGAAGCTCAGCAGCGGGATTCCCACCAGACCGAAGCTGTATGCGCTCATCAACTCAACGATCGTATCGGAAAGCGGGGAGATCGGCAGTGTTAAAACAAATGCCACCAGGGTAGCCCACGCAAATCCCGGAAGATTCGGTTTCTTTACCACGTTCTTCAGAACGATTGCGATTGCAACCATGATAAAACTTACTACGGTTGACTTCAGCAGACCCGGAAGCGGGGTTCCCATAGAAACCATATGAACCACAATGATGATTCCATAAATAACGACAATAATTTTAATCTGCTCTAAAATAGTTTCAAGCAGTGATTTTTCCTTTGCAGCTTCCATTTTATACCTCTCCCTCCGGTGCTTTCTTAAATACTCTCTGTCTAAAGCGCTCGATACCCGGATTTATGCGCTTATAATACCAGTTAGCCAGCGGTAATGCCACGAACATCTCAACATACACACCTGTTACAGCAGTCAGAAGTCCACTGGTTGCTGAATATGCGAGAATCTGCTCAGAGTACATAGCCGGGGCAGCACTGGTAAGGGCTGCGGTAGCTGCGTTCATCATGGACGCACTTCCCATTCCGGACGCCATAGCCAGTGCGAAGGGGTGGAATCCCAGAAGCAGGCCGACGGGTGCCAAGAAAGAGTAGAATAAGGTTCCGAATACACTTCCGCTGATGTAGGTTCCCAGAGTTCCCATACCTTCTCTGGACTCCAGACCGTACTTATCTCCGATAATTCCCAGCGCGGTATCACGACACAGGGAGAAGGTTCCACCAACCGCACTTCTTCCCAGTCCAATCAGCAGACCTAAGGGCAGCGCAATCAGCATAGTTGCCAGGTTACCCAACTCCTGCAGCAGCAGAGCCGGACCTGCCTGAAGCACGATTCCGACCTTCGGTCCTGCACTGATACCGAACATGATGCCCAGGGGGTATAAGGTCAGGGACAGTAAGTAGGGTGCACGGCTGATCTCAGCGTGGCCGATAACTTTCTTAAGCGGCGGGATTACTTTTCCCAGAAGTGAGGGGGATAATAAAATTCCCATAATGATAACCCAAATCATGGTCAGGATCTTTACATCGACTCCCATCACCTTGAATTGCAACGGTCCAATCAGCTCCGCAATAATGCAAAGGATAAGCGTTACAATCATACAATTTACAGTACCCGTTCTCTGTTTCACATCTTTTTCCTCCGTTTCAGTAAAATAATCTTCCGAAACCTCCAGTACCATGGGATCCAGGTTTCCAAAAGATCATTCAGCTCTTGCTATTCTTAGTATAGCACTGCTTCCTTTTCATGTCGACGCTCCCTGCGCACCATAAAACCCCTGTTTTTTTATGCACCATGCACAACGGTTCTCACTTGCAAATGATAATCTATACATTACGACGGAGTTTTTTCATCTGCCCTTTATTTCATAAATTTCATAATCCGGAGCGCAAACGCAAGCTCCAGGATGCTGTTGGGAGCAGACAAGTCATAGCCTGTCTGATTTTCAATCTTCTTAATCCGGTACATCAGCGTATTCCGATGTAAATGCAGCGCGTTTGCCGTCACATTCCTGGCTCCCAGATTGTTGACCAGAGCCTCCAGCGTCTCCAGAAGCTCTCTCTCATTCTCCTGATCGTATTCAATAAACGCGTTCAGCTTTTCTTCCACAAATTCCCGGCACATATCCTGCTTGCTGATTTTTTTCAAAATTTTCCAGAAACCGGCGTCTTCGATACAGAGCACCCTGGATTCCAGGTTCTGACATACGGCGATTTCCACCGCGTCCCTTGCGTCCTGATAGGCCTGTCCGAATCTTTTATAAGTATCCTCCGCCCTCGACACGCCTATGGTCGCCCTGTATCCTGTTTTTTCACAGATCTCCCTCTGTATGGCTTCAAAATAATCAGCCCCGATCTCCTTATCCCCGGTCCGCTTCAGGATACATTGAAAGGTGCCGTTGTTGGACAGGACAACCACCTGCTCCCCGGTAAAGGCCTCCCTTATCAGATTTTCTATCTTTTCAATCCGCTCCTGGGCTTCTTCCTCCCGAAGCTCATGCAGCTTCTGCTTGATCCGGTCAACCTCGATATAAATAATCTGATAAGGCGGCACGGGCCACCTCTGTTCCTTGATCCTGTAATTTTCTTCCTCGTCGTGGGCGATGTTGCCGGTCAGAAGATCCACAAATAACCTCTGATCCATTTCCCGCTGATTATATCGTTTAATCTGGGACTGCATGGAATCCATCAGATTATTCTGCGACTTGATAAGCGCCTCCATTACAAGATAATTCATCTCTATAAAAGGAAGATCCTCCGGCCACAGAATCAGCGGAAACTGCAATTCATCCGCCACCTTTATAGCCGCATCCAGGGAACAGCCGATGTATTTATATTTTGTCGCCAGGGCTGCCGCCTTGGCGTCGTACAAATCTCGGATTAACTGGATAATTTCTTTCTCTGAATTGCTATAGGTATATCCGGTTGTAATATAGAAGACATTCGGCCGCATCCACGCTTTCATATCCGGTATTTCCATACAGTCAACAAAACGGACTACACGGTCAAGCCCGCCCTTTCCGGCTGCCAGTGAGCATCCCTTCGTCTCAGCCAGCTCCAATATTTCTCTTACTTTTAAGGACACTTTCTACCTTCCCCCTCCAGATATCATTTAATGTTATATTATAACACAAATTTTACATTTTGGGTATGGTTTCCATTCTTTTTACCATTTCAGACAGACCGTCCGCCCATCCATACAGAATCACCCCAATCTGATTCATGGAACTTGCGTATTCCAGAATGGTCTCGTTATTCTGAAAACACATTTCCTTTGCCCGAAAGCAGACGCGCATTCTTTCTTGCTCTTCGGGAAGAATATCCGTAAAAAGCGTAATCTGTGCCATATCAATTCTCCTTTTTTCTATAAAACAGGCCGGGCAGCGATGCGCTGTCCGGCCTGTTTTGTTCTGTATATAAGGCTAAGCCTTCTCGATCTTAATCGCGCAGACCTTGTACTCCGGAATTCTTGCGTATTTATCCAGAGCGGCGTTGGTCAGCCAGTTTGCGTTGCCATCCGGGAAGTGGAAGGGCATCCAGCTCTCACCCGGTGAGGTCTTGGTGCCTACACGGGCGGTGGACTCAATACTTCCTCGTCTGGAGGATACGCGAACCCGGTCTCCGTTCTTGATTCCCAGCTTCTCCGCATCCACGATGTTCATCTCGATAAAGGAGTGTCCCTCAATCTCCATGAGCTCCGGCGTCTTACCGGTCATGGCGCGGGTGGTGTAATGATACAGGATACGTCCGGTCATCAGAATAATCGGATATTCCTCATCCGGAAGCTCCGCGGAAGGCACATACTCTGCCGGATAGAACCAGCCAAGGCCTCTCGAAAACTTGCCTACATGCATGATCGGGGTACCCGGGTGATCCTTGGTCGGGCAGGGCCACTGTAAGCCTTTGCCGCCCACCTCTTCGCTGTCCAGGCGGGCATGGCTGATGCCGCCGAAGCTGGGCGTTACAGAAGCGATTTCGTCCATAATCTCAGCAGCGGTCAGGTGGGGCTGCGGATAACCCATACGGTTCATCAGGTCGATGATGATATCGGTATCCAGACGCATCTCACCCGGTACGGTGATCGCCTTGCGGACTCTCTGCACGCGGCGCTCGGTGTTGGTAAAGGTTCCCTCCTTCTCCAGATAGCTGACGCCCGGAAGGATTACATCTGCGTACTGGGCGGTCTCTGTCATAAAGAGCTCCTGAAGCACGAAGAAGTCCAGACTCTTCAGCGCCTTGATAATGTGATTGGTATCCGGATCGGTCACAATCGGATCCTCGCCGTAGATATAGAGACCGCGAATCTCCTTATTGATAGCCTTGGGGAATACGTCGGTTGCATGGGTTCCCACCTCATGGCTCAGCGGAACGCCCCAGGCCTTTTCAAATTTCTCTACCACGCCCGGTGCGGCAACCTTCTGATAGCCCGGGAAATCTGTGGGGGAAGCGCCCATGTCGCAGGCTCCCTGTACGTTGTTCTGTCCACGAAGCGGGTTCACGCCGCAGCCCGGACGTCCCAGCTTGCCTACCAGCATTGCCATGTTGGACATGGACATAACGCCCTCGGTACCGGTGGAGTGCTCGGTTACACCCAGACAGTAGATAATCGGCGCGCGGTCAGCCTTGGCGTACATAACCGCTGCTTTTCTCAGCTCTTCCGGATCAATATGGCAGATTTCCGCCACCTTCTCCGGCGTATAATCCTTTACAATCTCCCGGATCTTCTCATAACCTTCGGTACGCTCCGCGATGAACTTCTCGTCCTGCAGACCTTCCTCGATAATGACATGCATGATACCGTTTGCAAAGGCTACGTTGGTACCCGGCTTCAGCTTCAGATGAATATCTGCCTTCTTGGCCAGACCGATATCACGGGGATCCACAACGATCAGCTTGCAGCCTCTCTTCACTGCCTGGCGGATCTGCATACCGACTACCGGATGCGCCTCCTCCGGGTTGGAGCCTACCAGCATAATCACTTCCGCGTTCTTCGTGATATCCTCGATGGGATTGGTCATGGCGCCGGAGCCCAGGGTCATATACAGACCTGATACGGACGCGGAATGGCAGACGCGGGCACAGTTATCGGTATTGTTGGTACCGAAGCAGGTACGGACCATCTTCTGTACCATGTAAATGTCTTCGTTGGGGGATCGGGAGCAGGCAAATCCGGCCAGGGAATCCGGGCCATACTGCTTCTTGATCTCCATAAATTTGGAAGCCACCAGATCCAGCGCCTCGTCCCAGGTAGCCCGCTCAAATTCTCCGGTTTCATGATTTTTGATCAACGGATACTTGATACGCTCCGGAGACTGGGCAAAGTCAAAGCTTCCGCTGCGGCCCTTGACGCAGAGCAGTCCCTTGTTGGAGGGGCCGTTATAGGCCTCTGTATCTACTACCTTGCCATCCTTCACCAGTACATAATACTGGCAGCCGGTCGCGCAGTGGGGACAGGTGGTCAGTACTTTTTTGTCGATCTGGTAGGGGCGGTATTTCTTTCTGCGCTTCATGGTCAGCGCTCCGGTGGGACAGGCCTGCACACAGTTGCCGCAGGACTCACAGATTCCCTCATTCCAGGTATTCTTATAATGAGCGCCGATGACGGACTGGAATCCACGGTTCATGGTATCGATGGCTCCGCGTCCTACGATTTCCTTACAGGTATTGACACATCTGTGGCATAAAATACACAGGCTGGGATCGTAGGTGAAGAACTTATTGGTATCATCGATAGGCGCGTTGTTCATCTCGCCCGGGAAGCTGGTCTTTTCTACGCCGTACTCAAAGCAGTAATCCTGCAGCTTACAGTCGCCGTTGGCTTCACAGGAGAAGCAGTGTACCCGGTGATCGGACAGCAGAAGATCCAGGGTCTCTTTTCTGTATTTTACAACCTTTTCAGACATGGTCTGTACTTCATCGCCCTCGGAGCAGCGTAAGGTACAGGCCGTATCAAACTTTGTTCTGCCATTGTTGGTTACTTCCACGACACAAAGGCGGCAGGAACCATCGGGCAGCACATTTTCCAGATAACAAAGGGTCGGAATCTTTACGCCTATCTGCTTGGCGGCCTGCAGAATCGTGGTACCCTTTTCCACTTCTACAGGGATTCCATCTATCGTCAAATGAATCATATCCATCCTCCTTTTATTACTGTTCACTACGTTCACAGTAATACGCTTCGCGATGCACAGAAATTACTGCGTAATTTCTCGCTTGAATAACTCGGGATTTTGGCATATATATGCCAAAACACCTCGCGGAATAGTATCTGTGAACAGTAATTTTATTTTAAAATGACCGCATCAAAGGCGCAGTTCTCCAGACAGGTTCCGCACTTGATACACTTGGAATTATCAATGACATGAGGCGCTTTCCGCTCGCCGGTAATCGCGTTCACCGGACAGTTGCGGGCACACTTGGTACAGCCCTTACACTTATCGGGGTCGATTTCGTATACGCGCATGGACTTACATACGTGAGCCGCGCACTTCTTGTCTACGATGTGCTCGATATACTCGTCCCGGAAATTCTGAATGGTACTAAGTACCGGAAGGGGAGCGCTCTTTCCAAGGCCGCAGAGGGATCTGTCTTTTACAAAATGGCCCAGCTCTTCCAGCTTCTCCAGGTCTTCCATCTCTCCCTTGCCGTCTACGATCTTCTCCAGAAGCTCCAGCATACGCTTGGTTCCGATCCGGCAGGGACCGCATTTTCCGCAGGATTCCCTCTGGGTAAAGCCCATGAAGAAACGCGCCACCTCTACCATACAGGTATGTTCATCCATGACAACCAGTCCGCCGGATCCCACGATGGCCCCGTACTTCTTGACGGAATCGAAATCCAGGGGAACGTCCAGATGCTGCTCTGTCAGACAGCCGCCGGAGGGACCTCCGATCTGAACCGCCTTAAAGGCCGCACCGGATTTCAGGCCGCCACCGATATCAAAGATAATCTCGCGAAGGGTCGTTCCCATCGGAACCTCAATCAGACCGGTATTCTCGATGCTGCCGGTCAGAGAGAAGGTCTTGGTTCCCGGGCTTCCTTCTGTACCGATGCTGCGATACCACTCATGACCCTTCAGCACGATCTCCGGAACGTTCGCATAGGTCTCTACGTTATTCAGAACGGTAGGCTTCGCCCACAGTCCCTGTTCTACGGTACGGGGCGGCTTTACACGGGGCATGCCGCGGTTTCCCTCGATGGAGGCTGTCAGGGCAGAACCCTCGCCGCATACAAAGGCTCCCGCTCCCTTATTGATATGCATATGGAAATTGAAACCAGTGCCGAGGATGTTCTCGCCCAGGAGTCCATTTTCCTCCAGTACGGCAATGGCATGCTTCAGCCGCGCTACAGAGTTCGGATACTCCGCACGCACATAAATATAGCCGTTCTCTGCGCGTACCGCATAGGCCGCCAGCATCATACCTTCGATCAGACGGTAGGGATCGCCCTCCATAACGGAGCCGTCCATGAATGCTCCGGGGTCGCCCTCGTCGCCGTTACATACCACATAGTGAACCGGGTCTGCCTGACGGGCTACCTGAATCCACTTCTTGCCTGCCGGGAAGCCGCCGCCGCCACGTCCGCGCAGTCCGGACTGGTCTACCTCCTCGATGACCTGATCCGGCGTCATCTCAAACATGGCTTTCTGAAGCGCGTCAAAGCCGCCGCTGGCTATGTATTCTTTTAAGGACTCCGCGTCGAACTTACCACAGTTCTTTAACACGATGCGGGTCTGCTTCGCGATAAACGGAATATCGTCCGGCCCCTTACAGACCTTGCCGCCCTTCTGATAAAGAAGACGCTCTACGACTTCATTGCCCAGAACGCTCTTTTCGAAAATCTCGGCGCAGTCGTCCAGCTGTACCTTCACATACTGAACCACATCCTGACCTTTCTGGATACGGACCAAGGGACCCAGCTCGCAGACGCCCTGACAGCCTGTCTTCTTTGCGCCCAGATGCTCTTTCTCATCGTGGGGAGCGAACTCCAGTGTCACGTCCGGTGTAGCTTTGGTAATCTCCAGGAATTTTTCGTAAATCTTGTTGGAACCTGTGGCGATACAGCCTGTACCGGAACAGACAAGGATCCGGCAGTCGTAGGAATTAAGCTCTTTTACCGCTTCCTCGTGAAGCTGCTGTAACTGTTCTTTATTCTGGATCAATTCCGGCACCTCCTCTTAACTGGTCGATCACTGCCGCCGCCTTTTCCGGCGTCATACAGGGATACACGTCTTCATTTACCATCATGGTGGGCGCAAGTCCGCAGGCTCCCAGGCAGGATACGGTCTCCACCGTAAACATCATATCGTCTGTGGTCTTCTTGGTCTTGCTTAAGCCCAGCTTCGCGTACAGGGCCTCCAGCACCGGCATGGATTTCCGCACATGACAGGCCGTTCCGTCACATACTTTGATAACATACTTTCCCTTCGCGTCGAAGGAAAAGTTCTCATAGAACGTCGCTACGCTGAAAGCCTTGGCCTCCGTCACCCCGATCTTGTCTGCCACATAACTCAGCAGCTCTCCGGGCAGATAACGGTAAGCTCCCTGAATCTCCTGCATAATCGGAATCAGTGAAGCCGGCTTTCTGCCGTACTGATCCATGATCTCATCCGCTTTTGCGTAATAGGACTGATCAAGCATACTATATTTACCCTCCTTACATTATTTTCACCCAACTGCAAAACGGCTGTAACCGTTCTGATAATACACTAACAGTATACAGCCATTTTTGTATAAAATCAACAATTATCTCCGTTACTTTTTTGTCATTTTTGTGCAATCGTCCTGTTTTCTAAAACATATCGGTTACTTATCACTAACTTTTTGCACAATCCTCCGATGATAATCCTCCGGGCGGTTGATATTGGCAAAGCTCTCCTCCGGCGCGGCGCTATCACAGATATCATAGCCGATCCGGTTCAGAAACGCGAACACTGAGCCCTTCCGCTCCCGGATCTCTGCCAGCATTTCATCCGCCAAATCCCGGTCGTAGACGCCTGCCAGGGGCTCTTCCTTTCCCCTGTGTCTGAGAATCACTGCCTTTTTCTGCTTTTCCCTGCTCCGGAGCACCAGTCTTTCCAGCTCTTCCACCGGAACCAGCGGTATGTCCACGCCCAGCACCAGAACCTGCCTTTCCCGCGCCAGACGGAAGCAGCTTTCCAGTCCTCCCAGCGGCCCCTTCCCCGGAAAACGGTCCGGCGTCACCGGAGCGCTGTAGCATGCTCCCCGGTAGCCGGACACCTGAATATCTGTGATTCCAAGCTTTCTGCCCTTTCGGATCTGACATTCCAGAAAGGTGCTTTCCCCGATGGGCAGATCACTTTTATCGCTTCCCATGCGGCTGCTCCTTCCCCCCGCCAGCACCACCAGGGAAATGCCTTCTCCCGGCCGCTTATTTTCTGGCACAGTTGGTGGCCTCCCCGGTCAGGATCTCCAGACCGTGCTGAAGAGAAGGCAGAATGTAGCCCAAAGACTCCTTCACTGCCTTGGGACTGCCCGGCAGGTTGATGATGAGCGTGCTCTTCCGGATACAGGCAGCCGCCCGGCTCAGCATGGCTCTGGGGGTAATGGTCATGCTGTAAGCCCGCATGGCCTCCGGGATTCCCGGGACCATCCGTTCCGCGATATCCATGGTAGCCTCCGGCATACAGTCCCGGGGAGAAAAGCCCGTACCCCCGGTGGTCAGAAGCAATTCCGCCACCTGCTCGTCAGCAATGCGCGCCATTTCTTTGGCCAGCATCTCCCGGTTGTCCGGCAGGAGAATCGTATGGACTACTTCGTATCCATTTTCTTCCAGCATTGCTTGGATGGCCGGGCCGCTTAAATCCTCCCGCTCCCCTGCGTAGCCGGAATCGCTGGCGGTCAGTACTGCCGCACGCATGGGGCGTTTTACCACCTGGATTTCATCGCCCTCAGAAATGACGCCGCCCTTTAATACCCGGGTAAAAATGCCCTCTCTCGGCATAATACAGTCTCCCATAATCTTGAAAATCTCACAGCCGTTGTGACATTTTTTTCCAATCTGTGTCACCTCCAGCAGAACCTCCCCGCACTGAAGCTGCGTCCCGACGGGAAGCTGCCTCAGATCAATCCCCTGGACAATGAGATTTTCCCCAAAAGCGCCCTCGTCCACCGGCGCTCCCTTTGCCTTGAAGTCCTCAATTTTTTCATAGGACAGCAGGCTCACCTGACGGTGCCATTTGCCTGCGTGGGCGTCGTTTTCCAGTCCCCAGTCCTCTATGACCTTTACGGAATGTACGTTTTTCTTCTGCGTACCCTTTTTCTCACTGATATTTACTGCCATGATCCTGCCCATGCTATCGTTCCTCCCTTATTCTGCCGTCTGCTTTTTCCAACGCGGACAGCCTCCAAATTCTCTGTCTTCTATGGTACCTGATCTCGGCCCACAGATCAACACTTGTTACAAATTAGACAATTTATTTTTTTGATTTTCTGGTAGTTTTTCACAATCACAGGTTTGACACGCCCGGAGTCCCCATGTATAATGGAAGCGGGGCAAAAAGCCCCACATCATTCAGGAGTACAACATTCCATGTATATCAATGAATTATACGACAAGCTTCCGCTTCTTTCCGCGGAGACCTATACCTATATCGGCCGGGACGGCAACTGCCATACCGAATCCGAACCGGTTCTCACAGAGCATATGCTGGACGTCTATCTGAACGATCGGCTGACCATGAAGCTGGTCTGTATTCCCCAGTATCTGACCGAGCTGGTACTGGGCCGCCTTCTGACCGAGGGAATCCTGGAGGACGCTTCTGATGTGGAGCAAATCTATATCTGTGAGCACGGACGGCGTGCCCGGGTGGTGCTAAGCGAAAAGGAACCGGAAAAAGGAATTTCCCGGGACTGTGAGGCTGACCGGGAGCCCTTTACAGAGCTTATGCCCTCCTGCTGCACCGGGAATCATATTTTAAATGATTATTTTCTGACCGGGAAGCCGGTAAAGCCAGTGACTCCCATTTCCTGGAAGGCAGAGCAGGTCTTTGATCTGGCCGACCGCTTCCACGCAGGTATGCCTCTCCATGGACAGACCTGGGCCACCCACAGCTGTTTTCTGGCAAAGGACGGCCAGCTTCTCTTCCAATGCGAGGATATCGGCCGGCACAATGCCCTGGATAAAGCCATTGGCTATGCCCTGCGTCACGGGATTCCTCTTTCCCGGTGCATGGTCTATTCCAGCGGCCGGATTCCCACAGACATGGCCATGAAAGCCATCCGGGCCGGGATCCCCATTCTCGCAAGCAAGGCCTCGCCCACAGCGGAAGCCATCGCGCTGGCGAAAGAATACGGCCTCACCCTGGTCTGCGCGGCAAGGCGGGACCGGATGAAGCTGTTCGCCGGGACGAAGTCAGAAGTCTGAGAAGCGGGCCATCTTCTTTTAGGAAAAATCAATTTGTAAATTATTCCTATTTTAAATATAAATTTTAAGAAAGGCAGGTTTTATTCTATGCCTTCGGTATACGCCGACACCTCATTTCTACAATTCAAAAAAGTACACTGCCGGAACTGCTATAAATGCGTCCGGAACTGCCCGGTGAAAGCCATCCGGGTCATCAACCATCAGGCCCAGATTCTGGAGGATCAGTGCATCCTCTGTGAGAAATGCACCCTGGTCTGTCCCCAGAACGCCAAGGAAGAACTGAATATGATTCCCAGGGTGCATGACTTCATCCAGAGCGGCGGACAGGTCATCGCCTCTCTTCACCCGGCCTATGTGGCGGAATTCGGAACCGACAGCCTGCCGGCTCTGACCGAAGCCCTGAAAAAGCTCGGTCTGTCTGACGCCTTCGACGCGGCCGCCGGGGCTTATCTGGTCAAGACCGCTTACGAAAACCTGGTGGAGGAACGGGCCCAGGAGACGCCCACCATTTCCTCCAACTGTCCGGTGATCGTACAGCTGGTTCAGAAGCGTTATCCGGATCTGGTTCCCTATCTGGCCCCGGTTCTGTCCGTGATGCAGGCCCATGCCCGTTATCTGAAGGAACAATATCCCGACGCGCGGATTCTCTCTGTCTCTCCCTGTATCTCCGGCCTGGCCCAGATGCGGGAGGCGGACAACTATGTGGATTATGTCATCACCTTCAGCGAACTGCAGGAATGGCTGACTGCTGTTCAGGTGCAGGTGGCCGCCCCGTCAAACGCGTCTCCAGACGCGGACCGGGATATCCGGCTTTCCCGCATTATGGCCATGTCCGGCGGCTTTACCATGGCCATGCATCCATCCGTTCACCAGCGCTATCTTCCCGCCTGCGGGATCGACAGCTGCAAGCAGATTCTGAATGAATTTATGGCGAATCCGGACAGTTATTCCAACTGTTTTCTGGAACTGAACGCCTGTCCCAACGGCTGCATCGGCGGTCCTTCTTTCCGACGTACGAAGACCGGACTGCTCCACGGCCTGATCCGTCTGCAGAACGCGTCCCTGTACAAAGGCATTTCCAATTATAAACGGGACGATTTTTCGGCGCAGTCCCTGACCGACGTCAGTCGTCACTATGATACTTTCGTACTGCGGCAACAGGAGGCGGAAGCCTCCGAAGAAGATATTAAAAAGGTACTGGCCCAGATGGGAAAATTTACGCCGGAGGACGAGCTGAACTGCGGGGCCTGCGGCTACAATACCTGCCGGGAGAAGGCGAAGGCCGTGCTGGCCGGAAAAGCCGAGATCTCCATGTGTGTGCCCTTCATGCGGGAGCGCCAGGAAAGCTATTCCAACAAAATCATCAACGTGATGCCCGGCATTCTGGTCACGGTTGATTACCAGCTGAAGGTTATCCACATGAATCAGGCCGCCCGGGATCTGTTCGATCCCCTGCATAAAAAGGAGCTGATTGGCGCGCCGGTTTCCGATCTCATGGACGACTATTCCCTGGTCAACCTGATTTCCTTCGACAAAAACCGTTCCGACGATCAGATTTACCTGGAGGATCGGAAGATCTATCTGGAGCGGACTCTGGCCAACGACCGGAAAAATCAGCTGATTCTCTGTGTCATGAAGGACATCACCCGGGAAATGGAGGAAAAGCTGCGGATCCGGAAAGCCCGGAACAACGCGGCCGCCATGGCTGACAAGCTGGCCGCCGAGCAGCTGAAGCTGGTTCATCAGATCGCAAGCCTCCTGGGAGAAACCGCCGCCGACACCAAGGTGGCAGTGGAACAGCTGAAGCGCACCATTCTCAGAGAGGATGAGGATTTCGATGAATAAGGACAAAAATTACCGGCTGAACGTCTCCTTCCACGGACTGGTGACGGATTTCGGCTGGATAAGCCTCAATAAAAAACGGGAAAGTATCTGCGGCGATTTCTTTGACATCACCGAAAATGAGGAGGATCATGTGCTAGTGCTGTCCGACGGCCTGGGAAGCGGCGTCAAAGCCAACATTCTCTCCACTCTGACCGCCCGGATGCTCAGCCATATGATTATCAAAAAGCTTCCCATTCACGACGCGGTGGCTGCCGTGGCCGACACGCTTCCGGTCTGCAGCGTCCGGCACCTGGCCTACTCCACCTTCACCGTGCTGGATATCCGGGGACGGCAGGCCCTGCTCTACCAGTTCGACAACCCGGACGCGATCCTGATCCGGGACGGCAAGGTAACGGCCTACCCCTATTCCACCTTCACCCTGAAGGAAAAGGTGATCCACGAAAGCACCTTTGATCTGCGGGAAAATGACATGCTGATTCTCATGTCCGACGGCGTCACCAACGCGGGAATGGGAAAAACCACCGACGGCGGCTGGGGCCGCAATGAGGTCTTGCGCTTCTGTCAGAAGAAGTACCGCCCGGGTATGAGCGCCCAGGAAATGGCTGTAGCTATCGCCTATGCGGGACTGGCCCTGAATCTGGAGGAGACCGACGACGATCTGACGGTTCTGGCCTTACGCTTCTGCAAAAAGCAGACGGTCAATCTGATGATTGGCCCGCCCACTACTTCTGAGCAGGATTCCACCTATATGGAAAACTTCTGGCAGAAGGAAGGAAAGCATGTGATCTGCGGCGGTACCACGGCGAAAATCGCGGCCCGGTATCTGCGTCAGCCCCTGACCACCATCGAAGGATCCGCGGTGGACGACGTGCCCTCCCTGATGCGCCTGCCCGGGGCGGATCTGGTGACGGAAGGCTTACTGACTCTGGAACGTCTGCTGGAATACTGCGAGGATTTCCGGGAAGACCGCCTGTGTTTCCATGAAATGCTGCAGAAGAAGGACGGGGCTGCCCGGCTTGGCGCCCTTCTTTTTACCTGGGCCACGGATATCAACGTCTTCTTTGGAAATGCTTATAATCAGGCTTATGAGGGCAGTGAGATTACAGCCCAGACTAAAACCCGGACGGTGGAGGCGCTAATCGGGCATCTGCGGAAGGCCGGAAAGACTGTAAATATCTCGTTCTGGGCTGTCTGAAGCCTTCCGAAATGTTTTTTAATTGAATTTTTAAGAAAGGAACTGGGAATCCGCACCGGAAGCGGGCGGATCCGTAAATATACTGTTATGAGTGAATTTACACATTTTAACCGGCAGGGAGAAGCCATCATGGTGGACGTAAGCGCCAAGGCAGAAACCGCCAGGGAGGCTGTGGCCGAGGGCCGCATTTCCATGAGCCGGGAATGCTTTGAAAAGATAAAAGAAGGGGAAATGGGAAAGGGCGACGTCCTGGGCGTGGCCCGGGTAGCCGGAATCATGGGCGCTAAAAAGACCTCCGAGCTGATTCCCCTCTGCCACCTGCTAAACCTGACCAAGGTAGAAATCCGCTTTGCCTTAGAGGAGGAAACCGCCTCGGTGCGGGCGGTCTGCACCGTCCGCACCACCGGAAAAACCGGCGTGGAAATGGAGGCCCTGACCGGCGTCCAGATCACGCTCCTGACCATCTACGATATGTGCAAGGCCGTAGATAAGGGTATGGAAATGTCCGATATCCATCTCTGCCGCAAAAGCGGCGGAAAAAGCGGAGAGTTTGTGAGAAAGGCGGAATAACTCTATGAAAGACCAATATGGACGGGATATCGACTATCTGCGCGTCTCCATCACCGACCGCTGCAACCTGCGCTGCCGCTACTGTATGCCGGACGGTATCGAATGGCTTCCCATGGAGGAAATTCTGAGTCTGGAGGAGGTCACCGAAGCCTGCCGCCAGGCCGCAGCTCTCGGTATTCGAAAAATCAAGGTGACCGGCGGCGAGCCTCTGGTTCGCAGAGGCTGCACCGATCTCATCGGTATGCTGAGCGCCCTGCCCGGTATCGATCAGGTCACCCTGACCACCAACGGAATCCTGCTGGCCTCCTGTGCCGACGAGCTCTGCCGCCAGGGACTTCACGCGGTCAACATCAGCCTGGATACCCTCGACCCGGTAAAATATGCCGAAATTACCGGCTTTGATCGGCTTTCTTCCGTACTGGATGGAATCCGCGCCATGGAGGAACGCCGGATTCCGGTCAAGATCAACGCCGTTCTCCAGCGGGGCGTCAACGATATGGAATGTATCGCCCTGGCGGAGCTTGCGAAAAATCATAAGCTGGACGTACGTTTTATCGAGCTGATGCCCATCGGCTACGGAAAAACCCTGGAGCCGGTGTCCAACCCGGAGATTCTTAGACGCCTGCGCGCCCATTACGGCTCTGAGCGGGTGATCCCGGATTCCCGGGCCCACGGCAACGGCCCCGCCCGCTATTACCGGATCGACGGCTTTTCGGGCAGTATCGGTTTTATCAGCGCCATTCATGGGAAATTCTGCAGCTCCTGCAACCGGATCCGCCTGACGGCCACCGGGGATATCAAGCCCTGTCTGTGCTACAGCGACCATATTTCCATAAAAAATGCCCTCCGGAACGGAAGTCCGGAGGACGTAAAAGCCCTGCTGGCCCAGGCTATCGGTCAGAAGCCCGCAGCCCATTGCTTTGAAAATATTCCGACCGTAACGGAACGAAAGGAAATGTCCCGTATCGGAGGCTGACCTATCTTAACACCATCACGTCCGCAGGATTCACATGAAGCCAGAGTGTATCCTGCGGATTTTCTCTGTCCGCAAACTCTCTTTCACAGAATTCCCGCCAGTATTCCTTGGTAGTCTCCACACGGATCCGGTTGAAATGATTCTTCCGGCTCTCCTGTGAATTCTCCGCATGCTCCGGCGTCACCATCAGCACCGTGGAAAAGACGTCGTCAATAACCCGGTCAATCCGACACCGGAAGGTATTCTCCGGCTGCGCCGCCGCCTCTTTTTCTCCCATCAGCCCGATATAATGGCTGCGCACGCCCACATAGCGGACGTCCTCTGTGTCCGGTCCGTGTTCTCCGCTGTAGAAAAGCGTCTCGCCCCAGTCCTGCACAGTTACCCGGCCCTTCTCCGTAACCCGGGCCCGCGCGAAGTTTTTACAGCCGGACAGCAGCGCAGCCGCCCTGGACTCGGGCGCTTCGAAGAGCTGCTTTACCGGAATCACCGGACTTGAAGAACCCTGATCCATCACACATACCCGGTCGCAGATCCGGTACACCTCGTCCCGGCTGTGGGACACAAACAGGGTGGGCCCGCCAAACTCCTTCAGCGTCTCCAGAAGCTCCTGCTCCAGGTTCCAGCGAAGATACCCGTCCAGCGCAGAAAAAGGCTCGTCCAGCATCAGCACACGGGGGCTGGAGAGGAAGATCCGCGCCAGCGCCACCCTCTGCTGCTGGCCTCCGGAAAGCTCCGCAGGCTTATGCTTCTCCAGACCCTTCAGCTCAAACTTTTCCAGCATTTCCTGAATTCTTATCTCCGCTTCTTTTTTCCCGGTCTTTTCCGCCTTCAGTCCCGTCATCAGATTCTGGCGCACCGTCATATTGGGAAATAGGGCGTAATTCTGGAACAACAGTCCCACATGACGATCCTGGGGCCGCAGATTGATATTCTTCTTCGAATCAAAAAGCACCTGGCCGTCCAGCTCAATATATCCTTCGTCCGGCTTCACAATACCCGCAATACAGCGGAGCGTCATGCTCTTGCCGCAGCCGGAGGCTCCCAGAATCCCGGTCACCCCCTCCGCAGCCTCAAACTGCGTTTCCAGCCGGAAATCTCCCAGCTTTTTTCTGATATCCACATACAATGACATCTCCGCTACCTCCCGGCCTCTCGTTTTGTACCCATGCGGGAAGCCCGCTCGCTTTTTTCCAACAGATTTACCACCAGCAGCACCACCGCCGAGATCGCCACGTTGACCAGAACCCATCGGAAAGCAAGGGCGTCGTTGTCTGTCCGCCAGAGCTGATAGACGGTGGTGGAAATGGTCGCGGTCCGGCCCGGCGTATAACCGGCCACCATGCTGGTGGCCCCGTACTCGCCCAGGGCTCTGGCAAAGGCCAGGACGGCTCCCGCCAGAATGCCCTGCCTGCAGGCCGGCATCCGGATCCGCCAGAAGATAAAGCTATTAGATAGGCCCAGGGTCTGTCCGGAATAGGCGTAGGTCTCATCGAAACTCTCAAAAGCCCCCCGGGCTGTCCGGTACATCAGCGGAAAGGCTACCACAGCCGCCGCGAAAATACCGGAATACCAGGTCATTACCAGCTTAGTTCCAAAATTTTCCAGAAACCAGGCGCCCAGCGGTCTTCTGGGTCCCATCACCATCAGCAGAAAATACCCGACTACCGTGGGCGGCAGGACCAGCGGCAGCGTCAGCACCACGTCCAGCACGCCCTTCACCACCGGGTGAAGCTTTGCGATATAGTAAGCCGCAAAAATGCCCGTAAAAAACACGATCACACTGGCAATCAGCGCAATACGCAGGGAATTATACAGGGGAAACCAGTCCATAAAACTCTACTCCGTCCTTTTATTCTGCCGCCGCGAAGCCCACTGCCTCAAATACCTTCATACAGGTATCAGTCTGCAGATAGGCCAGGAATTCCTTTGCCGCCTCCTGATTCTTCGAAACATTCAGGACTGCCGCCGGATAGATAACCTGCTTGCATAGATCGCTTCCCGCCTGATCCACAACGGTCAGCTTGGCGGAAAACGCGTCGGTAGCGTAGATAATGCCTGCGTCCGCAGCTGCCTCGGAAACCTGGGTTGTCACCTCTTTTACGTTGGAACCATAAGTAATCTTGCCCGCTGCCTCCAGGCTGTCCAGAATACCCAGATTGGTCAGAATTTCGTTGGAGTACTGTCCTACCGGAACATCCTCATTGCCCAGAGCCAGCAGGGAAAGCTTGTTTGTTCCCAGATCCTCGAAATTCTGGATATCCTTCGGATTTCCATCCGGAACCGCCAGAACAACCTTGTTCTCCAGCAAATTTACGCGGGTGCCCTCCAGCACGTAATCCAGACCGTCGGTATTCACCTCCGGATCCGCGTCCTTGTCCAGCTGGTTCATCTGTTTCTGGGCCGCGGAAATAAATACGTCGCAGTCCGCGCCCTCCTGAATCTGAGTTTTCAGGGTTCCTGAGGAATCAAAATTGAATACCAGAGTTACATTCGGGGCAACCTCTTTGTACATCTCCTGAATCTCTGTCAGGGTCTCTGTCATGGATGCTGCCGCAAAGACATTCAAAGTCACCGGATCTGCCTCTGCAGTCTCTTCTGCTGCAGTATCCTCTGCACCTGTGGTCTCCTCTGCTGCCGGAATCTCTTCCGCCTGCTTGCTTCCGCAGCCAAGCATAGATACTGCCAGCGCGCCGGCCAATAGACCTGCGATTACCTTCTTCCTCATCATAACTATCCCTCTTTTTTCTTATTTCGCACTGCTTCTTCTGTCCGTTATTTTTTCAGAAGAATAACGATAGGTCTATTATACACAGAAAAAAAGGAGGGTGCAAGTGCAACCTCCCTTTCACTCTGTGCTTTTTACTGAAACTCCCCGAAATACACCTCAAAAAATCCCCGGGTAATCCGCTTCATGTCCTCCAGCATAGCGTGATACCGCTCCATGAAGAGGCGGCCTTCGGGGGTGATGGTAGAGCTACCCCCGTTCTTTCCTCCGTTGCAGCGGTTCAGGAACCGGAAGCCCAGCTCCTTCTCCACCTTGTTGATCATTTTCCAGCCCTTGGAATAGGACATATTCATTTTGACCGCCGCAGCCTGAATGGAACCGGTCTCATCAATGTACTGAAGCAGGTGGTAGACGCCGGGACCGAAGAAATCCTCTTCCTTGGATATCACCAGCTTGGTTTTGAAATGAAGCGTGGCGGCGTCCCACCGAGCTTTCAGGTAAGCAGACACCCGTTCGATCCCGCCAGCGTCCAGAAGCGAATAACAGACGCCCGGATCCTCCACCAAAATTCTATCCTGTCCGGCTTTGGTATCTTTTTCACCTGGCACCACACTTCTGGGCCAGCCGGCCTGCCCCCCATATACCGGCACAGCCGCCTGTTCCGCCTTCAAAAGAGCCTCCACAGTCTCCTCCCCAAAGGCCGGATATTCCACCGGCAGCACAAGGGCCCGATCCATCAGGGGTGCAGCCGTCTCCAGGGCCAGCTTCAGGGCTTCCTCAAAGCTATGCTCCCGGTAGGCTTCATCTTCCACGAAGATGACATTATTGTGACTCAGGTGCAGCTTCAGCGTCTCACTGTGACAGCCTGCCAACACTACGATGGGAGAAACCCCGGCCTTACGGAACCTGGCGATCTCTCCCTTGATAACCGTTGTCCCATCCAGCGGATACATGGGCAGGAACAGATGAATCCCCTCATTTTCCCGCTGCTCCTCCCCATAATCGCCGGAGGCTATGATAACCGCTCCTGTTTTCATATGATCTCCTTTGTATTTCCGGATAAAGGAAACAAATCCTTTAAAATAAATTCCGCAATGCTCTCCACGTCTTCCAGCCCGAATACCGGCACGCCCTCCGGCAGTCCTTTCACCGCTCCGGGCGCCAGATCTGTCACAACGGCGCGTAAATTATGCCCCCTGCAGACACAGTCCGAGGAATTGGCTCCGCGAATCAGCTCCATTTTGGGATACCCGCTGTCCTTAAAGCCCTCCAGCAGAATCAGATCCGCCTCCGGGAACCAGGACGCCAGCTGCTCCGGCGTCATTTGCTCCGCCTGGGCTTCCTCCGGCTGCTTCTTTACGACCATAAATTTGTGGTCCGAAAAAACCACGGTACCGTAGGCTCCCGCCTGAAAATGGGCAAAGGTATCCGTTCCCGGCACATCGGTCTGAAAATCATGGCCGTCATGCTTGATGGTAGCCACCTTCAGCCCCCGTCCGGTCAGAACCGGCAGAAGCTTCGTGATCAACGTGGTTTTTCCCGAATTTTTCACACCGCTGACGGCGTAAAATAACGGCTTTTTCTCTAATCTTTTGTTCATAAATAACATTCCATACTTTCAAATTAACTGTTGGAAGCAACATCTCAAGGAGATTTTCCCTTTATAACAGAATCGCCTCCGCCTCATCCCCCGGTTTCAGCGCCCCAGATCCTGCAGGCACATCCAACAGGCAGTTGCAGCCCACCATGGAGGCCAGCACGCCATTGGAATTCAGTCCCTCCGGCAGATGGAAGGTTCCCTTTTCCCAGTAAGCCCGCACAAAGCGCCGACCCGGACTGGGTTTTCCAAAGGCGTCCGCCAGGGTTCCCTGCACCCGCACCAGCTCAAGAGACGGCTTTCTCATCATTTTCGCCAGCATAGGGCGAAGCAGGAGTTCTGTAATAACTAGGGCGCTGAAGGGATTGCCGGACAGACTCATAACCGGGATTCCCTGATAATCAGAAAATAAAGTAGGCATACCGGGCTTCACCTGGATACCCCAGAATACGCGCTCCGCCCCAATCCGGGCCAGGGATTCATGCATGATGTCCTTTTTTCCCACAGACACAGCGCCTGTGGTAACGATCAGATCCGCTTCCTTCGCGGCCTTTTTCAGAGCCTCCGCCATCTGCTCCGGCTCGTCCGGGACGGAGCGGGCCTCCAGAAGCTCCACGCCCAACTCCATCAGACGGGCCGCCAGAAGCTTCTGGTTGATGTCATAGATCTTGCCGGGAGCCAACGGCTCTCCCGGCTGCACCACCTCATTGCCGGTGGTCAGCACCGCGATCCGGGGACGGCGGTAGACAGCCACCTCCGGGATTCCCATTCCGGCCAGCACGCCGGCCTCCACGAAGCCAAGCTCCCGGTCTGCTTTCAGCAGTACCTGTCCGGCCTTAAAGTCCTCGCCCCGGAAGCAATAATTGCCCCACGGCCGCTCCGCCTTATAGATCTGTACCGTCTCCTCGCCGTAATCCGTATCCTCCTGACGAACGCAGCAGTCACAGCCGGGCGGAATCGCCGCACCGGTCATAATACGTACAGCCTGTCCCGGCTGCACCTCTTCCTCGGAATAATCCCCCGCGTCAATCTCCCGCAGGACTGTAAGACAGACCGGCTGTTCCTTTGAGGCGCCAGTTAAATCCGCTGCCCGGCAGGCATAGCCGTCAATAGGAGAGCGGTGAAAGGGCGGATTATCAAAGACGGTTTTCACGTCTTCCGCCAATACCCGGCCCGAAATATTCGCGATTTGAATCTGTTCCTTCTCCTGTATCACCGGCGTGTGCTGTAAAACCAGGCAAAGCGCCTCCTCTGTTGTAATTCCTCCCATACCAGCTTCCCCCTTATACGCCTTTTCCAAAACCGCAGTTGGGGTAATGACAGGTCTTACAGCCCAGACAGAAGCCGCCATTTCCCATATGGGCCAGTTCCTTCTTCGTCACCTCTATCCCCGCCGCAATCCGGGGCAGTACCAGATCAAAGACCGTAGCCTTTGCGTACATGACGCAGCCCGGCAGTCCCATAACCGGCGTACCGTCCTCGAAATAAGCCAGCAGGAACATGGCTCCCGGAAGCACCGGCGCGCCGTAGGATACAATACGCGCTCCCGTCTGCTTAATCGCCCCCGGCGTCTGATCGTCCGGATCCACGCTCATGCCTCCGGTACAGAGAATCATGTCCGCTCCCTCTTCCTTCAGCTTCAGAATGGCCTCGGTAATCTTCTCCCGGTTGTCGTCGCAGAGGATGTGTCCGCAGATCTCGATTCCATAGGCGGCCAGCTTCTCAATGATAACCGGCGTGAAAGTATCCTTGATCCGTCCGTAATACACTTCATTTCCTGTGGTGACAATGCCTGCCTTCAGGGGCTTATAAGGCGTCAGGGAAACCAAAGGCTCGCTTCCCGCAGCCTCCTTTACCCGTTCCAGCTTCTCCTTCGCGATAACAAGCGGAATCACCCGGGTTCCCAGCAGACGGTCGCCCTTTTTCACCGGCGTGTTATTATGCCGCGTGGCAATCATAATCTCATCGATTTCATTGATGGCGTCAAGCCGCGGCACATCTACCCGGAACAGGCCGTCGCAGTCGGCCACCAGCTCAATTTTTCCCTCCTTCACATCGGTGGGATGCATATTTTCGTTCCTGCAGACGGCGCACAGAATCTCTGCCGCCTCATTTTCATGGAGGGTGTTCTCGTCCTTCTCCCAGACATACAGGTGATCCTTTCCCAGGGACAGCAGCACCGGAATATCCTCCTCGGTGACGATGTGTCCCTTGCGGAATGCGGTGTCCTTAACCACATCCTTGACGATCCGCGTAATGTCGTGGCAGAGCACATGGCCCACCGCGTCCGTTGTGTTGATACATTTCATACCCCAAATTCCTCCCAAAAACCAATCTATGTATCCAGTGTAACACAGCGGAGTGGAAGTTTCACCTGTTTTTCAAAACATAACGGTGATTTTTTATCCGTCTTTTGTATATAAGAAAGAATCCTGCTACGCAGGATTCTCCGCATGCGGCGGGTCGCCCAAGCGACATACTACCTCTCCGCCGCAGTGCGATAATGTTTTTTATGTAATAGGGGATTCCATCGGAATTTCCTATTACATAAAAAACGCGGATATACTCCAAAAATGGAACATATCCGCGCCTCAATTTTTTACCTATACTTCCAGCGGCTTTCCGGTCAGCATCTCGTATGCCTGCAGGTATTTCTCGATGGTCTTGTCCACGATCTCCTGGGGCAGGGTCCAGTTGTTGTCCGGGTTGGCCTTCAGCCAGTCGCGGGCAAACTGCTTGTCAAAGGAGGGCTGTCCGTGGCCCGGCTCATAGCCGTCTGCCGGCCAGAAACGGGAGCTGTCCGGCGTCAGCATCTCGTCGCCGATCACCAGGTTGCCGTTCTCATCCAGACCAAACTCAAACTTGGTGTCCGCGATGATGATTCCCTTGCTCAGGGCGTACTCCGCGCATTTCTTATAGAGGGCAATGGTATTGTCGCGAAGAGCCTTTGCGTACTCCTCTCCCTTGCCCGGGAAATATTTTTCAAGATGAGCGATACTCTGCTCGTAGGAAATGTTTTCGTCATGGTCGCCGATCTCCGCCTTGGTGGACGGTGTGTAAATCGGCTCCGGCAGCTTGTCAGACTCTTTCAGTCCTTCCGGAAGCCTGATACCGCAGACGGTTCCGTTCTCCTTGTAGCTGGCCCAGCCGCTGCCTGTGATATAGCCGCGGACGATGCACTCGATGGGAAGCATCTGAAGCTTTCTGCACATCATGGATTTACCCCGGAACTTCTCCTGCTGGAAGTACTCCGGCATATCCTTTGTGTCAACGGAAATCATGTGGTTCGGCAGAATGTCCTCTGTCATATCGAACCAGAATTTGGACATCTGGGTCAGTACTGCGCCCTTCTTTGTCACTTCATTATGAAGAATCACATCGAAGCAGCTGATACGGTCTGTCGCTACCATAATCAGGCTGTCGCCGTTGTCGTAAATCTCACGTACCTTACCTTCTTTGATCGGTTTCATTTCCTGCATATCCTTGCACCTCATCATTCTGTTTTTAAATGGAAATTCGGGTCAGACTTCTTTTGACCCTGGGCATTTCCACATTACCACTCTTTCCCCCGGCCTGTCAAGCCCCTGTTCTTCTCCTACAGCTCAATTCCCTTCCGGGCATGTACACCCTGGTCGAAGGGATGCTTGATTTTCCGCACCTCGGAGACATAATCGGCCAGTTCCAGAAGCTCTGGGGCCGGATCCCGGCCTGTCAGGGCCACCTCCAGGCCTTTCGGACGGTTCTTCAGAAAATCCAGGGCTTTTTCCCGGTTCAACATGCCGTGATTGTAGCAGGACATAAACTCGTCCATGACCAGCAGGAAAGCATCTTCCTGCGCTGCCAGCTCTGTGGCCCGGTCAAAGAGCGCCTGATAGGCGGCTGCCGCCTCCTTTTTCTGCTCGTCGGTCATATTCCAGAAGAAGCCGAACTGCTTCTCACAGGTCAGCACCGTGACACCGGGCAGCTCCCGCAGTACCTTCAGTTCTGAAGATTTCCCATCCTTCATAAACTGGGTGAAAACGACCCTTCTGCCGCTTCCTGCCGCCCGGACAGCAAGCCCTGTGACTGCGGTGGATTTTCCCTTACCGTCGCCGCAGTAGATGTGAATACATGATTGTTTCATAATTCGAATCTCCTCATTTTACGCTTTCTTTTTCACCAGACAACGCTTCTTAAAGAAGGAAATACCGTAGCAGAGAATCCTCTCCGCCGGATACTGTTCCTCATATTCTACCGCGTACATCCGCTCATCCATCTGCCTGATCGCCTTCTCGCAGTCCGTTTCCAACTCCTCCGGGCTGTCCGAATATTTGATCTCAAATATGGCAACCCAACCGTCCGTGTAATCAGAAACCACAATATCGCTGCGCCCTTCGCCATGCTCCTTGTTGGATTCCACGGCATAACCCGCGCCGGTAAAGATACCGGCCAGAAAGGCATGATAAAAATCTTCTCGGTAATCGTGATAGCTGATGGTTCTGCGCAGCAGCTTGTTGATTTCCTCTGTGGCAGCCTCGCTGTCTCCCTGCCAGATAGAAGCAAATAAATCCTTTCGGTTCCAGGTTTTGGCGCTATCGTCAAACCATTTCCGAATGGTTGTCTCAAAAATCTCCCGGATTTCCTCGTTGGGAATCCGAAGAGCTGTCATTCCATCCGGCACAACTCCCGGCAGCTCCTCTTCCCTCAGTCCGGTCAGATATCCGGTCAGATACAGGACGCTCCAGAGATTGTCTTCGGATGAATGGAGATAATCATACGTCAGATTTTCATCAATATGCTGAAGAATATAACCGCCGGAAAGCAATGTTTCCAGTTTTTTAGTAATGGCTCCTCCCGCGTAATCAATAAAGGAACGGATAATGGCATTATCACTGGTATTTTTCCAGTAACTGACCGGTCTGGCTTCCGGATTCTGCTGAAAATCCCGGAGATAATTCATCACATCCCAGGGACAGTATACCTCAAAATTTCCGAAACGATATCCGTCGTACCAGACCTTTATGTTCTCCGCCTGACTATTTGCCCCGGCATCCTCAAGCAGCCGATCCACATCCTTCTGTGTAAATCCAAAATATTCATTCAGTCCAGAAGTGCCGATGGTATCGGAAACCAGATTATTGGTTCCTGTAAAAATGCTTTCTTTGGCAATCTTCAGACAGCCTGTGATAACTGCAAACCGCAGACAACTGTTATCCTTTAAGGCCGTACTCATCATGGTTTTGATAACTTCCAGCATCTGCTCATAATAACCATTGCTGCTTGCCTTTGCCACGGGCACATCATATTCATCCAGAAGCAGGATCACCGGCTTCTGATAATATGCCTCCATGATCCGCAGCAACAGGCTTAAGGCACGGCTCACCTGTACTTCTCCGGCCCGTCCTGCCTTCAAATCCAGGAAATTTTGTTTATCATCCGGATCGATTGCGTCATATTCCAGCAGGTACGCATATTTTTTATATAATTCGGAAATCTGTGCTTTCAGTTGTCCATACGCAGATTCAAAATTCAAGCCGTCAATATCCTTTAAAGAAAAGAAAACCGTCGGCCATTGATTCATCCAGGCCTGGCACAGTTCACTGTCCCTGGCGATTTCCAGACCCTCAAACCACGCTCTGCTGTCTTTTCGGATATCAAAGAAATTTTCCAGCATACTCATACTGAGGGTTTTTCCAAAGCGCCGAGGCCGAGTAATCAGGGTCACTTTGGTAGCTGTGTTCTTCAGTAATTCCCGAATCAAACCGGATTTATCGATATAGTAATAGCCATTTTGCCGGATTTCCCGAAAGTCTGAAACGCCCACAGGAATATTTAATTCTGGCATACTGTCCCCTCCTTACTGCTCTGGTTCTCCGTACCTTCAGAATAACATGAAGCCTGCTTTTTTACAAGCAGGCTTTCGTCTATCATTCTTATACTGCCAGCACCCCGGCCAGCGCCGCTACTGTCGCCACAAGCGTCAGTGCCAGAATCACGCCCGCGTACATCAGCCGGTTCATGCGGCGGATATCCTCATACTCCACCGGGCGGATGGGATCGCCGATGGTCGGCTTTTTATAAAGCTTTCCGAAATAATAAGCGTCCCCGGCCAGCTGAACTTCAAGCGCGCCCGCCGCTGCCGCCTCAGTCTGGGCGGAGTTGGGGCTGGCATGGTTACGGCGATCCCGCAGCCAGATCCTCCAGGCGCCGGATATGCTTAAGCCTGCCAGCGGGCTCGCCGCAACCAGCAGAAGGCCGCTTATCCGGGCGGGGATATAATTCAGCACATCGTCCAGCTTCGCGGAGAAGCGGCCGAAATACAGATATTTGTCGTTCTTATAGCCCACCATGGAATCCAGGGTATTTACCGCCTTATAGAAAAAGCCCAGAACCGGGCCGCCGATGGCCAGAAAAAGCAGGGGAGCCACCACGCCGTCGGAGGAATTTTCCGCCACCGTCTCCACTGCCGCCTTGGCTACGCCCTCCTCATTTAAGGCCTGGGTATCGCGTCCCACAATCATGGACACCGCATGGCGGGCCTTTTCCAGATCGCCCTCTTTTAAAGCGTCGTAGACCTTCATGCTCTCGGTTTTCAGAGATTTCGTTGCTAAAATTTGGAAACTCCAGAATGTCAGCAAGGCAAAATACAGCCAGAAATTGATGTTCCGGGCCAGATATAAAAGTCCGAAGGGAACTGCTGTAGATACGGCCACCACGAAAATACAGAAGAACACGCCTGCTGCCAGCTCGCCCTTCTCCGTCTTCGGGAACGCCGCCCGGAAGGGCTTCTCCCCATGGGAAATCAGATTGCCGATGAGACAGATGGGGTGATATAAGCATCTTGGATCACCGAAGATCAGATCCAGCACAAAGCCCAGAATCAGGGCATAGATGTGATATTTCATCGAGAAAAACTCCTCCTTTTTCCGTCTCATTCACAAGCATACGAAAGCCCTCTCCGTTCTGAATCTGCCAGTGATAAAACTCCTCTTTCTGCGCCGCGTAAGCTGCCAGGATACTCATAATCGTTCCTCCGTGTACCACAAGGGCCGCCCGGTGAACCGCCTTTCCTTTTAAATCCGCAAGGACTTCCTGAAAGCCCGTGACGCACCGCTCTTCAAAGGCCTCCCGGCTTTCGCCTCCCGGAAAGGGCAGCGTGCCGTTGCTGTCAATCCAGGCCTGGTAGGCCGCATTCCCGGACAGTTCTTTGTAATTCTTATTTTCGAATTCGCCGAAATCACATTCTCGGAGCCGGGAAACCGGAATCATTTTCTTGCCCGGAAATAAAATCGCCCCCGTCTCCCGGCAGCGCTTCAGGGGACTTCCGTACAGGACGTCCGGCATGGGGTAGAGCCCCGCTTCGAAAATAGCCTGCAGGGCTTCTCTTCCCTCCTCGCACAGGGGCTCGTCGGTGGTTCCGATGTAGCGCCCCAGGGTATTGCCATAAGTCTTTCCATGACGAATCAGATACAGCTCCTTCATTCCTTGATCACCGTCCCAATCCCGCAGACCACACGATAAACCTCTACTGCGTATTTCGCCAGATCGCAGGCTGCCCGTCCGGAGGCCTCCCGCCACTGGCGGTCAAAGGGATCCGCAGGTATCACGCCGCTTCCCAGCTCGTTCGTAATTACAAGGATATCCGGATTTTCTGTATACAATGTTTCTGCCAGCGTGGACGCGTCGCCGCCCTCCTTCAGTACCCGGCGTACATATTCCTGAAAATCCGTGACCGCTTTCGCCTGAAACAGATCTGCTTCCGCGCAGTCGGCCCCGTTTACAAAATCATCAGCTGTCAGCTGAAAATGCTCCATTGCGTATGTCCTTTTTCCCTGAAAGGCTCCGCCTGTAATCAGTATCATGTCTGATTTCCTCCTACGTTTATCTTGTACTCGTTATCTCAAATAGAATTTTTCTTACTTCTTCGACAAACGGTTCCATATCTTCAAACACAACTTCCACAATAATCGACCAGTTGATTCCGTCATAATCATGTACCAGACGATGCCTTAATCCTGCAACCATACTCCATGGTTGTTCCGGATAATTCTTTTTCAATTCATCACTCAGATAATATACCTGTTCTCCTATATTATACAACGGCGTGGTAACTGCCCATTGTGAGAACTCATCATTCAGTAAATCTTCTTTTGTAATATTACGCTCTTTCATTTGCCTGCTAAGGCTTTCCCATGTAGAAATAATTTTCTTTAACCGTTCTTCATCTGACTTTTTCACGCAATCTTCACTCCCTCCCGCATAACGGTATCATAGAATTCACTGTTTCTATTCACTTCTCGAAGTTCAAATGCATCTACATCTTTCTTCGTCATTTCCCGCAATTCTTCTCCAAACGCAAAAATATCTTTCGCCCGGAAATGCTCCCCACCTACAACTATCACATCAATATCCGATTCTTCTGTCTCCTCTCCTCTGGCATAGGAACCAAAAAGAATGGCATATTCTGCATGATATTTTATAAGAAGCGTTCTAATACATGTTTCTATCTCTTTTCTGGATAATTGCATTTGCCGCACCTCCTGTTCCTTTTCTTCTTTTATTATACGTTTTACGCCTTTATCCCGCAAGGGTCTAAAACAGCCTGTGTTACTGTTTTTCTACAATAACACAGGCTGTTTTTTCCTGCAATCCCGATATTTCTAAATCCTTTATCTTCTCTTTCTTCGATACGCCATACTACTTCCCAGTATGCTGCCTGCCAGGATACTCATAATCGTTCCTCCATGTCCACAAGGATCGCCCGGTGAACCGCTTTCCGTTTTAAGTCCGCAAGGACTTTGTGAAAGCCCTGACGCACCGCTCCTGAAAGGCCTCCCTGAAAGGGTAGCGTGCTGTTGCTGTCAATCCTGGCCTGGTAGGCCGCGTTCCCGGCCAGTTCTTTGTACGTCCGGCATGGGGTAGATCCCTGCTTCGAAAATAGCCTGCAGGGCTTCTTTTCCCTCCTCGCACAATGGCTCATTGGTGGTTCCGATATAGCGCCCCAGGGTGTTGCCATAGATCTTTCCATGGCGCAGACTTTTTCCCTCTGAAAGGCTCCGCCTGTAATCAGTATGGACTATAAGTATATTTTTTTATACCTTCGTAAATTAGGGTGGATTATCATGTTATGCTCTTTTTGTATATCTATTTTACAAACAAAAGTCTATATTTAATTCTATAAACATATTGTTTATTCTGTTTACTCTGCTTCTCACTAAACAAAACTGATATACCTTATATTTAAAGGAGAAAGATAAGATGTCTCATGTCATTACTTATGTCTTAAATAATATACTTTATCATATCTGATTTCCTCCTAATTTTATACAATGTAAGTCCAGGAAATTAACCTCCGATTCTTCTATTTTCTCCATTCTGGTATAACGTTGTTGTGTCGGATTATTTTTTATACCATCCTGCAAGGGAAACACAAAAGATAAAAGAAATCGCCCATTTTCCATATCAGAGCGATTTCTTTTATTAAATCAAAGCCTAAATATTTTCCAGATTTTCTCCATTAGAAGATATAACCTTCTGATACCAGTAAAAGCTGTCTTTTCTATATCTGTCGTAGCTTCCATTTCCTGAATCATCCGCATCTACATAAATAAAACCATAACGTTTTTTCATTTCCCCGGTACCGGCAGAAACAATATCTATCGCCGACCAAGGCGTATATCCGATGACAGGAACGCCGTCCTGAAGCGCTTCTCGAATCGCAATCACATGCTCCCTCAGATATTCTATCCTTGCTTGATCGTGAATTCTGTTATCTGCCTCTTTTATTTCATATTCACCGATGCCATTTTCTACTATCATAAGCGGAAGCTCATATCGCGCATAAAAATCATTTAACAGATATCTCAGCCCCTTCGGATCAATGCACCATCCCCATGCTGTCTGGGGTAAATGAGGATTTGGAATTCCAAAATTGGTTCCATTGTTCTGTTCTCCTGCCCCTGCTTCCGAAGAACAATCACTTTTATAATAACTAAAACTAATAAAATCAACTGTACCTTCTCTGAGCTCAGCCAAATCCTCCTCTGCTATAGAAAATCTGATGTCATTTTCCTCCCAAAATCGTTTTGCCCAATAGGGATACTTTCCTTTGCACTGCACATCCATGCAATAATAATTCCAAATCTCCATGTCATGCTGGGCAGCAAGGATATCCTCCGGTTTAGATGTAAGAGGGTAATAAGTAAACCCGCACTGCATGCATCCTATCTGATTTTCAGGGTCAATCTCATGTCCCAATTGTACTACCTTTGCACTGGCGACAAATTCATTGTGAAGAGCCTGAAAGCGTTTGGATTTTTCTTCCGGAGTCGCGTTTGGATCATCCATCACAATCTTTCTATTCTCCGGAATAATTCCAGAGGTAACGATACCTCCATAAGTCACAGTTCCAAAGTTAATTTCATTAAATGTAAGCCAGCGTTTCACAAGCCCTTTATATTCTGTAAATATCGTTCTGGCATATCGAACAAAAAACTCTACAACACGGCGATCCGACCACCCTCCATATTTTTTGCACAGATTCCAGGGCATATCATAATGCGTCATTGTAACCGTTGGCTCTATCCCATATTTCCGGCAACACTGAAAAAGCTTTCTGTAATGCTCGATTCCACGCTGATTAGGTTCCAAATCATCCCCATTGGGATAGATTCGCGCCCAGTTAATGCTTAAACGATAAGTTTTGAATCCCATTTCAGCAAAAAGCGCAATATCCTCTTCATACCGCTCATATTGATGACACCCATTATGTGTGGGATATGAATATATTGATTCAAGACTGTCTGTTACGATACGTGGATGTTCTCTGTCGCCCGCTGTACAATGATCCAGTACTGTTTCCCCTTTTCCGTCTTTATTCCATGCACCTTCACACTGTGTTGCCGCAACAGCACCTCCCCATAAAAAATTTTCGGGAAATATATTTTTTTTCATCCTATCACTCCTTCACTGCCCCTGCCTCATCCAATCCAAGCATTCTGGTTGCTACAAAAGCTACAACAAAGGATATCGCCATCGTTAATATTGCCATCATAAAATTAGTCATTGTTCCGTCCGGATTAATGAAAGCAATTACGCTCGCTACTCCCGGAGATGAAAACGCGAATTCTGCCACATGCGTAACCCCGGCAAAAACTCCTCCAGCCAAACCGCCAATCGTAGCCCCAATAAATGGTCTTCGAAATCTTCCCAAAACACCAAAAATCGCTGGTTCTGTAATTCCAAATACTGCTGTCAGACCTGAGGAAAGTGCCATCGCCCTGTTGTCATCTTTTTTTAGCATGGTCCATGCTGCCAGAGTTGCTCCACCTACCGCAACATTTGCAGCTAACATTCCCGGCATTACAAATGCCTCATATCCCAGCTGTTCAAAACTTACAAAAATAGGCGCATACAGACCTGACGCTGTTCCCGTGTATAACAGAAATGGGGTTGCTCCTCCCATAATACCAACAGCCAATCCCCCTAGCGTATCAGATAGCCATACCAGAACGCTTCCAAGTATCTGACCCACCCATGTTGCGATAGGTCCAAGAGCAATTAATGTAATCGGAGCAGAGATTCCCATTGTCAGCAACGGAACCGCAAAAAATTTAATTTCTTTCGGAATTACACGATCCAGCGGTTTGTATACAAACTGCATGAATAATACACCCAGAATTACTGGTAAAATAGTACTACTATAGCTCGGTGTTGTAACAGGAATTCCCAAAAATGTAAGTCCTTCTACCCCACTAATATCGCCGCATACCATGATTCCTCCGAGTAGCGCTCCAAGCATGGGCGATACATTGACTTTCTTTGCTGCATTATATCCAATATAAATTGGCATAAAACTAAATGCTCCTGTATAAATAGCATGCAAGATTATATATGTGCCCGATGTACTATCTAATCCACAATATGTAGTTAGAAGAACCAACACCGCATTGATCATTCCTCCTGCAACAATAACCGGTAATGCCGGCATAATTGCCCCCGCTATAAAATCTGTAAATGCAAGGAACCATCCTTTTATACCTTTTGGGGTCTGATCTAATTCAGATGTTTCCAAATCTACAATTTCTTTTTGGCATTCCAGATCACTTTTCCTGATAAAGTCCAGATATAGTCTATCCACACCTACGCCAATAACAATCTGATATTCATTGGCATTCTTCACAAGTCCCATAACTCCCGGAATTGTTTTTAATTCTTCATCTCTTACTTTTTCAGTATCTTTAATCGTCAGGCGAAGTCGCGTTGCGCAATGATTTGCAACAACAATATTCGTTGCTCCCCCTACCGCATTCAGAATCCGTTTAACCGTTTCCTCATTATCCGTTTTTTTCATAGCACCCTCCATAAATGAAAATATTCTGACGCTGCAGCTGTCTTTTTCCTAGTACATTTTCAATTGTAGAGTATTATTATTTCTTATGGGGTGCAAAAAACGCTCCTATTTGCGTACTTTTTCTTATATGCGAACAAAATCAAATCCAAACAATAGGGAACTGCGTAAACATGATATACAGTTCTGTCTACACCAAGTTCATGATTGCAAATATATAATACCTCATTGTAATATGTCTTATATTTTTTTGAGCGCTTAGATGTCAGCAATATTTTTTGCAGGTAAGATTCTGTATAATTTTTATAGAAGCCTCAGCAAAAAATCCGCCCACAGATACTGTAATCACCATATCATTTTGTGCCAAACGTGAGAGAAGCTTATTATTTTCATACTGCTGCCCCACAATTTTTACCATTTTTCCAAGAAGAATCATTCCTTTTTGAAATTCATTGCATTGTCTCGAATAAATATCAGAAACCAGGAATACCACCTGATTACTCTCATGAATATAATCTGAAATTTTTTCCACATAATCCCTCACATTTGAATTACAATCCAATGCCATTTGATAGAGTTCTTCCGCTGTTTTCTGTCCATAATTTTCTGTAATTACAACATCTTTATAATAATGGTAATTATCCTGCACATTTTCTAACTGTTTTTTTAATTCTTTATAATTATCAAATCCAAGGGATTGACAAAATCGTCGCACAGAAGATCGAGTCACAAAACAATTTTCTGCCACATCGTATATGTTTAACTCAGGAAGTCTGTTAAAATTCACAAGAAAATATCTTGCAAGAACACTTGTTGCAGCATCTTCTTCCATGTTATTATTTACGATTTCTATCAAAGAATTTAAAAATCCTAACTTATTAATTCCTGCCATAGTGACACCTCCCGTATAACAAATCTTATTTCTGACAACTCCTTCATTTTAACACGGTTTATCGTTTTGTACAAATACATTGCCTGTCAGGCTAATAATTTCATTGAAAAAAACGCCGGAGTTTTTCAACTCCGACGCAATTTTCAACTTATTGAAATACTAGAACTTCCCCGCCGCCCACACGCAGATGGCCATGACCAGCTCGCAGGTCTGCACGAAGCAGCCCGCCAGATCGCCGGTGATGCCGCCGAACTGTTTCATGGACATACAATAATACCAGAAAAACGTACACCAGGCTCCCACCACAGCCGCCGTGCCAAGCTTCGCGTCCAGCAGGCACATGAAGCCCGCGGACAGAAAAAGCAGAATGTAGAGGCAGGTCATGACCGTGCGCTCCTGCACCGCGTCGGAAAAGGTTGCTACCGTTCCGGTCTTGCGGGCGCAGGGAAAGGACGCTACCGAAAGGCCGCTCATGGACCGGGACAGCACATAGCCGCCGGAGAGCACCAGCACCTGACGGCCCGACAGCTCCGTCCAGAAGCCGAAGCAGGCCAGGAAATAACAGCAGGCCACGATGACCGCGAAGGCTCCCGCATTGGAATCCTTGAGAATCTCCAGCTTCTTTTCCTTCGGCTGCCAGGAGGACAGGGCGTCCGCCGTATCCAGCAGGCCGTCCAGGTGGATGCCGCCGGTCACCAGCACCGGAATCAGCACATAAATGACGCCCCGGAGGCTGTCGCCCACGCCGAGCTTTCCGCTTAAGAAGCTCCAGCCCACCATCAGCGCGCCGATGACGATGCCCACAAAGGGAAAGAAGCACATCATATAGCGCATATTTTCCTTCTCCCAGTCCGCCCGGGGCATGGGAATCTTGGAATACATGGCAAATGCGATTTTAAAACTGTTCCATATCCGTCTCATCGTTTTCATAGGCTCTGTCCTTTATTTTTAAGCTGCAAAGGAATGCCGCAGATCACCTCCGCCGCCTGGTCGGCCTCCGCCGCGATGCGCCGGTTGATCTCGCCCAGCCGTTCCTGATACAGCGCCGTTACTTCATCATATGTAATTCCGTCGGAAAAGATATCGTTGGTCACAATGACCAGGTGGACGCAGCGGTCTCTCAATGCCTCCACGCCTGCCAGCACCGCCTCCACGGTGTCGTCACCCGCGCCCTCCGGCTCAAACATTTCGTTGGCCGTCAGGTTCGACATGCACTCCAGCAGCACCACGCCCTTCTCCGGCAGGGTCTGTTCTTTCAGGTTTACATAACATTCTATCGTCTCAAAGCCTTTTCCGGCCCGGAGCTTCCGGTGGCGCTCCACTCTCCACATGCCCTCCGCGCCGAAGGGCCGCATAGTGGCGATATAATATAAGAGAAGTCCGTCCCGTTTTGCCAAGGAAGTGGCTACGCTCTCCGCGTATTCGGATTTGCCGCTTCCACTGCCTCCTGTAATCACTGCAAGCATCTATATTCCTCACATTGAATCATTTTTATACGCCCTCAGCAGCAGGTGCTTCGGGCTGTATGGAATCGTTACTACATTTCTGTAAAAAATTCCAGGCCATGGCCGGATTGGAATAGAAGAAGAGATGGGGAAAGCCCGCATACAGGGTCGGCGTGCCATGTACGCAGTCCCAGTTCCGCTTCCGTAAGGGTTTCTTCGCGTGGATGGCGTCGCCGCAGTCCTCGCTTTCCCAGTAATGAAATTCGTGCCCCCGGCCCTTTTCTCCCTCTTTTAAAATGAGCTGATCCTGTTTCGCCTCCAGCTCGATATAGCCGAAACGAGACAGCCGATCCGTCCGGTAGGCCCGTGCCCCGATCACATCCGCCATTGGATACTCTACGCCGTCGGAGCCTTCCAGGATCCGGTGCAAGTAAAGAAAGCCGCCGCACTCGGCGATACAGGGGAGTCCCGCCACCACTGCGTCGTGAATAGCCCTTCGCATGGATGCGTTTTCGCTCAGCGCCTTCGCGTGCAGCTCCGGATAGCCGCCGCTTAAGATGAGGCCGTCGATGCCTTTCGGCAGCTTCTCATCCTTTATGGGGGAAAATGGAACCAGCTCCGCACCCATATCCTTAAGCATCTGAAAATTATCCCGATAGGTGAAGCAAAAGGCGTCGTCCTCCGCCACGCCGATGCGGACCTTTTTTTCACCGGAGAGCTTCGGAAGCTCCGGCGTCTCGTAGGTAAAATCCGGCGCTTCATAGGCCAAAGCCAGAAAAGCGTCCAGATCGATGCTTTCCTCCAATACGGCAGCCAGGCGGTTCAGCTTCTCTTTCAGGCTCTCGATTTCACCCGGAAGCACCAGGCCCAGATGACGGCTTTCCAGCACCAGATCGTCCACCTTCGGCACGTAGCCCAGCACCTTCACCGGCAGCCACCGTTCAATTTGCGCCTTCATGTCGGCGTACAGGGACTTCGGCATCTGATTTAAAATGACGCCCTTGATGCGGCTGGGAGTCTGATATTCCAGGAAGCCCTTGATCAGCGGTACCACAGAAATGCTCATACCCCTGCAGTTCACCACCAGCACCACGGGCATATTAAGAGCCGCCGCCACGTCCGAAGAGCTGGCCTCCTCAGAGATGCCGCCAAGTCCATCATAATAACCCATGACGCCCTCGACCACGGAAATCTCCGCCTCCGCAGCACTTCGGCCAAACAGGTAACGGGTGGTCGCCTTATCCGTGAAAAAAGTGTCCAGATTGCCGGATTTCACGCCGATGACCCTGCTATGAAACATGGGGTCGATGTAGTCAGGGCCACATTTAAAGGAGGCCACACGGAAACCGCGGTTTACCAGAGCCTGCAGGATGCCGCAGGTAATCAAAGTTTTGCCGCTGCCGCTGGCAGGAGCGGCCAGCATAATTCTCGGCAGTCTCATTTATGCTTCCCCCTTTCCGGTTCCGGCGAAGATGTAGACCGGATTCTGACCCATCATCATCTCGTAGGGCCCCACCTTTTTGGCCTTGGCCGCCTGAATCTGGGTAATGTCCAAGTCCGTGAAGCCAAGCTCCTTGAAGCAGCTGTTGGCCTCCGCCACGGTCTCCAGTGTAATGGCGTTTATTACCACGCGGACCTGCGGATTTTTCGCAAGCAGAAGCTGTAAAATCTCTTTCATGTTGCCCGAGGAGCCGCCGATAAAGGCGTGGGTCGGGGCGGGCAGGTCAGTCAGGGCCTCCGGGGCCGTTCCCACATGGACCTCCACGTTGGGCGTGCCGAATCTTCTTGCGTTCTCCTCGATAAGGGCTGCCGCCGCGGGCTTTTTCTCGATGGCGTACACTTCACCATCCGCGGCTGCCAGCGCCATCTCGATGGTGACAGAGCCGGTTCCCGCGCCGATGTCCCAGGCGATGGAATCCCGGTTCAGATTCAGCTTGGCCACGGAGAGACTGCGCACCTCACTCTTCGTCATGGGTGCGTCGCCCCGCTGAAACTCTTCATCGGGGATGCAGCTTCGAAGTCCGCTCATGTAAGACGGGTTTTCGATGATGGCCACGCAGAGGCTGTCAAAGGCTTTCTCCTTCAGCTCCGCGGGCGTGCCCTCGGTGATACGCTCCTCCGGGTAGTGAAGGCGTTCGCCGATGTAGAGCTTCACGTTTTCGAATCCATATTTTTCCAGTTTTTCACATAAGGACGCTACATTGTCTCTGCCGCCCAGCAACGTGAAGGTGCGGAAATGGGTGCGTACCGCCGCAATCAGATTCTCCCGGCGCCCATGGATGCTCATGAGCTTCACGTCCTCCCAGGGAATCTGCAGGCGGCTGCAGAAATAGGTCACGGAGGAGATGCCCGTGATGAGTTCTGTGCGGATGCCCGCATTTCCAAAGGTGCTGATCAGACGCCTGGCTCCGCTGTAGAAGCCCACGTCGCCGGACAGGGCTACGGCGATAGTGCGGTGTTCCGGGTGCTCCTGAACGTAAGTCAGCATTTTCGCCGGATCATAAGCGTCGAATAAAGGCTTTCTGGTAGTTTTAAAAGAATCCAACATGCGGCCGGAACCCAGGATGCAGTCAGCCTTTTCGAAGGCAGCGCGGGCTTCGCCGGTCAGGTGGTCGGGGGTACCCATGCCGATGCCGACTAAGTATGCGATTCGTCCGTTTTTCTCGTCACGAGAATCCGTCAAATCAGATGGGATATGGAACCGCTCCGCCAGCAGCTTCACGCCTTCCTCAATGGACAGTCCTGCCTGCTCCCGTGGGCGGCCTATCAGCACAACTTTGACTCCAGCCTCTTTGGCGGCGGTCATTTTTTCCTCAAAGCCGCCTGCGCGGCCTGCTTCCTTGGTAACCATCCAGGCTGCGCCGATGCTGCGAAGCATGGCCAGATTCAGTTCTTTGGAGAAAGGGCCCTGCATACAGATAAGATGGGGGCCTGTGAAACCTGCTTCGGTACACTGGGTCACGACTTCCGGGGTCGCCAGGACACGGGCGTATACACGGTTCTGGTAGTCTGGCAGAGCAGTAAATTTGGCTAATTCCTTGCTGCCTGTGGTAACAAAAATGGAACCTTCCGTCGTTTTCAAAAAGTTTACTGCGGCCTCCACACTCTCGACTACTACAATTTCTTCCGCAGTCTTACATGCATTTTTATTCATCAACGAGGGACGAATCAGACGCAGATACTCGCACCCGGTCTTCTCGCAGGCCGCCTTGATATTCGCCGACACGGCCACCGCGTACGGATGGGTCACATCCAGCACCAGGGGCTTTCCCTCTTCTGCGAAAAGCTGTTCCATCTCCTCCGGGAGCATACGTCCCTGGTGGACGCTCAGATGGGGCTGCTTTTCCACCAGCAGTTCTCCATATTCGGTGGCTACGCTGCACAGGGTCTCCACCCCTGCTGCCGCCAGCCAGGCGCTTAACTGTCTTCCTTCTGTAGTTCCTGCAAATACAATTACCTGTTTCATGCACCTGTCCCTCTTTATCCTTCATTTATCCAAAGTTTACCGTATATTCCTCCAGCGCAATCGCCACGGTCACACCGTTCTGGGCCACCTTCCGCTGAAAGAGCTTTTTTCTTCCTGCGGCCAGCAGGGCGCTGCGCTCGCATACATTTCCTACGCCGGTGATCTGCCGGACAAAGGAAGATTCGGTAAAACCGCCCTCACATTCCACGTCTTCCAGTTCTGCCGCCGTGTAGGTCTGAAAGGGCAGCTTCCAGGCCTCGCAGAAGGCCAGAAGCCCCGGCTCCTCCTTCTTCAGATCAATGGAAACTATCCTGGCGATGGCGTGCTTTGAAAGCTGATTCTGCATAAGCACCTGCTCCACCAGCGCTTTGATGCGCTCCACAGGAGTCCCCTTCTTGCAGCCGACGCCCAGTACCGCGATGCGCGGCACCAGGTGCAGGGTTCTGGGAAAGGGATCGTAGGTTTCGTCCACAGAGATACTGATGCCAAGCCCGTCCTTTTTCTGAATGGACAGCTCCGGCGGAATCTGCCCAACCACTTCAAAATCGCTGTAGAGACCGATGGTCCGCTGCTCCAGAATATCCGCCGCCACCGCTTTCGCCAGAGGCAGGCTGTCCAGATACAGATGTTCCCGGCGGGCAAAATCGTCCACTGAGAAGCGGCCGCCCGCGTCAGTAGCGGTGGTGATGACCGGCACAGCTCCCACCAGGGCCGCTATCTCCCTGGTCAGCGCATTGGCCCCGCCCAGGTGCCCGGACAGCAGAGAAATGACGAAATGACCCTGCTCGTCCATAACCAGAACTGCCGGATCAGAGGCCTTACTGGCCACGAAGGGAGCGATTGCGCGCACTGCGATTCCGGCGGCCCCGATGAACAGCAGGCTGTCGCATTCCCGGAACATGTTCCCGGTCCATTCCTTCAGGGAACCCTCCAGCACCGGAATGCCCCATTCAGCTGCATCCCTGCCTTTGCAGTGGCATACACAGGTGTTACCTTTTTGTTCATACGCGTCTCGTATCCGTTTCGCAAACGTACACCCTGCTCTGGTAAATGCAATGATTGCGAGCTTCATACTGTCATCTCCTTTCCTGTCCAAATCTATTCTATCTTACTCTGTCAGTTTTTCTGTTCCTTCAGACTCTGTCTGCTCGATTTCCGCTTTCACACAGGTTATCAGCCGCCGCACATCTGTGGATTCACCCAGCACTCCCTGCTCCAGGGAAAAGGTCAGGATTCCCCGCTCCAGGCTCTTGCCGCTCCGGTGATCCACATAGAATTCCATCCGCTCCATCAGCCGCTTCATCACCGGCTCCAGCAGTCCTTTCTCCTTCAGGATATCCAACGCCTCGTCCGTGGTGATGCAGTCCATTAGCCGGGCCGCTGTCTCCTGGTCCGCGCCCAGCACCGCCGCGTGGGCCGTCAGGATATCCATCCGGGCATCGGCGTTGCGGGAGTGGGTGTTCATAATCCCTGCGGCCAGCTTCACCAGCTTCCCAATATGTCCCACCAGCAGAATGCCCTTTGCGCCGAATTCCACCGCCGCGTCGATGGCTTCTCCCAGAAAATTACTGTATTTGACGGAACGCTTCAGCACCTCCGGCTCATAATCCTCCAGAAAATCCAGACCGTAATTGCCCGGCACCAGCACCAGATAGCTCCGTCCTCCGGACAGCTGCATTTTGATGTCCACCCGGATCGTCTGAATCAGGGCCTCCTCGCTCATGGGCTCCACGATCCCGCTGGTTCCCAGGACAGAAATGCCCCCTACGATACCAAGCCTGGGGTTGAAGGTCTTCCGGGCCAGCTCCTCACCCCCCGGAATGGAAATGATCACCGAAAGGCCGCCGGTATATCCGGCCTCCCTGCAGATCTCCTCCACGCCCTCGCGAATCATCTGACGGGGCACTTTATTGATGGCTGCGTCGCCCACAGCCTGCTCCAGGCCCACCCGGGTTACCCGGCCTACGCCCTCGCCGCCGTCTAGGGTGACGCCGGGCTTTTCTGTCTTGCTGACTGTGGCATAGATCAGAAGTCCGTCGGTCACATCCGGATCATCTCCTGCGTCTTTCCGGATCGCGCAGGAGACCTCCCCTTTGGAAAGCTTCGGATCCAGCACCTCCAGATGGAGGCCGATGCCCTTTGGCGTCATCAGCTCTACCTCCGGCAGAATCTGCCCGTGAAGCAGCATCCAGGCCGCCGCCTTGGAAGCCGCCGCGGCGCAGGATCCGGTGGTATAGCCCATCCGCATTTTTTTGTTGTTTTTATAGACGTATTGATCCAGCATCGATTTTTACTCCATCGTCACAGTTTCCCGGCCTGCTGCCTCCAGCAGGATATTCAGAAGAACATAGGTTCGCTCCTTCGTAAGCTCTGCCGCTTTGTCATTGACCAGGCACGCCCATATGCTGCCGCCCTCTGACCCTTCTCCGGCCTTCTGCGCGGCTTCTTCTTTCTCTTTGATCCATTCCCGCTGCTCCGTAAGAAGCTGTTCCATGTCTTCGTCCTTCAGAACGCCCTTCATCTTCAGCTGATACCAGACCAGATTCAGGGCTGCATCCCAGTTATCATAGCGCTCCTTGCTCTTTACATTCATATCCATCTGGGTAAGGGAGGGATCCTCCTGAAGGGAACGGACAATCTCCTGATCTGCCTTTGCCGCGTTTTCCACATATTCCACCGCTGTATCGATGAAATCATAGCCGGAAAATCCCTCTGCGCCCTCCACATTGTAAAGGCCGTAGCAGGGAAGACCGTTCTCTTCGGCCTCAAAACGATCATAATTGCTGCACGCCCACTGTAAAAACTCCTCCGGCAGCTCAGAAACCGGAGCCCCGGGCAGATAGATATCGACCTCGTCCGCACCGTCCAGACCGTAAGCCTCCGTGTAGGAATAGAGAATCTGATCCAGGATCTCTTCTTTTCCTATCTCATACGTGTAGTTGATTTCGTCAAGCTTCATGGCCCAGGTATAGTCATTGACCTTCTGTAAATCAGTAAATTTCCCGGTAAAGGTATTGCCGTACTGGGTTCCGTTGGGGTAACCGTCTCCGCTGCTTCCCATGTCCATGTCCCAGTATTCCCCGGAAAAGCTGCCGTCCGGCCGGATATTCAGCTGGGTGGCCCAGGCTCCCGCGCCGCTGGAGAAGGTGAAATCCACGTACTGGAGAGCCGCGAAGCTGGGAGCTTCCGGGTCGCTGCTGTCCGAGTTCTCAGATGCGGCTATGTCTGCATCGTCCGGCGTATCTGCCGTATTTTCTGCCGCTTCTGTGTCTGTCGCCGTATCCGTCTGCTCTGTTCCATCCACGGTTCCATTTTCCACATCGTTCTTTTTTCCGCAGCCACTCAAAGACAGCACCATAACCACCATCAGCAGCACCACAGCCGCTGTCAGAAGCCTTGCGCACTTATTTTTCATACCCGCACCTCCATGTAAATACTTTCAAGTATTTATTGTGTCAGCTTTATTCTATCAAATATCATGCCAGTTTTCCCATTAAGAAACTCTTAATTTTCCGCACTTTTTACTTCTGGTGTGTATATTTCTCCACCTTGCCTTCCGCAAAGCTGGGCAATCCGTTGTAGAGCGCCAGGGCGTACTGATACAGGCTATAGGCTGTCACGGCTCCGGTTCCCTCGCCCAAATGCATGCCCGCCTGAATGGGCGCAGTCATTCCCAGCGCGTCCAGCATCATCCGTCCCGCAGGCTCCGCGGAGCAGTGGGTCGGCACCATATACGCTTTACTTTCCGGTGCAAGCTGCACCGCGCAGTAAGCGGAAATGGAGGAAATAAAACCGTCAATCAGGACCGGTACGCCCATCATGGCTCCGCCCAGATAGCAGCCGAGCATGCCCGCGATATCCAGGCTTCCCACCTTGGAAAGCACGTCCAGAATGTCGTTCTTATCCGGCTGATTCACCTCGATAGCCCGACGAATGACTTCCATTTTATGCTCCAGTCCGGCGCTGGAAAGTCCCGCGCCACGGCCTGTGACTTCAGCCACGTCTTTGTCCAGCAGCACTGCCGCCATGGCGGAGCTGGGCGTGGTGTTGCCGATCCCCATTTCTCCGGTGATGATCATGCGATGGCCCGCCTCATAGAGATCTTTCACCACCTGGATTCCGGTCTCAATGGCCTGAATGGCCTCTTCTCGGCTCATGGCCGGTTCCTTGGCCATATTGGCAGTGCCGTAACGGACTACCCTGTTCCAGATCCGGGGATGCTGTCCGTCCACGAACATACCGATGTTTACCGGGATAACCTCGATGCCCATCTGCCTGGACATGATACAGACGGAGGATTTGCGATCGCCCATATTTTCCAGCACCTGGGCTGTGACCTCGCTTCCGGTCTGGCTGACGCCCTCGGCTACCACGCCGTTGTCTGCGCCCATGATGACGACCACCGGTTTCAGATCCGCGACTTCACCGAGCTGCGCGGTTCCGTAGATACCTGCCAGCTGGGCTACCATTTCTTCCAGCCGTCCCATGCCCCGTAATGGTTTACAGAGGGAATCCCAGTGGGCCCAGGCCGCATTTACGGCATCCTCATCCAGAGGCTTGATTTGTTCGATATAGTTATCTAACTCCATAATTTTCACGCTTTCATTTTTTTGTTGCTTCATCACGCCAGAGCCTTATCTTCCGCCCTGATACAACATGGCGTTGCAGATGGTGGCCGCGATATTGCTGCCGCCCTTGCGCCCTCTCGGCACAATATACGGAATGCCCGCTGTCATAATCAGCTCTTTCGCTTCCACCACATTCACAAAGCCCACCGGAGCGCCGATGATAAGCTCTGGCTTGATTTTTCCCTCCTGAATCAGCTCATAAAGACGAATGAGAGCCGTCGGCGCGTTGCCCACTGCGATGATCAGAGGCTTCTGAAGCGCCGCCGCCCGCTCCATGCAGACAGCCGCCCGGGTGCAGCCCCGTTCTTTGGCTTCCGCAGCCACATCCGGATCGCTCATGAAGCAGTATACCTCTCCGCCGCATTCCCGCATCCGTTTTTTGTTGATACCGGAGGCTGCCATCTGGGTATCTGTCACGATGGAGGCGCCCCTGTTCAAAGCCTCCACGCCGATCTGCGCCGCATGCTCCGAGAAGCACAGATTGTCCGCGTAATCAAAGTCCGCAGAAGTATGGATACAGCGCTTCACGATGGAGAACTCCGGCTCCGGCCAGGTGCGGCCATGAAGCTCCTCCGTGATAATCGCCATACTGCGCTTCTCGATATCCATAGGCTTTACAATTTCGATTTCATTTAACATGAGATTCCTTCCTCCAATATCTCGTAGATCTTCTTCATATCCAGAGAGCTGCGGACCAGATCCGCCAGCTTGTCATACTCCTGCTTCTTATGGGCCTGGGCGTCAAAATGCCAGTTTTTCGGGTCGAGACCTTTCTTCACCATCAGACGGCTCACCAGCATGGCCGCCAAATCACCATAGTCGAAAATGCCGTGAAGATAGGTGCCGTACACAGTTCCCTCCGGATTGGACAGGCCGTCGACACGACCGTCCTCCAGGTAAATGGTCTCCCGGCAGCCGCCCAGAGCCTCCGTGCGGCCCATGTGAATCTCGTAGCCCTGCACTTCTTTTCCGGCGAAGTCCAGAAGCTCCGCCTCATTTTTGACGCGGCCCTGAATCCGGGTCCGGGTCTTCGCCTGGGAGAATACGGTCTTCGTGTGTAACAGGCCCATGCCCCTCATGGTTCCGCCGTGCTCCACATTGTCCGGATCCTCCAGAAGATCGCCCAGCATCTGATAACCGCCGCAGATTCCCACCACCGGAATCCCGTCCCCGGAGCAGCGGAGCACCGCGGTCTCCATGCCGGACTCCCGAAGCCAGGCCAGGTCGTCCATGGTGTTCTTGGTTCCCGGCAGGAAAATCAGATCGGGACGGCCAAGCTCGCTCACCTCCCGCACATAGCGCAGAGACACGCCCTCCATACCTTCGAACACATTGAAATCTGTAAAATTAGAAATATGCGGAAGCCGCACCACCACCAGGTCGATGCCTCCCTTTTTCTCCTTATGATTCAGGCGCTCGGACAGACTGTCCTCGTCGTCGATATCCAGCGGCTTTAAGGGCACTACGCCCACCACCGGAATGCCGGTGCGCTCCTCGATCATACGGAGGCCCGGACGCAGGATTTCCACATCGCCGCGGAATTTGTTGATGATCAGACCCTTGATTCTCTGCTGCTCGTCGTCCTCCAGAAGTTTCACCGTTCCGTACAGGGAGGCGAAGACACCGCCCCGGTCGATGTCGCCGGCCAGCAGTACGGGAGCGTTGGCAATTTTTGCCATTCCCATATTCACGATATCATTTTCCTTCAGATTGATCTCCGCCGGGCTGCCCGCGCCCTCGATGACGATAATGTCGAACTCCTCGGAAAGCTTGTCGAAGGCCTTCTGAATCTCCGGAATCAGCTGACGCTTGTTGGCGTAATAATCCATGGCCTTCATATTGCCCAGGACCTCGCCGTTTACGATGACCTGGCTGCCCACGTTGCTGGTGGGCTTTAAGAGAATCGGGTTCATTTCCACGGTGGGCTCAATATCCGCGGCCTCCGCCTGCATGGCCTGGGCCCGGCCAATCTCCAGTCCGTCCTTTGTGATGTAGGAATTCAGGGCCATGTTCTGGGATTTGAAGGGGGCCACCTTGTAGCCGTCCTGCTTAAATACCCGGCAGAGTCCGGCCACCAGGAAGCTTTTACCCGCGTTGGACATGGTTCCCTGTACCATGATTGCTTTTGCTTTTTTCTTTTCGCTCATGTTATCACCAAACTTCTTCCGTTTCTTCGTGCTAAATTTTATAAGTTCGTTTCTTTTTCTACTCTTTTTATAATAAAATTATAAAACCTTTTTCAGACAGGCAAGTAATTCTTCGTTTTCCTCGTGACCCCGCACCGCTGTCCGGTAGTAATCCCCGCCCAGCCCGTGATAATTGGCACAACGCCGGATCAAAATGCCCTCGGCCTGCAGCCGGTCCGCCAGGGTTTCATCGCCTTCTGCCTGAAAGCAGAGGTAATTGGCACGGCCGTCGCAAACGCGAAACCCCAGTTTTTCTAACTGTTCCTTTAAAAATGTCCGCTCCCTATCGATAAGAGCAATGGTCTTTTCCCGGAAGCCCCCGGCTTTCAGCGCCGCGATTCCGGCGGCCTGGGCCGGTTCGGATACAGACCAGGGCTGGCCCGCCAGACACATCCGGTTCAGCAGCTCCCCGTCAGCAGAGAGCACATAGCCCAGCCGCAGCCCGGGGATGGCGTACATTTTGGTAAAGGACTTTAAAATAATGAGATTGGGATATTCTGTAAGCCACCCAGCCGCAGAATACGCCTCCTCATGTTCCACAAAATCCAGAAAACACTCGTCCAGACACACCCGCACATCCAGGGCTTTCGCCTTGTCCAGCAGCTTTTTCACCACGCTGCGGGGCGTCAGGATGCCCGTAGGGTTATTCGGATTGCACAGAAATACCATGTCGTGCTCCGCGGATAATTTATCCACATAATCTTCCGTAATCTCCAGCGTTTTCCCCAGCGGAAAGAAATCTATCCACGTCCCGGTCTGGTTCAGGGCTTCTTCGTACTCCGCAAAGGCCGGAGCCGTCACCAGCGCCCGCTTCGGGCGGGTGGCATATACCAGTCGGTATATCAGATCCGCGCCACCATTGCCACAGAGAATAAAATTCTCTGGCTGGCCGAGCTTTTCGGACAGCGCTGCCTTAAGGCCCCGGCAAAAGGGATCCGGATAATTCAACGAGCTGTCCAGGCTTTCAATGATGGCCTCGCGGACGCCGGGCGGCATGCCAAGCGGATTGATATTCGCAGAGAAATCCAGGATTTCCGCCGTATTCCTCCCGCTTGCCTCCGCTGCGCCGCAGATATCGCCGCCATGCAGATAGACGAATTGCTTCGGCTCATTTCCCCTATGCAGTTTTCCTTCCACTATCGAAGCCGTGCCGCTCTGTATCTGAATCAATTCGCTTTCCCTTTCAAATTATCTTTTCTGAGCACATCCCGTATGCCCTCTGCCGTGTAAACCACTGCGCTTGCATACACCGGAATGCCCGCCTGTACTGCTGCTTTCTCTGTCACCGGCCCGATGCAGACAGCTTTCGCCGTCAGTTCCGCCGGGTTCTCCACCATGTCTGCAAAGGCTTTGACTGCCGACGCGCTGGCAAAGGTGATATAATCCATTTCCGGCAGGATACGGTTCAGTTCTTCGGCTTTGCGCCCGTCCCGGGCTGTCTCATAGAGGGCCGCGTCCGTGTAGGGAACGTCTGCTGCATCCAACGCTTTCGTAAGCTCCGAAGAAGCCTCCCGGGCGCGTAACAGAAGCACCTTATCTGCGTCAGTCAGCCCCGGAATCCATTCCTCCGCCAGATCCCTGCTGGAATACCGGCTGGGCACAAAGTCCGCATAGAGGCCCGCCGCCTCCAGCGCCGCCTTCGTACCGGCCCCAATGACCGCAAACTTCAGGTCATAGAGGCTTCGGATATCCAGCCGCCGCTCTTTCATTTCATCCAGGAAAAACTGCACGCCGTTGCTGCTGGTCAGCACTACCCAGCTGTAATTCTTTATCTCTGCAAATGCCTGCTCCGTCGCCGGGATAGACAGCTTCTTCGTGTAAATCAGGCTGAAGGGAATCGCCTCCGCGCCGTCTGCCGCCAGGACCTCCCGCTGCTTTTCACACATGGGTTTCGTGCCGGTCAGCAGTACCCGTTTTCCAAAGAGGGGCTTGTCGCCCAGCCAGGAAAGCTGCTTCTGCAGAGTTACCACATCGCCCACGACCGTGATAGCCGGGGTCTGAATGCCAACCTGTTTTGCGGTCTCCGCGATGGATTCCAGTACCCCTGTTACCACCCGCTGTCTGGCCGTCGTTCCGGCCTGCACCACAGCTGCCGGGGTCTTCGGATCCTTTCCGTGGGCAATCAGTTCTTCCGCGATATGGGGGAGATTTTTCAGGCCCATCAGAAAGACCAGGGTTCCCTCTTCCTTCGCCAGTGTGGCGTAATCCAGCACCAGACCGGTCTTGTCCGCGCTCTCATGTCCCGTAATCACATGGAAGGAGGACGCATAGTCACGATGGGTCACCGGAATACCCGCGTAAGCCGGAGCCGCATAGGAGGAAGATACGCCCGGAATGATTTCGAATTCCACGCCCGCCTTTAAGAGCTCCTGGGCTTCCTCGCCGCCACGGCCAAAGATAAAGGGATCGCCGCCCTTGACCCGGGCCACGTTTTTGCCCGCCAGGGCCTTCTCCACCAGAAGGGCATTGGTCTCCCACTGGCGTAAATGGTGCTTATCGGCGCGCTTGCCCGCGTAGATGAGCTCTGCATCCTCCCTGGCCTCATTTAAAATGGCTCCGCTGGCCAGATTGTCGTAGACCAGCACGTCTGCGTGTCGGATACACCAGAGGGCTTTCCGGGTCAGAAGTCCCATGTCGCCCGGGCCTGCGCCCAGAAGCCAGACCTTGCCCCGCTTCACTTCGCCTGCCAGATTTTCGCCTAACATACGCGCTTTGGAAAGCTTCTCCTCCTGGCTTCCTGCTTCAGTCAGATCCACGATGGCCTCGGCTTTCCGAAGCCCGGTAGCTCCTTCCGGCGCGTACAGCACTTTCATTTTTAAAGAACGGGCTGCCGGAACGCACAGTCCCGCCGCCGGAGCATTGCAGCTTCCGCCGATGGCCGCCAGAAAGCTCCGCTCTGCCGCAAGCTCCAGGGCAGCCTCTTCACAGTGAATGGCCTTTAATACCTCTGTAAAACGTCCCTCTTTTGCCTCCACCGCCAGAATTCCCTGACCTGCTGCCGGTAAAAATCTATCCGTATCCAGATATTCCAGATGAATGCCTTCTTCTTTATCGAGACCCAGCCGCTCCAGACCTGCAGCCGCCAGAAGAATGGCGTCGTACTGGCCCTCTTTCAATTTCCGGAGTCTGGTCTGCACATTGCCGCGAAGCATCTTGATCCGCACGGTGGGATTCAGTTCTTTGATCTGTAATTCCCGTCTGAGAGAGCTGGTTCCCACGATGCTTCCCGGCGCCAGATCCCGCGCTTTCACGCCTGTGGTGGTCACCAGCACGTCGTGGACATTGGCCCGCTCCAGGACTGCGCCGATGTAGAGACCCTTCGGGAATTCCATAGGCATATCCTTGGCGCTGTGGACGGCCAGATCCACCTCTTCCTTTAACAGGGCTTCCTCCAGCTCCTGGGTAAAGACCCCCTTGCCTCCAAAGGAGGTCAGGGATTTATCCAGAATCTCGTCACCTTTGGTGGACATTTCCACGATTTCTATCTCCACCTCCGGGAAGGCCGCCTCGATGCGCTGCCGCACCAGATCGGTCTGCACTAAGGCCAGTTTGCTTTTTCTTGTACCGATTCGAATCTTCATAATTTACTCCTGTGTTTCCATGAGCGCTGACCTCGATTTCACTTCGTTCCATCTCGCAGCGCTCATCACTTTAACGCATATCCTCTGGGGGTAATCATTCTTCCCTTACTTACATAAGTCTGAGAGTTTCCGATCAGGACTACGCTGAACATATCGATCTCCGCATTCTTAAGCTCTGCCAGCGTGGTGATCTGCTTACTTTCCTCCTTGCGGCCCGCATGGCGCACAATTCCCACCGGCGTCTCCGGCTTCCGGTACTTCATCAGGATCTCCGCCGCCTGCTCCACATAGCCGGTGCGCTTTTTGCTCTTGGGATTATACAGGCAGACGATCATATCGCCCTGACCCGCGCAGTCCACACGCTTCATAATCAGATCCAGCGGGGTCATCAGATCGCTCAGACTGATCACAGCGAAATCATGCATCAGCGGCGCGCCCAGCACAGAAGCCGCCGCACTGGCTGCGGTCACGCCCGGTACGGTCTCAATCTCGATGTCCGCATTCATTTCCTCTGCCACCTGGTAAATGATGCCCGCCATGCCGTAGATGCCGCTGTCGCCGGAACTGACCATGGCCACGGTCTGATCCTTCATGGCTTCTTCCACCGCCATCCGGCAGCGCTTCACTTCCTGCATCATAGGTGTGGCCAGATAATTCTTATCCGGGAAGAACTCCTTTAACATCTCCACATAGGTGGTATAGCCTGTAATAATATCCGCATGATTGATGACGTCGATACATTTGGCGGTCATATGCTCATAGCCGCCGGGGCCGAAGCCCACCACGTATAATTTTCCCATTGTATTCTCCATTTCTGTCCCGGACTTTTCCGGATTGCAACCGCATTTTACTTCTAAAACTTATTTCTCAGAATTTATGTCCCGACCGTTTTACTTCCCCGGCTCCCGCAGGTTCTCCACAAAGGCCTCCAGTTCCTCCGGCGACGCATTTTCCCGAATTCGGTAAAACAGCTTATCGATGGCTTTCCCGAAGCCCTTTTTCTCCGCTTCTTCTTCCATCCAGTGCTTCACTTCCTGCATCCGGGGCACGCCCTGCTGGAAAATCATCCAGCGCATAAAATCCTCTTCGTATTCCGTCAGAATCTCGCCTGCCTGACAGACTGCTTCCTTCTTGGCCTTATTGTTAGCTTCTGCTAACTCTTCAAAGTCATCCATATTATAAAAGAAGGTGCGCGGAAATTCCGCGATGCTCTCCTCGATATCTACCGGAACTGCCAGATCCACGAACACACGGATCTTGTCAGTCTTCATGTGCTCCTTCACCCTCGTGCCGGTCAGCGTATAATGGGGGCTGGCCGTGGCACTGATGATGACGTCCATCTGATCCACGTAGTCGTAACGGTCCTTATAATCAATCAGCGTATTGGTTTCGCTCTTGATATGGGCGTCATGAGTCATGGTCACATTCCGGATGGTGCTGTAGATATTTAAGCCCTTCAGACTGTAGAGATTCTTCAGCACGATGCCGCCTATCTGGCCGGTACCGCCGATAACCATGACATTTTTTCCCTCCAGGCTTCCGCCAAAGGCTTCCTCCGCCGCCTTGACCGCCAGGGTCGCTGTGGACACGGAAGTCTTCGACAGATCGGTATCAGTCTTAATCTTCTTGGAACAGGTCACGGCGTAGCGGAACAGGGTATTCAGGTATTTGCCACTGTTGCCCGCCTCCTGAGCCAATTCCAATGCGTGCTTCACCTGGCCGAGAATCTGATCCTCACCCACCACCATGGAATCCAGGCCTGCCGTCACGGAAAACAGGTGGTTGACCGCCTTTCTGTCCTGATAGAAGCGCAGATAGTCGGACACGTCCTCTTTTACAGCCACCGCGCCGGATTCCCGGAGAATCAGCTCCTGCAGCCTGGTAAATACATTTTTCTTTTTATCCTGGGCTGCGTCGAAATAGGTATAGATCTCCGTCCGGTTGCAGGTGGCGATAATGACGCTCTCTGCCGCGCCGCCTTCCTCCCGGAGAATTCTCCCAAGCTCCGCCTGCTTCTCTTTCGTAAAAGCGAACAGCTCCCGGACCTCCAGCGGCGCCGTCTTATGGCTGATGCTGATAAGCCGGATACTCATTATGCATCGACTCCCTTCCGGAATTCGTGGGTAAAGGTCTTGTCATAAAGCTTGGACAGCTCATAGTCATCTCCCAGGAAATCGCCTACTACCGTCAGAGCAGTCTTGGTGATGCCTGCAGCCTTGACCTTCTCCGCGATATCCAAGAGCGTTCCCCGCACGATTTTCTGCTCCGGCCAGCTGGCCTTGTAGACCACAGCCACCGGTGTGTCCGGACGGTATTCCTTCCGAAGGGTCGCGGACAGCTCGTCCATCATACCGATGCTCAGGAAAATGATCATGGTGGCGTGGTGCTTTGCCAGATCCGCAAGCTTCTCTCCCTCCGGCATAGGAGTTCTTCCCTCCATCCGGGTCAGGATCACGGTCTGGCTGACGCCCGGCAGAGTATACTCCTTCTTCAGCGCCGCCGCGGTAGCCAGGAAGGAGCTGACGCCCGGAATTACTTCATATGTAATTCCCATACGGTCCAGAGCGTCCATCTGCTCCCGGTGCGCGCCGAAGATGGCCGGATCGCCGGTATGGACACGGACTACCTTCAGGCCCTTGTCCTCGCCGTCCTTCATGACAGCCAGCACTTCCTCCAGGGTCATAGTGGCGCTGTTATAGATCTGCGCGCCCTCCTTGGCGTCCGCCAGCACCTGGGGGTTCACCAGGGAACCTGCGTAAATGATGACGTCCGCGCTGTCGATGAGTTTCTTTCCCTTGATTGTCAGAAGCTCCGGATCGCCCGGGCCTGCTCCGATAAATGATACCATTTTCCTACCTCTTCTCTTTCTTGATAATCACGGTTGTAAAGTAGCTGTATGTTCTCTCCGGATCCAACGGTCCGATATATTCGTCTTTCATACCCACGCAGCTGATGACGGTGGCGCAGTTTTCCGCGCGGTCATACTGTTTCATCAGCTCCAGGATGCGGCCGATGCTGCCGCCTGCCTTCATGATGACCACATTGTCATAATGGGCGATGGCGTCCTCCACCTGCTGCTCTGCCCGGACGGAGGGCACGATAACCAGGGACTCATTTCCCTCCATCAGCGGTAACTGGGCCGCCGCCGCTCCGCTGCAGAAGGACGGGATGCCCGGGATGATCTCGGTCTCGAAGCCATGCTCAGCCACGTACTGATTGACATACATATAGGTGCTGTATACAGAGACGTCGCCCAGGGTAATCATGGCGATATTTTTTCCCTTGGAAAGCTCCGCAGTCAGCTGCCCACAGGCCGCCGCCCTGCATTTCTTCCGCTCCTCTTTGTCCTTTGCCATTCGGAAAATGACTTCCAGGAGGCTCTTATGCTCCAGATCCACCACCGGACGGATGATTTCCAGTGCAGTGCTCTCTTCTCCGGCCTCTTTTACCGGAACGGCGATGATGTCCGCCTCGTCGAGAATCCGTTTTGCTTTCAGTGTCAACAGCTCCGGATCACCCGGACCCACGCCGATTCCATATAATTTTCCATTCATTTATTTACTCTCCTCCTGCTCCTGGGCTGCCCGGGCCCGCTTCATGGCGTCCTCGGTCAGATCCTTTACGATCTCGCTGGCAATCAAAAGTCCGGCCACAGACGGTACGAATGCGGTCGAACCCGGAATGTCCCGGCGTTCGGTGCATTTGTGCTTGGCTCCCGGCGGGCAGATACAGTTGGTTCTGCAGCTGATGGACATATCCTCGATGGGGCGCACCGCTTTTTCCTTGGAATAAACGACCTTCAATTTTTTAATGCCGCGCTTTTTCAGCTCCCGCCGCATCACTCTCGCCAGCGGGCATACGCTGGTCTTGTAGATATCCGCCACCTCAAAGAGGAAGGGATTCAGCTTATTGCCTGCGCCCATACTGCTGATGAGAGGCACGCCTGCCCGTTCGCATTCCTCCACCAGGGAAATCTTTGCGGTAACTGTGTCAATGGCGTCCACCACGTAGGTGTACTGGCTGAAATCAAATTCGTCCTTATTTTCCGGCAGAAAGAAGCAGATGTGAGTATTCACTTCCGCCTTCGGATTGATCTCCAGAATCCGCTCCTTCATAACCTCCGCCTTATATTTGCCTACGGTCTTTCTTGTGGCAATAATCTGGCGGTTCAGGTTTGTCAGGCATACCTTATCATCGTCGATGAGGTCAAAGGCCCCCACGCCGCTGCGGGCCAGGGCCTCCACCACATAGCCGCCCACGCCGCCGATGCCGAAGACCGCCACTCTGGAGCGTTCCAGAATCTCCATGGCCTCTTTACCCAGTAATAGTTCTGTTCTTGAAAACTGATTTAACATAACTTTTCTCCTCATGCGTCTGCAAATTAAAAAATAGGCTTCGCCTATTCAACTCCCCTGCCCCTCATTCTTGAGGGGTGGGGGTTTCTTTTTCTTGCTTTTTCCTGCA
>CABIXM010000007.1 GCA_902362725.1 Clostridiaceae bacterium | reverse complement strand
TTCTTATATGCTTGTAAGTACATAATTTTTGCAGTCATGACACAAGAAAAGCTCCCTCACAGGAAGGAGCTTTGTCTACAGTCTGCAGTTCCGCAAGGAACATAAGGGTATCATGGGCGTGGTGCAGGAGAAGCATACGGTCCGGATGACCCTGAAGCAGTGTGCCAGGGTAGAGAAGATCAAAGGCATCCTGCAGGAGTCCCTTCCGGCATTTCTGGATATGCTGAGAATGGAAGGCTTCACCAATGGATGCGAGCTCTGCGGCGAAATGAAGGAGACCGGCGTAGCTTACGTGGCAGGCAATGCGATCTGTCTCTGTGGCGAGTGTTACGACAAGGTAACCCAGAACGCGGCGGCTTACACTGCCAACGAGAAGAATAAGAAGGAAAACCTGGTGGGCGGTGTCGTAGGCGCTCTCATAGGCTCCCTGCTCGGCGTAGCCAGCATTGTATTGCTGAGCCAGCTGGGCTATGTGGCGGCTATTTCCGGCGTCATCATGGCAGTCTGCGCCCTGAAGGGCTATGAGCTGCTGGGCGGCAAGCTGACGAAAAAGGGCGTCATCATCAGCGCCGTGTTGATGATCGTCATGACCTACGTGGGCGACCGTGTGGACTGGGCCATCATGATTGCCAGAGAACTGGAGACCGACATCTTCTACGGCTATCGCCTGGTACCGCTCCTGCTTTCCGAGGAGATCATCGACATGACCAACTATGTGCTGAATCTGGTACTGGTATATGCCTTTCTGCTGGTGGGAGCTATCCCGACTATCCGGAACGCCATGCGCAAAGACAAGGTGGCAGGAACCATCTGTAAACTGTAAAAAGAAAGACAAGAACGGCCCGGGCTGCGAACCATGCAGCCGGGCCGTTTTGCAACAGCCGGAGTTAATGTCCGGAAACCCCGCCATCCTCGCCCCTCCCGTCTTGTCAAACCCCATGAATCATGCTATAATAGGCGGGTATGTAAATACCGTGCTTTATGGACGGTAGTTTTTTGTTCGTAGAATTTAATAAAAAAAGGAAAGAAGAGGAAGAAACATGAAGAAGATTGAAGAATACGTCAGAAGCATACCGGATTTCCCGGAGGAGGGAATTATTTTCCGCGATATCACATCCGTACTGCAGGATGCGGACGGCCTTCATCTGGCCATTGACTCCATGCAGGCCCTGCTGGACGGCGTGGATTTCGACGTGGTTGTAGGAGCAGAATCCAGAGGCTTCGTGTTCGGTACTCCAATCGCCTATAATCTTCATAAGCCCTTCGTACTGGTTCGCAAGAAGGGCAAGCTTCCCTGCGAGACCGTTTCCCGCTCCTATGCTCTGGAGTACGGTACCGCGGAGATTGAGATGCATAAGGATTCTATCAAGCCGGGCCAGAGAGTGGTTCTGGTGGACGACCTGATTGCCACCGGCGGCACCATCGAGGCGGCTGCGAAGCTGGTAGAGGAGCTGGGCGGCAAGGTTGTAAAGATCATTTTCCTGATGGAGCTGGCAGGCTTAAAGGGCAGAGAACGCCTGAAGGATTATGATGTGGCGTCTGTCATCCGTTACGATGGAAAATAAATAAAGTACAGGGAGACGAGTGAGATGAAAAAGTTTTTCGAGGAATTTAAGAAGTTTATTTCCAGGGGCAACGTCATGGACATGGCAGTCGGTGTCATCATCGGCGGCGCGTTCACCGCGATTGTGAATTCTCTTGTAAATGATATTTTTATGCCGCTGCTCTCCCTGATTACCGGCGGCTTTGATATCGCCGGCATGTCCGTGTCCTTCGGCGTGGGCGACAATGCGGCGACATTGAACTATGGCGCGTTCCTTTCCGCAGTAATTAATTTCCTGCTGATCGCGCTGGTGATCTTCTGCATCATCAAGGCCATGAATACCGCTAAGGACAAGATGCTGAAGAAGCAGGAGGAGGAAGCGCCCGCTCCGACCACCAAGAAGTGTCCGTATTGCATGTCTGAGATAGATATTCAGGCGACCAGATGTCCCCATTGCACATCTGAGTTACAATAAAATTACCGGGGATAAATAAAGGCAGGTGTTGATTTATGGCAGAGACGAAAATCGGTGTAAAAAACAGAGATCAGGAAGTGAATCGCGATGACGAGAATGTGAAGGCCATGCAGGATTTTACCAGTCCTGAGGTGCTTTACAAGGAACTTATCGACAGCGTCCACAGGTATCATCCGTCCACCGATATCTCCATGATTGAAAAGGCCTACAAGATTGCTTACGAGGCGCACAAAGGCCAGATGAGAAAATCGGGAGAGCCGTATATCATTCACCCCTTATGCGTGGCGATCATCCTGGCGGATCTGGAGCTGGACAAAGAGACTATCGTGGCGGGCCTTCTGCACGACGCGGTGGAGGATACGGTCATGACCACCGAGGAGATCGCGGCGGAATTCGGCGACGATGTGGCCCTGCTGGTAGACGGCGTTACCAAGCTGGGACAGCTGTCCTATTCCGCGGACAAGATCGAGATTCAGGCTGAGAACCTGCGGAAAATGTTCCTGGCCATGGCCAAGGATATCCGTGTCATCCTGATTAAGCTGGCCGACCGTCTGCACAATATGCGTACGCTTCAGTACATGAAGCCCGAGAAGCAGAAGGAAAAGGCCCGGGAGACCATGGACATCTATGCGCCCATCGCCCAGCGTCTCGGTATTTCTAAGGTAAAGAACGAGCTGGATGATTTATCGCTGAAATATCTGGAGCCGGAGGCTTATTATGACCTGAAGGAGCAGATCGCTGAGAAGCGGAGCGTCCGGGAAGCCTTCGTCCAGCGTATCGTGGCGGAAGTAAAGAATCATATGGACAACGCAGGGATAGAAGCCCATGTGGATGGCCGTGTAAAGCATTTTTTCAGTATCTATAAGAAAATGGTGAACCAGCACAAGACGCTGGATCAGATATACGATTTATTTGCGGTCCGGATCATTGTGGAGACGGTCAAGGACTGCTATGCGGCCCTGGGTATCATTCATGAGATGTACAAGCCCATTCCGGGCCGTTTCAAGGACTATATTGCCATGCCCAAGGCCAATATGTACCAGTCGCTCCATACGACACTGATTGGCCCCAACGGCCAGCCCTTCGAGATTCAGATCCGTACCTACGAGATGCACAAGACTGCAGAATACGGTATCGCTGCCCACTGGAAATACAAGGAGAGCAGCGACGGCAAGAAGCCGGTGGATCAGCAGGAGGCTGAGAAGATGACCTGGCTGCGCCAGATTCTGGAGTGGCAGCGGGATATGTCTGATAACCGGGAATTTATGAACCTTCTGAAGAGTGATCTGGATCTGTTCTCCGAGAGCGTGTATTGCTTTACGCCCAGCGGAGACGTGAAGACCCTGCCCAGCGGTTCCACACCCATCGACTTCGCCTACAGCGTCCACAGTGCCGTGGGCAATAAGATGATTGGCGCCCGGGTCAATGGCAAGCTGGTGACCATCGACTACAAGATTCAGAACGGCGACCGCATCGAGATCATTACCTCGCAGAATTCCCGCGGACCCAGCCGGGACTGGCTCAATGTGGTCAAGAGCACCCAGGCAAAAAATAAGATTAATCAGTGGTTTAAAAACCAGTTTAAAGAAGATAATATCTTGAAGGGCAAGGAGATGCTGACCCAGTACTGCAAGGCCAAGAGCATCAACATGACCGATATTATGAAGCCGGAATTCCAGAATCTGGTCATGCGGAAATACGGTTTCAAGGACTGGGATTCCGTACTGGCGGCCATCGGCCACGGCGGCCTGAAAGAGGGCCAGGTGGTCAACAAGATGGTGGAGGAATATGAGAAGATCCACAAGAAGGAGATCACCGACGAGAAGGTTATGGAGGCGGTCACCGAGAACAGTGACAAGAAGCTGAAGCTGGCCAAGTCCAAGAGCGGCATCATCGTCAAGGGTCTGACCGACGTGTCAGTCCGTTTCTCCAAGTGCTGCAGCCCGGTGCCGGGCGACGAGATCGTGGGTTACGTGACCCGTGGCCGCGGCGTGTCCATTCACCGGACCGACTGTGTCAATATCATGTGCCTGCAGGAATCTGAGCGCGCCCGTCTCATTGACGCCGAGTGGCAGGATATGGGTTCCGCTTCCTCCGGCGAGAAATACGCGACGGAGATCAAGATTTACGCCAACAACCGCACTGGATTACTGGTAGATATTTCCAAAATCTTTACCGAACGGAATATCGACATGACCCAGATGAATGTGCGGACCAGTAAGCAGGGAACGGCGACGATTTCCATTACCTTTGAAATCAGCAGCAAAGAGGAGCTGCAGAAAATCGCGGAGAAGCTGTATCAGGTGGAGAGCATTTTGGATGTGGAGCGCGCCACCGGCTGATGAGTCCCAGGAGGATAAGATGAAAGTAGAACGCATGGTGTTAGGTCAGATTCAGACCAACTGCTATTTTGCCATAAATGAAGCCACGAAGGAGACCATCGTCATCGATCCGGCGGACCGGCCGGATTCAGTGCTGCGAAAAGCTGTGGATGAGGGACTCACGCTGAAAGCCATTTTCCTGACCCACGGACATGCGGATCATATGCTGGGGGTACCGGAGCTGAAGGCGAAGCTTGGAATTCCGGTCTATGCCTGCGAGGCGGAAAAAGCGCTTCTGGCAGATCCGGCACAGAACCTGTCCCCGGCGCTTTTTCGGAAAAGTGTGTCTTTCGCCGCGGATGTGTGGGTAAAGGATGAAGAGAAGATCGAAGTGGCGGGTATGAAGTTCCGCGTCTTCGCAACTCCGGGCCATACGCCGGGTGGCTGCTGTTATTACAGCGCGGAAGCGGGCGTACTGTTCTCTGGCGATACCCTGTTCGCAGGATCCGTGGGACGTACTGATTTCCCGGGCGGAAGCATGAGCGCACTGGTACGGGGCATCAAAGAGAAGCTTACGCCGCTGCCGGACGAGACAAAAGTGTACCCGGGCCATATGGAAGAAAGCACCATCGGCGCGGAGCGGCGTTACAACCCGTATCTGGGCGGCTGAGCGGCCTCCGCTGCGTGTATACATGAATTGAAGGATAAGATAAATGGTTGAAGTTAAGATAAATGATGAAAGCTTTGCATATGATATTCATTCGCTGATTCAGGCCTTTTATGGCGGCGAGGAGGTGCAGGTTCGTGTGGGGGACGCCTTTACGGAAGAGGTTCCGGTTCAGATGGCTGTGCAAGTCACCGACCAGGACATCAGCTTTTCTATCATTCAGATTGGGGCCTTTCAGGAGAAAGGCCATGTTTATGTGGAAAATCCGGACCGGAAAGCGGTAAAGAATCAGCTGAAGCGGCTGATGTATGACAAGCTCTGCGCTTTCACCGGCGAGACACTTCCCTGGGGTACGTTGACGGGCATTCGGCCCACGAAGATTCCCATGGCCATGCTGGAGGAGGGCAGGAGTAATCTGGAAATCGCCCAGTATATGTGGGAGACCTATGATTGCAGCAAGGAGAAAGCGGCTTTGGCCATCTCCATTGCCAACCGGGAAAAAGAGGTTCTGAAAAATCTGGATTATGAGAACGGCTACAGCCTTTATGTGGGTATTCCGTTCTGCCCGAGCATCTGTCTGTATTGCTCTTTTTCTTCGTCCCCGATTAAGGTCTGGGAGAAAAAAGTGGAGGACTATCTGACAGCTTTATTTAAAGAGATTGCGTTCCTCGGAAAGGCTTATGCAGGCCGGAAGCTGAACACGGTTTATGTGGGCGGCGGCACACCCACGACCCTGACGGCAGAGCAGCTTGACAGGCTCATGACCTGTATCGAGCAGAATTTCGACTTTACTTATTTACAGGAATTGACAGTGGAAGCCGGACGTCCCGACAGCGTGACGCCGGAGAAGCTGAAGGTTCTGAAAGATCATAAGGTTACCCGTATCTCCGTCAATCCCCAGACTATGAACCAGAAGACCCTGGATCTCATCGGCCGCAGGCATACGGTGGAGGAGACGAAGCAGGCCTTTTACATGGCCCGGGAGGCGGGCCACGACAATATTAATATGGATCTCATCGTGGGACTCCCCGGCGAGGACATTGAGGACGTGCGCCATACCATGGAAGAGCTTCGGAAGCTCGATCCGGACAGCATCACGGTCCATTCCCTGGCGGTCAAGCGGGCAGCCAGGCTCAAACTGTTCCGAGATACCTATGAGGAGATGGGCCTTCGAAACAGTCAGGAGATTATGGATTTAACCTATCGGTATTGTGTGGAACAGGGCATATATCCCTATTATCTGTACCGTCAGAAGAATATGGCGGGAAATTTTGAAAATGTGGGCTATGCAAAGGTTGACAAAGCCGGAATTTACAATATACTGATTATGGAAGAAAAACAGACCATTCTGGCGGCAGGCGCGGGCGCTTCCACCAAATTTGTTTTTGCGGCGGACCACATCGAACGTGTGGAGAACGTGAAAGACGTGAAGCAGTACATCGAGCGCATCGACGAGATGATTGAGCGGAAGAGAAGCTTTATGGAGAAAAATGGTTTGCTTTAGGCAGACAGAGGTAGAAACATGAGTGAAACGACCCCCCTTTCCTTTTTCGAGGAGGACGTCACCGAGGAGATCAATCACGGCATCCGGGTGAGCAATCTGGCTTACTGCGTGGCGAAGGAGCTGGTCCTTGGCGAGGCGCGCTGCCGCGAGCTGGCTCTGGCCGGTATGATGCACGACATCGGAAAGCTCTATGTGTCCGGTTATCTCTATGGCCGGGATAAGGACACCCTGAAAATCGAGGAAATGAAGTATGTCCGGCTGCACCCGCGGCTTGGCTACGATGAGCTGATGCGGCTGGATTTTTCAGATTTTGTGGTGGAGAGCGTTCTCTATCACCATGAGAATTACGACGGTTCCGGCTATCCGGAGAATCTGGCGGGGGATCAAATCCCGCTGGGCGCGAAAATCCTGCGGGTCTGCGATGTATACGCGGCCCTGACTTCCGACCGGCCCTACCGCAGCGCCTTCGATTCCGATACGGCAGTGGAGCTGATGATTGACGAAGTGAAAAATTTTGATATGAAAGTATTTCTGGCCTTTCAGCGGGCCATTCACGAAGAGGAATGGCAGGAAAAATGGGCATTGCCCGGGCTGAAGGTTCGGATTACAGAGGAGGAGACCATATGATAACACAGGCACCAAGAGGAGTGGAAGACTGGTACGGCGAGCGGATGCATAAGCGCGCCTGGGTAGAAAAGCAGGCCAGAGAGCTTGCCCGCACCTACAATATGACCGAGATTATTACCCCGATTTTTGAACATACCGTACTGTTCCAGCGCGGCGTGGGCGAGACCACGGACGTGGTTCAGAAGGAGATGTACACCTTCGAGGATAAGGGCGGCAGAAGCATCACCCTGAAGCCAGAGGGAACCGCAGGAGCCATGCGCGCTTACCTGGAGCGCAATATGTACGCGAATCCGGCGCCCACCAAGCTCTACTATGTGACCCAGGCCTTCCGTTATGAGAAGCCCCAGAGCGGCCGTCTCCGCCAGCATCATCAGTTCGGCGTGGAGTTCGTAGGATCTAAAAGCCCGCTGGCAGAGGTGGAGGTTATTTCTCTGGCTGCGACCCTGATTAAGAAGCTGGGCCTGAAGGATGTGAAGCTTCATATCAACAGCATCGGCTGTCCCAACTGTAAGAAGGATTACAATGACGCGCTGCTTGCGTATCTGAGAAAGCATGAGGACGCCCTGTGTCCCACCTGCCGGGAGCGTATGCAGAAGAATCCCATGCGTGTTATCGACTGCAAGGTTCCGGAGTGCAAGGAGATTGTAAAGGACGCGCCCCGCACCATCGATTATCTGGACGAGGAGTGCAGGAATCATTTTGAGGAGCTGAAGGCTCTTTTGACAGAGCTGGAGATTCCCTTTGAGGTAGATACCGGCATCGTCCGCGGTCTGGACTACTATACCAAGACCGTATTCGAGTTCGTGAACTCCGACGGCTTCACGCTCTGCGGAGGCGGACGTTACGACGGCCTGATTCACGAGATCGACGAGAAGCAGGATATTCCGTCTGTAGGCTTTGGCATGGGAATTGAACGTATCCTGTATTTCCTGGAGAAAGAGGGCGTGGAGCTTCCGGCCATGGAGACTCCCGATCTCTATGTGGGAATCCTGGGCGCGGAAGCCAAGGCAAAGGCCTATAAGCTGGTTAATGAGATCCGCAGCCACGGCCTGATCGTGGAGACCGATTACATGGACCGGAGCGTCAAGGCGCAGATGAAGTACGCAAACAAAATCGGCGCGAAAAAGGTCGTGATCATCGGCGCGGACGAACTGGAAAAGGGCGCGGCCAATGTAAAAGATATGGCTACCGGCGAGCAGACCGAGGTTTCCCTTGCGGAGCTTCCGAGCCTGTTTTAAGAGAGACACTGTTACAAGAATAGCGATAGATAAGAGAGGAAAAAACTATGTTTCAGTCAAGAACACACACCTGTAACGAGCTGCGTCTCGCAAACGCAGGTGAAACCGTGACTTTGGTAGGCTGGTATGAGAACCTGCGGAAAGTCAGCAAAAATCTCGGCTTCCTGATCCTGAGAGACTTCTATGGAACCACCCAGGCTGTCATCGAGACCGAAGAAATGATGGCAAGATTAGCAGGCGTGAACACCGAGTCCACCCTGTCCATCACAGGCGTGGTACGGGAGCGTTCCAGCAAGAACGCGGCGCTGCCCACCGGTGAAATCGAAGTGGTTCCCACCGACATTCAGGTGCTGGGACGCTGCCGTTACAACGAGCTGCCTTTCGAGATCAACCATTCCAAGGAAGCGGATGAGAATACCCGTCTGAAATACCGTTACCTGGATCTCCGGAACCCGGCTGTCAAAGAGCGCATCGTACTCCGCAGCAATGTGGTAGCAGAGCTTCGGAGAAGCATGACCGATCACGGCTTTCTGGAGATTACCACGCCGATTCTGACCTGCTCCTCCCCCGAGGGCGCAAGAGACTATCTGGTACCGTCCAGAAATCATCCGGGTAAGTTTTACGCCCTGCCCCAGGCTCCCCAGCAGTTTAAGCAGCTTTTGATGACCTCCGGCTTCGACCGGTATTTCCAGATCGCTCCCTGCTTCCGCGACGAGGACGCCAGAGCAGACCGCTCTCCGGGAGAATTCTATCAGCTGGATATGGAGATGGCGTTTGCCAGCCAGGAGGACGTGTTCGCAGTGCTGGAGGATGTACTTCCGCCGGTATTTGAGAAATACGGTACCTACAATACCGCATCCAAGGCTCCGTTCCGCCGGATCTCTTATCATGACGCCATGGAGGTATACGGATCTGACAAGCCGGATCTGCGGATCGATCTGGTGGTACAGGATGCTACCGAGTGCCTGGCAGACTGCGGCTTCGGCCCCTTCGAAGGCCAGACCGTAAAAGCAGTCGTATTCAGCGATTTCAAGGCTACCCGTAAGGTTATCGACAAGATCTGTGCCGACACTGAGGTACAGACCGGCAATAAGGCATACTGGTTCCGTCTCGACGAGAATGGCGAGCTGGTAGGCGGTATCTCCAAGTTTGTCACCGAGCGCAAGGATCAGGTGGTTCAGGCACTGGGCCTGAAGCCGGGCGATTTCGTAGGCCTGACTGCCGGAAAGAAGCTGGCAGCCCAGAAGACCGCAGGCGCGCTGCGCAAGATCCTCGGCAATACCGTAGAGGGTCACATGACCAAAGAGTGCTACGAGTTCTGCTGGATCGTGGATTTCCCCATGTACGAGATCGGCGAGGAGTCCGGCGAACTGGAATTCTGCCATAACCCGTTCTCCATGCCCCAGGGCGGCATGAAGGATCTGGAGGAAAAGGATCCCCTGGACATCTACGCATACCAGTACGACCTGGTCTGCAACGGCGTAGAACTGTCCTCCGGCGCGGTGCGTAACCACGACCCGGAGATCATGGTCAAGGCCTTCGAGCTGGTAGGACTGGGCGAGGACGATGTGAAGGCCAAGTTCCCGGCCATGTACAACGCATTCTGCTACGGAGCGCCGCCCCACGCAGGCATCGCTCCCGGCGTAGACCGTATGGTGATGCTGCTGGCAGGCGAGGAGAGCATCCGCGAGATTATTCCGTTCCCCATGAACAAGACGGCACAGGATGTTATGATGGGCGCTCCGGCGACGGTAGATCCGAAGCAGCTGGCGGATGTGCATATTGCCATTGTGAAGGATGAGAAAGAGGGAAAAGAAGACTAGTTTGCGGAAAAAGCTCTTGTCAAAATTAGTATAAATTGGTAAAATAACAGTGTCGATAAAGGGTATGTCGTGTGAAAAAGGCGCATATCCGGTCGGCACTGTTTTCTTATGAAACAGGATTCATTTTACACGATATGCAGCGCGGTGTCTTCCGTAGCTGTTCACGAAAGATAAAGGTCTGGATTTCAGTTCGAAATCAACACACCCAAAGTACGCCCAAGGGCGAAGTATGCAAATTTCTCAGAACTGTATCAGCAGTATCTGAACGGGAAGAACATAAAGCTGACAGATGAAAAGAAGCGTGTGATGGTTCCATTTCCCAAGTATGTGGTATTTTATAATGGCACAAGAGATATGCCGGATCGGGTGGAGATGAAGCTTTCGGATTGTTTTTTAAAACCGGATCGGGAGGAAGGAGAACCCTGTCTGGAATGCAAGGCAACAGTATTGAACATCAATGCAGGCCGAAACAATGACATGATGCGGAAATGCCGGAGATTATCGGATTATGCGTATTTCATCGGGCAAATTCGCTGGAAAATGGATGAAGGCTGGTCACTGGAGGAAGCAACAGAGATTAGTATCAGGCGATGCATTGACAGAGGAATACTGGCAGATATCCTGACAAAATACGGAACGGAGGTGTGCAGGATGATACTGACAGAGTATGATGAGCAGGAAGAACGGGAATATCAGAGAGCAGAAGGCCGAGCAGAAGGTCGAGCAGAAGGCGACAGTTTAAGACTGATATCCCAGATTCAGAAAAAACGCGCTAAAGCAAAGCCACTTTCCACGATAGCGGAAGAATTGGAAGAGAGCGAGGAAGTTCTTCGGCCATTGTATGAGCTTGTGACAGAGCATCCAGACAACACGTCAGAAGAATTGCTGGAGCTTTGGCAAAAGGAAAAGAAGTAAAGAAATCTAAACAAAGCTCAGAGAAAGGCGGTAAGTCCTGTGTAAATATTGCAGGATTTTACCGCCTTTTTTATCTTAAGCTATTTTTAAAACTTTAGTACTTGACATTACATAGTAGTAGGTGTAACCTAATAACAGACACAGGAAATGTTGGGAGGGATAGGATGAATCCACAGTTTAAGAAGGGCGTGCTGGAGCTGATTGTGCTGGAGGCGGTGCGCCGGAAGGATCGGTACGGCTATGAGCTGGTGGAGGAGGTTTCCCGGGTCATCGATGTGAATGAGGGAACCATTTATCCATTGCTGAAGCGGCTGACCAATGAACATTATTTTGAGACGTACCTTCGGGAGTCCACGGAGGGGCCGCCCCGGAAGTATTACCATTTGACGGCGGCGGGGATCCTCTATCGGGATTCCCTGGCAAAGGAATGGATAGAATTTCAACAGCAGGTAGGCAGATACCTGAAGGAGGGAGAAGAACAATGAGTAAGGAAGCATTTCTGACAGAGCTTGCGGGACATCTGAAGGTGCTGGAGGAACGGGAGCAGCAGGACATTCTGGATGAATATGCCCAGCATATCGATATGAAGATACAGAACGGTATGTCCGAGGAGGAAGCCATCCGAGATTTCGGGCCGGTGAAGGAGCTGGCGGCGGAGATTCTGGAGGCCTACCATGTGAATCCGGAATATGGCGACAGCAGCCGTCGGGTAAAGATGGATTTTGAGAGCGCAGCCCAGTCTGCGGAGCAGGGGATCCGAAGCGCAGGCAGTTTCCTGAAAAGGGCGGGAAAGAAGCTGGGACAGTGGATAAGCGAGGCCTGCGCCTGGATTGGGAAGCCGATCCATAAGAAGCCTGCGGGAGAGCCTGTGGAGCAGCCGGAGGGAGCCGGAAGCGCGGCCAGACAGTGGACAGCCGCAGACGGTGGAGATTCGGAAAAAAGCAAAGTCGGATATGGTCCGGCAGTTTCTCAAAAAGCAGATGCCAGATCCGAACAGGGCATACTTGGAAAATTCATCGGCTTCTGCCGCGACATTCTGAAAGGCTGCGGCAGCCTCATCGGCAGCGCCGCCCGCGTTTTAAGAAAACTGATTATCTGGCTCCGGCACATTTGCTGGGACCTGCTCCGCTGGGGTGTACGCCTCTGCTGGAACGTATTCTGGTTCTGCGCGGCGGTTTGCTTAGGCCTGGGAACCATCGCAGCCATCTTCTGTTTTGGCGCGCTCCTGATTCTTTGCTTCCAGGGATATCCGCTCATCGGCGTGACATGGATAAGTCTTGGCGGCCTGCTCTGCGGCGGCGCGCTGACCTGCGCGGCCTGGGGTCTGATTCGCCGGAAAAAGACCGAAGAAAAAACCGCCGTCCCGGAAAATGAGGACGATACGTACGGAGAGCCGGAAGCGGGAGATATCGAAGAAAAAGAACCCGACGAGGACGATTTCACAGACGAGGACATGGAAACAGAGGAGGATGAACATGACCAGATTTCATAAAATAACCATTGCCATCTTTTGCGGCGGCATCCTGCTGTCCGGCATCGGCGCGGGCGTGGCCTTCGGAGAATTTTCAAGCCTGTCCTACGGCGGTACGGAGGTGGTTGGCAAGATAGATACGGCTACCAAAGAGATCAGCAGGGAAATCGCCCCGGAGCAGGGCGTCTGGAATATTGACGGCTACTGGGATACAGCTCCCGAGGTGGAAGCCGACGAGAGCATTCCGGAAAATACCGTACTGTTCCGCATTACCTACAATCAGGCTATGGTGGAGCCGCGGATCGAAGAGACCGTCCAGGAAGACGAATATTACGACAACGACGCCGACACCTGGCGGCAGACCCGCACCCCGGCCTTGGAGCTTCACTGCTACTGGGAGAATACGGACGAGAGTGATTTTCAGAATCTAATGGAGGCCAAGGACAAAGTCCTGGCGGGTCTGAAGCGTGGCGAATTGATTTCCGTGGTGGGCGCGCCCCATATCGAGCAGGTACAGATTTTCTACAATCCGGTCAATGAAAAAGATTTGAGATTGTAAGAAAGCTGTAAGAAAATCCTCCGGTGTCCCGTAAGAAAGAAAGGGTATCCTGAAACCACCGGAAAAGGAGAGAGCAAATATGAACGAATGCGTACTGGTAGTAGACGACGACCGGGAGATTGTGAGAGCCATTGCAGTGCTTCTGGAAAAAGAGGGTTATCAGGTGCTGAAGGCCTACGACGGCCTACAGGCCCTGGAACTGGCGGTGGAAAAGCCGGTGCAGCTCATCCTCATGGATGTGATGATGCCGCGCCTGGACGGATTGTCCGCTGTCATGAAAATCCGGGAGCGGAAAAATATCCCGATCATCGTCCTCAGCGCCAAAAGCGAGGAGAACGACAAAATCTTAGGCCTGTCCATGGGCGCCGACGATTACGTGGCGAAGCCCTTTCATCCCCAGGAGCTGGCAGCCCGGGTAAAAAGCCAGCTGCGCAGGTATACCATGCTGGGTGACATCCACGCAGGCGTGTCCGGGGACGAGATCCGAAATGGCCGTCTCACCTATCGCCAGTCCGAACGGACCCTGTACGCGGACGGAGAGCCGGTGCGGCTGACCGCCACCGAGACGAAGATTGTGGAGCTTCTGATGATGAATCGGGGCCGCGTCTTCCCGGCGGAGGAGATTTACCGTCGGGTCTGGGAGGAGGAAGCCTACGCGCCGGAGAATACGGTCATGGTACATATCCGCCGCATTCGCGAAAAGATCGAACTCAATCCGAAAGAACCGGAATATTTAAAGGTGGTGTGGGGAATTGGATACAAAATGGAAAAAATCTAAAATCTGGATAGGCATGCTTGCCTTCTTTCTGGGAATGACGCTGTTGATTTACAACTTCATTTCCATGCTGACACTGATTTCGAACACGGATCTGCGGCAGTCCGATTATCAGAAAACGCAGGAATTTGCCACGACCATGTCGAATCGGCTGGAGGATCTGATCGGCATCGGACTCAAGGGAAAGGACTGGATGGGCTATCAGTACAGCTACAGCGATTCCGGCTATCGGTATGATTCTTATGCGGCAGATACGGTCACAGAGGATAGCGGTACGGTCATATCCGAATGGTGGACGTCTGGTTACTCAGGATCCATGAGCTATGAAGAGGCAGCCACAGAAGCAGGCGGATACAGCACGGCGGATTTTAATGCCTATCTGGAGGAAATGAAAGCCGACCAGAACCTGCGTTACGCGGTGTTTAAAGACGGAAAACTGACCTATACGAACATCGACGGACTGGACGCGGAAAATGCCAGCATCGGCATGGATTTCGCGTCTTGGATCCCGGCGGAGGAGTATAATTTTCAGCTGATCTACAATAAAGACGGTGACGGCAAGGTAGCCATGGAAAAGGACGGCCAGATGGTGGACGTCTACGGCGACGGGATCTACCGGGAAAACAGCCGCTGGGCCGTGCCGGGTTATCAGAATTTCACAGCCGGGGATGAGGCGAAAGCAATCGCAGTCTATCTGGCAGCGGCGAAGGAGCCAAAGCTCTATGTGGTCAGCGGCACAAACGGAACCAACCGATATGGCGGCGTCCTCTACCGTCTGAAGGAGAGTCTGGCGGTAGATAGACGGCAGCTGGTACGCAGCGAAGCCGGTCTGGCGGCGGCTCTCCTTTTGTTACTTCTGGCGTGGGCGCTACGGAAGCCGCGAAGGGCAGGTAGGGAAATCATCATCGGATGGACTGGGAAAATCTGGTTGGAAATCAAGCTGCTGTTCTTCTTCGTCCTTCCGATTTATTTGATTTTGCGCTTCATAGATGAATTTTTAGCCTGGAGCGGTTTCAGCCTGGGATGGGTCGTTTCTTATGGAATCCAGGATTATGCGGCATCAGCGCGGGATTACCTGGCGTCCAATCTGGACGGGATGTTCACCTACTGGTTCCTAATCTTCTGGCCGCTGTATCTGGGCGTCACCGATCTGCGCCGGAATAAAGGACAGCAGAAGAGTGTGATCGGCCGTCTGCGGCGCAGTATTCGAACCCGGGATCTGAAGCAGCCCGTGCAGAAAAAGCTGGTGAAATGGCAGCGGCGCTCCCTGATTCCTTTTGTGGGCTTCTTTTATATGAACCGTGTGCGCAGACTGGCCGAAGATCTGGGCGCACTGACGGAGCAGATCGGAGCCGTCCGGGGCGGCGATATGGGAAATGCGCTGTCTTTGCCGGAGGACAGTGATCTGAAAGCGGCGGCGGAGGACCTGAATAGCATCCAGGAGGGCATGGAGGCGGCCATCCGGGAGCGCACGAAAAGCGAACGCATGAAGGTGGAGCTGGTGGCCAATGTGTCCCACGACATCAAGACACCCTTGACTTCCATTGTCAGCTACGTGGACATTCTGAAGCAGGAGGAAAATCTGCCCGAAGATGTGAAGGACTACATCCGTGTCCTGGGTGAGAAATCCGAGCGCCTGAGTGCCATGGTTCAGGACGTCTTTGAGGTGAGCAAGGCGGCTTCCGGAGAGCTGCAGGTGAAGCCGGAGGAGCTGGATTTCGCGAAGCTTTTGCGCCAGACCCTGGCGGATATGGCAGAACCCATCGAGCAGAGTGGTCTCTCCATGCGGGTGTCTATCCCGGAAGAACCGGTGATGATCACGGCGGACGGCCAGCGTATGTATCGGGTATTCCAGAATCTGTTGCAGAACGCATTGAAGTATTCCCTGCCCGGTTCCCGCGTGTACCTGACGCTTGTGGAAAAAGATGGAAATGCAACGGCGGTCATGAAAAATACATCCGCTACCGAACTGGGCGACGGCATCGATTTCACTGAGCGATTCGTCCGGGGCGATAAGAGCCGGACGGACGGCGGCAGCGGACTGGGGCTGTCTATCGCCAAAAGCTTCACCGAGGCCTGCGGCGGCAGCTTCCGGGTGGAGACGGACGCGGATCTGTTTACGGCGGCGGTGAGTTTCGCGGTGACGGATAACAAGAAAGAAGCGTAAGAATAAGTAAGAAAGAGTGCGGTTTCCGGTATATTAGGAAACCGCAACAAAAAGACAGAGGGATCAATATGTTTATACAGGAAGAGTATTTGGAACAGGCCAGAAAAATTCACCGGGAATGCCCTGTAGTGGACGCACACTTTGATCTGGCGGCGGAGGTCTGTGAACGCCGCCTGGCCGGAGAACAGGGCGTGGTGGAACAGCGGTATCTGCCGCGTTTTGAAGAGGCGGGGCTGAACATTGTCGTATCATCCATTTTCATTAACAACCGGGATTTGCCGGAGCTGGGGCTTCGAAAGGCCCTGGGGCAGATCACAGCACTGAAGGAAGATGTGGAGTCGGTGAACAACCGCATCCGCGTGACGGGAAGCCGCGCGGAACTGGAAGAGAACCTGGCCGCAGGCCGCATCTCGATCCTGCTGTCCCTGGAGGGCCTCGATCCCCTGGGAAATGACCTGTCCCTGCTCCGCACCTTCTATGACCTGGGCGTGCGAGGCGCGGGCCTCACCTGGAGCCGCCGTAACGCCTTTGCCACGGGCTGCTGCACGGCGGGTCAATTCCAGGAGATCCCGGGCGGCCTGACAGAGCTTGGCAAAGAAGCCATCCGGAAAATGGAAGGGCTGGGCATGTGGCTGGACGTGAGCCACTTAAGCAACGATGGCTTCCGGGACGTCTGCGAGGCAGCGGAACAGCCCTTTATCGCCAGCCACTCGGACGCTTGGGCTGTGCATGAAAATTACCGGAACCTGACGGATGCCCAGATTCGTGAAATCGCGGGGCGCGGCGGCGTCATCGGACTGAATGCCTGCGGGTATCTCACGGGCATTATGCCGGAGACCACGACTCCGGCGGAACAGGAGGCCGATGCAGCCCTGCTCCGTCTCTGCGAGCACGCTGAGCATCTGGCGCGCATCGCAGGCCCTGCTCACATAGGCTATGGCTTCGACCTCTGTAAGGGTCTGGAAGAGACCACCCCGCGCATTCAGTTTGAGACAGAGAACTATGACGTGCTGGCCCACCACGGCGAGATGGTGAAGCTGACTGCCGCTTTGTTGCAGCGGGGCATGGATGAAGAGGCGGCGAAAGGCATAGCAGGCGGCAATTTCCTGCGCTATTATCGAAGCATTCTCAGGTAGTATTTTAAAAGCTTACTTCCGTCTTCCACATCCTCCCGTGCATGAGAAAAGCACATCCGCTCCGGATGCCACTGCACCCCGAGAACCGGAAGCCTCTCGTGATACAGGGCCTCGACCACGAAATCCGGCCCGTACTGGGCTGCCTGAAGACCCTCCCCGAAGACTCCGACCGCCTGGTGATGGGCGCTGTTGACCCGCGGAAAGCTGCCATAAAGCTGCGCCGGAAAGGTGCCGTGCGCAGCTTTTGTTATGTGAATTTTGTCCGCATCCTCCCAGGCATGGATAGCCAGGGATTCCGGGCCAAGCTCCTGAATCAGCGTGCCGCCAAAGGCCACATTGATAAGCTGAAGCCCTTTGCAGATGCCGAGTACCGGCTTCCCGGCGGCCATGAAGGCCTGAAAGAGAGAAAACTGCACGGAATCCAGAAGCGAGTCGATATTCCGCGATCCCGCATTTTCCATGTGATAGAAAAAGGGACTGATATCTCCGCCGCCGGGCAGCACAAGGCCGTCAAAATCCGCCGGATCCGGAAGCCGCCCGTCTGCCAGCAGCAGGGACAGCTCCCGGCCGGTTCCGCATAACACAGAGGTATCCGCACCCAACAGCGAAAAAGCCGCGCAGTAATTCCGGGTCTGCTCCAGAAACCCCGCAATCAGAATTTTTTTATGTATCATCCTAAGAACCTGCCTGTATCAAAAGAATTCCTCCTAATATATGCGTCAGTGCGGAGGAAAAGAAGTCCCATTTCTGCTGTCTCGTTTCGACTGAAAACAGGGAAAATCTGGGAAATAAGAAGCAACCGAGGGTCAATAAGTGATGATGGCGTTTAAGGTTTCTTTAAGAATTTATGAATGTCCTTGAAGTTCAAAAAATATATGATATTGTATTACAAGACTAATACAGATGTGGGACAAAATACCATTTCTGTGCAAAAGAAGGAGAACAACATGAGCGCACTGGTGGAGGTAAAAGACATCTGCAAGATCTACAACCCAGGCGAAAATGAAGTCCGGGCGCTGGATCATGTAAGTCTTTCCATAGAAACAGGAGAATTCGTGGCCATCATCGGTCAGTCCGGCTCGGGTAAATCCACCCTGATGAATATGCTGGGCTGCCTGGACACGCCCACTTCGGGAACTTATTTTCTGAACGGTAAGGACGTGTCCACCCTGACCGACGACGAGCAGTCGGATATCCGCAACAAAGAAATCGGCTTCATTTTCCAGGGCTTCAACCTGATCAGCAACCTGACCGCCCGGGAAAATGTGGAGCTGCCCCTGATATACCGGGGTGTGCCGAAGAAGGAGCGGGAACGTCTCTCAGAGGAATCCCTGAAAATCGTCGGCCTGGCCCACCGTATGGATCACAAGCCCAACGAGATGTCCGGAGGCCAGCAGCAGCGCGTGGCCATCGCCCGGGCTATTGCGGCGAAGCCGCCGGTGATATTGGCCGACGAGCCCACGGGAAATCTGGATTCCGGTTCCAGCAGGGAGATCCTGCAGATTTTGAAGGAGCTGTACCGAGGCGGCCGTACAGTCATCCTGATTACCCATGACAACGGCATCGCAGCCCAGGCCAGGCGGGTCATCCGTATCATGGACGGGCACATCGTAGACGATTACATCAATGAAGATGTCACATTTTAAAGAGAAAGAATGAGGAGCGGAAAATGGAAGAGAAAAAGAGCCTGATGGAAGAATGGGAAGACGACGAGCTGACCGCAGAACAGGAAGATCAGAAAGCAAAGAAGGGCCTGTTCAAAAAGCGCGCCCCGAAGGAAAAGAAAGCGAAGAAAGAGAAAACCCCGCTGACCCCGGAGCAGAAGAAAAAGCGCCGGAAGCGCATCATCATCGGAGGCGTGGTAGTTGTGGTATTGGCAGTGACGATTCTGCCGAGAGCTTTTTCAGGCCCCAGCTATCCGGTGGTCAGCGTCCGGGAGGTGACACTTGGCAGCGTGACCCAGGCCGTGGACGGCAGCGGCACCGTGGAATCCCAGGAGGTCAAGACCTATTTCTCCCCGGTATCGGCGACAGTATCTGATTTTGACCTGCAGGTGGGGGACACCGTGGAGGCAGGCGATACTTTGCTTACCTATGACGGCGCCGAGCTTGACGACCTCTACAGGCAGGCCGAGCTCACCGGAAGCGCAGCTAATTATGGCTACAGGGATTCCATTGAGAAGGACAATAAAAACGCGTCCGAATACAAGCGCTCTTCCGAGGCCCTGGATATTATCAACCGCCAGCTGGACGAGGAGGACGACAATGTGGATCACCTGAACAAGCGGGTCAATGAGTACACCGGCTATCAGGGAGATTCTTCCAATAAGCTGGCCGATCTGAGAAGTCAGCAGGATGCGTCCAAAGCGGCCATCGCAGCCCTGGATGCGGCGAACCGGGAGCTGAAGGACGCCCAGTTTGCCCTGGACAATTCCACCCTGGATAAAACAGGCGAGGATTACAAAAAGCTGCAGGACGCGGTGACCGTAGCCCGGAACGCGGTGACCCAGGCCACGAAGCCGGCAGCCGACGCCCAGGCCAGCCTTCCGAATATCGAGAAAAGCATCCAGGAGGAGCAGGAGCATTACAATGACATCGTGAAAAAGCTGGACAGTTATCAGGAACGTCTGAAGGACGCCCAGGAAAATAAGAGTAAGCTGGAGACCAGCAAGTCCAAGGAGGAGGGCATCAAGGATTCCAGCGACGCGGCAAAGCTGTCCGGTTCGGCAAAAAGCCAGCTGGCAGCTCAAAATAATCTGAGTACGCTGGAAGCGCAGATGACAAAGGATGACATTCAGCAGGGTAAGGATGGTATAAAGGCTGATTTCTCCGGCGTGGTGACGAAGGTGGCGGCGGTGGCAGGCGGCCCGGCAGCCAAGGGCGGCGAGCTTTTTACTGTGGCCAGCAGCGAGGATGTGGTGGTGGAAATGAGCATCACCAAGTACGATCTGGAGAAAATGGAAGAGGGTCAGAAGGCCACCGTGACTCTGGCAGGCCATACCTACGAGGGCACCGTGCAGAAGCTCAGCCGAATTGCCGAGAAGAACGAAAAGGGTACCCCGGTGGTTTCTGCCCAGGTGAAGATTGACAACCCGGACGAGAACATTTATCTGGGACTGGAAGCGAAGGTGAACGTACAGGGCCGCTCCGTGAAGGATGTGCTGGTGGTACCGGCTGAGTGTGTGAATTCCGGTCAGGACGGCGATTTCTGCTATGTGGTAAATGCGGATGGCGTCGTAGAAAAGAAAATGATTGAAAAGGGCCTGAGCTCCGACGATTCTGTGGAAGTGAAATCCGGCCTGGCAGCAGGCGACAAGGTCATTTCCGGCGGCCTGACCACCGGTATCGAAGAAGGTATCCATGTCACCGCAGTGGAGGAGTAAAAATGGCGCAGCTATATGAATATATGAAAATGGCCCTGGATAATATCCGGGCCAACAAGGGGCGTTCCTTCCTGACTATGCTGGGCATCATCATCGGCATCTCTTCGGTCATCATGATTATGTCCATCGGCGGAGGCGCGAAGGCGGAGATGAGCGACGCACTGAACGCCATTGCCGGAGGCCAGATTTACATCTATTCCAATACAGACGGCGGATCGGATGAGCAACAGATTACGGTAGAGGATATGGCAGCCATCAAAGAGAAAATTCCCCATGTGAAGGGCGTAACGCCTTCAGACAGTATGTATGGCAGTATCCTGACGCCGAAAGGCACCTTTGATGTATACGCAACCACAGGTACGGCAGATCTGGAATATACCCATAATCCGGAAATGGTGGCAGGTCATTATTTCACGGATTCCGATGTGGAGGCTATGAATCTGGTGGCTGTGGTCAGTCAGAACGACGCCATTAAAATGTTCGGAACCGATGACGTGCTCGGCATGACCGTGGAGGCGACCATTTACAATGTGACCCAGGAAATCACGATCTGCGGCGTTATGAAATCTGAGGACGAGGGCGGCATGATGGGGGCGATGATGGGACAGGAAAGTTATGTGAATTTTTATATGCCCTACACAGCCAATTATGCCTTTGGCTATGAACTGGATTCCTTTTACGGCCTGAATATCATTTCAGAGGGAAGCCAGTATTCCAGGGAAGCAGGCCAGGAGGCTTTGAATCTGCTGGCAAGTCGACATCAGACCCAGGGGGAAGACGCCTTCATGCTCCAGGACGGCGACAGCGAGATTGCGCAGATCACCAGTATACTGGATATGATTACAGCGTTCATCGCCCTGGTGGCAGCCATCGCCCTCCTGGTCGGCGGCATCGGCGTCATGAATATCATGCTGGTATCTGTCACTGAGCGCACCCGGGAAATCGGTATCCGCAAAGCTCTGGGAGCCCGCACCGGCTCGATTATGATGCAATTTCTGGCTGAATCTGCGATTATCACCTGCATGGGCGGCCTCATCGGCATCGTGCTGGGTCTCTTAGGAGCCTACGGCGTCTGCTCCCTGCCCGTGCTGGGTTTCAAGCCGGCCATCAGTGTCATGACCATCGTGCTGGCCACCGTATTTTCCTCCGCCGTGGGTATCTTCTTTGGAATCTATCCGGCGAAGAAGGCGGCGCGTTTGAGTCCCATCGAGGCCCTGCGGCGCAATTAAACAGGAAGAGAAATCTGGAATTTCATCGACAATCCGTGACAAAATGTCGAAAAATGTCGAAATTTTATCCGGCAGAAATGCAGCTTTTTGCTTGCATTCTGCCGGATTTTGTTATAGTATGAAGGCACGGATTCCTCCGCATTCAAGCGGAGCATTCATTCCGGCAGATCGCCGGTTTTCACCAAGGAAGAACGATAAAAGACGGGGAAGGGCAAGAAGATAGGAAAGAACAGGCAAACGCGGACCGCTTTGGCTGCCTGGACGGACAAGGGGCATACCAGACGCATCAATCAGGATGGGATCCTTTTGCAGCAGGCCTCTGAAGGGGGATGGGAATGTGTGCTGGCCGCAGTCTGCGACGGACTGGGCGGCTTACAGAAGGGAGAGCTGGCCAGCGCCGAGGTCATCCGGGGGCTGGCCGGGTGGTTTCGGACAGAATGGCCGCGCCTCAGGGAGCAGGCAGGCGGCGAGGCGGAGATTTTGAAGTCCTGGGACAGGCTTCTTGTGGAAAAAAATCAGGAGCTGGTAAATTATGGAATTCAAAATGGATTGCAGCTGGGGACCACGGTGTCGGCGATGCTCCTGGCGGATGGCTGTTATTACATCCTCCATGTGGGCGACTGCCGGATCTATGAGATTACCGGGACGGGAATCCGGCAGCTGACCCGGGATCAGTCCTGGGCGGCGGAGGCGGCTGAAAAAGGGATCCTGACGGCAGAGCAGGCCCGTCGGGATCCCAGACGCAGCGTGCTGCTCCAGTGCGTGGGTGTGGCGGAAAGCGTCCGTCCGGTGTACCTGCGCGGAAAATTGGAGCGGGAAGCCCTGTATCTTGTGTGCAGCGACGGCTTCTGGCATGAGGCCGGGGAGCAGGAGTTATATGAGCGGTGCCGCCCGGAGCGGCTGACCGGGGAGCGCGCGATGCGGGAGGCCTGCCGGAGCATCATCCGTGAAAACCGCAGGCGGGGAGAGACAGACAACTGCTCCGTGGTGATGGTGCGGACAGGAAACGGGGCGGCTCTATGCTGAAAATCGGTTCGGTCATCGGAGGAAAGTACAAGATCTTAAGCGTCATCGGCCGGGGCGGCATGAGCGTCGTGTATCTGGCGCTGAACGAGGCGGCCAATAAGCCCTGGGCGGTGAAGGAACTGCTGAAAAAAGAAGCCTGGGAGCGGGAGGCGGACCGGCGGGAGATTGAGATGATGAAGCGCCTTCGGAATCCCCATCTGCCGGGAATCGCGGATGTCATCGAGCAGGGGGACAGCCTGTTGATTGTCATGGATTACGTGGAGGGCCGCTCTCTGGAGGCTTTGTTACAGGAATCAGGCGCGCAGCCGGTGGAGTCCGTGCTGGCCTGGGCCATTCAGCTCTGTCAGGTGCTGACTTACCTCCACAGCCAGTCGCCGCCGGTGATTTACCGGGATCTGAAGCCGTCCAATGTGATGCTGAAGCCGGACGGCACGATTGTGCTGATTGATCTGGGCGCGGCCCGGGAGTATAAGCCCGGGAACCAGACGGATACGGTGGCGCTGGGAACCAGGGGCTACGCGGCTCCGGAGCAGTACGAGGAGCGGGGACAGAGCGACGCGCGGACCGATATCTACAGCATGGGGGTATTGATGTTCCGACTGCTGACCGGGGAAGGCCCCCATCTTCTGCAGCCGGTCCGGAAGCTGCGCCCGGAGATACCGACCGGATTGGAAGCGGTGATAAACCGCTGTACCGGAGTCCGGAAGGAAGAGCGCTATCAGAACTGCAGAGAGCTTGGCTACGCATTGGAGCATTACCGGGAGCAGGACGAGCAGTTTCGACGGGAACAGCGAAGAAAGCTGAGACGCTTCGGGGCATTGGCGGCGCTGACACTGTTATGTTTCGTTCTGGCGGGCGTCTGCGCCGGGCTGGAAACACGGGAACGGAACGATACATACGAAGCCTGGCTTCGGAACGCCCGGAACGCGGGCACCAAAGCCGAGGAAATCGCGTCTTACCAGAAGGCAGTCTCCATAAGTCCGGCGCGTCCGGAGGCCTGGCTGGGACTTCTGGAGGAGGGCTATCTGGACGACGGTCTGCTGACCGGGGCCGAGAGCAGGGAACTGCGGAGCTTCCTGCTGGGGACGGACAGGGATGGGCGTACCCGGGAGCTCTTATTTCGGGAAAATAAAAAGGGCTACGGGCTCTTTGCCTATGAAGCCGGAATTGCCTATTTCTACAAGTTCGAGGAGACAGAGAATAAGAAGAGCGCGAAGGCCTATCTGAAGGCAGCGGCGGAATCGGGCGGCCTTTCGGAGCAGCAGAGGCGGAGGGCAAAGCGGCTTCTGGCTATCGCAGAGTATTACGGCAAGATCGGCGTGGCGGATGAGGCGGGGGACGACTATGTGGACTACGGGGACTACTGGAGCGATCTGCGGGAGCTGACAGAGGGCAATCTGGTGGAGGAAGACAATGCCCGTACGGCCCTGGTGCTCTACGAGGAGCTGGCGGGGCAGATTCTGGCCCGGGGAACAGAATTTCAGAGAGCGGGAGTCACCGAACAGGAGCTGCGGGCCTGCCTGACAGAGCTGCGGCAGCATCTGAAGAGGGATTTCGCGGAGCTTCCGGAGTCCAGGCGGCTTCTTTTACAAAATGAAATGGAAGAACTTGGAAATGTAATAGATCAGGCAGAGCGGACTTTGGAAACTGTCCGCAGACAGGAGGAATGAGATGGAACAGCTGGGAATGCGGACTGCGTTCTATCACAGCCTGTCCCGTTATCTGGGCGCGGGCGGTGCGGCGCTTCTGGCCGTGACAGTGGGCTTCTTTTTCCGGGAAAGACTGGGATTTACCATAGGCTTTCTGACCGGCTTCCGAAAGAGGCGGGAGCTTAAAAAGGAGAGCCGGGAGGAAAAGACGGAGCTGCTGAAAAGCAGGTTCCGGATCGGGCGGGAAATCATCCGGGTGCATACGGGAGAGAGGATCAATGGAGGAGAAGTGTGAGACAGAAAGGGATGACATGGCTGCTGATAGGCCTTGTGACAGTCTGTGGCTGGTTCTGCGTGGAGCGGACGGTACAGGCCGAGCAGGAGGGGGAAACAAAGCAGGAGGTGACAGGAGCGAAAGAAGATGATGAGGAAGCGCCGGAGTTCGGGGAAGTCCGGCTGTCGGCTGACGGTCCTTCGGCGGAACCGGTACAGGTGCTGGCCCGGGTGACAGACGGGGGAACGGTGGCGGAGGTCTGGATGGAAAATGTGGAGGAACCGGAGGAGCGCTGCAGGCTGGAAGAGACGGGGGAGGAAGCGGTCTACAGCTGTGAAGTGGACACGGATTCCTGGAAGAAGGCTGCGTACCGGCTCATGGCCGAGGATGCCGCCGGGAACCGGGCGGAGTATCCGGCGCTTCTGAATATAGAGCTCGATAAGCTCCCGCCAGACGCAGAGCCCATCTGGGTGCAGTATCGGGTGGACGGAGGTAAGCCGGAGAAACCGGAACGGTTTCTGGACAGGCTGGCGGCTGGACTGAAAAAGCTCTTTGCGGGCGATCAGATCGAAGCGATGTTGTATCTGCGGGACGAGGGCTCCGGAATCAGGGAAGCCACGGTGAGTTTTGGCGGAGCAGAGTACAGGGTGGAACCGGAAACGGGCAGGTATGCGGTGATCGAGGGCGAGACTTACGAGGTGCTTCCACTGCTTCTTACGAAAGAGGCGGCGGAGAGCCTGAAGATTGAGCAGATCCTCGACCGGGCCGGGAATGCGGCGGAGGGGATAGAAGCAGTGCAGCCAGTGGAAGGAAGCAGGATTCTGATTCTTGACCGCACCGCGCCGACCGTGGCAATCAAGCTGCCCGGGGAGCAGGCCCGGGAGGCGGGAATCCGCTATTATGCCGGAGCGGCGGGAGAGAAGGAGCAGGTGACTCTGACCTTCCGGGAAGCACAGTACGCGTGGCAGACGGACGAACAGGGAAAACCGGTGAGGCCGGAGATTACAGTCCGGAAAAATGGAGAAAGCCTGGAAGATGTGGAGATCGCATGGGGAGCTTTTCAGCAGGGACAGCTGGAGGCGACGCTTTCCCTGCCTTATGAGGAAGATCAGGAGACGGAGTACCGGATAGAGGCCACGTATCAGGACGGCTCCGGCCATGTCCTGGAAGCGGCAGAGAACGGAAGCGGGGGCCATGTGACAGCGGAAGGCCGGTTTGTCAGTGACACCCTGGTTCTGGATGCCAGACCGCCGCGGCTTACCCGGTTTGCCGTGGAGGGTGAGACGGATTATCAGGTGGAACGGCAGGGGGAGAAGCTGCCGGTCTACCGGAATCGGGAGGGCGCGGATACCACACTGATTTTTACAGTGGAGGACGCGGAAAAATACTGGCGCAGAGAACAGCTTGTGATACGGGTTCTGGAGGCGGCGACGGAGCGGGAAGTGGAACGCCTGCAGGGAGACAACCCGAAGCTGCGCTGGGAGGATGCGGGCGATCTGCATACGGGACAGCTGGAATTTGACGGCGAGCCGGGGCAGGAGGGCTGCTATCGGGTGGAGCTTGCCTGTCCGGATCAGGCGGGCAATCCCCTGAATGGAACCGGAACATACGAGAGTGACGGCTTTATCCTGGATCACTGTGCGCCGGTGGCGGAGATCCGCTATGCAAAAGCCGTTCGCATGGTGACGGCAGAGGGAACGGATCTGCCGGAGAACGCAGGACCCCGGCGGGAGTACACATCCTATTACCGGACAGAGATACAGGTGGAAGTGGAGATAAAGGAGCAAAATGCCGTGCCATTGGAGCAGGAGGGTGAGCTGACAGGACTTTTGGATTTTCACTTCCTGGTAAATGGCACAGAGGAGAAACCCGGGTGGGAGAAGGACAGCGAGGATCAATATACAGCGCGCTTCACATTTACCCGGGAAGGGGATTATCGGCTGCGGCTCGCCTATGAGGACGCGGCGGGAAATTTGGTGGAGTGCGAGGGACAGACGGAGGATGGGATCTGTGAAAGTCCGCTTCTGGTATTGGATCGGACGCCGCCGCTCCTGAGTGTGGACACGGACCGGGAGCCGGACGCAGTGTATCAGGAAAGACGTTATTTTACAGAAAATACGGTGCTGCGGCTTACGGTTCAGGATGAGAATTTCAGGTTGGGTGAGCTGAAGGAAAGTCTCCGGCGTATGACGGCGGTGGACAGCGAAGGAAAGGCGGTGGAGGAGACTACGCTGGCAGCGGCCATCGAGGGCCTGAATGGGAACCGGATCCTGCGGGGAAGCGGAAAGGTGGAGCTGCCTCTGAGCACCGAGGCCAATTACCGGATTCCCGTCATATTTACAGATCTGGCGGGCAATCCGGCTGTCTGGCAGGAGGAGTCGGAAAGCAATTCCGACGGCTGCCTTGAGATGACCGTGGACAAGACAGATCCGGAGGCGCCGACATTGACGGAGAGTGGAGGCCTCCGGGGAGGCTACGGTCCCTTCGGCTGGATCTTTGCGAAGCAGACCCTTGTGCTGACCGGCAGTTCCAGGGATCAGACAGCCGGAATCCGAAAGCTGCGTTTCCGGATTCTGGATGAAGAGGGAAAGGAAACCCTGCGGGAGCAGGAGCTGGAACCGGCTGTGACAGGGACTTTTCGTATCCTGCTCCCCATGGAACAGACGAATTTTAAAGGCCGGGTGGAACTGGAAGTATTTGACAGTAGTGGCCGGAACGCAAAGGTACAGAAGCATTATGGAATCGAGAGCGGGGAGAAGCACCAGGAAGCGGGAACGGCGGCGCTCACCATCCTTACAGAGCCGGGCAGAGTCGTGGGCGGCCATCCCTGGTACAACGGGGATGTGGAGATTCGGGCAGACTTCCAGGACAGCTATACGGGGCTTGGAAGCTATGCGATCACCGCGGACGGAGAGCGGAAAAAAGCCCGGAATTACCGGGAGGAGGCAGACGGACAAAGTGGGCCGGTGCGGGAAGCCTCGGAGACGCTCCGGCTGGAGGCGACCCAATATAATCGTAACGATATACAGGTGACAGCGTCCTATACGGATAACGCGGGGCATACGGGGGAAGCCCGGAGGACACTCTCCATCGATATGACGAAGCCGGAGATCCGGGTGACCTATGATCGGAATCAGCCGGAGGGGGACGGCCTGTACCGGGAACCCCGGACGGCCACGGTGACCGTAAAGGAGCGGAATTTTGATCCGGGGGACGTGGAATTTTTCATCACCAACACGGAAGGCAGCCTGCCGGAGATCAGTGGCTGGAGCCACAGCGGAAGCGGGGAGGAAAGCCTGCACAGCTGTAAGGTGGCTTTTCAGGAGGACGGAACCTATACCTTCCGGATGGCGGTTATGGATCTGGCGGGCAATCAGGCGGTGTCCGAAGGAACGGACACCTTTACCATCGATCGGACGCGGCCGGAGCTTCAGGTATCCTGGGAGGGGCCGGAGGCCAGGAACGGCAGCTACTACCCGGCGGAGCGCAGGGCGCGGATTCAGGTGCGGGAGCTGAACTTCGATCCGGGACGTGTCCGAATTGAAGCTGCGGCAGCGGAGGGCGAGACGCCGATCCCTTCCGTATGGCAGAGTAACGGCGAGCTCCATACTGCCTTCGTAAGCTTCGGAAAGGACGGACGGTATGCATTAGCCGTGTCGGGCGCAGATCTGGCCGGAAATGAGATGGAACCCTACGAAGAGGCGGAGTTCGTGATTGATGGGACGCCGCCGGAGCTGGAGCTGTTCGGCGTCGGGGATCAGTCGGCCAACCGCGGGGAGGTTCGCCCGGGAGTCCGATACAGTGACGCACATCCGGACAGGGAAAGTGAAAGAATCACCTTAAAGGGCTGCCACAATGGAACGGTGGAGCTGACAGGGCAGACGTTGTGGACGCAGCAGGGCCTGGAGTGGCAGATGGACAATATTCCGGAAGAGCAGGAGCTGGATGACCTGTACCGGCTGGAGACGGAGGTCGCTGATCTGGCGGGAAATCTGAGCCGGGCGTCCATAACATTTTCGGTGAACCGCTTCGGGTCGGTCTATACCATGGATGCGGACACGGAGAAACTGGCGGGAAAGAACGGTCTGTATTTTACGGACCGGGAACCGGAGCTGGTGGTGACAGAGACCAATGTGGACACCTTAAGCTTCCACTCCATTACCTGCAAACAGAACGGGATCACCAGGATCCTTACGGAAAATCAGGATTTTCAGGTAACGGAACAGACCCGGCCAGACGGCTGGAAGCAGTATACCTATCGCATCGGCAGGAAAAATTTTCAGAGGGAAGGGATCTACGCAGTCACCATTTATTCGGAGGATCGGGCGGAAAATGCCTCTGATAATAACAGCCGGGGAAAGAGCCTGAATTTCGCCGTAGATAAGACGGCTCCCAGTATCGTACTGTCCGGCGTGGAGGAGCAGGGCAGCTACCGGGAAAAACGACGTCAGATTCTGCTGGATGTGCAGGACAACCTGGGTCTTCGGGAGGTACAGGTTCATCTGGGGGATCAGACTTTAAGCTACAGTGGTCAGGAGCTTCTGGAGACGGATGGAAGAGCATCCTTTTATGCGGAGAGCGCGGGGGACTGGCAGGAGCTCACGGTGGAGGCCGTCGATCAGGCCGGCAACCGGGCCGGGACAGAGCCCATCCGTTTTCTGGTGACGCCCAGCATCTGGATGCAGATTTTCCGGAACCGGAGGCTTATGATGACTGCGGTGTCGCTGTCTCTGGCGGGACTTCTGGCAGCAGGACTGCTTTTACGGAAATTTTTTCGGGGCAGGAAGCAGATTCTCACTTTTAAAGAAGAGGAAACTATGCTACAATAACAGACAGTGCTGTTATGCGAATAGCAATGGCCGCATGCAAAGGAGAGAAGAAAGATGCCGATTAAAGTACAGAGTGATTTGCCGGTTCGGGCAATTCTCGAACAGGAAAATATTTTTGTCATGGATGAAAACCGGGCCTTGAGTCAGAATATCCGCCCGCTGAAGATAGGAATACTGAACCTGATGCCGCTGAAGGAAGATACGGAGCTGCAGATCTTACGCTCCCTGTCCAATACGCCGCTGCAGCTGGATATTACCTTTATTACAGTCAGCAGCCATGAGTCCAAGAATACGGCGCAGAGCCATATCAATAAGTTCTATGAGCCCTTCTGCGAGGTGAAAAAGCGCCGGTTTGACGGCCTGATTATTACAGGCGCGCCGGTGGAACAGATGGCTTTCGAGGAGGTCGATTACTGGGACGAGCTGGTAGAAATCATGGACTGGGCCGATGCCCATGTTACATCCACTTTCTTTATCTGCTGGGGGGCCCAGGCGGCCATGTATCATTTTTATGGCCTGAAGAAGCGCCTGCTTCCCCAGAAGCTCTTCGGACTCTACCCGCATAAGGTGGAGAACCGCAAGGAGCCGCTGGTGAGAGGCTTTGACGATGAGTTTTACGCGCCCCATTCCAGACATACTACGGTGGACGCGGAGGAAATCCGCGCCTGCAAGGATCTGACCATATTGGCCGAGTCCGACGAGGCGGGAGTATTCATCGCCATGGCAGAAGAAGGCCGCAAGATCTTCGTGTTCGGTCATCCTGAGTACGACCGTGTGACCCTGGAGAAAGAATATCTGAGGGACAAGAATAAGGGGCTGGACATCCAGATTCCGAAGAATTATTTCCCGGATGACAACAGCGACAACAGGCCGCTGCTCATGTGGAGAGCCCACGCCAATACACTGTATACGAACTGGATCAATTACTACGTCTATCAAAACACGCCCTATGTGTGGGAGGACGAGGAGTAGAAAGCCAGCAGAGAAGCCGGCCTGCGGGCAGGTTTATCCGGGAAAGTTCCATGCGCGGTTCATTTGGGCCGGCATGGAATCTTCCCGGGAACAAAAGATAAATTCTGAAGAACGGATCCAAAATTCTGATTTTCATACGATCTGACAGATTCTGATAAATTACCATCGATAAGCGAGAGAAAAGTGAATAGAGAAACAGGGAGGAAAGTTTGTGAAAAAGAATGGGCGATGGAGTCCCGGAAAGAAGCTCCTGCTGTGTTTGCTGACGGCTTCTATTTTGATGGAAAATATTGGAATCAGCCAGAAGGCGTATGCCATGGAAATGGAAGCGGAGCCGCAGCAGCTGGAGGAGATACCGGAAACAGATGTGGATAAGACGGAAGAGGAAAAGGGAGAAGCAAAGGAAAAGACAGAAGCAAAGGAAAAGACAGAAGCAAAGGAAAAGACAGCGGAAGAGGCAAAATCAGAAGATATGGAAAAAACAGAAGTGGCAGGCGGAGAAGCAGAGAAGCTGTTAGCGGAAGAGCTGGAAAAACGGATCGAAGAATTCCCGGAGGAATCTGCGCTCTGGTGGCAGGATGCGGCAGAACTGGCAGAAACTTATGAGATATTTATGGACCTATGTGACTTTTACGAAGAGCTGAGCGAGGAACAGCAAAAACAGGTGGATATGGGAAAACTGGAGGCTGCCGGACAGTTTTTCGCGGCCTGGACGGATCCAGTGTCCCTGGTCAATACCGGCGATATCGGCAGCATTCCCTCGGAATACGGCGCGGGTCTGATTTATCGGGGAAAACGAAGTACGGCCATCTACGGCCCCGGCTGGCTGGATGGCAGGTATGCGCAGAATTACGCGAAGGATCCGGATATCTATATCCGCTATCCGGAATCCGGCAGCTGCTATGTGGACGGAAGACATACTCAGGTGGACGTGGTAGTCTACTACTGGCTGACGGAGGGAGAGGCCTTTGTGGCGGACCGCTTCGGCGAGGATCAGGTGTCCATCGGTTCTCCGGCCTGGTGCGGCTACAAGCCCCAGGATTTTACCATTGAGATGGAATATCATTTCTTCCGGGCCGGGACGGACGAGGAGCTGGCGGTGAACGGCTATCTCTTTGCCCATGATTTGGATATGGGCGAGGGAATCTGCGGAAAAACCGGAGCAAGAGGCTACTATACTTCGGAGAACACCACCATGAAGTGGAAGGGACAGTATGTGACCGGAACTGTGGATGACGACCGCTTGGACTATTCCATGAGCGTGGGCGTGGCCTTCCATTCGGATCCGTCGGCTCCGTTCCATGTGAGCTATCACGGCTGCGAGTATTACACCATAGAGTTGTCCAGTGTGGGCGTGGACGGTCAGCTTCCGAAGAATTACGGCAATCTGCAGGTGACGAAGCGTCTGGTAAATGGGGGCAGTTATGCCACATCCCCGGCAGGCTTTTCCATTCGCCTGCGGGGAACCTCGGCCTACGGCGACGCGGTGGATAAGACAGTGGTCACGGACGCTTCGGGACAGGCGTCCTTTTCCGGAATCCCCATGGGAACCTATACGGTGACAGAACAGGGGGCGGCTTCCTGGTGGGCGGTACCGGCGGGACAGACCGTCAATATCGAGCCGGGACAGACCACCAGCTGCACAGTAAGCAATATCTACAAGACCGGAAATGTGGAGATTCAGAAAAAGATCGAGACAGCGCCGGATGCAGCCTACAATGCGGAGGCAGAAGAAAAGCGGCATTATAACACAGCTCTTTCCGGTTTTGCTTACAGACTCAGCGGAACTGCGGATTCGGGCGTGAAGGTTCTGCGGTACGGTGCCACGGACACAGCGGGGAGGCTGGTGTTTTCAGATGTGCCGGTGGGAACCTACCGGGTGCAGGAAGTGAAAGCCTCGGAGGTCCCGGCGGCGGAAGCCTGCAAAAAGAATGCCACCCAGGAGCTATTCCAGTATGTGATTCCCGGGGCGCAGACCGTAAAGGTGACATATGACACAGCGGGACAGAAAGGCAATACGGTCCGGGCAGAGTTTCAGAACAGGCTGAAGAAATGGAAGTTTTCCGGAAAACGGAAGAAAACAGATCAGGAGCTTTTGAAGGATGGCGTCAGCCAGGGCGACGCGACGCTGGCCGGAGCGGTCTACGGCCTGTACGATGGCGGCAAGCTGGTGGCCACAGCCACTACAGATGAGCAGGGGCAGTTTGATTTCGGAGGCCCCTATGTGGCGGGCGATTTGTGGTATGTACAGGAAATCAGCGCTTCCGAGGGTTATCTTCTGAATCCGGCGCGCTATGAGGTGAAGGCCTGCGCTGCAGAGCAGGGGGCCGGGGCAGAAACGGTTTTCCATGTGGAGTTCAAAGACGCGGCAGCAGGCAAAACGGGGCTGCCGGAGCGGGTGAAAAAGCAGTCCCTTTCCTTTTATAAGGTGACGGGAACCGATCGGAACGATCGACTGGATCCACTGACCGGGGCAACGTTTTCCGTTTATCTGGTGTCGGAACTGGCAAAGGGCCGCTATGCGGAGCTGGAGGACGCTCAGGTGGTGCAGGCGGTCATTGATGATTACCGGGATCCGACAGCTCTGGATTACGGGGCGATGAAGGAGATCCCGGCGGTGGCGGAGCTGACCAGCGACAGCCGGGGCGTGGTTACGACGCCGAAGCTTCCCTGGGGCCGCTATGTGGTGGTGGAGACCGGAGTCCCGGCGGATAAGACGGCGGCCAGACCCTTTGTATTCCGGGTCTCCGGGGATGAGCAGGACGGAACGACGGACGGGGACGGGAAGGGAGAAAGCCTGTCCGATCTGGTGATTCTGATGGATCGGCAGATCCAGTCACTGATTCGGATTCGCAAGATGGATCAGAAGAGTAAAAATCCGGTTCTGAAGGAAGGGGCCTCCTATGTGATTCATGATGTGGAGGGGGCCTGGTTTGATTACTATACGGCAGAAATGACGACGGCCCAGAAGAAGGCCTATCGGAAGCAGTATGGGGATCTGGTGGTTCAGTACAGCCAGGGCGTGTATACCGGGACGAAGGAGAAGCCCTATGTGACCAGACAGATGGGAACGGCGGATCAGGTCTATGTCGAGACGCCCGGCGTCCTTCCGGCGGGCTTGTATGAGCTGGAGGAGCTGGCAGCGCCGGAGGGCTATGTGCTTCAGGGACACGAGGGCGTGATTGCCAAAAAGGACGGAGCTTCCGGGAACGGAACCTTTTACGAGACGGAGGAGACAGGAAAATGGACTGACACGCCCCAGGGGCGCACCCGTTTTCAGGTGTCCTCGGACGAAGCGCGGTACGACCGGGAAATCGGCGCGTTTGTGACGGAGGTCCGGCAGCAGAACGAGCCTGCAGTGGGCAAAATCGCGGTTTACGCGGAGGGAGAGAAGCTGACCGGAGCGAAAAAGCAGGTCGGAACAGAAGACTACCGCTTTGTATATGAGGAAAAGCCTGTGGAGGGCGCGCAGTTTGAGATTCGCGCGACAGAGGATATTTACAGCCCGGAGGGTGGGGAGAACCGGACTCTGATTTTTCATTCCGGGGAAGTGGCGGCCACCTTGGTGACGGATGAGAAGGGCCAGGCCTGGACCGGACAGGAAGACTGGGAAGGAACGGAAGTAGCGAAGGGTTTGCCCCTGGGGCGCTATGAGATCGTGCAGACGGCAGCCGGAGCCGGATTTGCCCTGAGCGCGGAAAATCAGAAGCCGAGAGCTGTTGAACTTACCTATGCGGGTCAGGAGGTGCCGGTGGTATACCGGGACAGCGTGTACCAGGTACCGCGGCAGAAGGTGCAGGTGGAAGTGGAGAAGCTGGATGCGGAAAAGGAGACGGCGCTTGCAGGGGCGGTGTTCGGACTGTATACGGCGGAAACCATCACCGACTGGAGAGGCCGGGAACTTCTGAAGGCGGGCACCCTGCTTGGAACGGCTGAAACGACAGAGAATTCGGAGGGCCAGGTGCAAAAGGCAGTGTTCGGGATGGATTTACCGTTGGGAAGTTACTATGTGGAAGAGCTGCAGGCGCCGAAGGGGTATCTGAAAAGCGAAATCAGACTCTCTGTGGACGCTGCCTGGCGGGCAGATCAGCGGGAGGTCGTGCAATGAGCCAGAACCATCCGCAATCAGCCGGTCCTGGTACAGATTAATCTGATGGATTACCATACGGAACAGGAGCTTACGGGAGCAGTGCTGCGGATTACGGACGAGACCGGACAGAGGGTGGCGGAAGTGGAGACGATCCACGATCAGAATCCGGTGATCCGGGGATTGGAGCCGGGCAGAACCTACCTGGTGGAGAAGCTGTCGGGACCGGAGGGCTATGAAAAAGCGTTGACGCTGAAAGAAGATTATGTGACGGAGAAGAAGGGAGCAGTGGAGCTTCCGAAGACCAGTCCGGACGGAGAGACTGTCCGCTTTACGGTACAGAAAGAGGAACGGCTTCAGGTGGTCAGTGTATTCGACAGGCCGCTGAATGGGGAGCTGGTTCTGGAGAAGACCGGTGAGGTGCCGGTGGGGACGAAAAAAGGAACCGATGAAAATGGCAACCCGCTCCTGAGCCCGGTCTATGAGGTGCGCGGGCTTCCCGGCGCAGAATATGTACTGCTTGCCCAAAAGACCATTCCTTATCCGGACGGATTCACAGGTAATCTGGCGGAGGCCGGGGAGAAGGTACTGGAACGATATGAGAATGAGAAGGACGGCGGATGGAAGTATTACAGCCTGAAAGTGGAGGCCGGAGAGCTGGCGGAAGTCCGGGAAGGGACGGCGGTAAGCTATGTGCTCCGAACCGATGAGACGGGGCGGATTCGGGTAACCGGGCTACCGGCAGGAGCATACGAGGCGGTGGAGGTGAAAGCGCCCACAGGTTATTACCGGGATACGGCAGCCTGTCGGAAATCCTTTGCGATCGAGGATACGGCCGCGACCGTGACCTTCGAGAACGAAAGACAGGGAACCAAAGGAGAGAACGGCGGAGTCCGCATCATCAAGTACAGTGTAGACGGAGACGAACGAAGACCGGTATCCGGAGCGGCTTTTACGATTTACGCGGCGGAGACCGTGGAAAATATTCTGGGACAGACGGTGTATACAGAAGGGACGGCAATCGAGACGGCGCTCTCCGGGCCGGACGGCGTGGCGCGGTTCCAGACGGATTTCCCTCTGGGCGCGTATGTGGTGCGGGAGACCAAGGCGCCTGCCGGACACTACAGCAGTAAGAAAGAGATTCATGTGGATCTTACTGCGCAGAAGGACGATGACAGCATCCGGGACCTGTCCCTGGAGGACTATGTGGAAAATGCCATTACGTCGGTCCGGGTGAAGCTGGTGGATGATCAGACGAAACAGGAGCTGGCCGGGGCAGCCTTACAGATTACCGATTCCGTGGGTCAGCCGGTGGAGGCCTGGATCACGGAGACGGAGGGAGGATACCTGATAAAAGGGCTTCAGCCGGAGGTGGATTATCAGATCACGGAAGTGCTGCCGAGAGACGGCTATCGGAGCGAATTTACGGGGGCTTCCATGAAATCCGAAAATGCCTCCATGGAAAAAACCGAAGGATCCCAGGTGCGCTTCCGTCTGCGGGATGTACCCGGGGAGAATGGCGCGGAGGGTTTGCTTAACCGAGATACGATCCCGGCGGAGACGGAGATTCTGTTGGAAAATCCCTTTGCAGTGGGTCAGGTTCGGATCCATAAGACCGGCGAAATTCTGGGAAACCGGACTCTGGTGGAGAAAGTGAAGGGATTGCTGAAAACATGCTTCCATTATCAGGAGAAAGGACTGGCCGGTGTGGCCTTTGAAGTGCGGGCAGCCGAGGATATTCTGCATCCGGATGGAGTGACCGGCGTGGTATTTCGGAAAGGGGAACAGGTTTGTACCGATGTGCGCGGCATACCGGAACCGGCAGCAGCTGTGACTGATGAGGACGGCAGTGTGGCTTTTGCGGACATGTATCCCGGCAGCTATGAGCTGGTGGAGACGAAGACGGCACAGGGCTATGTGCGAAGCGGGGAACCGACGGCATTCCGTCTGGTATACCGGGATGGAACGGTGCTCCCGGTCTCCGGTGAGGAGGCACTGCAGATGAGAAACAGACGACAGAGAGCGGAAATCTCCGTGCAGAAGACGGATCGGGATACCGGAAAGCCGCTGGCAGGCGCAGTGATAGGATTGTATACCGCGGAGGCGATCCGGGAGGAAGGCGGCAAGGTGCTGCTACCGGCCGATACACTTCTTGAGACTGAGACGACCGGAGAAAACGGACAGGCGGTTTTTGAGGCAGATTTACCCCTTGGAATGTATTACGTGCGGGAGGAGCAGGCGCCGGAGGGATATGAGCGAAATGAGGAGCGGCAGAGCTTTGCGTTTGCCTATGCGGGCGATAGCGTGGAGACGGTCAAAATAGCGTTGCAGATTCAGGATCGAAAGCTGCCGGAGCAGCAGGCTTCTTCCGGTTCGGGAATCCCGGGCGGAGTCCTGACGGGACTTACGGGAGCGGACACTTCCGATAGAATGACAGCATTACCGGCTATCGGGGGAATCCTGCTGGCACTTTCCGGATGTGAGGTGATCCGGAGAAGAAAAAGAAGGCGTTAAACAGATGGCCTGCATTTAAGCTGGAACAGGGCTGCCGCCCAATCCGGATATCCGGATGATGGAGCGGCAGCCCTGTTTTCTTATGGAATAGGAAATTCCGATAGAATTCCCTATTCCATAAAAGCAAGCAGAGTTTGCAAAGATGCGCACTCGGCGCAGCGGTAGAGGGTTGCTGATTTTTGCTTACTGTATCGGCTCAAAGTCTACAGCACCATGCTTGCACAGCGGGCAGATGATATCCTCGGGGAGCTCGTCGCCCTCGTAGATGTAGCCGCAAATCTTGCAGACGAAGCCTTTTTTGCCCTCGGTCTCGGGCTTCGGTTTGACATTCTGCTGGTAGTAGGTGTAGGACATGGTCTCCCGGTCATTGATGACGCGAGCTTCGGTCACTCTGCAGATGAACATGCCGTGGGTACCCAGATCCACATACTGCTCCACCTTTAGAGACATGAACGCGTTGATATAGTTATCCAGGAACACCAGGCCGTTGCCGGAACGGTTGACCTTGGTGCCTGCGAATTTGTCTGCGGTTCTTCCGGACTGGAAGCCGAATTGCTGGAAGACGGAGAAGGGCGCGTCCACGGACAGGCAGTTGACGTTCAGAACGCCGGTCTGCTGAATCACATGGTGTGAATAGTTGGCTTTGTTGATATTGACAGCCACGCGGAAGGGATTGTCCGTCAGCTGGGTGACCGTATTGACGATGAGGCCGTTATCCTTCTTGCCGTCGTTGGAGGTGACCACATAGAGGCCGTAGCCGATGCGGAAGAGGGCGGACATATCGTTCTTATTGGCGAGGGAATTATCCTTGGCAATGTATTCCCTGCAGAGCTCGTCGGTCATGGCCTCAATCTGCCTGCGGTTTTCCGCCTTGACTGCGGACCAGATATGGACGGAGTTCTTCAGCCAGTTGATTTTCTTGCATTTGCCCAGCATTTCCTTCATGATTTTGGCAGCCAGCGGAGCCCAGGTACCATTTTCGATGAGACCTACGGTACGGTTCTGGAAATTGTGCTCCACCAGGCGTGTAATATAATCGTGCATGAACGGATAGATGCTGGCGTTATAGGTGGTGGTGGCCAGGATCAGCTTGGAGTAGCGGAAAGCGTCGCTGAGGGCCTGGGACATGTCGTCTCTGGCCAGATCGTAGACCACGACCTTCGGGCAGCCCTTGCTGCGAAGCTCATCAGCGAGCAGAGAAACGGCTGCTTTCGTATGGCCGTACACGGAAGTGTAGGCGATGACGATGCCGTCTTCCTCCGGGGTGTAGGAGGACCAGGTGTCGTAGAGGCCGATGTAATGTCCCAGATTTTCATTCAGAACCGGGCCATGTAAGGGACAGATGGTCTGGATATCCAGGGTGGCTGCCACCTTCAGAAGGTTCTGCACCTGTACGCCGTATTTGCCGACGATGCCGATGAAGTATCTTCTGGCCTCATCGTCCCAGGGCTCATCCACGTCCAGAGCGCCGAATTTGCCGAAGCCGTCAGCGGAGAAGAGTACTTTTTCGGTGCTGTCATAGGTCACCATAACCTCCGGCCAGTGTACCATGGGCGCGAACACGAAGGTCAGCTGATGATAGCCCAGGGAAAGGGTGCCGCCATTGCCCATCTCGATTTTCTGTCCCTCTAACTTCAGCTCGAAGAAGTTGTCGATCATGTTAAATGCTTTCGCGGTAGCCACCACGGTGGTGTCGGGATAGACCTTCAGAAAGTTGGCAATATTGGCTGCGTGGTCCGGCTCCATGTGCTGGACGATCAGATAATCCGGCTTCCGGTTCTCCAGTACCTGCTGGATATTGTCGAGCCACTGATGGGTGAAATTAGCGTCCACGGTGTCCATCACCGCGATTTTCTCGTCCAGGATTACGTAAGAATTATAGGACATGCCGTTTGGCACCTTGTACTGGCCTTCGAAAAGATCCACCTGGTGGTCGTTTACGCCTACATATTTGATGGTATCGGTCACTTTCATAGTTCGTTCCTCCTGTTTCCGGTAGATGTGTTTCTGTTCTTTGCTTGTTAAAATAATAACAGAGCCTGGAAAATAAATCTGTTGCAAAAGTCACATAAAGTGAATTTGTTAAGAAAAAATATGATATAATGTGTGGAAAGAAATATATCTGTAGGAGTGATGAACGACCAAGGCAATCCTGAAGGCTACGAGACACTCCCAGATGTCATACAAAGTGAAACAAGTGTATCCAAAGGGCATAGATAGAAGGAGAGGACAGTATGTCACAAGTTACATTATTTACAGATATTTTACCCGAAGAGCAGGAAAGAATGCGCGTCTGTTTCCAGGCCAGGGAGATAAGCTTCCATAACCATGAAATCATATTTGCATATTCCAATACCATGAATAAAATTGGCCTGATTCTTTCCGGCCGAGCCGTCCTGTATTACTGCGATGAAGAGGGAAATCAGTATATGATTGACGAACTGAAAAAGGACGCGGTGTTCGGCGAGCCCTTTCTGCTTCCTGCAGATTCCCGGAATTATTACGTGCAGGCTGAGGAAGAGACGCGGGTCATGTTCATCGACTACGCCCATGTGATCAAGCGCTGCGAGAACGCCTGCTGGCACCACAGCCAGCTGGTCAGCAACCTGCTCCAGATGATTGCCCTGCAGTCCCGGCAGCAGGTGCAGCGGATCTACGTCCTCTCCAGAACCACTACCCGGAAGAAGCTTCTGGCCTATCTGGAAAGTCTCGCTGAGGAGCAGCAGAGCCCAAGCGTCCGGCTCCCTCTGTCCTACACGGATCTGGCCGGATACCTGAGCGTGGATCGGAGCGCCATGACCCGGGAACTGAAAAGCCTGGAGAAAGAGGGCGTATTAAAAAAAGACGGGCGGAATATCTGCCTGAAAATCGGCAGGAGTGGTTGACGCATCAACCATAAATTGGTAAAATAATGCTGACAGGTGTCGAAGAGAGACAGTGCCTGTCAGCATTGCTTTTTGAGCAGTGCAGGTCTATTTTATATTCTTACGAAAGAGAAAGTTCAGATGCATCTCAGATCGAGATGAGATTCCGAAGAAGTGTAACTGTAGTACAGAGTGACAAAAACACATTATTTATTATTAATATAACGTGTTAACGTCACGCCAATGATTGACAATCACACATTATATAGATAAAATATAATGTGTGATTGTCGGAAATGAGGTGAAACATGAGTGACAGGGAAAAAATGGAGAAGCTGTTGAAAAAGTCTACAAATGGCATTATTACTGCGGCACAAGTAACAGAGGCAGGAATGCATCGAAGCGTACTGCAGGCGTTGGTAGAGAGTGGAGAGATCTATCGTTTTGGTAAGGGCTTGTATATGCGAAACGATGCATGGGAAGATGATTTTTATATGCTTCAGCGAAAGTATGGACGTGGAATTTATTCTCATGGGACGGCACTTTACCTGTTAGGGTATTCAGATCGAACACCTGCAAGATACACGATGACATTTCCAAAAGGTTATAACGCACCATCTTTAAAGGAAGAAAATCTGACAGTAAAGCGTGTGGTGGTGGATAATTATGGCTTCGGAGTGACAGAAATCGAATCCCCATCGGGCAATCCGATCCGGGTGTATAATCTGGAACGCACACTGTGCGATATTATGCGCGGAAGTGGCATAGACATTCAGACAGCAGGCGAGGCAATGAAACGCTATGCAGCGTCAAAAACCAAAGATATTCATCGCCTTTTACAATATGCGGAACAGCTCCGGGTAAAACCCAGGGTATTACGATATCTGGAGGTGCTGTTATGATAACGACGAATCCGATGCAGTTGAAGGCATTTATAAAAAAGAAGGCAGCAGAGAAAAATATTTCCGCGCAGCTTGTTATGCAAAATTATATGATGGAACGTTTACTGGAACGGATATCATTGTCATCCTATAAGCATAATTTCATTTTAAAAGGAGGTTTTCTGATTTCCGCAATTGTAGGGCTTGATACGCGTGCGACGATGGACTTGGATACAACGATAAAAGGCTTTACACTGACACATGAAAAAATTTATTCGGTATTCGAGGAGATTTGCGCAGCGAACGTTAAGTATTCTGGCTTATAATCTGGAGACAGTACTCGCGGAAAAGCTGGAAACCGTCTTGTCAAGAAATGTAGCCAATACTCGTCCACGAGATTATTACGATATACATATTTTATATACTTTACGGGGAGCAGAATGTAAAAAAGATATTTTACGGCAGGCGTTGGAACGGACGGCATATAAACGTGGAAGTCAGATGATTTTGATACAGTACAAAGAAATTTTAGAGGAGATAAGAAAAAGTCCGCAACTTTTAAATCAGTGGGAAAGATATCGATGGCAATACGAATATGCAAAAGAAAATTCTTTTGAGGATACCTGCGATACTTTGCAAAAATTAGTGACAGATATTATGTAAAAACAGAAAGTTTTTGACATTGATATCAAAAGGAAACGCCATATTGATATCAATGTCAAAAGGCACCTTAGCGATTCAGAATAAAGTACCCAAGCAGCCCCTCCGCGATCAGGATGCACGGCATCCCCACCACAAAATACCAGTGCTTCGTCTTATGCCGGAACATCTGCATGCCGACGATGGAGCCGATGCTTCCGCCAAGGAGGGCGGAGAGGAACAGGGTTTTCTCGGGGATGCGCCATTTGTGACGGCGGGCCCGTGATTTGTCGACGCCCATCAGGGCGAAGGCGATGAGGTTGACAAGGATCAGGTAAAGGATAACAGGTGTGGATAATTGCATAAGAGCCTCCTGAAAAGTACATTTTGATGATTTTAGAATACGGGATTTCCAGAGTTTCGTCAAGTCATGGACGGAAGACAACACAGCCTGAAGGAAGAGAAAGTAGATACAATTATAAAGAATCTGTAAAGAATCCTCCATTTCCGCTGGTTCCGGTTGACAAGAACAAAAGGGTTTCATATAATATTATCATTAAGCACTCGTGCGTATTTTAGAAGTGTATACAAAAAAGGAGAATTATATTTTATTATGGGTACATACCTTACCATTATGGTAGTCTGTCTGATACTGTCGAGCTTTTTTTCCGCTACGGAGACGGCCTTCTCGGCCATGAACACCACGAAGCTGAAGACGCTGGCAGAGAAGGGCAATAAAAACGCGGCGCTGGTTTGCAAGCTGGACGAGCAGTATAGCAGATTGATTTCCACAATCCTGATAGGCAATAACATCGTAAATATTGCCATGGCCTCTGTGGGAACCGTGCTGTTCACCCTGAAGTTCGGCGATATGGGCGCGACGCTTTCTACCATTGTGGTGACCATTGTAGTACTGATTTTCGGCGAGATATCCCCGAAGAGTATCGCCAATAACTGTCCGGAGCAGCTGGCCATGTTATCGGCACCTGTCGTGCAGTTCCTGATCTGGATTTTCCTGCCGCTGAACATTCTGTTTGTGGGCTGGCAGAAGCTGCTGACCAAGATCTTTCATCTGGAGTCCAGCTCCAAGATGTCCCAGGAGGAGCTTCTGACCCTGGTAAATGAGGTTCAGGAGGACGGTACCATTGACGAGGACGAGGGCGGTCTTCTTCGGAACGCCATCGAGTTCTCCGATCAGGAAGCCCGGGATATTCTGATTCATCGGACGGATCTGGCGGCTCTGCCGATCACAGCCACCAAGGACGAAATTGCGGAGATGTTCACCGAGACCAAGTTCTCCCGTCTGCTGATTTACCGGGATACCATCGACGATATTCTGGGAACCATCCACCGGAAGGATTTCTATGTGGGGCGTGGAATTACGGAAAAGGAAGTGAAGGATATCATTTCCCCGGCTATCTATGTTCTGGAGAGCGAGCCTATCCGGATGATTCTGAAGAAGCAGCAGAAGGCCAAGACCCATGTGGCGGTGGTCGTGGACGAATACGGCGGAACCTGTGGCATTGTCACCATGGAGGATATCCTGGAGGAGCTGGTAGGCGAGATCTGGGACGAGCATGAGGAGGCGGAGGTGCTGCTGCGCCGGATTGCGCCGGATACCTATCTGGTCGACGCTTCCATGGATTTTGAGGAATTCGCGGAGTATTTTAAGCTGAATGACGAGTCTGAGATGGTATCTGTCAGCGGCTGGGTTATGGAGCAGTTTGGCCGGGTACCGGAGCAGGGTGACCAGCTCACCTATAAGGGCCTGGAAATCGAAGTGACGAAGGTCGGAAACCATCATGTGGATGAGATACGGGTGAAACAGACAGTAGTGGAAGACGAAGAGACTTCCGAGGAGAAATAAAATAAGTACGGGGAAGGAAAATGTTCACAGCCACGCTGCGAACAAAGTGAGTAAATATGTCTAACTGCACAATATGTCCCCGCGACTGCCGCGCCGATCGTGAAAACGGTCGGCGCGGTTTTTGCGGCGTGACCGGAAAAACCATCAAATGCGCCCGGGCGGCGCTGCATATGTGGGAGGAGCCCTGTATCTCCGGCGACACCGGATCCGGCGCGGTCTTCTTCAGCGGCTGCCCTTTGCGCTGCATCTACTGCCAGAACCGGGATATTGCCGGGGCTGAGCGGGGAATCGACATCACCGAAGAGCGGCTGGCCGAGATTTTCCTGGAGCTTGCGGGCAAGGGCGCGGCCAATATCAATCTGGTGACGCCCACCCATTACACGCCGCAGATCATCCGCTCCGTGCAGCGGGCGCGGGAAAATGGCCTGAAGCTTCCAATTGTATATAATTGCAGCGGTTACGAAAAAGTCAGTACGCTGAAAATGCTGGACGGTATTGTGGATATTTATCTGACCGACTTCAAATACATGGACAGGGAAGCAGCGGCAATCTATTCCCATGCGCCCGATTACCCGGAGGTGGCGAAGGCGGCTCTTCAGGAAATGGTGCGCCAGATCGGAGAACCGGTATTCGACGAAGCTGGCATGATGAAAAAGGGAGTCATCGTTCGTCACCTTCTTTTGCCGAATCATTTGAAAAACGCGAAAGGGGTAGTACAATATGTCTACGAGGCCTATGGGGATACAGTGTACTTAAGCCTGATGAACCAGTATACTCCCTTGCCCGGTCTGGAGCGATGGCCGGAAATCAACCGCCGCGTGACGAAGCGGGAATACGGGCGGCTGCTCGATTACACCCTGTCCCTGGGCGTGGGAAATGCCTTCATCCAGGAGGGGGAAACTGCGAAGGAAAGCTTCATTCCAGCTTTCGATTGCGAGGGCGTCCTGCCGGAGAAGCCCGTATAAAATGTAACAAAAGAATCCGGCAGAATGTGATTTTTAACAAAAGAAATAAACGAAAAGTGACAAAGATTCACTAAAAAGTGTTAATTTGGGCACATAAATGTAACAAAAAGGGAGCGGTTTGCAAATTTTGCTGGCCGTTCCCCTTTTTATGTTTTGAATCGACGATTCGAGTTGGCTTATACGCTCAATCTTTTGTACAATTCGACGGAGGAATTGTTTTTTTTTTTTTTCTTTTATAGAATGTATATATTGTTATTGATAAAGGATTTTCCGGCATTGGTAACAACGATAAAACCGAGAAGGGAGGGCGAAAAAAGAGTGAGTGGAATGAAAAAAGTGCTGATACTGGGAAGCGTCATACTGACCATGTGCGGCGTGACATCCTGCGGTTCTGCAAAGCAGGAGACCGGCGAAGAAACGGCTGCCGAAACAGCAGTTTCTGAGACGGAAACAGGGGAGGATAGTGAGAACGGTACCGAAAGGGAAGAGATCGGGACAGAGGAAAGCACGCAATCAGGACAGATTATCAGCATTTCTATGGCAGAAATGGAAGAGAAGCTGAACGCAGGGGAGACCTTTCTGGTATCCTTTGTGACAATCGAGTGCCCATACTGTCAGGAATTCCACAGCATGCTTGTGGACTACGTCGAAACCCATGCGGTAACCATGTATCAGGTTATCCTGGACTACGAGGAAACGTCTGAGGAAGAGAACAGAGCGCGGATTGCGGAGCTGTTCCCGGAATTCAATACGGTTCCCGGAGTCTTCTATGTGGTAGACGGCGAGGACGGAAGCTACCTGGACACCTATCATCTGGGCGTCGGCGAGACGGCTTTTGACGATTGGGTTCAGGAAAATGAAATCGAAGCAAAGTAAACAAAAAATTTATGAGGGAAATTATGATTAAGAAGAAAAAAATGAGCAGCAAGTTCTTATCTATCGTACTTGCAGCAGCAATGGTGGCAGGCATCGCGCCCCAGTTTCCCGCATCGACTGTAGAAGCAGCCTTTAACGGCCCGTTGTCTTCTGTAAAGTCAGCGAGAGCAAACGACAATGTGGTAGAAGTAAGCTTCAACAATGGTGATGTAAAGGGAAAAATCACGTTTCTCGAGGACGGGATCTTCCGTTACAATGTAGATCCGAGCGGAAAGTTCTCAGAATATGCGACCGTAAACAACGCAGCAGACACAGCGAAGATTCCACAGTATCCGGATTCTTCCGATAAGTACAGCCACCCGAAGGCGAAAGTATCCGATGAGAATGGAAATATTGTAATCGCAGCTGGTAAGACAAAGATTACATTTGATAAAGATACCGCAAAAATGACCGTAGCTTACAACGACAATGTTGTAATGCAGGAGAGCGCACCGCTTTCTCTCGGAACCAAGACCACACAGAGCCTGGTTAAGAACAGCGGCGAGAACTTCTACGGCGGCGGTACACAGAACGGCCGTTTCGTACATACAGGCGAGACCATCCATATCGCAAATGAGAGTAACTGGGTAGACGGCGGCGTCGCTTCTCCGAACCCGTTCTACTACTCCAGTAACGGTTACGGCGTACTGCGTAATACCTTTCTGGCTGGTTCCTACGACTTCGGAAATAACTCTGCAGATACCGTAGCAACCGCTCACAACGAGAATGAGTACGACGCATACATCTTCCTGTCCGACGGCGCAAACGCAGCTGAGAGAGTACAGGATCTTCTGGGCGAGTACTACCATGTAACCGGTGCTCCGGTTCTCCTTCCGGAGTACGCGTTCTATGAGGGACATTTAAACTGCTACAACCGTGACTCCTGGTCCGACAATAGCGGAAGCAAGAAATGGGAGATCAAGGGAAGCGCGTCCGCAACCACTGCAGACGAGGTGCCGATTGCATCTTCCTATTATGAGTCCGGTATGAGCACAGGCTATGTGCTGAAGGACGGTATGAGCTCCGAGACGCTGAACGGAACCAAGCCGACTACTGCGCTGGACAAGTATCCGTCCGTGAATACCGATTCCAAGTATTCCGCAAGAGCTGTCATCGATCAGTACGACAAATATGACATGCCCATCGGCTACTTCCTTCCCAACGACGGATATGGCTGCGGCTATGGTCAGAACGGCTACTATCAGACCGGCGGCGTGAACGCGGACGGCAGCAGCAGTGCAGAGCGTACTGCAGCAGTAGACGCCAATGTAAACAATCTGAAAGAGTTCACCAAGTATGCACAGAGCAAGGGTCTGCAGACAGGTCTTTGGACACAGAGCAATCTGAGCCCGGATTCCAACAGTAACACCTCCTGGCACCTGCTTCGTGATTTCGAGAAAGAGGTAAAAGTTGGCGGAATCACTACCCTGAAGACTGATGTTGCATGGGTAGGCTACGGCTACAACTTCGCTCTGAACGGTACCAAGACTGCTTACGATATCGTAACCACAGGCGTAAGCAAGCGTCCGAACATTATCACCCTGGACGGCTGGGCTTCCACACAGCGTTTCGGCGCTATCTGGACCGGCGACCAGTACGGCGGAAACTGGGAGTACATCCGCTTCCACGTACCGACCTACATCGGACAGTCCTTAAGCGGTAACCCGAATATCGGTAGTGATATGGACGGTATCTTCGGCGGAGACAAGATTGTATCCACCCGTGATACCCAGTGGAAGGTATTCACGCCGCTGATGCTGAACATGGACGGCTGGGGAAGCTACGCGAAGACTCCGCAGACCTTCGGCGATCCGTACACCGGTATCAACAGAATGTACCTGAAGCTGAAAGCTCAGCTGATGCCGTACATCTACACCAGCGCGGCAGCTGCGGCAAACCTGGATACAGGCAACGGCGACACCGGACTTCCGATGATCCGTGCTATGTTCCTGGAGTATCCGGGTGACGCTTACGCAAGCACCAAGGATATGCAGTATCAGTACATGTTCGGTTCCAACGTGTTGGTAGCTCCGATTTACCAGAACACATCCAGCGACACACAGGGAAATGATGTGAGAAACGGCATCTACCTTCCGGACGCAGATCAGATCTGGATCGACTACTTCACCGGCGAGCAGTACTACGGCGGACAGACCCTGAACAACTTCGACGCTCCCATCTGGAAGCTTCCGATCTTTGTAAAGAATGGTTCCATCATCCCCATGTGGGAGGAGAACAACAGCCCGTCCAAGATCAACAAGGCAAACCGCAGCGTAGAGTTCTGGCCGGCAGGATCCACCGAGTACACCATGTATGAGGATGACGGAATCACCGCAGAGAACGAGACCACCGAGGTGGATGGTTACGGAACTGTAGCTGACGTATCCTATGGCGAACATGTATCTCAGAAGTTTACTTCCAAGGTAGAAGGCAACGTGGCAACCCTGACTGCTGAGAAGGCAAGCGGAAGCTATGCAGGGTATGATAAAAATAAGAACACTACCTTCGTAGTCAATGTTTCCAAAGAGCCGACTGCTATCACAGCACAGAACGGTTCCACAGAGCTGACTAAGGTAGCGATGAAGAGCAAGGATGAGGTTCTGAACGCGGATGTGGCAGCAGGCACCTTCGCTTATTACTATGACGAGTCCCCGGCTATCGAGTACTACGGCGTAGAGGCAGAGGATGAGTTCGCGGCAATGATGGAGGCTCAGACGTCTTCTCCGAAGCTGTATGTGAAGTTCGCCAACACCGATTCTCAGGCAAATGCACAGACCCTGGTTCTGGAAGGCTTTGAGAACAACGGCGACATGAGCAAGAATCAGCTGAACCCGGCTCTGGCTGCTCCGGCTAAGCTGACCGATGACGTGACCAGAAAGACCCCGACCAGCAACACCCTGACCTGGGATGCTGTAGATGGCGCAACCAGCTATGAGCTTCTGGTAGACGGCATCATCAACACTGCAGGCGACGCAACCGAGTTCGCGCACACCGATCTGAAGTACAACTCTACACATACTTATCAGGTACGTTCCAGAAATAAGGACGGCTACTCTGAATGGTCTGAGGAAGTAACCGCAACCACTTCTCTGGATCCCTGGAGAAACGTACCGACGCCGGAAAAAATCACCTGGACAGGCGGAGATTCCTGGGGCAAGCTGGCTAACCTGACCGACCATGATATCAGCGATGCAGCAGGCATGTTCCACTCCACCGGCGACGTTGTAACAGACGCCATCCCGATGATCTTCGATTACGGTCAGGCCTACGCGCTGGATAAGCTGGAGTATTATGCAAGACATGACAACTACGGCAACGGCGCAGTACAGCAGATGAACGTAGAGACCAGCTTGGATGGTGTGAACTGGACCACCCAGTGGATCGGTTCTGAACACTCGGATTGGACCTATGATGCAAAGGCAAGCATTGCAGATAACATGAAAGAGATCCCGCTGACAGGCGCGGCTCGTTATGTAAAGATTGTTATCACAAAGTCCAAGGGCAACTTCTTCTCCGGCGACGAGCTGGCCATCTATAAGAAGGACGGCACCAACGGCTTTGCGGTAGGAAGTACCAATAACCTGGGAACCGTCGCAGACGGCGACTACACCAACATGAAGAACTACCTCGGCTTCTCCAAGAAGGACGGAGAGACCTTCGTGAAGCAGATTGAGGAGAGATTCGGCGATATTAACGGCAATGGCTACTACGATGTATGGGATTACGCATTCACCATGTTCAACCTGGATGGCGGTACTCAGAAGACTGGTAAGGTATCCGGCAACATCGTTCTGCTGCCCAGCGCAACAGACGTGAAGGCAGGCGAGACCTTTACCGTAGATGTATACGCAGATAATGTAAAGAACCTGAACGCATTTGGAGAGGTTCTGGATTACAATCCGGCTGTACTCCAGTATGTGGACACCACTGCAGACTTCGACATCTCCCAGATGGAGAACCTGACAGTAAACAAGGTATATGAGGACGGAACAGCTTATGTGAACCTGGCATTCGCCAACAGAGGAAACCAGGCAACCTACAGCGGAACCGGCGTCATTGCCACCATCACCATGAAGGCGAAGAATGACTTTACGCTGGACGCAAAGGCAATGGATCTGAGTCAGGTAATGCTGATTGGACCGGAGTTCGATCTGATTAACTGCGAGAGCTCCTCCACACCGGAGCTTCCGGACATCGTAACAGGCGGCGAGAAGACCTACACCTACGGTGAGGACTTCGATATGACCATGACCAACAACATCCTGAAAGAGGATGATGGAAAGAACGTAGAGAAGTTCATCGAGAGCAACAGCTATGACGGACTGTTCAACGGTTCTCAGGGTCGTGAGTTCGAGCTGAAATGGTATCCGAACGACTGGACCACCACTGTAAAGGGTCTGCCGGAGCACGTAAAGGTTCCGGTTACCTTCCATATTGATGTGAAGCAGGATGCAGCAGACGAGGTTGTAGAAGATACAACAGAGGATGTGGCAGACGAAGCAGAAGATGTAGAAGTACAGACAGCAGAGGAAGAGGTAGCTGTTCAGGCTGACAACACCAGGAAGGTGACCTCCGTAACCCTGCAGAATGCCAATAAGGCAAACGGTTATGTAACCAGCGCATCCGCTGAGTTTACTTACAGCGATGGCAGCACAAGCAGCGACAGCAAGTCTCTGGACTGGGCGACCGCAGCAGATTACTCTGAGTTTACATTTAACGCAGAAGCAGACAAGACTGTAACCAAGGTAGATGTAACTGTAAATTCCGTAGCAAACGCAAAGGGCGCGTCTGTAGAGAACATGCTGACCCTGTCTACTCTGACTGTAGCTACAGCAGATGGCAAGTTAAGCTATGGCAGCGACTTCGATATGACCATGACTAACGCTGTTCTCACATCTGACGACGGAGACAATGTGAAGAAGATGATCCAGCAGGGCAGCTTCTCCGGTCTGTTCGGCGGTCAGGGACGTAACTTCGAGTTCCTGTGGGATATCCCAAGCAACTATGTAGACAAAGAAGTAAAATATGTAGAAATGCCTGTAACTCTTCATATGAATATGAAGAAGGCAGATACCGTAAGCACAGTTTCTGTATACAACGCACCGTCTTACGGTAACGGATACATGACAGACGCTACCGCAACCTTCACTTATGAAGATGGCACAACCGCCGATGTGAACCTGAAGGATCAGGGAGCTAAGTTTGAGTTTGCAAATCCGAATAAAGACGCAAAGGTAACCAAGGTATCTGTAACTGCAAACCAGGCAAGCGGAACCAACATGCTGACCTTAAGCGAGCTTGAGGTAAAGGCAAAGGTTGATATGGTTCCGGTAACCAAGATTACCCCGGCTGAGGACAACGTAAAAGAGCTGTATGCAGGAAGCATGGCAGACATCAACGCAACCATCGAGCCGGAGAACGCAACCAACCCGTACTTCGTAGCAGCCTCCTCCAATGAGAATGTGGTAAGAATCATCACCCTGGCTGACGAGAACGGTCTGCCGATTTACAAGGCATACGCAGTAGGCGAGGGCAAGGCCAAGATTACTCTGACTGCACGTGAGTCCATGCAGGATACCGCTACACAGGCAGAGGGCGAGGATCCGGCAGCACCGATCACCGCATCCTACGAAATCACCGTACTGGCAGGCGCAGACAAGACCGAACTGGTTGAGCTGATTACCGAGTACAGCAAGACCAACCCGAAGTTCTACACCGAGGAGAGCTTCAAGGCACTGACTGACGCCATCAACGCGGCAAACGCTGTAAAGGATAACGCAGAGGCCACCAAGGACGATGTGAAGAAGGCTATCGCGGCCATGAAGAAGGCGGCTGACGCGCTGGAAGAATCTGAGCTGACCGCAGAGGCTATCACCGACAAGAGCGGTATGACCGCAGACGCGCCGTACAGCGAGGAGAACGTACCGAGCGCACTGGTAGACGGCGATGAGACCAACTACTGGGAGTCCCCGTACTACGGAAGCAACGCAGGACTGCCGAAGGAGATTACCCTGGCTCTGGGCGACGCATACGACCTGGAGAAGGTAGAAATCGTGAAAAATACCGGCAACGGTAAGGTAACCGATTATGAGGTACTGGTAAGCACCGATGGCGAGAACTTCACATCCGTAGGAAGAAAGACCATTGATGAGAATGAGATGAGATCCGGCATCCGTATGGAGCAGGCAAACATCACGCACGTAAAGGTTATCATCCACGGAGCAAAGACCGGCGGCGGGGATGTAGCTTATGCACGTCTGTCCGAGATCAACTTCTATGGTAAGAAGGTAGCAGAGCCGGCTGACAAGGCAGTACTGACCGAGGCTGTAGACAAGTACAAGGATCTGAAGCAGGAGAACTACACCGACGAGACCTGGGCTGCATTTGCAGAGGCTTTGAAGACAGCACAGAATGTACTGGCAGACGAGAACGCGACACAGGAGACTGTAGACGCAGCTGTAAAGACACTGAACGACGCATACAAGGGTCTGGTGAAGAAAGAATTACCGAATCCGGATCAGCCGGTTGTGAAGGATGCACTGAAGGCAGCAGTTGACAAGAATGCAGACAAGAAGCAGGGCGACTACACAGCAGACAGCTGGGCGAAGTTCTCCGCAGCTCTTGCACATGCACAGGCTGTACTGAACGACCAGAACGCAACCGCAGATCAGGTAAGCGCAGCACTGAAGGGTCTGGAAGAGGCAGCCGCAGCACTGACCACAGGTCAGTCCCCGGCAGCAAAGGATGAACTGCAGGCTGTATATAACGGCAATAAGGACAGAGAGAAGAAGGACTACACAGCAGACAGCTGGAAGGCATTCTCTACTGCTCTGAGCAATGCTGAGAAGATTCTGAAGAACCCGAACGCTACTTCTCAGGAAATCAGCGATGCGCTGAACGCTCTGAAGACTGCAGTAGCAGATCTGAAGACTGTGGCCGAGAAGAAGGATGAGGACAATAAGAAACAGAACTCCTCCGGAAGCTCCGGCAGCTCCAAGTCCAACACCACGAGCACCACTTCTGCACAGACCGGTGATACTGCACAGCCGCTGCTGTACGTGGTACTGATTGCAGCCGCAGCAGCTGTACTGGCGCTGATTCGCAGAAAAAGAATGAAATAAAAAGCAACAATCTAAAGTAACAAGTTAAGTTTTTCCACCTTATTCAGGAAGACCGGCTTTCGTGCCTCTGGCACGTAGGCCGGTCTTCCCTATTCCAGGTTGTTCCCATCAGGCCACAGTGTTGCCGTCTTTGTGAAATCACAGCTTGAAAATTTTTGGAAAATGTGGTATCTTATTAAACATATGTTATCATACGTAAGTATTGACGCGTCAATACTTTAAGAGTGTAAAGCGAAAAAGCGAGGAAAACATGAGTCAGGCAGAGACGATATTAGAAATCAAAGATTTATGCGTGGAATTCCAGACTGTTGAGGGTGTCGTACATGCGGTCGACCATCTGAATTATACCTTACATAAAGGCGAAAAACTTGGCATCGTAGGGGAGAGCGGAAGCGGCAAGAGCGTATCCTCTCTCGGTATGATGCAGCTGATCCCGAACCCGCCCGGACGGATTACCGGAGGAGAGATTCTTTATCATGGAAAGGATCTGGTGAAAGCATCGGAGAAAGAAATGCAGAAGATCCGTGGAAATGAGATTTCCATGATTTTCCAGGAACCTATGACTTCCTTAAATCCGATTATCAAATGCGGAAAGCAGATCGCGGAATCCCTGCGGCTTCACCGTGGCATGAAGAAAAAAGAGGCCATGGAAGAGGCAGTGCGGATGATGCGGGCGGTGGGCATTGCGAACCCAGAGGTCCGGGTCCATGAATATCCCCATCAGATGTCCGGCGGTATGCGTCAGCGTGTCATGATTGCCATGGCTCTGGCCTGTCAGCCTCAGATTTTGATTGCGGATGAGCCCACGACAGCACTGGATGTGACCATTCAGGCCCAGATTCTCGACCTGATCCGGGAGCTGAACGAGAGCATGGGAACCTCCGTCGTCTTCATTACCCATGACCTGGGCGTAGTCAGCGAGCTGTGCGATACGGTGATTGTCATGTATACCGGCCACATCGTAGAGCAGGCGCCGGTGAAGGAGCTCTTTGAAAGTCCGAAGCATCCGTATACCAAGGGACTTCTGAACGCCATCCCGAAGATTACCAGAGAACGGAATCCCCTGGAGACCATCGAGGGCATGGTGCCGAACCCCACCGAGCGTATTGAGGGATGCAGCTTTTCTCCCAGATGTCCCTATGCCACCGACCAGTGCCGGAAAGAGGAGCCGCCCATGGCGGAGCTATCCGATGGACGCCTGGTGCGCTGCTGGCAGTACGCGAAAGAGAACGAGGAGGCCTAAATCAGGATGGAAAATCAGAATAACGTATTGATGGAAGCCGACCATGTGAAGGTATATTTTAAAGGAAAAGACAAAAAATCAGGTACGGTCAAGGCTGTGGACGATGTGAGCTTTCAGATCATGCGGGGCGAGACCTTCGGCGTGGTAGGCGAGAGTGGCTGCGGCAAGAGTACTCTGGGACGTTCCCTGGTGCGGCTTTTGAAGCCCACGGACGGTCACATTTACCTGGATGGCACGGATATCGCGGGCTTAAAGGGAAAAGAGCTTAAAAATATGCGGAAAAAGGCCCAGATCATTTTCCAGGATCCGTCGGCCTGCCTGAATCCCCGAAGAACCGTAAAGCAGATACTCATGGAGCCTTTTGAAATTCACGGCCTGAAGGGACAGATGGATGTGGATGCCCGCATCGAGGAACTGATGCATCTGGTAGGCCTGGATACCTATCATCTGAGCCGTTACCCCCATGAGCTTTCCGGAGGCCAGAAACAGCGAATCGGAATTGCGAGAGCCCTGGCTCTGGAGCCGGATATTATTATCTGCGACGAGGCGGTGTCCGCTCTGGATGTGTCCGTACAGGCTCAGGTGTTGAATCTGCTACAGGAATTAAAAGAAAAGTTAGGACTGACTTACTTCTTCATTTCCCATAACCTGAATGTGGTCTATCAGGTCAGCGACCGGGTAGGCGTCATGTATCTGGGGAAAATGGTGGAGATCGCGAATTACGATCAGTTATATGAGAAGCGTTATCATCCCTACACGGAGGCTCTGCTGTCGGCCATTCCCCAGGTGGGGGAGGGGAGCGTTAAGCGCATCCATCTGGAGGGAGAGGTCCCAAGTCCTTCCAATCCGCCGACAGGCTGCCGGTTCCATACCCGGTGTCCTAAGGCGTGTGACCGGTGTAAGACAGAGGTTCCCGAGCTTCGGGAGGTGGAGGCAGGACACTATGTAGCCTGTCACCTGTATGATGGTCTGGAGAAAAAATAATGGAGACAACGCCCATCCGGGCGTCTCAATAGAGTTTAAAAGGAGGCAATATTATGAAGAAGAAGTTTTTAGCTTTGGCACTGAGCCTGACCATGGTTCTCGGCCTGGCAGCCTGCGGCGGTGGAAGCGACAACGCGTCTTCTGACGGAAGCAGCGCGGCGTCAGGAGATTCCGGCTCCAGTACCGTAGTGGTAGCCATGGGTTCCGGTTTTTCTACCCTGGATCCGGGCTATGTCTATGAGAAATATCCGCCCATGATCGTAAACGCATGCTACGAGACCCTGTTCAAATTCTACAGCAACGACGGCGCTCCCGAGCCCTGTCTGGCTGACACCTACGAGTTCTCTGAGGACGGCCTGACCCTGACTGTGACCCTGAAGGACGGCATTACCTTCGCAAGCGGCAACCCCATGACCTCTGCGGATGTGGCCTTCAGCATCAACCGCTGCAAGAACCTGCAGGGCAACCCGGCCTTCATCGCGGATACCATCGACAGCATCGAGACTCCCGATGAGAAGACCATCGTTTTCCATCTGAATCAGCAGGACAGCGCCATCCTTTCCAAGCTGACCTACAGCTCTCTGGCTGTACTGGACAGTGCCGTTGTAAAGGAGAATGGCGGAACTGACGCTGAGGACGCGGCTACTACCGATACCGCACAGTCCTACCTGGATACCACCAGCGCAGGCTCCGGTATGTATGTGATGACCAGCTATACTCCGGACGAGGAAGTGGTTCTGGAGAAGAACCCAAACTACTGGGGCAAGGCAACCAACGTAGATAAATACATCATCAAGATCCAACCGGATTCCAACACCCAGATGATGACTCTGTCCAGCGGTGATATCGATGTGGCCATGAACATGACTGACGATACCATGGAAGAGCTGCAGGGCGCTGACGGTATCGAGATCATCAATGGCGCTACCAAGACCGCAGGCTTTGTGATGATGAACATGAATGAGACCTATAGCGGTCCCATGGCAAATCCGAAGGTACAGCAGGCAGTCCGCAAGGCTCTGGACTACACCGGAATCCAGACCATCTGCGGCGAGGGTACGCTGACGCCCTATGACATCATTCAGGTGGGCTTCATGGGAAGCAAGGGTGAGAGAGCGGCTGATTACACCAACGTGGAAGAGGCAAAGGCTCTGCTGGCTGAGGCTGGTTACGCAGACGGCTTCGATGTAGACCTGACCGTATGCGATCTGGATATGGAGGGCGTACTCCTGTCTGACCTGGCCCAGAAGGTAAAGGACGATCTGGCACAGATCGGTATCAATGTAAATATCGTAGCGCAGCCCTGGGCAGCAGGCTACGGCGACGCTTACCGTGACGGAACCCTGGGCTTTACTGTAATGTATTGGGGAACCGATTACAACGACCCGAACGTACAGCTGGAGTTCCTGCCGGGCGGAGTGGTAGGACTTCGTGCAGGATGGACGGCTGATATGAATCAGGAGCTGGCAGACATGTATCAGGAGACCATGGCGGCCACCGACAACGACGCACGTATCGCGGTTCTGGAGAAGATTCAGGACGCCATGTACGAGGACGGTCCGTTCGTTATGATCGCACAGGCACCGGCACATATCGCTTACAACACCAGACTGAGCGGCGTAGGTATCTCCGATCCTTACGCGCTTGATCTGACACTGATTAACATTCAGTAAGCTTCAGAAATACAGGACAGCTCTTGCGGACGGAGGGGATTTCTCTTCCGTCCGAAAGCCGTTCTTTTGCTCTATAGGAAATACCGTGTTACATGAAAGTGTGAAAGCTATGATTCCTATAGAACAAAAAGACCCTCCGGGGGATTCTTTCTTAGAAATGGAGCTCCCGAAAGCAGATATTGTCGTGAACGGCTGACGCACTCTGGACAGAGTGGAACGGCAGCGCTGACGAAAGTACCTGTTCTCCGTGGGAAATGGAAACGGGGCCGTGAGCGGAGCACGGCGGAAATAAGAAAAACGAGGTGGAATATGGAACGTCTGAAATTTATAGGAAAGAGACTGATTTATCTGGTCGTTATGCTCTTCGGTGTGGCCACCCTGGTATTTATTCTGACGAAAATGATACCGGGCGACCCGACCGTGGCGAACTTAAGCCAGAGAGCCTTAAATGATCCCGAGGTTGTAGCAGCCTATCGGGCCAAATACGGACTGGATCAGTCGGTCTTTGTACAGTATATCCTGTACATCAAAAATCTGCTGCATCTGGATCTGGGTACGTCCATCCGTACCAATAAGCCGGTATTAGATGAACTGGCCAGATGCTATCCGGCGACCATTGAGCTGGCTTTATTTGCGATTATTCTGGCGGCGGTCTTAGGTATCCTGTTCGGCGTCATTTCCGCTATTAAGAGAAACAGCATCCTTGACCAGGTGGTGCGCGCCCTGTCCGTGACCGGCGTCAGCATCCCCAGCTTCTGGTTCGCCCTGTTAGTGCTGTATTTCTTCTATTATAAATTACATATTTTCCCGGGACCGGGCCGTTTAAGCAACAGCTTTTCTGCTCCGGCCACAGTGACGGGTATGTATGTCATCGACAGCCTCATCGAGGGCAATCCGGCCAAGGCGCTGGACGCCCTGCAGCATCTGATTCTGCCGGGACTGGTGCTGGCGGCCTTTACCATGGGCCTGATTACCAGAACGACCCGGTCGAACCTGCTGGATGTCATGTCCACTGATTATATCCGTACGGCCAGAGCCAAGGGCTTAAGCCGTGTGGGACTGATTGTACGCCATGCCCTGGGCAATGCGCTGATTCCGGTGCTGACCGTCATCGGCCTGGGTCTGGGAAATCTCTTAGGCGGCATGGTACTGGTGGAGACCATCTTTAACTGGCCCGGCGTGGGACAGTTTGCCTATGAGTCGGTGCTTTCCGTGGATTATCCGTCCATCATCGGAGTGGCACTTCTGATAGCTTTGAATTACATGGTGATCAATACGGTCGTGGATATTCTCTATGGCGTCATTGACCCGAGAGTGAGGTGCAACGGATGATTCGTTCAATCAAAAAAATGTTCAAATCCAACTATTTATTTACTCTGGGCGTTATCATCTGTCTGGCCTGGATCCTGCTGGCAATTCTGGCGCCGGTTATTGCGCCCCATGACCCCATTGCCCAGGATCTGACCCTGCGTCTGCAGGCGCCGTCGGCGGAGCATCTCTTCGGTACGGACAACTTTGGCCGGGATATCTTCAGCCGCGTGATTTACGGCGGCCGGTATTCCCTGCTGGCAGGCTGCCTGACGGTGGTGATCGCGGGCGTCATCGGTACCTTTTACGGAGCCATCGCAGGCTACGTGGGCGGCTGGGTGGACAATGTAATGATGCGTCTCTCGGAGATGATTCTGTCTTTCCCGTCCCTGATTCTGGCCATGATCATCAACGCTGTGATGGGTTCCAACCTGTTCAACACCATGTTCGCTCTGGTCATCGTGGCCTGGCCCACCTACGCCAGACTCATGCGGAGCGTTGTCTTAAGCGTCAAGGAAAATGAATATGTGACCGCTTCCGAGGCGCTGGGCGCGTCCCGGCTCCGGATTCTGTTGAAAGAAGTTATCCCGAACAGTATCAGCTCCGTATTGATTATGGCGACCACCGATATCGGAAATCAGATCCTGATGTTCTCGACCTTAAGCTTCTTAGGCCTTGGATCCGCGCCGCCTACGCCCGAGTGGGGCATGATGGTGTCCGACGGTGTGGGCTACTTCAATAAATTCTGGGTGGCAGGCTTCCCGGGACTGGCGATCTTTACCATGGCCGTGGGCGCGAACTTCATCGGCGACGGTCTGCGGGATCTGCTGGATCCGAAGCTGAGAAAGCAGTTTTAAATGGCAAGAGAGGAGACGGAAGTTATGTTAAAAGAGAACAGAGTAAAACGTGTGCTGGATGCGTTAAAGGAAATGGGCTTAAGTCAGATGCTGATCGTGGATCCCATGTCCATCTACTATCTGACCGGCGTATACATCGCGCCCTTCGAGCGTTTCTACGCCCTGTACCTGAGGGCAGACGGAAAGCATGTGTATTTCCTGAACAAGCTGTTCACCGTACCGGAAGAGGTGGGTGTGGAGAAGGTCTGGTATGACGATACGGATCCGGCAGCCGAGATTGTGGCGAAGTATCTGGATCACGAACAGACACTGGGCGTGGATAAGGATCTGACCGCTCGTTTTCTGCTTCCTTTGATGGAAAGGAAAGCGGCCACAGGTTTTGTCAATGCGTCTCTGGCGGTGGACAAGACCCGCGGCGTCAAGGATGCCGAGGAGCAGGAGCTGATGCGCGTCTCTTCTGATATCAATGATAAAGCCATTGCGAAGTTTAAGACCCTGATTCATGAGGGCGTCACCGAGAAAGAGGTGGCTGAGCAGACCCTGAAAATCTATCAGGATCTGGGAGCCGACGGCTTTTCCTTTGAGCCCCTGGTGGCTTTTGGAGCAAATGCGGCGGATCCCCATCACGCACCGGACGACACTGTGGTGAAGCCGGGAGACTGCGTGCTCTTCGACGTAGGCTGCATCAAGGATGGCTATTGCTCTGACATGACCCGTACCTTCTATTACAAGGAGGCCAGCGAGCAGCATCAGCTTGTATACAATACGGTGCGCCGGGCCAATGAGGCCGCTATCGCGAAAATCAAGCCGGGTATTCCGCTCTGCGAGCTGGACAAAACAGCCCGGGATCTGATCACCGAAGCGGGCTACGGACCCTATTTCACCCATCGTCTGGGTCATTTCATCGGCCTTGGTGAGCATGAGTTCGGCGATGTATCGTCCGTGAATACGGACAAGGCCGTTCCGGGCATGATTTTCTCCATCGAGCCGGGGATCTACCTGACCGGTGACACCGGCGTCCGGGTAGAGGATCTGGTGCTGGTGACCGAGGACGGCTGCGAGGTGCTGAACCATTATCCGAAGGAACTGGAGATCATCGGTTAAGGAGAAATTAAAATGAATCCGATTGCTACTTTATATATGAAAAACGGGAAAAAAATTGTGATTGAGCTGCTGCCCGAGGCAGCGCCCAACACAGTGAACAGCTTTATTTACGTGGCCTCCCGCGGTCTCATGGATCACCACGCCATCCAGCGCATCGTCCCGGGCAGCTGGATCGACGTAAGCTATACCGCCTTCGGCAAAAAGGAAGCCCAGTATCTGATTCCCAATGAATTTGAGCTTCACCCGGAGATCACACCCCTGGATTCCCATCCGGGCGTAGTCTGTATGGGCGGTTACGGCGCGGACGGCCTGGCCTCCTGTGAGTTCTTCTTCCCCCTGCGGGACTGCCCCGACCATAAGGGCGTCTATCCGGTCTTTGGCCGCGTCCTGGAAGGCATGGACGAAATCTACCGCCTGGAAAAGGTAAAAACCGTCCCCGTAGACTTTCCCATCCCCGGCGTGGAAGTCAACGAGCCCGTAGAACCCGAAATCATCGACCGTGTAGAACTGGACCTCCACGGTCAGATCTACCCGGAGCCGGTCCGCATGAAGGAGCAGAAGCTGCCACCCTGCTGGAAATAAAAAAGAATACAGAAGAAAACTATGTTAGAATAAACATGATTTACAGAAACAGACATCTATCAGGGAGGCAAGATTTGACAAAAATACTTCTGGTCGAGGACGACTCAGCGATTATCGAGAATTTGAGTGCGGTGCTGAAAGCGGAGGGCTTTTGGGTGCGGGCGGAGGCGGGGCAGAAAGAGGCGCTGGAAGCGCTTCAGAAGGAAAGCTTTGATTTGCTGCTGCTGGACGTGTCCCTGCAGAATGGCAATGGATTCGCAGTGTGCTCGGCGGTGAAGGCGGAGTTGGATACGCCGGTGATCTTTCTGACGGCTTCAGGAGACGAGTTCAGTGTGGTGACCGGGCTTGACCTGGGAGCGGAGGATTATATCAGGAAGCCCTTCCGGCCAAGAGAGCTGATTTCCCGGATTCGGAGCGTGCTGCGCCGCTGCGGGAAAACCCAGTCGATTGTGGAAATCGGGGAACTGCGGGTGGATACGGTGCGGGCGTCTGTGACGAAGGGCGGCGCGGACTGCTGCCTGTCGGCGCTGGAGTACCGGTTGCTGTTATTCTTCCTGAACCACAAGGGCATGGTATTGACCAGGGGACAGCTTCTGGAGGAAATCTGGGACGCCGCCGGGGAGTTTGTGAATGACAATACGCTGACCGTATATATCAAAAGATTGCGGGAAAAGATAGAGACGGATCCGCAGAATCCGACGATTATCCGGACGGTGCGGGGCCTCGGGTACAAGCTGGAATAAAAAACGAATTTGGCTGTTGAGCTTAGAGCAAAAGAGATTGAAAGCAGAAAGTGTGGGAGGAATCCATGCGATATCTACGAGACAAAGAATTTAGAATGAGCGTACTTATATCGGCCTGCGTCGCTGCCATCACGGCAGCGGCAGGCTTTTTCCTTATACGACAGCAGGCGGCTATGGCCGGATTCCTGCTGGCGGTTCTTGGCTGTGTACTGGTCATTGCCCTGTGGCTGGCCTTCACCCTTCGCCGTTACCGCCGTCTGGAAAAGCTGGCGGCAGACACGGATCGGATGCTTCACGGAGAGCGGGATCTGAATTTTACCCAGTATCGGGAGGGAGAGCTTGAGATTCTGGCCAATGAGCTGTCGAAGCTTCTGAATCGTCTTAGCGAGCAGGCCGATCATTTACAGGCGGAAAAGGGATACTTAAGCGATTCCCTGGCCGATATCTCCCATCAGCTGAGGACGCCCCTGACCTCCCTGAACCTGGTGCTGGCCCGGCTGGGCCAGGAGACAGAACCGCAGGAGTGTCGCAAGCTCCTCTACGAGGCCGGACAGCTCCAGGGCCGCATCAGCTGGCTGGTGGAGGCTTTGCTTAAAATCTCCCGGATTGACGCGGGTACCGCGGTCTTTGTACAGGAACAGGTAGAAGTACAGAAACTCATAGATAGCGTGCTGGAGCCCTTCGCCATCCCCATGGAGCTGCGGGAGCAGCAGGTGAAGCTGGACATTCCGGCAGAGACCGCATTTACCGGGGACTTCTCCTGGAGCTGTGAGGCGGTCAGCAATATTGTAAAAAACTGTATGGAGCATGCGGGTGAGGGCGGCGTCCTGACGCTGCGCGCTCAGGAAAATAGCCTCTACACCGAACTGGTCATTGAGGATAACGGTCCGGGCATCGATCCGGAGGATTTGCCGCATCTCTTTGAGCGGTTTTATAAAGGAAAGTGTTCCTTCGGCTCCGGCATCGGCATCGGACTGGCCCTGTCGCGCATGATCATCAAACAGCAGAACGGCTCCATCAGGGGCGAGAACCGGGCGGAGGGCGGAGCCCGGTTTACGATTCGCTTCTATAAAGGTATTGTATAAAGTGACAAATCTGTCACCGGAAAGTCACGCTCCCGTCATCCGCGCCCTGTATACTGAACCCATAAAACGGGAAACCGGCCGTCCGGGAGTGCTTCACGAACCACGGAAAACCCCGCCGCGCCCATTTCTCAAGAGGAGGCAGACATGGAAGTCTTAAAAGCAGAACATCTCACCAAAGTATACGGCTCCGGCGAAAACGAAGTGCGGGCTCTGGACGACGTATCCTTCTATATCCAGCGTGGCGAATTCGTGGCCATCATCGGCCCTTCCGGATCCGGCAAATCCACCCTGCTCCACATCCTGGGCGGCGTGGACCGGCCCACCTCGGGCAGAGTCTACCTGGACGGCATTGACGTCTACGGTCAGAACGAGGAGCAGCTGGCCATTTTCCGGCGGCGGGAGGTAGGCCTGATTTACCAGTTCTATAACCTGATTCCGGTCCTGAACGTGGTGGAAAATATGACCCTGCCTGTGCAGATGGATGGCCGAAAGGTGGGAGAGGAGCGCCTGCAGGAACTCCTGAAACTTTTAAGCCTGGAAGATCGGAAGAATCATCTGCCCAACCAGCTCTCCGGCGGCCAGCAACAGCGGGTGTCCATCGGAAGAGCCCTGATGAACGCCCCGGCCATCGTGCTGGCCGACGAGCCCACCGGCAACCTGGATTCCAGGAACAGTCAGGAAATCATGGAGCTCTTAAAGCTCTCCAACAAAAAATACAGCCAGACCCTGGTTATGATCACCCACGACGAAAATCTGGCCCTCCAGGCAGATCGCATCATCGCCATCGAGGATGGCCGTATTGCCAGAGACGAGGTGATCCGTCGATGAAGAACGTATTTACCAGATTGACGGCGAAAACCCTGAAGGCTAACCGGACCCGGACCATGGTTACGATCATCGGAATCCTGCTGGCTACCGCCATGTTGACGGCTGTCACTACCTTTATTTCCAGCCTGCAGCACTATATGCTGGAAAATGTGATTGCGGAAAACGGAGACTGGCACGGGGAAGCCATGCAGATTCCGGAGAAAAAGGTGGAAGAGCTGGCCGGAATGAAAGAAGTCACCATGCAGGTCACCTGGCAGGAACTGGGCTACGCTCTGGACGGGGTAAAGCCGTCATATCATAATAGTTCGGCGTTGCCCTATTACTATGTGGTCGGAATCGACGCGGATTTTGAAAAACAGATGCCTATCCGGGTGACGGAAGGACGACTGCCGGAAAATGACCGGGAGCTGATTCTGTCAGACCAGGCAAGATGGGCGCTGGAACAGAATGGAACACCGGTGGCGGTAGGCGATACCCTGTCTCTGGATCTGGGAGAGCGTCTGTTAAACGGCGAACGGTTGGGAGCTGAGAACCCGGTTATATACAGGGATGAGGAAAATCCGGATGTGGACGCGAGAAAAGAAGAGCTTCAGATCCGGGAACCCAGGGAGTACACCGTAGTGGGCTACATGGAGGAGCCGTATTACGGATGGCACAGCGCCGGTTTCCTGTGCTTTACCAGGAAAGATACGTCTCCGGCATCAGATTGCCTCTATACCAGCTTTTTTAAGCTGAAAAAGGGTGGGGACATCTATGAGTTTACCGCTACGTATCTGAACGATTACAGCGTTACCTATAACAGCGAGCTTCTTCGGACACAGGGAATCTCTGCGAATCGCGCGTTTATGCGTCTGCTTTACGGCATGTCCGTGATCCTGATTCTTCTGATTATGACGGGAGGCGTATCCCTGGTGTATAATTCCTTCGCCATCTCGGTCAGCGACCGGACGAAGCAGTTTGGTCTGCTGGCGTCCATCGGCGCGACGCCCCGGCAGCTGCGGAGCATGGTATACCGGGAAGCGCTGATTTTAAGCAGCATCGGAATTCCTTTCGGCATCCTGTCCGGCATTGCGGGAATTGGCGTGGCCCTTTCCCTTACCTCCGGATCCTTTCGATATATTTATGAGGGAGAGATTCCCATGCGGGTTTACGCGTCCTGGCCGGCCCTTCTGACTGCGGCGTTGACGGCCCTTATGACCGTATTGATTTCCGCCTGGATTCCGGCCAGACGGGCAGCGAAGATTCCGCCCATGGAAGCCATCCGGCTTTCCCGGGATATCCGGATTTCCGGACGGGAACAAAAAAGAACCCGCAAAACAGGCCGCCTCAGTCAGAAGCTGTTCGGGCTGCCCGCAGGGCTGGCGAACCGGTATTTTTCCAGGGCGAAGAAGCAGTACCGGGCGACGGTGCTGTCCCTGTTTATCAGCATCGTGCTCTTTGTGTCGGCCAGTTCCTATTCCACCTATCTGAAAAAGAGTCTGTTCGATGCGAAGGCGGTGCCGGAATATGACGTATCGGTCTACGGCGTGCATGATCCAAAGCTTCGGCAGGAAATCGCGTCTGTGGACGGCGTGGAGCAGGCTCTGTATGTGCAGGAATGTTATCCGGATATTCTCTTGAAGCCGGATCAGATGGATGAAAGCGCCAGGAAAGAGCTCTGGGAGATGGAGAAAGATGAGAACGGCTATCTTCACCTGGATGGAAAACTGCTTGTGCTTTCCGATGAAGAATATGAAAAATGGCTGCTTTCCTCGGGGATTCCGGAGCCGGAGGAAAAAGACGGACAGATCCCGCTTATGATAGGAAATGAGGTCCGGGCCTACCATTCTGCCACAGGCCGATACCAGACTGTGAAAACCCTGAAATCTGCCGGGGAGCCTATAACGATTATGCTTACCGATTATACCGCATGGCAGGAGGCCCAGGAAGAAGCGGACGGAGGTCAGGTGGATCAGGAGCCTTATCAGATTTCTGTCACAGGCTATGCGGCAAAACTGGTAGAAAGCGGCCCCATGAATCTCTTTGCCGGTGATATGGGACTGGGCATGGTAGTGTCAAAAAGCCAGCTTGCATCGCTACTCGGAGAAAAACTGGAAAGCTGTCTACCCCGGGGCTGTGTGTATCTGAAGGCTGCGAACCATCAGAAGGTGGCGGAGGAGCTGAATAAACTGATAGAAACGGTAGATACGGAAGAGTATCTCTATGTAAATGACGCGGCCCAGGAGCTTCGCGGCATGAAGAGCATGCTGATGACTGTCGATATCTTTGCCTATGGCTTCATCGCTCTCATCTCCCTGATTGCGGCGGCCAATGTGTTCAACACCATTTCCACGGGCTTTCTGCTGCGCCGGAGGGAGTTCGCGGTGCTGTCCTCCGTAGGCATGACGCCAAAGGAAATGAACCGGATGCTCAGCTACGAATGTGTCCTTTACGGACTGAAAGCGCTGCTTTACGGCCTGCCGGTGTCCATTCTGGTGACCTGGGTCATCTACCGGGTGGTGGGATCCGGTATGGATACGGAATTCTATGTACCGGCGGCAAGTATCGTGGTTGTGATAGCCAGCGTATTTCTGGTGGTATTTTCCACCATGCTGTATGCGAAAAGCAAGCTCCGGAAAGCCAATATCATCGACAGTATCCGGCAGGAAAGCCTGTAAGGAAATGTCAGATCATAAGTTTTTTAGAAAAGTTTATGGAATCTTCATTGATTCTTCCGGCGTAAAATGCTATTCTTCTTAACATGGAAACGCCGAATGAGAGAGTTTGGCTCTGCGGCTGCGAAGCATGCGTAAGGAGCTGCCGGTGGCAGGTCCTGAAGAAGGACATGCTTCCGCCGCATTTTATTATGACAGGAGATAGCGATGAAAGAAGTCAAGAACAACAAGAAACCATTTATTTTTTATTACACCATCGTGATAGTGATCATGATTCTGTTAAATATGTTTGTCTTCCCGAGGGTTTTGAGCCCTACGGTGAAAGAAGTAGGCTACGACACCTTCCTGACCATGTTGGATAAGAAAGAAATCAAGCAGGTTCAGGTGGAGGATAATCAGATCATCTTTTCCGACAATGCGGATCCGGTAAACTACTATAAGACCGGCGTCTTCAATGACCCGGATCTGGTGAACCGTCTCCAGGACGCGGGCGTAGAATTTGGTACGGAGATCGTGGAGGAGGCCTCCCCCTGGATGTCCCTCCTGCTCTCCATGGTACCTTTTATCATCATGATTGTCATCGGTCAGATGCTGATGAAGAATCTGAACAAGAAAATGGGCGGCATGATGGGCGGCAACGCCATGACCTTCGGCAAGAGCAACGCCAAGATTTATGTGGAGTCCACCACCGGCATTAAATTCTCCGATGTGGCGGGCGAGGATGAGGCCAAGGAGATTCTGACCGAGATTGTAGATTTTCTGCACAACCCGGCCAAGTATACGGAGATCGGCGCGACCATGCCGAAGGGCGCGCTGCTTGTAGGCCCTCCGGGAACCGGTAAAACGCTGCTTGCAAAGGCGGTAGCAGGCGAGGCTAACGTTCCCTTCTTCTCTATTTCCGGTTCAGAATTCGTCGAGATGTTCGTGGGTATGGGCGCGGCCAAGGTCCGGGATCTGTTCCAGCAGGCCAATGAGAAGGCTCCCTGTATCGTTTTCATCGACGAGATTGATACCATCGGTAAGAAGCGTGACGGCGGCGGTATGGGCGGCAACGACGAGCGGGAGCAGACCCTGAACCAGCTGCTGACCGAGATGGACGGCTTTGATGGCCGGAAAGGCGTTATGATTCTGGCGGCGACGAACCGTCCGGATTCCCTGGATCCGGCCCTGCTTCGTCCGGGCCGATTCGACCGACGGGTTCCGGTGGAACTGCCTGATCTAAAGGGCCGCGAGGATATCCTGAAGGTTCACGCCAAAAAGGTTCATATGAGCGAAAGCGTGGATTTCAATGCCATTGCCCGGGCGGCAGCAGGCGCTTCCGGCGCGGAATTGGCCAATATCATCAACGAGGCGGCTCTGCGCGCGGTACGCCAGAACCGGAAATTTGTGACCCAGAGTGATCTGGAGGAGAGTGTGGAGGTGGTCATCGCAGGCTACCAGAAGAAGAACAAGGTACTCTCCGATAAGGAGAAGCTGATTGTCTCCTATCATGAGGTGGGACACGCCCTGGTGGCGGCACTTCAGACCCATTCCGCCCCGGTTCACAAGATTACCATTATCCCCCGTACTTCGGGCGCGCTCGGTTACACCATGCAGGTGGAATCCGGCGAGCATAACCTGATGACGAAAGAAGAAATCGAGAATAAGATTGCCACCTTTACCGGCGGCCGGGTGGCCGAGGAGCTGGTATTCCACTCCATCACCACCGGCGCGTCCAACGATATCGAGCAGGCTACGAAGCTGGCGAGAGCCATGATTACCCGGTTCGGTATGAATGACGAGTTTGATATGGTGGCCATGGAGACCGTCAGCAATCAATATCTGGGCGGCGACACCTCTCTGGCGTGCTCACCGGAGACTGCGACATTGATAGATAAAAAGGTGGTAGAGGTCGTGAAGGCCGAGCATGAGAAGGCCAAAAAGCTCCTGAGTGAGAATATGCCGAAGCTCCATGAGATCGCCAAATTCCTGTATGAGAAGGAGACCATTACCGGCGAAGAATTCATGGAAATCCTGAACCGGAAGGAAGCAGCGCCGGCAGAAACTGAGTAAAATTTTATTCGAAACTTATATAATAGGAAGAAATCCGAAACAGGCGTCCGGACAGAAAAATAATTACTGTCCGAACGCCTGTTTTATGCTATAATGGAAAAGTATATGAAAAAGAGTATGAAAACAGGGAGCAAAACAGGACATTATGGCACGAGGCAGAAGAGGAAAAAATCAGGCAAAGCGTTTCCTGCTGGCGGTGATTGCGCTGGTACTGGCGGCGGTCTACCCGGTGCAGGAACAGCTTACAAAAGAGACGGGCGGCACAGCCGTATCCGACGGATCTACCCTGGAGGTCCATTATCTGGATATCGGACAGGGCGACTGCACCCTGATACGGCAGGGCGATCACGCTATGCTTATTGACGCAGGCAACAACAGCAAGGGTACGACGGTACAGGCCTATCTGGAGAATCAGGGCATCGACCATCTGGATTACGTCATCGGCACCCATCCGGACGCAGATCACATCGGCGGCCTGGACGTGATTATCTACAAATTTGACTGCAGTAAGGTTATGATGCCTGATTACAGCAAGGATACCCGGACTTATGACGATGTGATACAGGCGGCGAAGTCGAAGGATTATCAGATCACCCATCCGAAGGCAGGGGAAGAATATATGCTGGGTGAGGCGGAAGTCACGGTGGTGTGTCCGGTAAAAGACAGCTACGGCAGCAACGCCAACGATTACTCCATCGGCGTGCGGGTACAGTTTGGTAAGAACAGCTTTTTATTTACCGGGGATGCCGAGGAGCATTCCGAAGAGGATATGGTATCCAGCGGAGAGAACCTGAAAGCCGACGTCTATAAGGCAGCCCACCACGGCAGCCGTACCGCCAACACGGAGGACTTTCTGAAGGCCGTCGATCCCCAGTATGTGGTCATCAGCTGCGGCGAGGGGAACACCTACGGACACCCCCACGCGGAGGTGTTGAACCGGCTTCGGGAAATGGGAATTCAGATCTTCCGGACCGATGATCAGGGAACCATAGTGGCCGTGTCAGACGGACAAACGATCGCGTTCAACGCATCCCCGTCGGACAACTGGACGCCCGGATAACCCAAAGGAAAGTAGAGGAAAAAGCAATGGAACAGATAGAAGATAAGAAACAATTTGCGGTGTTGATTGATTCGGACAACATCAGCGCCAGATACGCGGCAAGCATTTTTAATGAGATTGAGAACTACGGATACGCGTCCTTCCGACGGATCTATGGCAACTGGTCCGGTAAGTCCAACGGCTGGAAGGAGCAGGTGCTTTTGGAAAATTCCATCACGCCGGTCCAGCAGTTTGCCTATACTACAGGCAAAAACTCCACCGATATGGCTATGGTCATCGACGCCATGGACATCCTGTATTCGGGGAAGGTGGACGGCTTCTGCCTGGTGACCAGCGACAGTGATTTCACCAGATTGGCCATGCGGCTTCGGGAGGAGAATATGTACGTCATCGGCATGGGCGAGTCCAAGACACCTATGGCCCTGACCAAGGCCTGCAATAAATTTATCCATCTGAATCTCATCAATAAGCAGGTCGGTGACGCAGAGACAATGTCCGTGGAGAGCGGACAAAAGAAGAGTGGAAAAGCCGCGGCCGAGGAGGAGCACGGAACCGCTGTGACGCCCCTTTCCCAGATTGAGGACGCCATCATTTCCATCATCAACGACAATGAGAACAAGGGCAAAATTACTTACCTGGGCGAGCTGGGCAGCCGCCTGAACGATCGCTTCACCGATTTCGACGTGCGGAATTACGGTTACACGAAGCTGATGGTATTTCTGAAAGATACCTGTCAGAGGCTCTTCCTTTATCAGTTGGATTCCGCCTGGGCTGTGGGTCTGAATGATCAGCTAGACAGGGAAAAGCTGGAGCAGGAGATTCGTGAATTTATCCGGAAGAGCGGCGGCCAGGTGGATAATCTGTCCCTGATTTATGAGGAGATCCACAAGAAGCACAGTACTTTTGACATTAAGGATTACGGCTACAGCCGCCTGTCCAGCTTCCTGAAGAGCATCCGTTCTCTTTCTGTCAATGGCAACACCGTCCGAATCCGGGAGAAAAAATGATCGTGCAATTGTGAATAACCGGAAACAGGAAGGATTAGAAAAAGCGCTTGACAAAACGAATTTGCCGGGGGTAAGATAGATGGCAAGTAATTATCGGAGTACCGGATGATTACGGGGATATGAGTGACATATCGATTTTCAAAAGGAGGATACTATTATGAAAAAGGCATTAAGCTTACTTCTGGCTGGTTCCATGGTTTTTTCCCTCGCGGCATGCGGCGGATCCAAGGACACCGCAGGCACAACCACAGACAGTACAGCCGCTTCTTCTGACGCAGCAGGAAGCGACACATTCAAGATCGGCGCTACCGGCCCGATTACCGGCGGCGCTGCTATCTACGGCAACGCAGTAAAGAACGGTATTCAGATTGCCGTTGACGAGATCAACGAGGCAGGCGGTATAGGCGGATATCAGATCGACTACAACTTCCAGGATGACGAGCATGACGCTGAGAAGGCTGTCAACGCTTATAACAACCTGAAAGACTGGGGCATGCAGGTTCTCATCGGAACTACCACCAGCGCTCCCTGTATCGCAGTTGTTGAGAAGACCCATGCAGACAATATGTTCCAGATCACACCGTCCGGAACAGCAGTAGAGTGCGTACAGTATGACAATGCATATCGTATGTGCTTCTCCGACCCGACACAGGGTACCGAGTCTGCAAAGTACATCGGCGAGAACGGAATGGCACAGAAGGTAGCTGTTATCTATGACAGCTCCGACGTATATTCAACCGGTATCTACGAGGCGTTCGCGGCAGAGGCAGCAAATCAGCCCTTCGAGATCGTATCTGTAGAGGCTTTCACAGCTGACGCGAAGACAGACTTCTCCGTACAGGTTCAGAAGTCCAAGGACGCCGGTGCAGACCTGCTCTTCATGCCGTTCTACTACACAGAGGCTTCCCTGGTACTGGCTGAGTGCAACAAGCAGGGTTATGAGCCGACCTTCTTCGGCTGCGACGGTATGGACGGAATCCTGGGCGTGGAGAACTTCGACACCGCTCTGGCAGAGGGTCTGACCTTCCTGGCTCCGTTCGTAGCAAAGTCTGAGGATGAGCAGGTACAGAACTTCGTATCCAAGTACGAGGCAGATTACGGCGAGACTCCGAATCAGTTCGCGGCAGACGCTTATGACTGCGTATACGTAGTAAAGGCTGCTATCGAGGCAGCAGGCGCTACACCGGATATGAGCGTATCCGATCTGTGCGACGCGATGAAAGAGGCTATGACTTCCGTATCCTACAGCGGTATCACCGGCAAGGATATCACCTGGGGCGAGGATGGCGAGCCGAACAAGGCTCCGCTGGTAGTTAAGGTTGTAGACGGAGAGTACACAGAGCTGTAAGCTCAGGCAAAGATTCACAGACGCTGTTCCGCAGGGCGTTTTACTGTGAACGCAGTGAACAGGAAAACAACCCAACGAGGGGATTCTTCACAGGGATCCTCTCGTTTTCGCTTTTTCTGTCTGAGGTCAGAAAAGGCAGCCGACACGCAAAAGTTTTTGGAAATACGCCGTGTTAGCACAATAAAGTGTTGTATGAGCAGAGCTTCTATGCTATAATAGAACGCAAAACTCGTCAACAGACAAAAAGAAGAGGTGTTATGTATGATAGGATTCATATCCTACCTGGTGAATGGAATCAGTCTGGGAAGCGTATATGCGCTGATCGCGCTGGGCTACACTATGGTATATGGAATTGCGAAGATGTTGAACTTTGCGCATGGAGATGTAATTATGATCGGCGCTTACGTGGCGTTTACTGCAGTCAGCGGTATGGGAATGCCGCCGGTAGTGGGCGTCCTGCTTTCCGTTGTGGCATGTACAGTCCTGGGCGTCCTGATTGAACGGATTGCCTATAAGCCGCTTAGAAAGGCTTCCAAGCTGGCTGTGCTGATTACCGCCATCGGTGTCAGTTACTTCCTGCAGAACGTAGCACTTCTGATTTACGGAGCAAATACCAAGTCCTTCACTTCTGTCGTGACCATCCCGGCTCTGAAGCTGATGGACGACAAGCTGGTGATCTCCGGCGAAACCATCGTGACCGTAGTGGCCTGCCTGATCATCATGGCCGGACTGATGACGTTTATGAAATATTCCAAATCCGGCCGCGCCATGCTGGCCGTATCTGAGGACAGCGGCGCAGCCCAGCTCATGGGCGTCAATGTCAACGCAACCATCGCCCTGACCTTTGCCATCGGTTCCGCCCTGGCGGCCATCGCAGGCGTACTGATGTGCTCCTCCTATCCGGCCCTGACCCCGTACACCGGCTCCATGCCTGGCATCAAGGCCTTCGTGGCAGCGGTATTCGGCGGTATCGGATCCATTCCGGGAGCCTTCATCGGAGGCATTCTGTTGGGCGTCATCGAGATCTTAAGCAAGGCTTATATTTCTTCCCAGCTGGCAGACGCCATTGTGTTCGCGGTATTGATTGTCGTACTGCTTGTGAAGCCTACCGGACTTCTGGGTAAGCAGATTCAGGAGAAAGTGTAGGTGAAGAAGATGAAGAAAATAAACAAACAGCTCCGCAGCAATCTGATTACATATGGCATCGTCGTTGCAGCATATATTATCGTTACCCTCTGTATGCAGGCAGGAATGATTTCCAGCCTTTTACAGGGACTTCTGGTTCCCCTGTGCGTATACGTGATTCTGGCCATCTCCCTGAACCTGACCGTAGGTATCCTGGGAGAGCTGAGTCTGGGACACGCGGGCTTCATGTGCGCCGGAGCCTTTTCCGGAGCGCTGTTTTCCAAGATCACAGCTGACATAATTCAGCCGGCGGGACTTCGATTCTTCCTGGCACTTCTGGTGGGAACTGCAGTGGCTGCCCTGTTCGGCTTCCTGATCGGTATTCCGGTACTTCGTCTGAAGGGCGACTACCTGGCCATCGTAACCCTGGCCTTCGGCGAGATCATTAAAAATGTGGTCAACGTCGTATTCCTGGGTCGCGACAGCGCAGGCTTCCACGTATCCACCAAGGACAGCATGTCCTTAGGCCTGGAGCCGGGCGGACAGGTGCTCATCAAGGGACCCCAGGGAATCACCGGAACCCCCAACGATTCCACCTTCCTCATCGGAATCATCCTGATCCTGGTGACCTTATTTATCGTCATCAACCTTATCAATTCCCGTACCGGCCGCGCCATCATGGCCATCCGTGATAACCGCATCGCAGCCGAGTCTGTGGGAATCGACATTACGAAATACAAGCTTCTGGCCTTCAGTGTATCTGCGGCACTGGCAGGAACCGCAGGCGTGCTCTACGCCCACAACCTGTCTACGCTGATCGCGCTGCCGAAGAACTTCGGCTACAACATGTCTATCATGATCCTGGTATTCGTGGTACTGGGCGGCATCGGCAATATCCGCGGCTCTATCATCGCGGCCGTGGTACTGACCCTGCTTCCGGAGTTCCTCCGTTCCCTGAACGACTACCGTATGCTGATTTACGCAGTTGTCCTGATCGCGACCATGATCTTCACATCCAGCCAGGGTGGCCAGGAGATTCAGGAGCGCGTTAAAGCATTTTTCAAGCGCGGCAAAAAAGCAGAGGAGGGAAAATAAGATGGCATTACTGGAAGTAAAAAATCTTGGAATCTCCTTTGGCGGACTTCGCGCCGTGGATGATTTCCACCTGGAGATAGAACAGGGACAGCTGTACGGCCTCATCGGCCCCAACGGCGCAGGCAAAACCACGGTCTTCAATCTGCTGACTGGCGTATATGAGCCCACCGACGGCTACATCATGCTGGACGGTGAGAACATCACAGGTAAGAAGACCATCGAAATCAACAAGCACGGTATCGCCCGTACGTTCCAGAACATCCGTCTGTTTAACGATCTGACGGTACTGGACAATGTAAAAGTAGGCCTGCACAACCATCACAAATATTCGACCCTGACCGGCATCCTTCGTCTGCCCAGGTACTACAAGGTAGAGAAAGAGATGAACGAGCGCGCCATGGAGCTTCTGAAAGTCTTCGACCTGGACAAAGAGGCCGACTATAAGGCGTCCAACCTGCCCTACGGGAAACAGCGGAAGCTGGAGATCGCAAGAGCATTGGCCACCGATCCGAAGCTGCTGCTCCTGGATGAGCCGGCAGCCGGCATGAACCCCAACGAGACATTGGAACTGATGAAAACCATCCGTTTCGTCCGGGATGAATTCCATATGACGATTCTTCTGATCGAGCACGACATGAAGCTGGTATCCGGCATCTGCGAGAAGCTGACCGTCCTGAACTTTGGCCAGGTTCTGACAGAGGGCCCCACTGCGGAAGTACTCAAAGACCCGAAGGTTATCACTGCATACCTGGGAGAATAGGAGGAATCGAACAATGGCAATGCTGGAAGTAAAAGATATACAGGTATATTATGGCATGATACAGGCCATCAAGGGAATCTCCTTCGAGGTAAACGAGGGTGAAGTCATTGCCCTGATCGGAGCCAACGGCGCAGGAAAAACCACCACCCTGCAGACCATTACCGGCCTGATCGCCCCGAAACACGGCGAGATCCTCTTTGAGGGACAGGATATCACCAAAGTCCCGGCTCACAAAATCGTATCCATGGGAATGGCCCACGTCCCCGAAGGCCGCCGCGTCTTCGCGCAGTTAAGCGTTTTAGACAACCTGAAGCTGGGCGCATTTACCAGAAAAGACAAAGAAGAAATCGAGGAAACCCTGCTTCGTGTATACAAGCGTTTCCCGAGACTGGAAGAGCGTAAAAACCAGATGGCCGGTACATTATCCGGCGGCGAGCAGCAGATGCTTGCCATGGGCCGCGCCCTCATGTCCCACCCGAAGATCATCCTGATGGATGAGCCCTCCATGGGTCTCTCCCCCATCTTCGTAAACGAAATCTTCGACATCATCCGTGAAGTAAGCGAAAGTGGCACCACCGTCCTGCTGGTAGAGCAGAACGCAAAGAAGGCGTTGTCCATCGCAGACCGCGGCTACGTCCTCGAAACCGGCAACATCGTCCTGGAAGGCGACGCCAAGATGCTCCTGGACAATGACCAGGTGAAGAAGGCATACCTGGGCGAGTAATACAAAGTAAATAAGCGGGCCTTGCCCCAGGCAAGCCCGCATAATAGTAAATTCGAAAAACAGAAGGCAGGAGAAAAAACTTTCCTAAGGAGGGCCTATTTGCGCCCGAGCGTGGAAAATTTTTTCTCCTGCCTTCGTCCGTTATAAAAAGACCCCACAATTCTTTGCGGGGCCTTCATCATTTTAAATTTATTTTGCATGCTCAAGAGCCAGTGTCTTGGTAGTAGCGTCGCAAACCTCGGTCGGTCCGTAGTACTGGATAGCGCCCGGATATACGAAGCAGGTTTCCTCTGCCCACTGTGCGCGATGAGCCTCGAAGAACTTGAAGGGAGCTCCGTCAAGCTCAACCAGAGCCTTCTTGATAACCGGCTTATCCTCGCCGTGTCTTCTCTCGATGTTCATCATCTTGGTGATGGGCATACCGCCTGCAACCCACTCATTTGCCGGCTTGGACAGGTTGGAAACCTTGGACAGGTATCCGTTGTAGCCGTACTGGATCAGCATGAATGCGTTGTAACCCAGAGAGTAGCAGTAGTCGGAATCGAAGTTGGACGGGAATGCGCATCTTCCTTCGTATCCCAGAAAATGATGCAGGGCGCTGAACTTGCCGTTGTAGGTGCCTGCAGCCTTTCTCTCAGCAAGCTTTGCAGCTACCAGAGAGGAGAACAGCTTCTCAGACTCGATCAGGGAAACCTGAACGTTACCATGCGGGTCACGCTCCATGAACAGCTGCTGCTGGATAGCCTGCGGAAGGATAGCAAATACTTCCATGGACTCCTTGGTCAGACCCTTCTCAATGAAGGCATACTTGTCAGCCCAGGTAGCCAGAGCGTTGAACTCGTCAGCCTTGCTGCCAGCCAGAAGCTCGTTGATCTCCTGAATCAGTACGGAGAACTCCGGAACGAACTCAACCACGCCCTCCGGGATAATAGCCACACCAAAGTTCATGCCCTTAGCAGCTCTATTTGCTACGGAATCAGCGATGTAATCAGCGATCTGGGACAGGGACATCTTCTTCTCTGCGACTTCCTCAGAAATCAGGCAGATGTTCGGCTGGGTCTGCAGCGCGCACTCCAGAGCTACGTGAGAAGCGCTTCTTCCCATAACCTTTACGAAATGCCAGTACTTCTTAGCGGAGTTTGCGTCACGCTCGATGTTGCCGATGATCTCGCTGTAGGTCTTGGTAGCGGTATCGAAACCGAAGGAGCACTCGATGTCCTCGTTCTTCAGGTCACCGTCGATGGTCTTCGGGCAGCCGATAACCTGAACGCCGGTGTTGTGAGCTGCGAAGTACTCAGCCAGTACAGCAGCGTTGGTGTTGGAGTCGTCGCCGCCGATGATAACCACTGCGGTTACGCCATGCTTTTTGCAAACCTCGGAAACGATAGCGAACTGCTCCTCAGTCTCCAGCTTGGTACGGCCGGAACCGATGATATCAAAGCCGCCGGTATTCCGGTATGCGTTGATGAACTCGTCATCGAACTCTACGTAATCGTCGTTGATCAGTCCGCTGGGGCCGCCCTTGAAGCCGTAAAGAACGTTCTCCTTGTTGGTAGCCTTCAGTGCGTCGTAGAGACCGCAGATAACGTTGTGTCCGCCCGGAGCCTGTCCGCCGGAAAGGATAACGCCTACCACCTGCTTCTTGGGAGCAGAGGTGTTCTGACCCTTCTCGAAGGTGATTTCCTTCTCACCGTAGGTGTTCGGGAACAGCGCTTTGATCTTGTCCTGATCTGCTACGCTTGCGGTTGCTTCGCCTTCTTTTACGCAAATATCTGCGATGCCGTTTCTGAGCATGCCCGGAAGCTTCGGAGCGTACTCATATCTGGCTTTCTGTAAAGCTGAAATTTCCATAACAAAAATCTCCTTTTCAATATATTTAATCCGATTCTAATATATTTTGCGGAAAAAGTAAACAAGTACGATGCAAAAAATAGGAGAAATTCGGGAGAAAACCGCCCGGAACTAAAAAATCATACTTCGGAATGATTTACAGAAGCCGGAGAACTTGGTAAGATGGTAACAGAACAGATGCGGAAAGTGAGGAAACCGGAATGGAAGAAAGCCGGATTATCATAAAGCCGGTAGTGGCACAGCAGTTTGAGCACAGCATGAAGCATGGAAGAATCTTTTTCCTGAGCGCGCCCTGCGGCTTCGGAAAGACGGTGGTGGCAGAAGAGCTGCTCCGGGGACGGAAGGTCCGCCGGATGCAGGCGGAGAAGCCGGACTTTGAACGGGCAGAGACAGACCCGGACTGGAAGATTCTGCTGGTGGATGATCTGCAGCTGATGCAGGAGGAAGAGCAGCAGAGGCTGTGCGAACTGATCCGAAAAAAAACGGAACGGCGTTTTGTGCTGTTATCCCGGGGCGTGCCGCCCGGATGCCTGCTGGCCTTCGGCTATACCGGCCTGATGACTGTGGTGGACGCGGACGGGCTGCTCTTTGACCGGGAGGATATCCGGGCGCTGTTCCGGAACCGGCAGGTGGAGGTGACGGATTCGGAGATCAGCGCGATCCTGAAGAAATCCATCGGATACCCCATGGGCGTAGAACTGACGGCGCAGCTCATGGCCGGAGGCCGCTCCTTCACGCCGGGGCTGGTGGCGCAGGCCTACCGGGAGGTTTTCCGCTATTTTGAAGCAGCCGTGTACCGGCGCTTTGATTTGCCGATCCGCCGCCTCCTTTTGGAAATGGCGCCCTTTGATCGTTTCGATATGGAGATGGCCCGCATGGTCAGCGGCAATCCTCACGTGGGGGAGCTGCTGGAGTGGCTGCAGAGTCATACGACCATGCTGCGCTATGACGGCATCGCCCGGTTTCATTTCTGGCCGCAGTTCCGGAAATTCCTGCTGTGGGAGATGGAGCGGGAATACACGCCGGAGCAGTGCCGTTCCATCTATAGCCGCGGCGGCATGTACTATGAACTGCGGGATGATTATTCCCACGCGCTGGAGTGCTACACCCGCAGTGGAGAGCATTCCCGGGTGTCGAACCTTCTGATCCGTGGTGCGGAGCTACATCCTGGCATGGGCCATTACAGAAAAATGGAAAAATATTACAAAAGTCTTTCGGAGCAGGAGCTGAAATCCTCCCCCTCCCTGATGCAGGGGATGAGCATGCTCTGCGCGCTGAGCGGGGATTATGAAGAATCCGAACGGTGGTACCGGGAGATTCAGCAGTTCGCGGAGAATTGCGACCGCCGGGACGGCGCAGGCCGTCAGGCGCGAAGTCGCCTGGCCTGGCTGGATATCTCCCTGCCTCAGCGGCCGGTGGAGGGAATGCTGGAGACCATTCCGGCGGTCTTCCGCCTGCTGACAGAAAAAGAGCTGACCCTGTCTTCTTTTTCTGTGACCAGCACCCTGCCGAGCGTCATGAACGGCGGAAAGGATTTCTCGGATTGGAGCAGGAAGGACGATCTGCTGTACCGGACCATGAGACTGCCGGTGGAAACGGTGCTGGGCCGGGACGGCGTGGGCCTGGCGGACTGCGCCATTGCCGAGAGCAAATTTGAAAAGGGGGAGGATATCAGCCGTCGTCTGCTGTTCCTGATTTCCCATATGGGGGAGATTCAGCGGAACGGTACGCCGGATATGGAGTTCGCGGTGACCGGGCTTCTGGCCCGCAGCCAGGTGACGGCAGGCCAGGCCGAGGAGGCCAGACGGACCGTGGAAGAACTGAAACGGCGTTTTGCGGATAGCGGTCAGACACGCTTCCGAGCCAATATCAACGCGCTGCTCTGCCGGATTGCCCTGTACCGGGGCGCGACGGAGGAGGCGGACGAATGGTATCGGAGCAGCGCGCCCCGCTCTCCGCTGAATTTTAATGTGATGAAGCGATACCGTTATCTGACCCAGGCCATGGTGGAGCTGGCCCAGAATCGGCCGGACGCGGCGCTTCTGACCCTTGCGCCGATGGAACCCTACTGTGAGACCTGCAGGCGGCATATCGACAGCATTCATCTGCATATCCTGCAGGCACTGGCTATGTATCGGCAGCGGGACGCAGGCTGGCGGGAGAAACTACGACAGGCCCTCGACACGGCGGCGGAATACAGCTTTGTCCGCACGGTCAGTGCATACGGCGCGGCGGTGCTGCCGCTTCTGGAGGAGCTGTCCTACACCGGAGGCGGCGAGGAGTGGCGGCAGAAGCTTCTGCGGGACGTCCTGGCCCAGGCTGCCTTTTATCCGCTGTTCCTGCAGCCTTCCCTTTCCCTCACGACAGCCCTGACGGCCACGGAGCTTCAGATTCTGCGCCTGATCTGCGCGGACAAGAGCAATGCGGAAATCGGGGAAATGATGAACATCAAGATTAGTACCGTGAAAACCCATGTGAGCCACATTCTGGGAAAACTGGGTGTCAGACGCCGGGCAGAGGCAGTGACTGCCGCTAAAAAGCTGTGGCTGGTATAAAGAAAAAAATAAGGCGAAAAACGATAAAAGAGAAAAAATTTGCAAATAGTCCTTGCCAGGCGGACAAAAGTGTGCTATAGTCGATACAATCGAAAAAACACGAATCGATGAACTCTGGAGAGTCTCAGGTTATGAGCGCCGAAGGTGTAACACAGATGCGATGCGTCTGTCTATCTCTCAGGCAAAAGGACAGGGCTTACATAAGCAGATTGTTCTACTCTTTGGAGGGCTGATTGAAAAATCAGCTCTTATTTTTGCGCAAAAATCGGGAAAACGCCCGGGCGCGCGGTAAAATGTTGAAAAAGAGAGGGAAAAAGCGATGTTGGAATTTGTGAAAGCAGTGAATGAATGGATGTGGGGACTGATTTTGCTCATCATCCTGTGCGGTACGGGAATCTTCTTTACGATCCGTCTGAAGTTTATTCAGGTACGGAAGTTTGGAGAGGGCTGCCGCCTTGTATTTGGACACTTTAAGTCATCCGGCGGAGAGCGGAAGGAGGGCGAGATGACCCCGTTCCAGTCTCTGGCTACGGCCATAGCGGCCCAGGTAGGTACCGGCAACCTGACCGGCGCGGCCACGGCGCTGATCGCCGGAGGCCCGGGGGCTATTTTCTGGATGTGGGTCAGCGCATTCTTCGGAATGGCTACCATCTACGGCGAGGCAACCCTGGCCCAGGAATATAAGACCAAGAAAGACGGAGAAGTGACCGGAGGTCCGGTTTACTATATCCACCAGGCATTTAAAGGAACCTTCGGACGGGTGCTGGCTGTGATTTTCGCCATTTTCATCATCCTGGCCCTGGGCTTTATGGGCAATATGGTACAGTCCAATTCCATCGGCGCGGCCTTTTCCGGCGTCTTTGAATCCCGGAATATCAATATCCCGCCGGTAGCCATCGGCATCATTCTGGCTGTAATTGCGGCGTTCATCTTCGTAGGCGGCACCACCAGACTGGCGGCTGTGGTAGAGAGAATCGTGCCGTTTATGGCAGGAATCTATATCGTGGGAAGCCTGATTCTGATTGGCATGAACATCACCGCTCTTCCGGACGCGTTCAAAATGATTTTCGTAGGAGCCTTCAATCCGACCGCAGTGGTCGGCGGCGCAGCAGGTATCACGGTGCGGGAAGCCATCCGTTATGGCGTAGCCCGGGGACTTTTCTCCAATGAGGCCGGTATGGGTTCCACACCCCACGCCCACGCGCGGGCAGCGGCGAAGAATCCCCACGAGCAGGGACTGACCGCCATGATCAGCGTATTCATCGATACCTTTATCGTACTGAACCTGACGGTATTCTCCGTGCTGACCACAGGAGCCATGGATTCCGGCAAGGGCGGCATCGCCCTGACCCAGGAAGCGTTCATGAGAGGCTTCGGAAGCTTCGGCGACATCTTCGTAGCCATCTGTCTTCTGTTCTTCGCCTTCTCCACGGTCTTAAGCTGGCATTTCTTCGGACAGATCAATGTGCAGTATCTGTTCGGTAAAAAGGCCATGAAGGTCTACTCCATCATCGTCGTGGCCTTCATTATCGTGGGCTCCACTTTGAAGGTAGACCTGGTATGGGAGCTGGCCGATTTCTTCAACGGACTGATGGTCATCCCGAACGCCATGGCGCTCCTTGCCTTAAGCGGCGTGGTCGTGGGAATCAGCAAAAAATATGGGAAGAAATAAAAGCCTGTGGAAATAAAAAGGCCACTGCAAGTCAGAGTTCCTGATTTTGCGGTGGCCTTTTGAAATTATAAGAATGGTTCACAAATTTTCTTTAATCCTTATGGAATGCTCCACATAATGTAGTTCCTGTTCTGGGAGAGTGCCGGAAGTAATGTACTCAAAGAGCAGATCAAGGGAGCGGGAGCCCTGGCGATGGGGCTGTTGGCTGATAGTAGCAGAGATGACGCCTTTGTGCAGCATCTCCAGAGTGGTGGGTACTTCGTCAAAGGTGATGATTTTCGGATGCCGACCGGATTCCATGACTGCTTTGCAGCCGCCATAGACGCCTGCAGCAGCAAAGAAGAGAGCATCAATTTTGGGATGCGTATCAAGCAGCTCCCTTGTGAGTGCATAGCTTTCGAATTCATCGTCATGAATTTCTGCAATATCGGTTATCTGAATCCGCGGATAAGATGCCTCCAGCGTATGGCACAGCCCGCGGATTCGTTCACTGTGGCAAAGTACGTTTGAGGAGCCGGTGATGATGCCAAGCTCGATATTTCCGGCTGTCATCAGATGAAAGAGGCCGGCTGCTATGCAGCCGCCGCGGAAATAATCACTGCCGACATAAGCTATCCGACGGGAACCCTCGATATCGGTATTGACCGTTACAACGGGGATCTGCTGCCCGGCCAGTTCATCAATTTTCTGCTGGATGAGCGGGTGATTGTAGGGTGCCAGCATCAGCCCGTGGATGCCGGCTTCCATGAGGCTGTCGATAGCGGCAAGCTGAGCGTGCAGGTCGAATTCCACACGCCTTGTGAGGATGGTAAAGCCAAAATCCTGCAGCTCTTCCGTTTTGCTTTGCACCCCGGCCATAACCTCATCGAAAAAAGGGTTATGTTCGCTGAACAGAATTACGCCGATTTTATATTTCTTTTTCTGGGTAGCCAGCGCAAGTCCGACCCGGTTTGGTCGGTAATTCATCGCCTGGGCTATCTTCATAACTTTCTCTGCTGTCTTTGGATTGACAGCGCCTCTGTTATTCAATACCCGATCGACGGTGCCGCGGGATACGCCCGCCAAGTCGGCAATCTCTTTGATAGTAGTCATGAAATGCCTCCAAAAAATACTTTATACTGACAATACAGGAAAGCAGCGTTTCTGTCAATGCTGATTTGCGTGCACGTGTACTTTTTGCGCGGCGTGCTACGTGTAAATCAGAGAAAAATACACAAAAAAAGTGCTTGAAATTGGTGAATACAGGTTGGAAACTATACAAAATTAATAAAAATAAGGGGATGGGAGGAAAATGACGGCAAAGTGTTGAAAAACTCTTCCGGATATTGTAATATAAAAACAAAAAGCGTGCACGGGCACGCAACGTGCAAAGAGAAAAGGAGGACATGGGATGCTGTATGTGGGAGTGGATCTCGGTACATCCGCAGTAAAACTGCTTCTGATGGATGGAAAAGGACGGATTGAAAAAATCGTGTCCAGAGAATACCCAATTTATTTTCCGAACCCGGGCTGGTCGGAGCAGAAGCCGGAGGATTGGTTCGCGCAGACGATGAATGGATTAAAGGAGTTGCTTTCAGAATGTGACAGGAGTCAGGTGGCGGGTATCAGTTTTGGCGGACAGATGCATGGACTGGTGATTCTGGATGACCAGGATCAGGTAATTCGTCCTGCGTTGCTCTGGAATGACGGGCGGACCTATGAAGAATGCGATTACCTGAATCAGATAATTGGGAAGGAAAAGCTTTCCGGGTATACAGCGAATATCGCGTTTACCGGCTTTACTGCTCCGAAAATTTTGTGGGTGAAAAACAAAGAACCGGAGAATTTCGCACGGATCCGAAAAATCATGCTGCCGAAGGATTACATTGCCTACCGACTTTCCGGAGTACACTGTACCGATGTATCCGACGCTTCCGGAATGCTGCTTTTTGATGTAAAGCACAGAAAATGGTCGTCCGAAATGTTGGAAATCTGTGGGGTAACAGAAGAGCAGATGGCAAAGGTCTATGAGTCCTATGAGACAGTCGGCAATGTGCTTCCGGAGATTGCGAAGGAGCTGGATATTCCGGAGACAGTGAGAATTGTGGCGGGCGCAGGCGATAATGCGGCAGCGGCAGTAGGAACCGGGACGGTGGGGGATGGAAGATGTAATATTTCCCTGGGAACCAGTGGAACCATCTTCATTTCTTCTGAAAAATTCGGCGTAGATCGCAACAATGCCCTTCATGCGTTCGCCCATGCGGACGGTCATTATCATCTGATGGGCTGCATGCTCAGCGCGGCCTCCTGCAACAAATGGTGGATGGAAGAGATTGTCGGAACCGGGGATTATGCGGCAGAGCAAAAGGACATAGAAAAGCTTGGCGAGAATCATGTGTTTTTCCTGCCCTATCTGATGGGGGAGCGTTCTCCGCATAATAATCCGAACGCCAGGGGAACCTTTATCGGCATGACCATGGACACCAGCAGGACTGATATGACTCAGGCGGTTCTGGAAGGTGTGGCGTTTGCGCTGAGGGACTCCCTGGAGGTGGCCAGATCCCTGGGACTCCATATTGAGAGAACGAAGATTTGCGGCGGCGGAGCAAAGAGCCCGCTCTGGAGAAAAATTATGGCCAACGTCCTGAACCTGAAGGTGGATATGATTGAGAGCGAAGAAGGACCGGCCCTTGGCGGAGCCATGCTGGCGGCCGTGGCCTGCGGCGAATATAAAAATGTGGAAGAAGCGGCGGAAAAGCTGGTGAAGGTAATCGGCACCGTAGAACCGGAGCCGGAGCTTGTGGAAAAGTATGAGGCAAAATATCAGCAGTTCCGTCAGATCTATCCGGCGTGCAAGCCGCTGTTTGAACTTATCAGATAAAAGCAGGAGGAAGAAGCTTACATCGGACTCACAGGAAAAAATATTTCTGTTAAATAAAACATATCAGGAGGTAGTAAATGATGAACAACATTCCAAAGGTAAAAATCGGTATCGTGGCGGTCAGCCGCGACTGTTTCCCGGAGTCTCTTTCCGTAAACCGGAGAAAGGCGCTGGTGGACGCTTATAAGGCAAAATACGACGAGGCGGATATCTATGAATGTCCGGTCTGTATCGTAGAGAGTGAAATTCACATGGTGCAGGCGCTGGAGGATGTAAAGGCTGCAGGCTGTAACGCGTTGGTGGTATATCTTGGAAACTTCGGACCGGAGATTTCAGAGACTCTGCTTGCGAAGCATTTTGATGGTCCTAAAATGTTCGTGGCGGCAGCCGAAGAGAGCGGCGATAATCTGATTCAGGGACGCGGAGACGCGTACTGTGGTATGCTGAACGCAAGCTATAATCTGGCGCTGAGAAATATCAAAGCCTATATTCCGGAATATCCGGTGGGAACTGCGGAGGAATGCGCGGACATGATCCATGAGTTTGTTCCGATTGCGAGAGCCATCGTCGGACTTTCGGATTTGAAGATTATCAGCTTCGGACCCCGCCCCCTGAACTTTCTGGCCTGCAACGCGCCGATTAAGCAACTGTATAATCTGGGCGTGGAGATTGAAGAAAATTCAGAGCTGGATCTTTTTGAAGCGTTTAAGAAGCATGAGGGAGACCCGCGTATCGCGGAAGTGGCTGCAGATATGGCGAAGGAGCTGGGCGACGGCAATAAGAAGCCGGAGATTCTGCCGAAGCTGGCCCAGTATGAGCTGACGCTGCTCGACTGGATTGAGGAGCACAGAGGATATCGCAAATACGTGGCCATTGCCGGAAAATGCTGGCCTGCGTTCCAGACCCAGTTCGGATTCGTTCCGTGCTATGTCAACAGCCGTCTGACCGGACGGGGAATCCCGGTATCCTGTGAGGTGGATATCTACGGCTGCTTAAGCGAGTTCATCGGAACTTGTGTAAGCGATGATATCGTAACATTACTTGATATCAATAATACAGTGCCGTATGATTTATATAACGAAGATATCAAAGACAAATACGATTACAGCAGCACGGATGTATTTATGGGTTTCCACTGCGGCAATACCAGCAGCAAGAAGCTGTCCTTCTGCCAGATGAAATATCAGCTGATTATGGCGAGAAGTCTGCCGGAGGAGGTTACCCAGGGAACCCTGGAGGGAGATATCGCTCCGGGCGATATTACCTTCTTCCGTCTGCAGAGTACCGCAGACAACATTCTCCGGGCTTATGTGGCCAACGGCGAGGTCCTTCCGGTGGCAACCCGATCCTTTGGCGCAATCGGCATCTTCGCGATTCCGGAGATGAAGCGCTTCTACCGCCATGTACTGATTGAGGGCAATTTCCCCCATCACGGAGCGGTAGTGTTCGGTCACTATGGAAAAGCGCTGTATGAAGTATTTAAATATATTGGCGTAGATGTAAAAGAAATCGGTTATAACCAGCCGGCAGGAGTACGTTATCCGACGGAAAATCCATTTGCATAAGTCATAAAAGTACGGTTGAAGGGATGCAGCAGGGCGTTTGTCCTGCGCGGAAAGTAAGGCGGGTCGGATTTCGAATTCCGATTTTAAATATTGAAAAAGTAGAAAACATCGTTTGTATCTGATAGAATAGAAGCCGTCAGATATAAACGGTGTTTTTGCGTATAGCGATAGGAGGACGGGGATGAAGCGGAAAATAGTACGGGGACTTCTGGCGGGTCTGCTGGCAGTAAGCCTGTGGGGCTGCGGCAAAGATAAGACGGACGAGGCGGCGCAGCAGGAGAGTGTGACTGTAGCGGAGGAAGAAGAGTCGGAGGCGGATGTGGCGGACGATTCAGGGGCCGAAGGAGAGACTGTCGATGGGGCTGATGAAAGAGACGTTCAGAAGGCAGATACAGCTTCTATGGAAGAAGATACAGAAGCGACAGATGCGGCAGACAACAGTGAACCAGCTGACGATGCCTCTGTGATAAATTACGAGGACGGTCAGCTCATTTCCCTGGACGATACCTGGCAGTACGCCGACCACTCCGCCATTCACAGTGGCGCGGCGGTTCTGTACCGGGCGGCAGAGAACCGGAAGGATATCATCATTGGCGTCAACGCAGGCCATGGAACCTCGGGAGGCAGCAGTGTCAAAACCCTCTGCCATCCGGACGGCTCAGCCAAGACCACGGGAGGCAGCACAGGGGCGGGAGCCACCAGGGCGGCAGCAGTATCCGGCGGCATGACCTTTCAGGACGGCACGCCGGAGAAGAGCGTGACCCTCAGAATGGCGCAGATTTTCCGGGACAGGCTGCTGGCGGCGGGGTACGATGTGCTGATGCTGCGAGACGGCGACGATGTGCAGCTGGACAATGTGGCCCGGACGGTCATCTGCAATAACGTGGCTGACTGCCATATCGCCCTCCACTGGGACGGGGACGGCCTTAGTTATGATAAGGGCTGCTTTTATATCTCCGTGCCGGACGCATTGAAAAGTATGGAGCCGGTGGCGTCCCACTGGCAGCAGCACGACGCGCTGGGGGCGGCTCTGATTGCAGGCCTTCAGAATCAGGGCGCAGCCATTTACAAGAATGGACAGATGAGCATTGATCTGACCCAGACCTCCTACAGCACCATTCCCTCCGTGGATATGGAGCTTGGCAATGCCTGCTCGGATCACAGCGACGAGGCCTTATCCAGGCTGGCAGACGGACTGATCGAAGGGGTAAATGGATATTTTGATTGAAATAGAGGGGACAGGTGTGCTATACTGAATCTAGTATTGAGCAGTGGGCGCACTGCAGACCAAAAGGAGATCCGAACATGAAACGAGTATTATTGAAATTAAGCGGTGAGGCTCTCGCGGGCGAGAAGCACACAGGCTTTGATGAGGCTACCGTTCTGGGCGTGGCAAAGCAGGTGAAGACCCTGGTGGACGACGGCATTCAGGTGGGTATCGTCATCGGCGGCGGCAACTTCTGGAGAGGCCGTACCAGTGAAAATATGGAGCGTACCAAGGCAGACCAGATCGGTATGCTGGCTACGGTTATGAACTGTATCTATACCTCAGAGATTTTCCGTTCCATCGGAATGAAGACGCAGGTATTTACACCCTTCGTATGCGGCGGCTTCGCAAAGCTGTTTACCAAGGACGAGGCAGTAGCTTTCCTGGAGGAAGGCGGCGTGGCGTTCTTCGCAGGCGGAACCGGACACCCCTATTTCTCCACAGATACGGGTACCACTCTTCGCGCCATTGAGATTGAGGCGGACGTGATCCTGCTGGCCAAGGCCATCGACGGCGTATATGACAGCGATCCCAAGGTGAACCCGGAGGCGAAGAAGTACGATGAGATTTCCATTGCCGAGGTGGTAGACAAGCGTCTGGCTGTCATGGATCTGACCGCTTCCATCATGTGCATGGAGAATAAGATGCCCATGCTGGTATTTGGCCTGGAGGGCGAGAACAGCATCGTGGATACCGTAAGAGGGAAATTCAACGGAACCAGAATTACCGTATAGTCGGAATAAATGAATCGGAGGATTTGAATATGGATGAGAGATTGAAAGTATATGAGGAAAAAATGACCAAGTCTTATGACGCGATGATTCGCGAGTTTACAGCGATCCGCGCAGGCCGCGCCAATCCGCACGTGCTGGACAAGCTGAAGGTAGATTACTACGGAACTCCCACACCGATTCAGCAGGTGGGCAACATTTCCGTACCGGAGCCCAGAATGCTGCAGATTCAGCCCTGGGAGAAGAGCCTGATTAAGGCCATCGAGAAGGCGATTCTGACTTCGGATCTGGGTATTACCCCGTCCAACGACGGTACCGTGATCCGTCTGGTATTCCCGGAGCTGACCGAGGAGCGCAGAAAGGATCTGGTAAAGGATATCAAGAAGAAGGGCGAGGCTGCCAAGGTAGCCATCCGCAATATCCGCCGTGACGCCAACGAGGTCTTCAAGAAGCAGAACAAGGCCAATGAGATTTCCGAGGACGATATGAAGGATCTGGAAACCAAGACCCAGAAGATAACCGATAAGTACATTGCGGACATCGACAAGGCTGTGGACGAGAAGTCCAAGGAGATTATGACCGTATAAGGTCTGGAGGAAAAAATACGAGGGGACGGGTGGTATCTTTGTGCTGCCCGTCCCATTGTGCGATTCAGACAGATAAGCGTAAGTGTCTGGAGAGAACCATGGAGGAAGTAAAAATATGGAAAAAGACATCAAGATCCCACAGCATGTGGCCATCATTCTGGATGGCAACGGACGCTGGGCAAAGGCAAAGGGAATGCCCCGGAATTACGGACACGCCCAGGGCGCCAAAACAGTGGAAACCATCTGCCGGGAGGCCTGGAATATGGGCATTAAATACCTGACAGTTTACGCCTTTTCCACAGAGAACTGGAAGCGGCCCCAGGAGGAGGTGGACGCTCTGATGAAGCTTCTGCGAAATTATATGAAGAACTGCCTGAAAACGGCGGAGAAAAATCATATGCGGGTCCGGGTCATCGGCGACAAGACCGCGTTGGCAGAGGATATCCGGAAAAGCGTGGCGGAGCTGGAAGAGGCCTCAAAGGACAATGACGGTCTGAATTTCCAGATCGCCATCAACTACGGCAGCCGGGACGAGATGGTGCGGGCCATGAAGAAGATGGCGGCTGACCGGGACGCCGGAAAATTAAGCGCGGCGGATATCAGCGAGGAGACCTTTGCACAGTATCTGGATACCGCAGGCATTCCGGATCCGGATCTGCTGATCCGCACCAGCGGCGAGCAGCGCCTGTCCAATTATCTTCTCTGGCAGCTTGCTTATTCGGAGTTTTATTTTACAGATATTCACTGGCCGGATTTTTCCAAAGAGGAGCTTGAAAAAGCGATTCTGGCATATAATAAGCGTGACAGACGCTACGGCGGCGTGAGGGAGGAATAAGATGAAGTCATTTCTGACGAGACTGATAAGTGGCATTGTGCTGCTGGCAATTATCATATCCACAGGTATCGTGGGCGGTCCGGTGCTGTTTGGCTTTACCTTTTTGATTTCCCTGATTGGATACTGGGAATTCCTGAAGGTGTTCGGACTGGAGAAGAAGCTTCCGGGCGTATTCGGTCTGGTTTTCGCGGTGCTTTATTACGGAACCGTCTATCTGGGAGATGCCTTCAACATGGCGGGGCCGCTGCTTCTGGTGGGCTTTCTGATGGTGCTGATGGGCATCTATGTGTTTACATTTCCCAAATTCAGGACCGATGAGATTACCGCGCCCTTTTTCGGGCTGGTATATGTGGCGGTAATGCTTTCTTTCCTGTATCAGACCCGCATGATTTCCATTGAGGGAAGAGATACGCCGATTGTGTATTTCCTGATTTTTATCTGCTCCTGGGGCTGCGATACCTGCGCCTACGCGGTGGGGATTCTGTTTGGAAAGCATAAGATGGCTCCGGTGTTAAGCCCGAAGAAGTCCGTGGAGGGCGGTATCGGCGGTATCGTGGGCGCTGCGCTTCTGGGCGCCATCTACGGCATGATTTTTGACCTGGATATCCAGGGCTGCGTGATTCTGTGCGCGGCAGGCGGAGCAGTGTCCCAGATTGGTGATCTGGCGGCGTCTGCCATCAAGCGTAACCACAATATCAAGGATTACGGACATCTGATTCCGGGACACGGCGGTATTCTGGATCGGTTCGACAGTGTGATTTTTACCGCGCCGATTATCTATGTACTGACGCTTCTGATGTTCAGACGATAAAGGTTCATAAGGCAATGAGGAGAAAAGAATGAAAAAGATAGCAATCTTGGGCTCTACGGGATCCATAGGAACCCAGACCCTGGAAGTAGCGAGAAATAACGGCGATCTGGAGATCGTATCTCTAGCAGCCGGAAGCAATGTAAAGAAGCTGGAGGAACAGATCCGGGAATTTCATCCCCGTCTGGTGGCAGTCTGGACCGAGGAAAAAGCAAAAGAACTGCGGGATGCAGTGAAGGATCTGGACGTGAAGGTCGTATCCGGTATGGATGGACTCATCGAGATCTGCACACTGCCGGAGGCGGAGATCGTGGTGACGGCCATCGTGGGAATGATAGGAATCGTTCCTACAATTGCGGCCATGAAAGCAGGAAAAGACATCGCCCTGGCCAACAAGGAGACTCTGGTGACCGCAGGCCACATCATCATCCCCCTGGCGAAGGAGACCGGCGTACAGATTCTGCCGGTGGACAGCGAGCACAGCGCTATTTTCCAGTGCCTGCACGGAGAAAACCGCAGCCAGCTTAAGAAGATTCTGCTGACTGCTTCCGGCGGACCCTTCCGCGGAAAGAAGCTGGAGGATCTGAAGAATATCCAGGTGGAGGATGCCCTGAAGCATCCGAACTGGGCCATGGGCCGGAAAATCACCATCGATTCCTCTACCCTGGTCAACAAGGGACTGGAGATGATGGAGGCAAAATGGCTGTTCGGCGTGGAACCGGAGAATATCCAGATTGTGGTGCAGCCCAAGAGTATCATTCATTCCATGGTGGAATTCGTGGACGGCGCGGTGATTGCGCAGCTGGGCACACCGGATATGAAGCTGCCGATTCAGTACGCCCTGTATTATCCGGAGCGGCGCTTCCTGCCGGGCGAGCGGCTGGATTTCTGGAAGCTTACGGAAATCACTTTTGAAAAGCCGGATATGGAGACCTTCAGGGGTCTGAAACTGGCCTTTGACGCGGCGGCTGCGGGCGGCTCCATGCCCACGGTATACAATGCGGCCAACGAGCGGGCGGTAGCCAAATTCCTGGACCGGAAGATTGCGTACCTGCAGATCCCGGAGATTATCGAGACCTGTATGGAGCATCATAAGGTAAAAGAAAATCCGTCTGTGGAGGAGATTCTGGACACGGAGCAGGCGGTATACGAATTTATCGAAAGCAGGTGGTAAGTTGAAAATCATACTTGCGCTTCTGATATTTAGCCTGATTGTGCTGTTCCATGAGTTCGGCCATTTTCTGCTGGCCAAGCGGGGCGGCATCGGCGTGACGGAATTTTCTCTGGGAATGGGCCCCAGACTCTTCAGTAAGCAGATTGGAGAGACCCGCTATTCCGTGAAGCTCCTGCCCTTTGGAGGCTCCTGCATGATGGTGGGAGAGGACGGGGAGAGCGACGAGGAGAATTCCTTTGGTAGCAAATCCGTTTGGACCCGGATTTCCGTGGTGGCGGCAGGCCCCATTTTCAACTTTATACTGGCCTTTTTTATGGCGCTGTTTATCGTGGGGAGTATCGGCTACGACGCGCCGGACGTGGTGAAGGTCATGGAAGGCTATCCGGCGGCGGAAGCCGGTATGCAGCCCGGCGACCGGATCGTGCAGATGAATAAGACCCATATCCACGTGTACCGGGAGGTCAGTCTCTACGTGCAGATGCACCAGGGTGAGACGGTTACGGTGACTTATGAGCGGGATGGCGAGCGCCATGCGGTGACGCTGGAGCCGAAAATGAGCGAGTATGGCACGTATCTCCTGGGCTTTCAGGGCTCCGGCGTGCGGACAAAAGGAAATGTTTTCCAGACGGTATATTACAGCGCTTATGAGGTGAAATACTGGATCAGTACCACGCTGAAGAGTCTGGCGATGATGTTCCACGGCCAGGTCAGCGCCGACGATATCTCAGGCCCGGTGGGTATCGTGAATGCCATTGGAAATACTTATGAGGCCAGCCGGGAGGACGGCGGCTTTTACGTATGGCTGAATATGCTGAATATTTCGATTCTCCTGTCAGCCAACCTGGGTGTGATGAATCTGCTGCCGATTCCGGCTCTGGACGGCGGACGGCTGGTATTTCTCCTGCTGGAAGTACTGCGCCGGGGCAAGCGGATCGATCCGGAGAAGGAGGGCATGGTCCATTTTGTGGGACTGATGCTTCTGATGGCTTTGATGCTGGCGGTGATGTTCAATGATTTCCGGAATATTCTGTAAAAAGAATGTGCCCTCGGCACATTCTTGCGCCGAGGCGCGGTTGCCCTGGCAACCACCTACTACTGCGCCGAGTGTGCATCTTTGCAAGCTTTGCTTGCTTTTATGGAATAGGGAATTCTATCGGAATTTCCTATTCCATAAAAAAAGAATCCCAGGCGGGATTCTTTTTTTAGTCCAACATTATAACAGCACCATAGAAAAGACAACGGTCATGATTCCGCAGACGCCGATGGCCAGTCCGCTCATGGCGCCCTCTGTTTCTCCAAGCTCCAGGGCCTTGGAGGTACCGACGGCATGGCTGCAGGCTCCGATGGCCAGACCTGCGGTAATGGGATTCTTCACCCGGAAAATGCGGATCAGGTAGGGAGCCAGGATGCTGCCCAGGATTCCGGTGAAGATGACAGCGATGACGGTCACCGGTACGATACCGCCGTGGCTCTGGCAGACCTCCACCGCAATGGGCGTGGTGATGGATTTGGGCAGAAGGGAGGCAGTCATGGCCTCGTCCAGACCAAAGAGCCGGCAGAGCACATAGACGCTGCCCATGGAGGACAGGGAGCCTACGGTGCAGCCCACCAGAATCGGAATGGCGTTCTCCTTCAGAATCTGAATCCGGGTGTAGATGGATACAGCCAGGCAGGCGGTAGCCGGAGCCAGAAACATATTGATGACCGCGCCGCCGTTGTTGTAGCTCTCATAAGGAATATCGAAGGCCAGCAGGACAAGCACGATAGCCAGGATAGCGAAGAGCAGCGGATTGCAGAAGGGCGATTTCAGCTTCTTCTGCAGCTTTTCCCCGGCCCAGAAGGCCAGGACGCTTACGGCAATGCCGAAGTAAGGGGAAGTCCATAATTCACGCATGGCAGCCTCCCTTCCTGCGGGAAAGCAGATACATGGTGAAACGCACGCTGTAGGCTGTGGCCGCAAAAGTAATGATGGTAGTCAGTACACAAATCAGCAGCAGGGGAAGCCAGTTGGCTCTCAGAATGTCCAGATAATTGATGACGTTCACGCCTGCCGGAATAAAGAAAAATGCCATATTGGCCAGCAGAAAGTCTGATTTCTCCCGGATATGGTCAATTTTCAGAAGGCCGCTCAGCAGAAGCAGAAAGAGTAAAATCATACCGATGACGCTGGCCGGAAGGGCAAAGGGCAGAAATTGCTCGATCAATACGCTGAGGGCGCAGATGGAGAAAATAATTCCAACTTGTTTGATAATCTTCATAATAGAACTCCTCTCTTGTCTCATACCAAAGTCGGATATAAAATCGCTTCTTATCATACACCAAAGCCCAAAATTCTACAAGAAGCAAGTTATTTTTTCATAAAAAAAAGTGAAATATGCGCGGCACACCCTAAAATGAAAATCCTGTGTTATAATATAGCTATGAAAAAGACGCAGACAACAGAAATAGACGAACTGCATATCGAACACCCGGAGCTGGAACAGAGAATGTGCGAGGATTTAAAAAATTACGGCATTCTTTATTTTCATGCGCCTATAGGCTGGGAAAAGGACAGGCTGGTTCTGGATTTTGCGGCCCACCACCCGGAATTTGACGCCTGTATTGTGACTGATCTGGATCAGATACCGGACACGAGGGGCGGAGTGCGGATTGTTCCGGGACTGGAACGTCTGCTGGAACAGCCCGGACTGGAACGGCTCTGGACAAAGGTTGGGGAAAGAGGCCGGGAGGAACGATGGATTTTCACCTCCACAGCGCCGCTTCCGGAGGAACTGATGCCCTTCCGGGTGGCCGGACGTCTCCGGATATACGGAGTTCCCGATATCCGGCCGGAGAACCGGGAGGTAAGCGCTTATCTGGAGAAAAAGGGCTTCCGCCTTTACCGGGAAGACTACCTTCATATAGAAAAGGATTTTGACAATATGCCCCTGTGTATCTATATGCTGGAGGAACCGCTGCGGGGCAGCGTCCACGGCTATGGACGGCAGGAAAGAGAGCAGTGTCTGGAGGACGTATTCCGGTGGATTGATATCAAGTTTTTCCGGACGCTGAAGGTGGAGGAACAGAACGCCCTTTTAAGCCTGGCCTGCTTTGAAGAACTGACAGAGGAGCTGGTGTGGACGATTCTGGATATATCGGTAAATGAGGCCAGAGCTCTGGTACAGCGGTTCCGGAAGAAAGGAAGTATTCTGGAGGACTTAGGAGGAGGTCGATGGAGATTTGTAAGGCTGTTCCGTCAGTTCCTGGCCCGCATGATGCATAAATACGCGACTCCGGAGCAGCTGGAGAGACTGTATCAGAGGGCAATGTATTTTTATGAGGAAAAGCAGGATTATACGGCGGCCCTGTGCTTCGCCGATCTTCTGAAGCTTCATGATAAGATGGCGGAGCTCCTGGATCGGATTTTGTCCCGGCCCATCAGCTATGAGACCTTCCTTTCTCTGGAGGACTACTGTCTGAGCGAGCCTTTGCCGGATATGTTGGAATACCCGCGTCTGATTATGGCAGGAGCCATGCTGGAATGTATCGGCGGCAATCTGGAGGGCTATGAGAGATACCGGAAGCTTCTGGAGCGGAGAGAGAAAAAGGATACCGGCTCACTGCTTCTGATCCTGAAGATGATAGGAACAGGCAGCATGACGCCGGAGCTGCTTTCGGAGATCTGGCAGCATGTGGAGGAAGCAGATACGTCTACCGGAGAGATCTGGCGGATGTTGCAGATTCCGGGCAACATTTCCCTGCTTCACGGTGATAAGGATTACAGCGCGTTTTTCCGCTGGGCTGGGAAGCGGGAGAAGAATCCCTACGAGGAAGAGATTCGACGGCTGGCAGGAGAAGAGTACGCGTCTATGGCGGAATTTCTTCTGGGGGAGGTCTTCTATGAGCGAAACCAGCTGGACGAAGCCCTGAACCGTTTTACCAGGACCTTCCGTATGGCTGTGCAGGAAAAAAATCTCCGGATGCAGAAGCTGTGCAACCTGAAGGTGGCAGATCTGATGGTAGTCCGGAATCAAGCCGACGGTGCGGAAGCCTTTCTGCTTCACCGGCTGGAGGAGGAAGAGGAGACGGATTGCTACTGGAATGGCAATCTGTTGGCTCACCGGATCTGGTATCATCTGCTGAAAAATGATGAGAAACGGATTCTGGGCTGGCTGAAAAAGGAAGCGCCGGACGAACGGGGACGTTTTCTAAGCGTAGAGTATTATCAGTATCTGATGAAGGCCAGAGTGTATCTGTGGCTGGAGCAGTATGTTCCGGCAGAGTTGATTTTACTGACCCTGCGGGATTTTGCGGACAGTTACCAGATGACCTATCTGGGAATCCAGGTACGGATTCTGGAAGCGGTACAGGCATTCCGGCAGCAGAGAGAGGGCTGGCAGGAGAGCCTTACAGAGGCGGTGGAGACCGGTCGGAGCTACCATCCGGGTATTCGCGGACGAAGGGGAGGCGGTCTACGAGCTTCTGAACGCCCTGTACGGGGAGAAGGAGCGAAAGGATCCGTATATCCAGGAGATTTTGAAGGCGGCCCGAGCCCAGATGCTGATTTATCCCGGCTATCTGAGACAGAAGAAGAGCCTGAAGGTGGAAAATTTCACCAGCTATGAGAACGACGTGCTGAAGCTTCTGGCCCGGGGCGAGAAGAATGCGGAGATTGCAAGGACCCTGTGCGTGTCGGAAAATACAGTCAAGTATCACCTGAAAAATATCTATCAGAAGCTGGGGGCAAAAAACCGGAGTCAGGCGCTGAATCTGATTACGGAGTATCATCTGATATAGGAAAGAATCCTGCGAAGCAGGATTCTCCGCCTGCGGCGGGTCGCGTAAACGACATACTACCTCTCCGCCGCAGTGCGATCCCCCGGAGGTTTTTTATGTAATAGGGGATTCCAGAGGAATTTCCTATTACATAAATAGAAAAGCAGGAAGGACTACCCGTTTGGGCAGTGCGCTTCCTGCTTTTTTATGGGAAAATTTATGATAGAGTAGTCATAGTTTGTCCGGAGGTGAGAGAATGAAGCAAGAGGCGGAACGGGCGGAAAAGCAGCTGGAGCATTTCCGTGAGACCATGGATCGGCTGACGGCGGCCAGCCATGTGCAGACGGAGTATTTTGGTGAGCATAAAAAAATTGAGGGCTACTATCAGAGCCGGATGCAAGGGCAGATGCTGGGCTGCGACCGGCTGATGAAGCAGGAGAATCTCTTCGGCAGACTGCAGCTGGGCTACAATCCCAACCGGGAGAGGGTATTCCTGTTTGCCAATTTGAAGACATCCCGCTATGATACGGTGGCGAGCCGCTATCAGAAGGAACTGAAGGAATATCAGCAGAAGACCCTTTTAAAGGGAAATAATGAAAACCGGGCCTACGTGTCCCGTTACTGGGAGGGTGCTTCCGTTCTTATCGAAAAGCGCGAGAATAAGCCTTGGACCAGGCGCTCCGTCGCTTCCTACCTGGGACGGGAGAATATGGAAAGCTTACAGAAGACCCTGCCCTTCTTCGTGAAAGAGGAAGAAAAGAAGGCGCTGGAAAAGAGAAAAAGCAGGAAAAAAGAGCTGGAAAAGCAGATACGGCAGCTTCGTCTGGAATCCGGGCGTCAGGCGGCAGAGGAAGACAGGGAAAAACTTCAGGAACGGGAACAGGAGATCAGAGAGCTTCGGAGGGAAGATACCCGGGGTATGTACGAGAAAAATCTTCTGGAGGCCATTCTGATAAAGAAGGATGCGTCTGCCCGGACCTTTCTCCGGAAAATGAATTACGCGTATGATTTCCAGAAAAAGGATATCGAAAGCTATTACCGGGAGCGGAAAAAGACGCTTGGCGAAGTACAGGCAGAGACTGAGGGCGACGCAGAACGCCCGGAGGATGAGGACGAATGAGCGGGATAAGGACAGGGATATTCCAAAATGAGCAGGAATACTATCAGGCGCTGACCGGGTGGGCCAGAGAGCTATTGGCTTCCTATGCGCTGACCCATGTGAAAGCTTCAGAGAACGGAATGCTCCGGAAGAACGGCGGCGTGCTGATTACCCGGGCAGAGCTCCTGCAGGAGCTGAAGCCAGAGCTTCCGGCGTCTGCCGGGGAGGAAAACTACGACCCGGAGCTTTTGCGCGCAGCGCTTGCGGACATCCGGGAGCGGGGCCGGGAGACTATGCGCAGCGGCGGCATGATTGTGATGGAATATCTGTTCCATGCGCTGAAGCTGACAGAGTTCGAAGGCTTTCTGACGGCCCTCTCCCTGGCCTGCGAGCTGGATCACGGACTGGGACTGGCAATCGGATACCTGAACGAGCAGAACGGCGTCCGGGTACCGAGCTTAAGCCTGTGTCTCCGGCTGTATACGGAGAAGGAGGAGGAGCAGCGGTTCCTGTACCAGGAATGTCTGCAGGACTGGGAAAAACTGGGACTTCTCTTTGAGGGAATGGAGGACACGAGCCTGGGAGGGGGAATTCCTGTCCCGGAGGGCTTTCAGGAATTCCGCTTGAAGCTGGATTTCCGGATTCTGAGCTACCTTCAGAATTTTGAGCAGGAGGATCCGGCCCTGGGCGGTATCGTAAGAACCGGCGGGGAGGAGGACATGCGGGAGCCGCTGATTCAGAAGAAGCTGACGGACGGGCTGGAGGCTCTCTACGACAGCGGGGCCCGCAGCTTTTACCTGGAAGGGGAAAATGGTTCCGGCAAGAAGCTTCAGGCCGGAGCTCTCTGCAGGCGGAAGGGCTTGCCCATTCTCTATGTGGACAGCGGAAAGCTGCCGGAGGAGGGAGAGAGCCTTCAGAAAATGCTCCGGCGGATTATGCGGGAAGCCATTCTCCAGGGCGGCAGCGCCCTGTGCGTCTGCGATCTGGAGGGAGATCCGGAGACCGGGCGGGTATCCTGGGAGCGGGTGGAACAGATCCTCTGGGGACTTCGCACCTGGCAGGGCGTGCTGTTCCTGACCGGAGGAAGCGAGTGGGATCGGAAGATTCGCTGTGAACGGTTGATTCGAAAGGTCCGGATTCCGGAAAATACCACGGAGGAGCGGATCCTGCTCTGGAAGCGGTTCCTGGGGGAAGAACTTTTCCCGGAGGGTCTCAATCTGGAGTATCTGGCGGATAAGTACCGGCTTCCGGCCGGACATATCCGGCAGAGCGTGCAGGAATACGAGGATCGGCTGCTGCTGGAGCAGAGCGGGCCAGATGAGCGGTATCTGCTGGAGGCCTGCCGGGCTCAGCTGGAGCATAAGCTGGGGAAGGACGCGGTGCGGATTCCGGTGCATTACCGCTGGGAGGATCTGGTGCTGCCGGATCCCCAGAAAAAGCTGCTTCGGGACGCCTGCGATCAGGTGCGGCTTCATCATCAGGTGTATCATCGCTGGGGCTTTGAACAGAAGCTGGCCTATGGAAGAGGCGTGTCTATGATTTTCTACGGGCCGCCTGGAACCGGCAAGACCATGGGAGCCCAGGTCATCGCCGGGGAGCTGGCCATGGAGCTTTACAAGGTGGATATGGCCGGGGTCATGTCCAAATATGTGGGTGAATCGGAGAAAAAGCTGGGCAATGTTTTCGAGCAGGCAAAAAAGAGCCAGAGCATTCTGTTTTTCGACGAGGCAGACGTACTGTTTGGCAAGCGGACGGATCAGAAGGACTCCAACGACAAATACGCCAATGCAGGAACCGCCTACCTGCTGCAGAAAATAGAGGAGTACGAGGGCATTATCATTCTGGCCACGAACTTCCTGCAGAATTTCGACAATGCATTCCTGCGGAGATTTAAGTTTATTATTGAATTTCCCTTTACGGACGTACCGAGAAGAAGGGAAATCTGGGAACGGGTATTTCCGGCGGATACGCCCCGGGAGGATCTGGACTACGGATATCTGGCGGAGGAATTCAAATTTTCCGGCAGCCAGATTAAAAATGTGGCGGTGGCCGCGGCTTTCCTGGCAGCCGGCGAGGGCGTGCCGGTGGGAATGCGCCATGTGCTGACCGGCGTAAAAAGGGAGATGGCCAAGACAGGAAAGACGCTGCTGGCCAGTGATTTCGGAGGCTATTATTATCTGATGGAGGAGGTATAGAGTATGGGATTAGGCGACTGGTATCAGGAACGGAAAGCGAAAAAGACGGCGAAAAAGGAAGCGGCCCGGCTGGCGGCAGGTCAGGCCAGACAGGCGGCGGAGGAAGAGAAAAAGCGGCAGCAGGAGGCCCAGGCGCAGCAGTCTATGGGATATACGAGAAATTATATCCAGATGCTGGAGCGGATGCAGGGCGCGGGAGACCGAAAGGGATATCAGAATTTGGCGGCTATGCGGGAACAGCTGGTGCAGGGCATGGGCAACAGTCCCCACGCCCAGATTCTGACGGACGCCCTGAACGCTTCCCTGAAGGCGGCGGACGAGCGGATCAGCAGGGCGGAGAAGCAGGAGGGCCATAAAGAAACCATTCGCAAGGAGAGGAAGACGCCTCTGGAGACCCTGATCCGTAAGGAGCAGACTATGACCGACGGTCGGAAATTCAAACCGGAGGGAGAAGCGGCTGCCGCCGGGACGGATCTGAATCAGGAAGAGAAGCTGAAGGAGTCCAGAGGGAAGATTGCGAAAAATAAATTTAAGAATCTGCCGGGGGCAGTCTGGGAAGCCGTGAAGGACGCTTTTTCCGACTGGAAGACCGGTCTGAATACCGTATACGACAAGCTGACGGGAACGATGGATGTGGGAGCCGGTTCCAGCGGCGTCGGCGGTGATTCCAGCGATATCCAGGAGATGGAGAAGGTCATGAAGGACATGACGGATGCGGATACCGGAGGAGCCGGGATCACCGGAGCCGTATTCAGCGGCGTATCTACGATACTCAAGTGTGTAAAAACGGGAATTACCATCGTAGGCGCGATCAAAAATGAAAAAGATAATAAAACGGAGATTACGCTGGACAAGCAGGAACGCTTCCAGGTGGTCCGGGGGCTGTTACATGACATCGTAGAGATCATCAACGGCTTTGGAACGGTCTTTGGTCCCGCCACGAAAATGATTCCTTTCTACAATTCCATTCTGGGTATCGTAAGCAACTCAGCCGCTGTGCTGGCGGACGTGACCGATGTGGTGGCCAATTCCATCTTCCACCACAATATGCGAAAGCGCTGTAAAATGCTTTACCAGAACATGGTGGATAAGAAAACGAAATACGAGAAGAGCGGGGATACGACCGCAGCCCAGGCTTACACCGTAAGAAATAAGTCCAGCGCCATCGATAAGCAGCGCCGGAATCTGTTGGGAAAAATTGCCAAAGAAAATCAGGGCGACGACAGCGTGGGCGGTAAGATCCGCATCGTAAAGGCGGCTTCCTTACGTTCCCGCAACGATACCATTTACCGGGAGGCCCAGTATGGCGTAGGCGCGAGAATTCAGGCACTGGACGAGAAGATCCACGGTCAGGGAAGCATTTCCCCAGAGGAGCGGATCCGTCTGAAGACCCAGAAGCGGGAGCTGGAGGCCATGGAGACCATGGAGCAGTACCGGGAAGCGGATAAGGCAGAAAAGAAGATGAGAAAGGCGCTGCTCCACAATGTGGAAAGCGTTATTACAGGCGGCACCAATGTGGTAGCCAACGGCCTGAAGCTGGCAGGAGAGATCGCCTCAGCCACCGGCGTAGGAGTTATGGCGGGAGCCGGGCTCTATACGGCGGGCATGGCCACCGGAATCGCGGAGGGAAGCTATGAGCTGGCCCGGGGCGGCGGTTCTCTCATCTATAAAAGTATCCGGTATATGGCCGGAACGTCGGACAACAAGGCGACCACCCGGGAGGATATGGCAATCTCCCTGATTGAGCGGATGCATGAGGTGGGAACCTCGGCCGTATGGGACGCCACAGCCGGAGGCTTCAAGGACGACAGAGGTCTCGATCAGGTGGAGGCCCATCAGCTGGCCAGACAGGGAAAAAATGTGGATCATCTGCATGGAATCCTGCGGAGCGGCCTGGACGCCACGATGACAGAGCTGATTGGAAGCAAGGATCGGACAGAGCTGAAGCAAAATATCGCGTCCGCGTTCGGACAGCCGGATTAGGAGGGGCAGTATGCTGACACAGGAGAAAAAAAGGACAGAATTTGAACGGATCAGGGAATTTCTTGCGCAGGCAGAGATTGCGGCAGAGGTAGCCGACAAGGGAAAGCTCTTTGACGATACGGTACTTCTGGTATCCCTGCCCACAGCGGAAGAATTTCCGGAGGATCATGAGCTGACAGAGGAAGAGCTTCATCTGGCGGTGGGTTATCTGGTGGAGCTGGACGAGGAGGAAGAGCGCCTGTCCCATTATCTGATGTTTTACAGCCAGATAGAGGAGGATGTATCGGAGCTTAACAGGGTAGAGATCTTAAGCATGCTCAATGAGCTGAACCGCAGGGTACGGCTGGGCTGCTTCTTCCTGGGGCCGGTGGACGGCCAGGAGACCGAGGGCGTCCAGTACCGCATCATGGTGTCCGGCATGCCGGAGGAGCCTTTTGACGAGGGGCTGGTGGCCGACGCCATTCTGGAGATGGGCACCGGCTACGATATAGCCCTTGGAGCCCTGAGAAAAGCCAACGATGAGATGAAGAGCAGACGGGAGAACGGATGAGATATACACAGATGCTGAATCAGCGCCTGAAAAACGCAGGCAGAGAATATGCAAGGAGCCGGGGGGCGGAAAAGGCAGAGGATCTTTCGAAGGCGATCCGGACGGCACGCAGGGAAGCGGAGGATACGGACAGCTTTTTCCCCTGGGCAGAGGCGGCGGCGCGCCTTAACTGGAGCGGAGAAGAGGAACAGCTGATCGCGGTGCTCTGGGGTCTGGGAAGCCGGAAGGAGACCCTGTCGGAAAAGGAATTTCTGCAGCTCCAGGAGGAGCTTGCGGTTGGGATGGAGAACGGACTTTCCATCTGGTATGTGCAGCGGGAGGAGGGGATACGTCTGTCGCCGGTGCTGACCGGGTGGCTGGAGGGCGAGATCCCGGAGCTTCCCGAGGGCTTGAGCCTGCGGCTCCCGGAGGAGGAGACCGCTTACGGGCTGGATGCCCTTCTTCAGGAGAGCGACGCCATCTTCCGGCTGGCCGACCTGCAGGAGCCTTTCTGCCTCTGTCTGGCGGGCGAGTCTGGCAGCGGCCGGGAATTTGCCATGGAGCGGATTGCGCTCCGGCAGGGGCTGACCTTACTCCTGGCCGAGGGAGACTGCTTCCGGGCCACGGCGGAGGAACAGAACGCCTGCGTGCTCTGCGCCCGCCTGTACAATGCGTTTTTCTGCATCCGTCTGGGAAAAGAGGAGCGTGGACGGCTTCTCACCTGGACGGAGGAAAAATTTTCCTTTTATGGACTGATTCGGGAGAGCAGCCGGACGCTTCGGGAAGACGGAAGAGCCGGAGTGATCACGCGGTTCCTGGAAAAGCCCGACCGGAGCGGGAAGCTTCAGATGGCCCGGGAGGTGCTGGGGGGCTGCCTTGGCCGGCTCCCGGAGGGTATGACGGAGGAAACACTGACCGGACGGCAGCTGCCCACCGGCGCGTATCTTAAGTATCTTTACAGTCTCCGGGCGGAGCTTCTGCTTGGCCCGACGGACGCCCGGAAGCTTCTGCCGCCTGTGGAGGGCGGACGGCTTCAGCTCCTTCCGGCCAACCGGAGCTTTTCGGAGCTGAAGCTTCCGGCTGCCCAGTATGGGAAGCTTAGGGAGATCTGCAGAATGATCAGCGCCCGGGGGCGCGTTCTGGAGCAGTGGGGCTTTGGACAGAAATTTTCTTACGGCAATGGGATCTCGGTGCTGTTTTACGGCGCGCCGGGAACCGGCAAAACCATGGCGGCCCAGGTACTGGCCGCAGAGCTGGGACTTCCTCTGTACCGGGTGGATCTGTCTCAGCTGATCAGCAAATATATCGGGGAAACCCAGAAAAATATCGGTCAGATCTTCGACGAAGCGGAGCGGAGCGAGTGTATCCTGCTGTTCGACGAGGCGGACGCTATTTTCACCAGAAGAAGCGACGTGTCGGACGCCCAGGATCGCTATTCCAACGCGGAGACAGCCTACCTGCTCCAGCGGATCGAGCAGTACGGCGGCGTCTGCATTCTGGCCACCAACCTGCTGCAGAACTTCGACGACGCGTTCCGGCGCAGGATTTCTTATATGGTGCATTTTCCACTGCCGGACGAAGGGCTGCGGCAGGAGCTCTGGGAGAGTATCTTCCCGGAGGAGACGCCGCTTGGCGAGGATCTGGATCCGGCGCTGCTGGCCCGGGCCTTTGAGCTGTCCGGCGCTTCCATCAAGAACGCGGCGCTTCACGGAGCACTTCTGGCGGCTGCGGAAGGCACGGAGGTACAGATGCGGCACCTGATGGACAGCATCAGGAATGAATACGAAAAGCAGGGCAAAAATTTCAGCGCTTCCCAGAGGGAGCTGCTGGATGCTTTCAGATAGAACGATTTTCGGAGGCGGATGCAGATGAAAATAAAAGAATGGTTGAAACAACATGGGAAAAACGGAAGGAAGGGCTACCTGGCGGGCGGCGCGGTCTGCCTGGCGGGGGCAGCCCTGGTGCTGGCCCTGAGTCTGGGAGTCGGAGCCCGGGCGGAAGAGCTCAATCTGGGAGCGGCAGGGAAGCTGGACTTCGAGTATGAAAACGAGAATAACGAAAAAATTTATCTGATAAAGAAAGCAGAAGAATTACGGGCTCTTGGAAATGCCACGCAGGGGACAAAAGGGTTGACCTTCCGCCTGGAAAAAGATCTAGCTGTAGAAATCACAGCGGCGGCTACAGGTACCTTTGAGGGTACTTTTGACGGCAACGGGCATGTGGTGACGGTGGAGAAGCTGCAGATCAGCGACAGCACCGGAACCGGCACGGCGGATGAAAGGAAAGACGATACGAAAAAAAATTCAGATTCCGTATCCCAGGGAGCCCTGTTCGGAACGGTATCGGGAACCGTAAAGAAGCTGGTTGTGGACGTGAAGGATACGGATGCTTCCTACACCAGAACCTCTTATGCGGGAATGACAGCAGGAAGTCCCCAGAAGCAGCAGACCAGTGCGGATCGGGGACTTACGATAGAAAAAGACAAAATCGTCAGCGAAATAAGCGAAGAAACGGAGGAGCTGGACGCCTATCGCAGCATTGATAATTATACGACCGTATGGCTTGTTGGGGATCAAGAGGTAGCGGAGAAAACCCCGGGCGCCAATGAATACAAACGTTACCAGAGCGACGCCCTGGATAGCAGCGTCACGACCTATACCCCTACGGCTGCCTCCGCCACAGATTATTTTGGCGTGATTTGCGGTACTCTGACGGATAAGGGCCGGCTGGACCAGATCCTTCTGGACGGCGAGGAAATGACCGTCCGTCAGAAAGGCGCGGACCATGCGGAACAGATATCAGAAAATAATGTCACACCGCATTATTATTATTACAAGGTAGGAGAAGCCAAGAAAACAGAGGCCACAGAACTGGAAGAAGCGAAGGTTGCTGTGACGCTTCCGGTACAGAAAACGACCACAGATACGGCGTATAATACGAAGGTGGGCGAGCTTCTTTCCATGACAGTGTCCGCGCCCGATCAGGTTGTATACGGTGATGACGGCAGCTATACCATAACCTGTACGGTTACCCTGCAGGCAGTAGAAGCGGGCGCAGAGATTGATAAAGCAACCCTGACGGCCGGAGAGGCCGGAGACTGGAGAGGCGGCGCAAACGGAAACAGTCTGCAGACGGTTACCATAAGCAGCATAGGAGACAGTACGAATCCGAAGACAGTGACCTATACCTATCATGGAACACACAGCGCAGAGACACAGAAAGATCTCACCTTCCAGGCGGCAGTGCATACGGGAACGCCGTCCCAGAAGGTTACGGCAGAGGTTACGGCAAAGACCGTCCTGGCAGATGGAACGAGTAAGACAGGAGCTGAGGTAGAGAACCCGGCAGTGGCAGAAGGGGCGCTGAAGCTAACGGTTAGCGCAGAGCAGAAGGAAGCGTCGGAAACTACGGCAGTTTTTACAGTAATAATAACAAATCATCATACAGAGACACTTTCCAATGTGAGTCTGAAGCTTCCTTATAGGACGACTGTGACAAATGCAGATGGAGGAACGACAGGATCCCAGACCGTCACCTTTGCAGCGCTTCCAAAGGGGGAAAGCAGGACACTGACACTGGAAAAAACAGGAAATAAAAAAACAACGGTTACGGCAGAGTTCTCGGCCTCGGCGACAGCTTCCGGACAGGCGATTGAGACAGAAAAAGCGACGGGCTCGGTAACGCTGGCAGATGCGACCGTGACGCCAACTCCCGCACCGGGGGAGGGCGGAGAGTCCCAGCTGTCCGAAGAAGCCCCGGCAGAGGCAGTCTCCCCGGCAGTTTCGGCGGGAACTCTAAAATTCACCATCTCGGTGCCGAAGCTTACGGATTCTGCTTCTGCTTCTGCAAAACTGACATATAAGCTGACGATACAGGCGCCCGCGGACGGAACAACCTGGGTGGAGACAGCGACCCCAAGCAGCGACTGGGGCGGCCACATCGTGGAAGGACTTGGAACAGATACCAAGCAGCAGGTTTCCGGGACAGGAGAGAAAACCATTACCGTGTCCTATCCGGTGAATGGCAGTACGGCTCCCACCCATGGGGCCATCTTCAGCGTGTATACCGTGGGAAGCAACGGAGAAAAAAAATATGTCTGCCAGCCGACCACGGAGACCACAGCTCTGTTTCAGAGTGTAAAAAAGGAACAGAGTAAGACAAATACGACCATAGCGGAACGGCAGCTCGGGATAAAAGTGAGCGCGCCCGGTCTGGAGGCTGTACAGGCAGACGGAAGCCTTGCGGTGGTTTATAAAGTAGAGCTGACTCCAGGAACCGGAATGCCCTTTAGACTGACGTCATCGGAAGCCGGAGGCTGGGGAATGACGGCGGAGGCAGCAGCGTCGGCAGTAGCGTCGGCGGCAGGGACTTCCTATGATCTATCTGCAGGAACGACAGCGTACTTCTGTTACAGAGCGGCACCCTACAGCTCTTTGGATCCGCTGGAAATATCCTTTACTGCCTATCGTGAGCTTTCCGGTTCTATGGAATGCGCCGCTCAGGCCGACGTCCGTACCGAAATTATCGGAAGCGGCAGCGCGGCTCCCGGCAGCCAGACAAAGGGAGCCTTGAAGGCCACGCTGTCTGCGGATAATTCCTACATAAAGAAAGAGGGAAGCGTCACCTACCATCTGACCCTGGAAAATACGGGAAGCAACGTTCTGTATATCGATCCGGCCACATTAACAGAAAAAGACTGGACGATAAGCGCAGGTAGCAACTGGGCCACAGGAGCTTATACCATCAATGCAGGCTCTTTAAAAAATAAGAGTTATACAAGTAATCTCATAGCAGCCGGCGGCAAGGTTAAACTGGAAAAAACAGTAACTTGGAGTAGCACTCTTACAAGTTCCTATGAGGAAGCGCTGGATATCCGAGCGACAGAGATCCGCACGACGTCTATCGTAACCTACGCCTATGACAAGGAAGTGGTGGCAAGCGGCAACTCCGTGATCAAAAATGTAACGGAAAGCAATCCGATCTATACAGCCCAGAATCTGACTGCAGGGGCACTGGCCGGACAGAGCGCAGGAAGTATCACAGAAAGCCGCCTGTCTCTGAATCTGCGGGGAATTCTTGACAGCGCGGGAAATCAGACGGAGATGACGCTGGGCGGAGTCGGCGGCAGCGTCAGCGGAAGCATTACGGATCTCTATATGAACAGCTCGCTGACGGTTCCGGAGGCGACAGGATCGAGAACCGTGCATTCCGGACTGGTATCCGGGGCAGGAAACGTAAGGCTGGATCGGGTGATTGTAACAACGGTAAACGATAAAAGCGAACTGGGAACAACTGTAAATGTTAAAGAAGTAAAGCTGGGAATGAGCGCGAAACCGGATACAATGTGGCAAAATTGGAAGAGCTTTACCCGTTATACGGCGAAAAACAGTCAGGAAAGCCTGTTTGATCTGGGCTGGCTGGTCTATGCGGAAAACAGTTTCACCTATGGAACTCCCAAGAATGAAAAGATAAGCGTGATGGCAGAGAAGAATCCCTCCCGCGCGCTTACCTGGCAGATTGTCTATAAGGGCAGAAAGAGCCTGGGAGACGCCCAGTACGAGACTTATTATGCAAAGAACACAGGCGTGGAGGGCGCGATTGAGCTGGGAAAAAGCGGCTATTATCAGAGGCAGTCTGTCTATGCCACAGACGGCTACTACCATTATGTGGAAACGGCCGCGGACGGGACAGCGCTGACGACCCGGTATCCGTATCTTTCCTCGGATACAAAGCCGGTCTTTTATCAGGGCGAGGCTTCCTGGTCTGTGGAACGCGAGGCGGGAGGAAGCCTGGTGGATCACATTGTGCTGAAGCTTCAGTCCCCAGCCGGAATCGATTTATCGGATCTGAAGCTGATTTATAATACCACAGGGAACCCGAACGCGGAGGACTGGAAAAGGGCGGTCATCGACGCGGCAGGACAGAAAGCAATTCTGGATTTTGATGGCGCGAAGGCGACGGTAAAGGCGATTCCGCTTGTCGGCGGGAATGAGACGATTTACGAGGAAATAGAGAGGACAAAACCTTTCACCAGCGCGGACAGGGAAGTCCTGCCCTATCCGACGGTAAAGAGCAGCGATTATTATACGGCGGACGGCAGTCCGCAGACAGAGAACTTTAAGCCGGGCAGCAGCCATCTGACCGGCAGCAGCCTGCTGCTGGAGGATCTTCTCGCAGACGGCAGCTACAGCTATCTCCTGTCCGATAAGGAGCTGGGAGAAAGCGCGTCCTGGAAGGATACGGCTACAGGAGGACTGCGATATACAAAGGATGCGGATAAGGTAAACGGCGAATGGGAGCCCCTGGCCAGTGGAAGCCAGATCCCGCTTCCGGCTACGGAGGGTACAAACTATCTCTATATCAGGATAGAAAAGGAAAACTATCCCACGACCGTGTACGCCTATGGAACCCTGAGCCTTGAAAAAGGAAGTTCTGCAAAGCCGGTGATTTACTATGATTACGGAACAGCAGGAGGAAAAGAGAATACCTCCGGCAAGGTGATGAAGGGAGATCTTCTGACCTTTGCTGCAACCGGAACCGGAACGCTGACCAAGGTTCAGTATCTGCTTTCGGATAAGGCGCGGACCATAGCGGCTATCGGAGCGGAGGAATGGAAGGATTATGATGGCGGCAGAATCACGCTGGAAAACGGGGAAAACTGGGCAGCCTGCTATATCTATGTGAGAATGAAGTCAGCGAACGGCCATTCCTACGGCGCTGTGTCAGAGTACAATTATGATTTTGCCTCCCAGAAGGGAGCGCCCACTGCGTCGCCGCGGACGGTGGAGATTGCGTCCTCCTCAGACGATGCTTCCGCTACGGAGATTCCGTCGGGCACCTCCATCACGCTGGGAGGACAGAGCGGTTCCAAGATTCTGTTCCTGACCGGGGATCGGCTGGATGACGCCACCTTTACGGTGGAACGGATTACCGGGGATACCACGGCGCTGAAAGATAAAGATGGCGTAGACGGCTATTATCAGGCCGGAGAGCGCTGGTATCACGTGGACAAGGCAGAGGTAGCCCAGTATCAGGGCGATAACAGACCGGTCTTCCACAACAGCACAGACAATACGGTCATGCGGTATATCGGCGTGGCCGTTCTGGGCGAGGATCTGGATCCGGGAACAGTGACGGTATATGGCTATAAGGTGAAGCAGGCGGAACAGGTGGCAGCGCCGGAGGCGGCTCTGGTAACCCAGAGTCTGCCCAATGGCCAGAATGTGGAAACCGCCGTGGTGGAAAAGGGAACCTATATCTCCTTCCGTTCCCAGACGTCGGACGCAAAGCTTTATTATGTCCTGAAAAATGGAGAGGTGTCGGAAGGCGTGGACGAGGCGACCGGAACCCTGGCGTATGACAGCAGTAAGGGAATTCTGGTGGACGGCGATTATGGAAGCCAGTTCTACGTGAGCGTCCGGGCGGTAAAGGAAGGCATGAAGAGCAGTGAAACCGTCTGCTTTATATACCGGGTAGCGGATCAGAAGCAGGCGCTTACTCCTACGGCGACGCCTTCTACCACAGAGAGCAGTCCTACGACAGTGGCGCCGGGAGATAAGATTCTATTGTCCTCTAGCACCAAAGGCGCGTCGATCTATTATACCGCGGACGGCTCGTCGCCGGAGGTGTCCTGGAAAGAGGACGGCACCCTGGAGGTGGGTACAGGCACGCTCCGGTATGACGCCGGAAAAGGCATTACCATGCCGACGGACGGAGAGGGATATTTTACCATTCGCGCCGTGTCCGTGGCAGAGGAATATAAAAACAGTAAAGAGGCGGTCTTTGTCTACGCATATCCGGAGACGGTGCAGAGTCCTTACGGAAATATCCCGTCGGGCAGTGTGGAGATTGGAACGAAGATTCTTCTGAAGAACCGGACCGAAGGAGCGGTGATTCACTACACCATGAGTACAGACGGAAGTACGCCTGCGGATCCGACCGTGTCCAGCTCAGTCTTTGACGAATCCCAGCCCATCGAGGTAAAGGGAAAGGTTATCGTCAAGGCGATTGCGGTGAAAAACAGTGTAAAGAGCGAGGTTGTAACGCTGACTTATACAGCCAACAGCCAGCTGGGAACGCCGACGGCGTCCATTGAAAGCGGAGCTATGGTTTCCAGAGGAACCAGGCTTACCCTGTCGGCGGAGAGCGGCGCGGCGATTTACTATACGACCGACGGCAGCGATCCGGCTGCGGCAGGCAATGCGGCAGTGGCCAGCGGCACAGAGGTGATACTGGACGGAACACCGGGATCCCAGGTTACCGTGCGGGCCTATGCAAAGATGGAGAACAAATCCTCCAGCGAGACCGTGACCTTTACCTATCAGATCAGTAAGAGCGCCGCAGGGGTCACAGCCGATGTGGCCAGCGGCACAGAGGTATCCGGTGGATCCAAGGTAAACCTGATGACAGACGTAACCGGGGCAGACATCTATTATACGACAGACGGATCCTCCCCGGCGGAGCATGGAAGCAAAGGTACGGTTGTAACGATTACAGGAGAAGCGGGCAGCACGGTAACCGTAAAGGCGGTGGCGTCCATTGGCGGACAGACCGGTACGGTCAGCACCTTTATCTATCGGATTAAGGAGCGCCCCACAGCGCCTACGGCAACTCCTGCAGGCGGCAAGCTGACTGTGGCAGTCCGGGTTGAGCTGCGGGCTTCCGCGGAGAAGATTTACTATACCACAGATGGCAGCGCGCCCACCAAGAGCTCGAACCTGTACAGCGATCCCATTCTGATCAATAAGACTACGACCCTGAAGGCCATTGCGGTGGCGGCTGATGGAGAAGTCAGTGAGACAGCCTCCTTTTATTACGGCGCGGCGGGAAGGGCCGGCACTCCGGAGGCTTCCGAGGAATCCGGAGCGACGCTGGAGCCGGGAACCGTGGTCTATCTGACCAGCGCAAGTCCGTCAGCGGCGATCTATTATTCCACAGACGGAACCGATCCCACCAGGGATAATCTGGAGAGTATGATCCGGTATACAGACGAGGGAATTACCGTCCGAAGAACCGTAACCATTAAAGCGGTGGCCTACGAGGAAAGCATGCAGCTGTCTAAAGTGGGGACCTTCCAGTATGTGGTGGACACCATTCCTGCCGTGGAGCAGAAAAAAGCGGAGGAAGAGCGTCTGGCAGAGGAAGCCCTGCACGATACGGATGCGTCAGCCCTGGCCCGGATTACCGACGAGACGGAGAATACCGGTTCCAGGAAGGTGCTTAAGGAAAAAAACTGTCAGACGCTGGTATCCGGTCCGGAAGAAAATTTCCCCAAGCATGTGGAGCTGGTGACAGAAAAGCAGGAATACGCGCCGGAGGCCCAGAAGAATGTACAGCAGATCTTTGGCCGGGAGTACGCGATTCTGGCGTCCTACGATATGAAGCTTGTACAGGGAGAAGAGATCGTACAGCCGGAGGGAGAAGTGGAGATTGGAATTCCGATTCCGGCAAAGTATCAGAACGCTGCGGTTACGATTGTATATATCAATGAAGAAAATAAGGTTACAAAGACAGACACCTGGCGGGAAAACGGGATAGCCTATGCAAAAGTAAAGCATTTCAGCAATTACGCGCTGGTAGGGCTGAAGCTGGAGGAAAAAAGGAGCTTTACGATTCCCTGGCTGCAGCTTCTGGGAGGCACAGCCCTTGTGGTTGCGCTGGCGGGAACCATCTATCTGGCGCGAAAAAAAAGAAAAGACTACCCGAACGAGTAATGAGCTTTTGAAAAAGCTGTGCTAACATAACAGACAGAAGGAGTGTGCCTGATGAAGAAGATACATTTAGATTCTGGAAAACTGCATAAGACAGCCAGATTCCGGTATGGAATCACGGGGACACTCTGCCTGATTCTGGCAGCGGTGCTGCTGTACGTCCAGTGGGGCGGACAGCTTCTGGAGGCCAGGGCAGCCGGCGAGATCACTTACAGCGCCAAAGATGGGTTATGGTCTGAGGGACTGAAAAACGGGACGCAGTCCGGCGATCTTACGAAGGTGACCATTACAGGCATGGAAAAGCCGATCGCCGGAAGTGTAAAGGATACAGAGGCAACTCTGTATACAAACAGCGTTACAAAGACTTATAAAGTAGAAAATGAAAATGAAAACCAGACAATCAGCGCCGATTATCTGGAAGACGCTTCTCTTTCTTTTCGGGTTCAGTATAATCTGGGAAATTCTAAAGGGAATACCTGGGATATCGGGAAATGGACCTGGAGCGCAGAAAGGAGCGACGGATCTCAGATAACAGGTGAGAGTACCAGGAACGCCTTCTACGTGAAGGCAGTAAGAACCTATTACAATCTGGTTACCGAAGATAAGGCAGCATCGAATAAGGACAGCTTTTCGGATTTTGAGAATACGGTCCGGGGCAAGTTCCGGGCGGAATTCCCGGATTACACGGTATCCGACAGGATGCTGATGACCAACAAGGACGGAGGAAGGAATACAGGCTATGGACGGGCTTTCGGAGCCTATATCGAAGCCTATATGACAGAAAAGAACTATAAGCAGTACAACGACGGCGTGAAGCTGCCCCTGTATGTGGACGGAAAGCGGGTTGTACGAATCGATATGCTGACGGTAACGGAAGCGGACTTCTATCTTTACGATGATAAAACAGGAGTGAGTTTCCGCGCGGATTATGATGTGGCCGTTTATAAAAAGCACAGCTACAGTATGACCAATACAGCGTTGAAGGCGGCGGATCCTACGGCGGTTCTGGAAAGCGGAACGTCCTTAAGCGCCGCAGAGACCACAGGGATCTCCGCAGACGATCGGCTGACAGAGATGAAGCCCGGGGAGACGGGGCTTACGGGAATCTATGAATACTGTGTCAGCGATCAGCAGATCACCGACAAAAGCAAGATTTCCTGGAACACCTGGGACGGACGCGCAGTGGCGTTGGCAGGGAAGAAGTATCTGTACCTGCGGATGACGCCGCAGTATACATCGGGAACCTATACGAATCTCAGGCTTCCAAGCGACGCGGCCGAGTACCGGATTAGCTACCTGAACAAGGCAGCAGCGCCGGCAAAGGCAGCGCTTTCGGACGATTCCGTAAGCTTCACTACGGCGCAGAGCGACGGACAGATTTTTTATACAACGGATGGCGCAGACGCAGTCTTTACGAAGGTGCAGGGAAGTACGCTGATTGCCAGTCTGAAAGCAGAAGTAGAGAAAGAGAGTTACAGCAAGGGAATCCTCAGCTATTCCGGAAAAAGCTATGTGCGTGTCAACGGCCTCTGGTATGAGTGCGGAGCAAATGTAAGCTATTATGACAAAACGGCAGTGGCTCTGGATTACAGCACCAACCGGCAGTATGCGGAGCTTCGCACCTGTGTGCTGGCGGACGGCTGCGCAGTGGATAACGTCAACCGGGTACACCGCTATCAGAAGCTGAATCCTCCTGCCATTCTGCTGGAAAGCGGAAGCGCTGCAGGAAGCACGGCACTGATTCCGGGAGATCGGATTGTGACGGTGACGGTGACGAATCCCTATCCTTCCACCCATGATTATTATGAAGATTACGAAGCAGAAGTAAAAAAGGTAAAGGTAGAATATGCCTTCAGCGCTACCCAGATCATGGATACGGACAGCATTACCTCCTGGACGCAGCTTCCGTCCCTTCCGGCGGATCTGCCGACCGGAGACGGGTATCTTTACCTGAAGCTGGTACCTTCCGGGAATACGGGAACGAAGTTTGACGGCGTCTATGTGGAGAGCGAGGTCCGGGAATATGCCCTGAGCTACACCGGCAATCCCATGAAGTCAGAGTTCCTGAAGCTTGAGATAGAACCGGACATCACAGTAAAGGATACAGACGAGGACGGCACCGGAACCCTGAAGCTTTCCTCTACCGTCAACAATACGGTGATCGTATACAGCCTGGCCGGTGAAATTTCCGTGGAGCGCGTGGACGATACCACGCTTCGGAAAGCCCTGGATGCCCAGGCAGCCGGAAGGGCGGCCGCTTATACCGAATACGGAAACCACTGCTATATCCGGGCCAACGGACTGTGGTATCGCTGTGGAGAAAAAGGAACCGTAAAGGGTACGGGCGGCGAGAAACTGAAGGCCTCTGAACTGGCAGCGGGACTGACGGTCCATGCGCTGGCTATGGCTGACGGTTACAGCGGAACAGCGGTAAAGGAACGGACGATTCAGAGCATGAAGGCTCCGACAGTGACCCTGGAAAGCGGCAAAACGGCAGGCACGGATACGGTGTCTCCGGACGAAGTACTGACGGAGATAAAGAGTACGGTGTCAGCAGCGGGCCTGGAATACCAGTACCTCCTGACGGATCGGAAGCTGGATACGGTTTCGGATGTCATGTGGGGAAGCTGGACAGGCAGTCCGGTAGCGCTGGCAGGAAGTAAATATCTCTATGTCCGCGCAAAGACCCCGGAGGACAGTACTCATCTGAGCAGCCCGCCCAGGAGATATGAGCTGAAATATCTGACGGACAAGCCTGCAGGCGTTACAGCCAAGGCTTATGTAAAGGGCCAGGTAATTACCGGCGGTGTGGACTATGGCGATGAGATTGAGCTGATTGAGTTGAAGTCCGCGGAAAACCAGGCAATTATTTTCTATACTACGGACGGAAAACAGCCTTCCTTTACGAAGCTGGCTGCAGGCGACAGCAATATTGCAGAGCTGGAGCAGCGGCTGAGCGACGGAACCGCGTCTCTGAACGGAAAGCTGTATCTGAAGCTGAATGGCCTGTGGTATGAATGCGGCGCCGACACTCTTCTCTATAATAAGCAGACGCGTATTGTTGTAGACGAGACCATTTATACGGATAATTATCTGGAGATTAATGCGCAGGCTGTGGTGGAAGGCAAGGTATTCGGAACCACCGATCGGTTCAGCTACGGATTTTCCCTGCGGGAACAGGTAGCGACGCCGGTGGCGTCCGTGGCAAACGGAGCTACCGTTCAGATAGGAGATACGGTGAATCTGATCTGCGGAGAGACGAACAGCCGAATTTTCTATACGACCAATGGCAGCGCGCCGGTGGTAAACATTGTAAACGGAAAGGTGGAGCTGGGAGCAGAGACGAAGGAATTTATCACGACGCCCATTCAGATTTCCACAGATTTTGCTTCCTACGGAAGCAGCGTCACGATTACAGCGGTAGCCTGCAGATTCAAAGAGTATGCGGCAGGAATGGCCCGTACCAAGCGGGACAGCGAGCTGGCCCGGTTTACCTACAGCGTAGGAGCCCAGGCGGCGGTAGAGCCGGTTACTTCGGTTCCGGCTGCCAGCTCAGACAAGCGGACAGAGGTGACCATCGGTTCCAAGATCCGTCTGTTCTCCGCCACAGAAGGGGCTGTGATTTTCTACACGCTGGACGGCAGCGAGCCGGCCTTTGATGAGACGACGCTGAAGCCCACCGGATCCAGTACCTTGAAATACGACGCCACCCAGGGCATTACGGTACCGCCCATTACGGACAGCTCCGTGATTACGATTACGGCGGTGGCCTGGTGCGAGGGACTGGCCAGCAGTAATATATCCAGACTGATTTTCCAGTACCCCAGCGCTGTGTCGGCACCCTATGCCACCCCGGCGGCCGGGGCAGTGGCTGAGAACACCCAGGTGTCCCTGAAGACGGCGACGGAAGGCGCGGCGATTTACTACACCACAGACGGCAGTACGCCGACGACGGCCAGCAATGTATATGACAGCACGAACCCCTTCGTGATCAGTAAGAATACTACGATCAAAGCTCTGGCGGTCAAGGATAAGATGGAGAGCGAGGTCGTAACCTTCGCCTACACGGTATCTGAGAAGCTTTCCACACCGCAGGCCTCCATCGAGTCAGGCTCGGTGGTGGCGGCCGGAACGGTAGTAACCCTCACCGGGGACAGTGGAGCGACCATTCACTATACCACAGACGGAAGCGACCCGAAAAAAACGGATAACCAGAAGGTACTCATCGGTAACAGCGTCATCATCAGCGGCAATGCCGGGGATGTGATTACGGTTCAGGCTTATGCCACAAAGACCGGTTACAGCGACAGTGAGACCGGATATTACAGCTACAGCATCAGCAGCTACGAGGGCGGTATCTTTGCAGACCGGCCCACAGGCAGCACCGTGAAGAACGGCGATGTGATTCAGCTGAATTCCGACGTATCCGGCGCGGATATTTTCTATACCACAGACGGATCCACTCCCACCAGAAGCAGCGCTTCGGGCAGCCGGGTGACGATCCAGGGTACACCGGGCGAGAACATTACCATCAAGGCCATTGCCGTGGCTTCGGGCACAGACCGGGCCGTATCGGCGGCGACCTTCACTTATACGATTATGAACCGGCTGGCGGCGCCCACGTCCTCTGTTCCCACGGGGGCTGTGTTTACCAAAAAGAGCGCCATTCAGCTGACGGCAGAGACCGGAAGTATCTATTATACGACGGACGGGACCCAGCCAAGCACAGCCAGCAACCTCTATAAGGACGGCGTGGTGATTACCGGCGCCGTAACCATCAAAGCCATCGCGGTGGCGGAGAATTACGAGCAGTCCGAGGTCAGCAGCTTCACCTACGGCTTTGCCGATCAGGTGGAAGCGCCGAAGACCAGCTACGCCAGCGGCGAGCTGGAGATGGGCACGGAGGTGGAATTCACCTGCGGGACCGAGGGAGCTAGCATCTATTACCGGACAGACGGCGCGGATCCGAACCTGAAGGAAAAGGACGGACTGGAGCTTTATACAGGCCCTGTGACGGTCAACCGGGCGACAACCTTTAAGATCATGGCCGTAAAGGAAGAGCTGCAGGACAGCAAGGTGGTGACCGTAGGTTACACCGTGCGGGAGCCGGAGATCATCCAGAACACGGATGAGACGGATACAGAGCAGGAGCTGACAGAAACCGGCAGATTGAAGAGCCGCAGAAGCTTTTCAGATACCCAGTCGGGACCAAGCTACACGGACGTGGTGCTGAAGAACGCAGTCTACGGCGTGGTGGTAGCCTCGAAGGAAGGCAGCCTTCCGGACAGCGTACAGCTGGACGTGAAGCAGGTACAGGCTTCCGACGCGGCCGAGCGGATGGTGAAGCAGCTGGTCAGCGAAAGCTATGGTATTGTGGACAGCTACGATGTGACCCTGCTGGTGAACGGAGAGACGGTGCAGCCTGATGGCGAGATTGAGATTGGACTGCCTATCCCGGCAGCATACGAGAACTCTCTGATTCAGGTGGCTTATGTGACAGAAGACGGATCTGTGGAGCTCTATGAGACCCGGAGATCCGGCGGAGTAGCCTATATCAAGACCAACCATCTGAGCGTATATGCGATTACAGCTCCGGTGGAATTCGCGGAAGCGGAGAAGGAGACGCCCTGGCTGCTCATCGGCTACAGCGGCGCAGTACTTCTTCTGGGAATCGGAATATGGCTCTTATACAGAGCGAAGAAAATAAAGAGAGAGGGCAGAGCAAAGCATGGAGAATAGAAAATATTATTCCTTTGAGCGGAACAATTATTATTACGGGAAAATGCTGACTTCCAGAGATTTCCAGAACGAGCAGTCCTACATGAATGACAAACGGAGACTGGGCAACCGTCTGTTTCAGGGCAGCGGCATCGTCTACGGACTCGATGTGGTGGCAGCGGATGATTCTTCTGTAATTCTGCAGTCCGGTATGGCTCTGGATCGGGCGGGACGGGAGATTGTGGTTCCCAGAACCCAGGTGCTGAAGCTTTCCACCATCGACGGATATGAGGAGCTGAAGACAGACCGGGCCGCGCTTGGCATCGCCTATGCGGAGGAGGACACCGATCCGGTCTATGCGGTGATGGAGACCGGGGGCAACGGAAAAAGCTATAACCGGAAGAAGGAAGGCTACCGCCTGTTCCTCTGCGATCGTCAGGATTGTGTCCGGGATGAGAAGAAGGAAGAACAGTACCTGAAGAGCTGCCGGATCTATGAGGATGAGGATTTGTATATCACAGAAGAGGTTCCTACCTTTGTGACGGAGCGTACAGTTCTGAAGACCCGGACCAGAATCCGGAAAATCAGCCATGCGCCCGGGGTATGCTCCTTTAGCGCAAATGTAACAGCGGAGGGTATGCTGCCCGGAAACTTTGTGGTTCACGGCGAGAATATCAGCCTGGAATACGGCGAAGAGGCCGTACTGGAGCAGGAGTTCCATCCGGAGAGCTACATCTTCGGAAAGGAACCGGTGAAGCTCTCCTTTACAGATACAAAGGTGACGAAGTCAGGCGGGGAGGAGAAAGGAACCGATGCGGTTCTGGAAGTGCTTCCGGTGCGGGGCACGGTGCTTTCCTATCTGCGTCGGACCGGACATGCGGGCGCCCTGGATATCGATCTGGACCGAACCTACGACGAGAAGCTGTGGATCGCGGAGATCCGGCTGATTCGTTCCCAGAGCCATTCCATCATCGAGCGGGTGGACAAGCCGCCCTTTGACCAGTACGTGTGTACGGCAGAGCAGCTCTACATCCTGGAGAAGCTGAAGGAGTATCTGGTACCGGAGCAGGAAGCGGGCGTCGGCGTAAATACGGAGAGACTGCCGGAGCGCACCGTCGGTGCGGAGCTTCCGGTTCGCGAAAAGCGCATGAATTCCAGCGGCGTATTTGAACTGTCCCTGGGCAGCGGCGGAGAAGCCGGAAAGGTTTATTTTTCAGATGAAATCATGCACGGACTGGGCAATGGCCCGGTGTGCGTGGAGCTGGGGATCGAATATATCAGCCGGGATACGGTAGCACAGGGAGATCGGGAGGCGATCATCCTGGGAGACGGCAGCATCTTCGCGGAGGACACCACCATTACAGAGGACCGTGTCTTTGAAGTGGATCAGGCCATCAAGATTCTGCCGGAGCGGGGTACCTTTATCGTGGGAATCCGCCCGAAGACGAAGCTTGGCAAGATCGGCATCCGGATCCGGTGGTACGCGTTCAAGCCGGAGGATCTGGAGCAGCGCGTATACAACCGGAAGGAGCAGAAGGGCTGCATTATGCTGCAGCCGGATACGATTGTCCTGGCGCCCAAGGGCAGCGCCCACATCCAGCCGGTATTCATCAATATGCCGGAAGAGGCATTAAGCTATACGCTTCTTGACCCGGAGGGCGGCAAGGTGGACAACAACGGCGTCTATACCGCGCCGGCCCAGGAGGGCGTATACGAAATCAGAATTGAGGCGGTAAGCAATCCGGAGATCTTCACCCATGCATTTGTGATTGTATCCCAGAAAAATACCGCGGACTAAGGACAGGTGAAAAAGCATGTTCCCAGCATTGAATATGGAGCTTGAGATCGTGAGGACAGTCCTGAAGAATTCCGTCAATGACATTTATGTCTGCACGGATACCCTGAAGGACACCGGCGTATTTTACACCATGGTATCCATTCACGATAAGGACTGCCGGAAGATGGTAACGGAAAAACTGAATACGGAACGGATTTTCTTTTCCAACCGTGATTTCATCGGTTCCTTCGTCTATGAAAACAGACTGAACCTGGTATTCCGGTATTATCATGAAAATCTGCTGTCTTTGCTGGGAAGCGTGTATCTGGTGGAATTCGCGGACTGCAAGCGCGCGGCGCTGGGGCTCATCGCAGCCTGCGCCGAGTGCGGGGCGGGACCGGATCTGGGAAGCCTGCTGCTCCATGAGCGCAACATAAATATCACCCGGGAGGGCGAGGTACAGTTCAATTATTTCCTGGATTTCGCCGAGCTGAAGCCGGGCATGGAGGAAAGCCGCTACCTGAAAGCGGTGGCGGAACGGGTATTCGGGATTCTGGAACTGAATTACAAGGGAAAGTACGAATCGCCCGACAGCTATCCGGGAGACGTGCGGCTGTTCTATATGAAGATGAACACCACGGGTTTCCAGTCGCTGGGTCATATGATTTCCACCATCCGGAGTATGCCGGACAAGCCGGTGGAGATGCGGGGCCTGCTCTGGTGGTTCAAAAGCCGTTTCCGGAGAATCCGGGGCTTTCTGTTCCGCAATTCCATGACGGCGTTTCTGACGATACTGGTGCTGGTGACGCTGGTGTACGGTTCGGTACAGTTTTACCGGAGGTACACGGTGCGAAAGGCCTACGAGAGCAACGTGAGCTATAACGGCATCGAATACATCGGAAATGTATATCTGGGAAATGAAGAATAAAGGGGCGCAGCTATGAACAAAGGATTGAGAAGATTATTGCTGGTCATCTGGGTAGTGGCAGGAATCTATGCAGGCTGGCAGGGCATTCAAAAAAATACGGTTTCTCTGGATTCCTTGCTGGGCTTCTGCACAGCTGCGGAGGGCAGGACCATCTCCGGCTGGTACGAGGGCAAGGATACCGTCATCGCGCGGATCGAGAAAAGCGGCGCCATCAGCGGAACCTACCGGTTCCGGACTGTAAAGAAGTCTGTGATGTACAACATCCGGGGCATGGCGGCCGGCGATACCTACACCTATATGCTGCGGGACAAAAAGGACGCCTATACCGGCGAGCTCTTATCCCAGGAGCTGGTGGTACTGGACTTTAACAATCATTTCCGCAAGGAAAAGAAGGTATTTACCCTGACTCCGGAGGAAAATCACACCTTTGGCTGGATCAACGCCTCGGGCGATACGATTACCCTGATTTCCACGGACAAAAACGAGACTCAGGCCATCCGCAGCAGCTACGAATTCGGAGCGGTGCTGGATGACACGCTGTCTCTGAAAAATACAAGAACCTATCCCCTGAAGACCGGCGAGGGCGTCTATAAGGCCATGGGTAACAGCACAAATCTGGTGTATATCTCCGATTCCGGCAAGGTCTACTTCGCCAATGAGGAGACCGTGTATGAGGTCTATCCGGCCAGAACCCTGGAGACGCTCATGTATCCCACCTTTATCGCCTACGCGGAGAGCGGGTACATCTATCTGGGCGAGCACGAGAGCGGGGACATCAGCCGTCTGAATTTGACGGACGGCTCCGAGGAGACGCTGCTTGGAGGCAGCAGTCCCTTTGGCGGATCCAGTGTGTATACGCCGCGGGATATCGTGTCCATGTCCATGTCGGGGCTCAATACTTTTACAGCCCTGGTGAAGAACGGACAGGACACAGGCTTTCATTTCCTTGTAAGCGAGGACGGCAACGGCACAGTGCTGAACAGCTTGCGCTACGGAGCTGTGGCGCTTATCTGGTTCATTCTGAAACAGTGGCTGGTCTACGCGGCCATCGCACTGGTGGCAGTGTTGATGATGAGCGTATTTTCCAGCGCCATCCGGGGCGGCCATACGATTATGGAACGTCTGCTGAGCGCGACCGTTCCGCTTCTGGCTCTGACCATGATTCTGTTCGGATACATTTCCTTCCAGTATTATGGCGGCGCCATCGACGAGAACTTTGAAAAACAGGTAATGGACGAGGGCAATATGCTGGCTGCCCTGTTCGGACAGGAATCCTTCCAGGAAATCGAGTATCCCTACGATTATTCCACAGAGGCTTACCGCTACTTAAGCCAGCAGCTGGCCACCCGCGAGCTCTATACCCGGGTTCTCTATTATGAGAGCGGTCAGATTTATGTGGGCGTGGACAAGAACAGCCCCTGCTTCTATCCCGGCGAGATTCTGATGAATCTTCCGGCGGAGGATCTCTATAAGCGGGCAGCCCTCACCGGAGAGTCGGTGAACGGCGTCATCGAGGATCAGCAGGGACGGCGCCTGGTGTGTATCACCCCGGTGGGCGGACTGTCCGGCGAGACGGTGTACCTTCTGGAGACCGGCGTCTATACGGCGAATGTCTCGGCCTACACAGCCAATTACGTAAAGGATTTCGCGGTGGTCTGCGCAGCCTTCCTGGTCATTGTACTGGTGATGCTGATGGTGCTGTTTTACCGGATTCTTGCTCCCATCGGGGAGATCAAGCGGGAAATGCAGCTCTTTGCGGACGGCGACCGGAGCATCCGGATCCGCAGTACCTCAGAGGATGAACTGACAGGTATCACCCAGGTCTTCAACAAGATGGCGGATGATATCAATGTACAGATTGTAAGCCTGGAGCGGCTGAGTGAGACTTATTATCATTTCGTGCCGCCCAGTATGATAGGGCTTCTGGGACAGGATAACCTGGCGTCCCTGACCCTGGGAAGCAGCGTGAAGGGCAATTTCGCCGTGATGAACGTGCGGCTTTACCCGGAGGAATCCCTTTCCATCGAGCAGAAGGAGTCCCTGATGAACCGGTTCTTCAGTACCGTGAACCGGTTTGCGAAGCAGAGTGAGATCGTGTCGATTATAGACGACGCCAACCTCCAGAGCATCATGCTGATTTGCAAGGAGGGGGCGGAAGCGGCCGCTACGGCAGCCCTGACGATCCTGGCCCGGATCGATGCGGAGAACCGTCTCTACGGGGCGGATGGCCAGCTGGATGTGGCCTTCGTGGTGGATCAGACCGATGTATTCTTCGGCATCTGTGGCGACGAGGAGCGCTACATTCCGGTGGTGCTGGCTCCGGAGTTCGAGAAGATTCTGGAGCACACCGAATTCCTGCGGAGCATGGGAAGCCGCTTCCTGATGACAGAGGAAGCCGGAGAGAAGCTGGGCAGCGCCGCCCGGTACGCGCGCCGTTATGTGGGCCGTCTGAAGACGGAGGAACTGGATATCGGCTTTGTGGATATGTATGACGAGAAGGGCGCGGATGAGGTGCGCGTGATGAAGCAGAGTCAGCACGCCTTTGATAAAGCCATGGAGCTTTACGAAAAGGGCTTCTATTATGAGGCCAAGAACCTGTACGCAAGGGTACTTCGGGAGAATCCCGGGGATATGGCGGCGAAGTACTATATCTTCCGCTGCGAGGCCCTGCAGGCAGAAGAGCAGTAATGCTGAATATAAGAGGAACCGGTTGGAGGAAAGAAAGGAATGGGAAGTCTGTTTAAGCTTATAGCAAATGGGATAGCCCGTATGTCTCAGGGAGTACAGGGTTCCTATGCTTTCACATTGTTGGGAAAGGCATTTATAAGGCTTCGTACCGCGGTCATGAATCCCTTCCAGAGGGTAGTACGCCGGGTGCAGCAGCTCTTCAATGCCAATATCATCACATCCAAGCTGGTGACGCCCATCAATGCCAAGGTCCGGAAGGTCCTGAATGGCGAGGCAAAATCCCCCGAGGATTACTTCACCATCGGAAGATTCTGGATCTCGAAAATGCTGGTCTATTTCCTGATACTGGCCGGCTGTGCGGCGGTGTTTATCTATTTCAACTGGATAGCGGCCCCCATGTCGGACACCACGGCGTCGGAGAATGTGACCACCACCGTCTACTACGATTACGATGACGTGAAGTTGGGAGAGTATACTGGAAAGGCCAATATCCGGGCAGCCAACGGCAGCGTGGTCTACACGGGCGATATTGCCGCAGGCGTATGCAAGGGCAACGGCAAGCTGTGGAATCAGGATGGCACCCTGGTTTATGAAGGCGGTTTTGAGAACAACGGCTTCAGCGGGACCGGCACCCTGTACGGCGTGAACGGCGCGGTGCGGTACACCGGAGAATTTAAGGACAATCAGTTTTCCGGAAGCGGAGTCCTGTATTTTGAAAATAAAAACATGGAATATGCAGGTAATTTTGAAAATGGAGCCTTTCAGGGCGAGGGCACGCTATATAACGAGTCCGGAACCATGATATACGAAGGGGAATTCCAGAACGGCGCCTATCATGGCACGGGCGTCAGCTACTATGAGAGCGGCGTGAAGAAGTATGAAGGCGAGTTCTATATGGGACAGCCCCAGGGAAAGGGAATCTCCTACGACGCGTCGGGCCGGAAGCTTTTCGAGGGCCAGTTTGCCAGAGGCGGGATTCAGTATGAAGCTCTCGTGGGCCAGACCCTGGATAAGGTGCTGGAAATGATGGGGGAGAAGCCCTTGGTCTACTACAACGAGGGCAGCACCAGCTTCTTGTTTGAACGGGCCCAGGTGATTCTGAAAGCGGACTGCCTGGTGGAGCTTCAGCTGGACAGCACATCCACCTCGGAGGGCGACAGCTACTACGTGCCCAACGACAATGGCGAGACCCTGGATGAGACGGAGGCCAGCCAGATCCCGGATACCACAGCTACTACGGACAACACGACGACGGCATCCGACGGGACTGTCATTACCATAGAACAGTCAGCGGCGGAGAAGGCCGCAGAGGAAGAGCAGCAGCGGATGTCCAGCCTTCCGGTACTGAACGGTTACCATATCTACTATTATCTGAGTACCGATAAATGGCAGGCGGCAGCAGACCTGGACGGATCCGCCGTCAATATTACGGCAGTAACAGCCTACGGGGACAGCCTGAATGTGGATTTTCTGGAGAAATCCCTGAAGACGCCGGAGAACGGCGGCGTGGGACTGCAGGAGTGCGTGGCCATCGATCGGATCCGAATGGATATTCCGACGGCCTTCAGCTCCGTAAGCTATGAGCTGACAACCAGGAATAAGACTTATCTTGAGGTCAGCGGGGTCAATATGGCGGAAGCCATCTATGAAGAAGTATGTGAAGAGAACAACGTGCGTTACCGGCTCTGTTATGAAATGGACGATCCGGAACAGCTGATGTTCCTTACCGTAGAAAATAAGTAGAAGGAGAGGGCGAATTTATGGCAGATTTTTCGGTGATATCAGATGTGAGCAATGAAGTGCTGAAAGTGCTGCGGGAAAACATCTGTCCGGAATTGATTCAGTCGCCGGAGTCCATCGCGCTGGCTGTACCTACAGACAAAAACGCGGATTTTCAGTTGGGCTTGTATCTGTATGACATTCAGGAGCTGCGGGAATATCAGCAGCAGGATCTGATACGTCTGCGGGGCAATAAAGCCCAGTATCCGCCGAAGCCGCTGAACCTGTTCTTTGCGCTTTTTATCAACACAAAGTCGCAGTTTATGTCCAATATGGAAAATGAGCAGAGAATTCTGGGCAGGGCCATGCAGGTACTGATGGATCATGCGATTCTGTATGAGACAGCGGAGGAAGACGAGGATACGACGGCTTCGGTGACACTCTTACCCTTGAGCTACGAGGAAAAGACCAAAATCTGGTCGGTGCTGTCCGTTCCCTATCAGCTGGGCATCTATTTCAGCGTGGCACCGGTGCTTCTGTCTTCCAGAAGAGTACGGAGCTTCCGCCGCGTAGTGGCAGCAGAATTCGATGTGGCGAACCGGGGATAGACAGGGAGGAATGCGATGATTCGGATGAAGATAGCCTTTGCGCTGCGGCTGGTGGACGATTATTCGGGAAAGGATATCCGAAAAAACAGCTTTCTGTTTTCTATTGGGGAGCGTATCGTGCATCCGGTAGAAAAGGAGAACGGGCTTTATATTTTTCTGGAGCCCCAGGAGGCTGTGACCAGGGTTCATCTGGAGGGTCCCGATTATCACCCCTGTACCGTACAGGTGGAGAAAAAGCATTTGAGCCCGGAGGAACCGGTGGCCGAGGTGCGGATGTACCGGAGGCCGGGCCGGGGCGGCTGTGAATATCTGGAGGGACAGCTTCCGAAGGAGGACGCCCCCTTCCCCAGAAAGGTGTGCTTCTTACGGGAAAAGCCCACAGGGCTTACCTTCCGGGAATTGCGCAGGATTGGGGAAGAGTACTGGTTTTTGTTTCAGGGCTTTACCCGGGAGGATTTAACCGGGAAACCCTGTATGCTGGAAAACAGAGGTGAGTTTTTTCCCTTTGTCATTATGGAAAAACGCGGTATCAATGAATATCGCGTGGAACCGGAGGAGAAACCTCCGGAGCAACTGGAAAAGGGCGGGGCGCTGGTGCGGATATACCGTACGGTAACAGACCAAAACGGAGCCTACGCCATCCCGGTAGGACCGGGAGAAGGAAAAGAAGCAGGAAAGGTCATACCGCTTTAGCGGGAACTGCCTGAAAGGAAAGGGGGTCGAAAATGCCGGTTATTGTGACAGCAGGAGCGCAGCTTATGTGCAGCTTCGGCATGGCGCCGTCTGTACTGAATGTACTTCCGGCTGCGAAGGTTCAATGCAGCAGCATGGCGCCTGCCTGTATCACAGACAATCAGCCGATGGTAAACATTATGCCCTTTGGCATGTGTACCTCCATGGCGAACCCGCAGGTAGCGGCGGCGACTGCGGCAGCGCTTGGAGTGCTTACACCGATGCCCTGCATACCGGTGACGTCAGCACCCTGGGCGCCGGGCAGCCCGACCGTACTGGTCGGTGGGAAACCAGCAGTGAATCACACATGTAAATGCATGTGTAATTGGGGCGGGGTTATCCAGGTGGTAAATCCCGGTCCGGCCACAACAACTATGGTTCCATAGGGTTGTGAAACAAGATATATCATTTGAAAGGAGGAAGGGCGAAGCAGGAAGCTTCGTGCCGAAAAAAGAAAATGGCAGAATATTTATCTCCAGGAGTATACGTAGAGGAATTTGAGTCAGGCTTAAGACCGATGGAAGGTGTGGGAACCAGCACAGCCGGATTCATCGGAATGGCAGAAAAAGGAAAGGTAAGCGGAACGCCGGAATTCGTGACCAGCTTCGCGGATTTCAACCGGAAATTCGGCGGCTATCTGCCGGAGACCACCTACGGTGAGTACCGTTACCTGGCTTACGCGGTAGAGCAGTTCTTTGCCAACGGCGGTTCCCGCTGCTACGTGATGAGAACGGTAGCCTCAGATGCGGCTACAGCAGGCGTGACAGCCAACGGAATCAGTATCCAGGCAAAGAACCCCGGAAAATGGGGAAATGAGATCAAAGTCACCGCAGTAGCGGCTTCCAAGGGAAAGACAGCAGTTACCGAGGTAACTGGCGATGACGCTACCGGTAAGGTATACACCGTAGCCAATGGTTCTGTGTTCGCTGAGGGCGACGTGATTGCCATCCGCAACAACGGCAAAGTAACCGGATACAATAAGATAGCTATGGTACAGGGCAACACCATCACCCTTGTAAATCCGGTGAAAGAGGATCTGGTAGACAAGAATCCGGTTCCGAAGAAGGTACTTTCCGCATGCGAGATGAACATCGAGATCGCGTACCGGGATCAGGTGGAGATCTACGAGGGTGTATCCCTGAACATCGGGGCGGCATCCTATATCGCAAAGGTTCTCTCCAAGTCCGAGCTGGTAGACGTGACCGCAGAGGAAGGCAAGGAGATCGGCAGCCCGTTGGCAGTCTTCGGCGCAGCAGCTGATGCGGAGAAGGCAGTGGTATTCTTGGCAGGCGGCTCTGACGGCGGCAAAAAGGGAATCACAGACGACGTATTTATGGGCAGGGACGGCGGCCCGGGCAAGAGAACCGGTCTGGCAGCCTTTAAAGAACTGAGCAATGTGAGCATCATGGCGATTCCGGGCGTGACAAGTCCGGCCGTTCAGCTGGCGCTGGTAGCGCACTGCACCAACACCGGAGCAAGCTTCGCGGTTCTGGACGTTCCGCAGGATCTGACCAAGCCCCAGGATGTGCTGGCACACAGAGAGAAGATTGATTCCGACTACGCGGCCATGTATCATCCCTGGATTCAGATCTACGACGCGCTGAACAAGAAGCCGGCATACATTCCGCCTTCAGGAGCTGTGTGCGGTATCTATGCGAGAAGCGATGTGGAGAGAGGCGTACATAAGGCTCCGGCCAACGAAGTTGTATACAACTGCATCGGTCTCTCCTGCCTGTACAATAAGGCAGAGCAGGATATCCTGAATCCGGCCGGCGTGAACCTGATTCGCGCGCTTCCGGGACAGGGCATCCGCGTATGGGGCGCAAGAACCTGCTCCAGCAACAGCCTGTGGAAATATGTCAACGTTCGTCGTCTGTTCATCTATCTGGAGGAGAGTATCAAGTCCCAGACCAACTGGGCGGTATTTGAGCCCAACGATGAAATGCTGTGGGCAAGAGTAGGACGTACCATCCGCGCGTTCCTGCGTGACATGTGGAGAAGCGGAGCTCTGGTGGGCAATACGGAGGATCAGGCCTTCTATGTAAATATCGGCAGAGATACCATGTCCCAGAGCGATATCCTGAACGGCCGTCTGATCTGTGAAATCGGCGTAGCGCCCAGCCGTCCGGCTGAGTTCGTAATCTTCCGTATTACACAGTTCATGGAAGAATCATAAGAGCCTGCAAAAAATAAGATAAAGGAGGAATAAAGAGGTGGCATATCCATTTAAAAAATATAATTATAAGGTCGAAATCGACGGTATTACAGAGGCAAGCTTTTCAGAGGTGAGCGGTTTTGACGCAAGTATCGATGTGATTGAGTACCGTACCGGCGACGAGGGCGTAAACTGGTCCCGGAAAATGAACGGTCTGACCAAGTTCGGCAACGTAACCCTGAAATGGGGCATGACAAGCTCCTTAAGCTTCTATGACTGGATTACCTCCGTATCCCAGGGAACCTCCCTGGGCGAGGATCACAACAAGAATGTGACCATCACCCTGTTTGACGACGACGGATCCACCGCGCTGGCAGTGTGGACGCTGACCAATGCATGGCCCAGCAAGTACACCGCACCGGATTTCAATGCAAGCTCCAGTGAGATTGCGTTCGAGAGCGTGGAACTGGTATACGAGTCCATGACAAGAGAGAGCTAAGCAGAACAGAGGAGAGAGACAGGGGAAAAGGGCCGGAAGGCCTTCCCCTGTCTCTGATATATCATCTGACGGGAAGGAGAACCTATGGAACTGATTACGGAATTTGAATTTGAACTGCCGAGAGGCTATCTGGATGAAAATGGGGAGCTGCATAAGAAGGGCGTGATGCGGATGGCCACAGCGGCGGACGAGATCCTGCCTTTACGTGATCCGCGGGTAGTCAGCAATCCGGCGTATCTGACCATTATTCTTCTGTCCAGGGTTGTGACCTCTCTGGGAACGCTGGCCAATATCCGCCCCAATACCATTGAGAAGCTGTTTTCCGCAGATCTGGCTTATCTGCAGAATATGTATCAGCAGATCAATTCCATGGAGGAGCTGACGGAGACCTGCGTGTGTCCGGCCTGCGGGGAGAAGTTTAAGAAACCTATAAATTTTACGAGAGCGGAATAACCGTCTATCCCAAGGACGAGCTTTACCGGGAAGTGGCCTTTGTGGCATACTATTTTCACTGGGATTACGAGACGGTCATGCAGATGGATCATATGACCAGACGGAGATTCTGCGCGGAGATATCGGAGATCCATAAGAAGATCAGCGGAAAGCCGAAAAATATTTTTGAACTGTAGACAGGGGGGACAAAAGCCGTGGCAGAGAACGGAGAAAACCGGCGTAGAAGTTATAATTTTATCGTGTATCTGGAAGGAAAGCGAATCGGCTTTGAGCGTCTGTCCGGTCTTTCCGAGGAAGAAAATTTCGAAGTTCTGCGGGAGGGCGGTTGGAACAGAGCCGTCTATGCCCTGGTCTCCGGGGGAGGCAGGCAGGAGAGAAGCCTGACGCTGGAACGGGGAGTCCTGGAACGGGAAATGGAGTTCCGGCTTTATCAGCCCGGTTATCGGTTCCGGGAAGAGGTGGCCATCTATGTGGCAGACCAGAAGGGTGAGATAAAGAAGGAATATTATCTGGCGGGCGCTTATATCAGACGGATCAGCCTGAATGAATTTTCCGCCAGGGACAGCGGTCTTCAGGTGGCCAGCATTGAGCTGGGATATGAAACCCTGGAGGAGGAAGGCAGCAGGGACAGCGGCGCGTGGCGCAAGCTGTAGAAAAAAGTAAGGAGTGACCGGAATGCGGAATCAGTTTCTGGGCTTTGCCAATCAAATTATAGCGCAGCATACCCAGGGGGGCGGACCCTTCGATTCCGCTGCCATGATTTTCCCGGAAGCGGCAGAGCAGGACGCCGGGGAAACAGTGCAGAACAGCTATGTGACCAACCTGTACCGGATTCAGCGCATCACAGAAGAGAACCATCTGTATCAGCAGAATTTTCAGCTGCTGAATCAGCTGTATGAGAAGCAGGTGTTCCGGAATCTCTATCCTACCGTAGAGAAACAGGTGGAAAAGCTCATCAGCCGGGAACTGCCGGAGGCGGAGGAAAAGCTGGCGGCGCGCATGGCAAAGGAGATCCACGAGCTGGTGCGGGAGGGTGGTACCAAACAGCTGACAGTGCTGAAAGAACGGCTGGAAAAGACAGAGCGGGAGACGCTGGAGAAGGAGCTTCGGCGGGAGCGGACGCACACGGAACGTCTGGAGAAGGAGCTTCAGCGGGAGCAGACCCATACGGAGCGCATCCGGGAGGAGTTGCGGACTGAGGTTCAGAAAGAGCGGATCCATACGGAACGGATCCGGGAGGAACTTCAGCGAGAACAATTCCACACGGAGCAGACAGAAAGAGAACAGATTCATACAGAGCAGGTGCGGACAGAAGCGGAGCTTCAGACAGTGCCTGTACACACAGAATCCATGAGAGAGGAGCTTCGTACCGTACCTGCGGATACGGAGCACAGATACAGAGAACAGGGTCGCGGAAGCGGCCGGGGCGCGGAGCCCGGACAGGAAAAGAAGCCGGGAGAGACGGCACCGTCCGGAGACAGGGGCGCGCAGGAGATTTGGAAACTCCGGGAGAAGGAGATCCGGGACAGAGAAGTTCTGGAAAAAGAGATTCAAACGAAAGAAATTCAGGAAAAAGAAGTCAGAGAGAAAGAAATCCGAGAGAAGCAGCTGGTGCTGCTTCGAAAAATCGAGAATATATATAACAGCAGTTATCGGGCAGAACTCCGGATACCGGGAAGAAGAATCGGGAACGCGGGGGCGGCGGTGATGACAAATGCCGCAGCCGGATCGTCCGAAAGCGCCATCCGGAGTAATGCCGGGTCTGCGCCATCCGAAATCGAGCGGCTTCTGCTCCGCACAGAGCGGATGCTGGACGTATCGACAGGGTATCTTCCCATGTCCCTGCTCTACGATATGGAAGAGCAGGAAGCGGCGGAGAAACAGGGGCAGAAAGCTGCCGAAAGCGAAGCGTGGAAGTCAGATGGGTCAGTGCAGAACCAGACCGGACGAAGAGACGTGACAGAGACACCCGGGACGCAGCGGAACCGGCAGCAGAGCACGGTGGAACCGATGCAGCTGGTACAGCGGCAGAATCAGATGGAGCCGATGCAGAGAGAGCAGCGCGCAGAACAGCTGTCCATACCGGGAAGCCGGTGGCAGAGTCCTGCGGAAGCAAAAAACGCGCCAGGGCAGACGCAGATTACTTCCGGGACGCCCGGACGGCCTATCGGGCAGATGCCTGTGGAGGCGGGACAATTCCGGACGCCGGGTTATGGGATTTCCGGACAGCCAATTCCGGGAGATTCGGAGCGCGGCAACCAGGCGCGGCCGGAGCTGGCGGAGGTACCGATGGTTCACGCAGCCAGTGAGATGACCGGGCCGGAGGAGGCCGGAGAGAACACAGGAAGATCCGCGGAACCGGGAAAGCTTCCGGGCGTTGCAGAGCAGGCAGTACAGGAGACCGTACAGAACACGGTACAGAAGATTGTACGGGAAACAGTGGAGAACGTCCTGCAGAATACCGTAGAGAAGACAACCGGGCATATTATAGAAAAAAAGATAGAAAAAGAGACAGAAAAAAAGGTTCCGCAGACGGCGGAGCAGAGAACTCTGCAGACCATCGTGGAGAATCGGGTCCGGGATACCGTTCAGCATACGGCAGGCTACCGGATGCTGCAAAAGGCAGCACAGCCGGGCATACCGGGCGACAGCTGGGGCATACCCCGGACTGAGAATGGATTTCAGCCGGTGGAAATGCTGCAGGGCGAAACCCTGGAGGCTATGCAGCCACTGGGAACGCCGGGGCTGCCCTATCCGCTGCAGCTGCAAAGCCCGGGAGTGATTCCACAGGCGGCGCAGACACGGCAGGCCGCCAGGAACGGTCAGACAACCCTGATACAGGCTTTTCAGAGGCAGGCAGCCGGCAGACGGGCCGTCTCAAGACAGCCGTCTCCCGGACAGGCTTTGGAGACTGCGCCCATGATTTATCCCGAGGACCGGGAAGCAAAAGAGCAGGAGGCAAGCCGCCGGCAGATGCAGGAGCATATCCGCAATGTAACCGAAGAGCTTCAGGAGGTCCGCCGGAGCGTGCGGACCGAGAAGCAGCTCCAGGTGGAAAAGCAGCGGGAGATCGTGCGCGAGGTGATCACGAAGGAGCCGGGACTGTTGGACGAGGGCGCGCTTCCGGCCTATGTGGGACGGCAGGTTCAGAAGGAAGTGGAACGCCGGATGGATGAGAGCCTTCAGAATATGAGCAACCGGGTATACCGGAAGCTGGAGCAGAAGCTCCGGACTGAGCGGGAAAGGAGAGGACTGGTATAGATGAGCACAGAGGCGAGACAGAAACTGATATACGGGGACGGCGCTCTCCAGAGGGCGCGGCTCTCCTACAATACTCAGAAGGGAAAGAAGAATACCATACCGGTACAGTTTAACCCTACCGAATATGCGATCAACCGCAGCGTGAAGTACAAGCGCCACAACGGGCAGGGAGAGGAAGCTCATCCGAAGAATACCCAGGCTTCGGGAAGCGAGCTGGCTACTTTAAGGGTCAGCCTGATTCTGGATACCTCCACAGAGCTGCAGGAGTATCAGATGCCCAAAGGCCTGTCCAAATATCTGGACAGCAAGGACGAGCTGACGGAGATCTGCCGGGATTTGGGCATGATTATGAAGCGGACAGCGGAGAATCATGAACCCAGCATGGTGCTGTTCGAGTGGGGCAGCATGGCCTTCTATGGACACGTGACCTCCCTTGGAATCAGCTATCAGATGTTCAACCGGAACGGTATGCCGGTGCGGGCCCGCCTGGATATGGAGATCGAGGGCGAGGACAAAAAGATCCTGAATGAGATCGGGGCCAATCCCCATGAGTCGCCGGATCGGACCAAGTACCGCCGGATTAACCAGAAGGAAGAGCTGTGGATGCTGGCGGCGGAAGAGTACGGTGATCCGGGCAGCTGGCGGGCCATCGCGGAGGAGAACGGCATCTTAAATCCCAGAAAAGTGGATTATACTAGAAGATTGAAGGTTCCGGCGCTGTAGAGGACAGACGGAGGGTGCGGATATGGATATGATGAAGGGAAGCACAAGCTTCCGTGCTCTGAGAGATAAATATAAGGACTTTTCCGCCCCGTCTGTGGAGATTACGGTGGGATCGGAAAAGCTTTCGGAGAAAAAGGCGGATATCCAGGAGATAGAGGTGGAACTGACCAGCGGCTTCGAAGCCTCCGGCTGCGTGTTTTACGTGGACGGAGCCTATCGGGTGAAGGATACGGCCTTTGACAAAAAGATTGCGGACAAGCTCCAGATAGGGGAAAGTGTAAAAATAAAACTGGGATATATTTCCAGGGAAGAAGTGTTCCGGGGTTATATTTCCCAGGTGGAATACCAGCATGGCACCGAGGAGGACGATTACCGGATCCGGGTGGAGTGCATGGACATCAAAGGCCTTCTTATGAAGACCAGGAGAATGGAATTTTTTACCCAGAAGAGCGCGGACGCGGTGGTGAAGGCGATTCTGGGAGAGACGCCGGTCAGCAGCTATCTGGCCGGAAAGGAGATCGACTCCTGTAAGGAGGAGGAGGTTCCGCTCCGGAGCCATATGATGACCGACTACGAGGTGATCGTAGAGCAGGCGGAGAAGCAGGGCTATGAATTCTTTATCATCCAGGGCAAGGCTTATTTCCGAAAAAGGCAGAAGGTCACTTCAGCGCTGATGACGATGGGACCGGCCCAGGGAATCCTGAACGCCCGGTTCTCCATGTCGGCGCAGCCGCTGGTGAAGAAGATTGAGATCCGCTCCATCGACCCGGAGAGCGGCAAGCAGATCAAAGGAGAAGCATCTCTGTCCGGAAGTTTCGGGAAGCAGTCGGGCAAGCTTCTGGGCAATTCCAGGCAGGTTTACTATGAGGCAGGGGTGAAGGATGCGGCGGAAGCCAAGGCCCGGGCCCAGGCACGGATGAACAGGCTGGTTCAGGAGTTCGGCGCCCTGGAATGCGAGTGTGTGGGAATTCCGGAGCTGGTGCCGGGACGCTTCGTGGAGGTGAAGCACCTGTCAGCCCAGGCGGACAGAAAGTATTATATTACCTATGTGCGCCATGTGTTGAATGAGGACGGATACCGGACGTATCTGAGAGCGGGAGTGAGCAGTCTATGAATTCGATTACGGATTTATTTCAGAGAGAAAATGAATATTACGACGGGCAGCACGCGCCGGGCTTCGTCCAGGGAACTGTGGTGGAGAACAACAACGCGGAGTATAAGGGCATGGTCAAGGTGGAATTCACGGTCTGGGAGTCTGGCAAGAACATGTGCGAGTGGGTGCGGCTGCTGGCTCCGTATACGGGCAAGGATTACGGAACCTACTGGGTGCCGGAGATCGACGAGACCGTGCTGGTGGGCTTTATCGGCGGCAGCCTGAAGCGCCCCTTTCTGCTGGGCAGCCTGTATCCCAGCGGCGCGTCCCTGGTGTCGGAGAATTTCGATAAGAAGAATGTGAAAAAGCGGGTGAAGACCAAAGGCGGCGTGGATATCGCCATATCTGACGAAGATGGAAAGCAGAGCATTACCGTCACGACGCCGAAGGGAAGCACGCTGGTTATCGACGATGAGAAGCAGTGCTGTAAGCTCTCAGACAAGGAGGGCAAGAACGGCATTCAGCTGGATTATAAGAACGGCAAGGCGGAGCTTCTGGCGGAGAAAACCATCTCCATCAAGGCCGGAAGCGTGGAGCTGTCGCTGGACGGAAACGGGGGCAGCATCAGCCTGAAGGCGAAAAAGATCGCTCTGACAGCGGACAATGAGATCGGCATGAAGGCCAATTCCGCCTGGAAAGCGGAGGGCGCACAGGTGGATGTGAAGGCTCAGGCCAAGATGAATCTGCAGGCCTCCGGCCCGGTGGCCGTAAAGGGAGCCATGGTACAGATTAACTAGGATACAGACAAAGAACACAGCGGGAAAGGAAGAAACAGGCATGGAAGATTCAAGGGCTTTTCTGGGAAGGGGATTTGCTTTCCCGCCCAAGGTGGATCCGGTGACAGGAAAATTCCGGATGACGGAAGGGGAAGAGGATATCCGGCAGGCCATCTATATCATTCTGATGACCAGACTGAAGGAGCGGGCCATGCTTCCGGATTTCGGCTGCAACCTGCAGGATTATATCTTTGATTTGCCGGACGCGGCCTTCGAGGCCGGGCTGATCCGGGAGGCCGAGGACGCGCTGACCCGTTATGAGCCGCGGATCCGGCATGTGAATGTGACCGTAGACAGAAGAAACCTGACGGGCGGAACGATTTATCTGAATATCAGTTACGACGTGCGGGCGACAAATAATCCCAACAACCTGGTATTCCCCTACTATTTGGAGGAGGGAATCGGCGAGCTTTAAGGCATGAGGAGGAGAAAAAGCATGGAGAGACATTCCGAACATGAAAAACTTCAGAAGCTGATGCGTTCCTATGTGCCGGAGTTCGCCTATGAGCCGGGTGGAAAGGACGCCGGTTCCGTGCTGACGGATCTCTGCGGGGACATGATGGCCTCCTGCGAGGAGCGGTATGAGGGCGTCATCGACAAGCACCGGATTCAGTATCTGAATCTGTTCGACGGACTGATCCGGGAGCCGGTCAGCGCGTCCAGAGGTTATGTGCAGTTCCAGCCGGTGGAGGGCTATGAGGGACTGGTACCGGTGCCTAAGGGAACCCGGGTGCTGGCATCCGGGGATCAGGGCGAGGAGCTGGTATTTTCCGCGGAGCACGGGATCACGGCCACAGACGTACATCCGGAGCTTATCGTGGTGACGGATCGGGAACTGGGTAAAATTGTAAAAAAAGAATATCGGCAGGAAGAGCCTTTCACAGCCTTTGGAATCGAGGGAACGAACAGTACCACCCATCGCCTGTACCTGTGCTTTGAACAGCTCTTTGACGGACTTCCGGAGCTGGATTTGTGCGTCCATGTGAAGGCAGCCGGGGAAAAGGCCAGGGAAGAACTGCTGTCTGCGTTTACTTCATCGGATTTCTGCTGGTCGATTCTGGAACCGGATGGGGAAGAACGCGTATTTCCGGTGGCAGAGCGGGACGGCGACGCCGTGCATCTGAAGCTGTCGCCCTATATCCCGCAGAAGACCCGGCTGGGTCAGAAGGAGGGCTACTATCTGGCCCTGACCTGTATCGGGGAGATGAAAAAGCTATATCTGCAGGGACTTTCCGTATCTCTCAGCCGGGAGGGCAAGGCACCCGGGGAGATTCGCCTGAATGGCAATCCGGAGTTTGGCACAAGCTTCTATCCTTTTGGAAAGCCGCTGGGCCTCTACAATGAGACCGTCTTTGAGGACGAGGAGGTTCTAAGCAGGAGAGGGGCGAAGCTGAAGCTTTCCTTCCGGCTGGACTACCGGCTTCACGAGGAACGGCCGGAGGTACCGGAGCTGGATCTGGAATACAAAGCCATCATGAAAAAGCCGAAGAAGCCCCTAAGCGTCCGGGCCGCGGAAGTGCTGGCGGAGGACGCAGTCTGGGAATACAGAAGCCTGGTGGGCTGGAAGCCGCTGTTTCGGGAGCCACACAGGAGATCCATGTTCAACGGATCCACCGAGGGCGCAGTTGCCCTAGAATTCATCTGCCCGGAGGATATGGCGGATTATGAGGAAAACGGAGAAGGAAGAATCCGCGTGAGACTGCTGCAGGCAGAGAATATCTATAAGATGCCCGCCGTCTACAAGTGCCCGATGATATCCGTTCCGACCCTTTCCTATTCCTATGAGGAAGCGCCAAAGGAGCCGGACGGCGTGGTGACCTGCAACAATTTCGACGAGCAGGATATCACGGAGAGCCTGAAGGCGGGGGGCGGCACCCTTCTTTTCTACGAGACAGAGAACCGGCAGCGGACCATGTATCTGGGCTTTGACCGTTCCATGGCGGGACTGCCCTTCAGCCTGTATTTTGAAATCGAGAATTATGGGGACCGGCCGGTCCGCTTCCGGACAGAATATCTGACAGAGCAGGGCTTTCTGCCCGTGCGGACAGAGGATTACACCGAGGGCTTCTGCGGATCCGGCAATCTGCTGCTGATGATTCCCCAGGACGCAGTGCGCAGGAAGCTCTACGGATACGAGGGTTATTTTATCCGATTTATCAATGAAAATAAAGAGAACCCGGAGTATGAGCTTCCGCTGATCCGGGGGATCTATCCGAATATGGTCCGGGTAGTCAATGTCAATACGGTGACGGAGGAATTCTACCTGGATAACCTGGAGGACGCAGTCTCCATCCAGCTTTCCCAGCAGAACCTGCTGAAGGCCAGAGTGGAGGTGCTGGAGAGCCACGGGGAGGAGCGGATCTATGTGGAATGGAAGCTGGGCAATCCCATCTGCGACAGTGGACGGATCTGTCAGCTGGACATGGCCTCCGGCGAGCTCCAGTTCCGGAAGCACGCGTTTGCCGGGTATCCGGTTCCGGAGGACGGGCCGCAGATTCGGGTGTCCCACAGTAATTACGGGGGCAGCAAAGCCAATGTACCGGCGGATCGCATCCGGGTGCCGGGCACGGCCATCCGCTATCTGGCGGGAGTGACGAATCCGTTTCCCACCTACGGCGGCTATGACGGTTATACCGAGGAGACGACCATGGATCTGGTGGCTGGCATGCTGCGGACCAGAGGGCGCGCGGTGACGGAGAGCAGCTTTTTCGACATGATTTCCCAGGCGGCCTACGGCGTCCGCAAGGTGCGCTGCTGTAACCATACAGACGCCCAGGGAAACCGGGAGGACGACAGCGTAACCATAGCGGTTCTGGTGGAGGAGTACGAAAAGGGAGCCCATGTATTTTCCGGCGTGAAACGGCAGATCCGGGAACGGCTGCTGGCGGACAGCGCCCTGACAGCTTCCGGCAAGATGCTGACTCTGATTCAGCCTCATTTTATCCGGATGAACGTCCGGGTGTGGATGGAGCGGGAATCCATGGAACAGGCCTATGAGCTGCAGCAAGAGACGCTGGGACTCATCCGGACCTTCCTGAACCCTCTGGAGGGCGGTATGGCCGGAAAGGGCTGGGAGATCGGAGAACTGCCCACGCCAGCCCAGTTGACGGCTTTCTTAAGAACCCGCATCGAACATTCCGGGATCTCCAGAATGGTGATGACCGCTCTGGTGGATGGAAGAGAGGTAGCCGTGGACGAAAGCTTCTATGAGAACCGGAAGGATCCCTTCGCAATGGCCGTGAGTGGTGAACATATGGTATATATCGAGGTGAGCGCATGTTAAAAGTACCCCAGTTGGATCAGGTGACTTATGAGCAGATAAAACAGAGAGCTGTCAGCCGGATTCCGGCCCTGACAGCGGAGTGGACGGATTTCAACAGCCATGATCCGGGTATTACGGTGCTGGAGCTGTATGCATGGCTGACTGATATGCTGGACTATTACATGGATGCCACAGGGGACGCCCATGTGGAAAAATACCTGAAGCTTCTGGGAATCCGCCCGAAGACGGCCCGGCCAGCCAGCGGCTACGTGGTGCTGGAAGGAGCCGGGGACGGGGTGATTCCCGGCGGAACCGTGCTGCTGGCCGGGGACATTCCCTTTGAGACAAAGGGAGAGTACCGGGTGGAGACGAACCGGTTCTGCGCATTTCTCCGGGAGGAGGACGGGGAGCTTTCAGATCTGACGGCTTTCGCAGGCGTGGACGGGGATTACGCCGAGATGTTCCGGGCAGGAACATGGAGATCCCAGGCGGCGTATTTCGGATTCGCGAAGCCCCTGCAGCAGGGAGACGCCCTGTATCTCTGCGTGGAGCAAAATGAAAAACGAAATCTCTTTTCTGAGCCGATCTGCCTGGCAGAATTGAAATGGCAGATTTTTACAGAAAATGAATGGACGGATATCGAAGTGGAGGACGACACCTGCGGCTTCCTGCGAAGCGGTTTTGTGCGGCCTGCTTTGGCCGGGGATATGCAGCCGCTGCGCCCGGGGCCGGATCTGCCGGAGGCTTATTATATCCGCGCGGTGTTGAAGGAAAATACCTACGACTGTTCGCCAAGGCTCGGCCGGGTCTTTGTGAATCCGCTTCCGGTGGAACAGCGGAGAACCATTTGCCGGGAAGGAGAACGGCTGGAAGGGCTCCGGATCGGCGTCACCGACGGCTGCGCAGGGCAGGAGCTTCTGTTTGACTATCCGGATGCCTGGAAGTTTTCGCTGCTAATCTGCGGAGTGGATGGGGAGACAGCGGTCTATCGTTATCGGGAAGACCTGGAAGAGGCAGGTTATGAGGAACAGGTCTTTACCTATGACCGAAGCAGGCAGATGATTCGCTTTGGAGACGGCATTCACGGAGCAGTTCCCCGTCAGAAGCAGGAGATCTATGTCACCGGGCTGGTGACCTCCCTGTGCGGGGCGGGCAATATCCAGGCGGGAGAGCTTCGGACCTTTGAAAATGAGGAAAGCTTTCCGTATAGGATACACAATCCGCTGGCTATCGAGAATGGCAGATCCCGGGAGAGCCTGCGGAAGATGCTGGGGCGGCTGGAGCAGGAACTTTTCACCCAGAGACGGCTGGCGGCCGAGCGTGATTACGAAGAGATCATCGGCAGGACGCCGGGACTGATGCTGGAGAAGGTGCATGTGATTCCGGGCAGAGTTTACGGAGAGCTGCACCGGCAGGAGGCGGGCGCCAATGAGGTGGTCGTTGTGGTGAAGCCCTGGAGTGAGGAAAAATGTCCGGAGCTGAGCCCGATTTACCAGAAAATGTTGGAAGCTTATCTGGAGCCCTTCCGATTGATTAATACCAAGGTGCGGATTGTGCCGCCCCGGTACGTGGGCGTGGAGGTATATGGCCGAATCGCCCTGAAACGGGATACACCGACAGTCCGCAGGGCGGTATGGGAGTGCCTGCAGCAGGAGATCGGCGGAAAAGGGAAGAACTTTGGAGCGGTGATTTCCTATGGCAGGCTGTATACGGCCCTGGAGAATCTGGAGGGCGTAGAAGGCGTGCGGGAGCTGAACCTGGAACGGACGGGCGCCGCCGCGGACAAGAATAACCGGGGCGATCTGCTGCTGCATGAAGATGCTCTGGCCTACTTAAAGGAGACTGCCTTCGAATTCTGCTGATAGAGGAGGAATGCCGGTTATGATGGAGACTGGAAAAAAACTGAATTTTTACCGGCTGGGCCTGAAGGAAGGGAAAACCCGCCGGATGGAGCTGACGGAAAGCTACCGGCTGACCGGGCAGGGAAGCGGCGCGTTCCTTTACCTGGCTCCAGTCTATGATTCCATGGATCTGAAAGGCACCTGGCACCGGCTGGTATTGGAGGGCACTTTCCGGAACTGCAAATACGAGATTTTCGCGGCGGCCGCGGATACGGATCTGTCGGCGGCGGTGGAGCAGCTCTGGGAGGAAGGCCGTTCGCCGGAGGAGGCTTTCGGCGACTGGAAAAGTGTGCGCCGGGTCAATACGCCGGATTTGCTGCTGCATGATCTGGAGGGACGCTATCTGTGGATTCTGATCCGCGTGCTGGGAGCGGGCAGCGACAGCTCTTTTACCATCGAGGGCTTCCGGGTGGAATTCCCCTGGCGGAGCTTCGTGGAATACCTGCCGGAGATCTACCAGGAGGAAGGGCGCGGCTCATTCTTTGAGCGGTATCTCTGCGGCTTCCAGAGCCTGTATGAGGAGCTGGAGGAACGGGTGGAGCGGCTGCCGGAGTACCTGGATTATGAGAGTACGCCTGCGGAAAATCTGCCGCTTTTTGCCGACTGGACCGGCAACCGGGCCGCAGGACGGGAGTATACGCCGGAGCAGCTGCGGATTCTGCTGGGCCGGATGGGCGAGCTGGAGACCGGACGGGGAACCGGACGGGTGCTCCTGGGTATGCTCAAATTCGTCACCGGCCGGGACGCGGTGCTGGTGGAGTATTTCAAATGGCACGACTGGATGAGCCGGAACCGGGAACCGCTTCAGCTCTACCAGCGGCTCTACGGGAAGAATGAGGATACCTTTACGGTGATTCTGGATACCACCGGGGAGGAGCAGCCGGATCGGAGCAGACTGGAACGCCTGATGAAAGAGCTGACCCCGCTGGGGCTGGAGTGCAATCTGGTGCTGCTGAACTGGAGCAGCCATATGGACACCCACTGCTATCTGGATCGGAACAGCCGTCTGTCCAGGCCGGAACAGGCAGGAGCGGCAGGCTTCGTGCTGGACGACAGATATATGCTGGGATAAAGAAGAGGACAGAGGAACAGTCAATGCGGCTGTTCCCCTGTTTTTTTCACGGGCAGGTGTTCCGGTGCATAGGATAGAGAAAGAAGACAGCATACAGGAGCACTTATGGTTGAAAAAATCGTACTTGATCCGGGCCACGGTGGAAAAAATCCCGGCGCGGTCTGTCAGGGCCGCCGGGAGAGCGACGACGCCCTCCGGCTGGCCGTGGCAGTGGGAAATATTCTGGAAGAAAATGGATATGATGTGATCTATACGAGAACAACGGACGCCACTCAGTCGGTGGGGCAGAAGGCAGCCATCGCCAATGAGGAGGGAGCCGACTTGTTTATCTCCATTCACCGGAACGCTTCGGATTATCCGGGCCAGTACAACGGCGTGCAGACCCTGATTTACGATGATTCCGGCTTTAAAAAGGAGATGGCCGAGAATATCAATGCCAACCTGGAGGCATTGGGCTTCCGGAACGCGGGCGTGGATATCCGCCCGAACCTGGTGGTCTTAAACAGCACCCAGATGCCGGCCCTTCTGGTGGAGGCGGGCTTCATCGACAGCGACAAGGATAATCAGCTGTTCGACAGTCGCTTCCAGGCCATGGCCCAGGCCATCGCCGACGGCATCATGGAGACTCTGGAGGAGCCGCCTGTGGCGGCAGAACCCGCCCCGCCGACCACCGGCACGGGCTCCGATGATGTGTCCATGACGGGCCAGCCGGAGGAGCCGCCCGCCCCTGCCGAAGAGCTCTACCGGGTCCAGGCCGGAGCTTACCGGGAGCGCGAGAACGCTGAGAACCTCCTAAGCCTCCTGGAAAATGACGGCTTCCCGGCCTATATCATTTACCATGACGGGCTTTATAAAGTGCAGATCGGCGCTTACGCACGTCTCAGCAACGCCATCGCCATGGAGCGGGAAGTGCGGGAGAAGGGGTATAATACTTATATTACGACCTATTAACAGGTGATAGAACGTCAGCCGGAGTGTGTGTGAAACGCTCCGGCCCGTTTTCTGAATTTCGATTAGACACAGAAAAATCATATTTTCAACACCTTTTCTTCACTTCCTCAACAAAAATCAAACACAATCCCCCTTTACAATAAATACCAGTCAGCGCCGGGTATCAGGCGGAGTGGGAACCAGGCATTTATGAAGGAGGATGAAGCGTGGAGCTGTGGAAGAGAAAATTAAAGGAATTTGATGAAAATTTCGAACAGTCGGAAGAGTTTAAACAGGGTAAAGAAATAGAAAATGGGGAAAAGTTCGGAAAGAAAGAGCCGGGAAAACTGAAGCGCGCGGGTCGGAAGGTCAGAGGTTTCGTGAAGAAGCATAAGGTTCTGACCGTGCTTCTGGTGGTGATTCTGATAGCGGCCATCGCGGCGGGCGTCATCTGGCAGGGCAGGAGCAAAAAGCCACAGATGCAGCCCCTGACGATAGAGACCGCCCAGATAGAAAAAATGGATCTGACCAACTCCGTCAGTGTCACCGGAACCCTGGCCACAGCTAACGGCAAGACTGCCAGCACGACGCTGAAGGATATCAAGGTCACCAAGGTCTACGTGGAAGTGGGAGACGAGGTGCAGGAGGGCGACATCATCTGTACCTTTGATTCCTCGGATATCGAGAAATCTCTGGCAGACGCGAAGAACAACTATGCGGTCAACCAGCAGCTCAGTGCCCTGGACAATTATGAGACCCAGTATCAGGATACTATTTCCAATGCGGAGGATACCCTGCAGGATGCCAGGGACACCCGGGACGCCTATAAAAATGTATATCATAATTCACAGAAGGCTGAAGAGGAAGCCCTGGAAAACCTGAATACGGTAAAGGGCCAGTATGATATGACGGTTCTGAAAAGCGCCTATGACAGTGCTTCCAGCGCGCTGAAGACCGCCCTGGAAGCGGAACTGACGGCTAAGGGAAGCGCGGATCAGATTCTGGATCTGGACAGCTATCTGAGCGCCAATACGACCATTCCGGACAGCTGTAAGAGCGCCTACACGACTTACAGCGAGGCGAAGAAGGCTTACGAGACGGCAGAGAAGGCCATCTCAGACGCGGAGGCGGCCTATGAGCAGGCAAAGAACAACACCTCTCAGGCCTACAATACCTACGAGCAGGCCCAGTCTGAAAAAGATAAGGTACAGGAGCAATATGACAGCACCCTGGAGGAAGCGGAGAAGACTTACCAGAAAGCAAAATTGCAGGATCAGCTGGTGTCGGATGACGACGCCCTGAGCAAGATTGAGGATTATGAGGAACAGCTGAGTGACTGCACGGTTTATGCGTCCATGTCCGGTACTATCACAGCTCTGAACGTGGAAGAAGACAATGTATTTGAGGGCGGCACTATCTACGAAATTCAGGATGTACACAACTTCATCGTAGACGCCACCGTGGACGAGTATGATGTGGTGAATTTGGAAAAGGGTCAGACCGCCTATGTGAAGACCGATTCTCTGGGCAACGAGGAGCTGGAGGGCGAGGTCACCTACGTGGCGCCCGCCGGAACTACCGGCCAGACCATGGGCTCTAATAGCGGCACGGCTTCCTATGAAATTCAGATTACATTGAACGAGCCTCAGGAGAAGCTGCGGGCCGGCATGACGGCCTCCGTCAGCATCGCGCTGGAAGAGAGCAAGGACGCCCTGGCCGTGCCCTATGACTGCGTGCAGACCAATGCAAATGGTGACAGTGTCATTTATGTGGACGACAATGGAGAGAAGAAAGAAGTTCAGGTAACGACGGGAATTGAGACCGATTATTATACCGAAGTGATCAGTGATGAAATCAGCGAGGGTATGACCGTATATCTCTCCACCCCGCTGCAGCAGAGCACAGGACAGAGCGGATCTGAGTCGGAAAACAGCCAGAATGGCCTTAGCTTTGATCTTGGAGGAGGCGCAGGAGGCGGAAACAAGGGCGGCGGCCCCGGCGGCGGAGGAACGCCCGGCGGCGGTGGCGCTCCGGGTGGATTCTAAGGAGGCGGCCATGGCAGAAGAACAGAACATCATTGATTTAAGACAGATCGTGAAACGGTTTTATGTGGGGCAGCCCAATGAGCTGGAGATCCTGCACGGCATTGATTTGCAGGTGAAGAAAGGCGAGTTTGTGTCCATTGTGGGCGCGTCCGGTTCCGGCAAAACCACGCTGATGAACATCATCGGCGTGCTGGACCGTCCCACAGACGGAGCTTATACGCTGGACGGCGTGGATGTGGCAGGCGCAAAGGATAAGGAACTGTCCGGTATCCGTAACCGGAAGATTGGTTTTGTGTTCCAGACCTACAACTTGATCAGCCGCACCACAGCTCTCCGCAACGTGGAGCTGCCCATGATGTATGCGGGGGTGGGAAAAAAGGAGCGGCAGGAGCGAGCCAGATATTATCTGGAAATGGTGGGCATGAGCGAGCGTATGACCCATAGGCCCGACGAGCTGTCCGGCGGTCAGAAGCAGCGGGTGTCCATCGCCAGGGCCATGACCAACGACCCTTCCATTATTCTGGCCGACGAGCCCACCGGAGCCCTGGATTCGGTAACCGGGCGGAAAATCATGGATATCTTCCATAAGCTTCATGAGGAGCAGGGAAAGACCATCGTGCTGATCACTCATTCCAATGAACTGGCTGCTGAGACGGAACGCATCATCACACTAAAAGACGGCAGCATCATCGGAGAGAGAAAGGGGAGTGCGTACAGATGTTGATCGGTGAAAACATACTGCTGGCCCTGAACGGTCTTTTAGCCAACAAAATGCGCGCCCTCCTGACCATGCTGGGTATCATTATCGGGATCGGATCGGTCATCGCCATTATGAGCGTGGGTAATTCCATCAGTACGTCGGTGACCAGCTCCATGGAGGATATGGGCGTCAACAACATTACCCTGGGCGTGTCCCAGAAAAGCACCAGCGAGACCGCCACGGCGGACGGCCGGGTCTTTATGGGCTTTTCCCGGGGCAGTACCATGGATGACGAGGACTATATTACCGATGAAATGCTGGACGCCATGAAGGAGGAATTTGCCGGTTCCATCAGTGAAATTCTCCTGAGTGAGTCCGCAGGCAGCGGCGCCGCCGAGGATGGCAATCTTTCCGCAAATGTGACACTGACCGGCGTCAACGCCGCCTATCTGGAAAATGAGGCCCTGACCCTGCTGGCGGGCCGGACTTTAACTGATACAGATCAGACCAAGGCAAAACGGGTGGTGCTGGTGTCCGATAAGCTGGCGGATACACTGTTTGACGGCGACTATGATGCGGCAGTGGGAAGCGAGCTGCAGGTCTACGTGAGCAATCGTTACTACAGCTACGCCATCGTGGGGGTCTATGAATATGAGGACAGCGGTTTTACAACTGAATCCGATGAGGATATCTCTACCACGCTCTATATGCCTCTGGAGGCGGCACGGAATCAGAACCATTCCACAAGTGGTTATTCGCAGCTAACTATCGTAACGGCCTCCGGCGTGGATTCCACCAGTCTCTGCACGGAGCTGGAAAATTGGTTTAATAACAGCTATTACCGGAACAACGACAGCTTTGAAATCAGCGCCAGCAGCATGGAGAGTATGGTTTCCTCCATGACCAGTATGCTGTCTACGGTGTCCATTGCTATCTCCGTCATCGCAGGCATTTCCCTGCTGGTAGGCGGTATCGGTGTTATGAATATTATGCTGGTGTCCATCACCGAGCGAACCCGGGAAATCGGTACCCGAAAGGCCCTGGGGGCTACCAACGGTTCGATCCGGCTTCAGTTTATTACAGAATCCATCGTCATCTGTCTACTGGGCGGTTTTATCGGCATTGTGCTGGGACTCATTCTGGCAGCGGTGGCGACCAATGCCCTGGGCTACGCGGCGAAGCCCTCCGTGGGCGGTATCGTATTTTCCGTGACCTTCTCGATTCTGATTGGCGTATTCTTTGGCTATTATCCGGCCAACAAGGCGGCGAAGATGGACCCGATCGAGGCACTGCGGTATGAATAGGAAGAAATAAAAGAAAAGGGCTTGTATAATTTAGTATAAATTGGTAAAATAACAGTGTCGATAAAGAATACGTAAAGTCGGAATGACGGATATTCTGTCGGCACTGTTATTTTTTACACGATATGCAGTGCGGTGTCTTCCGCGGCTGTTCACGAAAGATAAAGGTCTGGATTTCAGTTCGAAATCAACACACCCAAAGTACGCCCGAAGGGCGAAGTATGCAAAAATGTAACAGAAAAAAGCTATTCTATGCCCTTGCAGGAAGGAGAAGTAAAACGTATAATGAAAAGGAGAGAACCGGATCGGGAAGAAGGAGAACCTTGTCTGGAGTGTAAAGCGACCGTATTGAATATCAATGCAGGCCGGAATAATGACATGATGCGGAAATGCCGTAGATTATCAGATTATGCGGAGTTCATCGCGCAGATTCGCTGGAAGATGGATGAAGGCTGGTCCCTGGAAGAGGCAACGGAGATTAGCATCAAGCAGTGCATTGACAGGGGAATACTGGCAGATATCCTGACAAAACATGGAACGGAGGTGTGCAGGATGATACTGACAGAGTATGACGAACAGGAAGAACGGGAATATCAGAGAGCAGAAGGTCGTGCAGAAGGTCGGGAGTTAGGCCTGGCAGAAGGCCGGGAGTTAGGTCTGGCGGAAGGGATAGAAAGAGGCGTGAATCTGAGTAGACTGGCTCAGATTCAGAAGAAATACGCCAAAGGAAAGTCTCTGGATCAGATGGCAGAGGAGCTGGAAGAAGAAAAGGAAAAGCTCCGGCCTTTGTACGAACTGGCAGTGAAATATCCGGACAGGACGGCGGAAGAATTATTGGAACTGCTGGAAAAGTAGGATGCCATATCGAAAGAGAACATACAAAAGAGAAAGTGAGACAAAGGAGGAGGTTACATGAACGGATTTCAGTATTACACACCCACAAAGGTAGTATTCGGAAAGGATACAGAACATCAGGCCGGAGCGCTGGTACGGGAGTTTGGCGGAACGAAGGTGTTGGTGCATTACGGAAAGGGAAGCGTGAAACGGAGCGGTCTTCTGGATCGGGTGTTTCAGTCTCTGGACGAGGCAGGAATTCCCTGGGTAGAGCTGGGCGGCGCAGTGCCGAATCCCCATCTGTCCCTGGTTCATGAGGGGATCGAGCTTTGTAAAAAAGAAGGAGTAGACTTCATTCTGGCAGTAGGAGGCGGAAGCGCCATTGACTCTGCCAAGGCCATCGGTTACGGCGTCAAATATGACGGTGAGGTGTGGGATTTTTATGAAAAAATCGCAGTGGCGAAGGACTCCGTCCCGGTAGGCGTGGTGCTGACTCTGGCAGCTACCGGAAGTGAAATGAGCAATTCCTCTGTCATTACTAATGAGGAGGGCTGGCTGAAGCGGGGTTACAGCAGCGATCTGGGCAGGCCCAAATTCGCAATTATGAATCCGGAGCTGACCTATACCCTGCCGGAATATCAGACCATGAGCGGCTGTGTGGATATTATGATGCACACCATGGAGCGGTATTTCTCCCACGAGATGGATACGGAGCTGACGGACAGTCTGGCAGAGGGGCTTTTAAAGACAGTGATGCATCAGGCAAAGATTTTGCTGAAAAATCCGCAGGATTATGACGCCCGTTCTGAAATTTTCTGGGCGGGAAGCCTGTCCCACAACGGATTGACCGGCTGCGGCAGAGTAGGTGACTGGGCCTGCCATCAGCTGGAGCACGAGCTGGGCGGCATGTTCGATGTGACCCACGGCGCGGGACTGGCGGCAGTCTGGGGAAGCTGGGCACGCTACGTATATCTCAATGATGTTCCGCGCTTTGCCAAGTTCGCGGTGAATGTAATGGGTGTTTCTTACAACTACGCGGATCCGGAAAAAACCGTCCTGGAAGGCATTGAAGCACTGGAGGATTTCTTCCGATCTATCCATATGCCCACCAGCATCAGGGAGCTTGGCGTAGAACTGACGGAAGGACAGATTCTGGAACTGGCCTACAAATGCAGTCATATGGATAAGCGGACCATCGGCGGCATTCAGAAGCTGACCAGATCAGATATGGCGGAAATCTACCGGATGGCGAAATAGCCATATTGGCTCTAGCATGTAAAAAATAACGATAAGCAGGTGAAACTTTGGATACACAGGTAAGAAAACTAGATTATGACAGCATTGATTCGGAGATTATGAAAGAGGCGGGTGATATTATCCGGGCCGGCGGCCTGGTGGCATTTCCTACGGAGACGGTATATGGTCTCGGCGGCGATGCGCTGAATCCGGAATCTTCCAAGAAAATATACGCAGCCAAGGGACGTCCCTCGGACAATCCCCTGATTGTACACATAGAAGAACGGGCGGATCTGTATAAAATTGCGGCGAAGGTGCCGGAAAAGGCAGAAAAAATGATGGATGCCTTCTGGCCGGGACCATTGACTCTGATTTTTCCGAAGACAGATCGGGTACCTTCCGAGACCACAGGCGGCCTGGATACAGTAGCAGTACGGATGCCGAGTGACGGGATTGCGGCGGCCTTTATCCGGGCGGCGGGAGGTTTTATAGCAGCTCCCAGCGCCAATGTATCGGGACGGCCCAGTACGACTACGGCAGCCCATGTGATAGAAGATCTGTCCGGACGGATCGAGATGATTCTGGACGGCGGCCAGGCAGTGATTGGCCTGGAATCTACCATTGTAGACATGAGTGTAGAGCCTCCGGTCATTCTGCGTCCGGGCGCCATCACGAAAGATATGATGGAAGCAGTCATTGGTCCGGTAGAGATTGATAAGGCGATCATCGCTCCGAACTCAGGCGTTAAGCCCAAGGCTCCCGGTATGAAATACCGCCATTACGCGCCCAGAGCCGACCTGACCATCGTAGAAGGTCCCAGCGACAAAGTAGTCGAGACCATGAACCGGATGGCTGCAGAGGCCGAAGAGAGCGGTAAAAAAGTAGGTATTATAGCCACCGATGAGACAAAGTCCCGTTATCCCCACGGCATCGTCATGAGCCTGGGAGCCCGCAGTAACGAAGAAGAGATCGCGCAGCACCTCTTTGAGGTACTCCGTAAATTCGACGACACGGATGTGGAATGTATTTTTTCCGAATCCTTCGAGGATGCGGCCATTGGTGCCGCCATTATGAACCGGCTGCTGAAGGCAGCGGGACACAAAGTAGTACGGGTATAGCCATCTAGTTTATATCAAAAACCAGAAACCAGGAGCGGTGGAGGACTTTCTTCTAAGATAGTGTCCGGCTTTTCGCGCACTAGTGTCTGACTGGAGTGGACCTTGAGTCCGAGCCAGACAGACGCCTGTCCGTGAAACGTCCGAACACTTCAGAAGAAAATCCTCCGCCGCTCCTGGTTTCGTCCGTTCGTGAAACGTCCGAACACCTCAGAAGCAAATTCCGCGCCCCCTTCTTTTTTCGTCCGTTCTTACAAAACAAAAAAGCTTTCCAGATTCCTCTGAAAAGCTTTCGTGATGCAGGAGATGGGACTTGAACCCACACAGCCTTGCGACTACAGGCACCTGAAGCCTGCGCGTCTGCCATTCCGCCACTCCTGCGAACAAATAGTATCTTATCAGAAAGTGTTCTTATTGTCAACACTTTTTTGAAATTATTTTCAAATTTGTAAATTTAAAAATCGGATAAAAATTTTTGAAAAAAATTCGGGAAAACAGTTGACATTTGTTAAAAGCGGTGTTATTATAATCAAGCGCGTTGACGAAACGAGCAAACAACTAAATGCGGAAGTGTCGGAACTGGCAGACGAGCAAGACTAAGGATCTTGTGATTATTGCAATCGTGTGGGTTCAAGTCCCATCTTCCGCAGTGAGCAGGAGTGGCGGAATGGCAGACGCGCAGGCTTCAGGTGCCTGTAGTCGCAAGGCTGTGTGGGTTCAAGTCCCATCTCCTGCATAAAGGTCTCAGATGAATTCTGAGACCTTTTTGTTATGTAATAGGAGATCCTATGGGAGCCCCTATTACATAACAAAGATTCCTGCTTTTTAACAAAAATACTTGAAGTGGTATAAATAATGCGTTACGATAGGTCTGATTTCATACAAAGCGGAGAGAAATAAAGATGGAAGAGCGAAAGAAAACAAAAGAAATGGATATGCTGAACGGCGGTCTGGCGGGGAAGCTGATTCTGTTTGCGGTTCCGTTGGCTTTCAGCAGTATTCTGCAACAGCTGTTTAACTCAGCGGATGTGGCAGTGGTAGGCCGGTTTGCGGGCTCCCAGGCTCTGGCGGCAGTGGGAAGCTGTGTGGCACTGGTGGGAATTTTTGTCAATCTGATTGTGGGATTGGCGGTGGGCCCCAATGCGGCCCTGGCCAATCTGATCGGCCAGGGAAGGCGGGACAGCATAAGCCGGATGGTGCATACGATTATGACCTTCGGGGCAATGCTGGGAATAATTTTGCTGGCTGTCGGTATGCTGACGGCACGGCTGGTGCTGGAGGCTTCCGGAACTCCGGAAACAGTCATCAATGAGGCGTTATTATATATCCGCATTTATTTTATCGGACTGCCCTTCATGGTGCTTTATAATTTTGGCTCTGCCATTCTTCGAAGCTATGGCGACACGAGACGGCCCATGTATTATCTGATTCTGTCCGGCATTTTAAATGTGGTTCTGAACCTTCTGCTGGTCATCGTATTTGGTCTCGGCGTGGCAGGCGTGGCGATTGCAACGGTGATTTCCAATGTGCTGAGTACGGTGCTGGTAATGGTTTATCTCCATGCAAGAACAGATGAATTTCAATTCTACTTCCACAGACTGTGTATCGACGGCACGGATTTAAAAAAGGTACTGCTGATTGGAATTCCGGCGGGCATTCAGGGCGCGATTTTTTCCGTGTCCAATGTATTTATCCAGAGCGGGATCAATTCCTTTGGAGAGGACGCCATTGCGGGATCCTCCCTGGCGCTGAATTTTGAATATTTTACATATGATATTGCCAACGCCTTTGCCCAGGCGGCAGTAACCTTTACCAGCCAGAATTTTGGCGCGGGGAATCTGAAGCGCTGTAAGCGGATCTTCTGGCTTTGTATGCTGTTTGGAATGGGCTTTACCGAGATTTTGAGCATTATTTTTATGATCTGGGACGAATTTTTCGTAGGAATCTATACTATCAGCAGCAGTGTGGCGGTCTATGGCCTGGTGCGGATGCATCATGTCTGCTCGCTGGAGGGGCTGACAGCCACTTATGAGGTGGAGAGCGCGGCGCTCCGGGGTATGGGAAAATCCCTGGAACCCTCTATTATCACAATTCTGGGAACGGTTGTATTCCGTATGATCTGGCTTCTGACGGTATTTAAATGGTTCCCCACCTATGATATGCTGATGAATGTCTATGTAGCCTCCTGGGTATGTACGGGCGGCGCGATCTTTGTGGTCTGGTTTCTCTATATGCGAAAAATGGAAAAGCGCCAGACTGAACTTGTATAGGTGATATGTAGTAGAAATTGTACAGGAAAATTTTGAAAAGACCTTGTTCTTTTATGAAAATCGATCTATAATGCAAAAAGACAATAAAACAGACGGGAGCTTGTATACAGGCTGAGAGGAAGGTGTGACCTTCGACCGGGAACCTGATTTGGATAATGCCAACGTAGGGATACCTGAGCAAAAAGGAAAAACGGAAAGCTACCAAATCGGTGGCTTTCTTTTTTATTGCGTTTATTGCGAAAAATTATGGGACAGGAGAAGAAAGCATGGTAAAAGTAAACGGAACAGAACTTAATATCGCCGGAAAAACCGTGGCGGAATATCTGGCCGGAACCAATTACGATCTGAAGCGGATCGCGGTGGAGCGAAACGGCGATATTGTGCCAAAGGCACAGTACGAGACAGCGGTGCTGGCGGACGGCGACAGCGTGGAAGTAGTCAGCTTTGTGGGAGGCGGCTGAGATGATACCGACAAAGGAAGAATGGCACCGGGCTCTGGCAGCCCGGCATGGGGAAGCCTTCCAGAAAAGGGCCGAGCATACGACCGTGGCCATCTGTGGCCTGGGAGGCTTAGGCTCCAATATCAGTATCTGCCTGGCAAGAGTCGGCGTGGGAAAGCTGATACTGATTGATTTTGACCGGGTGGATATCTCGAATCTTCACCGGCAGCAGTACAAGGCAAGCCAGCTGGGGCTTCCGAAGACGGAGGCGCTGGCGGCAAATCTGAAAGAAATCGCGCCCTATATCGAGCTGGAGACCCATACGCTCCGTATTACGGAGGACAATATAGGAGAGCTTCTTACGGATGCGGACATCATCTGCGAGGCCTTTGACAATCCGGAGTGCAAAGCAATGCTGGTCAATGCAGTGCTGGAGAAATTTCCGGAGAAATATCTGTTGTCCGGCTCCGGTATGGCCGGTATGGACAGTGTGAACCGGATACAGACCCGGCGGGTTACGAAGCGGTTTTATCTCTGTGGGGACGGCGTCAGCGATGTGAAGGAGTGTGGTACGCTGGTTTCCAGTCGGGTCATGACCTGCGCAGCCCACGAGGCCCATATGGTGATACGGATTCTGGCGGGAGAGCCGGAGCCGTAGAAGAGTATAAAAAGCGAAATTTAAGAGAAAGAAGGTATACATATGAACAACGATACATGGACACTGGGGGGACATGAATTCCATTCCCGTTTTATTCTTGGATCCGGAAAATATTCCCTGAACTTAATCGAGGCTGCGGTAAAGGATGCGGGAGCGGAGATCATCACACTGGCGGTACGCAGGGCGAACACCAGAGAGCATGAGAATATCCTGGATTATATTCCGGATCATGTGACACTGCTTCCCAATACCAGCGGCGCGAGAACTGCGGAAGAAGCAGTCCGTATCGCGCGGCTGGCCAGAGAGCTTGGCTGCGGCGATTTCGTAAAGGTGGAGATTATGCGGGATTCCAAGTATCTTCTGCCGGACAATCAGGAGACCATTAAAGCCACCGAGATTCTGGCGAAGGAGGGCTTTGTGGTCATGCCCTATATGTATCCGGACCTGAATGTGGCAAGAGATCTGGTGAACGCAGGAGCAGCTTCCGTTATGCCGTTGGCGTCTCCCATTGGCTCCAATAAGGGCCTGGCTACAAAAGAATTTATCCAGATCCTGATTGATGAAATCGATTTGCCGATTATCGTGGACGCCGGTATCGGAAAGCCCTCTCAGGCCTGCGAGGCCATGGAGATGGGAGCTGCGGCGATTATGGCCAATACGGCGCTGGCCACAGCAGGCAATCTGCCGCTTATGGCTTCCGCTTTCAAGGACGCCATAGAGGCCGGACGAAACGCGTATCTGGCAGGGCTTGGAAGAGTGCTGACCAGGGGTGCGGCAGCCTCCGATCCGCTGACCGGATTTCTGCGGGATTGAGAGGTGTGAGCATATGGAAAATCAGTTCTTTGTAGACTCGGAATACCTTTCCGAAAAAGCGCTGGCGAAGAAGCATAAGCTGGAGACGGATCCCTCCTCCAGAACCAACCATATGGAATATATGCCGGGCATGGAGCAGATCGACTCGGACATCTGTGAGAAGGTCATGTCCCAGGTGGCGTCCTATGATTATCAAACGTATACAGAGAAGGATGTAAAGGCAGCCCTGGAGCACCGTACCTGCTCCGTGGAGGATTTTAAGGCTTTGTTATCTCCGGCGGCGGAACCCTTCCTGGAGCAGATGGCAGAGCGGGCCAGATGGGAGACCAGTAAGCACTTTGGCAATACGGTGTATCTGTTTACGCCTCTTTATATCGCCAATTACTGTGAAAATTACTGTGTATATTGTGGCTTCAACTGCTATAACCACATTAACCGCATGAAGCTCAATATGGAGCAGATCGAGAAAGAAATGAAGGTCATCGCCGACAGCGGTATGGAGGAGATCCTGATTCTGACCGGTGAGAGCCGTGGTAAGAGCGGCGTCGATTATATCGGCGAGGCCTGTAAGCTGGCAAAGAAGTATTTCCGGATGGTGGGGCTGGAGATTTATCCGGTCAATTCCGATGAATACCGGTATCTTCATGAATGCGGCGCGGACTATGTGACGGTATTTCAGGAGACCTATGATACGGATAAGTATGAAACGCTGCATCTGATGGGGCACAAGCGTGTATGGCCCTACCGGTTCAACGCCCAGGAGCGGGCGCTGATGGGTGGCATGCGCGGTGTGGGATTTTCGGCGCTTCTGGGGCTGTCGGATTTTCATAAGGACGCGCTGGCAAGCGCGCTGCATGTCTATTATCTGCAGCGGAAATATCCCCATGCGGAAATGTCCCTGTCCTGTCCGAGACTGCGTCCGATTATCAACAACGATAAGATCAATCCGCTGGACGTCCACGAAAAGCAGCTGTGCCAGATTATCTGCGCGTACCGGATCTTTCTGCCCTACGTGGGGATCACCGTATCCTCCCGGGAGAGCGCGTCCTTCCGGAACGGGATCGTGAAGATTGCGGCGACGAAGGTGTCTGCAGGCGTATCCACCGGTATCGGGGATCATGAGAGTAAATACAGCGGCAAGGACGACGGAACAGAGACCGGCGACGAGCAGTTTGAGATCAATGACGGGCGGAGCTTTGAGACCATGTATGAGGATATCACGGAGGAAGGACTTCAGCCGGTGCTGAATGATTATGTGTATGTCTAATGTGTTAGTGATTACAAACCGTAAGCTTTGCAAAGAGGATTTTTTCGGGCGTATAGAAGCGCTGGCTGCGGCGGGACCCGGGGGTATCATTCTGCGGGAAAAGGATTTGCCGGAGGCGGAATATCTGGAACTGGCGCGTCAGACGGCAGAAATTTGTGACAGATATCAGACGCCCTGTGTTCTGCACAGCTTCCCGGGGGCAGCCCTGGAGCTGGGTGTAAAGCGGCTCCACCTGCCGTTTCCTATCCTGAGGAACTTATCCCCGGATGAACGGGCATATTTTACCGTGCTGGGCGCGTCCTGTCATTCCGCGGAGGACGCCCGGGAGGCAGAGGCGCTTGGCTGTACCTATATAACGGCGGGGCACGTATTTGATACAGATTGTAAAAAAGGACTGCCCGGGCGGGGACTGGAGTTTTTGAAACAGGTGTGTGAAAGCGTGAAGACACCTGTGTACGCCATCGGTGGAATCGCTCCGGAGAATTACAAAGAGGTGATGGCTGCGGGGGCAGCAGGCGTGTGCGTCATGAGCGGCGCTATGGTATGTGAAGCGCCGGGACGCTATCTGTCAGCCTTTTCAGAAAAGACGGCGAACACACAGAAAGGGATAAGATAGAATGAAATTTAAGAAAGAGATGCTGCTGCTCTACGCGGTGACGGACCGGCACTGGACCGGCGGACAGACGCTGGAAGAGCAGATTGAGGAAGCTCTGGCGGGAGGCGTGACGATCCTGCAGCTGCGGGAAAAGAAGCTTCCGGAGGAGGAGTTTCTGCAGGAAGCTATCCGGGTAAAGGAAATCTGTCATCGCCACGGCGTCCCGCTGATTATCAACGATAATGTGGAGGTGGCGCTGAAAAGCGGCGCAGACGGCGTCCACGTGGGGATCGAGGACGCTCCGGTCAGTGAAATTCGCGCCCGGGTTCCGGCGGATTTTATCATCGGGGCCACCTGTAAGACGGTAGAGCAGGCGAAGAAGGCAGAGCAGGCAGGCGCGGACTATATGGGCGTAGGAGCCGTATTTCCATCGCCGACCAAGACAACGGCTATTCGGATTACCAGGGAGCAGCTCTGTGAAATCTGTACCTCCGTACAGATTCCGGCGGTGGCCATCGGCGGTATCACTGCAGAGAATATCACAGAGATCCGGGGCGGCGGCATGGCCGGAGCGGCTGTGGTTTCCGCTATCTTCGGAGCGGCGGATATCCAAAAAGCAGCGGGAGAGCTGAAGAAAAAGGTAAAAGAGGTAGTAACGGGCGCATAAAGCCCGTGAAAGCGGCAGACCGGGGGCACCACTCTCTGTCGCGATAGAAAAATAATGCGAAAACAAAGGAAAAGAGGAAAACACAAATGAGAACAGCATTATCAATCGCAGGCAGCGATTCCTGCGGAGGCGCCGGCATTCAGGCAGATCTGAAGACCATGACCATGAATGGGGTGTACGCGATGACAGCGGTTACCGCACTGACAGCGCAGAACACCACCGGCGTAAGAGCAATCCAGGAGGCAACCCCGGAATTTTTGGGACAGCAGATTGACGCGGTATTCGAGGATATTTTTCCGGATGCGGTCAAAATCGGAATGGTATCCGCAAGCGAACTGATTCGTGTCATTGCAAAGAAGCTGCGTGATTACGAGGCAAAGCATATCGTGGTGGATCCGGTCATGGTAGCTACCAGCGGCTCGGTGCTTCTGAAGACAGATGCGGTGGAGACACTGGAAAAGGAGCTGCTGCCTCTGGCAGAGGTGGTGACGCCCAATATCCCGGAGGCGGAGATTCTATCCGGCATGACTATTAAAACCAAGGAAGATATGCTGGCGGCAGCAGAGAAAATCAGCAAAACCTATGGCTGCGCCGTTTTATTAAAGGGCGGGCACAGTATCAATGACGCCAACGACTATCTCTATGCAAACGGGGAAGGCCACTGGTTCGAAGGCAAGCGCATCGACAATCCCAATACCCATGGAACCGGCTGTACCCTTTCCAGCGCGATTGCTTCCAATCTGGCCAAGGGCTATGAACTTCCGGAAGCGGTAAAGCGGGCGAAGGATTATATTTCCGGCGCGCTGGGAGCCATGCTGGATCTTGGCAAGGGATCCGGCCCCATGAAGCATGCCTTTGATCTGACGGGTGAATTTGCGAAGGAGGTGCGGTAAGATGACAGAAAAGCGTACTTCTGTATTTGAAAACGGTCTTATCTGGTTCGGAGCCGGAGTCTCGATTGCAGAGATTCTGACAGGAACTTATCTTGCGGATCTGGGCTTCGGAAAAGGTCTGCTGGCTATTATCGTAGGCCACATCATCGGCTGTACCATGCTGTTCTTATCCGGTCTCATCGGCGGAAAGGTGCGAAGAAGCGCCATGGAAACGGCAAAGATGAGCTTTGGAAGCAAGGGCGGACTGCTTTTTTCCGCACTGAATGTGATTCAGCTGGTGGGCTGGACGGCTATTATGATTTATGACGGAGCCCTGGCGGCGGACGGTATCCTGGGCGTGGGCAACTGGGTCTGGTGTCTGCTGATTGGCGGCCTGATTATCGTGTGGATTCTCATCGGTATTGAGAACCTGGGCAAGGTAAATACGGTGGCCATGGCGGCGCTCTTTATTCTGACCATTCTGTTAAGCTTTGTAATCTTCGGACACGGCGGCGCGGCCGTCACAGGAGGAGAAGGCATGACCTTTGGCGCAGCCGTAGAGCTTTCCGTAGCCATGCCGCTGTCCTGGCTGCCCCTGATCAGCGATTATACCAGAGAGGCGGAAAAACCGGTGCAGGCCACAGCGGTCAGCGCAGTCGTTTATGGCCTGGTAAGCTGCTGGATGTATGTGATTGGTATGGGAGCCGCGATTTTTACCGGAGAGTCGGATATCGCGCAGATTATGGTAAAGGCCGGGCTGGGGATCGCAGGCCTTCTGATCATTGTATTCTCCACCGTGACCACCACCTTCCTGGACGCGTACTCTGCAGGCATTTCCAGCGAGTCCCTAGGAGAGAAGATCCATGGAAAATGGGTAGCGGTTGTGGTGACTGTGATCGGTATTGCAGGAGCCATCCTGTTCCCCATGGACGATATCACGGACTTCCTGTATTTCATCGGATCTGTTTTTGCGCCGATGATTGCCATTCAGATTGCGGATTTCTTTATCCTGAAAAAGGCAGAGAGCAAAAGAGCCTTTGAGTGGAAGACACTGGTGGTGTGGCTTCTGGGCTTTATCCTTTACCGGTGGCTGATGAATGTGGATATGGTCGTAGGCAATACCCTGCCGGATATGGTGGTTACCATTGTGTTCTACGTGGTTGTAGAGAAGCTGGCGGGAGAGAAGAAGTAGGCCTTACATAAAAGAATGGAAAGATGGGTAACACCTGATAAAAACGGGATCGGAGAAAGAAAGCTTCGATTCCGCTTTTTATGGAATCGGAAATTCCGATAGAATTCCCTATTCCATAAAAGCAAGCAGAGCTTGCAAAGATGCGCACTCGGCGCAGTGGTAGATGGTTGCTGAAGCAACCGCGCCTCGGCGCGGGCTTGCATTTAAACGTCAGCGTGGTAGAATAAAACAAAATGCGCGAAGGAAGCAAAAGAGAAGACAGGAGGAAGAAACACCATGTCGCAGAAAAGAGCAGAAAATTACTTGGAGCAGAAAGGGTTCTTAGATCACGTAATCCGTCTGGAGGCATCTACGGCCACCGTGGCGGAGGCAGCGGACGCATTGGGTGTGGAGCCGGGCATGATAGCCAAGACCATGTCCTTTCTGCAGGATGACCAGCCGATACTGATACTGACGGAAGGAACGGCCAGAGTAGAGAATCGAAAATATAAGGATACTTTTCATATAAAAGCGAAAATGATTCCCTTTGAAGAGGTAGAGCAGTGGATCGGCCATGCGCCGGGCGGGGTTTGCCCCTTCGGGATCAACGATGGCGTGAAGGTCTATCTGGATGAGAGCCTGCGCCGCTTCGAGACCGTGTATCCGGCAGCAGGAGATGCGCACAGTGCGGTGAAGCTTACCATTCCGGAACTGGAAGAGGTGGCCGGAGCCGTTGGGTGGGTAGACGTCTGCAAGGAACTTCAGTAACGATATCTGTCCCTACTATCATGAATTGTAAACTTATGGGATAAAATCCGGTTTTTCTGTAGTAAATGCGAAAAGAATCCGTTTATATAGGTGAACGTAAAAAAATAACACAGATTCCATTTACAAAAGCGCAGAAGGAGGAACAATCCTATGAAAAAAACAATTAGCCTGTTACTGATCGCAGCTGCAGCCACATTTCTGACAGCCTGCGCCAGAGGTGCGCAGACTCAGGACACCGTCGGAGCCGAGCCCCAGGTACAGACCGCCGACGCAGCGTCTGAGGAGGAGAGCACAGATGGTTCCGGTGACGCGGTCACACTGCCCGATCTCACGGAATCCCGCCCGGTGGCTTATGCGCCCTGTGTCCGGGTGAACGGCGTCATTTACCAGGATACCGGGTTCTTAAGCAGCATGGTTGGCTGCGGTAATATGGACGGAAAGATTACCACTTCAGTGGAAAGCACCCAGCTGCCTGCCAAAGACGATGAAGCCAATTTCGGAAAAGGGTATGGCTACCAGTTCGGCGCGGATGACACCCTGCTTGTGTACTGGGACGACGAACCCCATATCTTCCGGAATGTGGATTCTGCGGACACGTCGATCCCGGCGGAGGTACTGCATTTCATGGCCGAGGTAAAGGAAGTAAACGAGGGGAATCTTCTGGTGACCTACATCGCTGTGGCCGACGGCTTTCAGAAAATGTCCGCAGGCGACTATGTGGTTTCCGCAGACAATCTGATGGATGAAGTGCAGCCCGGCGACACCGTGGAGATCTGGTTTAGTGGTTACATCCAGGAGACCTGCCCGGCCCAGATCGGACTGGCATACCGGATTGAAAAAGTGAATGAAAAATAGAAAAGTCGTCAAAATGTCGATGATACACAAAGAAAAGTCGTCATTTTGGCGACTTTTCTTTACATGTGATAAAGTACATAAAAGTACATAAAAACAAAAGTACATAAAAACAAAAGTATATAAAAACAAAAGTACATAAAAACAAAAGTACATAAAAACAAAAGTACATAAAGCAAAAACAATCAGTACAGATTTTGATGAACAGCTGGATGTATCGAAAAAGCTTTATGGCCAAAATCTCAGATTCCATTTTACAAAAAAACAGGTAGCGGAATTGCTGGAAAATGCGGTAGAATATGAAGAGGAGATTCGTGCTCGTGTAGCATCGATCTTATATCTGCAGATGGATAAATATCGCTATTTATGGAAATAAAGGAGAAAAACTCATGGATGAGCGCTTAAAACAACAGCTCGATTTCGCCCTGGAAATCGACAAAGAAAAAAATATCTTCCGGCAGACCCATCTGTCCGGACACGGAAGAAATGAAAATGACGCGGAGCACGCCTGGCATATGGCGATTATGGCATACCTTCTGCAGGAATATGCCAATGAACCGGTGGACATCGGCCGGGTCATGCTCATGTGCCTGATTCATGATATTGTAGAAATTGACGCGGGAGATACCTATGCCTACGATACAGAGGGACTGAAAACCCAGAAGGCCAGGGAGGACGCAGCCAAGGAGCGGATCTTCTCCCTGCTTCCGGAGGATCAGAAGCAGAAATTGACGCAGTTGTTTGACGAATTTGAAGAATTCCAGACACCGGAATCTAAGTTTGCCCACGCCATGGACAACCTGCAGCCATTGCTGCTGAACAACAGCAATGGAGGCGGAGACTGGAGAGAACACGGCGTGTCGGCAAAGCAGGTCTATGGCAGACAGCAAAAGACCAGACAGGGCTCGGAGAAGCTCTATCAGGTGACGGATCAGATTCTGAAAGAGCATATCCGGAAGGGCAATCTGAAAGAATAGAAGATAGAAGAAAATGTTGTGAAACTTGCGGAAACCGGGTAGGCGTGGTAAACTGGTAAAAACGATACAAGGTGAAATAGAAAATGAATGTAATGTCCATCCATACGTTAATTCAACAGGTATCAGCCATTTGCAAAAAGAATCACGTGCAGCGTCTGGATCTTTTCGGTTCCTTTGCGACGGGGACGGCGACGCCGACCAGCGATATTGATTTCGTGGTATATGGCTGCAAAGATATTTCCCGGTTGGAAGCGGATCTGGAGCAGATAGAAACTCTTCGGAAAATCGACGTGTTTGATTATGACAGCATTCGAAATCCTTACTTGCTGGAGGATATAAAAAAATATGGAAAACAAATATATTAACCGGTATCATACGTTTTGTAAAAGTCTGGAAAATCTAAAGAAGAGCCAGACGGCAGATCCCCACGCAGATTTTGTTCTGGAGGGTACGGTGTTGAATTTCAGCCTGACCTTTGATATCGCATGGAAGGTTCTGAAGGACATTCTGGTCAAGAAGCTGGAGATTCTGGATTTTGCCATCGGTTCCCCCAGAGAAACCTTGCAGCAGGCATTTACCAATGGCCTGATAGATGATGATCGGTGGCTGCAGATGCTGAAGACCCGGAACTATCTGGCCTATGATTATGACGGAACCTTTGCGGAAGAAAAGTTTCGCGATATTATAGAAATTTACTGTCCATTGTTTGAAAAAATGAAGCAGCAGGTAAAGAAATATTATAATGAAGTGTAAAATTTAGAAGGTAATGTATAGAAAAAGTCAGCCTGAGAATGGCTGACTTTTTTACTTTATAGGAAATACTGCGTTACCGTGAAGGGTAAAGGTTCTGCCAAACTCTGCCGAGGTCCGGTGTGAGATGGAAAGCACGGTGCGGTTCTCGGAGACGCGGCGCAGGGCGCGAAGCACATGCTGCTCAGTTTCCGCGTCCAGATTGGCGGTGATTTCGTCCAGGAGCAGAAGCTCCGGATCCGAAACCGCCGCCCGGGCGATGGAGAGAAGCTGCCACTGGCCCTGAGAGAAGAGCTCCGGTGTGCAGGGGGTATCGTAGCCTTGCGCCAGATGCGAAATGGCGTCGGCAAGGCCGGTGAGGCATGCGGCCTTCTGAACGGCTTCGTCTGAGATAGCCGGGTCAAACAGGGTAATCTGATCCCGAACCGTTCCGGGAACCATATGGAAAGATTGTTCCACGTAGCCAAAAAGCTTTCGGCGGGCGGCCTCCGGGATAGAGGCGGCCGGAACGCCGTGGATCCGGACCTGCCCGGAATCCGGCTGATAGAGTCCCAAAAGCAGCTTGAACAGGGTACTTTTTCCGGCTCCGGTGCGGCCGAGAAGCGTCAGCTGGTCGCCGGTCTCCACAGTCAGATTCAGGTGGCTCAGGATGGGCTTGTTCCCGTCGTAGGAGAAGGTGACGTCGCGAAATTCGATGAAGGGCGCGTCCGGGAAAGCCTGTATGTCAGCGTGGGAATTTGTCGTTTCAGGCTTCGCAGAAGCTGCAGAAACGGAAGCATTTGCCTCGACCGGCTCTTTCTCCGGTAGCCCGAAAAACTCCTGAATCCAGTGAAGGCCCGCCACCGCCGACTGAATAGTCTGAATTTCCATTCCCAGACTCTCCACCGGGGAGAAGATCTGGGAAATATAGTTCATGACGGCCACAGCGGTACCGGCGGACATACCAAAGAGTGTCAGCACCCGGGGATTGCCCGAAGCGGATAAAAGCATGACCAGCGCTACCACGATGGCGTTCAGAATCAGGATGACCGGAGAGTAGATGGCGTCGTAGAAATTGGTCCGCTCCATGGCCCGGTAGCTGTCGCCGATGTAGCGGTCATATTGCTGCTCCATGTAGCGCTCCTTGCCGAGCACGTGGATAGTGCGGATATTGTGCAGGGTCTCCGGCACGTGGGCGGAGGCGCGGCTGACGGCCTTGCGGTTCTCGATCTGGGCGGTCAGCATATTTTTCTGCACATGGCGGGTAAAGGCGAACAGCAGGGGCAGCAGGAGCAGGAAAATCAGCGCCAGGCCCTTGTTCCGGAACCAGATAACCGCCAGAATACTTAAGATCTTGCAGGCGTCCGCGAAGATACTGATGATGCCGGAGGTGAAGAGATTTTCCACCGTGTCCACATCGCCCACGAAGCGGGACACCACAGCGCCCGGCTCCTGAAGGTTTAGCTCTTCCGCGGAAAGCCGTACGAATTTGGCCATCAGACGGCTTCGAAGGGCGTGGGTAATCTGCTGTCCGCAGACCGTCAGCAGACCCTCGCGGACGGATTCCAGGATCCCGGTCAGGGCCAGCATGGCAAAATAGAGCAGAATCAGAAGCAGGGAGGGCATGGTTCTAAGAGTCAGCGTATCGATGATATGTCCCAGCACCAGCGGCGGCACCAGAGCAGTCAGGATGGCCCCGCAGACCGAGAGCAGGATGCCGGAGGCAAGGAACCGGTGCTGCGCCAGGGTGGAGAGAATGATCTGGCGGACAGAGGTTGTTTCGTTATGTTTTTTTGCATGCCGCATGATGTTATACCTCCTGTCCTTGCTTATTTTTTATGGGTGGTTCTTCGTAAGTTCCTACAACCGCGCGCCCTTCATTCAGCCAGATAACCTGTTCCAACTCTGAAAACAGATACCGTCGATGGGAAATCAGAATCACCACCGCGTCCGTCGTGTAAGCTCTCAGATTTTCGAAAATCTGCCGCTCTGTATTCCGATCCAGCGCGGAAAACGGGTCGTCCAGAATCAGAACGGGCTTCTTATGGCAGAGCGTCCGTGCAAGCGCCAGCCGCTGTGCCTGGCCGCCGGAGAGTCTTACGCCGCCATTTCCCACAAGAGTCTCTATGCCATCCGGCATCTCCCGGATTTCCTCATCCAGGCAGACCATCCGCAGGTATTCCCAGGCGTCGCCTTCATCTCCCATCAGGATATTATGTTCGATGGTATCGTTAAAAAGCTCCGGGTCGTGCCCCAGATACCCGATTTCCCCAAGCCGGGTGCGTTCGTCCATTTCCGCAAGCTCTTTATCTCCCAGGCGGATGCTGCCCCGGTAGGGATATTCGCAGAGAAAGACCTTGCCGAGGGAAGATTTTCCGCAGGCCACCGGGCCGGTGACGCCGATGATCTGACCGGGCCTTGCGGCAAATGAGACATCGGAAAACAGCGTTTCATTTCCCGGATAGGCGAAGCCAAGCCCCTGTACCGTAAGGACTGCAGGCACGCCTGTCTCCGGTGTGTCGGGCGTCTCCGGCGCGTACATCAGGGGCCGGATGCGCTTCCAGGACACCTGCGCTTTATGGACCGCGTTGAAAAGCTTGGCCGCGCTGGAGGATTTCACCGCAAGCCTGGTAAAGCAGGAGATAAAGGTAGTGAAGGCCGCGATATCCCAGGCCGTCCAGCCCTGGCCCAGCACATTGCGCCCGCCGAAATACAGGATGAAGACCAATGCCGCCATGGAGATAATCCGGTAAATAGGCGGCAGGGAGGCGCTCCAGATATTGGCCCGGACGGCGGAGCGCTCGTAGGCGGAAAGATTTTCCTCGTAAGCGGCCATACGTTCCGGCTCGCAGCCGAAGACCCGGTAGGTGACAGCGTTGGCGGCGCGATCGAGGGTGGCGGAGCTTAAAGCCCCGGACTGCTCCTTATAGGCCGCGCCGGTCCGCTGCACGATGACCTTCATTTTCTCCGCAATCACATAGGAGACCGGCGGGAAAATCATACTGATCAGAGCCAGCCGCCAGTCGTAGAAGAGCAGCATGCCAGCGTAAGCCAGCAGGGCCACGCCCGTATCAAAGAGTTCCGTGGTGAACTTCCGCATGCCCTCGGCGCAGTCGTCCACGTCCAGAATGGCCTTGGTCATCATAGTTCCGGCCCCCTCTTCAGACAGGGTCCGGCGGCTTTTCTGCACCAGGCTGCCGTAGAGGGTATGCTTCATCCGCCGGTTTACGTTGTTAGCGAAACGGCGCACGTAGAGACGGTAGTTCTTTTGTCCCACAAAAAAGCCGACAGTTATATCCACATTGATGTGGAGTTTGGAGAGGGCGAGGGCAAGATTCCGGTAGATAGTATTGCTAAAAGAGCCGAAGCGTACAAGCCCAAAGAAAAAGTGACCTACAAAATGATTAAGGAGTATATAGAAGCGAAATACGGCTTCAAGGTACATACCGCATATATCGCAGAGGTAAAGCGAAATTTGGGATTGCCGATGTATGATGCTCCTAATGCGGTAGAAGAATTGAAACAGCCGAGGAAACATCCGACACCAGAAAAGGTAGAAGCAATCAAAGATGCACTTCGTTATTTTGCAGTGATATAAAACTTTACTTACAATCGAATATTTCTTACATAGCCGTTTATTCATTTATTTGAGTAAGCGGCTTTTTTCATCCCTATTTGTCGGAATAGGGATATTTTTTGTAGAAGGAGGAGGTTTATTTGAACACGCAAATCATCGCCATTGCCAACCAGAAAGGCGGCGTTGGCAAAACAACAACCTGTGCGAACTTGGGAATAGGTCTGGCACAGGCCGGAAAGAAAGTGCTTCTGATCGACGGGGACCCGCAAGGAAGCCTGACAATCAGCTTGGGAAATCCGCAACCAGACAAGCTGCCATTTACACTGTCGGATGCAATGGGCAAAATTCTGATGGATCAGCCTATACGCCCCGGAGAAGGTATTCTGCATCATGCAGAAGGCGTTGACCTGATGCCTGCGGATATTCAGCTTTCCGGTATGGAGGTTTCTTTGGTAAACGCCATGAGCCGTGAAACGATTTTACGGCAATATCTGGACACACTGAAGGGACAATATTCCCATATCCTGATTGACTGTCAGCCCTCGTTGGGAATGCTTACGGTCAATGCGCTGGCGGCTGCGAACAGGATCATAATTCCCGTTCAGGCAGAGTATCTGCCCGCCAAAGGGCTGGAACAGCTTCTATCTACGGTCAGTAAGGTGAAACGGCAGATTAATCCAAAGCTCCAGATTGACGGTATCCTGCTGACGATGGTGGATAACCGCACCAACTTTGCCAAAGAGATTGCTGCTTTGCTGCGGGACACCTATGGAAGTAAAATCAAAGTCTTTGGAACGGAAATCCCCCATTCTGTCCGGGCAAAGGAAATTAGCGCAGAGGGAAAAAGTATTTTCGCCCATGACCCTGGCGGCAAGGTGGCAGAGGGGTATCGAAATCTGACGAAGGAGGTGTTGAAACTTGAAAAGCAGCGCGAAAAAAATAGAGCTGGCATCGGTAGATGACCTGTTTTCCACCGAGGAAAGCCGTGCCGATGCACAGCGGGAACGGGTGCTGGAAATTCCCTTGTCTGAGCTGCACCCTTTTAAGAACCATCCGTTCAAAGTCAAGGATGATGAAGCCATGCTGGAAACTGCGGACAGTATCAAGCAGTATGGTGTGCTGGTTCCTGCGATTGCCCGCCCTGACCCGGAGGGTGGTTATGAACTGGTAGCCGGACACAGACGGCACAGAGCAAGTGAACTGGCAGAAAAAGAGACCATGCCGGTAATTGTCCGTGATCTGGATGATGACGCTGCCACAATTATTATGGTTGACAGCAACCTGCAACGAGAAAGCCTGCTTCCAAGTGAGAGGGCCTTTGCCTATAAAATGAAGTTGGAGGCTATGAAGCACCAGGGAGAGCGAGTGGATTTAACTTGTGCCCAAGTTGGGCACAAGTCCGATGGTAGAAAATCCAGAGATATTTTAGCTGAACAGGTTGGACAGAGTAAGAATCAAATTCAGAGATTTATCCGTCTGACTGAGCTGATTCCCGAACTGCTGGACATGGTGGATGAAAAGAAAATTGCCTTAAATCCCGCCTATGAGCTGTCCTTTCTCAAAAAGGAGGAACAGGTAGACCTGTTGGACGCGATGGACAGCGAACAGGCTACCCCTTCTCTTTCTCAAGCCCAGCGGCTCAAGAAATATAGCCAGGAGGGGCATCTGACCCTCGATATGATGCGTGTCATCATGGGTGAGGAAAAGAAAAGTGATCTGGACCGGGTGACATTTACCTCTGACACTTTGCGGAAGTATTTCCCTAAAAGCTATACGCCCCAGCGGATGCAGGAAACCATCATCAAGCTGCTGGAGGCATGGCAGAAAAAGCGTCAGAGAGACCAGGAACGATGAAAGGAGCCGCCTATGAGGGATATTTCAGCCCGTGAGCTGAAAGGACACAACATTCTCGCCGTAGAGAGGTTTTGGGATAACACCCGCTGGATGATCGAGTTTTCCGTCCTGCGTCCCAGCACTGCTTACGGAAGCCCCGGAGATGAAATGCGGCTGTTTTTGACTGAGGACGGTTATCAGGCCGCCTTGCAAAGCCAGCAGCGCCGGGAGATCAACATCAAAAGGTACGCCCGTGTAATTGAGGGTCATGTCTTGGATGTAAAGAAAAAACGGAGAAAATAAGATGTTTAGAGAAAAAGAAATTTGCAATGCCATCAGGACGGCGTATCTTTATCTTTTCCCCGACAAAAAGGAGCGGAAAAGGGCGCTCTCCAGATTGAACATGGAACTTGTGGCGCAGTCTGTCCGCTATCGTGGGGAAAGTGTCCTTGCTTACCAAACCGCGGGAAACCATGAGTGTTCCTTGAACTACTATGGGCCAGAGTTGTTTCCACAGCGGGGATTTTGCATTTACCAAAAAACTATCCAGAGTCATTCTACGCAGGTGGATGCTTCTTGCATCCGGGAACTATGGCTCTTGGAGGACGGGCGGTTTGTGGATGTCTCCTGCGTGAATACGAAATACCGTTCGGCGTATGAAAGGTTTTCTACCTGTTACCGTACTATCCATCATATCGTCAGGGAGCGGGACTGGCAGGACTATCCAGCGGAGGAGGTTGCCGACGCCTTTGAGGACATCAGCCGCTATCCCTTTGATGGGAGACCAGGAGTTTTCTATGAAGTTTGAGCCGCGTCTTTACTGACAGCGGCTTTTGTTATTTTCTGACCACAGGAAGGAGTGAAGTGAATGGCAGTCTACCGCGTACAACGGACACGCGATTACACCGTTATGTCAAATTATCATCTGAAGGATAAGGGGCTGACCTTAAAGTCTAAGGGTCTGCTCTCCATGATCCTGTCGCTCCCAGAGGAGTGGAATTACACTACAAGAGGGCTTGCTTCCATCTGTAAGGAGGGTGTGGACGCCATTGGCTCTGCGCTCAAAGAGTTGGAAACAGCTGGCTATATTGTCCGCAGGCAGCTTCGCGGTGCGAATGGCCGTATTACTGATACCGAGTACATCATTTATGAGCAGCCACAGCCAAAGAAGCTGGATATGCTGCCGTCAGATGTGGTTTCACCAGATACGGAAAACCCGGATATGGTAAAACCGGATACGGAAAAGCCCGCAGAATTAAATATAGAGAAATCAAATACAGAAAAATCAATTACTTATGGATCAAGTACCGATTCCATTCCCTTCCGGGAAACAGCGGCGGCAAGACCGCCGGAACGGAAAGGAAGAGATGCGATGTCTGTCACAGAGATAGAAAATTATCGGGAATTGATTTTGGAGAATATCGAGTATGACTGTCTGAAGCAGCGTTATCCTCTCTACCTGGATGACCTGAATGAGATCGTAGAGCTGTTGGTAGAAACGGTCTGTGCCAGACGAAAGACCACCCGGATCTCTGGGGCAGACTTTCCTCACGAGATCGTGCGTTCCCGTTTTTTGAAACTGGACAGCTCCCACATCGAGTTTGTCATGGACTGTCTGCAAAAGAACACCACCCAGGTACGCAACATGAAGCAGTACCTGCTTGCGGTGCTGTTCAATGCGCCTACCACCATGAATAATCACTTCACTTCATTGGTCAACCACGATATGCACGCAGGCGGCTGGTAAAGGCCGCCTTTTATCATGCCAAAGGAGGCACGACATGAACCAGATGGAAATTTTCAAAAACCCGGAGTTTGGCAGTATCCGGGTCATCGAAGAAAACGGCAAATACCTGTTCTGCGGAACGGATGTGGCCGCTGCGCTGGGGTACAGCAATTCCCGCGATGCAATTATCCGCCATTGTAGGTATGTCGTGAAACGCGACGCACCTCACCCACAAAGCCCCGACCGCAAAATCAGTATGACTTTTATCCCCGAAGGAGATTTGTACCGCCTGATTGTTCACAGCAAATTGCCATCGGCAGAACAGTTTGAACAGTGGGTATTCGATGAGGTTCTGCCTACCATTCGCAAGCACGGGGCCTATCTCACAAGAGAGAAGCTTTGGGAGGTAGCTACTTCCCCGGAGGCTCTGATGAAGCTCTGCTCAGACTTGTTGGCTGAGCGTGAAGCAAATATTTCTCTGCGTAAGGAAAATGCACAGCTGGAGGGAAAAGCCGCTTTCTATGACCTGTTCATCGACTTAAAGCACAGCACCAATCTCAGGACAACCGCCAAAGAGTTGGATGTCCCGGAGCGCCGGTTTGTTCGGTTTCTGATAGAACGACGGTTTGTGTACCGCACAGCATCCGGCAATGTGCTGCCCTATGCCAATGTGAAAAATACGGGGCTGTTCTGTGTGAAAGACTACTGCAATCACGGGCATACCGGCTCCTACACGCTGGTTACGCCAAAGGGAAAGCTCTACTTTGCTCAGCTGCGGGAGATGATCTTGCTGGTCTCATAAGAACGGAAAGGAAGTGGATTTTATGCAGGAAGGCAAAACAATCGGGCAGCTGATGGAGGAAATGCGCCAGAAAGCCGGGGCGCAGAACTATCACGGTCATGACTACATGGATCTCCAGCGATTTGCGGAGAACACCCGGCACATGATTATTTTTGATGTACTGACGCATGACTCCCCGGTTGGCTGGAAAGGAGAACGCACCCGCCTGTTTTTGTCAGATATAGGCTATGAAAAAGCTCTGGACAGTCAGGCAAATGGGCAGATCAAGATTCTCAGCCATGCAAAGGTCAGAAATGGAGATTTGTTTTATGACCACAAAGAACAGATACGATAGGAGGAATCCGATATGAATGAGGAAAAGAAAGTACCCTTTAAGTGGGAATATGGGGAAGAAACCATATCGCTGCAACTTGGAATGTATGCGAATAATCAGCGGCTTTATATCGGCATGATTACCCATACAGAAGATGGAGCAGAGGCGTTTGCAGATATGACGGTGAACCTACCAGGATATTCCCTGGACCCCGGAGAGGCGTTTATTTCCGGTGACATCAGCAAGGACCTGCTGCGATTCATCAAAGAGAACAAGTTGGGGAAGGTGCTTCCCTATCAGGTGCAGTCCGGTTATGGAAAATATTCTGCCGTTGCCTTTGATCTGGAGAAGTTGAAGGCATTTGACCCCAAAGGTGTGGCAGAGTTTCGGGAAGAGTGGAATCTGCCGGATAAGAAGCCGGTAAAGAAAAAGAACCGCGGGATGGAGCGATGAAGAAATATTTTCTCCGGCGGCTGGTGGTCCCGCCTTAGAAAGAAGTGCACCACCCCTGCACATTTTGTGGAAAGGAGGCGATGAAAATGCAGGAAGAAGTGGAAAACAGAACTTTGACGCTGGTTGTCAGTGGAACAAAGTTTACCGGCAGAATGTTTAAGGCTGCCATAAGCAAGTACATGGCACATCGAAAGGAAAAGAAGCTGGAAAAACAGAGAAG
>CABIXM010000006.1 GCA_902362725.1 Clostridiaceae bacterium | reverse complement strand
TCGAAATGCTCATAGCTGTGGCTTATTCACTGAGATATGAAAGGTTGAAAAACCTTGAATTTTCAATAAAAAACACTTGATTATATGAGGAGGGTGAGAGGATATAATATAAAATAGAGGCTTATATTTTGTGTGTTATTTGAAAAATGTTTACGAGAGCATATGAAAAAAATGAATAATCCGGGGTGAAATCCATCGCCTGTTCGGTGTATGGAAATCACTATTCCGTTTTATCCTCTGCCCAGGGCATTGACTAAATATTTTCATTGGTAATCAAACCTGTCTGTATGAGGAAGCGGGAAATCTGCTGAAACAGGAACTCCGGGAGCCGGCCATTTATAATGCAATTATTAAAGCAATTGCAGAGGGCGCTTCCTGAATGAATGATATCAGGATGAAAGTCGGCGAGGATAATTCGGTCGTATCGAAGTATCTGAAAACACTGATTGACCTTGGAATTGCGAAGAAAGAAACCCCAATTACAGAAAAACCGAGCAAGAAAACCATCTATCTGCTGGCTGATAATTTTTTCCGCTTTTGGTATCGGTTTGTCCCGGTTAATATGAGTGCAATAGATTCTGATAGAATTGCAAAGACCTACCCACACGCAGTAAAACAGTATCTTCCGGATTACATGGGTTTGATTTTTGAGAAGATGTGTCAGGATTATTTGCTTTATTATTCAGAGGATCTTCCTATTGAGCTGAGTGAAATTGGTCAGTGGTGGGGGACAGACCCAAAGAAGAAAAAGCAGATACAGATTGATATTGTCGGAACACCTGTGGAAGGTAAGGACTATATCATTGGTTCGTGTAAGTATAGAAATGAGAAAATAGGTGTAGATGAGCTTGATTTGATTCGGGATTACGCATCGGTCTTCGGAAAAGGTAATAACTATTACTATTATATCTTCTCGAAGGGCGGATTTACGGATGGACTTCTTCAGGCACAGGAGCGAGGCGAAGTACGGCTGATAACGCTGGAGGATCTTTACAGGTAAACAATCTAATGGAAACCCTGTTGGTGAAAACTGGCAGGGTATTTTTAGTTTGCGCGCCATGGGCGCGCTCTAACGGGTGAAAGTCCCGAACACGCCTAGGCGACAAGGAAGTGTATAGCTGAACAGCAAGGGTGTCTATCGTAAGGTAGAATCTGAAGGAAGCTGTAAGCAAACTCTTGGTCCGACGGATAGAAATCACATATGAGGCTAGGTTCCGCTTGGTAAGTCTGCTAAATAAGACAAAGCCGTAAAGTTGCCGTTTGTAGGAACCGAGTAAATGTGGCGGATATATGAGAGGAAAGAGCGTGCACCTTAAGCGTGGAGGTCTCACAGAGGTTTCATTAGCCTAGTAACAACGAACTGTGAGAAGTCAGCCGAGCCCATAGTAGCGAAGAAGTCTCTGTAATGGAGATGGAGCGAAGGGGCGAACAATCAATAAGTTTGAGTATGTCTCGTATTGCAGAAATGACAACATCTGCCGTAACCAATCGGAAAAAGGGTGGTCAAATCAAGCGAGACGGAAAGGAAAGAACGCATGGACACAAGTAGTCTAATGAAGCAGATACTATCCAGCGATAATCTCAACAGAGCATATCTGCAAGTCGTACGAAATAAAGGTGCCGAGGGAGTGGACGGAATGAAGTACACAGAACTTAAAGAACATCTTGTAAAGGACGGCGAAATTATCAAGGAACAGTTGAGGACAAGAAAATATAAACCTCAACCAGTACGAAGAGTGGAGATACCAAAGCCAGACGGTGGTGTCAGAAACCTGGGAGTACCAACAGTAACAGACAGATTCATACAACAAGCCATTGCACAGGTCTTAACACCAATCTATGAGGAACAGTTCCATGACCATAGCTACGGATTCAGACCGAATAGATGTGCACAGCAAGCAATCCTAACAGCACTTGATATGATGAATGATGGTAATGACTGGATTGTAGACATTGACTTGGAAAAGTTCTTTGACACAGTAAATCATGATAAGTTGATGACTATTATTGGTAGAACGATTAAAGATGGAGATGTCATCTCTATTGTTAGGAAATACCTAGTCAGCGGAATCATGATAGATGATGAGTATGAGGACTCTATTGTGGGAACACCGCAAGGAGGAAACCTTTCGCCGCTACTGGCAAACATCATGCTGAACGAACTGGATAAGGAAATGGAAAAGAGAGGGCTTAATTTTGTACGATATGCGGATGACTGTATTATCATGGTTGGAAGTGAAATGTCTGCAAACAGAGTTATGAGAAATATCTCACGATTCATCGAAGAGAAACTAGGGCTCAAAGTCAACATGACTAAGAGCAAAGTAGATAGACCAAGTGGACTTAAATACCTTGGGTTTGGATTCTACTTTGATTCAAGAGCACATCAGTTTAAGGCAAAACCGCATGCAAAATCAGTAGCGAAGTTTAAGAAAAGAATGAAAGGACTCACCTGTCGAAGTTGGGGCGTCAGCAACAGCTATAAGGTAGAGAAGCTCAATCAGCTTATCCGAGGTTGGATAAACTACTTCAAGATAGGTAGTATGAAAATCTTATGTGCGAAATTAGATGCAAATATTCGGTATAGACTTCGTATGTGCATATGGAAACAATGGAAAACTCCGCAGAATCGTGCGAAGAATTTGATGAAGCTTGGAATTGACAGGATTACAGCATACAAAGTTGGTTATTGTTCAAGAGCCTATGCTCATGTATGTAGCTGTGGTGCTGTAAATATAGCAATAACAAACAAGAGATTAGCCTCATTTGGACTAATCTCAATGTTAGATTATTACACTGAAAGGTGTGTTACATGTTAAGTTGATTGAACCGCCGTGTACCGAACGGTACGCACGGTGGTGTGAGAGGTCGAAAATTCCTCATCAAGAGGAATTTTCTCCTACTCGATTATCCAATTTTTCGGATAAATGAAAATTATTCGTAAGCACTTAGTTTTTGGGTGAATTCCCATCCATCACCAGATAGCTTATAATGAGCGGATTTTATCTCGGGAACAAGACAGGAGATTGACAGTGGTAAATCCATGTCCATAGTAATTAATATTTGCGTAAACGGTAGAGAGACTATGCCATAGAACATTTCTGCTTTGAGGTGACCAAAGAAGCCCTCACATGCAGAGTTATCAGGAGAACAACCTTTCTTGGACATGGATCGTGTAAGGTTTGCTTCTTCCATTATCTGTATCGAGACCGCTATGCCTATACTCCTTCTATAATCTAGAGGACTAAGTCCTCCGAGTGTTGATTTAATTCTATCTTTGCAATACCAACCCATATAGCCATTTATCTCATGGATAAATTCTTCAATGCTATATTCATCCCAGTCATATCCATAGAACATTTCTGTTTTGAGGTGACCAAAGAAGCCCTCACATGCAGAGTTATCAGGAGAACAACCTTTCTTGGACATGGATCGTGTAAGGTTTGCTTCTTCCATTATCTGTATCCATTCTGGCCAACGATAATGGCATCCCCTGTCAGAATGTACGATAGGTTTTTCGTTTGGTTTAAGTGTAGCAATAGCATTCCTTAACATGGTGTTGGCAAGTTCTGCGTTCGGAGAAGTGCCTATAGTCCAACTCACCGGCATACCATCAAGGCAGTCAATTATCGGCGAAAGATATATTTTTCCTGCTTTGATAGAAAACTCTGTGATATCAGTAAGCCATTTTTGATTCGGTTTTGTAGCATGGAAATCTCTAGCTATAACCTTCTCCACCGCAGGTGTTATTTCACCTTTATAGGAGTTATATTTCTGTCTGCGTTTTCGTCTGATAATTAGTTTTTCCTGCTTCATAATACGACGAACCACTTTTTCAGAAACTTTTATACCCTCACGATGAAGCAGCATATGAATTCTCCGATAACCAAATATATCACGATTTTCATGAAACAGTTGTATGATTCTTTTGCGAAGATTGGAGTATTTATCCTCTGCATAAATGGGTTTTTCTTGATAATAATAGCTACTTTTTGCAAGGTTTAGTTTTTTTAGAAGATCCGGTAGTGAATACTTATTTTTCAGGGCATCGATTATCACTGCCTTCTCCCGATACTCCCTAATCCATTTATATATCAAGGAAGGTGTGTATCCGATTTCTTCTGCCACTAATTTTACAGGCTCGCCCTTAATAAGGCAACGTTTAATTACGTCATGTTTCAATTCTGTTGGAGCTTGTCTCCAATGCTTTTGATTTGGAACATCGTAATATTCAGGATACTTTTTACACCAATGATAAAGCATTGGTGCAGATGGATACCCTAAGGTTTGGACAACTTTGTCTGGGGATCCTGTCGCTTTTAGTAATACAAGTGCTGTCGATATTTGTTCTTGCGTGTACCTCATAACATGTCAGGCATTACACAGTCCAACTTTTCGTCCGCATGCCCCTTTGCAAGGTGGATTTTACTTTTTCAATTCACCTACGTTTCCCAATTAGAAATGGAAGATATCGATCATATACATACATGATTGGTAAATTAGCGGCAATTATCAAAATAAATATTAAAATTTCCCCATATAGATTTGCTGTCAGCAATGGCATGATATTGAAAAATGTTATTGAACACAAATTCCATACGATTCCAAATACTATCATGTGTGTCCCCATCATTGTCATTGTATTTTGTCCTATAAACACAAGTAATTTAGATTTTATGTTCTTCGATAAGCCAATAACCCAATAGGCTCCAATCAGACCACCAATCAAACACAAAATTGGATTTCCCACTCTACTGCCCCAAAAATCAATTTGCCCATTAAGCATCGCTATTATATAGGTAAGGACAACCGAAAGAACAATAACATCCCATTGCTTATTTACATCATTTTTATAGTAATCTTTTAAGTAATACCCCACTAGCATAAAAGTAAATGCAATCACACCACGCACAAAAACATTTATCCAGTGTGTTGAAAATGGATAATACCGAGGTATAATAAGAAATGGAATCCATACAAAATACTTATATATACTTCGATAATATTTTAAGAAAAAGTATAAAAATATTTCTCCTATAAATAGTGCCGATATAAACCAGTTTGCTCCAACATTACAATGAATCGTTAACGTATTTTTCACGACTTCCAGAATAGAAGAAATCTGTATTTCCGAAGAAACAACCGTCCCATATAAACCTGCTGTAATATCCAGAAACAAATATGGGACGACCAATCCCTTCACCTTTTTAATCAAAAAATCAAAAAACGAAAGATTACGAAATGTTTTTTCTGAAAATAATATTCCTGAAAGAATAAAAAACAGTGGCATATGAAACGTATAAATAAAGATTAATATTTGAGAGCACTCTATTCCTTGAGAATCTCTATAAAATTGATTTATATGTCCAAGCACAACAAAAAGAATCCCTATTGCTCTGGCAATATCTATATACGTTAGTCGTTGCTTCATATTTGTTCCCCCCATAATAGGTCTTTCCTCTTTATTTCAACCTGATCTTCGAAGATATTCCAAGCGCAATTCCCAAAATGAATTTCTTATATTTTACCATTACTTTGATGTAAGCACAATGGGTGATGATATTTAATATATGTTAACTTCCAATTATACTCTTAACTTCCAGCGAGAAGTGACACTCAATTGAATAAATACGTCTAAAAAGGGCAGAAAATGATATATACGAGATAAAATAGACGTTGCCATTCCACCCTCATAATGCTAAAATGATCATATCGGTCAGGGTCAATACCTTTTGACTCTGGCCGAGTTGTATTTGGAAGTAATTTAATGGGAAAGGCCGGCAAGAATGGAAAGCTTGAATATTCCGGTAAGAATTTCGGATTTTGGAAAAATCCGTAGCGAAGAATTTTACTATGTGGATAAAACAGGACTGATTGCCGAGCTTCTCAGGGCAAAAGCAGAGGTAACCCTGATTACGCGTCCACGGCGATTTGGAAAGACGCTGGGCATGAGTATGCTGGAGTCTTTTTTTGATATCCGTAAGGACAGTAGAACGTTATTTGAAGGTCTTGAAATAGAAACAAATCCGCTTCTTTGCCGGGAATGGATGAATCAGTGGCCGGTGATTTTTTTGTCGTTAAAAAATGTGGACGGTCTTTGCTTTGCTGACGCATATCAGCAGCTTGTATATGAAATCAGCTGTCTTTATCAGGAACATGCGTACCTTTTAAAAAGCCCTGTTTTGAGTGAGCTGGATAAAGCTACTTTCAAGAGAATCCTGGAGCGTCGGGCGGAAAAAACAGAGGTGTCGCGTTCGATTCAGCTTCTGTCACAATTGATGAACAGATATTATCAGAAAAAAGTGATTCTTTTCGTGGATGAATATGATGTCCCGGTGGCAAAGGCAAACAGCAACGGCTATTATTATAAAGAAATGCTGAATGTTATGAAGAGCCTGATGCATTCCTTGCAGGTATTTTTACGGGCGCAGGTTATATGGTAGATTCCAATAAAGAGCATGGAGAAGGGCGCAGCGACGTCATTGTTTATGATCCGCTTCACGGCCGACTTGCAGTTTTTGAGGCAAAATACGTAAAGAATCTGGAAAAGCTGGAAAGCGAATGTGACGCTGCCTTGTGACAGATTAATACAAGAATGTACGCGAAAGAATTCGAAGAGGATTATGATGAGATTTTGTGTTATGGTATTTCATTCTTTAAAAAGCGCTGCATGGTGAAAAAATCGTAGGATGAAATCCCGCCTTGTTACTCACAGGAAAGTATGATATAGTAAACTGATTGACAGAAACAGAAAGGTTGCAATTTGATGAGCGATATTTTAATAGCAGTATTGGTAGCTGTTTATTATTTCACATGCTTTTTTGTGCTTGGAACCTGCCTGCTGAGGCTGATTCGGGTAGATTTTTCGCTGCCGTTGGCGATGGTGACAGGTGGATTCTCTTATTACCTGTTCTTTAATATCGTAGCGTTACCGATGAAGCTGAAGTTTTATCCACTTTCGACATTGACAAAGACGTGGTGCGGTGTGGTAGTGGTTGGTATGGCGTTGCTGATTGTGCTGGGGCGGAAAGCACTGGGACAGGCCTGGAAAGAGAGCGTTGAGAAAATAAGGAAGAGGCCGAAGTTTTATCTGGGCGTATTCAGTTTGATTCTGGTACAGTATGTCTATATGGGAAGCGTGACAGCCAGCTTATTCGGAGTTACGGATGACAGATATTATATCGGTGATGTAATGACTTCCTTATATACGAATACGATACAGCAATACAGCTATATTGATGGAGGAAAGTATGCTTATCTGGATGTTAATTATTTGCTTCAGATGTACCCGATTCATACAGCTGTAGTTAGCCAGGTGACAGGCCTCCATCCACTGATTGAAAATAAGTGGGTGCTTACGGCAACCTGGCTGATTTTGGTAAACTGTGTATTTTATCTTTGGGGGCGACTTCTGTTCAAAGAAAACAGTAAAAAAGTTTTCTGGTTTCTGGTGATTATCACGTGGTGTACCTATGCACAGAGAGCAGTGGTAGAATCATTCGCCCAGCATCTGGTGTATAGGATGGCAGAAGGAAAGAATCTGTTGGCAAACCTGATTATTCCATTCCTATTTTACTTATTTGCGAGAATTGTGAAATCGGATGGAAAATGGCAGAATTGGTTTCTGGTGTTCTGGATAGTGTGTGGAAGCTATTGTCTGGTAATGTCCTCCTTCTTTATTCTGCCACTTGTGACGGGTAGCTTTTATGCCTGCTATGTGGTACTGGGAAGAAGGTGGAGGCAGCTTGTGCCGGCCGTTCTTTGCTTTGTACCCTGTGTGGCGGTGCTTTATATCTATTTGCTGGAGACAAGCGGAAAATTGCTTTTCTATATTCCGTAGATGAGGTTATAATATGGAATTATTGAACCAATTGTATGAGTTTTACCGGGGAGTTCAGTTCGCACGGATAGGAGATTCTGTCTGGATTCTATTGATGGCAGCGGGCTGTTATGTGATTTATCAGGGAAAAAATGAAGTGTTAAAAAAGGCTGTTATTTTTCCCAGTGTTTTCTATACAATTTTTATAATGAACTCCTATACCATGAATCTTTTATATACAAAATTTGGGTTTGAATCAAGAGCCTATCGCTTTCTGTGGATGTATCCGGTATTATTGATTGTGGGGTACGTGGGAGTTCAGCTATTTGATAAGATACAGTCTAATAGGAAAAGGATATTCCTGGGTATATTTCTGGTAGTTATTACGTTTTTCACGATAAATATAGACACGGAAACATACCGGACCGAGAATATTTATAAGGTACAGAACGAATTACTGCTAACAACAGAATTGATTCACAAAGATGGGGCAGAAGAACCTTGGGTATTCTACGAAGATGAAAACCTATATTTGACAGCAAGACAATATGATGCTTCTATCAAAATTATGTATTGGCAGCCGGCGGTTTCAGAACCGTTAAACCAGGCGAAACAGGAAGAAATCTCCTGGGATACACAGGAATATCACGATTGGCTTGTAGGTCAGTATCTGCAGTACATGGTAATGAATAAAGATACCACCGTTCTCGACGGCGGCCAGTACTTTGAACTGGTGGCCGAGACAGATAAGAGTAAGATTTATCGGGTGAAATAGAATGATGAATATGATAAAAATAGCATATTACCTGTTCCTGTATCCGGTGTTGGCCGGATGCTTTGCGGAACTTCTGCTGAGGCAACCATTGAAAATGCGGACACGTTACTGGTGGGAGGGAGTGCTGTGGGAATTCGCTTCACTCTGGGGAGTTCTTTGTCTTGGTAAATTGGTTCGCTGGGAACTGGCTGGAGTCTATGGCATATACAGGGTAGTAAGCCTGGCAGTAACGATTCTTGCGATAGGTTGGATTGTGAAAGCCGGAATACAGGGCGGAAAACAAAAGAGACAAAAAAAAGAAACTGCGCCGATGGAACGCGATTGGAAAGCGATAACGGCAGCAGTTCTTTTGGCGTTTATCTTTATCGGGCTGATAGGGCTTCAGATTTCAAAAAATGGAACGATTCAGGAAAAATACAACGGGGATCGTATGGCGATTTATATCAATACGATTTTAGAGGATGGCAATCTCAGAGCTACGAATCCGATGACAGGTCTTCCCTATTACGAGGGACAGGCAATCGTGCGTTATCCGGTTTACACGGTATTTTATGCACTGATTGGATATTTATTCCCGGGAAATACATTAAGCCTGGTATATAAGATAATTCCGGTCTGGCTGCTCTGCCTGTTTTACAGCATGCAGTACGGCATTGGCCTGGAACTGCTGGGAGGGAAAAAGTGGAAGGGTCTTCTATATGGGATTGCTGTTTGTGTGTTGAATATTTTTGGAGCAGCAAAGCAGTGGATATGGGGTTCGTTTTTGATGCTTTATCCGTGGACGAACGATTCCATACGGGTGTGCATTATGATTCCGGCTGTGATCTGGCTTTTGGTAAAATTTGTAGCAGCAGTAATGAGAGGAGCAGAACATGAAAGAGCTGATTGAGTTTCTGCATACTACATGGCATCAGGATGTGATGACCTATCAGGGCTATTTTGCCCTGTTTCTGGTGTCGCTGCTTTATGTATACGGATTAAAAAAGAAAAATCGTTTGGTGCGGGGATACCTGGGATTCAGTATGGGATGGATTCTGCTTTTCTGTTTCCTGCCATTTACCTGGGTTTGTACCAGATATCTGACCGGAGAAGGAACCTATTTCCATCTGCTCTGGGCACTTCCGGTGGTGCAGATGATGGCGTATGTGTTCGTGCATTGGATGAGCCGCCTGAAAAAGGTTTCCCAGAAAATAGTCTGGCTCGTCTTTGCGCTGTGCCTCGTCTGGTGGGCGGGAAGCTGTGTATACTGGAGAGCTGACTGGAGTCAGAATGGCTACAGTACCCGAAACCCGGATTTGGAAGAACAGATGGAGATCTGCCTGATTCTGGATGCTTTAGACGGAGACAAAACCGTGATAGCAGACGATGATTTTCTGCCGTTGCTTCGGCAAGTTTCCGGCAGTATCCATCTGCTGTATGGTTCCGATATCGGAGAAGAAGGCGCATATCCGGATGAAATTCAGGATCTTCATAACAAGATGACAGCGGGAATGTTTGATTCACAGTATCTGATCAATACGGCCAGTGATTTGGGAGCGAATTACATGATTGTCGCTCCGGATGTGAACGCACCGATGCCGCGATTGGATGAGCTGGAGAGTAATGGGGAAATTCAGATTTTATATATAACGGAGCATTATACCCTGGTGAAGTTCTGATAATGAGGAGAAAGGTTTTATGATCGTTTTGGTTACAGGCACTCTGGTTCCAGGGGAAAATGTATTTGCATTGCAGCTGGTAGATCGGGATAAAAGAATAGGAGAATATGCGGAAAGCCTGAAGAAGCTTATGGCGGCGAAGTCTGTGGATAAGGTGGTATTTTGCGAAAACAGCGGTGACGAACAGGCCGTAGAGAAACTGAGAGAGCAGCTGTACGATGGAAAACCGGAAAATAAACTGGAGATTCTGAGTTTCCAGGGAGACGGGGATAAAGTAGCGAAGTATGGAAAAGGCTATGGAGAAGGTGAAGTAATAAAATATGCCCTTCATAATAGTAGATTTTTGAAAAATGAAAAAGAGTTTATAAAGCTTACAGGACGTGTAACGGTTGAAAACCTGGATGAAATTATAGAAAAAATGAAAAAAGGAATCCTCTATTTTAATCCAGTAAAGATATATGGGAAAGATAAGCAGACGGACACAAAGTTTTATAAAATTCCTATAAAAGTATATGAAACGTATTTTTTAGAACTATATATGCAGGTAAGAGATAAAGACGGAATTTATATAGAGCACCTGTTCTGGAAATGCCTGAAAGAAAATAGGCTTGCTTTCAGAAATACGCCGGAATATCCCAGATTTCAGGGAACATCCGGTAGCATTGGAATCTCCTATGGGACAACAGAGTGGAAATATCAGATAAAAAATATACTGTGTAAATTGAAGCTCTATAAAAATCAATGAGGATAGAAAATGAAACCGCTTTTAAGCATTGTAATTCCAAATTACAATAACAGTAAATATCTGGATGATTGCGTGGGAGGAATTTTGAAACAGACGTATCGCCCCCTGGAAGTGTTGCTTGTGGATGACTGTTCAACAGATGATTCCCGCAGAAAAATAGAAGAATACACAAAGGCGTATCCATGGATCAAAGGGATTTTTCTGAAAGAAAACGGAGGAGTGTCCCATGCCAGAAATACAGGGGCGGCGGAGGCTTTGGGAGAATATATTACATTTTTGGATGCGGATGATTATTACATAAATCCGGAAAAATTGAATAATGAAATGAATCTCATTTTAAATATGGAGAAGGCAGGCAAAAAAAATATTGGAGCCTTTTCCAAGCTTAGAGCTGTTGATTCAAAAGGAGAGTATTTGTGGGACTATCAGACAAGAAAAAGATTTGATAGAGGAATTTTATCCCGTGATTTCTTGAGTCAGAAAAATATTCAGCTGCCACGCGATTACTGTCTGCGACGCCAACTGTTTCTTGATACAGGAGGGTATACGGAAGGACAAAATTTATATGAGGATACGGAAATTTTGTTGAAAATTTCTGAAAAGTGTGAGTTCGTGTGTACGGATGAAACAGGCTCAGCCTATCGAATTACAGCACAAGGATTATCGAGCGCAGCAAAGGAGAAACATAAAGCGGTTTGGAAAACCCTTCGGGCACAGTACATGCCTACATTGCCGGTATCGGATAGAATATGGGTATATGGAAGTCTGATAAAAAATGAGAGCATATCATTGGCAAAACAAATCTGCAAAGATATTTTGAATATGCTGGGACTTAGAAAAAAGCGAGCATGGGAGTAAGAAGAGCATGAAGATAGGAATTCTCTATGGACAAAAATTGACACCCGAACGGGATATGCGACATCCGGAACTGGGTAATCCTGGGGTGGGAGGAACACAGTTCTGTATCGGAATGCTTGTGCGGTATCTGTCAGAGTATGAAGAGTATCGTATTACAGTCTATCAATATAATGATACGATTTTCCCAGAAAAGGTAAAAATAAAGAAAATAGAGAATTTTGAGCAGGCTCTGCAGGATGCATCAGATCAGGATGCATTTATCTGTGTACAGCCGGAAATACTGGAAGACTATCATGCGATGTCCCGGGCAGCTTGCAAGATAGTACTATGGGTACATAGTCCTTTTAAGGAGGGGGAAGCCGCGAAAGTGGCAGACTGTGCCAATATAAAGAGAGTTGTATTTGTAGGACGTCAGCAGTATGATCAGTATATTGATCATCGCATCTGCAAAAAGGCAACATATGTATTTAATATGTTTTACGGAAAGCTGGCTCAATATCAGAGAAAAGATGATTATGAGAAGATTGTAACCTATATGGGGAGCATTATTCCAAGCAAGGGCTTTCATATTCTGGCGGAACAATGGAAGAAGATTGTTGAGCAGGTACCAGATGCAGAGCTGTACGTGATAGGAAGCGGTTCCCTGTATAGTAAGGGTGCCAGACTGGGAGAGTATGGAATAGCGGATTCGGAGTATGAAAAACGCTTTGTGCCTTATCTCACGGGTGAACAGGGGAAAATTCTAAACTCTGTTCATTTTTGTGGAGTTTTGGGACAGGAAAAGTATGAAATATTTAATAAAACAGCAGTAGGAATTATCAATCCTTCAGCCTGTACAGAGACATTTGGACTCAGTGCAGTGGAGATGGAGGCTTGTGGGATTCCCATTGTCACAAAAGCGAAAAATGGATTGTTGGATACTGTCAGACACCACGAGACAGGTTTGATGTATCATAAAGAAAAGAAGCTTGCGGATGACGTGATCCGGCTTCTTCAGGATAGAAAATTAAATCAGACATTGGGAAAAAATGCTCAAAAGTTTGTCTGTGACGCTTTTGATCCGGAAAAGCTGACAAAAGAATGGATGAAAGTGTTAGAAGAAGTAAAGATGGACGTACCGGCTGTCTATCAGAAGCCAACAGGATTTTTCAGCAATCAGGGAAAATGGCTGAGAATCATAAATCGAAGGATTCAGGTCGTATTTGGAACAGAGAAAAGTCTGGGAGAAATAAAAGCAGTCATTAAGAAATGTGTAGGTAAAAAATGAAAACAATTAAAATCAAATTTACTGGATTTTGGAAGAACTTTAATGAGAATGATAATTTTATTTTAGATATCCTGAAAAAAAATTATGAAGTTGTTCTGTCGGAGACACCGGAATATCTGTTTTACTCGGTGTTTAATGATGATTATATAAAGTATGACTGCGTACGTATTTTTGTGACAGGGGAGAACATCTGCCCGGATTTTCAAATGTGCGATTATGCGATTGGATTTGAACGAATGGAGTTTGAAGATCGCTATTTGAGATGCCCATTTTATTTTGTTATGAAGGAATATCGGGAAGATTTGGATGCGGCGCTCAAAAAGCATTTGAATGCAGAAATGACACTGGCCGGTAAAACAGAATTTTGCAGTTTTGTGTATTCGAATGCGGATGCAGACGAGATGCGTACGGAGATTTTCAGGGCAGTGAATCAATATAAGAATATCAATGCAGGGGGGAAGGTTTTTAATACCTATCAGGGAAAAAGAGTAGATTCTAAAAGAGAATTTGAAAGGAAACACAAGTTTTCGATTGCATGTGAAAACAGCAGACATAATGGATACATTACCGAAAAGATTATGCAGGCTTTTGCGGCGGGAACGATACCGATATATTGGGGAGCGGCCGATATAACAAGGGATTATAATGAACGGGCGTTTATTAATGTGACGGATTTTCCAAGCCTGGAGGAATTGGTTGCTTATGTAAAAAGAGTAGATGAAGATGACGAGCTGTATTTGAAATATTTGTCAGAACCTGCTTTTTCAGAAAAAATTCAACCGGAGAAGATGCAGGAAAAACTGGAGCAATTTATAACACATATTGTGGAACAATCTGTGGAAGCTGCATATAGGAGAAACCGAGTATTTTGGGGGAAAAGCTATCAGAGAAGATATTGGGTATATAAGCGGGCACATGGTTTTCTGATGAAGCTTCAGAAGATAACAGGTCGGAAAGTGATTGAAAAAATAGAAGGTGGAATGTATGAATAAGCTGGTCTCTATCATTGTGCCGGTATATAATGTGGAAAAATATTTGAAAAGATGCATGACTTCTATATTAGAACAGACGTATTCGAACCTGGAAATTTTGTTAATTGATGATGGTTCGCCGGACAACAGCGGAAATCTATGTGATGAAATACAGAGCACGGATGAACGGATTAAAGTGTATCACAAAGCGAACGGTGGTTTGTCTTCTGCGAGAAATTACGGTCTGGAGCGATGCACAGGAGAATATATTTTTTTCATAGATTCAGATGACTGGATAGAAAAGAATGCGATAGAATTACTGGTTTCCCGTGCGGAAGAGACAGGAGCGGATCTGGTCTGTGGATCTTACAAAGAAGTCCGCGAAGATGGAAATGTGATTAGAAACGTAACCCAGGAAAGGAAAACGTTCAATCCAGAAGAGGCTATGTATGCATATTTGAATGGAACAGCGATTCACAGCATTGTATGGGGAAAGTTATATAGAAATACAATGTTTTCTGGGATACGTTTTCCGGAGGGATGCCTCCACGAAGACGAGTTTGTGACTTATCAGTTGATTTATGCGGCAAATCAGATCGAGACTTTGCCAGAGGTACTATATGATTATGTAATACGTGAAAATAGTATAACTTCAAAAAAATTCAGCAAGGCCCGGCTGGTTACGATTGACGCAGCGCGAGGCTTATATGAAGAGACACTCAGGCACGATGCTAAAGAAATACAGGAGTTGGGATATAGAAAGTATATAAAAACCCTGGAAAGTATGTATGTCTGTGCGCAAAAATATCTGGATGACGAACAGATAGGCGGGTTAGAGCAATATCAAAAAGAGATTCATACGGAATGTAAAAAAGCCTGTAAAAAGTTACAGGGAAAATCAGAACTCAGGAGACAGGCATTTTTGATTGCATATTTTCCATTATATTTTACAACAATGCGAAAAGTACGCCAGATAGCGAAAAGAATAGCGGGTAAGAGATAGAAATGAGAAGATTCAAGGCTTTAAAAAATAGTGGATTTGCGATTGCGAGCCAGATTTTAATCGTATTGCTTCAATTTATTAATAGAAGATTTTTTGTATTATTTTTAAGTGAAGAGTATCTGGGAGCAAACGGACTGTTTTCAGACATTCTGAATATGCTGTCGGTGGCGGAACTCGGACTGGGAAGCGCGATTGTTTTTGCAATGTACAAACCGTTTGCAGACCAGGACATCCCAAGGGTGAACGCCCTGATTCGATTTTACAAGAGCTCTTATTACAAAATTGGAGCAGGAGTGACGGCAGTAGGGTTGGCGCTGATCCCATTCCTTAATTTTTTCATAAAAGATCCGGGCAATGTGGAACATATCAGGCTGATTTATTGTCTTGTTTTACTGAATTCCACAGTTACGTATTTCTTTTCACACAAAATTACGATATTAACCGTTGCTCAGAAAAATTATATACAGAATATTTCAAATGTATTTTTTAAAATTGTACAGCTGGTGGGACAGATGGTGGTATTATACCTGACCAGAAACTACTTACTGTACTTAGCGGTACAGTTCCTGTGTACGATCTTAAATTATGTAATTTTATCTGAAATAGCACAAAAGCAGTATCGGGAATATTTTGATACAGATAGTAGTTATGAACTGACGGGGAGTGAAAAAAAAGGTCTATTTAAGAATATAAAAGCATTGTTCATGCATAGAACAGCGTCTTTCCTTGTAAATGGAACGGATAATATTATTCTTTCCAAATTTATGGGACTTGCGACAACAGGCGTGTTCAGTAATTACAATTTGATTTTTACTAATGTAATGAATTTCTTTACCATACCGTTTTCGGCTATTACGGCTACGGTAGGAAATTTCGTCGCGTCAGAGTCCAAAGAAAGCGCGAGAGCTATGTTTTGGAAATTAAATTTTGTCTCCTATTGGCTTGCGGTAGTCTGTGCAACGGCCTTGATGAGTCTCTCATCACCGTTTATCAGATTGTTTTTCGGAGAAAAATACGGCATGAATATGGCGGTTCCGTTGATTATGTCTCTGAATTTTTACATTAATGTAATGCGTCAGCCGGTGAATGTATATAAGAATACAAAGGGGCTCTTCTGGCAGGATAGATATAAACCGATACTGGAATCAGCGGTAAATCTTGCGGTTGGAATATTTTTGGTGAACAGAGTCGGAGTCATCAGTGTACTGCTTGGAACCACAGCCAGTGCGCTGGTAGCGGGATTGCTCATAGAAATCCACATTATATATAAATATGGATTTCAGGTAAGCGCCAAGGAATACTATCTGCGTTATGTAAAAGATTTCCTTATTATGAGCTTAATATGTTTATCCAGCTATCTTTTATGTGGTATAATAAAAAGCAATACATTTTTGAACTTAATTGTAAAGGGCATCATTTGTATGGCTGTTTCGAATGGAGTATTGCTTCTTATTTATGGAAAAACAGATGAATTCCGGTATTATTTGAACTTTGTGAAAGAAATTGTTCAGAGAAAATCAAAGAATTAAGAGAAAGGCGCACCCATGACCACCCCACCCCTCTGCCCAATCCTGGGCGTACACATCGCGGCCGTCGATATGAAAACGGCCCTCAACTATATTCGTGAAAATTTATCTGCCCTGCGGGGAAAATATATCTGCATCTCTAATGTTCATACAACTGTCATGAGCTACGAGGAGGAGAGCTATCGGAAGGTGCAGAATGGAGCGGCGCTGGCGCTGCCTGATGGGAAGCCGCTTTCTGTGGTATGCAGGAAGCGGGGATTTGCGGGGGCGGACCGTGTGACCGGGCCGGATTTGATGCAGGAGATTTTTAAATGCTCCCGGGAATATGGATACCGGCATTATTTCTACGGCAGTACGCCGGAGACGCTGAAGCTGCTGGAGGAGAAGCTCGGAGAGACCTACGGACTGGATATCGCTGGCCTGGAATCGCCGCCCTTTCGGGCACTGACGCCGGAGGAAGATGAGGCGGCGGTAGAGCGGATCAATGCATCCGGCGCTGATTTTGTCTGGATAGGCCTTGGCGCGCCCAAGCAGGAGCGTTGGATGGCGACCCATGAAGGGCGTGTGCAGGGGCTTATGATAGGCGTGGGAGCCGGCTTTGATTATTTTGCTGGCAATATTAAGCGGGCGCCCATGTGGATGCAGAAGCTGAGCCTAGAATGGTTCTATCGGTTACTGCAGGATCCGAAGCGCCTGTTCAAGCGTTATCTTATTACGAATACCAAATTTCTTTGGTTGATTGCGAGAGGAAAATGATGAATTTCTGTACCTTATTTGACAGCTACTATCTGGACAAGGGACTGGCTCTGTACCGCTCCCTGAGCAAAGTGACGGAGGATTTTACCCTGTATGTATTCTGCTTTGATGACAAAGCGAAAGCGATTCTGGACGGAATGACTCTCCCTCATCTGGTGGTGCTGCACCATTCGGATTTTGAGACGGAGGAGCTGCTAAAGCTGAAAAAAGAGCGTTCCCGGGCGGAGTACTGTTGGACCTGTACATCTGTTATTATTGAATATGTGCTGGATCATTATCCGGTGGACAGCTGTACGTATCTGGATTCCGATTTGTATTTTTATGCGGATCCGGCATTGCTGTTTCAGGAAATAGAGGCGGAGAAGGCCGATGTGGTGATTGTGCCCCATCGTTTTAAGGATAATGACTATGGCCGGAAGTTGGAGGAGCGCAACGGTCGGTACTGCGTACAGTTTAACTATTTCCGGCAGACGGAGAACGGACGTCGGGTACTGACCTGGTGGAAGGAAAAGTGCATGGAATGGTGCTTTGACATCCCGGAGCCGGATCGGATGGGCGATCAGAAATATTTGAACGGCTGGCCGGAGAAGTTCCCGGGAGTCTGGGAGCTTCAGCACCTGGGTGGTGGTGTGGCTCCCTGGAATCTGGAACAGTATAGGTTCTGCGGCGCGGAGAACGGGAAGCTTATGATGGAAGACGGAAAGTCGGGAGAGAAATTCCCCCTAGTCTTTTATCATTTCCAGAACCTGCGTTATATGCCGGGACGCCGGGTCAATATCAAGTCCCAGACAAAAAACAAGAAGCTGAAATACCGGATTTATATCCCTTATCTGAAGGAAACGGAAGCGATTCGGAGAATGCTGGAAGAAAAGTATGGTCTGTCTTTTGAGCCAAAGAAGCTGCAGCGTTCCAGTAATGTGCTGGTGGGCTTTTTACAGCGGCATTTTGCGGCCTTTAAGATACAGTCTCTTTCGGATATCATTGACCTGGACAGGCTGGACAGCTATGTGGAGAAGGATGGAAAATAAATGAACTGGGCGATTTTGGAATTATATTGCGGCGGTTCCGGGAAACTGGGCTTCTATAACAGCCAGGAGCTGGGTCTGGCCAGGGCGTTGAAAAAGTCGGGCATGCAGGTGACGATTGTATACCCAGATAAGAGTGGAAATCCGGACTGGGAGGAAAGCCCGGAAGAAGGAATCACCATCCTGCACAAGGCCTGCCGGGCACTGGGAGTACACGGTTTTTACAATCTGGATTTTCTGACAGAGCGGAAGATCGACGTGGTTCATCTGGACAGTGATAATCAGATGTATGCACCGACTGTCGTGCGCTTTTGTGAAAAGCATGGAATTTTCTGCTATCATTATATCGGAACGGTATACAGTGATACGGAAAATGGGCTGAAAAAGCAGCTGATGAATCTGATATCCAGGCGGAATATCCGGATGTTCCGGAAAATGCTGACCATCGGAAAGACGGAGGCGGTCCGAAAAGCGATGGAAAAGAGCGGAGTGAGCGGAGTTCAGGTGGTTCCGGTGGGGCTGGATACCTCTGTGATACAGACTGCGGAGGTGGGAAAGGACGAGCTGCGCAGAATGCTTGGTCTTCCCACAGATAAAAAACTGCTGCTTTTCGTGGGACGACTGGAGAGCTATAAACGTCCCTTTGCCGCCCTGGAGCTTCTGGAGAGACTGGGAAGCTCATACGCGCTGGCCATTATCGGGGACGGCGGGCTTCGGGAGGAGCTGAAAGAGAGAATCCAAAAGAGCGGGAATGCGGATAATATTTTTTATTTTGACCGGATTCCGAATACGCAGATGTATCAATATTATGCGGCAAGTGATTGTTATGTAAACTTTAATACCCATGAAATTTTTGGCATGAGTATTTTGGAAGCCATGTATCAGGGCTGTCCGGTGGTGGCCCGCAGAGCGCCGGGACCGGAGCAGATCGTGGAAAATGGCGTATCCGGATATCTCTGCAATTCTGAGGAGGAAATGGGACGCATCATCGCCGGGGGTATCGCACCGGAGATCGGGCAGCGGGCGGCGGAGCGTATCCGGAAGGAATTTACCTGGGAGAGTAGTGCAGAGAAGATACAGAAGCTGGTCAGGAGCCGTAAGGAGGAATAGAGCATGAAAATAGCGGTAGCGGGAATGGGCTATGTGGGACTGGCCAATGCAGTCCTTTTGTCCCAGCATCATCAGGTGACGGCTGTGGATATCCTGGAGGAACGGGTGGCCATGCTGAATCGCAGGCGGTCTCCCATCGCGGATCCGGAGATCGAACGGTATCTGGCGGAAAAGGAATTACAGCTGTCCGCCACCACAGACGGAGAGGCGGCTTACCGGGACGCAGAGTATGTGATTGTGGCAGCGCCGACCAACTACAATGCGGAAAAGAATTATTTTGATACCTCTGCGGTAGAAGCGGTGATCGAACTGGTGCTGAAGGTGAATCCGGAAGCCGTGATTGTGATCAAATCCACGGTTCCGGTGGGATATACGAAAAGTGTCCGGGAAAAGTATCAGATAAAAAATCTGCTTTTTTCCCCGGAATTTCTGCGGGAAGGAAAGGCTCTGTATGATAACCTTTATCCATCCCGGATTATCGTGGGAACGGATCTGGAAAATCCGGATCTGACACAGGCGGCCCGTACCTTTGCGGAGCTTCTGAAGGAGGGCGCGCTGAAGGAAGAGATCGACGTGCTGCTGACGGCTTATACAGAGGCGGAGGCCGTGAAGCTTTTTGCTAATACCTATCTGGCGCTTCGTATTTCATTTTTTAATGAGCTGGATACTTACGCGGAGATGCGGGGATTGAATACTCGACAGATTATCGAGGGCGTGTGCCTGGATCCGAGAATCGGAAATTATTACAACAATCCGTCCTTCGGGTATGGTGGTTACTGTCTGCCCAAGGATACAAAGCAGTTGTTGGCCAACTATGCGGATGTGCCGGAAAATCTGATTGAAGCCATCGTGGAGTCCAATCGGACGAGAAAGGATTTTATCGCGGATCGGGTTCTGCGCCAGGCCGGATACTATGCCTATGGTGATAATAATACGTATGATGGCCGGAAGGAAAAGAAGGTTACGGTGGGTGTCTATCGTCTGACCATGAAGGCCAACAGTGACAATTTCCGGCAGAGCAGTATTCAGGGGGTCATGAAGCGGATCAAGGCCAAGGGAGCCGAAGTCGTGATCTACGAGCCGACGCTGGATGACACCAATACCTTTTTTGGCAGCAGGGTAACTCATGATCTGGAAGGATTCAAGCGAGAGTGTGATACCATTCTGGCCAACCGATATGACAGTCAGCTGGACGATGTGAGGGAAAAGGTTTATACGAGAGATATATTCAGGAGAGATTGATTCATGAAAATCATGTATGTGGATACCAGTGTGGGCGGCCATCATCTGATTTATGTAAATCATCTGCTGCGCATTGAGCCAGAGGAAAGCTTTGCAGTGCTGCCGGAAGGACAGGAGCAGGTGGAGGGAAGATGTATCCGTCTGCCTGTCCGTTCGATTCGCTGTCCAGGAGATTACCGAAGCTGGATGAAGGAGCTACACCGGATAGCGAAGCATGAAAAACCGGATGTGGTTCATTTCCTGGATGGAGATACCATGATGCGCTATTTTGGCCTGGGACTGGGCGGCTTTGGAAAAAGTAAAATCGTAATTACGTATCATCATCTGTTTCCGGGAAAGGCCCGGGAAATCAGTATGAGACGGATGCTGAAGAAAGCGGCGGCCGGGGTATTCCATACGGAGGAGATACGGCGGACGGTCGAGCAGTATGGCTGTGAAAATACCCGCTGGATTTCGTATCCCTGTTTCCTGAAGACAGAGATGCAGGAGAGCGGTGTGTACCGTCATATGCCGCCCGTGCTGCTGTCTTTGGGAGGAACGAGACAGGATAAGGGACTGGATATTCTGCTGGCAGCGTTGAAAATGGTGAAGACACCGTTTCACCTAGTTGTGGCCGGGAAGGAAGAGGATTTTGACCGGGCCTATATAGAGCGGGAGACGGCTGGATATCGGGACGAGACGGAGCTGATTTTGCGATTTTTGACAGAGAAAGAGGTCCTTGGGTATCTGACAGAGGCGGATATCATTGTGTTGCCCTATCGAAAGGTGTTTGACGGAGCAAGCGGCCCCATGTGCGAAGGCATTTATCTGGGAAAAACCATTGTGGGACCGGATCATGGCAGTCTGGGCAGTCTGATTCGGCAGCAGCATGTAGGGTATTCCTTTGAGAGTGAAAATCCGACAGCGCTGGCGGTATGTCTGGAGAAAGCCCTTAAGGAACCCTGCCGGTATGATGAGACGGCCCGGAAAGCCCAGAAGGAGTTGAGTCCGGAGCTTTTTCGGAAACGATATCGACAATTGTATAAAGAAATTATAAAATAACAGCCAAAGCCCCGACCCTTCCCATCCCAGGGAAGCAGCCGGGGCTTTGCCGTACTTACGTCACCTGCATTGCGGAGATCAGCGGGTAGCGGTTGAGCAGATATTCGCAGAAAATGGCGATGAGGTCTTTGGGATAAGGCGTCTTATCTTCCCAGGCCGGACAGCCGGTCATTTCCACGAGAAGGTGGTGGCCGCCGTTACGCATCATGACGTCCCGGACGGTTCGGATGTTGCGTTCTACGCTGCTGACAGTCGTAGAGAACTCGGATGCTACGGTGACGTAGATTTCTTTGTGAATACACTGGAGCCTCGTAGGGTCCTCAAGGGCCAGCTCCACCGCGCGGATAAAATAGCGGTACCCGCAATAGTGACTGAAAACTCCGGTGGTATTCAGCAAAACCTGGATTTTCTGTTTCATATGTAAAACTCCCCTCGAAAAAAGTAAAACAAAAAGATTTGTTTGCAGTAGATTATAATGAGAAAGTGTCGGAATGGGTAGTATATTCGGAGAAATAGACAAGGATCGACATAAATAGACATAAAGTTATCTGACATCGACAGACGGGTTGACGAATATACGAACTATAATATTTTGCAAAAAAGTACTTGCTTTTTCCGGAGCGCTTTAATATAATAGAGCAAACAAAAAAGACAAATGTGCGCGAGAGAAAGACAATCAACGTTAAAGCGCCGGAAAACGAGGAGGATCTTACAATGTATTCATTGGATGAAGTGAAGGCAGTGGACAGGGAAGTGGCGGCAGCCATCGAGGCAGAAATGTCCCGCCAGAACAGCCACATTGAGTTAATTGCATCAGAGAACTGGGTATCCAAGGCAGTCATGGCAGCCATGGGAAGCCCGTTGACCAATAAATATGCGGAAGGATATCCGGGAAAGCGTTATTACGGCGGCTGCGAATGTGTAGACGAGGTAGAGCGTCTGGCAATCGAGCGGGCAAAGAAGCTGTTCGGCTGCGAGTACGTGAATGTACAGCCCCACTCCGGCGCCCAGGCCAATATGGCAGTGCAGTTCGCCATGCTGAAGCCGGGAGATACGATTATGGGACAGAACCTGGCCCACGGCGGACATCTGACTCACGGAAGCCCCGCCAATTTCTCCGGCACCTATTTTCATGTGGTACCTTACGGAGTCAACGATGACGGCGTGCTGGACTATGACGAGATTCTCCGAATTGCGAAGGAATGCAGACCGAAAATGATTATCGCAGGAGCCAGCGCCTACGCGAGAACCATTGATTTCAAACGGTTCCGGGAGATTGCCGATGAGGTGGGTGCTTACCTGATGGTAGACATGGCGCACATCGCGGGACTGGTGGCTGCAGGCGTGCATCCGAGCCCGATTCCCTATGCCCATGTGACGACAACCACCACACACAAGACCTTACGGGGACCGAGAGGCGGCATGATTCTCTCCGACGCGGAGACGGCGAAGCAGTTTAATTTCAATAAGGCCGTATTTCCGGGAATCCAGGGCGGCCCGCTGATGCATGTGATTGCAGCCAAGGCAGTCTGCTTCCAGGAGGCGCTGCAGCCTGAATATAAAGAATATCAGCAGCAGATTGTGAAGAACGCCCAGGCGCTCTGCAAGGGACTGATGGATCGGGGAATCAAGATTGTGTCAGGTGGTACGGACAACCATCTGATGCTGCTGGATCTGACGCCCTTTGATCTGACCGGTAAAGAGGTGGAAAATCTGCTGGATGGAGCCAACATCACAGCCAATAAGAACACCATTCCCAACGATCCCAAGTCCGCGTTTGTGACCAGCGGCGTCCGGATCGGAACTCCGGCAGTTACAGCCAGAGGGCTGAAGGAAGAGGATATGGAGACCATCGCCGAGGCGGTAGCCCTGATGATCAAAGAGGGAGAAAGCGCCACAGAAAAGGCGAAGACCCTGGTTAAGAGCCTGACAGACAAATATCCGCTGGATATGTAAAAAATACAGAGAAAACAATGTGTGCCCCCGGAACCGGACAGCGGTTTCCGGGGGTTTTTGACGGCCCGGATTTAGGCAAATTAAGAATTAATTAAATAGTTTTTCGTATATCTCTGTGCTATACTGAACATATATAACACTAGATATGGCAGTCGGCGGGAAAATAGCCGGGCTGCGCGCACAGGAGAGAGAGCATGGCGCAGAAAAGAGAACCTGTGATTCAGGTAAAGAATCTGTACAAGATCTACCGGGTCGGCGAGAACAAGGTACGGGCGCTGAACGGTGTGAATTTGACCATCTACCGGGGCGAGTTTTGTTCCATTGTGGGAACCTCCGGTTCCGGTAAGTCAACGATGCTGAATATGCTGGCGGGTCTGGAGAAGCCCACCAAGGGCGAGATTGTCATTGCAGGACAGCATTTAGAAAAAATGAATGAGAATCAGCTGGTAAAGTTCCGGCGGGAGCATGTGGGCTTTATTTTTCAGTCCTTTAATCTGCTGGGAACCATGGACGCGGTGGAAAATGTGGCGCTGCCGTTGATGTTCCGTGGGATTCCGAAGAAGGAACGGATGGCGAAGGCAGATAAGATGCTGGATCTGGTAGGACTGTCCAAGCACAAGGATCATCGCCCCAACGAGATGTCGGGCGGTCAGCAGCAGCGTGTGGGCGTGGCCAGGGCGTTGGTACTGGATCCGGAGATTATCTTTGCGGATGAGCCTACGGGAAATCTGGATTCCAATACATCGGCAGAGGTCATGCGGCTGATGCAGAAGATTGTGCGGGAGCGGAACCAGACACTGGTCATGGTAACCCACGACAATCATCTGGCCAGCTTCGCGGACCGGATTTTCCATATTATAGACGGTAAGATTGTGAAGATAGAAGACAACCGAAATAAATCAGAGCAGATAGAGGGGGAATAAGAAAAATGAAGAATACGTGGATGAAAAAAGTACTGGTGCTGCTGATGTGCGGCGCGCTGGCAGTTCCGGCAGCGGGAATGGCGCAGCCCATGGTGGCGCAGGCGACAAGTCCGGCAACGGGTGGAGGAGCCGCTACGCCGTCTCCTACGCCATCACCCAGTGCGTCTCCGGATAAAACGACAGAATCCCTGAAGGATGCAAAGACCAATATCGCAGCGCAGCTGGACGATTATTACGCTGCACTGGAGTCTTCCATTCCGGATGATAAGAAATCCGCGGCGCAGGAAGAGATAAAGAAAGCGAAGATTGTCATTGAAAATATGAAAACAGCAGAGCAGGTGACCGCATACCTGGCAAAGGTGACAGCCAAGCTGGATTCCTTCGTACCATCTGCCACTCCTGATAACAGCGGCGACACCCCCGACACTACCCCGACGACCACCAACAATAACATCATGGTGGGTGGTAACTGGGTCACTCCGGTGGCCAACGCGGGCCAGCAGGTCAACGTGGTACTTCCGGTGGTGAATATGGGACGTACCGGCGTGAAAAACGCAGTTGTGACTCCGGCTATCAGTGAGGACGCAGCCAAATGGCCCTTTGAGATTGAGACGTCCAACTACAGCCAGACCATCGATTACCTGCCTGGCACCGACGATGGCGGATCCGATATGGATCGGCGCCGGGAGCTGACCTGGACCCTGCGGACCAGAAAGGACGCTCCCAGCGGCTATATGCCCATTTCCTTTAACGTAACCTTTGAAAATGATGATAAGAGCCTGAGCAACGTAACCCTGACTTCCTATGTAAAAGTAGTGGGAACCACAGGAATCTCAGCAGACGGCAAGTCCTCTACGCCCCGTGTCATTGTAACCGGATTTTCCACCAGTCCGGAGACCGTACACGCAGGCGACACCTTCACGCTGACCCTGCACATGCAGAACACCTCCAAGGCTACCGCGGTAAAGAATATGGTATTTGATATCCAGGCAGCCAGCGAGAGCACCGATACCACCTATGTGGCGGCTTCCTTCCTGCCCACTGCAGGATCCAGCACCGTATTCGTGGACAAGATTGCGGCAGGCGCGAACAAGGACATCAGCATTGAACTGGAGGCCCGTTCCGACCTGGCTCAGAAGCCTTACGTCATCAATGTAAAGATGAATTATGAGGACGAGAGTGTCAACGCTTATGAGAATACCGCCAGCGTATCCATTCCGGTGCGCCAGGAGGCACGGATTGACACCAGCAGTATCGAGGTGACGCCCCAGTCCATCGAGGTGGGCGGAGAGGCCAATGTATCCTTCAGCCTCTATAATATCGGCAAAACCAAGCTTTACAATGCTTCTGTAAAATTCCAGGCAGATTCCGTCACCGGCGGCGACACCTATCTGGGCAATATCGATCCGGGCGCAACCGGTTCCGTGGACGCGTATCTGAGCGGCGCGGCAGCCACCACAGACGATGGCAAGGTGAAAATTCTCATTACCTTTGAGGACGAGTCCGGAGAAAAAACAACCATCGAAAAAGAGATGGAGCTCTATGTGACGGAAATGATGAATTATGATGATGGAATGACGGACGACGGAATGATGGACGATGGCAGCCAGTCCCAAGGCGGCTTCAAGATCTGGTATGTCCTGATTCCGCTGGTGCTTGTCCTTGCAGCTGTTGTGGCTGTTATCGTCATTCGTAAGAAAAAAGCAAAGAAAGCGGCAGCTCTTCTGGACGCAGAGGATCTGGACGGCCTGGAGTAAGTGGATCTGGGCGGGGACGCAGAAGACACTGACGACGCAGACGATACAGAAAAGGAGTAATCCATGAGTTTTAGCGATTTGCTCAAAATGAGTCTGAGCAGCCTATGGAGGCGGAAGCTCAGAACAGTTCTGACGGTGCTGGGCGTAGTTGTGGGAACGGCTTCCATTATGGTTATGATTTCCCTGGGACTGGGACTCAGCAAGTCCAATATGGAACAGATCGAGCAGTACGGAGGCCTGACCACGATTACGGTCTATCCCAATGAAAATGGCGGCGGAATGAATTACGGCGGGGGCGGCATGGCCATGACTGCGGAAAGCGGTTCGTCCGGCTCTGCCGGCAATGAGCCGATCCGGATCAACGACACCATGATGGAGACGCTGGCAACCATCGATCACGTGGAGCTCGCCTCCCCGGTTCTCTCCACCTCAGCCATTGCCAAGTATGGAAAATGGGAAGCTTATCTGAATATTCAGGGTATGAGTAAGGAAGCCCTGCAGAAGATGAACCTGGAGCTGACAGAGGGAAGCGAGCTGCCGCTGTCAGATTCGGAGCTGAAATTTTTATATGGAAATACGGTAATCACAGACTTCTATGACGCAAAGACGAACCAGTATTACTGGGATACGGGCCAGCTGGCAGACATTGATTATATGAAGGATCCGCTGTTTATCATTTTCGATACGGACGCCTACTGGAACAGCAAGAATGGAGGTACCGACGAGAAGGGAGCTCCGGTGGCAGCGCCGAAGAAGTATCTGATTCCGGCCTGCGGCGTGATGGCGGGTACGGAAAATGACTATACGGAGAATTCCAACAGCGTACTCTGTGATGTGGAAGCGCTGAAAATGCAGTTGAAAAAGATTTATAAGGGAAAGGCCATTCCGGGTCAGCCTACCACCAAGGCCGGCAAGCCTTATAAGGAGATTTATTACGATTCCGCCTATATCCGCGTGGACGATATGAAGAATGTCAAGGCCGTGCAGCAGGAGATCAAGAACCTGGGTCTGCAGGCCAACAGCAATGCGGAGTGGATGGAGCAGGTGCAGCAGAGCTCCCGTTCCATTCAGGCAACCCTGGGCGGTATTGGCGCCGTATCTCTATTCGTGGCGGCGATCGGTATCGCGAATACGATGATGATGTCCATCTATGAGCGTACCAAGGAAATCGGCGTTATGAAGGTGCTGGGCTGCGATATGGCGGCTATCCGGAATATGTTTCTGGCAGAGGCCGGCTTCATCGGCCTGATCGGCGGCGTAGTGGGAATCGTTCTCAGTTATATGATATCGGCCATTATCAATTTCGTCCTACGGGACAGTTATTACTCGAATGTGTCATACATTCCGCCCTATCTGACCCTGCTGGCGCTGATATTTGCGGTGGTGATCGGTATGGTGGCCGGATTGTTCCCGGCGCTTCGGGCTATGCGCTTAAGCCCGCTGGCGGCGATCCGAAACGAGTAAGCGAAAAGCCCGGAAGAGGGCTGCAGGTAGAAGTAAAGACGGTAAGAGAGTATGAAAAAGAACGGCAGAAAGAGACGGAAAAGAGTATTGCTCCGGCTGCAATATGTTCTGACGGGAGCGGCGGTGGTCTGCGTGGCAGTCATTGCCCTGCTTCTGGTACATACGCTTGGAGACAACGAAATCAGCGGACCTGGCGGGAATGCCGGGTCTGCTCTTTTGGCCTCCGGGGGAAATGCGTTTGCGGCAGCGGGAGAGGAAGCAGCACAGATGGCGGTTCCGGTAGTTTCGGAAGATGCGACAGCAGGACAGGAAAAAAATGGAAACGACGAAATGCCAGACGATGTAGAAGAAATCACACGGTCGAGTCCGGAAGAACTGGCTGCGGAATCTGGGGTTCCCCGTATCCGTATCGTATTGGATCCCGGTCACGGTGGACCCGGAACCACCGACGAGCAGGAGCTGGGCGCGAAATACAGGGATACCTTTGAAAAATACCTGACCCTGAAAATCGCTCAGGCGGCAGGGCAAGAGCTGTCCACCTATGGCAACGTGGAAGTCCTGTACACAAGAGAAACAGATAAAGCCATGACACTGAAGGAGCGGGCGGCCTACGCCAAAGCTGTAGACGGAGACTACCTGATCAGTTTTCACTTAAATGCCTCCGAGGAACATAATTTCTTCGGCTCTGAGGTATTTACATCGGCTTTCGGAAGCTATTACGCCTGGGGCAAGGGCGTCGGTGACCAGGTGCTGAAGCAACTGGAGGCAGACGGCTTTGTATCCAAAGGAGTGAAAACCAGACTGGGCCGGAAGGGTGCTGACTATTATGGAGTGATCCGCGAAAGTAAAGAACAAGGAATTCCCGCGATAATCATTGAACACGGCTATATGGATCAGGACGGCGACTGGAGCCGTATGGATACCGATGAGAAGCTGATACAGCTTGGGAAAAGCGACGCTGCCGGAATTGCCGCGTTCTTTGGCCTGCAGAAAGGCAAAAATTTGTCAGAGCTGCCCGCTGCCGATACCACGGAGCCGGTATCTTCTCCGGTGCGTCCCGACACCACCGATCCGGTCAATGTTTACTACACACTGACCCGCCAGGATACGGCGAACGCCCAGATCACCCTCCACGCCGAAGACCCCGACAGCCGCGTTATGTATTATGATTACAGTATGGACGCAGGGGCTACCTGGTCCGAACTGTATCTGTGGCCGGAAGAAACCGGCGAGGATATTACCTTCATGCTCCCCGTGATGGAAGCCGAGGAAGCAGAGCTTCTGATACGTGCCTATAACACCTACGAGCTCCGAACAGAAGCTGTGAAAAAGTAAATATAAGCGAGAGAAATCCCCTCTCACTGGGAAAACAATGCGTTCCCGGTGAGAGGGGATTTCTCTCGCTTCTGTGTATCAATTTAAGATTCTTTGAGGCCGAGTAGTTTTGCTCCATTCTTATAGAGAATTTTTTCCAATTCTTCATCCGTAAAGCCAATCCGTTTGATATACTCCACGTCCTCCTTCTGGCCGCTCCATGGCGAATCCGTCGCAAACAGGATCTTGTCGATGCCGTGATTCCGGCTCATGCGGAGAATCTGCTCCGGCAGGGCCAGGCGCAGGATGTAGGCCAGATCCATGTAGTAGTCGCCGCCCACCAGAAGCTGCTCGGATTCATTTTCCATATCATGACCGCCCAGGTGCGCCAGAATCAGCCGGGAGGTATCTCCCTTATCATTCGGAAACACATCTTCAATCATGTGATGCAGCCTGGTCGGAGTGGCGTTTACCTGGCGTGGAAAGCCCAGATCCCGGCCGCAGTGGATGGACACGAGAAGCCCCAGCTCGGTGGCATAGCCGATGATACGTTCATAGCGGATATCATCGATGTAAGTGTTCTGATAGGTGGGATGGAGCTTAATGCCCTTCAGTCCCATATCCCGGATAGCCCGAAGCTCGCCTTTGTAGTCGGGGGAATCCGGGTGGATACCGCCGAAGCTGATGATGGAAAGGCCGTCCTCGTCCGGCTCCTCATGGGTGATGGAGCAGGCAAATTCATTGATGTGGCGGAACTGGGAGGGCTTCGTCACGATGGGAAGCACCACCGAATGGGTGACCCCAGCCTCCTTCATAGAGTGCTTCAGATCCTCCAGGGTACCGTCTGTATAGGCCACCACCCGGCCCACCTGCTCCAGGTTGCAGACCGCCCGGTGTGCCACTGTGTTCGGAAATATATGTGTGTGAAAATCAATAATCATTGCGAAAATCCTCCTGTAAATCCATAGAATGAAACATGCGTACGAATTGACATAGTAATATTTATATAGAATGAAATGTGCATATCATATAAAATTTCCAGTAAATTCATAGTATTTAGTATAGGAGATTTTAGTGTATTTTTCAAGTGGAGAGCAGACAGAAGAAGTTTGAAATAAAAAAAGGAATTCTGAATCCTCAGAATTCCTTTTTGATGAGAGCGATAGACGGGGCTCGAACCCGCGGTCTCGACCTTGGCAAGGTCGCGCGTTACCAACTACGCCACTATCGCATTTGTGTCGGCTGTTGTTCATCAGCGACATGTTGTATCTTACAGGATTTCGACTCATTTGTCAACAGGTTTTTCAAAAAAAGTTAAAAAAATTTTCGATAGGGTGCAAACCCTTGTAAACAGGCCGATTATTTCCTATAATAGAAAATAGTGAAAAGGGATTACGATTCAGAAAGACCGCGCGGAACGGCAGAAAGCGTAATACCTGACGAGAGCGACAGGGAGGAATCTACCGCATGAGCTATGCAGATCAGATATTCAAAGAGATGTGCCGGGACATCATTGAGAACGGTACCAGCACCGAAGGGGAGAAGGTGCGGCCCAAATGGGAGGACGGCACTTCTGCCTACACCATCAAGCGCTTCGGCGTGGTGAACCGTTATGATTTATCGAAGGAATTTCCGGCGTTGACGCTTCGAAGAACGGGGCTTAAGAGCTGTATGGATGAAATTCTCTGGATTTACCAGAAAAAATCCAACAATATTCATGATCTGAACAGCCATATCTGGGACGAATGGGCCGACGAGACCGGTTCCATCGGCAAGGCTTACGGCTATCAGATCGGCGTGAAGAGCCATTACCGGGAGGGCGACATGGATCAGATGGATCGGGTGCTTTTCGATCTGAAGCAGAATCCCTACAGCCGCCGGATTATGACAAATACCTATGTATTTTCGGATTTGAGTGAGATGCATCTGTACCCCTGCGCTTACGGCGTTACCTATAATGTGACCAAGCGGCCGGGCGAGGAGAAGCTGGTGCTCAATATGGTGCTGAACCAGCGCTCCCAGGACGTGCTGGCGGCCAATAACTGGAATGTGTGCCAGTACGCCATCTTACTGATGATGGTGGCCCAGGTCTGCGATATGGTGCCGGGCGAGCTCCTGCATGTGATTGCGGACGCGCACATCTATGACCGCCATGTGGATATCATCAGGGAACTGATTGCGAGACCGGAGCATCCGGCGCCGAAGGTGTGGCTGAATCCGGAGGTGAAGGATTTCTACGCGTTTACCACGGAGGATCTGCATGTGGAGGGGTATGAGACCGAGCCGCAGATTAGGGATATTCCGATTGCGGTATAGAAGATTTCCTTAAAAAGTGAAAACAGATAAGGGAAAGCATAGTACTGTTATAAAAAAATGGAAAATGTAATTTGAAATAAATGTAAGTACTTGCGACCGTTGTATGTAAGAAAGTATGTTAAGTAAAAATATGTAAAAGGAGTTTTAGAACTATGAATCTGATCGTTGCCGTAGATAAAAACTGGGCCATCGGCTACCAGAATAAGCTGCTGGTCAGCATCCCGGAGGATATGAAGTTCTTCCGCACTGCCACCACCGGAAAAGTGGTCGTCATGGGCCGGAAAACCCTGGAGACCTTCCCGAACGGCCTGCCCTTAAAGAACCGCACGAACATCGTGCTGACCCGGAATCCGGAGTACCAGGTAAAGGGCGCAGAGGTGGTTCACACGGTAGAAGAGGCGATGGAGCTTATCAGCGAGTACCCGCCGGAGGACGTATATGTCATCGGCGGCGACACCATTTACAGGCAGTTCCTGCCCTACTGCAACGTGGCCCATGTGACCCGTATCGATCATGAATACATGGCCGACGCCTGGTTCCCGAACCTGGAGGAGGATCCGGAGTGGGAGCTGACCGGGGAGAGCGACGAGAAGACCTATTTCGACCTGGAGTTCACCTTCTGCAAATACGAACGAAAAAAATAGGAAATTAACACTTTTTCTCATTGCAGTATCAAAGAATCTGATCTATAATATAAAAAATTAAAGTTCAGTACGGGTAAGACCGCGGCAGCCTCAGTGTGAATACAGGCATACGGCTGGAGTAAATTTTCAGGAATCCCCAAAGGAAAATCAGAAAATTACTGAATGAGTGTAAGGAGGAGCTTTGACATGGAAAAGAAAAATTTAGACTGGTCAAATATTGGTTTCGGTTACGTACAGACAGATAAGCGTTACGTATCCAACTTTAAGGATGGCGCATGGGATGAGGGCGGCCTCACCGACGACGCAAATGTAGTCCTGAATGAGTGCGCAGGCGTTCTGCAGTACGCGCAGACTGTATTTGAGGGTATGAAGGCATACACCACAGAGCAGGGCAAGACGGTTATCTTCCGCCCGGACCTGAACGCAGAGCGTATGGTTCAGTCTGCAAAGCGTCTGGAGATGCCGGTATTCCCGGAGGATCGCTTCGTGGACGCAGTTGTACAGACCGTAAAGGCAAATGAAGCCTATGTACCGCCCTACGGAACAGGCGCAACTCTGTATATCCGTCCGTATATGTTCGGAACCAACCCGGTTATCGGTGTAAAGCCGGCTGACGAGTATCAGTTCCGTGTATTCGGTACTCCGGTAGGACCGTATTTCAAGGGCGGCGTAAAGCCCCTTACCATCAAGGTATCTGATTTTGACCGCGCGGCACCCCATGGATCAGGCCACATCAAGGCAGGTCTGAACTACGCCATGAGTATGCACGCTATCGTAACCGCCCATCAGGAGGGCTTTGATGAGAACCTGTACCTGGATGCAGCGACCAGAACCAATGTGGAGGAGACAGGCGGAGCAAACTTCCTGTTTGTAACGAAGGATGGCAAGCTGGTAACTCCGAAGTCCAACAGCATCCTTCCGTCCATCACACGCCGTTCTCTGGTATATGTAGCAAAAGAGTACCTGGGAATGGAAGTAGAGGAGAGAACCGTGCCGTTTGCAGAGGTAAAGGAGTTTGCGGAGTGCGGACTTTGCGGAACAGCAGCCGTTATTTCTCCGGTAGGAAAGATCGTAGATCATGGCAACGAGATCTGCTTCCCCAGCGGCATGACCGATATGGGACCGGTTACCAAGAAGCTGTATGACACCCTGACAGGTATCCAGATGGGCCGCATCGAGGCTCCGAAGGGCTGGATCAAGGTTGTAGAGTAATTTTTAAACAAGACGGCATTTTAAGTTACATAAGAGGCGGGATAAGGAGACTTATCCTGTCTCTTGTTATGTAATAGAAAAATCCGTTGGAATCCCCTGTTACATAACAAAGGATCTTTGACGGATGTCCGTTTTCGGCTTGCAAGAGGGATGGGAAGAAAGTATAATAAAATGTAAACGAGTTTCAAAAAGGAGTGCCAGATGGCGAATAAAAAGAAAAAGAGAAGAGTTCTCTCTTATCTGTTCAGTTATGATATGAACCTGATCGTAGCCGTCTTATTTTTGATTGTCTTCGGTCTGGTGATGATATACAGTGCCAGTTATTATACGGCCAGCATGAGCGACGCATTCAGGCATGACCCCACATACTTACTGATGAGTCAGCTGAAATACAGCATCGTGGGTATCGCAGTGATGCTGGTTATCGCCAATGTGGATTACCATTTCTGGCGGCATTTCGCCATGCTTGGGCTGGTAGCGTCGATTGTGCTGATTTTGCTGCTGCTGGTGCCGGGACTGGGCGTCACGGTCAAGGGCGCAACCCGCTGGATCCGAATTCCGGGCATCGGACAGTTCCAGGTGGCGGAGCCGGTGAAGGTGGCGATGATTCTGTTTTCAGCGACTCTGATAGGAAATTATTCCAGTCGGCTGAATAATATGAAGACCTTTATCACGGTGCTGATTCCGACGGCTGTAGTGTCCGTCCTGATTTTGAAAATCAGTAACAACATGAGTACCGCCACCATCGTGCTGGGTATCAGCTTCCTGATGGCCTTTATGGTCTATCCGAAGTACTGGCCCTTCGTACTGCTGGGCGGCGCGGGAGCTACGGGAATCGGAGCCCTGATTTTCTACCTGAAGCGGAAGCTGGCCTCAGGCGAGGCAGGCAGCGGCAGCGGTTTCCGTGGCGCGCGTATCCTGGCCTGGCTGGATCCCTATTCCTACGAGTCGGACAAGGCCTACCAGTCCCTGCAGGCGCTGTACGCCATTGGTTCCGGCGGCCTCTTCGGGAAGGGCCTGGGCAATAGCATCCAGAAGCTGGGACGTATCCCGGAGCCCTATAATGATATGATTTTTTCCATCATCTGCGAAGAGCTTGGCATCTTCGGCGCAGGCCTGATTATATTGATGTTTATCTACCTGCTGTACCGGCTCTACAGCGTGGCCCAGGAAGCGGAGGACGTATTTGGAAGGCTTCTGGCCATCGGCGTCTTTTCCCATGTGGCGCTGCAGGTGGTGCTGAATCTGATGGTCGTTACCAGCTTATTTCCCACGACAGGCGTAACCCTGCCCTTCTTCAGCTATGGAGGAACGGCGTCGGTGTTCCTGCTGTTCGAGATTGGCATGGTGTTAAATGTAGAAAAGCAGAGTCGTTTTAAAAAGGAAAAAGAATTACGGGAGGCAAGAGAACATGAGAGAGCATACGAAGGTTATTAAAATCGGCGACCGGGTCATCGGAGGAGGCAATCCGATCCTGATCCAGTCCATGACCAATACAAAGACAGAGGATGTGGAGGCTACCGTGGCCCAGATTCAGGCGCTGACGGCGGCGGGCTGCGACATTATCCGCTGCGCGGTTCCGACCATGGAGGCGGCGGAGGCCCTCGGCGAGATTAAGAAGCAGATTACGATTCCGCTGGTGGCGGACATTCATTTTGATTATAAGCTGGCCCTGGCGGCCATCGAGCACGGCGCGGACAAGATCCGCATCAACCCGGGCAATATCGGAAGCCGGGAACGTGTACAGGCCGTAGTAGACGCTGCGAAGGAGCGTAACATCCCCATCCGCGTGGGCGTCAACAGCGGTTCCCTGGAAAAAGAACTGGTGGAAAAATACCACGGCGTCACCGCAGAGGGTATCGTGGAGAGCGCCCTGGATAAGGTACACCTCATCGAAGACATGGGTTATGACAACCTGGTCATCAGCATCAAGTCCTCCGACGTCATGATGTGCGCCAGGGCCCATGAGCTGATTGCCACGAAGACCAATTACCCGCTTCATGTGGGCATCACCGAGTCCGGTACCCTGTATTCCGGCAATATCAAGTCCGCAGTGGGACTGGGCATCATCCTGTATCAGGGCATCGGCGACACCATCCGTGTGTCCCTGACCGGAGATCCGCTGGAGGAGATTCGCTCCGCAAAGCGCATTCTGAAGACCCTGGGGCTCCGCAAGGGCGGTATTGAGGTCGTATCCTGTCCTACCTGCGGCAGAACCCAGATCGACCTCATCGGCCTGGCTAACCAGGTGGAGCGCATGGTAGAGGATATTCCGCTTAATGATATCAAGGTGGCAGTTATGGGCTGCGTGGTAAATGGACCGGGCGAGGCGAAAGAAGCTGACATCGGAATCGCGGGCGGCAAGGGCACCGGCATGCTGATTAAGAAGGGTGAGATCGTACAGCGGATGCCGGAGAGCGAGCTTCTGGGAGCATTGCGCGAGGAACTGCTGCACTGGAACGAGAACTGAGCTCAGAAACGCAGACAGTGCGCAAGCCTGTGACAGATGAGAATGAGATAGAGAGGGATAGAATGACAAAAATGTTCGCGGAGGTCTTTCCGCCGCTCCATGTGGAGCAGGGGCTTCAGGATCTGCTGGAGCAGGTGAAGGTGGAAAAGGTCACCTCCAACCGGGCAAAAAATTTCATAAGAGTATATCTTGTGAGCGGAAAGCTGATCCATAAGGAGCAGCTTTTTCAGCTTGAAAAGACTTTAAAAAAGCAGCTCTTCGGGGCGTCGGATATCACAGTCAGGATTCTGGAGCGCTATGAGCTGTCGGGGCAGTACAACCCGGAAAAGCTGATGGAGCTCTATAAGGACAGCATTCTCTTTGAACTGCGCCATTACAGCATGCTGGAGTACAACCTGTTCCGGGGGGCGAAGATCGAGTTTCCGGAAGCCAATATCCTGAAAATGGAACTTGCGAAGACCACTCTGGGTGAGGACGCGGCCGATGAACTTATCCGCATTCTGTATAAGATTTTCACGGAACGATGTGGATTGGATGTGAAAATCCAGGTGGAGTTTGTGGATAAAAAGGAAGAAAAGAAGAAGCGCAGCGGCCGTGCGGACGTGGAGAAGCAGGCGGAGGCCCTGAACGCGGCCATGTGGGCGGCCAAGCAGGCGGCAGACGCTGCGGAGAGTGCAGAGAACGCGGAACGCGCGGGCGGAAACAGTACGGCAGCAGGAGACGTCGGCAGCTCCGGCGGCATGAAAACGGAGAAGAAGCCTGCGGCTGCATCCACAGGCGGCAAGAAGAACTTTGGCAATTTCGGCAAAAGCGAGTACGCCTACGGCAAGACCCTGCGTTCCGGCGGTGGTTTCCGAAGCCGTGGCGCCAGCAACAATCCTGACGTGCTTTACGGTCGTGATTTTGACGACAGCGAGCTCATCGATCTGGTGCAGGTCATTGGAGAAATGGGCGAGGTGGTCATCCACGGCCAGGTGACCGGCTGGGACGAGCGGGAGATCCGCGGCGAGAAGACCATTGTAACTATCACGGTGACCGATTACACGGACACCATCCGTATCAAAATCTTCGAGAAAAATGACGAAATGGAAGCCTTCCGGGAGAAGTTGAAAAAGGGAGCCTTCATCAAGCTGAAGGGTCTTACCGCCATGGACCGTTTTGACAACGAGCTGACCATCAGCTCCGTGGTGGGAATTAAAAAATCTTCGGATTTCCGGACGCCTCGGGTAGACAACAGTGAGCTGAAACGGGTGGAGCTTCATTGTCATACGAAGATGAGTGATATGGACGGTGTCTCTGAAGTGGAGGACATTATCAAGCGGGCGAAATCCTGGGGACATAAGGCTATTGCGGTGACGGATCACGGCGTGGTACAGGCTTACCCTGCAGCCAGCCACAGCCTGGAAAAGGGCGATAATTTCAAGGTCATTTACGGCGTGGAGGGCTATCTGGTCGACGACCTGAAGGATATCGTCACCGACGCGGCCGGACAAAGCCTGGACGACGCCTATGTGGTCTTTGACATTGAGACCACCGGCTTTTCCGCGGAAAATGACCGGATCATTGAGATCGGAGCCGTGCGGGTGGAACAGGGTGAGATCACGGACAAATTCAGTGTATTCGTGAATCCCCAGACCCCGATTCCCTTCGAGATTGAGAAGTTGACCGGCATCAACGATGAGATGGTCATGAACGAGCCCACCATCGAGGAAATCCTGCCGAAATTCCTGGATTTCTGCAAGGGCGCGGTCATGGTGGCCCACAATGCGGGCTTCGATATGAGCTTCATCCGCAAAAACAGCGAGCGCCAGGGCCTGCCCTGCGAGTTCACCGTGGTGGATACGGTGGCGCTGGCCCGGATTCTGCTGCCCCAGCTGAACCGTTTCAAGCTGGACACAGTGGCGAAAGCCCTGAATGTGTCTCTGGAAAATCATCATCGGGCCGTGGACGACGCAGGCTGTACCGCGGAAATTTTCGTGAAGTTTGTGCAGATGCTGAAAGAGCGGGATATTTTCGACCTGAACGGCGTCAACCGGATGAGTACCCTGGACGCGGACGCCATTAAGAAGCTGCCCTCCCACCATGTGATTATTCTGGCGAAAAATGAGATTGGCCGAGTGAATCTGTACCGGATGGTATCCTGGTCTCATATGGATTATTTTGCCCGGGTGCCGAGAATCCCCAAAAGCGTGCTCCAGAAGCACCGGGAGGGATTGATCGTAGGCTCCGCCTGCGAGGCCGGAGAGCTCTATCAGGCGCTGGTGCGGTCTGCCCCTGATGAGGAGATTGCGAGACTGGTGAACTTCTACGACTACCTGGAGATTCAGCCTCTGGGCAATAACGAATTTATGCTGCGGGGAGAACGGCCCACCTTCGAGTTGAAGGACGATCTGATCCGTCTGAATAAGAAGATCGTGTCTCTGGGAGAGCAGTTTCACAAGCCTGTGGTGGCCACCTGCGACGTGCATTTCCTGAACCCGGAGGACGAGGTCTACCGCCGGATTATCATGGCCGGAAAGGGCTTCAAGGACGCGGACGATCAGGCGCCGCTGTATCTTCGGACTACCGAGGAAATGCTGGCGGAATTTGAATATCTCGGAAGCGATAAAGCAGAAGAGGTAGTCATCACTAACACAAATAAGATTGCGGATATGATCGAACGGATTTCCCCGGTGCGCCCGGATAAGTGTCCGCCGGTTATCGAGAATTCGGATCAGACGCTCCGTGACATCTGTTACGAGAAAGCCCATTCCATCTATGGCGGGGAGCTGCCCCAGGTGGTAACGGAGCGTCTGGAGAAAGAGCTGCACTCCATCATTTCCAATGGATTCGCGGTTATGTATATCATCGCCCAGAAGCTGGTGTGGAAGTCCAACGCGGACGGCTATCTGGTGGGATCCCGAGGATCCGTAGGTTCCTCCTTCGTGGCCACCATGGCCGGAATCACAGAGGTCAATCCGCTGCCGCCCCACTATTACTGTCCGGCCTGCCATTACAGCGATTTCGAGTCGGAAGAAGTGCGCAAATACGCGGGTGCAGCCGGCTGCGATATGCCGGATAAGGCCTGTCCGGTCTGTGGAGGCCCCCTGAAGAAGGAGGGCTTCGATATTCCCTTCGAGACATTCCTGGGCTTTAAGGGAGATAAGGAGCCGGATATCGACCTGAACTTCTCCGGCGATTATCAGTCCAAGGCCCACAAATATACGGAGGTTATCTTCGGTACGGGTCAGACCTTCCGGGCGGGGACCATCGGAACCCTGGCGGACAAGACGGCCTTCGGTTATGTGAAGAATTATTATGAGGAGCGGGGCCAGCACAAGCGGAACTGTGAGATTGACCGTATCGTGCAGGGCTGCGTGGGCGTGCGCCGCTCGACGGGCCAGCACCCGGGTGGAATTGTCGTACTGCCCCACGGGGAGGAAATCCATTCCTTTACGCCCATTCAGCATCCTGCCAACGATATGACCACGGACATCATTACCACCCATTTTGACTATCACTCCATCGACCACAACCTGTTGAAGCTGGACATTCTGGGACACGATGATCCGACCATGATTCGTATGCTGGAGGACCTGACCGGCCTGGATGCGAAGACCATTCCACTGGATGACCAGGACGTCATGTCTTTGTTTAAGAATACAGAGGCTCTGGGAATCAAGCCGGAGGATATCGACGGCTGCCCCCTGGGATGCCTTGGCATTCCCGAGTTCGGCACCGACTTCGTAATCCAGATGGTGTGCGACGCCAAGCCTCAGTCCTTCTCGGACCTGATCCGGATCTCGGGACTGTCCCATGGTACCGATGTGTGGCTGAACAACGCCCAGCGCTTTATCAAGGAAGGCAAGGCCACCATTTCCACGGCTATCTGTACCCGGGACGATATTATGCTGTACCTGATTCATCAGGGCGTGGAACCCAGCCTGTCCTTTACGATTATGGAGAGTGTACGAAAGGGAAAGGGACTGAAGCCCGAATGGATCGAGGCCATGAAGGCCGAGGGCGTGGAAGACTGGTATATCGAGTCCTGTAAAATGATTAAATACATGTTCCCGAAGGCCCATGCGGCGGCCTACGTTATGATGGCCTGGCGAATCGCCTACTGCAAGATCAATTATCCGCTGGCCTATTACGCGGCCTATTTCAGTATCCGTGCTTCGGCATTCAGCTATGAGCTTATGTGTCAGGGAAAAGAGCGTCTGGCTTATTTTATGTCGGATTATAAGCGCCGGAGTGATTCTCTGTCCAAGAAGGAGCAGGACAGCATGAAGGACATGCACATCGTCCAGGAGATGTACGCCAGAGGCTTCGAATTCTGGCCCATCGACATCTACCGGGCGAAGGCCCATCGTTTCCAGATCATCGACGGCAAACTGATGCCGGCCCTAAGTACCATCGAGGGCCTGGGTGACAAGGCAGCCGATCAGCTGGAAGCCGCTGCCAAGGACGGCCCCTTCCTGTCCCGGGACGACCTGCGGACCAGAAGTAAGCTCTCAAAAACTGTGATTGACTTCATGGGAGATTTGGGATTACTCGGCGACCTGCCGGAGTCCAATCAGTTGTCGCTGTTTGATTATGTATCATAGTGTAAAAACGTACCGTCTTAGACAACCGATATAATAAAACGCAGGATAAAATACCCATCCTGCAAAGTCAGGAAAGAGAGAATGCCTCCCTTGATCTGAGGTTAGCTTGATTTCCCGAGGATTCGTTTGCGCTAGGCAGCCCCCGAAGGAGCCACTGTCTGAGGCCGAAGGCCGAGTTTGGCGGTCGGGGGCGAATAAGCCGTGCGAACCTAATCAGGGAAATCAATGCGTCTCAGAGCGAGGGAGGCATTCTCTCTTTCCGTCCGTTACTATATTTTATATCCTGCGTCCCCGCGCCTGCACCAGCGCCGCCAGCGACACATGAAACGTCGTAATCATATCCTCGATAAACTCCTCCTCCGAAGGAATCTTCCGAAGCAGCACCCGTACAATCATCCCCGTCATACCGCTGGTATAAAAGGAAGTCAGATGCTCCCGGTAAGCGTCGTCAAGCGTTCGTCCGGTCTCGGTTTCGGCTTTCTGAATTACCAGCCGGATAGGTGCGGAAAAATCATCATAGAGAAAATTCCGGAGCTCATCATGCCCCAGTTCATTGATGACACAGGTCAGAAGCTGCCGGTTCTGTTTAATATAATGCAGGGCAAACCGGATCACTTTCTCCGGATCCGACGTCAGCTCATTGCTGTCCACCACCGACAGCAGATCCTGTTCCAGCATCCAGCGCAGCAGCGAATAGATATCCTCAAAGTGATAATAAAAAGTCTTGCGGTTAAACCCGCAGTTCTCCACAATCTCCGTCACCGTAATCTTTGAAAATGATTTTTTCGCCAGAAGCTGCTTTAAGGAATCCGCCAACGCCTGCTTTGTAGCCAGACTCTGTATCTCATGTTTCATAAATATCCCATCCCATCCTGTGTCATTCATTTAAGTGTACTGAATTTCCTCCGGTGAATCAAGGAAATCACTGAAATTTATAAAAAGTTCATCATTTGCAAAGGGAAAAAAGGAAAGTACAGCAAAAATAGTCAAAAAGAGGGGGTAAAAAATGTGGAATCTTGTAAAAGTCAGGAATGGACAATCAGAAAAAATGGGAGTATGATAAAGCAGGTAGCATTTATGAGGGGAATATTATGTAAACGGGATTTTACCGTGGGGATGGAGGTAATAAATGAGAAAAAAATCACATATTTCACTGGCCAGATACATCGCGCAGGACATGGACTTTCCGACCATGAACCATCATCGGAAGGCGTTCTATCTGGGAAGCATACTCCCGGACTGTAAACCGTCCTTTCTGACCCAGCGCCATGAATTCGTAGGAACCTTCGACATGGTTCGGGAGCGCATTTGTAATCTGTCACAGGATTCAGATCTGATGCTGGACAACGGACGCGCCTATATGCGGCGTCTCGGTGAAATCATTCATTATATTGCGGATTATTTCACATTTCCACATAATAAGATTTATGATGGCAATCTGAAAGATCACTGTATCTATGAGAAAGAACTGAAGTTCCGGCTTCGGGAATATGTGAAGAGCGGGGAAGCCTTCCGGGTCCGCATCGATACAAAAAAGTTTGAGACGGCAGAGGCAGTTTGTACCTTTATCAAAAAAGCCCATGAGGATTATTTGAAGATTGAGCATGGGGTGAAGGAGGACTGCGAGTACATTGTGCGCGTATGTCACCAGGTGGTACAGGCTATTCTGAATCTGGTCAGTATCGCAGCAGGAAAGGAAGTCGAGAGACGGCTGTGTCCCGCGTAAGAGCAGGCGAAAAATGAGAAAACAAAAAAAGTCCGGCAGATGTCACCATCTGCCGGACTTTTTTGACTCAGCCCTCCGAAAACCTAATCCACCTGCCGGATGCCGGAGATATCCGAATCGATCATCAGGGAATAATTGGTATAATACACCACGAAACCGGGTTTCGCGCCACCGGGTTTCTTCACCTGCTTCTTCTGGACATAGTCGATCTCTACCTTGTCGCCGCCCCGGTTTTTGGAGTAGTAAGCAGCCAGCTTTCCGGCTTCCTCAAAGGTGCGGTCCGGAAGCTCCTGCCCATTCGTCTTCACGATGACATGGGAGCCGGGCGCGCCCTTGGCGTGGAACCACCAGTCATTTCCGGTGGCAAACTGGAAGGTCAGCTCGTCGTTCTGATAATTATTTTTTCCCACATAGATATCAAAGCCGTCGCTGGAGAGATAGTGATAGGGTTTGGAAGTGATCTTCACCTTTTTGCCACCACCCTTCCGGCGGATATAGCCGGATTCCACCAGCTCCTCCTTGATCTGCACCAGATCCTCCTCGGAGAGAGCCATATCCAGGGCCGTCTGCACGGATTCCAGATGTTCGACTTCAGCCCTGGTTTCAGTCAGCAGGGTGGTTACAGCCTCGAAGGTCCGCTTGAGCTTGCCATATTTGTCAAAATATTTTTTCGCGTTCTCCTGAGCAGAGAGGGTCGGATCGAGAGGAATCGTAACCTCTTCATTGGTGTAATAATTCAGAGCCTGCATGGACTTTGCGCCTTCCGGTACGCCATAACCGTAGGTGTGAATCAGTTCTCCCCAGATCTGATACTTCTCCCGCTTTTCTGTATCGGCCAGCTGTCGGCTCTGCAGATCGTATTTCTTACGGCTTCGCTCCAGGGCCGTCTGCACGATGCGCCGGAGATCCGAGGACTTCTGGCGGATGCGGGTCAGGGTATTCTTTGAAGCATAGTAGCTTTCCAGCAGGGCGGAAATGGAGTCGAAAGCCTGGTCGGTCAGATCCCCGTACATGGTCAGCGGAACTGCGGAGAACTCTGCCGGATCCAGATTCTGCCCGGGCTGTGGGAATACGGTATCGGCGGTGGAGTCTGCATTTTTATAATAAATATGAGGCTTAAAATCACCAGCCTGAACCGTCTCCATAAGCCGCAACAGCTGATGCGCCAGCATCTCCCGCTCCGGAGCCTCTAAAGCCCCCGCAGGCCGCGCAGATTCCACAGAAGCCCGGTGGCAGAGTTCCTCAGCCATGACCGGGGAAAAGCCTGTCAATGTGGTGTAGATGGCCTTGGAGAGGGGCATCGGCTTTTGACAGATAGCTGAAACCATTTCCACGGGATTGGCAGTCAGTGGATCCAGCTTGTCCTGGGTATGGGGAATGAAGTAAGTCCGGCCCGGCAGCACCTCACGGACGGAGCTGACCGCCAGGGACACATGCTTGATGCTGTCCAGGATCATGCCGTCCTCCCTGCAGAAAATCAGGTTGCTGTGCTTGCCCATCAGCTCCACGATGAGGGTCTTGCGGCAGAGATCGCCCATTTCATCCAGATGCTCGATATGGAAATGGAGAATGCGCTCCAGGGAAGGCTGGGTCACAGCCACGATGCGCCCGCCGCCCAGGTGCTTGCGAAGCAGCATACAGAAGCCCGGCGCGGTCATGGGCGCGGGCTTATTTCTGTCCGTCAGGTAGACCAGCGGCAGACTGGCCGAAGCGGAGAGTAGTAGCCGGTACTGATTCGCGTTATTTTTTATGGTAAGCAGAAGCTCGTCGGCCTCGGACTGGACGATCTTGGTGATGCGTCCCCCGGTCAGTTTATCCGACAGCTCCTTTCGAAGACAGGATACAGTAATTCCGTCAAATGCCATGGTGAAAACGGCCTCCTTAAACTAGCTTTTTCCATTAGTATACTTGACATGTTGAAAAAATTCAACTACAATGAAATCCAAATGAGCAGTGCAAAGACTCGGAAGAAAAGACACTGCAGAGCGGAGAAAACAACCATGGTAAAGAGTATGACAGGCTTTGGCCGATGCGAGGTATCCGAAGGGGAACGGAAAATGACGGTGGAGATGAAGTCCGTCAACCACAGATATCTGGACGTGGCCATCAAGATGCCGAAGAAGCTGAACTATTTTGAATCTGCCATCCGAAGCCTCCTGAAGACCTACATCCAGCGCGGAAAGGTGGACGTCTTCATCACCTACGAGGATCTGTCGGAGAGCAATATGGCGCTCCATTATAATAAAGAGATTGCCGCGGAATATCTGAAATACTTAAACCAGATGGCAGAGGACTTCGGCCTGGAGCAGGACGTGAAGGTAGGAGCCCTGTCCCGTTATCCGGAAGTTCTGGTTATGGAAGAGGTACAGGATGACGAGGAGGAGCTCTGGAAGCTTCTGGAAGAGGCCCTGAAGGGCGCCTGCGGACAGTTCGTGGCTGCCCGGGTGACCGAGGGCGAGAACCTGAAGCGGGATCTCTTGGCAAAGCTCGACGAGCTGCTGATCCATGTGGATTATGTGGAGGAGCGATCCCCGCAGATCGTGGCCGAGTACCGGGCAAAGCTGGAGGCAAAGGTGAAGGAGCTCCTGGCAGACACCCAGATCGAGGAGAGCCGCATCGCTTCCGAGGTCACCATTTTTGCGGATAAGATCTGCGTGGACGAGGAGATCGTGAGACTCCGCAGCCACATCGAGCATACGAGAGCCACACTGGAAGAGAAAGAGAGCGTGGGCCGCAAGCTTGACTTCATCGCCCAGGAGATGAACCGGGAGGCCAACACAATCCTTTCCAAAGCCAACGACCTGGAGATTTCCAATCACGCCATTGAACTGAAGACCGGCATCGAAAAAGTCCGGGAACAGATTCAGAATATTGAGTAGGGAGAATAAGATGGACAGAAAAGGAATTTTACTGGTTGTGTCCGGCTTCTCCGGAGCAGGAAAAGGAACGCTGATGAAGGAACTGGTGGGACGTTATGATAATTACGCCCTTTCCATCTCAGCGACCACTCGCAGCCCAAGAGAGGGCGAGTTGGATGGAAGAGAGTATTTTTTCCGCACCAAAGAAGAATTCGAACAGATGATAGCCGACGACGCGCTCATTGAGCACGCCTGCTATGTGGGCAATTATTACGGAACCCCCCGGGCTTATGTGGAAGAACAGCTGGCCCTGGGCAGGGATGTGATTCTGGAAATCGAGATTCAGGGCGCTTTGCAGATTAAAAAGCGGTTCCCGGATACCTTATTATTATTTGTATCCACACCGGACGCGGAGACCCTGAAGAACCGCCTGATAGGCCGGGGAACGGAAAGCCTGGACGTGGTAGAAAAGCGTCTTTCCCGTGCTTCCGAGGAGGCCGCGGGCATCGAGAATTATGATTATTTCATCATCAATGATGATTTAGATACCTGTGTTACACAGGTGCATCAGATTATCCAGGGCGAACACAGCCGTGTCTCCCGCAATCTGGAGCTTATTAACACGATCAAAAAAGATATCAGCAAATTTCAGAAAGGTTAAGGTGAAAACATGTTACATCCGTCATATTCCGATTTAATGAAGGTCGTCAACAGCGAGGTAGAGGAGGGCGAAACTCCGGTCGTGAACAGCCGTTATTCCATCGTGCTGGCTACCTCTAAGCGTGCCCGTCAGATCATCGGCGGCGAGGAGCCGTTCGTAAACGGCAAGGGCAAGAAGCCGCTGTCCATTGCTATCCAGGAACTGGAACAGGGCCTGATCAAGATCATGCCGGAGGATGATGACTCCTCAGATGAGATGGACGCGGAGCGCGCAGTGCTTCACGCAGATCATTACAATGAGGAAATGGCTGCGGAGCGCGCGGCAGAGGCAGAAGAGGAAGCAGAAAAAGAGGCTGCTGCAGACGGCGAAGAGTAAGCCGGAAAAAGACACAGCGATTTTTCATACGGGCGGACAGGCGAGAAACCTGCCGCCCGTATTTTTCTTCCTCTGTAGGAAATACCATGTTACATGAAAGCGTGAAAGTTATGCTTCCTATAGAGCAAAAAACCCTCCGCAGAAAATGTGGAAAGTTGTCTGACATAAGTGGGATTGTGTAGATTTTGGAAAAAGTGTCACAAAAACACAAATAAGTTGTACAAATCGGTAATGCCGTTGACACAGGCTTTTCCCATTGCTAAGATAAAAATATCGATGATATCGTGCAAGGGAGACCACGGTATCAAACCTATGTGAAATATTGATTTCAGGAGGGAATTACTATGAATATCATTACCGTAAAGAACTATGAAGAACTGAGCAAGATGGCAGCGCACATTCTGGCAGCGCAGGTGATCGAGAAGCCGGATAGCGTTCTTGGTCTGGCGACCGGCTCCACCCCCATCGGCATCTATGACTGCCTGGCTGAGTGGTGCAAGAACGGAGAGGTAGACTTCTCCAAGGCTGCTACGGTAAACCTTGACGAGTACAGAGGACTGGATCATGACAATGACCAGAGCTACTACTACTTCATGAACAAGCATCTGTTCAGCAGAATCAACATCGACCCGAGCCGCACCAACGTACCGGACGGAACCGAGCCGGATCCGGAGAAGGAGAGCAAGCGTTACGAGGCACTGATCAAGGAGCTCGGCGGCATTGATATTCAGCTTCTGGGTATCGGTCATGACGGACACATCGGATTCAACGAGCCGAACAGCTTCTTCGATAAAGCGACACATTGCGTAGACCTGACAGAGATGACCATCGAGGCCAACAAGCGTTTCTTCGAGTCCATCGACGACGTACCGCGTCAGGCATACACCATGGGCATCGGAACCATTATGTCCGCGAAGAAGATCCTGATGGTTGTGACGGGCGCAGATAAGGCTGATATCGTGGCAAAGGCCTTCTACGGCGAGGTAACCCCGGAGGTTCCGGCTTCCATCATCCAGTTCCATCCGAACGTAACCGTGATTTGCGATGAAGCAGCTATGTCCAAGGTACAGAAATAGAAAATAACAGAATGAAGCAGGGCCCGCTGTCCGAGAACAGCGGGCCCTGTTTCATTCAGATGAATTGATTGGTGCCGGGGTCGTAAGCGTAGTCAATGGAAGAGAGGGATGCTTCGACAGCTTTCCGCTCCAGGTTCTCTGCGCCACAGAGCTCGTCCAGGGACGGATAGAAGTCACGGAGCTGCGTATTGATCCAGCTTAAGAGCATCGCAGGGTCTTTGGGTGCCATGGGACATTACCTCCTGTCATAGTAAAATATATGGTAACTGTAAGACATCCTGTGGAAACTTGCAAGGTGTATTTTTTTCTGGTACACTAGGAGACAGAGAGTTTACAAAGGAGAAGGAAAAATATGGAAAACAAAGAAGCGATGGAAAAAAAGAAAAAAGCAGCGCAGAAGCTGACCATGCGGGTACTCCTGGCCATGACCTTGATCGTCATCGGCTATGCGGTCTATGGCCTGATCACGAAGGACATTAACATGATTCTGTTCGAGATCCTTCTGATACTGTTCGTGACGGTTTATCTGGTTTTCTCCGACGTGGTGGAACCCTGGAAGACGGGGCTTCTGCAGGATCTGACCCCGGATCGGAAATCGGCGTACCTGAAGATCCTGGCGGCGGACGTGATCGGTGCGGGAGCGCTGTTTTACTGGATCTCCGGGATGAATTCCGAGGCGGGAAATGATTTCCTGATCCCGGTGCTGATCTATTTTGTCGCGACGCAGATGAAACGGAAGATCCGGCCGGAGTTTGAAAACGGAAAAGAAGAAACCGGGACGGAAGCAGAGACAGAGGCAGACCCAGAGGACGATAACGGGGAACAGTAAAAAGACAGGGAGCAGGCTCATACGCCTGCTCCTTCTGCATATATTATAGGAAAAACGAACCGGAGACGGAACGTGAATAATGAGAAAATCAGGCGGATTCCTAAGTGGAAGCGGGGCTTTCTGATCGGCTTTCTGGGTCTGACGCTTACGCTGACGGCGGCCGGTTTCCGGGTCAGGATGGAAAAGGAGGCTCAAAAGGTTCTGGCGGGCGCGAATGCAGTGGAGGCAGGCGTCGAGACCCGACGGATTGCCCTGACCTTCGACGACGGTCCTCATCCCTATTATACGGATTTATTGCTGGACGGTCTTGCGGAGCGGGGTGTGAAGGTCACCTTTTTCCTGCTGGGGGAGAATATCGAGGGCCGGGAGGACGTGATCCGCCGCATGAGCGAGGAGGGGCATCTCATCGGCAACCATACCTTTTACCATGTGGATATCAATAGCCTGTCCATGGAGGAGGCCTGTGCGGAGATAAGGGACACCAGCGAGGCCATCCGCGCCATTACCGGGCAGCAGGTGGAGTATGTGCGCCCGCCCTACGGCAACTGGAATAAGGAGCTGGAATGTCAGGTCATGATGATCCCGGTATTCTGGACCCTGGATACCCTGGACTGGAAGGTGAAAAATACGGACCGGATCGTCCGGGAGGTGCTGGAAGATGTGGAGGAGAACGACGTGATCCTCATGCACGATTCCTACCGAACCACCGTGGAGGCGGCCCTCCGAATCGTGGATGAGCTGCAGAAGAAAGGCTATGAATTTGTGACGGCCGATGAGCTGATTCTGGAATAAAAAGACGGAAAACCGTTCGCGGTTTTCCGTCTGAGAAAAATGCTTATAAAGTCTCCGGTTCCGGATAGTCCACGCCGAAGGTGTCCACGGTGACGCTCTTCATGACCTGCGGAGTCATGGGGCGATCCCGGAAATCAGTCCGGGTGGTGGCGATCTTGTCTACCACGTCCAGGCCCTCGATGACCTTGCCGAAGGCGGCGTAGGAGCCGTCCAGATGGGGGCTGGTCTTATGCATGATGAAGAACTGGGAACCTGCGGAGTCCGGATGCATGGCTCTGGCCATGGAGAGGACGCCCGGTGTGTGGGCCAGATCGTTCTGAACGCCGTTCTGGGCAAACTCGCCCTTGATGGAGTAGCCCGGTCCGCCGGTGCCGATACCGTCCGGGCAGCCGCCCTGGATCATGAAGCCATTGATAACCCGATGGAAAATCAGGCCGTTGTAGAAGCCCTTCTTTACCAGGCTGATGAAGTTGTTGACGGTGTTGGGGGCGATTTCGGGGTAGAGCTCTGCCTTGATGAGATCGCCGTTTTCCATTTCAAATGTAACGACTGGATTCTGTGCCATATTGAATTCTCCTTTTTTATAAAAAACTATCTGTCTTTTATCTTAACGGAAAAGACAGAAAACGTAAAGGGCTTTTTGCTATCTGCGGACACAGTCCCGGGTGATCTCGTCGAGGGACGCGACGCCGCACATGGCCATGGTGTCCTTGAGCTCCGCGCCGATTTTGTTGATATAGGACTCGACGCCCTCCCGGCCGCCGCCGTACACAGCTGTGACGAAGGGACGGGCGATGATGACTGCGTCGGCTCCCAGAGCCAGGGCCTTGAAGACGTCCGTGCCGGAGCGGATGCCACCGTCCACGAGAATCTTCATGGAACCGCCCACGGCTTCGGCGATCTCCTCCAGGACTTCCGCGGTGGCGGGGCACTGGTCAAGGACGCGGCCGCCGTGATTGGATACGACGATGGCTGCGGCGCCGGCTTCTTTCGCTTTCAGAGCTCCTTTGACGGTCATGATACCTTTTACGATGAAGGGTACGCCTGCGGCTTCCCGGATAGCTTTCAGCTCTTCTACGGACTTACTTCCGGCGGGCGGATTCAGATTCTGAAGGAACGGAAGGCCTGCGGCGTCGATGTCCATGGCCACGGCGAAGGGATCCGCGTCGTGTACCAGGGCCATTTTCTCCCGGATGGTCTCGATGTTCCAGGGCTTGACGGTGGGGATACCAAAGCCCTTCGCATTCTTAATGGCTCTGGTGGCTGCCACCATGACGTTGCTGTCGGTGCCGTCGCCGGTGAAAGCCGCGATGCCGAATTCCGCGCAGGCGGAGACCAGGATATCATTGTAGCTCACGTCGTTCAGGGAGTCGCCGTAGTGCAGGTTCACAGCGCCCACGGGGCCCGCGAAGAACGGGTACCGGAAGGTTTTGCCGAACAGGGACAGGCTGGTGTCGATGGGACGTTTTTTCACCAGGGTGTCCATCTGAACCCGGATTTCCTTCCATTTGTTATAGTTACGGATGGCGGTGTCGCCGATGCCCTTGGCTCCTGGACCGGGCATTTTGTTGCCGCAGGCCCGGCCGTTGCACTCGGGACAGGCCTTACAGACCTTGCCCACACGGCCTCTGGCCAGTTCGATGCATTCGTTGTAATTCATACCCATACCTCTTTCTTAAGTTATGTTCCATACGATTCTAAATGATAAAATCGTGAAAGATCCGTGTTGATTATAGTATAAATTTTCCTTCTTTACAAGAAAGATAGAAAGCTGAGGATAAATAAATGACAACGGATCGGAAATTTATAGGCGTTTCCTGTTTTCATAAAATATTAAGAAAAATCGGAATTCATTTGCTTGACAGATACTTTTATCAAATGTAAAATGAACTTAAGTTTCTGTTCGGCAAATGCCGAAAAAAGAATTGGCGATTTTAGAAGATTTTTACGAAGGAAAAGAGCGAAAGGAGGTTTTCGCGTATGAAACGACTGCCAGATTCTGAGCTGGAGCTAATGCAGATTATCTGGGACGCCGGGCATCCGGTGACCCGGCTTGAGATTGAGTATCAGCTGCCGGTGGATCGGAAGCTTTCGGCCACCACCATCCTGTCTTTCCTGTCCAGACTGCAGGAGAAGGGCTTCGTGGACGTGTACCGGGAGGGAAAGAGCAATGTCTATGAGGCGGCGGTGCCGAAGAACGCGTATCTGAAGGAGGAGAGCCGCAGCATCTGGAAGCGGTTGTATCAGAATTCTGTGGGGAATTTTATAGCGGCCCTGGGCAGCGGGGACGAGCTCTCCGATGAGGATTTGGATGAATTGCAGGATTTCCTGGACCGGGAGAGAAGGGAGCGTGGGAAATGAGACAGGCGAAGTACCGGAAGGTATTATGGGTGATTTTGCTGGCTGAGCTTGCGCTGCTCCATGTGGGCGTGCTGCTGCGGCTGTATGTGCTGCGCTGGGAATACCCGCAGGTGCGCCGTCTGGCGCTGCTGTTTCCGATCTGGGCGGCGGGAACGCTTTTGCTTTTGCTGTGGCAGCTGGGGTCTTATCAGCGGTTCCGCCGGAAAGCGATTGCGGCGATGAAGCCGGTGGAAGAGGGCTGGATTCACAGCGCCTGTGAGCAGGCTGCTTCGGAGGTGGAGCTTTCCAAGGCTCCCGCTCTCTATCAGAGCGATGCGGTGACGACGCCGATGATTTTGGGGTTTCTTACTCCGATTATGTTACTCCCGGATACCCGCTACAGCTTTGCGGAGCTTCGGATGGTTTTTCTGCACGAATGTACCCATGCGAAAAAGCGGGATCTCTGGTACAAGCTGATTTTCACAGTGGGAAGCTGTATCTTCTGGTTCCAACCGGCGGTCTGGCTTCTGAAAAACGCGGCATTTCAGGACGTGGAGGTGGCCTGCGACCAGAGCGTGGCAGCCGACAAATCCGAGGTGGAACGGGACGCTTACGCAGAGTTCCTGCTGGATTCCCTGCGGCGGGGACGGGAGAGAAATAAGGCTTATTCGGCTTATTTCTATAACAGCAAGGCGGTCATGCGGGCCAGGCTTCAGGTAGTGACCCGGGAGCAGGAGCCGGGCTTCGTGGCAGGGGCGGCGGCTTTTCTGCTTCTGACGGCGGAGCTCGTAGTCTGCGTCGGACTTCTGGGCGTGTCGGTGCGCCGGGATGTGCGGGAAGAGGCGTATCAGCAGGAGGCCGCGGTGAATCGGTACCTGGGCTATGACGCGCCGGATGGCTTCACGGATACGGCGGTAGAGGCCATGACCGGGCTTACGCCGGTGGATGGCGAGAGCTATTATGAGTGGCGGATGAACGCCATGGAGCAGTATCCGGAGACGGAGTTCGCGGATATGACGGAAGCGGTGTCCGGTCCCTGGCAGCTGCGGGTGAAGACCCGGGCGTCCTATCTGGATACGGTGTCGGATTTTGTCTACCGCTACAGGATGTACTATGAAGACCCGGAGCGGGGCAGCGCCTATAACCCGGAGGAATCCAGCGGCTATAATACATTGGAGATCATCGATCGGACCCTGCTGGCGGGCGACGCAGATGAGTATGTGTGCAGGCTGTTGTTCCGGGACATCGTGTGGGCAGATGAGACTGTGGAAACGGGCCTGCCGGTGGATGGCGGGCGCTATGTGGAAAATGGTACGGAATACCGCTATTTTGACTGGGCAGTGCATGTGAAACGGGTGGGCGAATTTACCTATGAGCTGGTGGGTGTGGCGGAGACGCAGCAGGCGCTGGCAGCCCTGGAAGCGGCGCACCCGGAGGACGCAAAGGCGGCCTTTGCGTCCCTTCCGATGCTGGATCTGAAGCAGCAGGACGGCTGCAGGGCGAGGACCCAGGACGGTGTCCTGCAGGCTACCTGGGACAATGGAGCAAACTGGAGGGACGTCCCGATTTCTCTGGAAAAGCTCACCAGCCGGGGTGATGAGATGGACGGACAGCTTTCTGGTCCACAGGAGAAGAGCTATGTGGTGACGGATGAAGTGACGGCCTTTGCCTACGGCGGTTCCCCGTCGGTTCCGGTGTCTGTGACCTTTAGCCATGATGAAGGAAAAAACTGGAAAACCATCGTCGTGTCAAATATGGATACGAGTGTGCGGAGGCTGTTCTTAAGCTTTCCGGACGCGGAGCACGGTTTTCTGATCTTTACCGGGGATCGGACCATGCACCAGGAGGGCAGCACGCTCTATGTGACAAGGGACGGTGGTGAGAACTGGAGCCCACTGACAGCGGAGACATTCTACGGCTATGGGGGAAGTCATTCCCTGCTGACCGGGGCGGCCTTTGTGTCTGACAAGGTCGGCTTTGTGACCGGCGGCGACGGCTGCTGGCGGACGGAAGATGGTGGAAATAACTGGAAGCAGCTGACAGTCCGGGTTCCGGCTGTGGAGTACGCAGAGAGTTATACGGTCTATTATCCGCCGGAGATCCAGGATGGAAAACTGGTGCTGTATCTGGGCATGGAGGAATACTCGGAATTGGGTGGCACGAAGCTGCGCTATGAGTCGGAGGATCTGGGGCAGACCTGGGTCTATACGGGTATCGTATATCGGAGATAAGGTCGCAGAGACAACTCTGCGAAGCAAGCGTGAGAGGTGACGGACAGATGGAAATGGTCGATAAGGCCACGGAGAAGCGCTGGAAGCGGAAAATGGGGAGATTTTTGTGGGTGTGGCGGCTGTACAGCCCCTGGTTTCTGCTGGTGTATTACTGGTTCTGGCGGACCCTGTTCCGCTTCTGCCAGTGGGGCGGCGTGCGGCGGAGAACGCCGGTTCTGGCAGGCTGTATGGCCCTGTTTTTCCTGTATTTTCTTTTGTTCCTGTGGGAAAAGCATTTATACCGGAGAAACAGCCGGGCAGACGTGATCAAAAAGGCGGAGATAGAGGGAAATACGCTGTGTCTGTCGGATGGCACCAGGATAGACCTCCGGCAGGTGCGTAAGGTTCGGAGAAAAGAGGAGCAGGTGTGGATTTTCCTGAAGGAGCACAGGTTTCTCTGGCTGGATATGACGGAATGGCCGGAGAAGAAACAGGATCTGCTTAGACTTAAGCTAACCCAGCGGGGCCTGCTGGCGGGGCAGTTCTGGAAGGTGCCGGTGGCGGTATGCCTGGCGGTGGTGACACTGCTTGGCTGCGCGGGCGTCGTCTGGACTGCGACTCCTTATAACGGCAAGCTGTCCTGGAAGCTGGATGAATGGCGATATCCGGAGAAGTGGCAGCAGCCGTAGCCATTCAATATGGTCTGAAGCACTTGGTGCTGATTCAGGAGTGCAAAATCCATAAAAATCAGGATATCTTTTTATAAGAACGTAGTGTACAATGATTTTACAGAAGAAAAGGGGATTTTATGAAAAGGAACATGGCGTTATCGACTCTGACCCTGGGGCTGAGTCTGGGACTGAGTCTGGGACTGCTGGCAGGCTGCGGGAAAAAGACAGAGCAGCCCGAAGAACTGCTGACGGAATATATCGATTTTCTGAATCAGGAAGATTACGCGGATATGTATGGCTTCCTGACAGAGGAGGCGCAGGAGACTACAGATAAAGAAACTTATGTAAACCGATATAAGAATATCTACGGTGGAATCGAAGCTTCAGACGTCCGAATCGATATCGCGGACGAGGGCGGGAAAAAGGATGAAAAGGCGGAGACCCAGCGGGTGAAGTATACCCTGACCATGGATACGATTGCGGGGGAGCTGTCCTTTGATACGGTGGCCATTTTCACGAAAAACGAGGATGGGGATTATAAAATGAGCTGGGACAGCCAGGACATTTTTCCGAACCTCTACAATGAGGATACGGTGAAGGTGGTGACCACCCAGGCCAAACGCGGCAATATCTATGACCGCAACCAGGTGGAGCTGGCGAGAGAGGGCGTGGCCTCTTCTGTGGGCCTGGTGCCGGGCAAGCTTCCGGAGGACCGGGACGGGGCCATTGCGCAGCTTTCGGAGCTTCTGGAAATCAGTACGGAGAAAATAGAGAAAGCCTTGAGCGCGGGCTGGGTGCGGGACGATACCTTTGTGCCGCTTCGGACCGTGGCCAAGGACGCCATGGATCTGAAAGAGAAGCTGCTGGAGATTCCGGGGGTCATGATTTCCGATACGAAGGTACGCTTTTATCCTTTCGGTGAGAAGGCGGCCCAGCTGACCGGCTATGTGCAGAATATTACGGCGGAAGAGCTGGAAAAACGGGCCGGACAGGGGTATAATAGAAACAGCATCATCGGCAAGGCCGGCGCAGAGCGCATCTATGAGGAGCAGCTCCGACCGAAGGACGGCTATACGATTCAGATTCTGAATCAGCTGGGCGAAGTCAAGGATACGGTTCTGGAGAAGTCGGCGGAGGATGGACAGGATGTGAAGCTGGCCATCGATATCACACTGCAGCAGTATCTCTATCAGGAGATGGAGGGCGACGAGGGCTGCGCGGTAGCCATGGATCCCACCACCGGAGCCGTACGGGCGCTGGTGAGCACTCCGGCTTACGACCCCAATGATTTCGTTATGGGTTATACCTCCAGCGCCTGGGACGCATTGAACTCCGATGAGGCACAGCCCCTGTATAACCGGTATCTGGCGGCCTGGACCCCCGGTTCCAGCTTTAAGCCGGTGGTGGCGGCGCTGGGACTGACGGAAGGAACGCTGGACCCGGACGAGGATGTGAAAAATGACGGCCTGAAATGGCAGAAGGATAGCAGTTGGGGCGACTACTATGTGACAACCCTGGTGGACTACCCGGTGAAGAACCTGGAGAACGCCCTGGTTCACTCCGATAATATCTATTTCGCGAAAGCGGCCTGCGCCATGGGTACGGATGACTTCGCAAAGGGCTTGGACTCCCTGGGCTTCGGCGAGGAGCTGCCCTTTGATTTTACGGCGACGGCTTCCAGCTTTGGCAGCGACGGCAAGATAGCTTCCGAGACGGAGCTGGCAGACAGTGGCTACGGGCAGGGCAAGGTGCTGATGAATCCGATTCATCTGAGTGTCATCTACTCCGCCCTGGTAAATGGTGGAGATATGGTGAAGCCCTATCTGTTGGACAGTGAGAGTACATCCTGCTGGAAAGAGGGCGTATTCACCAAAGAGGCGGCGGATACGGTGCTAGCAGATCTCTACCAGGTGGTGGAGGACAGCGACGGTACGGCCCATTCCGCGCAGCGCGACGCATTCCGGATGGCGGGTAAGACCGGTACGGCGGAGCTGAAGACCTCCAGGGAAGATACGGAAGGTCAGGAGCTGGGCTGGTTCGTGGGCATCTGCGTGGAGAATACGGAGAAGCCGCTGTTGATCACGATGATGATCGAGGACGTCAAGGGCCGTGGCGGGAGTCATTATGTGATTCCGAAAGTCATGAAGGGCTTTGATGAATATGAATAAGACACAACAGACAGGAGAGCAGGCAGAAATGAAAGAAAACGGACAAGTAAAAAAATATCTGTACAAAAGTCTGGCGGGCGCGGGATCCATTATCATCTGTATCATCGTGTTCTTCGCCATGTACCGCTTTGACCGGATTGTGGCTGCGTACAACCTGATAAAGGGAATTCTGATGCCCTTTATCTACGGCGCGGTCATCGCTTATCTGCTGACCCCTGTCTGCAATTTTATCGAGCGGAATCTGTTCCGATTTTTCAGGAACCGGATGAAGAACCAGAAGAAAGCCCACAGCATCGCCGGGGCGGCCGGCATCGGCCTCAGCATTCTGTTCGGGCTGCTGGTGATTTATCTGCTGCTTGCTATGGTACTGCCCCAGGTATTTGCCAGTATCGGCAGTATCGTGACAGGTTTCCCTTCCATGGTGAATAAGTGGTCGGCCTGGATTCAGAACTATCTGCAGGACAATGAAGTAATATTGAATTATGTAAACCAATTCATGGACACCGTATATACCAATGTGGAAACCTGGCTGGAGACCAAGCTTCTGCCGAATATGCAGACCATCGTCAGCGGCGTGTCCGCAGGTCTCTTAAGCGCCATTGCCACCATGAAAAATATCCTGATCGGCTTGATTGCAGCGGTCTATATGATGGGCAACCGGCGAAAATTCGCGGCCCAGGCCAAGAAGCTGATTTACAGCATCTTCAAGGTATCCCATGCCAACGCAATTCTGGATGAATGTCGGCTCATTGACCGGATGTTCGGCGGATTTATCAGCGGCAAGGTTATTGACTCGCTGATCATCGGCTGCCTCTGCTTTTTCTTCATGAGTATTCTGAAGCTGCCCTATACCATGCTGATCAGCGTGGTGGTGGGTGTGACGAATATCATCCCGTTTTTCGGCCCCTATATCGGAGCCATCCCCAGCGCCATTTTGGTGCTGACGGTAAATCCAATGCAGTGCCTGTACTTCCTGATTCTGATTCTGCTTTTGCAGCAGTTTGACGGCAATTTCCTGGGACCGAAGATTCTGGGCAACTCCACGGGGCTGTCCAGCTTCTGGGTATTGTTCTCCATCCTGGTGTTCGGCGGTCTCATGGGCTTCGTGGGCATGATCATCGGCGTACCGGCCTTTGCGGTCATCTACGATCTGGTGAAGAAGTGTTCCAACTATCTGCTGAAGCAGAAGAAGCTGACCACAGATACGCTAGTATATCAGGAGCTGGTGTCCGTGGAACAGGAAGGCGGAGAGCTTCGCTATATACAGAATCATGATAGGGCAGCGGAAGAAGCCGAAGAAAAACAGGAGGAAGAGGCATGATTTTAGCAGTAGATATTGGCAATACCTACATTGTAGTGGGCTGCATCCGGGACGATGAAATTATCTTTGTGGAGCGGCTTCACACAGATACGAAGAAATCAGAGCTGGAATATGCGATCAGCATCAAGACGGTTCTGGAAATATATGGAGTCGACAGAAGGGAACTGGATGGAGGCATTCTCTCCTCGGCAGTGCCGCCGCTGACCGGCGTCATGCGCCGGGCCGCAGCTAAGGTAACGGGCCGGGAGCCGTTGGTGGTGGGCCCGGGCGTGAAGACCGGCCTGGATATCCGCATCGACAATCCGGCCCAGCTGGGTTCCGATCTGGTGGTGGGCGCAGTAGCCGCCATCGAGGAATATCCCTGCCCGCTGGTGGTGGTAGATCTGGGAACTGCCACTACCTTTACGGTGGTCAACGAGAAGAAGCAGGTCATGGGCGGCATGATTATGCCGGGCGTAGGCGTGGCGCTGGACGCCATGATAAGCCGGACTTCCCAACTTCCGAAGATCAGTCTGGATCCGCCGAAGAAGTTCATCGGCAGCAATACCATCGACTGTATGAAGAGCGGCGTCCTCTATGGCAACGCGGCCTGTGTGGACGGTATGATTGGCCGCATTGAGGAGGAGCTGGGGCAGAAGGTCAGCGTAATAGCCACCGGCGGCATGGCCAAATATATTGCGCCTTATTGCAGAAGAGAGCTTAGGATGGATGACGCCCTGCTTTTAAAGGGACTGAAGCTTATCTATCGGAGAAATCAGTAAGTTCACCCTTGTGGATGGCGTTTTTCCCGTATTTCTTACGGATGGCGTCCATGGCGGCGTCCAGCTTTTTCAGCTTTTCCGGAGAAGGAGACCGAGCGGGTTCTCCTTCTTTTTTTGCGGGGTGTGTTCCGGAGAAGTCCGTCCGGGCGGCATCTGGATCTGGCGGCATGGAAGCCAGGGGCAGATCAAAGATCGAGAGCTGAACCGGCTCTCCTTCAGCTGTGAGCCGGGAGGAGCGGATGCCCAGAAGCCGGATGGGTTCGCCGTTCCAGACCTGGTCAAAGAGGGAACAGGACAGTCGGTAGATGGCGTCTGTGTCATTGCAGGGGGAGAGGGTGGGAGCCTGATGTGAGGCTTTGGTAAAGTCGGCGTACTTGAGCTCAACCGCCACAGTCCCGGCCAGCTGCCCGGCCTTCCGCAGGCGGGCGGCCACGCTCTCCGCCAGGGACAGCAGTACCTTTTTGGCTGCCTCCGCCGTGGTCACGTCTGTGGACAGGGTGATGGAATTACCCACGCCTTTGGCCTCCTGCCGGTTGGACACCACAGGGGAGGGATCGATGCCGTTGGCAAATTCCCACATGAGCCTCCCGTGGCTTTTGAAATGGGCGGTGAGAAAAGAGAGGTCTGTATGGGCCAGGTCGCCGATGGTGCGGATGCCGTAAGTCTTCAGGCGCTCGGCGCTTCTGCGGCCCACCATGAAGAGGTCGGAGACGGGCAGCGGCCACATTTTCAAAGGGATTTCCTCCGGGTACAGCGTATGCACCTTCCCGGGCTTTTCAAAATCACTGGCCATTTTCGCCAGCACCTTGACGTTGGAGATGCCCACATTGACCGTAAAGCCGAAGGTCTCAAAGATGTGATCGCGGATCCGGGCGGCCGCCTCCTCCGGGGATGGATAGAGGTGGGCGATGGGCGTGAAATCCAGATAGCACTCGTCGATGGATACCTGCTCCAGATCCGGCGTATACCCGGACAACAGCTCCATCATGGCCCGGCTGTAGCGGCGGTACATGGTATGATCAGGCTTCTCCACCACGAGGCCGGGACATTTCCGCAGGGCAGAGGCCACCGGCTCGGCAGTCTGAATCCCGTACTTCTTCGCCGGAATAGACTTAGCCAGCACGATCCCATGGCGGCTTTTCTCATCTCCGCCGATAATAGCCGGAATGGTTCGCAGATCTATGTCGCTTCCATTCTTCAGTTTCTCCAGGGAAGTCCAGCTCAAGTAGGCTGAATTTACGTCGATGTGAAAGATAATCGGTTTCATAGCCGTTGATTTGCCTCCTTCCAGTTTAACAGGTTCCTGTCAGAGTTTTCTGCTATTTCTTATCCTGAGTATAACGCAAAGAACATATGTTTGCAACAAAAAACAGGGAAATTGTACGCAGAATCGGGAGGAAAAAGCGGATTATAAATTGATTCGCTTAAGAGAACGTGATACACTGAAACTCATAGGGATTGGTCAGAAAAGGAGAATACATATGACAGAGAACAGAAAAACCCACGCCCAGGAGGAAGACCGGAGATATACCCAGGTATTCGAGGCCAGATGTCCCGTGGACGCCTCCAAAGTAAAACACACCGTCACCTTCATCGCGGCCAGCTGCAGTCGGGTGGATGATCTCATAGAGGATTTTCATTGCAGCCGGAACAGCACCTGTGTGCAGTGCCAGCAGAATTATCTGTAGAATTTTACGGGAAAGCTATTTGACATTGCTTTTTACAGATAAAACAACTATAATAATTCTAACAGTTTAAATACAGCGAGGTAACGGATTATGGAAAAGAAAAAAGTAGTAGTTGCTTTGGGACATAAAGCGCTGGGTACCACGCTGCCGGAGCAGAAGGTAGCGGTAAAAAGTGCGGCGAAAGCCATTGCGGATCTGGTGGAGGAGGGCTGTCAGGTAGCCATCAGCCACAGTAACGCGCCCCAGGTGGGCATGATTCACACGGCTCTCAATGAGTTCGGAAAAGAACACGAGGATTACACTTTCGCGCCCATGTCGGTCTGCTCGGCTATGAGCCAGGGTTATATCGGATACGATCTGCAGAATGCCATCCGTGAGGAGCTTCTGGGCAGAGGCATTCCGAAGACCGTCAGCACCATCATTACCCAGGTGGTGGTAGATCCTTACGACGATGCATTTGCGGAGCCCATCAAGGTCATCGGCCGCTATATGACCAGAGAAGAGGCTGAAGCAGAGGAAGAGAAGGGCAACTTCGTAGTGGAGGAAGAAGGAAAGGGCTTCCGCCGTGTGGTTGCGGCTCCGAAGCCCACGGATATCGTGGAAATCGACGCTATCCGCGTGCTTTTGAATGCGGATCAGGTGGTCATCGCCTGTGGAGGCGGCGGAATTCCGGTGCTTCGCCAGCGCGGCCACTTAAAGGGAGCCAGCGCCGTCATCGAGAAGGACTACGCAAGCGGCAAGCTGGCGGAGCTTCTGGACGCGGACATGCTGATGATCCTGACCGGGGAAAATAAGATTTGCATTAATTATGGGACAGAACGGGAGAAGGAGCTGGACGTAGTAACGCCGGAGGAGGTTGAGACCTACGCGGCAGCAGGACAGTTCCCGCGGGCGTCCGTACTGCCGAAGATGGCAGCGGGAGCCTCCTTTGTGTCAGGCCGTCCGGGCCGTGTGGCCGTGATCGCGGATCTGGCCAGGGCGAAGGATGCATTGCACGAGAAGACCGGAACCATTATCCGGGAAGCAGAATAGAAAAGAAGAATTCAGAAAAGGGGCCGCTGTTGTCAGCGCGCCCCCTTTTTCATGATGACCACCCAGACGGTCATCAGCAGAATGCGAATATCAGATGACAGCGACCAATTGTCAATATATTCCAAATCCAGCTTTACCACTTCCTTGAAGTCCGTGATATCGCTCCGGCCGCTGACCTGCCACAGGCCGGTCAGTCCCGGCTTAATGCTCAGACGTCTGCGGTAATACAGATCGTACTGTTTGAATTCGTCGATGGTAGGCGGTCGGGTTCCCACCAGGCTCATATTGCCAATCAGAATATTGTAAAACTGTGGCAGCTCGTCCAGGCTGGTTTTCCGGAGAAAAGCGCCGACCTTCGTAATCCGGGGATCGTGCTCCACCTTGAACATGGGGCCGTCCATTTCATTCTGGGCCATGAGCTCCTTTTTGCGGGCCTCCGCGTCGATGTACATGGAACGGAACTTGTAGAGCTTGAAATACCGGCCGTTCTTACCCACGCGCTTCTGTGCGAAGAAGACAGGCCCCGGGGAGTCCAGCTTGATGGCCAGGGCAATGAAAGGCGTCAGAACCAGCGTAATCGCCAGCCCCACCAGGGAGCCGATGATATCAATAATCCGCTTAATGAAGAGCCGCCGGTAATCGAAGACGCTGGCCTCGTAGGACAGCACCGTAAAGCCGGCAAAGAGCTCGGTGGTCTTATGGGCCATGACATTGTTGAAGTAGTCGATATTCACATGGACGGTGATGCCCATGCTCTCGAATTTTACGATCAGTTCTTCAATGGTCGATTTAGAATAATCAGGAAGGTGGATGAAAACCTCGTCCACTACCCGGGTCTTGAACTGCTCAAAGAGATCGTCCCCGTGGGCGATGACCGGGATCCCCAGGACGGTCCCGCCTTCTTCTATTCGATCGAGAAGTGCCAGACCCGTGACCTCATAGCTCCATTCAGAAGAGTTCAGCATCCGGCCGAGGATATCGTCGGCGTAGTCGGAGGTAGTGATGACAAAGACCTTATTGCTGCTGGAGCTGACCCGATATACGGAGGTAAAGTACTTCTTAAGCAGCAGGTGTCCCAGATAGGTCAGCAGAATATTGTAGGCAAAGAAATAGACGAAGACCAGCCGGGAAAAATCCTCCGACATCTTGCTCACATAGAGGAAGAAGCTGAGCATCAGAATCAGCACGCTGTTGTATTTGAGAACGGCGATGAGTTCCACATAATAGCCCCGCTTGAAGATATTCGTGTTCCAGTCGAACATATAATAGGAAAGCAGATGGAAGAACAGGATGCAGGCCAGCATAGTGATGTAGGTCCGGGAAAAGCTCAGGTAGCTCTCCTCCAGTCCCCGGGTCAGAACGGCCAGAGTAAAGGAAAGGATGATGCACAGGCATTCCAGACCAAGCAGGGTATAATTTTGAATAAGCCGTTGTTTTTGGCTGATATTTGACATAATCGCAGATTCCTCGCAGTTTATTTTCTATCCTGATAAATATCATAAAAGATTTGGGATTGCTTGTCAAACAATAAGTGATTGGTGTATAATATCCAGATACTTGATTTCGTACAGAAGTGGGAGCTTATAAGATGAAAACCTTCTTTTTAAAGTTGTTTATGGTGTTCAGTCTGTTCTTTCCGGCATTCTGGAGTACCTTTTCAGAGGACTATAAGATGGAATATTACGCGGTCTTCACCGCGGCCTACGGGGCGCTGCTGCTGTGGATGGCTGCCTGCGCCATAAAGGGAGGATGGAAGAAAAAACAGGTGTTTGCGCTGTGCCTCGTGGGAGGACTGCTGATCTACAATATCCTGTCTCTCTGGTTCAATGTGCGGGAACTGCACTGGTTCGGCGAACAGATCGACGATACGGTGGCTTTCCTCTTTCTTCTGGTGCTCTGCATGCAGGAGGAACCGTTGGGAGAGAAGCCGGAGAATCTGATCCGGTTTTTTCTGGGGTGCGCGGTGGTGTCGAATCTCCTCAGCATCGTGTATTTCTTTGCGGGCTACACTAGTTTCCTGATCTGCAATAACCGGTTCTATTTCGGCCAGCTGCCAGCGGATTACTATGAGTTCCGTCATTACTGGCTCTACAGCCACAAGAGCGACTATGCGCTGATGCTGACCCTGTTTCTGGCTGCTGTGGTACATTTCCGCGGTCTGTTCCGGAGAAAATGGATGTTCTTCGGAAGCGTGGCGGTGCTGTTGACAGCCATGTTCCTGTCCCATTCCTGGACCGGCTTCGGCGCGGCGGCGTTGGTGCTTCTGGGCGGTTTCCTGGATCAGGTGGACTGGAAACGGTTTCATTTCCGAAAAATCCATCTGCTGGGGATCGTCGGGGTGGCGGCAGTAGGCGGCGTGGCCGGAAAGCTGCTTTTAAAGGAACGGAATATTTTCTCCATGGGAGACCGGAACCAGATCTGGGCCGGGGCTCTCAGGGAGATTCGCCAGTGTCCGGGCGGCTGGGGCTTTCAGTTCGGGGAACGGCTCTTTGAGGTGCGGTCAGGCTGGTCCACCAACAACTGCCACAATATTTTCCTGAACGCCATGCTGCGGTTCTCGGTTCCGGTGGGCCTGTGTTTTCTGCTGCTGATGCTGGCAGTGCTGATTTACGCCCTTTACAAAAGCAGGAGTTTTCTGGGAACAAGCCTGGTTCTGGGCGTCTTCGTGCTGATGAATATGGATTACGCATTGCTGAATTACGAGATGGGCATGTTCCTGTTCGTGATCTGGCTGGTATGTATTTACAAAAAAGAGGATGGATATGACGGATAAGATACAAAGAGCATGTATAGTACTGTTTTCCGGCGTCTTTGCGCTGATCTGGCTGGCGGTGATGGCGGTGTGCGCTGCGGATCTGAAGCAGAGCAGACAGATCGGCGCACTGGCCGGTGTGCTGGGGCTTTTGCTCCTTCTGGTGCTGCTGTCCGCAAAAAAGCTTCTGGGTTCCCTGTGGGAGAAGGAGAGGTTTTTTACGGGGGTGACAGCGGGAATTTTCGTACTGATGGCGGCGGGACTTCTGTATGCGGCCTTTGAGCTTGAAGTGTACCCGGGCTGGGATTTCGGATCGGTCTACCAGGGGGCGGTGGAGCTGGCGGAAGATGGTTGCTTCTCAGACAACAGCAGCTGGTATTTCACTACCTACCCGAACAACGTGGCGGTCTGCATGTTTCTGGCCGGTATTTTTAAGCTGTTCGGGGGCTTCTGTTCCTATATTACGCTGGGTATCCTGCTGAATGTGGGATTGATTCTGCTGGGGCTGTTCTTTTTCTGGCAGCTGGCCCGGCGACTGTACGGTGTCCGGTACGGGGCTTTCGGAATGTTACTCTGTCTGTTTTTCCTGCCCTTTTACATGCATACGCCGATTTTCTATACGGATACCTTTGCCCTGCCCTTTGTGACGGGGACTTTGTGGTCCTATCAGTTCCGGGAGAAGGATCGCCGGTTTCTGCTTCTGACCGGCGTGATTCTGGCGGCGGGTTACAAGATAAAAGGAAGTCTGGGCGTGATTTTCATCGCCCTGCTCATTTACCTGTGGCTGTGCAGGGACAGTCTGAGGGAACGGTTGATCCGGAGCCTGCTTTTGACCCTGCCTTTCCTGGCCTTGGTGGGTTTCCTGACGGTGGTTCCAGCGAAGTTCTCAGGCCTGAGCGCGGAGGAATCCTATCGCAATGAATTTCCCATGGAGCACTGGGTGGCGCTGGGACTGGTGGACAGCGGCGGTTACAATGCGGACGTCTACTGGATGACGGCTTCCACCGAGGGAAAGGCGGAAAAAGAGGCGGTGGATCGGCTGTTTATCCGGCAGAAGCTGGAGGAATACGGCGCATCCGGGATGCTGGCGCATCTGCGGGAAAAAGTGGTGTTTACCTGGGGCGACGGCGTCTATTTCGCGCCTGAGAAGCTACAGCGGGATCCGCTGAAAGAGAGCTGGCTGCACGACTGGGTGCTGTATTATGGAAAAAACTATTCCTATACATACCGTTACTGCAACGCCGTGCAGCTGTTGCTTCTGGGCGGAATTCTTCTGTCTCTTCTGCGGAATTTTATGGAAAAAGGAAGAATCAGGAAAATTCAGGCCATGCAGCTGTCGGTATTCGGCATTTTCCTGTTTCTGCTGATCTGGGAGACCCGCTCCCGGTATCTGGTGAATTTTGTGCCGGTATTTATTCTGCTGGGGCTGGACGCCATGCAGGCGATCCGGAACCGACTGCTACTTAGAAAGTAGCCTGTGAAAATGAGTTATGGAAAGGAAGAAATTATGACAGAAAAAAAGAAGACGTTGCTGATCTGCGGGCTCCTTCTGGCAGTCTGCCTGCTGGAGCTTCTTCTGGGATGGCAGTACGGAAGACAGAAAACGTATCTGATGTGTGACGAGCTGTTTACCTACACTTCTTCCAACAATGCCGAAATTCAGGCATTTGATATGCCCTTAAATGAATGGCTGGACCGGGACTGGTTTCTCTCCCAGTCCACGGTGACCGAAGGACATGCTTTTGATTACGCCATTCCTTATCGAAATCAGGAGGCGGACGTACATCCGCCTTTTTACTATTTTCTGATGCACACCCTCTCTTCTCTGGTACCCGGGAAGCTGTCCATTCCGGCTGGAGTGGGACTGAACCTGTGCTTTCTGTGGGGCAGTACGATTCTGCTCTACCTGGTGACGAAGGGGATTTTTGGAAGCCGCAGGATCGGGCTTCTGGTGAGTGCCTTGTTCGGAATCAGCTATGGAGCCATGAATATGATTCTGTTTGTGCGGATGTACGCCATGTTCGCATTTCTGCTGCTGGCCCATGTGTATGTATATCAGCGGTTGGTGGAAAAGCGGGAGCTGACCTGGAAGACCTTTCTGCTTTTGGGAATTACGCTTGTATGCGGCGTCCTGACCCACTATTATTTTATCCTTCCAGCCTGCTTTCTGGCCGTTTGGTATTTTGTAAAATTCTGGATGCAGAAGCGGTGGAAGGAGGAGTGCGGCTACCATGTGACCCTGGAGCTCTCCGCGGTGGCGGCCCTGGCCATTTTCCCAACCATGTGGCAGCATATCTTCAATGATTACCGGGGAGAGGGAGCCAGAAATAATTTGGTGAAGCTGTCCGGCTTCGGCGGCAGTCTGAAGACCATGGTGAAAATTCTGAATGATCAGCTGTTCGGGGGCTGGCTGTTCGCGATCCTGACGCTGGCGGTTCTGCTTTTGATCGTGTATCTGATAAAGCATAGAAGCTTCCCGTGGAAGGAGCTGGACAGGCTGTATCCGGTGGTATTTATGACCCTATGTTATTTTCTGATGGTGACCAAGATTGCGCCGTATATGACGGACCGCTATCTGATGCCGGTCTATGCTTTTGTGTATCTGATTGCAGTGGGCGGCTTTGCGTGGCTGCTGGGAAAGCTGATTCGCCCCGGCCGGGCGCTGGCGGTCTGCAGTGCGGTATTTCTGGCGGCCACAGCCGGAAAGCTGGCCCAGGGAGCGCCCGGATATGCATATGCGGATTTTCAGAAGCATCAGGCTCTGGCGGAGGAGTACGGGGATACTTACTGCGTCTATATCGACCGGGAATATAACTGGTGGGAATATTACGGCGTGATACAGCTTTTGCAGGAATACAAGGGCTTTTACTGTATCTCCTACGCGGCGATCACCGAGGATATCCCGGCGGCCATGGAGAAGTTTGCAGACGCGGATCAGGTGGTGGTCTATGTGGGAGATTCCGAGCTCAACGAGGAGATCACAGACTATATCAGCAAGACCGTAGGAGCGGTGGAAATGCAGCCGCTGGATGAATTTGACCGGTATCATATCTACCTGGCGAAGCTTCGATAATTTCGAGAGCGGAAAGAGGAAAAAACTGCCTATGAAAAAGAAAATCTGGGGGGCTTACGGATTTTTATGTGCGGTGCTGCTTCTCATGGCGGCGTCCAGCTTTCTGAGGAAAAGAGTAACTTATGAGATGGGGGTAAACCTGCACGTCACGGAAGGGGAAGTGAAGGAGGCGACCCTTGGCAAACCGCTTGCCCTGTCCCGGGGCGTCTACGAGGTGACGGTGGAGTATCAGGCGGAGGGCACGGAAAATACGATTTTCGCGAAGTCTGATACCCGATCCGGGAAAGTAGGTTCCGATGCGATCCTGCTGGAACGGGGGAAGACAGAGGAAAGCTTCCAGGTCTGGGTATCGGCAGATGTGCCGGATGTGACGATTCGAACCGCTTATCAGGGCTATAACGGGTTCTCTGTGTCGAAAGTGACTGTGAAGGAGAGCATCCAGGGAAGAACGCGGGAGCTAGCGCAGGCAGTTCTCTTTTGCCTGGCGCTGGGGATTTTCTTGCGGTTTTTCGGGCCGGGCGGAAGGCTGGATACCCGGGAGAAGCGGCGGACTGGATATCAACTGCTTGTGACGGTATTTCTGGCGTCCATCCCACTTCTGTCCCGGGGTGTCTACATCGGCCATGACAGCGGTTTCCATTTCCTTCGGATAGAGGGCGTATGGCAGGGGCTTGCCTCCGGCCAACTCCCGGTGCGGATTCAGCCCAACTGGCTTCATGGTTACGGGTACCCGGTATCCCTGTTTTATGGGGACGCTCTGCTCTATGTGCCCGGAGTTTTCCGGATGCTCGGTTTCAGTGTGCAGGAGGTCTACGAAGGGTATGTACTGGCAGTCAACGGATTTACAGCGGCACTGACCTTTTACTGCCTGAAGCGGATACTGGGAGACGTGCGGATGGCAAGTCTTGGCAGCTTCCTGTATACGCTGTCGGCTTATCGTCTGGCGAATGTGTATACCAGGGCGGCTCTGGGCGAATACAGTGCCATGGCTTTTCTGCCGCTGGCGCTCTACGGCTTCTGGTCCATATTCAGTGATTACAGCGGGAAAAAGAACTGGATGGCGCTGGCCATGGGGGTTACCGGGCTTCTGGAGACCCATATGCTCTCCACGGAAATGGCGGCCATGCTGGCCGGCGTGCTCTGTCTCGTGATGATCCGCCGGATCTTTCAGAAGGAGACCTTTCTGGCCCTCATAAAGGCTGTGGTGCTGGCGCTGCTTCTGAATTTATGGTTTCTGATTCCCTTTTTGGACGAGATGCTCCATGAGAAGATGAACATTACAGTGGGAATTCTGTCCGGCAGTGGGATTCAGGAAAATGGCTTGACTGTGGGAGAGCTTTTCCGGATCTGGCAGCATGGAACCGGGATCTGGCCGAACGGCATCCAGGGCGAGCTGCCGCTGGGAATCGGATTGGCCATGCAGCTGGCTTTTTTGATTCTTGCACTGACCCTTATCGTCTGCAGAAGGGATAAGGAGGAACGGAAGCTTCTGGCGTTGAACCTGGGGTTTGCGTTGCTGACCCTGTATGGCGCGACAAAATATTTTCCATGGGATTTTCTGGAAAATGCGGGATTCCATTTCCTGTCTACCCTGCAATTCCCCTGGCGGCTGCTGGGTATGGGAACTCTGTCCCTGACCGTGGGTGTCTGCGCGGCGCTGGCATACCTGAAAAAGCAAGGAAGGCAGAAGCTGGTGCGTCTGTGTACTGGTCTGCTGGTGACCTTCACGCTTCTGGGGAGCGGATATACGCTTTTTACCTTTATGGAGACGGCGGAGGTGGAAGAGTGCCACGAGGAACGGGATGCCACCTATTATGTGTCGGGTGGAGAGTATCTTCCGGCGGATATTGAGCTGGATGAGGAGGAAGCCTTTCATCCGCTGGAGCCCCGGGGAAATGGCGTGGAAATAGAAAGCTTTCAAAAGCAGTACAATAAGATCCGGGTGACCTGTAAGAATACGGAATCAGAGGAGACGGTGCTGGAGGTACCGATTTTACTCTATAAGGGATACAAAGCCTGGGATGCGGAAACAAAAGAGGAATTCCAGATGCTGCGAACAGACTTAGGAATGACAGGAATCATGCTCCCTGCGGATTATGAGGGGACGATCCGGATGGAATTCCTGGCGCCATTGTGGTGGAATGTATCGGAGATAGTCAGCCTCTGCGCCTGGATTGGAGTGCTGGTTTATTATATGGGGAAGAAAAGAAAAAGGCCGGGATCTGACGGTTCGTCAGCCCCGGCGTGAAAAACGGAAGGCTTACTGGACATTCTCGTGGTCCAGCTGATAGACTTCAACCATATGAACCACCTTTTTGCCGAACCATTCGGCTACGGCCTGGTTCTTCCAACAGGTCTCATCGGTATCCAGATTGTCGAAGAAGAGCAGGTGGGGCTCCACAGAGAAATTAGGAACCCAGACCTCATCCACACCCTCCAGGGAAAGCATGGAGATCCGGTCAAGATTTTCCTGGTGATAAGACTGGGCATATCCCTTGTACAGGGCATTGACGGCGGAAAAAGAGGTGATCTGATCCGGCTTGGTGAAGAACAGGGCCACCAGGGTGGTCACAGCGATGCCGGTGTACCAGGACTGCAGGAAAGGTTTCCGGAAAGCTGGGTTCGAGACAGAAACCGTAGTTTTGGAAGCAAGCCATCCAAGAAAATAAATCAGATCCAGAAAAAGAAACAGGTACAGGGCGCACATGATGATGTTCAGTACTCGGGCGTATCCGGCGAAGCCCAGAGAGTAGACCGAGGGCGTGAACATACAGGCATAGCCGCAAAAGGAGAGAAAGATCACTAGGCCAGGTAGCGGGTAACGCCGGTGGGAGCGGGATACGAAATGCCAGATCACCGGAGTCAGGAACAGAAGCAGCAGAAGAAAATAAATGTTGGTCCATTCCTTAAAATAGGTAACGGCATATCGGAAAGAATCATAAATGGCGGTTACCGGGGACAGAGGTGAGATTTCGCCCTGTCGGACCGTGTTGCCCGGTGCGGTTACATTGAAGTAGAGGCCGGTGAGGGTGAAGCCCAGGGGCAGCAGGCACCAGAGTGCTTTCCGGTTCCGGTAAAAGAGACAGAAACCGCCAAACAAGCACAGTAAAACCGGTGTCTGCAGGGCGGTGATGAAGTTGGATCCGCCGCAGATGAGTCCCAGCAGACAGGCGAGAAACAGAAGCAGCGCGCCCCGGATGCGGGAGGACGTCTTCAAAAACAACATGAGACAGGACAGCAGAAACAGCATACAGGAATACATGAAGGTATAGTGGACGCTGCCCACATACCAGTAGTAAGCCTCCACCGGATCCGGCATGGTCTGGATGCAGAGCACCAGAAAGGCCGCCGCGATGGTGATATAATGAACCGGCTTTGCCCCCAGATAATCTCCCAACAGTACTTTGAAGAAAAGAAAATGACTGGCGATCAGCATGCCCAGCATGAGCCAGGCAGTCAGTCCGTAGAGCCGTTCGCTGATAACAGAGGGCTGCAGGGACATGAAAAACGCGGAGGCGAAGGGGCCCTGGTAGGTATACCAGAAGTCATGGGAGGTCTGGAAGGCAGCGCCGATAAGCCTGACCGGCGAGTGGGTCTCCTCCCATACCTGATGGGTATAATTGCCGTAGGTATAGTCGTCCGCGCTGGAATGATCGTACCGAGCGATATAGAGAAGCGGCAGTGTGGTCAGAATCAGGACAAGAACGGTCAGAAAGCAGAGCCGGGCAAGTCCGGAAGCCTGAAAATAGCGTTTCATAAAAATCACCTTTGAATACAGAATTTCGGAAAAACCGATATGGGTATCATAGAAGATAAGCACGCATTTGTCAAATGAGATTTGCAGAATAGAAGGAGAACAAAGGACATGGAGAAAACGAAAAAGAGGTTCTGGCCCATCCTTTTGCTGGCGGTCTATCTGGCCGTAAATATGGCGCTGATCCTCCATCACGAGAACTGGCGTGATGAGGCGCAGGCCTGGCAGATAGCCGGGCTTTTGGATCTGAAGGGGCTGTTCGCCCAGCTGAAATACGAGGGACATCCCTGTCTCTGGTATCTGATTCTGATGCCCTTCGCGAAGCTTCACGCGCCCTTTGGGAGCATGAATGGTATCAGCCTGGTCCTGATGGCTGTGGCAGCCTGGCTGATGCTGACCCGCGCTCCGTTTTCCATGCCGGTTCGGGTTCTGACCGTGTTCAGCGGCTTTTTCCTGTATTACTATCCGGTTATTTCCAGAAGCTATGCACTGGTGCCGCCGTTGCTGGCTCTGCTGGCCCTGTGTTATCCCAGGCGGATGGAAAAGCCTCTGCCCTATGGCATTCTGCTGGCACTTCTGACCCAGACCCATATTTACATGCTGGGGCTGTCCGCAGCCCTGTCCTTCTTCTGGCTGCTGGAGATTCTGCGGGAAATTCCCCTGAAAAAGCCGGAAAACCGGGTGCGTCTGTGTGCCGTGTTTCTGAATCTGGCAAGTGGTCTGTTCCTGATCTGGGAACTCTTCGGCAGCACGGACAGGAATACCGGCGTGAACATTCACATCAGTTCCACCCTATCCTCCAATCTGCACCGGATGAGCGTGGCTTCCCAATGGGCGTCCGGTTTTGCGGTAGGCGGCGGAATCAGCGATGAAACATGGAAAATACTGGTATTTGTAATAGCTCTCTGCTTTTTGCTGCTTCTGCTCTGGTCCTGGAAAGAGACCCTGATTCTGGCAGCGGCTGTGGGCAGCCAGGTGCTGATGTTTACCTATGTCTATCTGCCCTCGGAGCAGAAGGCCATGCTGCTGGTCCATGAACTGATTTTTATTCTGTGGCTGATTTTGGAAAAGAAGAAGGCTTCCGGGGAGAGAGAAGAGACGGACTGGAGAAGAAAAGGAAACCGGGCGGCAGCCGTGGGCTTTCAGGCTCTGCTGGCGGTTCTCTGTCTGCTGTCGGTGGACGGACACCGGGGAGCTATGGAGTCGGACTGGAAGGAGCCCTATTCCGCGGGAAAAGATGCGGCGGCTTATATTGAAAAAGAAATTCCGCAGGAAGCGCTTCTGGTGACAGCCGGAGACGTACCGGCCTACGCGGTGGCAGCTTACGCGCCGGATCGGACGCTCTGGTACCCGCTGACGGAAGCCCCCATCACCTTTTCCGTCTGGAATGAGAGCCGGGAGGAGACCATCGGGTATGAAGAAATGCTGGAACGAATCCGCTCCCATTACCCCGAAGTACAGTCCTTCTGGCTGCTGACCGGAGGTCAGAACAACATCGAGGGCCTCGAAGAGGCCCTCGCAGATACCGTCCCCGTATTTCGGGAGGACGCATTGATTTCCGAAGAAAGTGTCCGGATCTATGATATATCCGGATTTTAAGAAACGTTATTGCAGCGCTATCACCGGGGTGCCTTCGGGCACTCCGAACATTTCTGCGCAATAGAGGTTGAGTTTGTCATTTTCCGTATCAAAACAGATCAGATAGTCATAGCCCAGATCCCGGGCTGTTTCCACCACTTCACTGATATCTTCCCCAGCCGAGGAATTATGTACATCCACCGTGGCAGTATACAATGCGTATTTCACCAGATGATAGGTGTATCCGGAGTCATCCGCCGGTACATAGACCAGGCAGGCGCTGTCTGGCTGCAATCCGTATTCCTGAATCAGGGCTTCCAGCCGATCACGCTGGGTCTCGCCGGAATGTCGCAGAAGAATCCGCGGATTGGCGCCCATGAGACAGAAGACAAAGAGAAATACGAAGGTGAAAATAAAGGCTGTAGGAACCGGAACCATATCCATCCATTTTCCAAAGTGGTACAGAGCAATGGCCAGACAGAAGATGGCGATGGAGCCATAGTACCGGGGATATCCGGCCATCATAAGAGCCTCGCCCTCCGGCATGGAGAAAAGATACATACACAGGCTGCCCAGCTGATAAGCGGCGTAGACCAGCACAAGGAACAGAGCCAGCCTGCCGAAAGCGGGACGGGGAAGCTTCTGAAAGCGGGCGTAGAGAGTCGCCAGCAGAAGCACGGCCAGCAGAAGCAGCAGAATCCGTCCGTGCAGCACCTGAAGCAGGAAAGCCCTGGTAATCTGCGGGATTGTGCCGTCGGCCAGCTTGGCCTGAATATTGGCCAGGTAGACCGACAGGGACATGCTGTGGGGCGAAGATTCGGCGGAGGTGAAGACATAGGCCACATGCCGGTTCCAGGCCAGCAGGGAGAAGAGCGGGAACAGCATCACAGTCAGCCAGGAGCGCCGCTGCATGGATGAGGCGGTCTTCCGGTGGCGGATCCAGTAGATCAGTACCCGTCCGGCGATGAGTGCCCAGAAGAAGATGCCGGAGTTTTTGATCATGATCACGGCTACAGTCGGAAGCACCGTCAGCCAGGCCGTATGCTCATCTACCTCCAGCTCCCGGTTCAGAAGCAGGAATCCGAAAGCACCGCACAGTGGCAGCAAAGTGTCCACATACAGACTGTCCGGTGTGGCGATATAGCTTAGGAAAAACAACGAAGCGCCCAGAAGCAGCAGAAAGCCCGGAAGCTTTCTTTTCCGGATGCCGGAAAATACGGGAAGAATCAGGCTTATGGTCAGCATCGTCTGCGCAAACATCTGACACCCCTCCGACACAGTAGAGATGAGCCTGCTCACATAATAGATGAAGACAGAGCTTCCAAGAGGGTACCCCTGGAACAGAATAATCGGATCCTGCCAGGTGGGGAACCGATCGGTTTGAAGCATCTGTTTCACTACCAGTGCCCAATGGGAAAAATTGTCATATCCGGTAAAGAGCACGCCCTTCAGGAGCAGAAGGAAATAAAGGCAGGCCAGCGCGAAAAAGATCAGGGCCGGCGTCACGAAATCCCGGTATTGCTTCCGGTAATGGAGGGAGCCAAGGGCCAAGAGCAGTCCCACGAGGAAAAGTGCCGGGACCGCCAGAGGCAGAAGATTCAAAAGCCCCGCGAAAAAGAGGATACAGATCTGACCTGTAAAGACCAGGGCCGGAAGAAAATCTACGGAAATCCGGGTTTTCCGGTGAGCAAAGGTCAGATAACCGAAGGTAGAAAGGGCGAAGAGCAGTACCCGCACGCCCAGAAGCAGTGTGTTCATGAAAGATTCCTCCTGAGTTACACAGTCTTAAAGATATAGCGGCGCTGGATCTGATAATTAAACAGATACAGAACCGAGTCCACGATAAGCTTGATTATCGTGGCGGGAAGGGGCAGGAAAGAAAAGAGACTGACCAGACCTGCCGAGCAGAACATGACCAACACGCAGAGAACGTAATATTTGGGCAGCGTACTGGTCGTGCTGCCCTTATCTCCGAAGACCAGCTGCCGGTTACACCAGTAATTGACCAGAGAGGAAATGACTCGGGCGATGACCGTCGCCTGCAGAATTTGCCAGGGACCGGCCGGAAGCAGCAGATGGGCAATGGTAAAGCCAATGAGATCCACCAGAGAGGAGGCCAGGGAGGAAATGGCGTATTTTACAAAAGTTCCCAGCAAAATACGGTAGACCTTCATGGAATCCACCAGGGGATTAAAGTGTGATTCGGAATTATTGTCCAGATAGACAGTGGCGATTTCCACAGCTTCCAGCGGAATCCTGGAAATGGCCGCATCGGTCAGCATATTCATCTCATACTCGAAACGTTCGCCCTTCAGAGAGCACATCCGGGGCAGCAGCTCCCAGGGAATGCCCCGCAGACCGGTCTGGGTGTCGGTGACCTTTACGCCGTAAAGCAGATGGAACAGGGCGCTGGTGATCAGATTGCCGAAGCTGCTGCGCAGGGGTACGTCATCCTGATGAAAGTTCCGGCAGCCCAGCACGATGGCGTTTTTACCGAAAGCGTGGAGCTCCGCCATTTTCTGATCCAGGCGCAGCACATCCGCAGGAAGATGCTGGCCGTCGGAATCAGCGGTGATGACGCCCAGACCCTTCCACTGGGGCTGTTCCAGAATGTAGGTGAAGGCGTCCTTCAGGGCCCGGCCTTTTCCCATGTTGACCGGGTGGGTCAGTACCGTACACTGGGGATGCTTCTCCAGGGTCTCAAAAATGGCCTTCTTTTCCGGGGAGCTTCCGTCGTCCACCAGGAGAAGATGCTCCGCGCCGGAGGCGATGAGCTCGTCCACATAGGAAACAAACTGCTCCGGCGGGTTCAGAGCCGGAATTACAATAATACTTTTCATAACACATACCTCACAATAGAAACAGAATACTAATACACGATGGAAAGGTGCAGGGTTTTGACCCCATACCAGTGGGCCACAGCCTCATTCCGGTAGTCGCCCGGATCATCGGCGGAGAGCTCCTGGGGATCCAGAAGCACAGGACACACGGAGAAGTTGGGAACCCAGACCTCGTCGACGCCCTGAGTCAGCAGGGCGATACGGTACAGGCTTTCCTCATGGTAGCTTCTGGCGTGGCCCCGGACGATGGATTCCGCGGCGGAGATGCCGGTGATCTCATTTTTATCGGAGAAGACCAGAAGTACCAGCGCGAAGAGCACCATTCCGGCGGTGAGGCTTTTGCGGCAGCCCTGCCAGAGACGGGAAAAGAAGGAGAGAAGACTCTCCGTCAGCCCGAACCGGCGGCAGCGGGCAGTCACCCAGCCGGTGAGATAGACCAGATTTAAAAAGTAAAGCAGATAGAACAGCATCCGCATGATATTCAGAGTCCGGCCGAAGATGTAGGTCTGTCCCATGGAGAAGAGGGACGGCGTATAGGAGGCCGCCACCACGCAGTAGGAGAGACCGGCCACAACGCCGGGCAGGGGGAAGTCAAAATTACACCGGGAGAGCCCCACGCAGAGGAAGGGCAGCAGGAGCACGGTAAAAAAGATGAGATATACGGTGGTCCAGTCCCGGATGCCCTTGAAAGCATAGAGAAAGGAATAGTAGACGGCCTCCACAGGTCCCATGGAATCCAGCTGGGCCGCCATGCGGGTGGCGTTGCCGGGAGCCATGGCGTTTACGGCCAGTCCCGCCAGCATAAGCACGAGGGGCAGGATGCAGAAAAGTCCCCGTTTCTTCCGGAAAATAAGACACAGAAGCAGGAGAAAAACCAGCAGCACCGGCGTCAGCAGGGCCGTCACATAGTTGGCGCCGCCGATGACCACGGCCAGAAAACAGGAGAGCAGAAAATACGCCGCGCGGGCTCCCCGCTTCTCCGCCTTCAGGTAGAGCAGTACAAAAGAGAGGAAGAACAGCATGCAGCTGTGCATGAATACATAGTGCAGCGCGCCGTTGAACCAGTAGAAGGCAGATTTTCCTTCATCCAGCACATGGACGGACAGGAACAGCACGGACAGGGCCAGGCTCTGCCAGAGGCTCTTTTCCAGCTTCAGATAGTGGGTGAAAATGGTACGAATCAGCAGCCAGGTGCCACCGCAGAGCATGCCCAGCATCAGAAATGTGGTCAACGGATAGAGCCGCTGGCTGATGACGGCGGGCTGCAGGGACATGAGAAAAATCGATGCATAGGTGCCCTGCCAGGTGTTATAATAGCCCGCTACATTTTGCACGGCAGCCTTCAGAACGGAAATGATGGAATGGGTCTCCTTCCAGGCCAGATGGGCGGCCAGGCCGTAGGCGTAGTCATCTCCGGCCGGGTGGGAATAAAAGGCCAGAGCCAGAACCGGGACGATGCTGACGAGAAAGGCCAGAGCCAGAATCCGGGACAGCCGCTGCGAATGTGACAGATTTTTCCAACTTCCCAATATCTTATGTATCATGAAAAATATACCTCGATTACGAATTATTTATAACTGTTCAGTACCTGACCGGTTATAATGCAAAATCCATGAAAATCGGCTTCGCCGATGGGATTTTGCACACCTGAATCATTTTTTTATGCCTTCAGCAGCAAGTGCTTCAGGCTGTACTGGATAATTATAGCATTTCTATGATAAATATACCGAATCCGAAAAGCCTTGTCAACCGACAGAGGGCAGGGACTGTGGAAAAGTCTTGCCCTCCGCTCTGTTTAATGCTATACTACAATTAACTATGAAGAAAAATAAGAATAAAATCGGAGGATTTTTTTAAAATGAGAACTTATCTTGTAACCGGCGGAGCCGGATTTATCGGCTCCAACTACATTCACTACATGTTCCGCAAGTACGGTGACGCTATCCGCATCATTAATGTGGACGCGCTGACCTACGCAGGTAACCTGGAGAACTTAAAGGACATCGAGGAGCGGGACAATTACACTTTCATCAAGGCAGATATCCGCGACCGCGAGGCCATCGAAAAGATCTTTGCGGAAAATGATATCGACCGCGTGGTTCATTTCGCGGCAGAGAGCCATGTGGACCGCAGCATCGTGAACCCGGAGATCTTCGTGGAGACCAACGTACTGGGAACCCTGGTGATGCTGAACGCGGCAAAGAAAGCCTGGGAGTTGCCGGACGGCACCTTTAAAGAGGACAAGAAATTCCTGCACGTATCCACCGACGAGGTATACGGATCCCTGGAGGAGGGAGATACTTATTTCTATGAGACGACTCCCATCGATCCTCACAGCCCCTACTCCGCGAGCAAGGCTTCCTCTGACATGCTGGTGAAGGCATACTGGGATACTTACCGTTTCCCCATGAATATCACCAACTGCAGCAATAACTACGGACCTTACCAGTTCCCGGAGAAGCTGATCCCGCTGATCATCAATAATGCATTGCAGGGCAAGAAGCTTCCGGTATACGGCGACGGCAAGAATGTGCGTGACTGGTTGTATGTGGACGATCATGCCAAGGCCATCGACATGGTACAGGAAAATGGCCGCCTGGGCGAGCGTTACAACATTGGCGGACATAACGAGAAACAGAATATCGAGATCATCAACATCATCCTGGAAACTCTGCAGGAGATGCTGCCGGACGGGGATCCGAGAAAGAAGCTGGTAAGCAAGGACCTGATTACCTACGTGACAGACCGTAAGGGCCATGACCGCCGTTACGCCATCGCTCCGGACAAGATCAAAGAGGAGATCGGCTGGTATCCGGAGACCATGTTCAAGGACGGTATCCGTCTGACTATCCAGTGGTTCTTTGAGCATGAGGACTGGATGAAGAACGTAACCAGCGGCGATTATCAGAAATACTACGAAGAGATGTATAAGAATAAATAAGGAACGGAACAGATAGGAGAAAATTACAAATGAAGGGAATTATTCTGGCCGGAGGTTCCGGAACAAGACTTTATCCGCTGACAAAAGCGATTTCCAAGCAGATTATGCCGGTATATGACAAGCCGATGATTTATTATCCGCTGTCCACCCTGATGCTTGCGGGCATCCGTGAGGTGCTGATTATCTCTACCCCGCGCGATCTGCCCATCTTCGAGGAGCTTCTGGGCGACGGTTCCCAGCTGGGCATGAAGATGAGCTATGCGGTACAGGAGAGCCCCAGAGGACTGGCTGACGCATTTATCATCGGCGAGAAATTCATCGGCGACGACCGGGTAGCCCTGGTTTTGGGAGACAATATCTTCTACGGACAGAGCTTTTCCCAGGTTCTGAAGAATGCGGCAGAGCGGGAAACCGGCGCTACCATCTTCGGTTATTACGTAAAGGATCCCCGTGAGTACGGCGTGGTAGAGTTTGACCGGGAGGGCAAGGCTCTTTCCATTGAAGAGAAGCCGGAGAATCCCAAGTCCAACTATGCGGTACCGGGTCTGTATTTCTACGACAACGACGTGGTAGAGATCGCCAAGAACGTAAAGCCCTCTGCACGTGGTGAAATCGAGATCACCAGCATTAACAACGAGTATCTGCGCCGTGGAACCCTGCGGGTAGAGACCCTGGGACGCGGCTTTGCATGGCTGGATACCGGCAATCACGACGCGCTCCTCGACGCTGCGGACTTCGTAGCCGCTTTCCAGAAGCGTCAGGGTATGTACATCTCCTGTATCGAGGAGATCGCGTACCGCCGCGGCTTTATCGACAAGGAGCAGCTGGTGAAGCTGGCGCAGCCTCTTCTGAAGACGGCCTACGGTCAGTATCTGATCGACGTGGCCAATGGATTATAAATACAAGCTTACAAGGGAGACAATGAAAAATGGGAAAGATTACAGTTGAGACCTGCCCGATTGAAGGTCTGAAGGTGATTACTCCGACCGTATTCGGCGACGAGCGCGGTTATTTCATGGAGACATATAACTACAACGATTACAAGGAAGCAGGCATCGATATGCCCTTTGTACAGGACAACCAGTCTGCGTCCAAGAAAGGTGTACTGCGGGGTCTGCATTTCCAGATCAACCATCCCCAGGACAAGATTGTCCGGGTGGTAAGCGGTGAAGTATTCGATGTGGCCGTAGACCTGCGCGAGGGATCCGCCACCTACGGACAGTGGTACGGCGTGCTACTCTCCGCGGAGAATAAGAAGCAGTTCTTCATTCCGAAGAACTTCGCCCACGGCTTCCTGGTGTTGTCTGATTACGCGGAGTTCGCGTACAAGTGTACCGATTTCTATCATCCGAACGATGAGGGCGGCCTTCTGTGGAGCGATCCGGATATCGGCGTAAAATGGCCGATCCCGGAGGGAATGGAACTGACTATTTCCGAGAAGGATCAGAAATGGGGCGGAATTAAGGAGTTGAAGAAATAAGATGAGTGAGAGCGTACAGCTGACAGCAGAGGTATTTATTGACACAGGTAAGGATTTCCGGCCGGAGGATTCTCTGACGATGCCCTATACCTGCACGCTCGGTGAGAAGGTCACTCTGGACTTTGACCTTACAGGCTTTGAGCACACCTGCGGCTTCCGTTTCGACCCGCTGCTGGAGGACAGCAGCATGGTGAAGCTGGAGGCGCTCGCCCTGACCTATGAGAATGAAGAAACAAAACAGATAGAAGCGGATCGGCTCAAGACCAACAGCGACGTGGACTTTGATCCCGTCTTTGTCTATCTCCACAACGACCCGAAGTTTTTCGTGGACGAGGCCCTGTGCCTGAAGCTTAAAAGCGCGAAGGTGACCTTCCGGGTACTGGAGCTGGGCAATGGCAAAAAGGAATACTGGCAGGAGATCAAGAAGCACAGCGTCTCCGAAAAGGAGAAGGCGCAGCTTCTCGGCAAGTTGGATATCGCCATGAAGGAAAATAACGCCCTGGAGAAAGAAAATAAACGGCTGAAGGTGGAGGCCGAGGATATCTATTCCTCCGGTATCTGGAAGCTGCAGCATGACGCCCGGGGTCCCATGAAGGTGATTTTCGGCAAGGGCAATATTCTGACCTTCCTGGCGTCTGTCTATCTGGCTCTCTGCAGTGAGCTGTTCATCTTTAATAACGCTTATTACTCCACACCCAGACCCAACGATCAGGTGCTGTGCTTCAGCTTTTTCCGCTTCGGCATGGTATTTCTGGGAGCCTTTGTGCTGATTGCCGTGATCAACCGTGTGATTCAGAAAGGATACCGCCGTGAGCTTGCTTAGTGTCTTTGTTAAATACAGAGCCCTCATTGACCAGCTGGTCATGAGGGACATCAAAACCAAATACCGACGCTCTGTGCTGGGCCTTTTATGGACGGTACTGAATCCTCTTCTGATGATGACAGTACTGTCTATTGTATTTTCCTACTTTTTCTCCCGTTACGGAGATGTGGAGAATTTCCCGGTCTATCTGCTGTGCGGCCAGGTCATCTTTAACTTCTTTAATGAATCGACCAGTATCGCCATGGGCTCCATCGTCCACAGCGGCGAGCTGATTAAAAAGGTGTACGTGCCCAAGTATCTGTTCCCGATTACCAAGGTCATGTCCAGCGGTGTCAACCTGCTGTCCTCCATGATCGCGCTGGTCATCGTGATGGTGGTGACCCGTTCCCGCGTAACGCCGACGGTGCTTCTGGCGGTATTCCCGCTTCTCTATGTACTTTTGTTTTCCACAGGCGTGAGCCTGTTTTTGTCTGCGGCAGCCGTAAGCTTCCGGGATCTGATGCACCTGTACAGTGTGGTGACCACGGCATGGATGTATCTGACCCCGGTCATTTACCCCATGTCCATCCTGGACGGCGCGCCCAGGTGGGCCGTATTCATCATCAATGCCAACCCGCTGACTGCCTTTATCAAGATTTTCCGCGCGGTAGTGCTGGATGGTGTGACAGCGCCCTGGATTCTCCATGTACAGAGTATCATATGGTGTGCGATTGCCCTGGTGATTGGTTCCCTGGTATTTAAGAAATCCCAGGATAAGTTTATTCTGAAGATATAGGAGAGCAGTATGAAGTTAGAAAATGCCATAGAAGTCAAAGACGTGTCCATGTGCTTCAACCTCTCCAGAGAAAAGGTGGACAGCATCAAGGAATACGTGATCAAGGTGCTGAAGCGCCAGCTCTTTTATGAGGAGTTCTGGGCGCTGAATGACGTGAGCTTCGAGATTCGGAAAGGCGATTCTGTGGGACTGATCGGAATGAACGGTTCCGGTAAGAGTACCATGCTGAAAATCATCGCAGGCGTCTTAAAGCCCACCAAGGGAACGGTGGAAACCACCGGAACCATTGCGCCGATGATTGAGCTGGGAGCCGGCTTCGACCACGATCTGACCGCCCGGGAAAATATCTTCCTGAACGGCGCGCTCATCGGTTATTCCCAGGAAATGCTGGAGGAGCGGTTCGACGATATTATCTCGTTCGCAGGACTGGAGCGCTTCGTGGACGTACCCATCAAGAACTTTTCATCCGGTATGCTGGCCCGTCTGGGCTTCTCCATCGCCACCATCGTGGATGCGGATATCCTGATCATCGACGAGATTCTGTCCGTCGGCGACTATCAGTTCCAGAATAAATGTAAAAAGCGTATCCGGGAAATGATGGATCGCAATACCACGGTCCTTTTTGTGTCCCACAGTATCGAGCAGGTCAAAGAAATCTGCAATAAGGCCATCTGGATTGACCGGGGACACGTGCGGATGATCGGCGAGGCGGAGGAGGTCTGCGACGCCTACGAGGATCCCAACGCAAAGGAATAACCGTATTCATAAATAGGATGTTCACAGAGAATAGGTTACTGTGAACGAAGTGAATAGTAATACAGGGGAGTTATGAAGCAAACTATGGATAATCAGGAACAGATGGATTATAAAAAGCTTTACGAGGCAGAGCGGGAAAAAACCGAGGTTCTCGTAAGCAAAATCGAAGAGTCCGAGAAGGAGATCGAGGAGCTGAATTTCAAGCTGGATCGCATCAAGGGAAGCTTTGCCTGGAAACTGGCGATTCCTCTCCGGAAGGGACTGCATTTCTATGAAAAGACAAGGGATCGTCTGACTCGTTACGGTTCTATCCCCGGGATTATGCGGAAGGTAAGAAGCAAGCTGCAGGAGCGCAAGAATATGAAGCGCCACGGCACTGCCAGCTTCCCAGGTCCGGAGGAAGCAAAGGCCCAGCGGGAGACCGTATTTCCCAATATGGTGAAGTTCAGCATTCTGACGCCCCTTTACAATACGCCGGAGAAGTTCCTGACAGAGCTTCTGGACTGCGTACAGGCCCAGACCTATCAGAACTGGGAGTTGTGCCTGGCGGACGGCAGCGACAGCGAGCACGCTTACGTGGGAGAGATCTGCAGAAGATACGCGGAAAGCGATGCCCGTATCAAATATCAGGTGCTGGAGCATAACGAGGGAATCTCCGGCAACACCAACGAATGTCTGAAGATGGCTACCGGCGATTATATCGCCCTGCTGGATCACGACGATATTCTCCATCCGGCGGTGCTGTATGAGTACGCGAAGGTTATCAACGAGAAAGGCGCGGATTATATCTACTGCGACGAGATCACCTTTGAGGGCGACAGCATCGATCATATGATCGTGCTGCATTTTAAGCCGGATTTCGCCGTGGATAATCTGCGGGGCAATAACTATATCTGCCATTTCTCTGCATTTTCAAAGCACCTGCTGGACGAGACAGGCGTATTCCGGAGCCAGTATGACGGAAGCCAGGATCATGACATGATTCTCCGTCTGACCGCAAAAGCAAAGCTGGTATACCATGTACCGAAGGCCCTGTATTACTGGCGTTCCCATAAGGCCAGCGTGGCCCAGGACATCAACGCGAAAACCTATGCGGTGGACGCTGCCAAGCGCGCGGTACACGACCACATTAAGGATGTATATGGCATGGACGTCAAGGTGGAGAGCACCCGGGCGTTCCCGACCATTTTCCGGATCCGCTATCCGCTTCTGGAGCGGCCTCTTATCTCCATTGTGATTCCCAACAAGGATCATATGGAAGATCTGTCCCGCTGCGTGGAGTCCATCGTAAATAAGTCCACTTATGAGAATTACGAGATTGTCATTGTGGAGAATAACAGCGAGACAAAAGAGATCTTTGATTACTATAAGGCCCTGGAGCATAATCCGAAAATCCGGATCGTCAAGTACGAGGGCGAGTTCAACTACGCGAAAATCAATAACTTCGGCGTAAGCTTTACCAACGGCAAGTATGTGTTGCTCCTGAACAATGATATGAAGGTCATCACCAGAGACTGGATAGAGGAGCTTCTGATGTACGCCCAGCGGCCGGATGTGGCTGCAGTCGGCGGTAAGCTTTACTATGCGGACAATACCATTCAGCATGCGGGCATCGTCATCGGCCTCGGCGCTCACCGGGCGGCGGGCCACACCCATTACAAGGATGATAAGATGCATCTGGGCTATATGGGACGCCTGTGCTACGCTCAGGATGTGACGGCAGTGACCGGCGCGTGTCTTCTGGTCAGCCGCGCCCAGTATGACGAGGTGGGCGGCCTGGACGAGGAGTTCCGGGTGGCTTTCAATGACGTGGACTTCTGCCTGAAGCTCCGTCATGCGGGATATCTGAATGTATTTACGCCCTTTGCGGAGCTCTATCACTACGAGTCCAAGACCCGCGGTATGGAGGAGGGCGAGAAACAGAAGCGCTTCCAGCAGGAGGTAGACCTGTTCCGTAAGAAGTGGAAGGCGGATCTGGATGCGGGGGATCCTTATTTCAACCCGAACTTCTCACTGGATTACTCCGACTATACGATTAAATAAGAAACAGGAGAGAAACTTGAACAAAAAGCAGATCACACGAAACAGCATAGCGGTGCTTGCGGCTTTTCTGGCCGTGTGCGGGATCAATCTACTGTACGGAATCCGCGCAGAGAATACCATGCTGTCCAACAGTGTGACAGTAGTGCTGATGTTCGGCGCGTTCGCTTACGTGGGCGCGCAGTTTCTGAAAAAACCGGTTAACGGCAGGCTGCTGGTTTACGGCGCGGCAGACGGAATGCTGTTCGCGGCGCTGATGAGCTGGGGTTTCTCGTTGAATTATACGGATACTGTGTGGAATCCGCAGGTGCTTCCGGCTTTTCTCTGCCTAGCCCCGTTTTTCACGATTTGCGTGAGCGCAAGCTTACGGATGCTGGCGGGGCTGCCGGGAAAAGAAGCAGGTGCAGCGGAAAAATCAGAGGCAGGTTCGGCGGCAGCGCAGGAGGCCGATAAATTGGCAGACGCGCATATCAGCCAGGCGGACGGTCCGACGGCCTATTTCATCGCCTACAGCTTCCCGGTACGAAAGTTCTACTGGTTCTGCTTCGCGGTTCTGTTTCTGTCCTGGGTTCCGGTGCTTCTGGCCTCCTGGCCGGGTATCTTTTCCTATGACTGCGGCTGGCAGCTGGCGGCGGTGGCCGATCACGCATGGACAGCCCATCACCCGATACTCCATACGGCGATGCTGTGGATTACGAGACAGATTGGCCGTGCGCTGACCGGTTCCAACCAGACCGGAGCACTGCTTTACTCCCTGCTTCAGATGGTGATCATGTCCGCCTTATACGCGGACGTCTGCCTGTACCTGCGGCAGAAGAAAGCGCCGAAATGGCTGTGGATGGGGGCACTTATTTTTCTGGGCTTTCACCCGGTAAACAGCCTGATGGCCCTGTGCGCCACCAAGGATTCGATTTTTACCGCAGTTTTCGCGGTTTTTGTGGTACAGCTGCTTCGAATGGCAGAGTACCCGGAGGTGTTCTTCGCTTCCCGGCGCAGACAGCTTTTGTTCTGCGTCAACGTATTTTTCCTGTATGCGTTCCGTAATAACGGTCTGCATACCTTTTTGTTCTGCATTCCCTTCCTGCTGTGGGCGTACCGCAGATATTGGAAAAAAATGCTGCTGCTCTGTGTGATTTGCCTGGGCCTTTACGGCATTTACACGGGACCGGTCTACAGCGCCTTAGGCATCGAGCCCGGAGACGCCAGGGAGATGTGCAGCGTGCTGATGCAGTCGGCGGCCCGTGTATACAATCTGGATTATCAGGGCCTGACGGAGGAGCAGAGAGAGGGGATTCTCGCCATGATCGACGAGGAGGGCCTGAACACCTATATGTCACGTTTTGCCGACCCGGTGAAGGCCTATTTCCACGGCTCTGAATTTGCGGAAAATCCGGTGCCGTTTCTAAAGACCTGGATCAGCGTGGGAATGACCCACAAGAAGATGTATATCGATTCGTTCCTGGCAGGAAGCTTCGGCTACTGGTATCCGGGTGATACCATCGAGGACAATCCGTCCGGAAGAGATTATTTTGAATATTACTGCAAGGAGTTCCGGGAAGACGTGGATGTGACTATGGAATCCAGGATTCCGGCTCTGTCAGAATTTTATAGAAAAATCGGAAATGAAGCTTCTTTCCAGAAAGTTCCGGTCATTGCCGCAACATTTAACCTGGGCGTCTACACCTGGCTGTGGCTGTTCACCATGCTGCTTTTATTCTATGCGAGGCAGTGGCGGCGGCTCATTGTGATGGCTCCCTTTACCGGGTATTTCCTGACAAACCTTCTGGGTCCTGTGGTGAAAATGCGGTATCATTATCCGTTTATCGCCTGCATGCCATTGATGATCTATCTGATCTGGCGTGTATACAAGGAAAAAAAGGGAGAAGATTAATATAGAGGAGACGGAGGACACGTCATTATGGATAAAGTAGCGGTACTGATTCCCTGCTATAACGAAAGTAAAACAGTAAAAAAAGTGGTGGAGGATTTTCGGAAGGCCCTGCCGGAGGCCGCCGTCTATGTCTATGACAACAATTCCACCGACGGAACGGGCGACCTGGCCAGGGAGGTAGGGGCTATCGTGCGCCACGAATACCAGCAGGGCAAGGGCAATGTCATCCGCCGGATGTTCCGGGAGATAGACGCGGAAGTTTATGTGATGGTGGACGGCGACGACACCTACCCGGCTGAGGCGGCCCCGGAGATGGTGCGGAAGGTCCTGGAGGGACAGTCTGACATGGTGGTCGGCGACCGGCTTTCTTCCACCTATTATACGGAAAATAAGCGTCCCTTTCACAATTTCGGCAATTCCTTCGTGAAGAACTGTATCAACCGCTTTTTTGACACGAACATCCAGGATATCATGACCGGTTACCGGGCCTTCAGCTATCAGTTTGTGAAGACCTTTCCGGTGCTGTCCCACGGATTTGAGATCGAGACCGAGATGAGCATCCATGCGGCAGATAAGCACATGCAGGTGGATCATGTGATCATCGATTACCGGGATCGCCCGGCGGGCAGCGTATCCAAGCTGAATACCTATAGCGATGGCTTCAAGGTGCTGACCCGGATTTTGAGTCTCTATAAGAATTACAAGCCTCTGGGTTTCTTTTCCCTGCTGGCAGAGATTCTGACGGCGCTGGGCGTGGCCTTCCTGATCCCGATTCTGACCGAATACTGGGCCACCGGACTGGTGCCCCGCTTTCCGACCCTGATTGTCTGCGGCTTTGTGCTGATCGCGGCCCTGCAGTCTCTGTTTGCCGGGCTGGTTCTGCAGAGTATGGAACAGAAAAATAAACAGGACTTCGAGATGCAGCTGATCGCGGCCCACGAAGCCTATAAGAACCTGCAAAAAGATGAAAAGGAGCAGGAACAATGAGAGAGAACCGGAAAAGAACAGGCGCAGCTGCGGCGGCGTCTGTTCTTCTTGCGTTTATCTTCGGCCTGGCTGTATATCAGACCATGGGCTTTGTCTACGCCATTGCCGACGATGTGATTATGCGGGATATTGCTTCCGGCGCCTTTACGGGCATGCCAGACGGCCACCTGATTTTCGTGCAGTATGCGCTGGGCTGGCTGATAAGCCGTCTGTACCTGATTAACAGGAGCGTGGACTGGTACGGCTTTTTCATGGCCGGAGCCCTGTTCCTCAGCCTGGCGGCGATCCTGTACCGCGGTCTGGCAGCGGAGAAGAGTCTTCGGTGGAAATGCGTCTACAGTGTCGGAGCCATGGGCGTGACCCTGACGGCGCTTGTTGCTCACGCGGCCCAGTTCGAGTGGACCATCAGCGCAGCGTCCCTGGGAGCGGCGGCCCTGTACCTTTATGTGTCGGCTGGACGCGGGAAAACGACTGTGGCAGACGGCGTCTGGATTTGGCTGCTGCTGATCCTGACCTACGGGATCCGTTCGGATGTATTTTTTATGGTATTGCCCGGCTTCGGCCTGGCCTTCCTCTGGAAAACCTTCCGGAAAAATGAAAATGTAAAAAAATGGGAAATTAATCGCCGGGAGCTGGCATTGCCCATCCTGGTATTTTCCGGAATCGGTCTTTTGTTCCTGACGGAGAAGCTGGCCTACCGGGGAGCAGACTGGGCGGAGTTTCAGCGGTTTCAGAATGCCCGCTCGGAAGTATACGATTATGCGGGCGTCCCCACCTATGAGGGGAATCCGGAGTTCTTTGAGGAGAGGAACATCAGCAGCGAGGAGGTACGGGCTCTGCGCCATTACGCCCTGTATCTGGTGGACGGCATGGACGCAGGACTGATGGAAAGCTTAAGCGCCGAGGCGCAGCGTCAGGCAGGCGCGGAGCCGGGCATGATGGCGAAGGTGAAAGCGGCAGTGAAGCTGGCGGCGGAGCAGTTTTTGTCTCCGGAATATTTTACAGCCAGCCTGTCTGCAGTCATATTCCTGGCGCTGGCAGCCCTGCTTCTGTGGAAACGGGAAAAGCGGCTGTTTCTCCCGGTGCTGCTTTATCTCTGCGCCCATGGTCTCCTGTGGCTGGCCCTGGGGTATGTGGGACGCCTGCCCGAGCGGGTGGCATTCTCCCTCCATCTGGTGATGCTGGGGGCCTGCGGCGGTCTCTTTACCTGCTTCTGTGAAAAAGAGGAGGATCGATGCGCATGGCTTCGGCCTGCAGTCGGATTACTCTGTCTGTTGTCCCTGGGCACGGTACTGTTTCAGTGGCAGGGCGCAAAAGCCGGCAATCAGGAGAAGCTGGCCATGGACGGCAGCTTCCAGACCTTCAAGAATGCCTGCAAGGAGGATACAGATCATCTGTATTTTATTGAGACCTATATGGCGGAGCCGGTGGGCGGAGCCCGTGTGACGGTGAATGGCAATTTCAGCCTGAACCGCTGCCTGACCCTGGGAGACTGGTATACGGATTCGCCGCTGGATCAGGAGCGCTTTGCAGCTCTGGGCATTGATTCGGTGGAGCAGACCTTATTGACGGAGCAAAACGCGTACCTGGTGGTGCGTGATGTGGAAGAACCGGGATTTTTCGCCTCCTGGCTGGCCTGGAAGCGGCCGGAAGCGGAGCTTACAGAGGAGGAGTCCCGGGAGATAGACGGAAGAATGTATTATTTTTATCAGGTACAGGAGTGAGACAGATGAGTACAAGGACAAAGGGAGAGAAGAACAGGGGGCTTGAGGTCTTCGGCGCTATGCTGGCGGCCTGTGTGCTGACCTGTCTCTGGTTCTTTTTTGTATATAAGACGGTTCCTTTTATCTATGACATCAACGACGATGTGGCCATGCGGAATGTGGCCGCAGGTGTGATTACCGGTTCTCCGGATGCCCATCTGCTGCATATGAAGTATCTGCTGGGCCTGTGGATCAGCGGTCTCTATCGGCTGGCCCCTGGATTGGACTGGTACGGCCTGACCCTGATTGGGGTAGTGCTGCTGTCCTTTGCTCTGTGCCTGTATCGCGGTCTTGTGGCAGAAAAAGGGATTCTCTGGAAAATCATATATACGACGGCAGTCCTGCTTCTGATGACGGCTCTGGGAACCCAGCATGTATCGGCCTTTCAGTGGACCACGGCGGCCGGCATCGCAGGCGCGGCTGGCATTTTTTTGTTCTACACGGCGGGCAGCGGCCCAAAGTGGCAGATTTATCTGGAGGAAGGAATTGCGGTATTTCTGATTCTGGCGTCCCTTCTCATCCGGGACGACGTCTTTTTGATCACAGTCCCGGCGGCGGCCCTCTGTTTTCTGTGGAAATATGCCGCGAAAGAGAAATGGCAATGTGGAAAAGTCACGCTGCCGTTCCGGTTGACTCACCTTTTCGTGCCGGTGGCCCTGGCCGCGGGCGTGGTGGTGATTCTGGGCGTGGAGGCTTTCGCCTACCGTTCCCCGGAGTGGAAGACCTTCCGGAAGTACAATACGGATCGGGAAGCCATTATGGATTACTATGGGCTTCAGAATTATGAGACGGATCCGGCTGTCTATGAGGAATTGAACATTACGCCCGAGGAGGCGGAGAATCTGCAGCGCTATTCCCTGTATCTGGCGGACGGCCTGTACCCGGACAAAATGGCGGCGCTGGCGCAGCATGAGAAAGAGGTATACACGGCGGAGCATCCGCTGAAGGAGCGTCTCAGCACAGCCTATACAGAGATTTATCAGCATTTTACGAAGGACACCTATCATCCGGCGAACCTGATTGCCCTGGCAGTCATTGCGCTGGTTCTGGCGGTCGCGGCCATGAAGAACCGGCGGGAGCTGGGCCTGGGGCTTGGCTTTCTGGCGCTCTGGTTCGGTTACTGGGGCTATCTGGGTTACCGGGATCGGTTGCTGGAGCGGGTGGGCTTCGTGCTGTACCTGATGGCGATTTTTCTGTTCCTGGCCATCTGGTACCGGATTCTGGCACTGGGCGAGACCGACGACGGGACAAAGCGGCAGCCGGACAACGCGGGAACCATCCGTCCCGGCACCATCCTGCTGACCTTTGGGATTTTATGCGTCCTGACTCTGACGGCCACAAACACCTGGCGGAATGTGAGGGACTACAACACAGGCCGCCGGGATTATAACCTGGAATTCCTGGATGTGAACCGCTACATGGCGGAGCACCCGGACAACGTATACTTTATGACCACTTTTTCCATCGAGACCTATACGGACAATTTCACCATCAAACGGGATTTCGCCTTCAGCAATCTCCTGTCCGTGGGCGGCTGGCACACCTTCTCGCCCCTGGAAAATGAGAAATGCGCGAAGCTCGGCATCACCGACCCGAAGCGGGACATGGCGGAACAGGACAATGTCTACGTGATTTCCCTGGAAAATGTGAATCTGCGGTATATGGACCGGTATTTTGAGGGCGTCTACGGGGACGCCTACAAAGGAAGAGAATTGGTGGATACCTTAAGCTATGGTGAGCAGAGCTTTGAGGTGTATGATTTGGTAGTGGAGGAGTAGTGAATGAAAAAGCAGACTGCAATTGTGTGGTGTGTGTGCATGCTATATCTTTTGATTATAATGCAAGTGATTCCAATAACTTATGCAATCAACGATGATGTAGCGATGCGGGATATTGCGTCGGGCTCATTAACAGGAACACCAGATTATCATTTGATTTTTATAAAGGCGGCCTTTGGATGGGTATTGACCGGATTGTACCGCTGTTTTGAAGGAATAGACTGGTACGGATGCGTGTTTCTGGGGATGATGGTATTATGTTGTGGAATTTTACTGGAACGTTGGAATAGCTGGTGTATACAAAAGGGTAAAAAGCCCTGGTACATAATTGGGTGGTATGTGATTGGAATTACAGGGATCCTTTTGGAACATATGCTGAATTTTCAGTTTACAGTAACGGCAGCCATTCTGGCAGGGACGGCTATATTTCTTTATGGTACAGCGGGACGGGAGGAAAATAATTTCTATGGACGGACAGGAAGCGTTCTGATATTACTTTGGTTGTCATTTTGTGTTCGTTCAGATGTGCTGTTTATGGCAGTCCCATTTGGTGGATTAATATTTCTGGCAAAGGCAGATTCGATAAAAAGAAAGGTAATAACGGCTCTGATAGCCATGGTCGGTTTATTGGGGATTATGGTGTTTGAGAAGGAAGCTTATGGAAGCGAGGAGTGGCAGGCCTACTTGAGCTATAATGATGAACGCTCTATGGTATATGATTATTATGGAGTACCGGCTTATGAGGAAAACAGGGAATTTTATGAGAAAATAGGGCTGAAAGAATATGATGTGGAAAATCTGAAGCGTTACAATCTTTGCTTTGTGAATGATTTGGAAACAGGGAAAATGCATCAGATAGCAGGGTACGCAAAGGAACAGTATTTTGCGGAAAATTCGTTGGGAAAACGGATTAAAGCAGGAATCAAGGCGGCACTTAAGGGTGAACTGGATCCGGAAAATCTGTTGCTGAATGGATTGACAAAATTTGTAATAGGGTTCAATATTTTTTTGAGCCTGAAGCGGAAAAAGAAAAAGGAATTTTTGACGAATCTGGGATTCCTTTTGTGCGAAGGTGGATTGATTTCCTATTTGGGGCTTCAGGGACGATTTCCTACACGTGTCGGGACAGCACTGTTCCTGATAGAGCTAGGTTCGGCGGCGGCGCTTCTTTATCAGGAAGAACTTGGAACCGAGTCTCTGGATTGGCGGAAAAATAAAGTACGGCTCAGTTATATTACGGGAGCTTTGATATTGCTTTTCGGAGCTCGACTGTTCTCAATTAAGCAAAAGCAGCAGAAAATGTATCAGTATAATCGGGAATATGAAATTTTACAGGATTTTTATCAGGAACATGAGGAAAATGTATATTTTATTGCTGAATGGTTTGTAAGTGGATATTCGGATATCTTCCATTTGCAAAGAAAGAACAGCAAAGCAAACGGATTTGAAATGGGAGGCTGGCTTGCGCTGTCGCCAATCTATGAAGAGGAATTGAGGCAAAACGGTATAGAATGCAGTGCGGATGAAGCAATCATAGAAAATGAGAATGTATATGTAATATTAGTAGCACCGTCTTCAAAAATAGAAGCACATTACGAAGAAAAGTATCATGATATTATGTGGGAACAGAAAGACTGTGCGCCGGTTTTCAGTACAGAAGTACCTGTATTTAAAATTATAGGAGGAGAAACAGTATGATAGGATTTAACGTAGCGCCCTTTACGGGAAAAGAATTTGACTATATCAGAGAGGCCATTTCAGCGGAGCATATCTGCGGCGATGGTATGTTTACGAAGAAATGCAGCGCATGGATCGAGGAGAAAACCGGGACGCCGAAGGCTCTTCTGACCACCTCCTGTACCCATGCCACCGAGATGGCGGCCTTGCTCCTTGATATCCAACCTGGCGACGAGGTCATTATGCCGGCCTATACCTTCGTGTCCACAGCGGACGCCTTTGTGCTCCGGGGCGCGACGCCGGTCTTTGTGGACGTCCGTCCGGATACCATGAATATGGATGAAAAGCTGATCGAGGCGGCGATTACAGAGAAGACAAAGGCTATCGTTCCGGTGCATTACGCGGGCGTCTCCTGCGAGATGGACACGATTATGGCCATTGCGAAAAAGTATCATCTGGCTGTCGTGGAGGACGCCGCTCAGGGCGTTTGCGCCTGGTATAAGGGACGGGCGCTCGGTACCATCGGCGATTACGGCTGTTACAGCTTCCATGAGACTAAGAATTTCTCCATGGGAGAGGGTGGCGCGTTGCTGATTCGGGATCCGAAGCAGATCGAGAATGCGGAGATCCTTCGGGAAAAGGGAACGAACCGTTCCAAATTTTTCCGGGGACAGATTGACAAATATACCTGGGTGAATTATGGAAGCTCTTATCTGCCCAGTGACATGAACGCGGCCTATCTGTGGGCCCAGCTGGAGGCAGCAGAGCTCATCAATGCAGACCGCATGGGATCCTGGAACCGGTATTATGAAATGCTTTCCACGCTGGCAGATGCAGGCTGTATTGAATTACCTTTTGTACCGGATGGGTGTGAGCACAATGCCCATATGTTCTGGATTAAGGCTGCCGATCTGGAAGAGCGTACCAGATTGATCGCGTTCCTGAAAGAACAGGGAATTCAGACTGTATTTCACTATATCCCGCTTCACACGGCACCGGCAGGTCAGAAATTTGGTCGTTTCAACGGAGAAGATCGCTATACCACAAAAGAAAGCGAGAGACTTTTACGCCTTCCGATGTACTATGGATTGAAAGAAGAACAGGTACAGTACATTGCGGGAAAGGTAAGAGAATTTTATGGAAAATAAGAAGAAAATTGTGATCATCGGCGCCAACAGCTTCCAGAACCCGCTGATTCTGAAAGCCAGGGCACTGGGCTATGAGACCCATGTGTTTGCCTGGCAGGACGGGGCAATCGGAGAGCGGACGGCGGATTATTTTTATCCCATCAGCATCGTGGAGCGGGACGCCATTCTGGAAAAATGTAAGGAGCTCAGGCCGGACGCGGTGATTTCCATCGGATCCGATCTGGCCATGCTGACGGTCAATTATGTGGCCGGGAAGCTGGGACTGCCCTGCAACAGTATGGAATGTACGGAGATCTCCACGAATAAATACGCCATGCGGAAGGCCTTTCGGGCAGCGGGTGTTCCGGTACCGGGCTTTTTTGAGGCGGATGCGGACACCACGGCGGAAGATCTGAAAGAGTTAAAACTTCCAGTTATCGTAAAACCCACCGATCGTTCCGGCAGCAGGGGGATAACCAAGGTGGAAGAATGGGGACAACTGAAGCTTGCGCTGAAGGACTCTGTGGATAATTCCTTCGAAAAGAAGGCCATTGTGGAAGAATATCTGACAGGCCCTGAATATAGCTGCGAATGCATTTCCTATCGGGGAGAGCATCATTTCCTGGCAGTGACGAAGAAATATACCACAGGCGAGCCCCATTTCATTGAGACCGGACATCTGGAGCCTGCGCCGCTGACAGAAGGCCAGAGAGAGGCCATCCAAAGGGCAGTCTTTGCGGGCCTGGACGCCCTGAAGGTGGAGAACGGAGCCTCCCACACAGAATTCAAGCTGGAAGGAGAGCAGGTGCGCATTATCGAAATCGGAGCCCGTATGGGTGGAGACTGCATCGGTTCTGACCTGGTGGAACTGTCTACCGGCTATGATTTCGTGCGGATGGTCATCGACGTGGCGACCGGACACGAACCGTCCTTTGAAAAGCTACGGGAGCCGAAGACCGCGTACATTCATTTTATTTTCACAAAAAAGGATTTGGAACTGCTGGAGCAGTTCCAGCGGGAGATTCCACAAAAGATACATTTTATCAGCGAGCTGGAAGAAGTGCGGGAAGGCGCCGTTACAGACAGCTCCACGCGATTTGGCTATTTTATCATGGCTTTTGAGAGCCTTACAGAAGCAAAGGAGTATGTAACCATATGAAAAAGATTTCACCGAAACTCATTCTGGCCCTGCAGCTGGTAGTGATGCTTTACACCCTGTCCAGCGTGGCGGCGAAAATGGCTTCGGGCCAGGCTTTTTTAAGCCTGCCCTTCATCGTCTATTACGGCGTGGAAATCCTGATCCTGGGTTTCTATGCCATAGCCTGGCAGCAGATCATCAAGCGCTGTGACCTGTCGGTGGCCTACGCCAACCGCTCCATGGCCATCCTCTGGTCCCTGGTGTGGACCGTGATTTTCTTTCACGAGGCCCTGACCGTAAAAAATATCATAGGAGTACTCATTGTTTTCGCGGGAACAATGATAGTGAACAGCGATGGTGAATAAATATATGCTTTTATTGGTGGCGTCGGTGGTAGTGGCGTCCCTTTCCCAGATTTTACTGAAAAAGAGCGCGGCCAAGACCTATAGCTCTGTCATAAGGGAATACTTGAATCCCTACGTGATCGCAGGCTACGGCATGATGGTACTCTCCACGCTTCTGACCGTGGGCGGCTATGCAGGTCTGGAGTACAAGAACGGAGCCGTCATCGAGTCCCTGGGCTTCGTTCTGGTGATGATCCTGAGCCGCCTGGTCTTCGGCGAGAAGATTACGAAAAAGAAATTGCTTGGAAATGTGTTAATTTTGCTTGGAATCTTCGTGTTCTACAGCTGATACGATCTGACGGATGGTATACTGGGGCGCGTTGTTGATGCTGATGTAGATGCGGCCGATGTATTCGCCAATCAGTCCCAGCATAATCAGAATCAGGCCTCCCAGGAAAAAGATGGAGGCGATGATGGAGCTCCAGCCCATCTCGATGGAGGCATCTACCAGCTTCCGGATGACCACGTAGATTCCGTAGAGGAAGCCGACGCAGGCGCAGGCCATACCACAGAAGGTGGCCACGCGCAGGGGTTTTACGGAAAAGGCGGTAAAGCCGTTGAACCAGAGCCCCAGGAGCTTTCCGAAGGTATAGCCGGATTCGCCCACCATGCGCTCGTGATGGGTCACAGGCACATTGGCAATATTCCGGGTGGCCCGGAATATCAGGCCCTCGATGTAGGGATAGGCGTTTTCATAGCGGAGAATCTCGTCAGCGATAAAGCGGCGCATGATGAAATAGCTGGTGACCCGGAGACCTTTGGGCTTTCCAATCAGGCTTTCAGTCATCCGCTCATTCATCCAGGTGCCGAAATTGCGGAAACCGCTGTGCATCTTGTGGGCGTAGGAGGCGTAGACCACATCCCAGCCCTCCTTCATCTTGTCCACCAGGGTGAAGAGCTCGCAGGCGGGTGTCTGTCCGTCGTCGTCCAGGGAAATGATGAGATCTCCGGTACACTGCCGGTATCCGGCCATCAGGGCCGCATGCTGGCCGAAGTTTTTCGCCAGGTCAATGCCGGTAATATGGGGATCGGAGAGGGCCAGAGCCCGGATCCGGGAGAAGACGTTGTCCGGGGAGCAGTCGTTGACGAGGATGATTTCATAGTCATACTCCGGGCGCTGCCGGAGGGTATCGCGAATTTCATTTACCACGATTTCAATGGTAGTTTCCGAGCCGTAGCAGGGAATTACAAAGGATAATTTTTCCATATAGAATGCTTCCTGTTTCCTTAAAATTTGATAATTTTAAGTATAGCTTCTGGGAGAACTCTTGTCAATCGGGGCGGGAGAGGCTATACTGAAACAGTTGCAGAGACAGAGCAAAAAGAAGGATGTTTTTATGAACAGAGAAACCAGAAAAGAAAAAGGAAATTTTACGATTCCCCATGGCCGTGCCTTAGGAGCCCTGATGCCGGTGCTGGGATATGTGATCTTTGAGACTACCACGGGCAACCTTATGTCTATTACCTTTGCCAGAATGCTCATCAATCTGGCTTTCTATTATCTGATTTACGGTCTGGTCTACCTGGTGGTGAACCGGTTCCGGGCGGCCATGATGGGAACGACGCTCGTGCTCTATATTCTGGCGGCTGTGGACTATTATGTATTGCAGTTCAAGGGAAGCCCTCTGCTTCTGCCCCAGGATCTGACGGCCTGGCGGACCGCGGCAGCCGTAGTCTCCAATTACCATATTACCCTTTCCCGTCCGGTGGTTCTGGGCGCAGTGCTTTTGCTTCTGGTACTGTTCCTGTTGTGGCACACGGACGTGGAAAAAATGAATTTGAAGAAAAGGGGCATATTCGCGGGCAGCTACGCGGTTCTGGCGGCGGCCTGGCTGATTGCCTTCTATCAATATGATGTGAAGCTTCCGCTGGCGGATATCGACGACGACATCTTCTGGTGGAGTCTGGAGGGCAGCTATCAGGATTTCGGCTACGCCACTTCCACGGCGATCCTGATCAAATCCATGGTCTTTGAGAAGCCCGAGGGCTACTCGGTGGAGGCGGCGACGGAGGCCGGGGAAGAAGCTGTCTTCGAGAGCACGCCGGTGTCTGAGACTACGCCGGAGAATCTGATCGTGATTATGAACGAGAGTCTCTCCGATATGCGGGTGATCCGGGATTTTACCACCAACGAAGAATTCTTTCCCTTCATCAGCAGTCTGGAGGAGAACACGATCAAGAGTCATCTCTATGTACAGGTCTTTGGCGGTGGTACCAGCAATACGGAGTACGAGACCCTGACCGGTCACAGCATTACCTTTCTTCCCTATGTCATCAGCGCCTACCAGGCCTACTGTAAGCCGGCGGAATACGGCATGGCGACGACCCTGAAGGCCCAGGGCTACACCACGGTGGCCATGCATCCCAACAGCTCCGCCAACTGGAACCGGAAGACGGTCTATGAGGACATGGGCTTCGACGAGTTCATTTCCCAGTCGCACTACGGCGATGTGGAAAAGCTGCGGAATTATGTCAGCGATAAAGGAAACTATGACAGGCTTATATCCCGGTATGAGGAAAAGACGCCGGGAGAAAAGCTGTTTATCTTCAATGTGACCATGCAGAACCACGGCGGTTATGAGGAGAGCTTCCCGGAATTTCAGGAGGAGATTGAGGCCACCGGGGATGTGGCGGGATACCCGCAGGCCAACCGCTATCTGTCCCTGATGAAGAAATCCGACGAGGCCTTCGAATATCTGATTGACTATTTCTCCCAGGTGGAGGAGCCCACCATGATCGTCATGTTCGGCGATCATCAGGCTTCCGTCGAGACGGAATTTTATGAGAAGCTCTACGGGAAATCCATGAAGGAGCTGACGCCGGAGGAGGCGGATAAGCAGTATGTGACGCCGCTTATCATCTGGACCAACTATGAGATGGAAAAGCCGGAGCTCGACCGGATCAGCTCCAACTATCTGGGGGCGGAGATTCTGAATCTGGCGAACCTTGAGCTCACCGATTACGACCGGCTGCTGCTGGAGGCCCGGGAAGGGATTCCGGTTTTCGGCAAGAACGGTTATTATCTGGCGGACGGCACGTATGTACCGTGGAGTAAAAATGTGGAAAAACCGGAGCTGATGCGCCGTTATCAGATCCTGGAATATAACGCGGTGGCGGACAGAAACAATCGGGTGGATCGTCTGTTTACCCTTACGCCCTAAGGAGGAAGTATGAGCAAAAAAAATCAGAAGGAGATGTCCCATTATTTACGGATCGCGCTGATCATCCTGGTGCCGGTGGCGGCGATTCTGCTGTTTTGCAGCATCTTTGTATTCTCCATCAAGAGCGTGACCCTTTCCGGCGTGCCGGAGGAGGGCTATACCCTGGTGCGCTACACGGACCATGTGGAGGAGACGCTTTCCGCGAAGGTGGAGCGCGGCAATTCCCTGGCATCCTCAAAAATCAGCTGGAAATCCTCAGATCCTGAGGTGGCTGAGGTATCGGAGGACGGCGTGGTTACCGGAAAGAATCCGGGTACGGTGGTCATCACGGCCAAAGCCAAGGGCAATCCCTTTGTGAAGGCCCAGGTGAAGGTTACAGTCATTCAGAAGGCTCTGAGCATGCAGATTGCGTTCCCGGAGGAAATTCCTTCCAATGAATATTACCATCTGCTGCACACCGGCGATCAGCTGTCCTTTGAGACCCTGCCGGATCCGCTGAACGGCCTGGTGGAGAATATCACATATACAAGCAGTAACCCGGAGATTGTGACAGTCACCGAGGACGGCGTCATCGAAGCCCATAAGGGCGGAATCTCCGAGATTACCGTGACCTGGGTAGGCCCCTATACCGAGGAGGGGCAGGAGGAAATCCTGGGTGATTTTCTGGTCAATGTGTGCCGCAGCACCGATCACGACAAGCTGGCGGATCATGAGATCCAGTGGTACGAGGAGAGCTGCCTGATTGCCCATGCCCTGGGAAATGCGGGCGAGTATACCTACACCAATACCCTGGACGCCCTGGAGGAATCCATTTCCGAGGGCTTCCGGACACTGGAGGTGGATCTGAGCCTGACCTCCGACGGCGAGGTGGTCTGCCGCCATACCTGGTATTCAGATGATTTCGACGTATCCTATGACGGCACGGTGCCGGATCTGGCCACCTTCGAGAAGGAAAAGTATTTCGGCAAGCTGACACCCCTGACCGGACGGAAGCTTCTGGAGGTCTGGAGCGGGCATCCGGAGCTCTACTTTGTCACCGATGTGAAGCAGGATGAGAACACCAATCTCTATGAGGTTATGGAGAAGCTGGTGGCCCTGGCCAGGGAGATGGGCCAGGAAAAACTGCTGGATCACCTGATTGTGCAGTTGTATAATATCCCGGATTATGATAAAATCAATGCGATTTACCCGGTAAAGCACTGGCTCTTCACCACTTATCAGCTGCCGGAAACTCCCGGCGCGGAGATTGAGGCGGCGGAGTATTCCGACCAGATGGGCTTCGGAGCCTTTACCGTACCGGCCTGGTGCATGACCAATGATTATTTCATCGATCTGGCGGACGCCAACCACCTGGACCTGTTTGTCCACGTGCTGGATACCAGAGAGCAGGTGTACAAGGCGGCCAACCGGGGAATCTACGGTTTCTATACAGACTTCCTGAATCCCGGCGACCCGGAGGAGCTGCTTCAGGAATAATACAGAGAAAAATGGAGAACGATTTATTATGAAGAAACTGATTGGACAGATTATCAAGTTCGGAGCCGTGGGTTTTCTGTGCTTCTTTATTGATTATTTTATTATGGTAGGCCTGACCGAGCTGGCCGGAGTGCCCTCCCTGATTTCCAGCGGCTGCTCCTACACCATTTCTACGGTGGTCAACTATATCCTGAGCGTCACCGTAGTGTTCGACGCGGACAAAGAGGCCAATAAGGCGGCTCAGTTTACCCTGTTCGTCATCCTGAGCCTCATCGGCCTGGGCATCAATCAGCTGATGATGTGGGGCGGAACCTCCTGGCTGGCGGGACTGATGGAGCAGAACGCAAAACTGGCATCCCTCTCCCGGTACGCGTATATGATCGTCAAGATCTTTGCCACAGCGGTGGTGATGGTTTACAACTTCATTACCCGTAAGATTTTTATTGAGAAACATTAGCAACAGGCCGAAACAGGTGGAAATAATAAACGAAAGGACGAAATTGGGTATTGAATCGTCCTTTTCGGCACGGTATGATAAGGAGAAATGGCTTGAAAAAGCAGAGAGCACTGATACTGAACTGCATATTGCTGGCAGTCTGCCTGGGGGCCATGCTGCTCTGGAACTGCTTTGGAGAGCTGATCTTTCAGAAAAAGGCGGACGCGGAAGAACTGGCGGCCATGAAGGAGACCCACAGCGAGGCGACGGAGCCTTTCTTTACGGATCTGGTTTTTTCCGGGGAGAAGCTGCCCTACGATGAGACCACATCCACCTTTTATCTGCCCCTGAATATGGAAACGGAAGCCTGGGAAAGCGGGGAGATCTCGGCGCTTGCCGGGGATACGGAGCTTCTCTTTGAGGAGAAGCTGACAGATTCGGATAAGCAGGAGGCTATCCGGACAGGAAAAAAATTTCATTTCTATGCGGTAAAGGGGAACGAATACCAGGAGTGTGATCTGGTGCTCACGGGTCTGCCGGTGATTTCCATCGAGACGGCGGAAGATGCCGACACGGAGGTGTTCGGCGGCAGTGCTTATTTCTGGGATAATTCCACCAAGGTGAACTGGACGTCCTCCAGTATCCTGGAGGCCCATATCCGCGGCAATACCAGCCGGATTTATCCCAAAAAAGGATATCGGCTGACCCTGAAAAAGCAGAACAGCACCGGGGCCATCGTATCCGATAAGAAATCCCTGTTCGGCCTCCGAAAGGACGACGAGTGGATTCTGAACGCCATGTACACCGATTCCTCGAAGATTCGGGATAAGCTGTGTGCGGATCTGTGGAATCAGTTTGGAGCGGAACGCCCGGATTTTCCGAAGGCGAATTTCGGTACCCGGATGACCTATGTGGAGGTCTTTTTCAATCACGAGTACTGGGGACTCTATCTGCTGGCCGAGCCGGTGGATTCCAGGCAACTGAACCGGAAAAAGGAAGCTTCGGGAGAAGAGGAGTTTTCCTATAAGTCCATTACATCCCAGAGCCTGGACACTTCGGAGCTTCTGACGCAGAGCGAATATGGCCTGGAGCTGGACGGCTACGAGCTGAAGGGAAAGCATACCTATGTGGATCGCAGCAGCTGGGAGCCCCTGCTGAATTATCTGGCGCTCCGGGATCTGTCTTCGGACGAGGAGTTCCGGGAACGGGCTTCGGCCCTCACAGATCGGGAGGGCGCGCTGAATGTATGGATTTTCCTGCAGGCGGTGTCAGGAATTGACAACCGCGGGAAAAACATGTATTATGTGGCAAAAAGGACTGGCAGCGGTACGAAGATGTATTTTGCCCCCTGGGATATGGATCTGACCTGGGGAGACGCCCTGAGCGAGGGTGAGGGAGATACACTCTGGAATGTGGGGCTTTTTACAGGGCTTTATTCCGAGCGGATCAACTGGGCGTTCGGAGACCGTCTGGTGGAGCTTGACGTGGACGGTTCCCGGGATTATGTGCGGGATACCTGGCAGGAGCTCCGGCAGGGAATTTTTTCGGAGGAGAGCCTGAACCGTGAGATTGACGGGCTGCTGCATCAGATACAGGATTCCGGCGCGCTGGCCCGGAATGAAGAGCGGTGGCCGGACAGCAATGGCGATCAGGATTACAGCCTGTTCCGGAGACTGGCTTTCTATCGCTTTGGCATTCTGGACTATTATTTTGACGGCAATCTGAAAGAATACATGGGGCTGGGCTACGAATAGAGGTCCCGGAGGAGAAAAGATGGATTATCGGCATGAGCTGAAATACGTGGTGACGGCGGCGGAGCTGGCCCTTCTGGAGAATCGGATTAAGGGACTCGTCCGGCCGGACGCGCATGCGGGAGCGGACGGTATGTATCACATCCGCAGCCTGTATTTTGATGATTATTATAACAGCTGCTATAAGGAAAATGAGATCGGAACCGATCCCAGAGAGAAGTTCCGCATCCGAATCTATAATGAGAGCGCGGCGCGCATCAACCTGGAGCTGAAGCGGAAGGAACACGGTATGACCCAGAAGCTGTCCTGCCGCCTGACCGAGGAGCAGTGCCGGAGCCTGATGGTCGGCAGACCCCTTCCACCGGATTCGTCCTATCCGCCGGTTCTGCAGAAGCTGAACCTGCAGATGCGGACCAGACTGCTGCGCCCTGCCGTTATCGTGGAGTATGACCGAGTTCCCTTTGTGGATCCCCTGGGTAATACCCGTATTACCATGGATCTGAATATCCGTTCTTCCAATTATTGCAGCCGCTTCCTGGAGAAGCAGGTGCCCATGCGGCCCATCATGGAAAAAGGAAAGCAGATTCTGGAGGTCAAGTACGATGAGTTCCTTCCGGATTATATCTACCGGAATCTGCAGCTTGAACGCTTAAGACAGACCGCATTTTCCAAATATTATCTCTGCAGACGGTATTCCTTTACGGGAATCCCGGACTGAGAGATACTTAAAAACGAGAATAACGGTTGCGGGAGAGCAGCGTGTATTCATACATATTTTAAGCTTATGAGATGGAGGATATAACAAAATGGGATTTAAAGATGTGTTTAAAAAATCATTTCTGGAAGGATTTACCAGTATGGATATTTCCGCAGGACGAATCATGGCCACCTTCGCGGTAACCTGTATTCTGGCCTGCTATGTATTTCTGATTTACCGTCTGATGACGAGAAAGTCCTTTTATTCCAAGGGCTTCAATGTATCTCTGGCGGCCATGTCCGTGATCACGGCGGCCATCATTCTGGCCATGCAGTCCAATCTGGTCATTTCCCTTGGTATGGTCGGCGCGCTGTCCATCGTGCGTTTCCGTACCGCTATCAAGGATCCGATGGATCTGGTGTTCCTGTTCTGGTCCATCAGTATCGGTATCATCTGCGGCGCAGGTCTCTATGAGGTAGCGCTCCTGACCTGTCTGGTGGTGACGATTCTGATTCTGGTGCTGGAGAACCTGCCGGCGTCCAGAGCGCCCATGATGCTGGTGGTCAATGTGACCGATGTGGACAAAGAGGACGCAGTTCTGGATATCGTGAAGAAATACAGCAACTATTATAAAGTGAAGTCCAGAAACCTGACAGCGGGCACACTGGATATGGTCGTGGAGGTGCGCGTAAAAGAGGAGAGCGCTTTCGTGAAGGAAGTGTCCGCAGTGGATACCGTGCTTTCCGCATCCCTGATTGCCCATGACGGTGAAGTGACTTTCTAGGAAATAGCATTTATGAAGAAACTGATTCAGCTTGGCGGGCGCGGACTGCGGTATATCCGAAAGTACGGGCTCGCCCGGCTTTACTGTAAGGTAATCGAACGAAAAAGAAGAAATCAGGCAGAGGAAGGGTACGACGCGTGGCTGGCGGCGCAGCTCCCGGATGGGGAGACAGAGCGGCGACAGAAGGAGACACGTTTTCCGTATGAACCCTGTATCAGCATCCTTGTGCCGGCCTATGAGACGCCGGAGACCTTTCTGCGGCAGATGATCGAATCCGTGCTGTCCCAGAGCTATGGGAAGCTGGAATTGTGCATCGCGGATGGAAGTCCTTCCGATAAGGTCGAACGGGTGGTGCGGGAATATGAAGAGCAGGATGGACGGATCCGGTACCGGCATCTGGCTGAGAATCTGGGAATTTCTGACAATACAAACGCGGCGCTGACACTGGCGTCCGGAGATTATGTGGGCCTTTTGGATCATGACGATCTGCTGCTTCCGGGGGCCCTTTTTGAGATCCTGCGGGCACTCAACGAGAACGGCGGGGCGGATGCGGTCTATACGGATGAGGATAAGGTAAATATGGAACTGACCCGTCATTTTCAGCCTCATTTCAAGCCCGATTATAATCAGGAATATCTGCGGAGCAACAATTATATCTGCCACTTCTTTGTGGTACGGCGCAGGATTGCCCTGGAGGTGGGCGGATTCCGGGAGGAGTTCGACGGGGCCCAGGATCATGATTTTATCTTCCGCTGTACGGAAAAGGCGGATCGGGTGCTCCATGTGTCGAAGGTGCTCTATTCCTGGCGCAGCCACGAGGCTTCCACGGCCACGAACCCGGAGAGCAAGCTCTATGCCTACGAGGCCGGAAAGCGGGCGGTGGCGGCCCATCTTGGCCGCACCGGACGCAGCGGTCAGGTGCAGGATACAGAGAATTATGGCTTCTATCGGGTCTGTTATCCGGGAAGCCCTGCCATCTTAAAGAATTCTTTAAAAAAATTCGATGGACAAACAGAGGTAAAAGTTGTATATTATGATAAGGCATGTAATATTTCCGTAACAATTTTTGGGAAAGAACGTTATATGCTTTTTGTGCATGTTCAGAATCCGGAGAAGAACCGGATACGGGTACAGAAGCAGTTTTTCGAGACGCTGAAGGCCTGCTGTGACCGACCCGATGCGGGACTGGCCTGCGCGCGGGTCTACGATGCAGGAAAGAGACTGACTTCGGATATCCGGATGCGGGGCGTGCAGGATCCCTTCTCTGACGGGATGAAGGGTCTGAAGGCCGGCTACACCGGGTACAATCACCGGGCGACCCTGCAGCAGGAGCTGGAGACACCCACGGACTGTTTTCTGGTGCGGACGGATGTATGGAAGGCGTGTGTGCCGGAGAGTGGCGGAGTGTCAGTGGAAGAACTGGCAGCGAACCTTACGGCGAGCGGTTACCATATCTATTATGAACCCTGGGCGGTGATGTATGAAGGCTGACAGTCAGGTATCCATTGTGATACCCAATTACAATGGAATGGCTTTTATGGAAGCCTGTCTTACGTCCGTGCTGGCGGACGCGCCGGAGGCGGAGCTCATCGTGGTGGACAATGCGTCGAAGGACGGCAGTCTGGAATATACGAGAGAGCATTTCCCGGAAGTGTGCATTCTGGCCATGGATCAGAACTATGGCTTTGCCCGGGCAGTCAATGAGGGTATCAAAGCGGCCACACGGCCCTATGTGATTCTGCTGAACAACGATACAGAGGTGGAGCCGGGCTTCACCGACGCACTGGCAGAAGCGCTTCAGGACGATGAAAAGGTATTTTCGGCCCAGGCCAAGCTGATTCAGCTTCATCACCCGGAGAAGCTGGACGACGCTGGAAATTTTTACTGTGCGCTGGGCTGGGCATTCGCGAGAGGAAAGGACCGTTCCTCCATATACTATGAAGAGCAGGACCGGGTCTTTGCGGCCTGTGCGGGAGCGGCCATTTACCGGAAAGCGGTCTTTGAGGAGATCGGATACTTCGACGAGGCCCATTTCGCCTATCTGGAGGATATCGACATCGGCTGGCGGGCCCGTATCTATGGATATCAGAACCTCTATGCCCCGCAGGCAAAGGTTCTTCACGCAGGCAGCGGAACATCCGGTTCCCGTTACAATGAATTCAAGGTGACTTTAAGTTCACGGAATAATATATGGATTATTTACAAAAATATGCCCCTTTTTCAGCGGATGCTGAATCTGCCGTTCTTTCTCATCGGCTTCGGGGCAAAGCAGTTATTTTTCTGTAAGAAGGGACTGGGCGGCATCTATGCCCGGGGAATTCTGACAGGAATCCGTACCTGTGACAGGGGGAAAAAGGTTCCTTTCAAGTGGAAGCATTTTCCGGCATATGTCAGAATTCAGTTAGAATTGTGGCGCAATATAGTGAGAAAAGTAATCGTTTAGTACAGGCTGAAGCATTTGCTGCTGAAGCCGTAAGAACATGATTCAGGCGTGAGCAGATTCCATTCGCGAAGCGAATTTTCATGAATCTGCGAATTTCTGTAATTATGAAGGTACTGAATCATTACAGAAAAAGGTTTGTGGGTGAGAAGTAGTGATAAAAGATAATCAGCAGCATTTCAACCGGCTTCATGTGGTGGTGGATGCACTGGTGGTTGCGGCAGCCTATCTGCTGGCGTGGACGATACAGTTTAAAGTGCTGGATAATATATCCGGCTTTGTATTCAAAGATTATATGCTGATTCTGATTCCGCTGGTGCCGGGATATCTGGCGCTTTACGCGGCTTTTGGCATGTATACCACCAAGAGCGTCCGGAGAAAGCGCGTGGAACTGGAGAAGATCGTGCAGGCCAATACCATAGGTCTGGGTCTCTTTATGATGGCCATGTTTTTCCTGCGCTGGAATACAGAGTTCACGAATAACTACTCCCGGCGGATGCTGGTGTATTTCTATATCATCAATATCGTGCTGGAGGCTATGGCCCGCAATGTCATCCGTCTGGCCCTGCATCAGCTCCGGAAAAAGGGCTTCAACCAGAAGCACATGATTCTAGTGGGCTACAGCCGCGCGGCAGAGGAGTACATCGACCGCATCAAGGCCAATCCGGAATGGGGCTATGAGATCATGGGCATTCTGGACGACAATGTGGAGCAGGGCATGAAGTACCGGGGCGTGCAGGTGTTCGGCCGTACCGAGGAAATTGAAGAGGTGCTGGATCGGGCCAAACCTGACGAGATCGCCATTACTCTGGGCTTAAGCGAATATTCCAAGCTGGAACACATCGTGGCGGTCTGTGAGAAGTCCGGCGTGCATACAAAATTCATTCCGGATTACAATAATATCATCCCGACCCGCCCGTATACCGAGGATTTGATGGGGCTTCCGGTGGTTAATATCCGCCATGTGCCCCTGACCAATACATTTAACGCATTTGTAAAACGAAGTGTGGATCTGGTAGGGGCAGTCTGCGCCATCATCATTTTCTCACCGATTATGCTGGTGACGGCCATCGCCATTAAGCTGACCTCTCCGGGGCCGCTGATTTATGCCCAGGAGCGTGTGGGGCTTCACAACCGGAACTTTAAGATGTACAAGTTCCGTTCCATGGATGTCCAGTCTCCCAGGAAGGAGCGGGGCGCCTGGACTGTGCCCAATGACCCCCGGGTCACCAGGGTGGGCAAGATTATCCGCAAGACCAGCATCGACGAGCTGCCGCAGCTCTTCAATATCTTAAAAGGGGACATGAGTCTGGTGGGCCCCCGTCCGGAGCGGCCCTTCTTCGTGGAGAAGTTCCGGGAGGAAATTCCCCGTTATATGATTAAACACCAGGTGCGTCCGGGTATGACCGGCTGGGCCCAGATCAACGGGTACCGGGGCAATACTTCGATCCGCAAGCGGATTGAGTACGATCTCTATTATATCGAGAACTGGACGCTGGGGTTTGATATAAAAATCTTATTTTTGACGATTTTTAAGGGCTTTATCAATAAGAACGCCTACTAAGCGTCAATGCAAGAAAGGATTTCACGTATGGCAGATAAAAGAGGCAGAAATGCGAGAGGACGGGACGAGGAGTACAGTACGCGGAAAAGAGGCAGTCACGGATCCCGCAGCACACACAGCGCACATGATTCTCATGGCAGCAGAAATGCTTATACGGCAGAGGAGAGGCGCAAAATCTCAAGGAAGCGCAAAAGGGCGAAACGGAAAAAACGGATGATTGGAATCCTGGTTCTGGAAATATTCCTGATTCTGATTCTGGGCGTGGGCGTCTGGGGACTGGGGAAGCTTGACAAGCTCCAGAGCGAGGACGTCGGCGAGGTAGACGTCAACGAGGATATGGACGCTGATACTGCCAAACTGCTGAAGGGCTACACCAATATCGCTCTCTTCGGTATCGATACCCGTAAGATTGGCGAGCTGGGCGCAGGCAACCGAAGCGACACCATGATCATCGCCAGCATCAACAACGAGACCAAAGAGGTTAAGCTTATGTCCGTATACCGCGATACCTATTTGAACCGGGCGGACGACACCTACGGCAAATGTAACGCGGCCTATAAGAGCGGCGGACCCAAGCAGGCCATGGAAATGCTGAACACCAACCTGGATCTGAACATCCAGTACTATGTGAGCGTGGACTTCGTGGCTCTGATCAAGACCATCGACGCACTGGGCGGCATCGAGATTGACGTGCAGGACGACGAGTGGGAGTATGTCAACGCCTACATGTATGAGACCACGGAGATTTCCGAGGCTTACCTCGATCACTACAGTCCCTTCCTGGAGGGACCGGGCTTACAGACCCTGGACGGTCTGCAGGCGACGGCCTACTGCCGGATCCGTTATACGGCGGGCAGCGACTTTAAGCGTACCGAACGCCAGAGAATGGTCATCAGCAAGATCGTAGAGAAGGCCAAGGGAGCGGGGCTGGGCACCATCAATAAGATCGTGGACGACGTCTTCCCGCTGGTATCTACGAATATTCCGAAGACCACTATGATCGGAATGGCAGCCAATATGATGTCCTACGATCTGGGCGAGAGCGGCGGCTTCCCGACCTATATCGAAAATAAGAAGATCAACAAGCAGGATATGGTTGTGCCTGCAGATCTGGAACTGAACGTCACCGAGCTGCACAAGTTCCTCTTCAATGAGGAGGATTACTATCCGTCGCCGACGGTTCTGAAGATCAACGAAAAGATCATTTCCGATACAGGCGTGACGGCCAAGTCAACCGAGTAATTACACAGGACAAACGAGATGGACGGGGAAATCAGCCTCGTCCATTTTTTCAGAGGGGGAAACCTATGAACGAACAGACTATCATCGACGTCGTTATCCCGGCTTATCGCCCGGGGGCGGAATTCCGGGAGCTTTTAAAGCGGCTGTCCCGGCAGACCCGGCCGGTGCGCAGAATCATTGTGATGAACACCCGGACGGAGACGGACGTGCAGGCTCTGCTGGCGGATTGCCCAAAGGCAGAGCTCCATGAACTGGACAAAAACGAATTTGACCACGGCGGCACCCGGGACGCCGGCGCGCGGCTGTCTGACGCAGACTACCTGCTGTTTCTGACCCAGGACGCCATTCCGGCGGATGAATATCTGGTAGAGCGTCTGGCGGCGGCCTTTACGGAGCCCCGGATCAGGGCGGCTTACGCAAGACAACTGGCGAGACCGGACTGCAGGGAGCTGGAGCGCTTTACCCGGGTCTTTAACTATCCGGAGGAAAGCCGGGTAAAGACGGCGGCGGATCTTCCGGAACTGGGCATTAAGACTTTCTTCTGCTCCAATGTGTGCGCCCTGTACGAACGGGAGACTTATGTAAACCTGGGAGGCTTTATCAAAAAAACCATTTTCAACGAGGATATGATTTATGCGGGCGGGCTTATTAAGGCCGGTTACGCCATCGCCTACGCGGCGGATGCCCGGGTCATCCATTCCCACAATTACAGCGGTATCGAGCAATTCCACCGGAACTTCGATCTGGCCGTATCCCAGGCCGATCACCCGGAGATCTTCGACGGCGTGGCCTCCGAGGGAGAGGGCATCCGGCTGGTGAAGAAAACCGCAGCCCATTGTCTGCAGATCGGGAAGCCCTGGCTCATCGTGACGCTGGTGTGGCAGAGCGGCTGGAAGTTCCTGGGTTACAGGATGGGTAAGCGTTATCGGAAGCTGCCCCGGTGGCTGGTGCTGGGCTGCACCATGAACCGGGCTTACTGGAAATAAAGCGTGTATCAGCAGGAGGACAGATTTTGGCAGAACTATACGAAAATAAAGAAGCGGCCCGGGAGCGGGTTATTCTCATCGGCGTCTGCACCCGGGAAAATGAAAATGTGGAGGAATCCCTGGATGAGCTGGCAGAGCTGGCTGACACCGCAGGGGCGGAGGCCGTAGGCCGGGTCATCCAGAACCGGGAAAGCATGCATCCGGGCACCTATATCGGCAGCGGTAAGATCGACGAGGTCCGGGAGCTGGCGGCAGAATTGCACGCGGACGGCGTCATCTGCGACGATGAGCTGACCCCGGCCCAGCTGCGTGGCCTGGAGCAGGAGCTGGATCTGAAGGTCATGGACCGGACCCTGGTTATCCTGGATATCTTCGCCCAGCACGCCACCACCAGTGAGGGAAAACTTCAGGTGGAGCTGGCCCAGCTTCGCTATCGTCTGGCGAGACTTACCGGAAAGGGCATCGCCATGTCCAGACTGGGCGGCGGTATCGGTACCAGAGGTCCCGGCGAGAAAAAACTGGAGACTGACCGGAGACTTATCAAGAGCCGTATTGCCCGCCTGAACCGGGAATTAAAAGAGATGCAGATTCACCGGGATACGGCAAGAAAGAAGCGCCTGAATGAGGCAGTTCCGGTGGCGGCCATCGTGGGCTACACAAATGCAGGCAAGTCTACCTTATTGAATGCGCTCACCGGAGCGGGCATCTTGGCGGAAGATAAGTTATTCGCGACCCTGGATCCCACCACCCGAAGAATGGAGCTCCCCAGTGGACAGTCCATTCTTTTGACGGACACAGTCGGCTTTATCCGGAAATTGCCCCACCATCTGGTGGAGGCCTTCAAGAGTACGTTGGAGGAGGCCCGCTATGCCGACTATATTCTTCACGTAGTGGACAGCGTGAATCCGCAGATGGACGCCCAGATGGAGGCGGTCTATGAGACCCTGGATCGGCTGGGTATCGCAGGCAAGCCAGTGATCACATTATTTAACAAGCGGGATCTGGCAGCGGACAGCGAGCTTCCGAAGGATGCGAATGCGGTGCGTACCATCGGCATTTCCGCCGGAACCGGGAAGGGCCTTGAAGAACTTCTGGAGGTCCTGGAGGAGCAGCTTCGGAACAGCAGGGTGCAGGTGGAAAAGCTGTTTCCCTACGCACAGGCGGGGGATATTCAGCGGATTCGCAAAATAGGACAGGTGCTGGAAGAAGAGTATCGCGAGGACGGCATTTTCATCCGGGCCTGGATGCCGCGCAATTATTAAGGGATGGCAACTCCCTCGCAGTTGCAATCCGGAAAAAATTATTATATAATTTTCTCAAATGGGTCTGCGACAGATACGCAAGCCCACAGGGAAACTAAAAAACTCTATAAGACGAAGGAGAACGAAGATGATTAACAAGCTGATTGCAAAGATTCAGAAGACCGGAGCACCCATCGTGGTGGGACTGGACCCGATGCTGAACTATATTCCCGAACATATCCAGAAAAAGGCGTTCGCGGAGTACGGCGAGACCCTGGAGGGAGCAGCAGAGGCCATCTGGCAGTTCAACAAGGAGATCGTGGACAAGACCTACGACCTGATTCCGGCGGTAAAGCCTCAGATCGCCATGTATGAGCAGTTCGGTATCGAGGGCCTGAAGGCATATAAGAAGACCATCGATTACTGCAAATCCAAAGACCTGGTAGTCATCGGCGACATCAAGCGCGGCGACATCGGCTCCACCTCCGCAGCCTATGCGGTAGGTCATCTGGGCAAGGTACAGGTGGGCAGCAAGTGCTACGTTCCCTTCGACGAGGATTTCGCCACCGTGAACCCGTACCTGGGCAGCGACGGCGTGAAGCCCTTCATCGAGGTATGTAAAGAGGAAAATAAGGGTCTGTTTATCCTGGTAAAAACCTCCAATCCATCCAGCGGCGAGTTCCAGGATCAGCTGGTAAACGGCCGTCCGCTCTACGAGCTGGTGGGCGAGAAGGTAGCCGAGTGGGGCGAGGATCACATGGGCGGGTCCGGTTACAGCTACATCGGCGCAGTGGTCGGCGCTACCTATCCGGAGATGGGCGCAGTGCTGAGAAAGCTCATGCCGAAGACCTTTATTCTGGTGCCGGGCTACGGCGCGCAGGGCGGCAAGGGCAAGGATCTGGTGAACTTCTTTAACGAGGACGGTCTGGGAGCCATTGTCAACTCCTCCAGAGGCATCATTGCCGCATACAAGCAGGAGAAGTACGCAAAATTCGGCGCGGAAAACTTCGGCGACGCTTCCCGCGCGGCGGTGGAAGACATGGTAGCCGACATCAGCGGCGCACTGAACGCACGATAGGAGAAGGCTATGAAATATCAGGAAACAGCGCTTATCAAAGAGCAGCGTGAGATTGCCCCGGGCGTCTACAGCCTGTGGCTTCAGACAGAGCATATCGCAGAGGAGGCAAGACCCGGTCAGTTTGTGTCCGTCTACTGCCACGATGAGTCCCGGCTTCTGCCCCGGCCCATCAGTATCTGTGAGATTGATAAAGAGAATAAAACCCTGCGTCTGGTATACCGGAAGGCAGGAGCCGGAACCGCAGAGTTTTCCGGCTACGGCGCGGGAGAGACCTTACGCCTCATCGGCCCCCTGGGAAATGGCTTCCCTCTGGACAAGGGCTATAAAAAAGTATTCCTCATCGGAGGCGGCATCGGCGTACCGCCCATGGTGGAGCTGTCAAAGCAGCTTCCCGGCGAGAAGATCGTGGTATCCGGTTACCGGGGCGGGGATCTGTTCCTGAAGGACGAGCTGTCCCGCCATGCGAAGCTTGTGGTAGCTACAGAGGACGGCAGCGCCGGAACCAGAGGCAATGTGCTGGACGCCATCAAAGAGAACGATCTCCACGCAGACGCCATCTTTGCCTGCGGCCCCGGCCCCATGCTACGGGCCCTGAAGGCTTACGCCGAAGAGCAGGGCATCGACTGTTATCTGTCCCTGGAGGAGCGGATGGCCTGCGGCATCGGAGCCTGTCTGGCCTGCGTCTGCAAGTCCAAGGATGTGGACGCCCACACGAACGTGAAAAATAAGCGCATCTGCAAGGACGGTCCGGTCTTTGCGGCTGACGAAATCGAACTGTAACCGGAGGAAGAAGAGCTATGGAATACAAGACAAGTGTAAATCTGGCCGGAGTCGAGCTTAAGAATCCGGTGATGACAGCCTCCGGAACCTTCGGATCCGCCGGCGAATACGGAGAATTTTACGACCTGGGCGAGCTGGGAGCCGTAGTAACCAAGGGCGTGGCCAATGTGCCCTGGCCCGGCAATCCCACCCCGCGTATCGCGGAAACGAAGAGCGGCATGCTGAACGCCATCGGACTTCAGAATCCGGGTCTGGACGTATTTCTGGAGCGGGATCTGCCGAAGCTTAAGAAATACGATACGAAGATCATCGTCAATGTCTGTGGCAAGACCACCGAGGATTACTGCGACGCGGTGGAACGCCTGTCCGACGCGGACGTGGATATGCTGGAGATCAATGTCTCCTGTCCCAATGTGAAGGAGGGCGGCATCGCCTTCGGCCAGAAGCCGGAGGCCCTGGAGGCCATCACAAAGGAAGTAAAGAAGTACGCGAAGAAGCCGGTTATCATGAAGCTGAGTCCCAACGTGACCGACATCACGGAGATGGCGCGGGCAGCGGAGGCGGGAGGGGCGGACGTACTGTCCCTTATCAATACCCTGACCGGAATGAAGATCGATATCAACCGCCGTACCTTTGCCATTGCCAACAAGACCGGAGGTATGTCCGGTCCGGCTGTGAAGCCTGTGGCAGTGCGGATGGTATATCAGGTGGCAAATGCCGTGAAGCTTCCCATCATCGGCATGGGCGGCATTACCAATGGCGACGACGCCATGGAGTTTATCCTGGCAGGCGCAACGGCCGTATCGGTAGGAACTGCCAATTTTGCCAATCCCTATGCGGCAAAGGAGACGGCAGAGGGTATCCTGGCCTATATGAAAAAATATCAGGTATCCGACATCAACGAGCTTGTTGGAGCCGTCAAATAGTATTGAAAAGCACTGGATGCTTCCAGTGCTTTTTGTATAAGCGGGAAGCGGCTCTGCAATAAGGAGGATGAAAAGCCGGATGAGTTTAGAGAACTTTTTGCATTTGATATCTCTGGAAAACGCGGTAGTCCTTTGTTATCTTGGAATCTTACTGGCGGTGGCTCTGATTGACTGGCGTACCCGGATCATTCCTAACCGGTTTCACATATTCATTTTATTACTGGGAATGGCGCAGCTGTTTCTGGTTCCGGAGCATGGACTTGGGGAACGGCTTACGGGTATGCTGCTTGTGTCAGTTCCCATGCTGCTTCTGACCTTGGCTGTACCGGGAGCCTTTGGGGGCGGAGACATAAAGCTGATGGCGGCATCCGGCTTTTTCCTGGGTATGGACGCCATTGTCTGCGCCATGCTCTTCGGTCTGCTGACCGGGGGCGTCTATGCGGCCTTTATGCTGGCCACAAAGCGCCTGAAAAAGACAGATCAGTTTGCCCTGGGACCGTTTCTGGCCTTTGGCCTTGGCCTGGCGGCTCTGTGGGGAGACCGGATAGCGGCCCGGTATCTGAATTTTTAATTGCCGGATTGCGAAGCAGCGTACTTTATGCTAAGATAAAAGAAATATGGCTTAATACAGGAGGTTCAGATAAAATGGAAGCATACAAGCAGGAATTTATTAAATTTATGGTAGAATCCGACGTTTTGAAGTTCGGTGAATTTACATTAAAGAGCGGCAGAAAGTCCCCGTTTTTCATGAACGCGGGCGCCTACGTGACCGGATCACAGTTGAAGAGACTGGGACAGTATTACGCCCATGCCATCCACGACAGATACGGCGACGATTTCGACGTACTGTTCGGACCGGCTTACAAGGGCATTCCCCTGAGTGTGGTGACGGCTATCGCCTACAGCGATCTGTACGGCAAGGAGGTTCGTTACTGCTCTGACCGGAAGGAAGAAAAGGATCACGGAGCGGATAAGGGAAGCTTCCTGGGAAGCAGCCTGAAGGACGGCGACCGTGTGGTTATGATTGAGGATGTGACCACCTCTGGCAAGTCCATGGAGGAGACCGTGCCGAAGGTAAAGGGCGCGGCTGACGTGGAGATCGTGGGCCTGATGGTATCCCTGGACCGTATGGAGGTCGGAAAAGGCGGCGTAAAATGCGCGCTGGATGAGGTGAAGGATCTGTACGGTTTTGAGACCAACGCCATTGTTACCATGGCAGATGTGGTAGAGCACCTCTATAATCGTCCCTGCCAGGGCAGAGTCCTGATTGACGATACATTAAAAGCGGCTATCGACGCATACTATGAGCAGTACGGAGCAAAATAAGGAGGCGTAGGGTATGAACGAAAAAGCGTATAAGACCATGACACAGACAGGGGCCGGCTCCATCGTCCTGGGAATTATCGCGCTGGTGACCGGTATCGTGACCGGCATTCTCTGCATCGTAAACGGTGCCAGATTGCTGAAAAATAAATCAGACTTGATGTTTTAAGGTGGACAGACGGGCAGCATGAAAAAAGATTCCAGAGACAGACTGAGGAGAATAGGACGGGCGCTGCTGATGATATATCTGGCGTGCCTGATCTATTTTATGTTTTTTTCCGAGGCTTACGGTAGAACCGATGTCAGTCCGGATTATCGGTATAATCTGGTTCTGTTTCGGGAAATTAAGCGATTTCTGATGCACCGGGACGTGCTGGGGACAGCGGCGGTGCTGATTAATATCTGGGGAAATGTGGCCATGGGGATTCCTCTGGGTTTCGCCGTACCGCTCTTATTCCCGTCCATGCAAAGGCCGGAGCGCACGATCATTCTGGCGTTTCTGGCGAGTCTTCTGGCAGAGACCTTTCAGCTTATCTTACGGGTAGGCTGCTTCGACGTGGATGATCTTTTGTTGAACACCATCGGGGGAGCCATCGGCTACCTGATGTTTGTGGTGTTCTGGCATATCTGGAGAAAGAAAAATGGCGAGAAGAAGTTATAAATTTACCGATAAAAAGCATACGAAGCAGGGTCTTCTTTCGGTGGCCTGCGGCGGGGTGGCGCTGATTCTGACAGCAGTCTCCCTGTCACTGGCTTTCCGGATGGCGGGACAGGCCGGAAGCGTCGTGGGGCTTTTGGGCATATTTGCCATGATGGCCAGCGCCGCAGGCTTCGTCCTGGCGATCCGGGGCTTTCAGGAGGAGGATGTCTACATGATCTCCTCCCAGGTGGGCGTGGTGCTGGACGGCCTGCTGTTCATTCTGTGGGCGGTCGTATGCGTGATTGGGATGTAGCGATACCAGGGTACAAAGGTCGGAATCCACATGAGCTTGCTCATGAGTGGATGGAAGACTTTGGTACCCGCAACGGTATGAGCATAAAAGTGGGATGGAAATCCCACGATATATAAGGAGGCACTTTTCGATGGAAGAAATCAAAGAGCGTTATGAGCTTGCGATGGAGCGGATACGGGCGATGAAGCAGGAAAAGACCGTGTCGGCTCCATTTTACGCGTATTTTGAGAAGATGGCGGACTTCCTGTTGGAAATGGATGCTTACCGGGCGGACGTGGAAGCGGGGAAACCGGAGCGCATGAGCCTTGCAGAGCTTCAGGAGCAGAATCGCCGTCTCTACGGGGACGTGGCAGGCGGGGCGTACAAAGAGAGCTACGCGAACCCGGCGAAGGCAGTGGCAGAGCTTGGCGGGGGCTACGGCCAGATTCTGAGTTTTGTATACACGGAGCTGCGGGGCATGCTTATCTGGGCAGTGGAGGGCCGACTTACGGATATGACCGTCACTGCGGAGCTGTTTATCGAGCTTTACAATGCTTTTGAGGAGGAGACGCCCTCTGTCGAAAGCCTGAAGGAAATCATCTACTGGCATATGAGCGACTACTGCGACATTTTCATTCCCGACCGGATTCGGGAGCAGCTGGATCCATCGCTTGATTTTGCGGAGAAGATTATCTGCGGCTCCGATCTCAGTGATCCGCGCTATCTGTACCGCTTCGGCGAGTATATTACAGAAAATGAGCTGGGCGTGAGCCATTTCCTGGCGGGACTGTCCCAGAGTGAGATCGACGCCATGGCCTCCACTTTTACCGAAGGCTACCGGATGGGCTTCGTGGCTGCAGGCATCGACCTGAGCAAAAAGAAGACGGTGAACATCCGTTATTCCCTGGGCTTTGAACGGGTGGTAAAGGCAGCCATCAGCCAGTTTGAGAAAATGGGTCTTCGAAGCGTCATTTACCGGGAGGCCAGTCACAGCATCAACCGGCGGCCCCAGGGCAATCCGGGTTACGGAAGCACGAAGCCGTCCAGACAGTATGAATTTGACCACAAAGAGGACATGGCCCTGTATCTGGATAAGAAGCTGAACGAGCGCCGCTTAAGCGTGCTCCACAGCGCTTACGAGGAATATCAGGAGCTGGCGGCTGTCCACGCGGGACCGGCGGTGATGGAGATTTTCGGCGAGCATCCGTTTATGCCAGAGACCTGTCAGACGGCCCTGCATTTCGATGAGAAGCAGCAGGCTCTGATGGTGTCCTATAACAGCGAGACTGGTCAGATGGTGAACCATTATATCCCCGGCGACGAGCGCAGCTTTACGATTATTGCCTGGCCCATTCCGGAGATTGGCGGCAACTACGAAGAGATTTTCCGGGAAATCGTGAAAATCAATAACCTGGACTATCATCTCTATCAGGGCATCCAGCAGAAGCTGATCGACGCTCTGGACGAGGGCGAAGCTGTCTATATCAAGGGCGCGGGAGAGAACCGTACAGAGATGTATGTACAGCTGTGGCAGCCAGCGGACCGGGAGAAGGAGACTATCTTCGAAAACTGTGTGGCGGATGTAAATATTCCGGTGGGAGAGGTGTTTACCTCCCCGAAGCTTCAGGGAACCCACGGAACTCTTCATGTGAGCCAGGTGTATCTGAATGAATTCCGGTACGCGGATCTGGAGCTCACCTTTGAGGATGGTAAAATCACAGCTTATACCTGCCGGAACTTTGCGGATGAGGCGGAGAATAAGCAGTTTATCCGGGCAAATGTCCTGTTCAACCATGAGACCCTGCCTCTGGGCGAGTTCGCTATCGGTACGAATACCACAGCTTATATGGTGGCGAAGCAGTACGACATCGGGGCGAAGTTGCCGATTTTGATTGCCGAGAAAATGGGTCCCCATTTCGCCGTGGGCGACACCTGCTATTCCTGGGCCGAGGACAATCCGGTATACAATCCGGACGGCAAGGAAATCATTGCCCGGGATAATGAGTGCTCCCTGCTTCGGAAAACCGACGTGTCCCAGGCGTATTTCAACTGCCATACGGACATTACGATTCCCTATGACGAGCTGGATCGGATTGAGGTGGTAAGGCCGGACGGAAGCCGGATTCCTCTCATTGCAGGCGGACGGTTTGTGCTGCCGGGAACGGAGGAGCTGAACCGGCCCTTTGATGAAAGGTAGAAAATAAGAGTTTGATTCACAAAATTTTGTAGGGTTTAGGTGTTGACAGAGTGTGTGATACCCTGTAAACTGGATTTATAAGTAAAACAAAAGTAAAATAAGCTATTTATAAGAAAGACTAATCAATACTTATTGAAAACAAAGCAGAGTTCAGTCGGGAAATTATTTCCTGATTCTGAACAGAAGAACGAAGGAGGTTCAGAGTTATGGCTAAGGTTGGTATTGTGATGGGCAGCGATTCCGATATGCCGATCATGAAGAAGGCAGCGGATGTGCTGGAGCAGCTTGGAGTGGAGTTTGAGATGACGATCATCTCCGCGCACCGGGAGCCGGATGTATTTTTTGAGTACGCGAAGAGCGCGGAGGAGAAGGGCTTCAAGGTCATCATCGCAGGCGCCGGTATGGCAGCTCATCTTCCGGGTATGTGCGCGGCGATTTTCCCCATGCCGGTTATCGGTATTCCCATGCACACCACATCCCTGGGCGGAAGAGATTCCCTGTATTCCATCGTACAGATGCCTTCCGGAATTCCGGTTGCAACCGTAGCGATTAACGGCGGCGTCAACGCAGGTCTTCTGGCAGCGAAGATTCTGGCGACTTCCGATCCGGAGCTGCTGGCGAGACTGAAAGCTTATTCCGAGGATCTGAAAAATCAGGTAGAGAAGAAGGACGCGCGGCTGAAAGAGGTAGGATACAAGAATTATTAAAAACTGTAGGCCCCACCATGGTCACTAAATTCATGCGGCGCGTGCCGCTTGCATTCATTAAGTGTCCAGGTGTAGATTCGCACTAGGCTCGAAAACACCTCGCCAAGTGCTCATACTAGGAGGATAATAAAATGGATTATAAGAACGCAGGTGTAGATATTGAAGCGGGTTACAAGTCTGTAGAACTGATGAAGGAGCATATTAAGCGGACCATGCGTCCCGAGGTACTGACCGGTATCGGCGGATTTTCCGGCGCGTTTTCCATGGAAGCATTCAAGAACATGGAGAAGCCCACGCTGGTATCCGGAACCGACGGCGTAGGAACCAAGCTGAAGCTGGCGTTCCTGATGAATAAGCATGATACCGTAGGGATTGACTGCGTTGCCATGTGTGTAAACGACATTGCCTGCGCAGGCGGCGAGCCGCTGTTCTTCCTGGACTATATCGCATGCGGAAAGAATATCCCGGAGAAAATCGCTACCATCGTAAGCGGCGTGGCAGAGGGCTGCCGTCAGTCTAAAGCAGCGCTCATCGGCGGCGAGACCGCTGAGATGCCGGGCTTCTATCCGGTAGACGAGTATGACCTGGCCGGCTTTGCTGTAGGCGTGGTAGATCAGAAGGATCTGATCACAGGCGCATCCATCAAACCGGGCGACGTACTGGTGGGTATGGCTTCCTCCGGCGTACACAGCAACGGCTTCTCTCTGGTAAGAAAGGTATTTACCATGAAGGAGGAGTACCTGAATACATATTTTGAGAGCCTGGGCAGAACCCTGGGCGAGGCGCTGATCGAGCCGACCAAGATTTACGTGAAGGCTCTGCGCACCGTAAAGGAAGCAGGCGTGACCATCAAGGGCTGCAGCCACATCACAGGCGGCGGTTTCTACGAGAATGTTCCGCGTATGCTGCCGGAGGGCGTGCGTGCCGTGATTAAGAAGGACAGCTATGAGATTCCGGCAATCTTCCATATGCTGCGTGAGGATGGCCGCATCGAGGAGCAGATGATGTACAATACCTTCAACATGGGTATCGGTATGGTTATGGCTGTAGATCCGGCAGACGTGGACAAGTGCGTAGCCGCAGTCCGCGCGGCAGGCGAGACGCCGTACATCCTGGGTCAGATCGAAGCAGGTGAAAAGGGAGTGACCTTATGCTAAAAGTCGCAGTTCTGGTATCCGGCGGCGGCACGAACCTGCAGGCGATCCTGGACGCGGTAGACGCGGGAAGGATCCGGAATGCAGAGATCGTATCCGTCATCAGCAACAATCCGAAGGCTTACGCTCTGGAGCGGGCGAAGAAGCATGGAATTCCCGCAGTCTGCATTTCCCGGAAGGAATGCGGCAGCACAGAGGCCTTTAACGCGGCGCTTCTGAAGGCTTTGCAGGACTGCGGCGCGGATCTGGTAGTTCTGGCAGGCTGTCTGGTGGTGATTCCGAAGGAAATCATCCGTGCCTACGAGGGACGTATCATCAACATTCATCCGTCCCTGATCCCGTCCTTCTGCGGCACCGGCTTCTATGGACTGAAGGTGCATGAGGAGGCCTTGAAGCGGGGCGTAAAGGTGACGGGAGCCACCGTACATATCGTAGACGAGGGAACCGACACAGGCCCCATCCTTTTACAGAAGGCCGTGGAGGTAAAAGAAGGAGATACACCGGAGATTCTGCAGCGGCGTGTCATGGAGGAGGCAGAGTGGATTCTGCTGCCGAAGGCTATTGACATGCTCGCCAATAAGGAGGCATAACCTATGAAGATTTTAGTCGTTGGTTCAGGCGGACGTGAGCATGCTCTTTGCTGGAAAATCGCCCAGAGCCCGAAAGCTGATAAAATATATTGCGCGCCGGGCAACGCGGGTATCGCGGAGTACGCGGAGTGCGTTCCCATCGGAGCCATGGAATTTGAAAAGCTGGCTGCCTTCGCAAAGGAGCAGCAGATTGATTTAACCGTAGTCGGCATGGACGATCCGCTGGTGGGCGGCATCGTGGACGTCTTTGAAAAAGAGGGCTTACGTATCTTCGGACCCCGGGCCAATGCGGCGATTCTGGAGGGATCCAAGGCCTTCTCCAAGGATCTGATGAAGAAATACGGGATTCCTACCGCGGCTTATGAGAATTTCGACGATCCGGAAAAGGCGCTTGCCTATCTGGAGACAGCGGAATTCCCCATTGTCCTGAAGGCAGACGGGCTGGCTCTGGGAAAAGGCGTTCTGATATGTAATAATCTGGAAGAAGCAAAGGAAGGCGTGCGGACGATTATGCTGGACAAGCAGTTCGGCTCCGCAGGCAATCAGATGGTCATCGAGGAATTTATGACCGGTCGGGAGGTTTCCGTCTTAAGCTTCGTGGACGGCAAGACCATCAAATGCATGACCTCTGCCCAGGATCACAAGCGTGCCCTGGACGGGGATCAGGGGCTGAATACAGGCGGTATGGGAACCTTTTCACCCAGCCCCTTCTATACAGAAGAGGTAGACCAGTTCTGCAGGGAGCATATTTACCAGAAGACCGTGGACGCCATGGCTGCGGAGGGCAGAGAATTTAAGGGCGTCATTTTCTTCGGCCTGATGCTGACCCCGAAGGGCCCCCGGGTACTGGAGTACAACGCGCGGTTCGGTGACCCGGAGACCCAGGTAGTCCTGCCCCGGATGAAGACGGATATTGTGGATGTGTTCGAGGCCTGTGTGGACGGCACCCTGGATCAGATCGAGCTGGAATTCGAGGACAACGCGGCAGTCTGCGTGGTGCTGGCTTCCGGCGGTTATCCGGTATCCTATGAGAAGGGCTTCCCCATTCACGGACTGGAGAACTTCAAGAATAAGGACGGCTACTATGTGTTCCATGCGGGAACTAAGCAGGTAGACGGACAGATTGTGACAAACGGCGGCAGAGTCCTGGGCGTTACGGCGGTAGGTCCGGATCTGAAGACGGCACGTGCCAACGCCTATGAGGCAGTGAAGCTGGTAAGCTTTGAAAAGGCCTTCTGCAGAAGCGATATCGGAAAGGCCATCGACGAGGCATAAGAACAGGATAAGCATGATAAAGACGGGAGCGGAAAAACTCCCGTCCTTTTAATGGAATAGGAAATTCCGATAGAATTCCCTATTCCATGAAAGCAAGCAGAGCTTGCAAAGATGCGCACTCGGCGCAGCGGTAGATGGTTGCTGAAGCAACCGCGCCTCGGCGCGAGAATGTGCCAATGGCACATTCTTTTTTACTTGCTATTTTAGTGTGAGTATGCTATATTACTATGTAGTAACATAATAACAATGCAAGAAAAGGAGAAGACATGTATACGGGAGAAACTATTACAAGGGAAGAGCTGTGCCGCACGTTTGATCATTCAAATTTAAAAGCATATGCAGATGAGGCGGCATTCAGAAAGCTTTGCGACGAGGCAAAAGAGAATCATTGCGCGATGGTGGCAATTAATTCAGGTCCGACTGCATTGTGCCATAAGCTGCTTGAGGGAACAGATATTCATGTGGGGGCTGCCATATCATTCCCATTGGGACAGACTACCATAGAAGAAAAAGTGCATGAAACACAGGAAGCTATCAAAAATGGCGCAGATGAAATTGATTACGTATTAAATGTGGGAGAAGTAAAAAACGGAAATTACAATTATATCCGGAAAGAAATGGAAGCAATTGTAGGGGTATGCAGAAGTGCAGGGGTTATTTCAAAAGTAATTTTCGAAATCTGCTATCTCACAGAAGAGGAAATTATCCAGATAGCAAAAATTGCGAAAGAGGTAAAGCCGGATTTTGTAAAAACAAGCACGGGATTTGGTCCGGGCGGAGCAACTGTAGAAGCGGTAAAATTAATGAAACAAACCGTTGGTGATGAGATAAAGGTAAAGGCCGCAGGCGGAATCCGTTCCTGGGCGGACTGCAAAATGATGCTGGATGCCGGCGCAGAACGGATAGGAACAAGCAGTACGCTGAAAATTTTAGAAGAATTTGATGCGGAGCGAAAAAAGGAGAACTAGAATGAAAGAGTATCTGCTGGCACATGATTTGGGAACATCCGGAGATAAAGCCACTCTTTTTACAACGGAAGGAGAACTGGTGGATTCTGAAATAGAAAGCTATCCGGTTCACTACTATAACGGAAACTGGGCGGAGCAGGACGCAGAAGATTGGTGGAGCGCATTTTGTGCTTCGACCAGAAAGCTTCTGGCGCGTACGGGCATTCAGCCGGAACGAATCCGGGCAGTCAGCTTCAGCGGCCAGATGATGGGCTGCCTGTGTGTGGACAGGGAAGGAAAACCGCTTCGTCCATCCATTATCTGGGCCGATCAGAGAGCGCAGCAGGAAGCGGAGGAAATCGAAAAAGCAATCAGTCAGTGGGAATATTATCAGATAACGGGGCATCGGAATACGGCGTCTTACGGCATCCAGAAGCTGATGTGGGTGAAAAAGCATGAGCCTGAAGTATACCGGAATACGTATAAGATGTTGAATGCAAAGGATTTTATGGTGCAAAAATTAACGGGAGTATTTTGTACGGATTATTCGGATGCAAATGGCTGTGGTTTTTTCGATTTAAAAAGGCTGGATTGGTCAGAGGAGCTTCTGAAATTATCGGGAATCGACCGAAGTAAGTTGCCGGATGTGAAGCCGTCCACGTTTTGTGCGGGAAAAATCACAGAAGAAGCGGCGCGGCAGACCGGGCTTACAAAGGAAACAGCGGTAATCATAGGCGCGGGAGACGGAGTGGCTACGAATGTGGGAGCTGGATCGGTCAGCAGTGGAAAGACATTTTGCTGTATGGGAACATCCGCATGGATTACAACCACCAGCGAACAGCCGCTTCTGGATCCCCAGATGCGTACCGTAACCTGGGCACATATGGTTCCCGGTTTATATGCCCCGAACGGAACCATGCAGTACGCAGGCGGTTCCTACAGCTGGCTTAAGGGTTTCCTGAATCCCGAAAAAAAGGAAGGGCAAGGCTCTGTTTATGAAGAGATGAATCGGGAAGCAGAAAAAAGCAGTCCGGGCGCGGGAGGAGTAACCTTTCTTCCTTATCTGCTGGGGGAGAGGGCGCCCAGGTGGGATCCGGACGCCAAAGGCTGTTTTTATGGGATCCAGGCAGATACCACAAGAAATGACATGATTAGAAGTGCAGTGGAAGGTGTGATCTATAATCTTTCGCTCATTTTGGATATCCTGAAGACACAGATGCACATAGAGGAAATAACCGTGCTGGGAGGTGGGGCAAAAGGAGAAATCTGGCGGAAAATCATGGCAGATGTATGGGAGACCCGAATCATCGTTCCGGAGCTTCTGGATGAGGCCGGAGCCATGGGAGCAGCGGTAAATGCAGGAGTTGGAGCAGGAATTTTTAAGGATTTTTCTGCCATAGAACGATTTCAGAAAATAAAATATATACAGCAGCCGGATTTACAGCATCGAAAAGAATATCATGCGGCAAAAACAAGGTTTAATGAAGTGTATGAAGCAATGAAAGGAGTAGAACACGCGTATGAAAAATTATGAATTAAGAAATGGAGTCAGCATCCCGGAAATCGGATACGGAACCTGGAAAACGCCGGATGGGGAAACCTGTGAAAAGGCCGTTGAAACAGCGATCAGACTGGGATATCATCATATCGATGCTGCAATGGTATACGGAAATGAGGAGAGCGTGGGAAACGGTATTAAGAATTCAGGGATTGCGAGGGAAGAGCTCTTTCTGACCGGAAAAGTTTGGAATAGCGATCGCGGATATGGACGGACAATTAGAGCGTTTGAAAAAACATTAAAAGATTTACAGACTGATTATCTGGATTTATATTTGATCCACTGGCCTGCGTCTCCGAATCAGTATCGTTGCTGGGAAGCGTTAAACAGAGAAACCTGGGAAGCTCTGACCGATCTGTATAAGTCGGGGAAAGTAAGGGCGATTGGCGTGTCGAATTTCCGAAGAAATCACCTGACGCCGCTTTTAGATGCAGAGGTAATTCCTATGGTAAACCAATTGGAGCTCCATCCGGGAATGGTTCAGGCAGATATCGTCTCTCTGTGCCGAGAGCATCAGATCCTGCTGGAAGCGTACAGTCCTCTGGGAAATGGAAAATTATTGAATTCGAAGGAGCTTTCCGAGATGGCAGAGCACTATGGAAAAACACCGGCACAGATTTGCATTAAATGGAATCTGCAGCATGGCTTCCTGCCGCTGTCAAAATCCGTGAATGAAGATAGAATGCGGGCGAATCTGGAGGTTGAGAATTTTGAAATTGCAGAAGAAGATATGAGAAAGCTTGATGTTTTGGAAGGCTTTGCTGACGGAAATGATCCGGATAAAGTTCCGTTTTAACGGAAGCTGGAAAGGATTGAAAGAAGGGGCGCCGCAAAATCTAATTTGTGATTTTGCGGCGCCCTTATTCCATAAAAACAAGCAGAGCTTGCAAAGATGCGTACTCTTTTTACAGATGAAAATCCAGCTGACTGAAATACCGATCAAAGCAGAAAAGAGACGCGCCCATCATAGCATAGGGAAGGCAGAATTCCGGCGTGGATCCTCTGCCGGAAAAGCTGAAGGTGAGTTTTACTTCATTTTGAATGTTATGCAGAGAGAGCAGCTGAATCGTCTTGCGGAGATTATCCTGAAAATACCCTTCGGATTCGGCGTATTCTCCCTGAATGATAATCTCGTTGGGGTCATAGGCAATCTGCAGGTTATAGAGCAGGATGGAAAATTGCTGGATAAGAAAATCCAACTGCTTCTGGGCAAAATGATCGCCGGCGTTGGCAGCCAGAAAGATGTCATGCATGGTGAGGGAGGAAATATCCTGCTTCAGCAAGGACTGTGTGTGTAATTTCAGCTCCTTCTGGATCCGGGGAATGACATAATCGGTACCGACGCCGGTCTCAAAGCAGCCATAATTTCCGCATTTGCAGCGCCTTGCGAAGGTATAATCCGTCGTGATATGTCCGTACTCTCCCACCAGTCCGGTAAGCCCGTGGTTCAGATGTCCCATACGGATATTACTGCCTCCGACAGTAGTGCTGGAAAAGATGGTTACAATATTCTGCGTCCGTCGGATGGGATGATTTAATAATTCATAATAGCCGTAGTAACGGCTTGAGTTATCCAGATAGAAAGGGACGGAAAACGGAAGCAGCCGCCGCAAATCTTCGATCACATGCAGATTGGAGGGCCAGCCGGGATCCAGAATCGGCCGGGATATAATTCCTTCCTGACTGAGAACAATACCCGGGCAGTGGAACACGATGCCGCATAACTGATCTTCCGTAAGGCGGGTCTGTGCTAAAAGCGTCTGTATCTGGGCAACCATGACAGAGAGAGCCTCGGGATAGGTATATTCCGTTCCGGATTCGCTTTTCTGGTACAGCTCGGCGATGCAGTTATAATTCAAATTATAAATCTGGCAAAAGCAGGAGTGTTGAGAAAAAAATACCGTCATGGAATATCTGTAATTGGGATTCAGTGCATAAAGCTCCGGCTTTTTCCCTCCCTGCGTGGTGGAATCGCCTTTCCCGATAGAATGGATCGTACCCATCTCGATTAAATTAGTAAGGATGTTGGTGATAGCTGTTTTACTGAGGGAAACGACTTCCATGATATCACGTACAGCAAGCTGGTCCTTATCCCGGAAAAGCTGTAAAATGGCCTGATAATTCTGGCGGCGCAGATCGCCGGGTTTTGCTCCAATGGGTTTTTTCATAGCAGAATCCTCTTTCTTCAAGGAATATAACCTGTTGTTTCTTTTATTATCCACTCAGATGTGAAAAAAGTCAACAAAAAAATAACAAAGTTGACAAACTAAAAAGAAATCAAACAGAAATTAAAATAAAATAAAGAAGGATAATCAAAGTGGATTAGAAAATATGCACAAAATATGCGCAGATATTTAGTAAAACTGATGAATTAGACAATTTAATTGACTAACTATATTGACAAACTGAAGAAAGAACCATATAATAACCTTAGAAAAACAAAAAGACAGGAAAACAAAAAAACAAAAAGGAGGTACGATATGAAAAAGATGAAAGCGGTGTGTGCCAAGGGGGATGGAACAGTAGAAGTGGTAGAGGTTCCGGCTCCGGACATTACAGATGATTATGAATGTCTGGTACGCGTGACGGCTTGCGGTCTTTGCAGCAGCACAGACCTGAAAATTATCGGTTATGGAAGCGTGGGCGAGATGCCGATTGAGTATCCGACGCTGGTGGGACATGAGGGTGTCGGCGTCATCGAAAAAGTGGGAAGCAAGGTCCGGAATTATAAGGTAGGTGATCGGGTTACTTGTCCCATCGGCCTTCCGGTAGAGGGCTACCACAATAACTGGGGCGGCATGAACGGCTATTGCGTGACCTTTGACGCACAGGCGATTTTTGAGGATGGCTTAAAATCAGAGTATGAATTTACAAAGAATCTGGATGACCCCATCGATTTCCTGACGAAACCGATTCCGGAAGGAATGTCAGATCCGGATGCGGTTATGATTCTGACCCTGAAGGAAAACTACAGTGCGCTGAAAAATTTCGGCGTGAAAAAGGGTTCCCGGGTATTGATTTTCGGAGATGGCGCTGTAGCGTTGGGCTTATCGATTTTCGCGAAATGTCTGGGAGCAGAATGGGTAGGAAATATCGGACATCACGACGAGCGACTGGCTCGTATTAAAAACCTGGCAAAGGTAGACATGACAGTAAATTCCCATACAGAAAATGTAGAGGAAGCGATAGGAGATAGAAGATTTGACGTAGTAGTGGATGCGGTAGGAAGCGTAGACATCATCAAACAGGGAGCAAAGTTCCTGGTTCCGGGCGGACTGGTAGGTATCTACGGCGTATTGCATAAAGGACATTCCACACTGGATCTGCAGGATTTACCGAACAATGTAAGACTCCAGATGCTGAACTGGCCTTATCATGAGCACCGTCAGCATGAGGAAATATTAGAATTAATCAGAGAAGGAAAAGTAGACCCGAAAGAATTCTACAGCCATGTACTGCCGATTGATGAAGCGGAAAAGGGCGTGGAAATGATTAAGAAACGGGAAGCATATAAAGTGATTTTTACAATGGAGTAAGGAGCGCCTATGAGTGAAGAATATGCATTGGAGCTGTCCAACATAACAAAAACATTTCCGGGCGTGAAAGCTCTGGATCATGTAAGCTTCGGGGTAAAGAAGGGTACGGTTCATTCTCTCGTAGGTGAGAACGGAGCCGGAAAATCGACCTTGATGAAAGTAATCAACGGAATGCACAAGGCGAACGAGGGAACCGTCGCGGTACATGGAAAGGTAGAAAATATCACCTCTCCGGGTATGGCGGAGAAGCTGGGAATCGCCATGATCTTTCAGGAACTGGTCTATGTGCCGGGACTTACGGTAGCGGAAAACCTGTGTCTGGGCCATCATCCGACGACCAAGCTGGGACTGGTAGACTGGAAGAAAATCAACCGGGAAGCGCAGGAGCTTCTGGACAGGGAAGGTATCCATGTAAAAGCGACGACGATAATGGCAGAGGTTCCCATTTCAGACGCGCAGATGATTGAGATTGCAAAGGCGACCAATAAGGGCGCGAACATCGTAATCATGGATGAGCCGACCTCCTCCCTGACACAGCATGAGTCAGAAAGACTGTTTGCAAAGATTCATGAGCTTCGGAAAAACAACTGCGCTGTGATCTATATTTCCCATAAAATGGAAGAGGTTTTTGAACTCAGCGACTATATCACGATTATGAGAGACGGCCACAGCGTCCAGACAGGACCGATCAGTGAGTTCGATGAAAAGAAGGTTATTTCCGCGATGGTAGGCCGGGCGGTGGAGAATATCTACCCGGTGAAAAAGGGAGAACCCGGGAAAGTCCTGCTGGAAGTAAAGGATCTGAATGCAGGAAGAACCAGCCGCAATATTAACCTGAAGCTGCGGGCCGGAGAAATCGTGGGAATGGCCGGACTGGTAGGAGCAGGAAGAACCGAAACCGTACGCGCTATCTGCGGCCTGGATCCCTTTGAGTCAGGGGAGCTGGTACTGGATGGAAAAACCTACACCAGCATGACGGTGAAGGAGGCAATTAACAACGGTCTGGTGATGGCTACCGAGGACAGAAGAAAATACGGAATTATCCCCTGTAGAAGTATCAAAGAAAATATTTCACTTCCAAACTTGAAAAGTCTCTGCAAAGCTGGCTTTCTTAATAAGAAAAAGGAAAAGGAACAGGTACAGGATTATTTCAAACGCCTTCGAATCAAGGCGAACAGTATGAATGTGGATGCCTACACGCTTTCCGGCGGAAATCAGCAGAAGCTGGTGCTGGCAAAGTGGCTGATGTCGAATCCGAAGGTTCTGATACTGGATGAGCCCACGCGAGGCATTGATGTGGGAGCCAAATATGAAATCTATGAACTGATGAATGAAATGGCTGAGGCAGGAATGGCTGTGCTTATGATTTCGTCCGAGCTGCCGGAGCTGATTGGTATGTGTAAGCGGATTTACGTTATGGCAGAGGGTGAGATCAAAGGGGAACTGGAAAATGAAGATATCAGTCAGGTAAGCGTTATGCAACTGGCGACAGGAGGACACTAGAATGGCGAAAATAAACAGTAAGCAGGCTGTCAATTTTGTGACACAATACAGTATTTATGTTATTACCTTGGTTTTTATGATTATTTGTGCATTTATCAATGACAGGTTTCTGACGGTAGATAATATTATCAATATTCTTCGCCAGGTATCGGTATATGCACTGCTTGCTTTCGCAGAGTCTGTCTGTATTATTTCAGGCAACTTGGATTTGGCTGCGGCGTCCACGCTGGTATTTGCGGGCTGCCTTTCCATATTTGTATATGTGGGAACCGGATCTTTGATTCTGGCGGTGATTGTGGCAATCCTGATAGGCGTGGTGATTAACCTGATCTCTGGTATCATTGTAGCTTATTTCAATATTCCGCCATTTGTGGCGACATTGGGTATGCAGATGTCTGTACGTGGAGCAGTTTACCTGCTGACAGACGGTATGACAATCTCCGAAACAGGCGAGAATTTCAAGGCACTTGGACAGGGATATGTGGGACCCATCCCGAACCCGGTCATTATCATGATGGTTTGCGCGGTTATCTTCTGGGTGATTCTGGATAAAACGCGTCTGGGACGTAATTTCTATGCGGTAGGCGGCAACCGGGAAGCAGCCAGAGCTTCCGGTATCAATCTTCGTAAATATACCATTCTGGCTTATCTGGTTGCAGGCGCCTTCACAGGCCTGGCAGGAATTGTATACTGCTCCCGAATTAACGCGGGAACTCCGGCAGGAGCGCAGGGCTATGAGGGCCAGGGAATTGCAGCGGCGGTTATTGGTGGTATCGGTTTCGCGGGAGGTACCGGTAATGCGTGGGGAGCGGTTATCGGTGCGGTTGTAATTGGTATCATTAATAATATATTGAACCTGATGGGAGTGAATTCATATATGCAGCAGGTGGTAAATGGCCTCGTAATAGTTCTTGCTGTAGGTCTGGATACTTTCACCCGTTCAAAACGTACATCATCATAAAGGAGGAAGAGTATGAAAAAGAGAATTGCGTTACTTTTAGCAGGAGTTATGGTAATCGGTATGCTGGCAGGCTGTGGAGGAAAGAGTGAGACTCCATCCTCTGACACAGCGGCAGCCACCACAGAGGATGGAGGTTCTGGCGCGGCAGCGGAGCTGGCGGGAACGAAGATTGCGTGGGTATGTAACCAGTCTGACGCATGGCATCATCAGACGGCGGTGACAGCACAGGAAAAGTTAAAGGAAAATGGCTATACCATAGATCTGTTTGATACTAAAAACGACGACGCAAAGGGACTGGAGTGTCTGGAGCAGATTCAGATTGCCGGAGATTATGGCCTGGTTCTCTATTCAGGAAATGTAGCTCAGGTAGATGCTTTCAAGAAGCTGATGGACAGCGGAACCAGTGTTGTAATGTATGCGATTGATATCGAAGAGAATCATGACGTGATATCCACCTGGGTATGTTCGGAGTATGACCTGGGATATCTGGCAGCAAAAAAAGCAGCTGAGCAGCTTCCTGAGAATGCGAATATTGTAATCCTCCGCGGCGTGGAAGGTTATTCAGGCTCCGTTCTCCGAGGAGAAGGCTTCCATGCGGCACTGGAAGAGGCAGGCCGTGACGATATTACAGTTCTGGCAGAGAAGTTCCAGAAATTCCAGAAGGCAGACGCGATGACCTGTATGGAGGACTGGATTACCGCTTACGGCGATAAGATTGACGGCGTTATCTCTGAGAATGACGATATGGCCCTGGGCGCAATCGAGGCGCTGCGCGGCGCAGGTATGACGGCAGACAAGGATCACGTTCTGGTATACGGTATCGACGGACTGTACCAGGGCTGCAAGGCCATCAAGGAAGGCAGCATCCAGGCGTCCGCATATCAGAATTCCAATGATTACGCAGATGCAGTACTTACAAGAATCCAGAAGCTGGAGAGCGGCGAGATGAAACCGTCCGACACAGAGGATCTGACCTTTGGAGCTTCTTATATTGATTCTTCCAACGTAGATGAGTTCCTTACCTATTACGAAGAGAACGGAATGGCGCAGTAAGGAAAAGAACTGAAAAAACCGAATAGAGAAAAGAACGAGGCGGAAACGGAGACACCCCTGTGGGTGTCTCCGTTTTAAAATAAAAAGAGTTGTGACAGAGCGAAAGGCGAAAAGGAGATAGGGGTATGAAAAAATTAGTATTGGGCGTGGCCCCCATTAAGCGTTTCTTCCTTCCGATGGAAGCGGCCAAGGAGCAGAAAGATATTTTTATGGAAGTCATCAGGGGAATCCGCCCGGATGCAGTAGAGATTGTAGATATTGACGATTTATGTGAGAATGGAATTGCGTTTGAATATGAGACCGTAAAAAAGGCTGTAGATAAATTTAAGGATGCGAGAATCGATGCACTGTTTCTTCCGTTCTGTGACTTTGGCGAGGAAAGCGTAGCGGCAGGAATCGCTTCTCAGTTCCAGGTTCCGACCCTTGTATGGGGACCGCGGGATACCATCCCGAATACCGATGTCAGCAGAGGAAGAGATACCCAGTGCGGAATCATCGCGGCGACTAAGGTGCTGAGCCGGAGCGGCGTGAAATTCAGCTATATTGTGAATAGTCCCGCAAAAAGTAAGAAATTTACAGATGGATATGAGACCTTTATCCGCACAGCAATGGCGGTAAAAGCGATGAAGGGACTTCGCATCGCGCAGATTGGAAGCCGTCCGGAGCCGTTCATGAGCGTTATTTCCAATGAAGGGGAATTGCTGGAGAAGTTTGGAGTGCAGCTGGTTCCGATCGCGATAACGACGATTGCCGGATATACGAAGCAGATTGTGGAAGAGAACGGCGAGGAACTCAGAAAATACGTAGAAGAGTTCAAGGGCAGAATGGCGTTCGTAAGAAATATGAACGAGGAACAGGTGGTATGGACCTGTGCCATGACCATGGCGATGGAAAAGGCGATTCGGGAAAAGGATTGTACCGCTGCTTCCATGGAGTGCTGGACCAGAATGGAAGAGCTGAAGGGACTTCCCTGTATCAGTATCGGTGAACTGAGTGATCGGGGACTTCCGGTTTCCTGCGAGGGAGACGTAAGCGGAGCAGTAACCCTGGCGATTATGAATGCCTGCTGTCTGGGCGACACGGCACAGTTCTTTGCGGATCTGACCATCCGTCATCCGGAAAACGATAACGCGGAGCTGTTATGGCATTGCGGACCCTTCCCCTATTCCCTGCGGGATCCGGAGAAGAAGGCAGGAATCGACGCGTTCAACGGACGCTGGGAACTGAAAAAGGGCGAGATTACCGTATGCCGCTTCGACAGCATCGGCGGAGAATATGTGCTGTTTGCCGGAGAAGGAAAGGCTACCGACGGACCGGAGACCACCGGAACCTACGTATGGTTTGAGACGGATAACTGGGAGCAGTGGGAAGAGAAGCTGGTATTCGGCCCCTATATCCATCATGTAGGCGGTATGTACGGCTCCTACGCAAGAGCGCTGGAGGAAGCGGCAAGATATCTGAACGTAACCTACGATACACCGGGAAAGAATCAGATAAAAGGTCTGTAGGAAGGAGAAACACGGATGAGAACCATTCAGGCAAAACCCATTACAAGAGAGAATTTCAGAAGCTACGGAGAGATTGTGGATATGTTTCATCCGGATTGCTGGGGCTTTGGAGCCGGGACCGAATCGGCGTTTTTCCCGGATGCATTAACCCTTCCCATGGGAAACAACAATCCGCCTTCCGTATGTATCTGCCAGGTGAAGAAAAGAGAAAATATCATAACCAATTATGAATACCACGATTATACCTGCGAAGGCCTGCTTCCTATTGACGCGGACATCGTTATTTACGCGGGCTGGGGCTTCGGGGAAATTGGACCGGAGTGTATCGAGGCATTCGTGGTACCGGCGGGAACCTTTGTCAAGCTGAAGCCGGGCGTACTGCATGGAACGCAGTTTGTAGTGGATAAGGAGCAGGCGACGATTCTCTGTGAGCTTCCGGGCAGAACCTTTGCGACAGATTTCAAAGGCGGAAGCTTTGAGGAAAAGGATTATATCAAAGTAGAAGTATAGGGCAGGGAGGAGCTCAGATGGCAGAAGGAATTGTTTTTGGAATTCAGAGATTTTCCATCCACGACGGACCGGGAATTCGGACGACTATATTTTTGAAAGGGTGCAATGTGAATTGTGTCTGGTGTCATAATCCGGAGGGAATTCCTCTGCGTCAGATACTTTCCTATAACGCATCCAAATGCATCGGCTGCAGAGGCTGTGAAGCAGTCTGTCCGCAGAAGGTACATACTTTTACGGAGGAAGGACATAAGGTAGACCGGACGCTCTGTCAGTTTTGCGGAAAATGCGTGGAAATCTGTCCGGCAGAGGCCCTGGAGGTCCTGGGCGAGCGGATTACATCGGAAAAAGCAGTTAAGCAGCTTCTCCGTGACAAGCATTATTTTACAGGAGAGGGAGGAATTACCTTATCCGGCGGAGAAGCCCTGATGCAGCGGGAATTCGCGACAGCGATTCTAAAAGGAGTGAAAGCGGAAGGCGTGAACACGGCGCTGGAGACCAATGGAACCCTTCCCTGGGAATACTATGAAGAGGTACTTCCCTATGTGGATATTTTCTTAATTGATTACAAGGTGACGGATCCGGAAGTTTACAAAAAATATGTGGGCGGAGATAACAGTAAGGTCGAAGAAAATATCAGACGGCTTTATGCTTCCGGTGCTAAGCTTCGAATTCGCTGTCCGATTATTCCGGGCGTGAATGATACAGAGGATCATTTTAACAAAATTGCGGAGCTGACGAAGGAACTTCCGGACGTAGAAGGGGCGGAGATTTTGCCTTATCATAAGCTGGGAGTGTCAAAGGCGGCGAGAATCGGCATCGAAAGTGAAGAATTCGAGATGCCATCCAACGAAACAGTAGCAGAATGGAAAAATTATATCTGGAGCCAGGGAGGACGCCTGGTGAATGCAGATTGAGAGGAGGAAAAACGATGAGGGATTTGACAAGAATCAGTTCTGTAAAAGAAATTAAGGGACGCGGCACAGAAAGAATCGAGGCCATGCGGAAGGTGGTACAGGATTTAAACGACGCGGGACTTCGGCAGACGCTGCTTTATACCAATATGGCTGCATCCATAAAGGCAACCAAGGGCGAGCCTACGGCAATCCGCCGCGCGAAGGGCTTTGCGTACCATCTGGATCATATAGAGCTCCCGATCTATGAAGCAGAGCAGCTCATTGGGTCTGTGACAGGTATGTGGCCGGTAGACGAAGAGAGAAATAAGCTGACCTACGAAGATTATTATAAAATGGCTGTGGAAGCCCTGGACGCCCATGAGGCGACACGGGGCGAGCAGGAAGAACGGGAGTCCAGAAGTCACATGAGTGACGGAGAAGGTAATATGTCATTTGAGGAAAATGCGAACTCCGGCAAGATGCGTTTCGGTTCCCTGATGGCCAGAGACCATTACGACGCGTCGATTCCCTTTGATATTCTTCAGAAGCTGATCAAGACGCTGAATGAGGAGCGGGCAGACAGAAAGTATGAGCCCTATGAGGTCGGCAAGGTTCTGGAGCTTACTTTTACCTATGATTACGGAAAAGAGACGACGGACGCGCTGCATGAGATTAACTGGAAGGTTGCAAACCATACCAATCTGAATTATAAGGATCTGGTAAAGCGCGGATATCAGGACATTCTGGATGAAATCAACGAGAAACTGGAAAAGGCACAGGACGAGGACAAAAAGGTCTTCTATGAATCCACCAAGATTGCGGTGGAAGCAGTGATCCATTATATCCGGAAGTACGCGGCTGCAGTAGAAGCGGAGGCAGAAAAAACAGCAGATTCCGTTCGAAAGGAAGAACTGCTGGAAATGGCCCGGATCATGAAGAAAGTTTCCACAGAAAAGCCGGACACCTTTGTGGAGGCCCTGGAGCTGGTATGGCTGACCCAGCTTATCGGCAACCTGGAGGGAGGCTCCGCTCTTTCTCTGGCACGCTTCGACCAGTATATGTATCCCTTCTATGAGAAGGATATGGAAGAAGGAAGACTGACGGAAGAAAAGGCCTTTGAGTGGATGTGTGCGCTCTATCTGAAGCTGAACGAGCCGAAGATGCGTACGGTGCAGAGCCTGTGCGTGGGCGGCGTTACCACAGAGGGCGAAAACGGAGCCAACGAGCTGACAAAGCTTTGCCTGGAGGTCATGACATTTCTGGCAATGCCTTATCCGAACATGTCTGCTCGTCTGAATCCGGAGAAAACACCGAAGTGGCTTTATGAAGAGGTTATTCGTACAGTGAAGGCAGGCTGCGGCCAGCCTCTGGTGCTGAACGACAGTGTCTGGATTCCGAACCTGATGAGTGTAGGCGTTCCCCTTGAGGCGGCACGGAATTATTATAACATGGGCTGTACAGAAATCATGATCGAAGGAAAAGACGCAAACTGGGTGACAGGAGGTATGCTGAGCTTCCCGGAGATTCTGGCAGATCAGGTGCATGCGGCGGCAGCAAGCGGCAAAACGTATGCAGATTTTGACGAATTCCTGGAGGAATATCTGACAGAGCTCCGTCAGGAAGTAGATAACAGCGGAAAGGCTGGCGCAGACTTCCTGAAAGTAGAACGGCAGGGAAGTCAGGATCCCTTTGCGTCTGCGTTAGTCGAAGGCTGCCTGGAAAAAGGACTGGATTATTTCCAGGGCGGAACCCTGATGGGAAGCCCCATCGCCATCATGGGCCAGGGACTGGGAACGGCTACAGACTCTCTCTCTGTTATCAAAAAATTCGTATTTGAAAAGCAGGATCTGACCCTTGCGCAGCTTGCGGAGGCCATGGACGCGGATTTTGAAGGCTATGAGCTTCTCAGAAAGAAGCTGGAGAAAGCGCCGACCTTCGGAAATGACGATGATTATGTGGATGATATTGCGACGAAGATCTTTAATACCTACTCCGCTCAGGTGCGGAAGCAGAATGAGATTTATAAGCTGGATAACGCCCGTTTTGTAAACAATGTGTTCAGCTACAATCTGCATATCGAGCTTGGTGAACTGACGCCTGCCACACCCAACGGAAGAAAGAAAGGAGAGGCGCTCAGCGATTGCGCGGGACCGAGCCAGGGCAGAGACAGCAATGGACCGACCGCGTTGCTGAATTCGATTTTCAAACTGAGTACAGACGATATTACAGGAGCATTTGCGTTAAATGTGAAGATAAGCCCGTCTCTGGTAAAGGATCAGGAGGGAACGGCTGCGGTGGTTCGGCTTCTGGAAACTTATATCAGAGAAAAAGGAGCAGAAGTACAGTTCAATTATGTAGATGCTACAGCCCTGCAGGAAGCCCAGAAGGAACCGGCAAAACATCGGGATTTGGTAGTACGGATTGCTGGCTACTGTGAATATTTTGTAAATCTGGATTACAAACTGCAGAACGAGATTATTGAGCGGACTCTTCAGGAAGCAATGTAACCGATAGAAACCTTCACTACCTGACAGCAGGCGTACAGAGTTCTGTACGCCTGCTGTTGTTTTTAGAATAAAGGAGGAACCCAGATGGGAAGTCAATTGATTTTAGCTTATGATATTGGAACAAGCAGTGTAAAGACGTCTCTGGTAACGGAAACCGGAGAAGTTTACGCATCGGCGAAATGCGATTATGATACGCATCATCCGGAACCGGGAATTTCCGAACAGAACCCGGAGGACTGGTGGAAATGTGCCTGCAAAACTACAAAGGCTTTGCTGGAACAGAAGCCGGACGCGGGAAAACGGATAGCGGCTATCGGTGTCAGCGGCCATATGCTGGGATGTGTCCCGGTCGATGAGAAGTGCAAGGCGCTCCATGCAGCCCTGATTCATTCGGATTCCAGGGCCGGCGCACAGTTTGAAGCGATAAAAGCAGGGATAGGAAAAGAGGAGCTTTACCGAATTTCGGGAAACGTACTGGACAGCCGCTCTTCTCTCTGCAAGATGCTGTGGTTTAAGGAAGAAAGGCCGGAGATCTATCGTAAGACAGCAAAATTCCTGCAGTCCAAGGACTTTCTGACGGCACGGCTTACCGGCAACATCGATACGACGGATTATTCAGACGCAAGCCATGGAGAGCTGATGAATATTCACAAAAAAGCGTATGACGCCGCGGTATATCGGGAGCTGGGGCTTGAGATGGAGAAGCTTCCGGAGCTTCATGCAGGAATGGAAATCGTGGGACATGTTACAGAAGAAGCGGCAAAGGAACTGGGGATTCCTTCCGGCATTCCGGTAATCGCGGGAGGCGGAGACGGAGCCTGTGCGGATATCGGGGCCGGAAATGTAAATACGGGAGACATTTATTGCTCCCTGGGTACGACCGCCTGGCTGTCGCAGTGTATAGAGCAGCCGTATCTGGATCCGGAACAGCGTATTTTTAATATCATGTCCCTGGATGGAATCCACAGCTCTCTGTTTGGAACCATGCAATCAGCGGGAGGAGCCCTGAAGTGGGTGATGAACGTACTTGGAACGCAGGACCTGGACGAATTTAACGCGCTGGCCGGAAAAATAGCGCCGGGAAGCGACGGCCTTATTTTTGTCCCCTATCTGGATGGAGAACGCTCCCCCATCTTTGACGCCAAAGCAAGAGGAATGTTTTTCGGACTGTCCATGTCGCACACAAGGGCGCATTTTATGCGGGCGACCTTTGAGGGCGTCGCGTATGCGCTGAACAGCATTTTAAAAGTGTTTGAAGCGCAGGGAAAGAGCGGACAGATCCGGATTATCGGAGGCGGGGCAAATTCTGCGCTGTGGAAGCAGATCCTGGCAGATGTGTGGAAGACGCCGGTGGCGGCTTTACAGGCCTCAGCCAATGATTCGACGTCTCTTGGCGTGGCGGCCGCGGCGGGAACGGCAGTCGGCATGTTCCGGGATCTGCGGGAAGCAACAGACTACATAAAGGTGAAAAATGTGACGGAACCATCGGATCATCAGAGCGCGTACGATAAATACTTTTCTGTTTATCAGAAGCTCTATGAGGATACGAAAGAGGAAATGCATGCGATAGGCTGATAGGCAGAAAGGATCGCGTATGGCACAGAATATGACAAAAGGAAATCCTACCAAGCTTCTTGTGGAATTTATGATACCTGTTTTAATCGGAAACCTGTTTCAGAATTTATACGGGATTGTGGATTCGATGGTGGTAGGAAGATATCTGGGTGTGGATGCCCTTGCTGCAGTAGGAAGCGTGGGAATTGTCACATTTGGCGTACAGGGACTGGCTATCGGAATGACCAGCGGCTTTGGAATTATCTTTTCTCAATGCTATGGAGGCCAGAAGGAGAGTGAGCTGAGACATCATATCGCGGTTGCGGCATACGTGTCAGTTATGTTTTCTGTGTTGATGACAGGAATTCTCCTGGGATATCTGCCGCTTTTGCTGGAGCTTATGAATATCCCGCAGGAAATCTATGGCGAGACAGAGCTGTATACCCGTATTTTTTTCTGGGGCTTTGGAGCCTGTGTGGCATATAACTTTTTTTCAGCAGCAGCCCGGGCCGTGGGGGACAGCCGTACACCCTTATATTTTCTCATATTCTCATCTGTGCTGAACGTGATTCTGGATATTGTATTGATTCGGGATTTCGGGATGGGAGTAGATGGAGCGGCGGTTGCAACGGTTGCTTCCCAGCTGCTCTCCGGAATTCTGTGCGGAATCTATGTGTTTGCGCGGTATTCCATGCTGCGGGTTCGGAAGGGCGAGTGGGCGTTTCGTGTGAAAAGTGCAGGGAGCCTTTTGAAAATGGGAATTCCGATGGCGCTGCAGTTTTTTATCACAGCTCTGGGCGGAATGATTCTTCAATCCACCCTGAACAGGCTTGGGGCGGCAGCGATAGCGGCATACGCGGCGGCGCAGAGAGTCGGACAGGTGATTCAACAGCCGGGAGTTGCGATCGGAACAGCCCTTGCCACCTATGTGGGGCAGAACACAGGAGCGGGAGAGATAGAAAGAATACGGCAGGGCGTCCGGAAAGCGATCACGATGACCATCCTGATTTTTGGCGTTTTGATGATTGTGTGTTTCTTTGCCGGAGAGTATACAGGCTTATTGTTTTTATCGGAACCGAATCGCGATGTGCAGATGTATTTGAACATGTATTTTCATATAGCGACTTTGTTTTTTATTCCGCTGGGACTTATCTTTGTATACAGAAATGCGCTGCAGGGATTGGGAGACGGTGTGTTTCCCATGCTTGGGGGCGTCTTTGAATTGCTGGGACGGCTGCTGGTGGTCGGGACGATTGGAACGAAGCTTGGATTCTTTGGAATCTGCTTCGGAGATCCGGCGGCCTGGACGATAGCCCTGGTTCCATTGATACCGGTATATTACTACAGATTAACAAAATTGCAGAAAAAAATCGGAGGAGAAGTGGAATGGCAGAGATAAAAGATAGAAATACCATGGGAAATGTTGTTCGGTTTACCAGAGAATATTTTGATTCAATTTTTGTAGAAGAACGTCTGGTAGGGGCAAAAAGGGCGTCCTTGAAAATGGAACTTTTTGGAGAAGAATTTGATTCGCCGATTATGACGCCGGCATTTTCTCATTTAAAAACATTTGCCAGCGAACGTGAAAACGCGCTTTGCGAATATTCCAGGGCAGCTGCGGAAATGAACCAGGTTAACTGGGTGGGCATGATGACCAACGACGAATTTGATCAGGCTCTTAAGACAGGCGCAAGAACCATACGGATTATCAAACCCTATGCAGATAAAGATGAAATCTACAACCGAATGGAATTTGCGGAAAAAAACGGAGCATTTGCGGTAGGTATCGATATTGACCATGTGTTTGGCGAAACAGGAGATTATGATTGCTGCTTTGGAAACTGGATGACGTATCAGACGGAAGAAGATCTGCAGAACTATGTGAAGGCGACGGGGCTTCCTTTTGTAGTGAAAGGCATTTTGAGCGTACAGGACGCGCTTGCGTGCCAGAGAGCGGGAGTAGCCGGTATTGTGGTCAGTCATCACCATGCGCGTATGCCTTTTGCGATTCCTCCGATGATGATTCTTCCGGAGATTGTAGAGGCTCTTGGAAAAGAAAGAAAAATGAAGATTTTTGTGGATTGTAGTATCGATAGCGGTGTAGATGCATTCAAAGCACTTGCTTTAGGGGCAGACGCAGTATCTGCAGGCCGGATTCTGATGCCGGGACTGGTAAAAGAGGGATGCGAGGGCGTAAAAGCATGCCTTGCAAAAATGAATGGCGAGCTTGCGGAAATGATGAATTATACGGGATGCGGTTCGCTGGATAAAATGGACGCGACGGTGCTGCGTTTTAAAGATGGAAGAAGAGTGGTGTAAGGATATCTTTGTGTGCAGACTTCAGAAAGAATGAAAGAAGCTAGCAGGAAAGATTGATAAATGGGAGTGAAGATATGGAAAAATCAAAGGTGTATTTTACAGATTTCCGGGCACGTCTCGGAGAAGGACTTCCGACGAAGCTGAAACGGTTGATGAAAAAAGCCGGCTTTGCCTCTATGGACATGGAAGGAAAATTCGTAGCCATCAAGATACATTTTGGCGAGCTGGGAAATATCAGCTATCTGCGGCCTAATTACGCCAAGGCTGTGGTAGACATGGTAAAGGAGGCGGGCGGAATCCCCTTCCTGACCGACTGCAATACCCTGTATCCGGGCAGCCGTAAGAACGCCATCGAGCATATGTACTGCGCCTGGGAAAACGGATTTACGCCCATGACGGTAGGCTGTCCGGTGATCATCGGAGACGGTCTTAAGGGAACCGACGACATCGCGGTTCCGGTCAAGGGCGGTACCTACATCAAAGAAGCAAAAATCGGCCGCGCCATTATGGACGCGGACATATTCATCAGCCTGACACATTTTAAGGGCCATGAGACCGTCGGTTTCGGCGGTACCATCAAAAACATCGGCATGGGCTGCGGCTCCCGGGCCGGCAAGAAGGATCAGCACTCCAATGGAAAACCGACCATCGACCCGGAGGTCTGTCGCGGCTGCAAGCGTTGTATGCGGGAATGCGCGAACCAGGGACTGGAGTTTGATGAAACCACGAAAAAGATGCAGGTAAACGCGGAAAACTGTTTGGGCTGCGGACGGTGTCTGGGCGCCTGCAATTTCGACGCCATCCGCTTCGTCACTGACGCGGCTACGAAGGAGCTGAACTGCCGTATGGCAGAATACGCCAAAGCTGTGGTAGACGGCCGTCCCAACTTCCACATTTCCCTGATCGTGGATGTGTCCCCCTACTGTGACTGCCATGGGGAAAATGACGCGCCGATACTGCCTAACGTGGGAATGCTGGCTTCTTTCGATCCGCTGGCCCTTGACCAGGCCTGCGCGGATCTGTGCTTAAAGCAGCAGCCTCTTCCCAACAGCGTACTTTCCGACAACATGAAGAAAGCAGACTTCTGCGATCGTCACGATCATTTCGAAAATACGACGGTAGATTCCGAGTACAAAAGCTGCCTGGAGCATGGTGAAGAAATTGGCCTGGGAAGCAGGGAATACGAGCTGATAGAGATGTAGGCAATACAAAAAAATCCTCTTGTCCGAGATATAAAATTCCAGGACAAGAGGATTCCTATTTATTTGTTTTTCAGAAAGAGCGTAACTTCAAACTGGTTATAGTCACCGCGATAACGGGCAATAGAAAACTCGATAGGAGCTCCAACGCTATTGCAGCCGACAGATTCAAAATATTGTATAGGCTTTCCGCGTTTGATTCCCATGAGCTTTTCGTCATTTGCATTGGCTTCCACAGCTTCGACAAGACGTTTGATAAAATAGATTTCCGTGTCTGTCGAGGAAGAAAGAAGCTGGTACAGAGGAGTCTGTTTTAGATCCTGCGTCAACAGAAAGGAGCATTTGTCATAGGGAAGAAAGGTTTCTACCAGTACGATGGGGCGCTTATCGGCAAAGCGTTTACGGTAGAGGTAAATGACAGGATCGCCTTCCGTCAGATTTAATTTTTCAGCAACTTTATTATCAGCAGTCCGTCGGGATAATTCTAAAATTTCTGTAGAAGGGATAGAACCGGAGCGGCGTATCTGTTCATCAAAGCTTTCAAGCTTTTGGATAAAATCCTGATTGATAGGCTTAATGGCAACAAAAGTACCCTTGCTTTTTACGCGGTACAGGTGCCCTTCCTGCACAAGCTCTGTGATGGCCTGCCGGACAGTGGTACGGCTGATATGGAAAAAGGAGCAAATTTCAGATTCTGTGGGAATTATGCTTCCTCCGGGATAATTTCCGTTTTTTATTTCGGACAGAATCAGTTCCTTTAACTGATAATAAAGAGGAATAGGTATATCTTTCTGGATACGGTTCGATTCTAAAATCATGGCAACTCCTAAAAATGAGACGGTAATATAACGTTGAATTTTCATTATCATAACATATTTTTTCATGATTTTCTACTTATTTGAAAAACAGTAAAATTTAAATAAGCAAAATAATAACATAAAGGAGAAAAAATGGCAGCTACAGAGAAAAAATATCAGCTTGGCACAACAGAAAATCAGGAATTCCTGCGGGAAGTAAGAAATGGACTGTTAAATTTCGGACATCTGTTCCCGTCAACGGGAGGAAGCTCTTATTATCTTGGAGACGATGGAACTCCCTGGGAAGACCGGAACCGCGAGACCTGGATCACAAGCCGTATGGCACATGTTTACAGCATTGGTTCCATATTGGGACATGAGGGAAGCGAGGCGCTGGCAGACGCGGCTCTTAAAGGGCTTCGCGGTGAGCTTCACGATGACAGGAATGGCGGCTGGTATGCTGGCCTTACAAGAGAAAATAAGATCGTCCCCACGAAGCAGTGCTACGCTCATGCATTTGTAATTCTGGCAGCTGCCTCTGGAGTATTGGCGGGAAGAGATGGAGCGGAGGGGCTTTTGAAGGAGGCTTTGGCACTTTATGATTTGAGATTCTGGAATGAAGAAGAAGGACTTTCCTGTGACACCTGGAATACCGAGTTTACAAAGCTTGATCCATACCGTGGATTGAATGCGAATATGCATACAGTTGAGGCTTTTCTGGCAGTTGCAGATGTAACAGAAGATGAGAACTATCGTATTCGTGCCGGCAGGATTATCGACCATGTCCTTGTGTGGGCGAAAGACAATCATTGGCGTATTCCTGAGCATTTTTCCAGCGACTGGGTACCGGATCTGGAATGCAATAAAGAGCGTCCGGACGATCCGTTTAAGCCATATGGTGCAACTCCGGGACATGGAATTGAGTGGGCAAGACTGATTACCCAGTGGGCGCTTTCTACTTATAAAGGAGATAAGAATGGTGCAGCGCCATATAGGGAAGCGGCAGAAAATCTGTATAACAGAGCGGTGGAAGACGCCTGGAATACAGACGGCGCGCCGGGAATCGTCTATACTACAGACTGGAATGGAAAACCACTGGTACACGACAGAATGCACTGGACACTTGCAGAGGCGATTAATACATCTGCAGTACTTTACCATGTGACTGAAAATGAGAAATATGCTGCGGATTATGCGGAGTTTATGAAATATCTGGATGAAAAAGTACTGGATCATGTACATGGTTCCTGGTTTCACCAGTTAGATAGAGAGAATCATCTTCTGGAAACCGTGTGGCCAGGTAAATCAGACATCTATCATGCCCTGCAGGCAACTTTGATTCCGTATTATGCCCCAGGTTTATCTATTGCAGTGGCAGTGAAGAAGTCTTTGTAACTTCAACTGTTCAATACCCGGTATATGCTGATCTCCACAATCTGTCATTTGACAAGGCATGGCAATGCGATTATAATGAAATCACTATTGTGAGGATAAGGGAAAGAGAAACACAACATGTGATAATGGAGGATAAAGCGATGAAGAAAAGATACACAGGAGTACTGGCTGCGCTGGCAGCGGGCGTCCTGATTTTCAGTACGGGGCTTACCGGAGAGGCGGCCCGGATCGGAACGATTACCACGGACGGCTCCCGGGTGCGGGCTACGGCGGACGCAGAGGGACAGAAGGTTTGCTCCCTGCCGATCGATACCATGGTAGACATTACCGATGAGACCCAGAGCGGCGGCAAGACCTGGTATCAGATCAGCTTTACCCTGGACGGAGCACAGAAGACAGGCTGGATTCGTTCGGATCTGCTGAGCGTGTCGGAGACCGAAGAGCCGGCGGAGGAACAGCCTGCAGAGGAACAGCCTGCGGAGGGCGAAGGCGGCGCGGACGGAAGTGTGTCCACAGGAGCTTATACCATTCAGGAGCCCGCAGAGGCTTACGCGGGCGCGGATTCTCTGGAGCAGACCACCATCCAGGTGGGAGAGCAGAGCTATACCGCATACCAGAGCACGGCCACCGATCAGCTCTATCTGGTCTGGGCGTCCGGTGAGGATGGCAACGCCGGCTGGTACTGGTATGATCCCGCGGAAGAGACCTTCCAGCAGGATCTGGGACAGTTCAGCCAGCAGGGGCTGGTGAATTCCCTGCAGAGCGAGCTGACGACCTTAAAGAATACTTCGGCGAAATCCTTAAAGCAGCGCCTGTATATCATGGTCGGCCTGGGGGTTTTAAGCGCGATTCTTCTAATTCTGACCATTGTGTTTGCGGTGAAGAGCCGGAATGCGGAATATGAGTATGAGGACGAAGACGACGAGAGCTCCGGAGAGCCGGACGAGGAAGAAGAGTTCGAGGAGGACGAGGCGAGAGAGAAGAAACGCGGAGGACTGTTCGGACGCAGAAAGCGCGACGAGGACGAAGACGGGGATGATTTCGACGACTTCGTGGAGGCTGCGAAAAAGAAACGTGCTGAGAAGCCGAAAAAATGGGTGGATGACAGCGACGAGAGCGCTTATGATGACGAGGTATACAACGAGGCGGCTTACGATGAGGAAGAAAAGCCGGACCTGAGCCTGACGGCTAACCTGCCAGAGATCGATCTGAGCGCTTTGGACGAGGCAGAAAAAGAGGCGGAGAAGGCAGCAGAGCCGGAGGATACAGACGAGGATCTGGATATCGAGATTCTGGATCTGGACGATCTGAATCTGTAATTACACAAAAGAAAGGAAGAAGGCGGGGTGCTAAAGCCCCGCCTGACTTTGCAGTTACATAGACAGGCAGAAGGAAGTGATACAACATGTTTGAACAGTATACAGAAAAAGCGGCCCATGTGCTGAAGCAGGCGAAAAAGGTGTCTGCGGAGCTGGGGCAGAATTACGTGGGCACTGAGCATATCCTGATTGCCCTGCTCCGGGAAGGCGGCTGCGCGGCAGCAGAGCTGCTGGCGGAGCGGAAGGTGGAGGAGAGTACAGTGGAGGAGCTGATCCGCCAGCTTATTTCACCGGAGGGCGGCGTGCTCCTTCAGGAGCGGAGTGGTTTTACGCCGAGAGCCGAGAAGGTGCTGGAGGAGGCGCAGCTGGAAGCGGAACGGTTCCATGAGGAAAAGGCCGGAACCGAGCATATTCTCATTGCCATGCTGAAGGATGTGGAATGCGCAGCCAGCCGTCTTTTGAACACCATGGATGTTAATGTGAAGGAGCTTTACTCAGCGCTTCTGGATTCCATGGGCAGAACGGGCCGGATTTACCGGGAAGAAGCAGCCCGGAGCGCGAAAATGCAGGGGCGGGGAACACCGACGCTCATGCAGTACACCCGGGATCTGACCTTCCTGGCATACGAGCATAAGCTGGAGCCCTGTGTGGGGCGGGAGCAGGAGATCCGACGTCTGATTCAGACCCTGAGCCGCAAGACAAAGAATAACCCCTGTCTCATCGGCGAGCCGGGCGTGGGCAAGACAGCCATCGTGGAGGGGCTGGCCCAGCGGATCGTGGAAGGAACCGTACCGGACTCGGTACGTGGAAAACGGCTTATGACCCTGGATCTCTCGGGCATGGTGGCAGGCACCAAGTACCGGGGTGAGTTCGAGGAGCGCATTAAAAATGTCATGGACGAGGTGCGGGGCGCAGGCGATATCCTGCTCTTTATCGACGAGCTGCATACTCTGATCGGCGCAGGTGGCGCCGAGGGCGCCATGGACGCGGCCAATATTCTGAAGCCGGCGTTGTCCAGGGGCGAGCTTCAGATCATCGGAGCCACTACTGTGGAGGAGTACCGGAAGCACATCGAGAAGGATGCGGCCCTGGAGCGCAGATTTCAGCCCATTACCGTGGAGGAACCCACCGAGGAGGAGACCATTGAGATTCTGAAGGGTATCCGGAAGAGCTATGAGAAGCATCATCAGGTGGAGATCACCGACGAAGCCCTGGAGGCGGCTGCAAAGCTGTCCAAGCGTTACATCAGCGACCGGTTTCTGCCGGATAAAGCGATTGATCTGATGGACGAGGCGGCGGCCAGAGTAAGGCTTGGGGATAACCAGACTGTTCACGCGGCTGCGGAGCTGGAGCGGGAAAGCGGCGAGCTGTTGGAAGAACTGGAGGCAGCCATCAGGAACCAGGATTTCGCGCAGGCGGCGAATCTTCGTGCGGAGCGCCAGACCGTCGAAGAGAAGCTTGAGAAAGAGCGCACGAAAGCGAAACGTGCCCGGAGCCGGAAAACACTGATTGTCGGGGAAAATGAGATCGCCCAGATCGTATCCGAATGGACGAAGATCCCGGTCAACAGGCTTACGGAGACCGAGACACAGCGTTTACAGAAACTGGAAAAGATATTACACAAACGTGTCATTGCACAGGAGGAAGCAGTTACGGCAGTCGCAAAGGCAGTACGGCGTGGCCGGGTAGGTTTACAGGATCCGAACCGGCCCATTGGATCATTTTTATTCCTGGGACCCACCGGCGTGGGAAAGACGGAGCTTTCGAAGGCTCTGGCGGAGGTGCTCTTTGGCCGGGAGGAGGCCATGATCCGCGTGGACATGTCCGAATATATGGAGAAGCACAGCGTCTCCAAGCTCATCGGAGCGCCTCCCGGATATGTGGGCCATGACGACGGCGGCCAGCTGTCTGAAAAAGTGCGCAGGAATCCTTACACGGTGATTCTGTTCGACGAGATCGAGAAGGCCCATCCGGATGTGTTCAACATCCTTCTGCAGGTGCTGGACGATGGACGGATTACCGATTCCCAGGGACGGACTGTGGACTTTAAGAACACCGTCATTATCATGACATCCAATGCGGGCGCGGGCTCCATCATTTCCCCGAAACGGCTGGGCTTTGCGGCTAAGGATGATGAGAAGCAGAATTATGAGGCCATGAAGAACAGTGTCATGGAAGAGGTGCGCCGGATGTTTAAGCCGGAGTTCCTGAACCGTATCGACGAGATCATTGTGTTCCATGCCCTGAATAAGGAGCAGATGAAGGAAATCGTGTCGATTCTCTTTAAAGATCTGATTAGACGCTGCAAGAACCAGATGGGCATCGCCCTGAAGGTGCGTGACAGCGTGAAGGGCCATATCGTAGATACGGCCTACGATGTGAAATACGGCGCAAGACCCTTGAAGCGGGCCATACAGACCAAGGTGGAGGATCCGCTGGCCGACGAGATCCTGGATGGAAAAATAAAACAGGGCGACGAGGTCGTGGTGACCATGCGCAAGGGTATGATTGCATTTACGGTACACACATCATAAGTTCTGTGCATTGTGAAGCATATTCCTGTACACTTTGTGTGCAGGAATAAAAATTACTCTGGAAATGCGAATCAGAATCGTATATAATCATGTATATCAAAAAACGGTCACGCAATGGGCGGGCTAAAGAGAAAGATCCATCAGGAGGACAAAAGAAATGGCAGTAGTAAAAGAATTAATCCGCGCAGAGAAAGACGGAAGCATCAGCTTTGGAGATTACGAGCTGGCTTCCAAGACAAAGAAGCAGGATTTTGAATATCAGGGAGATTTGTACAAGGTAAAGACCTTCCGCGAGATTACCAAGCTGGAGCGCAACGACCTGTTTGTATACGAATCCGTACCGGGAACTGCTGTAGAGCATTTTAAAGTAACTGCGGACAGCGTGGAGTTTCAGGTAGAAGGACCGGAGGACGCGCAGATTACTCTGGGCTTAGAGGATGATACCGAGTACCTGACCGTCGTAGACGGCGTCAGCGCGGGAGCTATTACTACAGGCCTGGGCGGCAAGCTGGTTTTAAGCGTAGAGCTGGGCGGCAAGGACGCTGTTGAGGTAAAGATTAAGAAGGCGTAAGAGCATGATTCAGGAGTGAACATGGCAAAAGGAAAGACCTCTACGGTGTATTTCTGTCAGAGCTGTGGGTATGAATCCCCCAAGTGGATGGGGCAGTGCCCCGGCTGTCGGGAATGGAACACCTTTGTAGAAGAAACGGTAGAAAAGAAAAGTACCGCGAAGGTACACGAAAGAAGGGCAGCCGGTGGTCCGGTCTGCCTTTCTTCGATTGAGACAAAGGAAGAAGACCGGGTGACCACCCGGATGCAGGAGCTGGATCGGGTTCTGGGCGGCGGCATCGTGCCGGGCTCCCTGGTGCTGGTGGGCGGCGATCCCGGTATCGGAAAGTCTACCCTGCTTTTGCAGGTCTGCCAGAAGCTGGCGGACGACGGGCATGAGGTGTTATACATTTCCGGTGAGGAGTCCTTAAAGCAGATTAAGCTGCGGGCTGAGCGCATCGGGCAGTTTTCCGATAAGCTTCGGCTGTTCTGTGAGACGAATCTGGAGCTGATCGGAGATACGATCCGAAATAATAAGCCGGAGGTCGTGATCATCGACTCCATTCAGACCATGTACAATGAGGACGTAAGCTCCGCCCCGGGCAGCGTGTCCCAGGTCCGGGAGTCCACATCGGTGCTGATGCAGCTGGCCAAGGGACTGGGAATCTCAATCTTCATCGTAGGCCACGTGACCAAGGAAGGTACGGTGGCGGGTCCCCGCGTGCTGGAGCATATGGTAGATACGGTGCTGTATTTTGAGGGAGACCGGCACGCTTCTTATCGAATTTTGCGGGCCGTGAAGAATCGGTTTGGTTCGACCAACGAGATTGGTGTGTTTGAAATGCGGGAGAGCGGGCTGGCAGAGGTTGAGAATCCTTCCCAGTTTATGCTGAACGGCCGACCGGAGGAAGCCTCCGGCTCCATCGTGGCCTGTTCCATGGAGGGTACCAGACCCATCCTGCTGGAGATTCAGGCTCTGGTGGCCCGAAGCCAGCTGGCCATGCCTCGGCGTACCGCAGCGGGTATGGATTATAACCGGGTGAATCTGTTGCTGGCGGTGCTGGAGAAACGGCTGAATCTGCATCTTTCCGGCAGCGACGTCTACGTGAATATCGCAGGCGGGATCCGAATCAACGAACCGGCCATCGATTTGGGCGTGGTGCTGGCTATCGTGTCCAGCAGCCGGGATCAGGCCATTGACGAAAAGGTGCTCGCCTTTGGCGAGGTGGGCCTGAGCGGAGAGGTCCGCGCTGTCAGCCAGGCTGCCCAGCGGGTCCAGGAGGCGAAGAAGCTTGGCTTCACCACAGTGATTCTTCCGGAGGTCTGCCGGGAGCAGATCGGCGATGTGAAGGGTGTCCGTCTCATTGGCGTCCGCAGCGTCGGGGACGCGGTAAGGGCGATTTCGTAAAAATAAGGATAGAAAAAAGCCTGTCGGATATGGAATCCGGCAGGTTTTCTATCCTGTAGAGCAGATAACGGGAATCGAACCCGCCTCCCCAGCTTGGGAAGCTGGTGTTCTACCGATGAACTATATCTGCGGAAAGCAGGTATTAAGCAGAAAGCTTTGCACCTGTTATTTTTAGTTAAATTACGGCAAGTCTGCCTTTGGGGACGGGGATTTCCCGGCCTAATTCTCTGGCTGTAGCAAGCCAATCGGCGATAATCTTTTCGACATTTTCCAGGGCCTTGGCTGGTGTGTCGCCATCAGCCATGCATCCGGGAAGCTCGGGGACATCTACAAGCCATTTTTGGTCATCCTCAGACCAGAAAATAATGCGTTCATATTTTGGCATTTTCACACCTCCAAATGATACTTTAAAATCAGGTTACGAATTTGTTTGACCTGATAGGGCTTGGCTTTGCTGCCGTCAGGTTGAAGGTTTATGATTTCATCTATGCCATTTTTCCAGTAAATAAAATGGTCTCCTCTGATTCTGCATTGAAAACCAAATGCAGTAAGTACTTTCTGCAGGTCCGAAAATCGGATATTCCGGTCCTGTGTTCCGCTTAAAGTAGCCTGCATTAGCTTTGCTAATGTTGCCACGTTAGCGGTATCCCCTTTCTTTATGATATGTCTATACTACCACTTTCATACCCAAAATGCAAATAGTATTCTCCTGAAAACCAAGAAAAGCCGCCCGGATACCGGGCGGCTTTTCTTTTTCTTATGAGGGGGGAGATAGTGATGTCTTAATCAACTATCTGACGTTTATTATACGCAGGAAATGTGTTCAAAGTATGTCCAGATTCTAAAAGAATGATAAAAAAAGGACGGATTTCCTTAACGAATACTTAAGAGAAACGAAAATCACTGTAAGGATTGGAAAAGGAAGGGAGAATATGATATAATGTCGCCAGACATGATATCCTGCTCTATAGGAAACACCATGTTACAGGAAAGCACGAAAGTCATGCTTCCTATAGAGCAAAAACCCCTCCGGGGGATGCACACTCTTTTTTGCCGGATGGCTTACAGAGCGGGACGGCGGGTGAAAGAGAAGAAAAACCGGCGGTATGGCCGGGCAGGAGGTATGGAGATGGCAGAAATGCGGACACTGGAAAATGCATATCTGGTAGTAGAGGTGAGCGACGCAGGCGCGGAGCTTTCCAGAGTATATGATAAGAAGAAAGAGCGTGAAGTGCTGTGGAACGCAGACCCCAAATACTGGGGACGTCATTCCCCAATTCTGTTTCCTTTTGTAGGTAAACTGAACGGCGGCGTCTATCATTATGAAGGAACAGAGTACTCCATGAGCGCCCATGGCTTCGCCCGGGACAGCGAGTTTGAGTGCGTGGAGTTAAGCTCGGAGGCCGTGACGCATCGTCTGGTATCCACAGAAATCACAAAGAAGAATTACCCGTTCAACTTCGAGCTTCTGGTCACCCACAGACTTACAGAAAATCATATCAGCGTAGAGTGGACGGTCAAAAATACCGATACCAAGACCCTGTATTACTCTATCGGCGGCCATCCGGCCTTCAACGTGGATTCCGTCATGGGCTGCCGTCTGGTATTCGATGGCTTGGACAAATTGTCCTGTACCGGCATCGACCTGCCCACCGGAACCGCGGATGCGGAGCATCCGGTGATGTTGACGCTGACAGACCACGTATACACGGTGGGTGAGCACACCTTCGACGCCGACACCATGGTTTTCGATGAGGGCCAGGTCAAGAAGGTCACGCTGGAAGAAGCAGACGGAACCGGGCGCGTTACGCTCATTTGCCCGGACGCGCAGCACGTAGGCATCTGGTCTCCGGTACAAAAGAACGCTCCGTTCATCTGCCTGGAGCCCTGGCTGGGCCGTTGCGATAACAAGGGCTTTACCGGCGAGCTGAAGGATAAATACGGCGAGCAGAGCCTGGAGGCCGGGAAGAGCTTCCGGACCGCTTACGAGATCGTGGTTGAAAAATAACGCATCTATTAGAATTGAGATTATTATCAGAACCATAAAATATAGAAGTTAAAAATAAAATCATTGGCATAAATGATTTTGAATGGTTTTAGCATGAGGAGGCAGTAGCATGAGAGCAGCACGCGAATTACTGAAAGATCTGAAATATGAAGTCGTAAGCGGCAGCATCGACGTCAACGTCAGCGAGCTTGTATATAATACCAGAAAAGTAAAGAAGGAGTGCATGTTCGTCTGCATCAAGGGCGCTACCTTCGATAGCCACGACGTGGCAGGCGAGGCGGCGAAGAACGGCGCGGTAGTCATCGTGGCCGAGCGCCCTGTGGACGTACCGGCGGGCACGACTGTCGTACTGGTGGAAGATACCCGCTACGCCCTGGCCCTGATATCCGCAGCTTACTTCCAGTATCCGGCGAAGAAGCTGAAGGTCATCGGCATTACCGGAACCAAGGGCAAGACCACCACTACCTTCATGATCCGATCCATCCTGGAGCATGCTGGTATCCCCACCGGCCTTATCGGCACCATCGAAGTTATCATCGGCGACAGGCACATCCCGGCCCACAACACCACGCCGGAGTCCTACGAGGTGCAGGAATACTTCGCCCAGATGGTGGAGGCGGGCTGCAAGGTGGTCGTCATGGAGGTATCCTCCCAGGGCCTGAAGCTCCACCGCACCGCGGGCATCCAGTTTGATATCGGCATTTTCACGAATCTGGCACCTGATCACATCGGGGAAAATGAGCACGCCAGCTTCGAGGAATACATGGAGTGCAAGAGCCGCCTGTTCCGCCAGTGCGATTTAGGTCTGGTCAATGTGGACGACGCGCACTGCGACGATATCCTGCAGGGCCATACCTGTAAGGTGGAGACCTACGGCTTTTCCGAGAAAGCGGATCTCCGGGCGTCCGATCTGAAACTGGTGAATCGTCCGGGCTTCCTGGGCGTAGACTATCACGTATCCGGCCTCATGGATTTCGATGTGGAAATCGATATGCCGGGCCGCTTCAGTGTATATAATTCTCTGGTGGCTATCGCGGTCTGCCGTCATTTTGACATTCCGAAGGAGGATATGCTGGCAGCCCTGGAGGTGGTACAGACCAAGGGCCGTATCGAGAAGGTGAAGGTCTCCGACGACTTCACCCTGATGATCGACTATGCCCACAATGCCATGAGCCTGGAAAGTCTGCTGACTACCTTAAAGGAATACAACCCGAAGCGTCTGGTCTGCCTGTTTGGCTGCGGCGGCAACCGCTCCAAGCTGCGCCGCTATGAGATGGGTGAGGTGTCCGGCAATTTGGCGGATCTGACCGTTATCACCTCCGATAACCCCCGCTTCGAGGAACCCCAGGCCATCATCGACGACATCAAGATCGGCATCGGTAAAACCAGTGGAAAATACGTGGAAATCATCGACCGGAAAGAAGCCATCCGCTACGTCATCGAGCATGGCCAGCCCGGCGACGTCATTGTCCTGGCCGGAAAGGGTCACGAAGACTATCAGGAAATCTGCGGCGTCAAGCATCCCATGGATGAGCGGGTGCTGATTGCGGAGGTTCTGGAGGAGTTAGGTAGAAAGTGAAATTTGCCAATATCATCGTAGATATCTCCCTGGAAAAGCTGGATCGGACCTTCCAGTACCGGATTCCGGAGGAACTGCAGGACATCTTAAAAGAGGGCATGCAGGTTCGGGTTCCCTTCGGAAATGGGGGTCGGATCCTGACCGGATACGTATTGGAGCTGACCGATAACTGCGAGTGGGATGAGGGGAAGCTGAAGCCCATCCTGGGACTGGCGGAAAAGGGCATTCGGCTGGAGGGGCAGCTCATCGCCCTGGCAGCCTGGATGCGCCGCACTTACGGCTCCACTATGAACCAGGCTCTGAAAACGGTGCTTCCGGTAAAAAAGAGTGTACAGGAAAAAATTTCCAGGGAAGTACGGCTGGCGGTTCCCAGGGAAGAAGCCGAAGCCGTACTGGCAGAAATGGAACGAAAGCACCAGACCGCCCGGGTCCGCATCTTAAAAGCTCTGCTGGAGCAGGCCAGCTTGGACTACGCGGAAGCCCAGAAGGCTCTTGGCCTGACCGCCGCCACAGCCCGGAAGCTGACAGAACTCGGTCTCATCCGTATTGAATCCGACACCATTTTCCGAAATCCGATTCGACCGTCAGAGGTACAGGCCCATCCCTTCGCCCTCTACCCGGCTCAGCAGGCTATTGTGGACGATGTGGCGGCGCGCGCGGCAGCAGGAGATCTGCGGCCTTCCCTGATTCACGGCGTTACCGGCAGCGGAAAAACCGAGGTCTATATGGAACTGATTGCGTCGGTGCTGGAGCAGGGAAAAGAAGCCATCGTGCTGATTCCCGAGATTGCTCTGACCTTTCAGACGGTGCTGCGGTTTTACCGGCGTTTTGGCGATCAGGTGTCGATTATCCATTCGAAGCTGTCCGCCGGGGAGCGCTACGACCAGTTTGAGCGGGCCAGACGGGGCGGGGTGAAAGTCATGATAGGCCCTCGTTCCGCCTTATTTACGCCATTTTCCCATCTGGGCGTTATCGTCATAGATGAGGAACATGAGGGTAGCTATAAGAGTGAAAACGCCCCCCGCTATCACGCCAGGGAGGCGGCCGTCGAACGGGCCCGCATGTGCGGGGCCTTCGTGGTGCTGGGTTCGGCCACGCCGTCAGTGGATTCCTACGAGCGGGCCAGAGAAGGCGTCTATCAGCTTTACGAGCTGCCGCTTCGCATTGAGAACCGGGCCATGCCCGAGACCGAGGTGGTGGATCTCCGGGAAGAACTTCGCATGGGAAACCGCTCCGTCTTCAGTGCCCGGTTAAAGGAGCTCATGGAAGAACGCCTGCGAAAGGGTGGGCAGATCATGCTTTTCCTGAACCGGCGGGGCTATGCGGGCTTTGTTTCTTGCAGAGCCTGCGGACATGTGATAAAATGTCCACATTGCGATGTGTCCTTATCTCTGCACCATGGAGGTCGGATGGTCTGCCATTACTGCGGTTATCAGACCCAGGCGCCGAAGAAATGCCCTTCCTGCGGATCGGTCTATATCGGAGCGTTCCGGGCGGGCACCCAGCAGGTGGCGGAAGCGGCCGCGAAGGCATTTCCGGGAGCGAGGATCCTGCGGATGGATTTCGATACCACGAGGCAGAAGGGCGGCCATGAGCGAATTCTGGAAGCATTTTCCAGGAAACAGGCCGATATTCTGGTGGGCACCCAGATGATCGTGAAGGGACACGATTTTCCGGGAGTGACCCTGGTGGGCGTGCTGGCGGCGGATCTGTCCCTCTATGCGGGCGATTATCGGGCGGCGGAGCGCACGTTTCAGCTTCTGGTGCAGGCGGCGGGCCGGGCAGGCCGGGGCGACACGCCCGGAGTGGCGGTGATTCAGACCTACAGTCCCGACCACTACAGCATTGAGACGGCGGCAGCCCAGGATTACCAGGCGTTTTTTGAAAAGGAAATGGCGTTCCGGCGGATGATGAATTATCCTCCGGCGGCCCACCTGATGGCGCTTTACCTCATGTCGGAGGACGAAGAAGCTCTGAACCGGGGTGCGGAGCGGCTGAAGGTGTTAGCGGCAGCGCATACCCGAAAGGAAATCGTCCTCATCGGCCCCTCGGACCCGGGCCTGTCGAAGCTAAAGGACATCTATCGCAAGGTGCTGTATCTGAAATGTACGGAAATAGCATATTTAACAGAATGGAAGGAATGGCTGGAGGCAGAGCTTCCGAAGGAAAAGCTGCTATCCACCTTCAATATACAGTTTGATATGGATCCCGTGAATCCCTTTTAAAGGGAAACTACGATTCACAGTTACTGTGAACGAAGGGAACGGTAACAGAAAGGAAGGAAAAAAATGGCAATCAGAAATATCAGAGAGCTGGGAGACGACATTCTCCGCAAACACTGTCGTGAGGTCAGGGAGGTGACTCCGAAGATTCAGGAGCTTATCGACGACATGTATGACACCATGTATGAAGCCATGGGCGTGGGTCTGGCGGCTCCCCAGGTGGGAATCCTGAAGCGCATCGTGGTCATCGACACCGACGGACATCCCTATACCATGATCAACCCACGGATTCTGGAGACCGCAGGCGAGCAGGATGGCAGCGAGGGCTGCTTGAGCGTCCCGGGCAAGGCCGGCAATGTGAAGCGCCCCAACTACGTAAAGGCGGAAGCCTACGACGAGAATATGGAGCGCTACGAGGTAGAGGCGGAAGGACTGCTGGCCCGGGCTATCTGCCACGAGCTGGATCACCTAGACGGTAAGCTGTATGTGGATCTGGTGGAAGGCGAGCTCTACGATGTAGAGACAGGCGACGACGAGGAGTAAATGCATATGAAAATTATATTTATGGGAACCCCGGATTTTTCTGTGGGCACACTGGAGGCGCTGATCGCGGCGGGACATGAGATTCCCCTGGTGGTGTCCCAGCCGGATAAGCCAAAGGGCAGAGGGCATGAGCTTCAGCCCACCCCGGTGAAAGAGGCGGCCTTAAAGCACGGCCTGACCGTCTACCAGCCGAAGAAGGTGCGGGATCCGGAAGTGATCGAGAAGCTGCGTGAGACCGAGGCCGATGTGATCGTAGTCATCGCGTTTGGCCAGATCATCCCGAAGTCCATTCTGGAAATGAAGCAGTACGGCTGCATCAACGTCCATGCCTCCCTGCTTCCCAAATACCGCGGCGCGGCCCCGATCCAGTGGGCGGTTATCGACGGCGAGAAGGAGAGCGGCGTGACCATCATGCAGATGGACGAGGGGCTGGATACCGGCGACATGCTCCTGAAAGGAAGCCTGGAGCTTGCGGCGGACGAGACCGGCGGAAGCCTTTTTGACCGGTTAAGCGGGCTTGGCGCAAAGCTCTGCGTGGAAGCGCTGGAGAAGATGGAAAAGGGCGAATTAAAGCCCGAGAAACAGGGGGAAAGCCCGACGGAATATGCGCGGATGCTGACCAAGGATATGGGGGATCTTAACTGGACCCAGAGCGCGGTGAAGCTGGAACGGCTGATCCGGGGCCTAAACCCGTGGCCCAGCGCTTATACAAAGCTGGGCGACAAGACCCTGAAAATCTGGTCTGCGCGGGTCTGTGAGAGAGCGGATAAAAATGCCGCCTGTGGGGAGATCATAAGAGTGACGAAGGATACTGTCTGTGTGGCCTGCGGCGAGGGAGCGCTGGAGATAACAGAGCTTCAGCTTCAGGGAAAGAAACGGATGGATACGGCAGCCTTTTTAAGAGGCTATCATTTAGAGCCGGGCACAAAGCTGGGTTAATCCCGTGCCCGTGATGAAAAGGAGTGTTACGTTATGCCTTATGGATACGGCTATGGTTATTATTTTGACCCCACTTATCTATTAGTACTGATTGGCGTGGTGATTTCCCTGTGGGCTTCGGCCAAGGTGAAGACCACCTATTCCAAATACAGTCGGGTGCGCAGTATGTCCGGCCTCACCGGAGCCCAGGTGGCGGATCAGATTCTGCGGGCCAACGGCATCTACGATGTGCGCATCGAGCATGTCAGCGGCGAGCTGACTGATCATTACGACCCGAAGAACCGGGTCTTACGTCTGTCGGACGTGGTCTATAATTCCACCTCTGTAGCGGCCCTCGGCGTGGCGGCCCATGAGTGCGGCCATGCGGTGCAGGACGACAAAGACTATTTCCCGCTCCGCTTCCGAAACGCCCTGGTGCCGGTGGCAAACTTCGGAACCCAGGCGGCCTGGCCGATTATCATCATCGGACTGGTTTTCGGAAGCAGCAGCTTTTTAATCAATCTGGGAATCCTGCTGTTCTCCCTGGGCGTATTGTTCCAGCTGGTGACCCTGCCGGTGGAGTTCGACGCGTCCCACCGTGCGATCCAGATTCTGGGAAATACGGGAATCCTGTACGGAGATGAGATTCGGGGAACGAAGAAGGTCTTAAGCGCGGCGGCCATGACCTATGTGGCGGCGGCAGCGGCTTCTATCCTGTCTCTCCTGCGTCTCCTGATACTCTTTGGAGGAAGAAGAAATCGTGACTAAAGGAACAGATATGCGTGAGCTGGCTCTGGGGATTCTGCTGGAGGTATCGGCAGGCGAAGAATACAGCCACATCGCGCTTCGAAACGTACTGGATAAATACCAGTATCTGGAAAAACAGGAGCGTGCCTTTCTGACCCGTCTGGTGGAGGGAACTCTCGAGCGGCGGATCGAGCTGGATTACATCATGGACCAGTTTTCCAGCGTCAAAGTGAAAAAACAGAAGCCGGTCATCCGGGAAATCCTCAGGATGTCGGTCTATCAGCTCAAATACATGGACAGCGTGCCGGATTCCGCGGTCTGCAACGAGGCGGTAAAGCTGGCCCAGAAAAAGGGCTTCCGACAGCTGAAGGGCTTTGTAAACGGTGTGTTACGTAACATCGCCCGGAATCTCGGAGAGGTAAAGCTGCCATCCGAAAAAGAGCCGGTGCGTTACCTGTCCGTGCGCTATTCCATGCCGGAATGGATGGTGAAGGAATGGCTCACGATCTACGGACGGGAGCAGACGGAAACCATGCTGGCAGCCTTCTGTAAAAAAGCGCCATTAACTATCCGGGTAAATCAGAACCGGATCAGTCCGGCAGATCTGAAGGTTCGGCTGGAAGCCCAGAATATCCGCGTCCAGGCAGCGCCCTATATCGACGGCGCGCTGCAGATCGAAGGTTTCGATTATCTGGGCGGCCTGCCGGAATTCCGGGAAGGGCTGTTCCAGGTCCAGGATGTGAGCTCCATGCTGGCCGTGGAGATCGCAGGCGTGAAAGCGGGCGACTACTGCATCGACGTGTGCGCGGCTCCCGGCGGCAAGAGCCTGTATCTGGCGGAGAAGACAGGAGAGACGGGCAGTGTGGACGCGCGGGATCTGACGGAATATAAGGCAGACCTGATTCGGGATAATGCGGAGCGTCTGGGTGTAACGAACGTAACGGTGTCCGTGAAGGACGCCTGCGTATATGAGGAAGCGTCAAAAGAAAAAGCCGATGTATTACTGGCTGATTTACCCTGCTCTGGCCTCGGCGTTCTCTCCAAAAAGACAGACATCAAGTACCGCATGAGTAAGGAACAGCAGCAGGAATTACAGGAGCTGCAGCGAAAGATTTTGAGTACCGTGGAAGCCTACGTGAAGCCGGGAGGAACTCTTGTATACAGTACCTGCACCATCAACCAGGGGGAAAATGAGGAAAATGTGCGCTGGTTCCTGTCCCATTTCCCATATGAAGCGGTGTCCTTGGACGACTGTCTGCCAGAGGAGCTTCAGGGCAAAACCACGAAGCAGGGCTATTTACAGCTGCTTCCGGGCGTACATTCCTGCGACGGCTTTTTCATTGCGAAATTCAGAAAGAATAACGGAAAATAGATATGGAACAGACGGATATCAAATCCCTGACCCTGGAAGAACTGAAAACAGAGCTTCAGAATCATGGGGAAAAGGCTTTCCGGGCAGGTCAGATCTACAACTGGATGCACGGAAAGCTGGCTTCCGGCTTTGACGAGATGAGTAATCTCTCCAGAAACTTACGGGAGCTTCTGAAAAATGAATACGAATATACGAATCTGGAAATTGTAGAGGTACAGCGGTCGAAGCTGGATGGAACCTGCAAGTATCTGTTCCGTCTCTCCGACGGCAATGTGATCGAGAGCGTCCTGATGCGCTATCATCACGGCAATTCTGTCTGCATCTCTTCTCAGGTGGGCTGTCGTATGGGCTGTCGTTTCTGCGCCTCCACCATTGGCGGCGTGGTGCGATCCTTAAAGCCCTCGGAGATGCTGGACCAGATTTACCGGATTCAGAAGGACAGCGGCGAGCGCGTCTCCAACGTGGTGGTCATGGGAACCGGCGAACCGCTGGATAATTACGACAATCTCTTACGTTTTATCCGGCTTCTGACCGACGAGAATGGCCTGAACATCAGTCAGCGAAACCTGACTGTATCCACCTGCGGCATCGTGCCGCGGATCCGGCAGCTGGCCGATGAGAAGCTGGCCATTACCCTGGCCCTGTCCCTCCATGCGGTGACCCAGGAGAAGCGGGCGGAGCTGATGCCCATCGCTAATAAATATGCTCTGCCGGAGGTGCTGGACGCCTGCGCCTACTATCATCAGAAGACGGGACGGCGGATGACCTTCGAGTACAGCCTGGTGGGCGGCGTCAACGATCACCCGGAGGACGCGAAAAGACTTGCGGCCCTGGCCAAACCCATTCACAGCCATGTGAATCTGATTCCGGTAAACCCGGTGACCGAGCGGAGCTTTGTGCAGCCGAAAAAAGAGGTCATCGGCAATTTCAAAAAGGAACTTGAAAAATACGGGATAAATGTTACTATTAGAAGAGAAATGGGCCGCGATATCGACGGCGCCTGCGGACAGCTGCGCAGACGCTATCTGAAAAGCGGGGAACCCAGAGAGGAGGAATCAGATGCTGAAAGCCTGGGGCATGAAGGATATCGGTAAGTGCCGCGCGATCAATCAGGACTATATTTATGTATCGGAAGAGCCTGTGGGTAATCTCCCGAACCTGTTTCTGGTGGCGGATGGCATGGGCGGCCACAAAGCAGGCGATCTGGCCTCTGAATATACGGTTGCGAAGGTAGAGGAAGCCGTCTCCAAGAGTATGCAGACGAACCCCTATCAGATTCTGAAGGGCGCGTTCCAGTACGGGAACCAGAAGCTGCTGGAGAAAGCCAGAGAATCGACCAGCTATACGGGCATGGGCACTACACTGGTGGCGGCCACGGTGAATAAGGGCATGGTCTACGTGGTCAATGTGGGAGACAGCCGCCTGTATAAGATCGGCGATCGGATCGAACAGATCACAGAGGATCATTCCCTGGTGGAGGAAATGGTCCGCATGGGAGAGATTTCAGAGGAACAGGCACGAAATCATCCCGACAAAAATATTATTACGAAAGCAATCGGCGTGTCGGATACGGTGGAACCGGATTACTTCGACACGGATCTTCAGAAGGGCGAATGCCTTCTGATGTGCTCGGACGGCCTGAGCAATATGGTCAGCGACGGGCAGATCAAAGAGATTGTGGACATGCGCACGGATCTGGAATCCTGCGCGAAGGAGCTCATAAGAGCAGCCAATCACAACGGCGGGAGAGACAACATTGCTGTCGTATTAATAGAACGCGTGTAATAGTTTGGCTCAGCGCTGAACAGTTACAAACGTGGATAGGATGATGAGGTGAAGTAAATTATGGTAAGAATTGGAATGTTTTTAGGAGATCGCTACGAGATTTTGGAAAAAATTGGATCTGGCGGCATGGCTGAGGTTTTCAAAGGAAAGGACCACAAGCTGAACCGTTTTGTGGCGGTAAAAGTACTGAAGGATGAATTTGTGGAGGATAAAAATTTCGTCCGCAAGTTCAAGGAGGAGGCCCAGGCCGCTGCGGCGCTGGCCCACCCGAATATCGTCAATGTCTATGACGTGGGCGACGAGCAGAATATTTTCTATATCGTCATGGAACTGGTGGAGGGCATCACCCTCAAGACTTATATCGAGAAAAAGGGCCGGCTGACCGTCAAAGAGGCGACCAGCATCGCCATTCAGGTGGCTTCCGGCCTGGAGATTGCCCACAACAATCAGATTGTACATCGGGACATTAAGCCCCAGAATATCATTATTTCCCGGGAGGGCAAGGTGAAGGTGACGGATTTCGGCATCGCCAAATCCATTTCCTCCAATACGAATACTGCGGACGCCATGGGTTCCGTGCATTATACTTCCCCGGAGCAGGCCAGAGGTGGTTACAGCGACGCCAAGAGCGACATCTATTCCCTAGGTATCGTCATGTATGAGATGGTGACCGGACGGGTGCCCTTCGACGGCGAAACCACCGTGGTGGTGGCGGTGAAGCATCTGCAGGAGGATATCGTATCCCCCCGTGTCTATGCTTCCGATGTGCCGGTGAGTCTGGAACATATTATTTTGAAATGTACGGAGAAGAGTCCGGATCGCCGTTACGCAAGCGCGGCGGAGCTGATCGCGGATCTGAAGCAGTCCCTGCTTACGCCGGATGTAAATTTTGTAAAAGAGATTGTGCCGGATGGAGCCAAGACTGTAGCTATCACCCGGGACGAGATTTCCAAAATCAAGCGGGAGACCGGACGGATTCCGGCAGCTTCCGATGACGCTGAGTCCAAATACGCTTATCTGGACCGTCTGAACGCGGAAAAGGATGAGGAATATGATGACGAGGAGTATGAGGACGACGAAGACGACGATTACGAAGACGATGATTACGAGGATGACGATTACGACGAAGACGAAGGACGCGGCAAAAAGGGCGGTCTCTTCGGCTTCCTGAAAAAAGAGAAAAAGGATGAGGACGACGGGGACGAGGAGGATGACGACGATAGCGACGGCGGCATTCTGGATCCGAAGATGGAGAAGATCATGACCATCGGCGGTATCGTGGCGGCCATCATCATCGTGATTATCCTGGCAGTCATCATCGGCAAGGTGCTGGGCTTTGGAAAGGGATCCAGTGATAAGACCACAGACGATACCGAGATCGCAGACGTCCTGAACGAGGAGGTGGAAGTGCCGAATCTGCTGGGCAAGAGCTATTCCGAGGCGAAGGAAGAGCTGAACAAGCTGGGATTGGGCATTACGCTGGGGGAGACCAAGTCCTCCGATCAGTATGAAGCAGGCCAGATCGTCAGCCAGAGTGAGGAAGAGGGCACTAAGGTAGATCCAAATACCACCATCGTAGTGGATGTGTGCGGAGACGGCGAGAAAGTGGAGGTTCCCGATGTGAAGGGCTACACCGAGGCCAAGGCCAAGAGCGCACTGGAGGCGCTGGGACTTTCTGTGGATATCTCAGAGGTGACCAGTGAGGACGTGGCAGAGGGTAAGGTTATTTCCACCTCGCCGGCAGCAGGCAAGAAGATTGACAAGAGCAGCGTGGTGACTGTCGTGGTCAGCAAGGGCAAGGAAGCGAATCAGCAGGTAGAGGTTCCGACCATCACCGGCAAGACCGAGTCCAAGGCCAAGGAGCTCTTAAAGGCAGCCGGACTGGCGTCCGGTCAGGCATCCCAGGAATACAGCGATACGGTGGACGAGGGCAATATCATTTCCCAGAGCCCGTCCGCAGGTACCAAGGTAGACAAGAACACCAAAGTCAGCTATGTGATCAGCAAGGGCAAGAATACGGTCCATGTGGGCGATTACAGAGGCTATACCAAGAGCGAGATTGAGAGCAAGCTGGATGGAAAAGGCCTGAAGGTATCTTATACCGACAGCCAGTACAGCGATAAATATGACAAGGGAACGGTTGTGACCCATTCCCCGATGGACGCGGATGTGGCTGCGGGAAGCACCATAAGCGTTACGTTGAGTGAAGGACCGGAGCCGGCGAAGACGGCGAATGTACCGGGGTCAGGCGACAGCGTCAATGAGATTACAAACCGCGGCTTCACAGTGGGCAATATTACTAAGGAATACAGCGACACGGTGGCAGAAGGCAAGATTATCTCCTGTAGCCCCAGCGGAGCCCAGAATCTGGGAACCAAGATCGACGTGGTGGTAAGTCTCGGCGTCTGCACCCATCCCAACGTGGATGCCAATGGCAAGTGCTCCCAGTGCGGCAAAACCGGACTGACACCGACGGTGACTCCGTCTCCGTCCGCAGATCCGTCCCCGTCTGCCGGTGACGGTACCACCCAGTCAGCAGGATCCGGCGGTCAGGCGCAGTAACAGGACGGATTCATGCAGGGAAAGATAATAAAAGGAATTGCCGGATTCTACTACGTTCACGTGGCGGAATCCGGTATCTATGAATGTAAAGCAAAAGGGGCCTTCCGCAACCAGAAGGTAAAGCCCCTGGTGGGGGACAATATCCGACTGGACGTGCTGGACGAAGAAGAAAAAAAAGGTAACATCGAAGAAATCCTGCCCCGGAAAAATGAACTGATCCGCCCGGCCGTAGCCAATATCGACCAGGCGCTGGTTATCTTTGCGGCGGCGAAGCCGAAACCGAACTTCAATCTGCTGGATCGCTTTCTGATTCTGATGCAGTACCAGAAGGTTCCGGCTGTGGTCTGCTTCAACAAGCAGGACATGGTAAATGAGGAGGAACTTAAGCTGCTCCGGGCTACCTACGAGAGCGCGGACTATCCGGTCCTGTTCACCAGCGCGGCGAAGGAGGAGGGCATTCAGGCTATCCGGGAGCTGTTAAAGGGAAAGACCACCACTGTGGCTGGACCCTCCGGTGTGGGCAAATCCTCCCTCATCAATCTCCTGTCCCCGGAGGCGGGCATGGAGACCGGCGACATCAGCCGGAAGATTGAGCGGGGAAAGCATACCACCCGTCATTCCGAGCTGTTTGCCCTGGATAAGGATACATTTATCTGCGACACGCCGGGTTTCAGTTCCATCTATCTGCCGGACATGGAAAAGGAAGAGCTGGGAACCTATTTTCCGGAATTCGCGAAATATGAACCCTTCTGCCGCTTTCAGGGCTGCGCCCACATCCATGAGCCGGGCTGCGGTGTCAAGGAGGCTCTGGAGGAGAAGAAGATCAGCCCCATAAGATACGAAAACTATAAACTTCTGTATGAGGAGTTGAAGGATAAGAGGAGGTATTAGTTATGATCAACAAGTTGTCCCCGTCCATTCTGGCCGCAGATTTCGCAGCGCTGGGAGAGGACATCCGAAAAGCGGAGGAGGCAGGCGCGGAGTACCTGCACATTGACGTGATGGACGGACATTTCGTGCCGAGCCTGTCTCTGGGCTTTCCAGTCATCGAGGCTATCCGGAAGAAATCCGTGGCAGTCTTTGACGTACATCTGATGATGGATAACCCGGATCCGTACATTAAGGCCTTTGCGGAAGCGGGCGCGGATATTCTGACCGTCCATGCCGAGGTCTGCCCGCACCTGAACCGCACCATCGCGGCTATCAAAGAGAACGGTATGAAGGCCTGTGTGGCCCTGAATCCGTCCACATCCTTAAGCGCGCTGGATTACATTCTGGAGGATCTGGATATGGTACTTCTGATGACGGTCAATCCGGGCTTCGGTGGTCAGAAGTACATCGAGAGCTGTACCGCCAAGATCCGTGATCTGCGGAAAATGATGGAGGAGCGCGGACTGGAGATTGACATCGAAGTAGACGGCGGTATCAAGCTGAACAACGTACAGACCGTTCTGGATGCAGGCGCCAACATCATCGTGGCGGGCTCCGCGGTATTCGGCGGCGATATCGAGAAGAACGTGACAGACTTTATGAAAATATTGGGTGAAGCATGAAGACAGTAATCATCAGCGGGGGCAGAATCGAGCGGGATTTTGCCCTGTCTTTTTTGAAAAATGAGATATTTGACCAGATCATTGCCGTGGATAACGGTCTGAAATTCCTCTATGAGAATCAGATAAGGCCCACCTGGATTGTGGGGGACTTCGACACGGCAGCCCCGGAGCTGGTGGAGTATTACCAGACGCAGACTGACATTCCTATCCGCCGTTTTAACCCGGTGAAGGATTCCACCGACAGTCAGATCGCCATCGAGCTGGCCCTGGAGCTGGGAAGCAGTGAAATTACGATCCTGGGCGGCACTGGCACCCGCCTGGATCACGTGCTGGGCAATATCCAGAGTCTGATGCTGGCCAGGAAGAAAGGTGTGTCCTGTATCATTTTGGACGCCTACAACCGGATTCGGCTGATGGACGGAGTGGTCCATCTGAAAAAATCAGAGCAGTATGGAAAATATGTATCCCTTTTGCCCCTGACCACAGAGGTCACCGGTGTGGAGTTACGTGGATTTAAGTACGAACTGACTGACTATACCTTCACCAGCACCGGAAGCGCAGGACTTGGCGTCAGCAACGAAATTACCGCAGAAATTGCGGAAATCCGCATAAAAACCGGAATTTTTGTATTAATCGAGTCTAGGGACGAGCCGAAACGTTTCCCGGAGGACTGAAAAATTAACAGAAATACAAAGTGAAATCCTGGGTTGTCTGCATCGCAGGAACATTTTAAAATGGAAATTCAGGGGAACAGACTTGAAACAGTGTAAAAATGTCGAAAAATCACGAAAAATGTTTGTGCATAATTACTAAAAAATTGGGCAAACTGTAGGGTGCACAAAGATCTGCGGCGGGGATTGACAAAGTAATTACTTGCTGTCATAATACGTCCAACGAAGTGCAAATGTACTTTGTAACAGACTTAGAATACGTATTCAGGCCTAAAGGAGTGAAGAAATAATGCAGACAAAAAAGATTAAGCTGAATGCAACCGAGGACGTACGGGAGTTTGTACGCGGCGCAAGCCAGTGTGATTTTGATGTGGATGTATATTACAATCGAATCCTGATCGACGCCAAGTCCATTCTGGGCGTGCTGAGCATGGACCTGAACCAGATCCTGACCGTGAAATGTCACGGGGAGAACGGTGAGTTCGACCAGGTGCTGGCAAAATTTGCAGTGGCTTAAAACTGACCGATAAAAAGTAAAATACGGCGACAGAAGAAGGAGTCTCCGGCGTCTGAAGGATGCCGGAGACTCCTTCTTCTGTTGTAAACACCTGTTGCCGGGTGTTGTGGCAAAGCGGGGATGCTTCAGGCGATTTTACAGGAGCGTGCTGCTGTGTTACAATACAAAAAGAAACCAAGACGACAGGAGCCGTCAGAGAAAAGACAGGGAGATCGGCACATGGAAGAGATACGGCCGCAGATCCGCATTTCCGTGCGGGATCTGGTGGAATTTATTCTCCGTTCAGGAGATCTGGACAATCGAACAGGTACGAAGTCGGATCTGGAAGCCATGCAGGCCGGGGGACGGCTGCACCGGAAGATTCAACGGCGGATGGGCGCACACTATACCGCCGAAGTAAGTCTTAAATATCTGGTCTCCATGGGCGACTTCGACTGCCTGGTGGAGGGGCGGGCCGATGGGATCTTTACTGAGGACGGGGAGGTCTACATCGACGAGATTAAGGGCATGTACCGGGATGTGGCCCTGATAGAGGAACCCATTCCCGTGCACCTGGCTCAGGCTCTCTGCTACGCTGGCATCTACGCAAGACAGCAGGATCTGCCCCGGATCGGTATCCAAATGACCTACGGCAACCTGGAGACCGGGGAGCTGCGCTATTTCCGGTCTGTGCGGGAGCGGGAGGAGTTGGAGCAGTGGTTCGATGGGCTGCTGCGCCGCTATGAAAAATGGGCCAGATTCCAGTACGAATGGAAGCGGACAAGAAAGGCCAGCATTCAGCCCCTGGAATTCCCCTTCGCCTACCGGGAGGGTCAGCGGGAGCTGGCAGCGGGTGTCTACCGGACCATTGCCAGGGGAAAGCGGCTCTTTATCCAGGCTCCCACGGGCGTCGGCAAGACCATTTCCACGGTATTCCCGGCGGTGAAGGCCGTGGGGGAGGAGCTGGGCGACCGCATCTTTTATCTGACAGCCAAGACTGTGACGCGGACCGTGGCTGAGGAAGCTTTCGGAATCTTAAGGGATCAGGGCCTGCGCCTGAAAGCGGTCACTCTGACAGCAAAGGAGAAGCTCTGCATCTGCGAGACCCCGGACTGTAATCCGGACGCCTGTCCCTATGCCAAAGGACATTTTGACCGAATCAACGACGCGGTCTACGAGCTGCTGACGGCGGGTCCGGACGCCCTTGATCGGGAGACCCTGCTCTCCCAGGCGGAGCGGCACCGGGTCTGCCCCTTTGAGCTGAGCCTGGACACGGCCTCCTGGACCGACGCGGTCATCTGCGATTACAATTACGTCTTCGACCCAAACGTGCGGCTGAAGCGTTTCTTCGGCGAGGGCGTCAAAGGGGATTACCTGTTCCTCATCGACGAGGCCCACAACCTGGTGGAGCGGGGAAGGGAGATGTTCAGTGCGGCTCTCTGTAAAGAAGATTTTCTGGAGCTGAAGCGGGCATTGAAAGGCCGGGATAGAAAGGCCGAACGGCTGCTGGATCGCTGTAACAAGTATCTGCTGGGCCTGAAGCGGGAGTGTGAGACCTGGCAGCTTCATGAGAATCTCGATCCGCTGATTCTGCTGGCGCTGTCCTTATCGACGGAGCTGGATCGCCTGCGGGAGGAAGGGCTGGAGCCGGAGCTGGATGAGAAGGTGCTGGAATTCTGGTTTACCCTGCGGAATTTTTTGAACACAGCGGATCTGCTGGATGAAAATTATGTGATTTACAGTGAAATCGGGGGAAATGGGAATTTTTACCTGAAACTGTACTGCGTGGAGACGGCAGAAAATATCCGGGCCTGTCTCGATAAGGGCCGGGCGGCTATTTTCTTTTCAGCCACCTTATTGCCTATGCCTTATTACAAGCACCTGCTGGGAGCGGAGGACGACTACGCAGTCTACGCCCGGTCGCCCTTCCGGCCGGAGAAGCGATTGCTTCTGCTGGGCCAGGATGTGAGCAGCCGCTACACCCGCCGAAATCGCAGCGAATATGAGCGGATAGCCGCTTATCTGCGGCAAATGAGCGGCGCGCGCCCCGGCCATTACCTGGCCTTTTTCCCGTCCTACCGGATGATGGAGGACGTCTATGCTCTCTATTTGGAGCTGGATGAGGGCCGGACCGAATGCGTGATTCAGCAAAGTGGTATGCGGGAAACAGAGAGGGAGGCTTTCTTAAGCCGCTATCAGGAGCCAGCCGGGACGCGGAGCCTCCTGGGCTTCTGTGTGCTGGGCGGCATCTTCTCCGAGGGCATCGACCTGAAGGGGGAGAGTCTCATCGGGGCTGCCATCGTGGGGACAGGCCTGCCCCAGATCTGCCATGAGCGGGAGATTCTGCGGCAGTACTACGAGGGACGGCAGATGGACGGCTTCGCCTACGCCTACCGCTATCCGGGTATGAACAAGGTTCTGCAGGCCGCAGGCCGGGTCATCCGGACAGAGGAGGATCTGGGCGTGGTGATGCTCCTGGACGACCGGTTCGGGACCGCCGAGTACACGCGTCTGTTCCCGCTGGAGTGGAGTGGCGTACAGGGGTGCCGGAGCCGGGATGTGGGGGAAAAGATAGAAAAGTTCTGGTGTCAACAGGAAAAGAAAGAACGGACATGAATCAAAGAAACACCGGTAAGTAACTTTATTTGGAGATTACTTATCGGTGTTTTTGTATATTGCCTGTATAAGAATCAGAAAGATACAGCAAAAATGCAACTCATTTTACGATGCAGTAAAGTACTCCAGAAACTGCTTTGCCGCCGGGCTCAAGGGCAGCTGCTCACTATGCACCAGCATCAGCTGTCTGCTGGGCAGTTCCTCTGCCAGCGTCAGCGGAAACAGATCGCAGGAATGCTTCGGCAGACAGTAATCGGGCACAAAGGCGATGCCGAGTCCGATAGCCGCCAGGTCCAGAAGCAGGTCATTACTGGACAGCTCGATTTCCGGAACCAGATCCAGCTGATGCTGCTGGAACAAGGTGTGCAGGTACTCGCTGGTGGTACTCTTGCGGTCCAGCATCAGAATCGGGTAGTTCAGAAGCTCCTTGAAACTTAGCTTCTGGTTTTCCAGATTGAAATAATTCCGGTTGGCGATAAAGACATCCTGAAAGCAGCGAACCTTGGTCATGTGTCCCGTATTACCCAAACGGGAATTGGGATAATTTGTAAAAATCAAATCTACCTGTCCGCTCTCCAGGAGATCTACGCAGCCAATGGAGGTATTGTTCGTAACCTTAATATGGATGCCCGGGAATTCCTTGTGGAATCGGCTTAAGTAAGGCACCAGAAAATACCGGCAGATGGTGTCGCTGGCGCCGATGCGCAGCTGGCCGCCGCCCAGGGAATTGGCTTCCATGATCTGATTTTCACCCCGTTTTATCAGGTTGATGGCGGGCTCGATGTGGCGCAGCAGAATCTCGCCCTCGGGGGTCAGCTGCACCCGTTTCGTGCTTCGGATGAACAGGTTCTGGTTCAGCTTCTTCTCCAGAACCTTGATGGACTGGCTCACTGCCGACTGGGAGATGAAGAGCTGCTTGGAAGCCTCCGAGAAGCTAAGCGTCACCGCCACATGGTAAAAGACTTTATAAAGCTCGTAATTAATATCCATCTTCAGACCTCCTGTGCCGGTACCTGTCCGGCCTTATGTCTCCGATGCAGATAGACGGCGCTGCCAACCAGCAGAAGAAGCGCAGTCAGGGAAATGCAGTCGCCCACCCGGTAAAAGGCAGGCATTTCCATGCGGACTGTGATGCTTCCATCGGAAGTATCGGGCAGTGCCACCCGGAGCCGCAGCAGGTCGCCATGGCTGGTGGCGAGCTGATTGCCATCCTGATCATAGACATGGAGATACGGGTAGTAATAAAGGGGAACGTCAATGTAAGCGTCGCCACCGATGGTATTCCGGTAGGAACAGCCGGCGTCAGTGCCGTCCCGGTAGCAGTCGAAAAGCTCCAGCCCCTCGGAACCGTGGAAGGCCGTATCCTGGGCGTTCATCTGACGGACGCTGACATAAGCCCCGTTGTCGCTGATGAGATAGAGCATGTCCGTATCCCGGGCGTGATCCATCTGATTGTCCCAGTCCACAAAGGTATTGGCGCTGTTGGCAAAGTCGCTCATATATTTGCCGGAGGTGTAGAGGAGCAGCACGCCCAGCAGCAGACACAGCATTTTGCGCTGTTCCCTGTTTTCAAAGAAATAATAGATGGCGATAGACGCCGTGATGCCTAAGAACAGGGAGGCAAAGGGCAGAAAGCGGGACGCAAACTGAATCTTTTCCGCAAACAGGTTCAAAAATGAGATGCGCTGAATAGCTTCCCAGGGAAAATAAACAGAGGAAGCGTAGAGGGAAAAGGCTCCCAGGCCCAGGCACCATTTGCCCATATTCATATGGAAGGTGTTCTTATGCTCCTTCCGGAAGCAGAGCAGCACAAAGAGCAGAATGCCTATCAGCAGAAGCAGGCCTACAGAGAAGGGCATCGAACCGGCGAAGCTGGTCCGTCCCAGAGAGTCCGCGGAAGGGTTGTTCAGGGACAGATCGAAAAACTGGGCCGGGTACACGGAATAGGCATAGAGGTTTCGTTCTTCACCCATGACGAACATGGGATAGCGCATATGATCCAGAAACGGCAGGATGAACCACAGGTTCAGAAGAACTGTGGACACGGCGGCCAGAATCAGATGAATGAGCCGATCTACGGCTTTCAGTTTCCGGATATTCCAGAGAGCGAACAGGACACAGAAGCCCAGAGCGAGCTCTGTGGAAATGACGTGGGACTGGAACAGGCCGGTGAAGGCCAGGACCGCAATCCACCATTTCCGGGAATTGCCGAGAAAGAGCTGGTACATGCCAAGCATAAGGAGCGGCAGGAAAAGCGTGGCCAGAACCTCGCCCATGGCTGCCCGGGTGTACAGGTTGATGAGCCGGTACATGGACAGGGTATAGAGCATGGCCGCGATGAGACCGATCCTGCGGGAGCGGGTCAGCTGGGAGAAGGAATAGTAAGCCACCCAGGCTGTAGCCAGATTGACCGCCAGAATCAGCAGATGCCAGCAGCCGATGGGGGACAGTCCCAGGCGGATCAGAAGGGCAAACGGATACAGGAAGAACTCGGAATACATCATGGGGACGCAGTATCCGAAGCCCCGGGCCATGCTGGCGTGGAACCGGATGGGCAGGAGCGAACGACCCAGCTCCTCCGACAGGCTGAACAGGCGTCCATAGTGGAAATACATATCGTGGCCGTAGGGAAGCCAGGGGAAGCAGGTGGGCAGGGAAGCCCAGAGAGCTGCGAAGACCAGCAGGGCCAGCGGCTCCGGGCGCACTTTATGCTTTCTGCGGTATAAGAAGAACAGCGCGGATGCCAGAACCACCAGTCCCGCGTAGATATAGGGATCCTGATAGAGTCCCCGCTGGGACAGCAGATAGACGCTTTCGAAGGTCATGGGCGTCTGGCAGTTTACCCGGAACTGGATGCTCTCCGCGTAGTCCTCGATGGTGAAGTCAAGATGGATGTTTTCACCGTCCACGGGAACTTCGGCGGAAGCCAGAATCTTACCGGTAGTGTTGTCCTCATTGACATAGAGGGGATCGTACACATCCACTGTATTGCCGGGCTCAGAGGATGTCACGTTGAAGGTGACTTCGTAGGTGCCGTGCCGGAAATAGTGACTGCCGGTGTCCAGCACAAAGGAGCCCAGACCGGCAGGAACCTGGATGGTTCCTGCGTCTGTATTCAGGGTTCCGATGAGATCCTCCGGATAGTTCATGGAATCCATGAGAAAAGTCCGCTCCGTATAGTCCTGAAAGGGCATCAGAAGCAGTAAAAGAACAAAAATCAGGGTGATAAGACCCTGGGTTTTCCATTTGCTGAGATGTTTCATAAGCTTCACTCCTGTATCGAAAAATTTCCATAGATAAATGTATTATATCATAGCTTATCCCAAAAAGCTATTAGATAAAGTTATAAATGATTTTAAATCTATTAATTATACTTATGGAATCTTTTGTGTTATGATAAAGTCAGGAATTGTTAGGAAAGGGATAATGTGGTATAATAATACAAACTATGTACGTTATACCGTGCTGAAAATAATTTTAGGAGGTCGGTTATGAGCAACGTAAGAAGAATCTATGTGGAGAAAAAAGACGCTTTTGCCGTGAAGGCGAAGGAGCTTCAGGAGGAAATTCAGAGCTTCCTGGGGATCGGGGATGTGAAGGGCGTGCGGGTACTGATCCGCTACGACGTGGAGAACATCTCGGACGAGGTATTTGAACGTGCCTGCCGGACGGTATTTTCCGAGCCGCCGGTAGATATGTTATATGAAGAGAGCTTTGAGACAGCGCCGGAGTCCCACGTATTCAGCGTGGAGTACCTGCCGGGACAGTTCGACCAGAGAGCAGATTCCGCCGTACAGTGCGTGCGCTTCCTGAAGGAGGACGAGCAGCCGGTGATCCGCACCGCCACCACCTATGTCATCGAGGGCGCCATTTCCGATGAAGAACTGGCTTCCATCAAGAACTACTGCATCAACCCGGTGGATTCCCGCGAGGCAGCCGTAGAGAAGCCGGAGACGCTGGTAACGGTATTTGACGAGCCGGCGGATGTGAAGATTTTCGACGGTTTCTGCGAGATGGACGAGACCGCTTTAAAAGAGCTGTACAGCTCCCTGAATCTGGCCATGACCTTCCGGGATTTCCAGCATATCCAGAATTATTTCAAGGGCGAGGAGCATAGAAATCCGTCCATGACTGAGATCCGCGTACTGGATACCTACTGGTCCGACCATTGCCGTCATACCACCTTCTCCACGGAGCTGACTGACGTAAGCTTTGAGGAAGGCTATTATAAGAAGCCCATCGAGGCCACCTACCAGCAGTATCTGGCAGACCGGGCGGAGATTTTTAAAGGCAGAAAGGACAAGTTTGTCTGCCTGATGGATCTGGCGCTGATGGCTATGAGAAAGCTGAAGGCAGAAGGAAAATTACAGGATCAGGAAGAATCCGATGAGATCAATGCCTGCTCTATCGTAGTTCCCGTGGAAATCGACGGGGAGACCGAGGAGTGGCTGGTAAACTTTAAGAACGAGACCCACAACCACCCGACGGAGATTGAGCCCTTCGGCGGCGCGGCTACCTGTCTGGGCGGCGCGATCCGCGATCCGCTGTCAGGACGTACCTATGTATATCAGGCTATGCGTGTAACCGGCGCGGCAGATCCCACCGTATCAGTAAAGGAGACACTGAAGGGCAAGCTGCCCCAGAAGAAGCTGGTACGCGGCGCAGCCCACGGCTACAGCTCCTACGGCAACCAGATCGGTCTGGCTACCGGCTATGTAAAAGAGATTTATCACCCCAACTATGTGGCAAAGCGAATGGAGATTGGCGCGGTGATGGGCGCGGCGCCCAGAAAGGACGTCATTCGTGAGACCTCCGATCCGGGAGATCTGATCATTCTTCTTGGCGGCGAGACAGGCCGTGACGGCTGCGGCGGCGCAACCGGATCCTCCAAGGTCCATACCGAGAAGTCCATCGAGACCTGTGGCGCTGAGGTACAGAAGGGTAACGCTCCCACCGAGCGTAAGATCCAGAGACTGTTCCGTCGTCCGGAGGTAACCCGTTTGATTAAGAAGTGTAACGATTTCGGCGCAGGCGGAGTATCCGTAGCCATCGGCGAACTGGCAGACGGCCTGAAGGTAAACCTCGACCTGGTTCCGAAGAAGTACGCGGGACTGGACGGTACGGAGATCGCTATCTCCGAGTCCCAGGAGCGTATGGCTGTTGTAGTAGATAAAAAGGACGAGGCAGAATTCCTGAAATACGCTGCAGAGGAGAACCTGGAGGCTACCACCGTAGCTGTGGTAACCGAGGATCCGAGACTGGTGCTTTCCTGGAGAGGAAAGGAGATTGTCAATATCTCCCGCGCGTTCCTGGATACCAACGGCGCTCACCAGGAGACTACCGTAGCGGTAGACCTGCCCACTGAGCAGGATAAATACTTTGTAAGAAATGACGTCGAGGATGTCCGCGCCAAGTGGCTGGATACCCTGAAAGACTTAAACGTATGCTCCCAGAAGGGCCTGGTGGAGATGTTCGACAGCTCCATCGGCGCAGGCAGCGTCCTTATGCCCTACGGCGGCAAGTATCAGCTGACCGAGACCCAGGCTATGGTAGCGAAGCTGCCGGTGCTGAAGGGTAAGACAGACGTGGTAACCATGATGAGCTACGGCTTTGACCCCTATCTGTCCAGCTGGAGCCCCTATCACGGAGCTGTTTACGCAGTCATTGAGTCTGTGGCAAGAATCGTAGCGGCAGGCGGCGATTACAGTAAAATCCGATTCACCTTCCAGGAATACTTCCGCAGAATGACCGAGGATCCCCATCGCTGGAGTCAGCCCTTCGCGGCACTCCTTGGCGCTTACAGCGCGCAGCTGGGCTTCGGCCTGCCCTCCATCGGAGGCAAGGACAGTATGTCCGGTACTTTCAACGAGATTGACGTACCGCCTACACTGGTATCCTTCGCGGTGGATGTGGCCAGCGATAAGACCATCATTACGCCGGAGCTGAAGAAAGCCGGCCATAAGCTGATTCTGGTACAGATTCACAGAGACGCTTACGATCTGCCGGATTATGAGGAGATCAAGAGCCTGTATGGCCGCTTCTTCGAGGACGTAAAGGCAGGACGGATTGTTTCCGCTTACGCTCTGGACGGTTCCGGTCTGGCAGCCGCTGTCAGCAAGATGTCCTTTGGTAATAAACTGGGCGTTCGGATTGAGCACAGCGTAGATAAGAGAGACCTGTTTACCGCAGGCTTCGGCGATATCGTAGCGGAGGTTCCGGCGGATAAGGTGAGCGAGCTTGGCGTAACCTATACCGTAATCGGTGAAGTGACCGAAAGCGGCTTCGCTTACGGCGATATGAAGATCGATACCGAAGAAGCGCTGAAGACCTGGGAAGAGCCGCTGGAGAAGGTATTCCCCACCACCGCAGTGTCAGGAGCCGAGAAGGTGGAAAGTCCGCTTTACAAGGCAGACAGTGTCTATGTATGCAAGCACAAGGTGGCGCGTCCGACCGTATTTATTCCGGTGTTCCCGGGAACTAACTGCGAATATGACAGCGCAAAGGCCTTTGAGCGCGCAGGCGCGGATGTGATTACCAAGGTATTCCGCAACCTGTCCGCGGGGGATATCCGCGAGTCTGTAGAGGAGTTTGAAAAGGCCATCAACCAGGCGCAGATTATTATGTTCCCGGGCGGTTTCTCTGCAGGCGACGAGCCGGACGGCTCCGCGAAGTTCTTCGCGACAGCCTTCCAGAATGCCCGGATGAAAGAGGCAGTTATGAAGCTTCTGAATGAACGGGACGGTCTGGCGCTGGGAATCTGCAACGGCTTCCAGGCCCTGATTAAGCTGGGACTGGTACCCTACGGTGAGATTGTGGGACAGATGGAGAATTCCCCGACTCTGACCTTCAACACCATCAACCGCCATGTCTCCAAGATGGTTTACACCAAGGTAGTGACCAACAAGTCCCCGTGGCTGGCTGGCGCAGAACTGGGCAAGACTTATGTAAACCCGGCTTCCCATGGAGAGGGACGTTTTGTGGCAAGCAAGGAGTGGATCGACAAGCTTTTCGCGAATGGTCAGGTAGCGACTCAGTATGTCAATCCGGATGGCGAAGCCAGCATGGACGAGTATTGGAACGTAAACGGTTCCTACGCAAGCATCGAGGGAATCACCAGCCCGGACGGACGTATCCTTGGCAAGATGGCGCACTCCGAGCGCCGCGGCGACTCCGTTGCCATCAATATTTACGGAGAGCAGGATTTGAAGATCTTCGAGTCCGGCGTAGCATATTTTAAATAAAGGATAATTTATGGATACAAAAAAGTTTGAATATTTTTGCAGCCGCGTGGCAGCAGGGATAGGAATCCTCATTTTGGGATTCCTGTCCCTTTACAGCTTATTTTACACAGAAGAGTTTACCGCCAACAGGACAGAGGAACTGGAGCTTGTAAAGGATCCGGTTGTTCTGTCATTGCTGTCTATGGCGGTCGTCATTTTTCTGCTGTTTTATGCAGCGAAAATCATCCTGAAAGACGAGGCGCACAGAAAGCGCAATACCCGGATTTTACTGGTCTTTTCCTGTGCCTATGTGGGAATCTTCGGTTTTATCTGGGCCTTTTTATGCCATTATCATATGATGTGGGACGGGGAGATGATTTCCTTCTTCGGCAATCAGTTCGCCAACGGCATCAATGATATCAGCGCCCACGACATCGACTACATCACCTCTTACACCCAGCAGTTGGGCATCATCTCGGTTTTGGAGACGCTTTACCGTATCGCGGGCTGGGAGAATTACCGGATGTTCCAGGCGCTGAACGCGGTGGCGGCGTCCTGTCTGGTACTGACTGGGTACAAGCTGACCAGGGAGATCTCCGGACGGGAAGAGACCGGCGTTTATTTCCTACTCCTGATACTGGGCTGCTGGCCTTTGATCATTTATGTACCCTTTATCTACGGCGAGGTACTCTCGATTTTATTTTCCATGCTGTCCATCTATACGATGCTCCTGTATCTCCGGAAGCAGAGAAAACGGGATATCCTGTACATGGCCCTGGCCATCGCGGCAGCCTGCCTGATCCGGAGCAACTGCTATATCGTGCTGGCGGCCATGGCCTGCGTGCTGGTGGTCAAAGCCATCGGTGATAAGAAGATCCGCCACGTGCTGGCGCTGTTCTGCTGTATCGCAGTCTATTTCGTGGGTCATATGGGCCTGATTAAGGTGTATGAGAACCGTCTGGGCGTAGATCTCCGCCATCCCATGCCTTCCATTCTCTGGGTGGCCATGGCGACCCAGGAGGGCGAGGACGGTAAGGAGGCGGGGTGGTACAACGGTCTGGCCTGGGATCTGTTCGTAGATGAAGCGGGCCGGGATCAGGAGGTGGCCACTGAGATGGCGAAAGAGGTCATCGCGGAGTCCATGGAACGGTTCAAGGGGGATCCCGCCTATATGCTGGATTTCTATAAGCGCAAGATTGTCAGCCAGTGGAGTGAGCCGACCTATGCCTGCCAGGTGGAGACCAACCACCGCTGGTCCGAGCGGAGCGCTTTCATGGATCGGCTGTACAAGGGCGACCTGTGGAAGCCCTTCGTGCGGGTGATGGACATCTACCAGTCCCTGATTTACTGGGGCGCGCTGCTGTTCCTACTGTTGATGATTCGAAAGAAGATTCCGGTGGAGAAGCTGGGCCTGATCATCGTGGCTATCGGCGGTTTCATTTTTTACATTTTCTGGGAGGCAAAATCCCGGTATGTATTCCCATATTTTATGATGATGCTTCCCTGCGCCTGCTGCGGTTGGGATCTGTTCATTCAGAAGCTGTCCCAGTGGTGGAAAAAGGGACGGACGCAGGAGCGGGTAAAAGGACTGACCAGTCATCTGGAGGGCTTCGGCGGCAAGGCGATTCTTTTGCTGGCCGGCGTTCCCAGCGCATTTCTGTTCCTGTACAGCCTGGTCTTTACGACTGTCTATGAGAGCAACGATCTGGAGGTACCCCTTCAGAAAATGGATCCGGCGCCTCTGATTCTGCTTTTTGTGGCGGCGGGTCTGGCGGTTCTGTATTTCGCAGGAAAGCAGCTTCTGAAAAAAGAAGAGAACCGGAAGCGGAACCTGAATCTGCTCCTTCTGGCGGTACTGATACACTGCGCGGTGTTCTGTACAGCCTGGAATCTGCTGGCGAAGAGCGCCCTCCGGGCGGATCCCCTGTATATTCACGCCATCGCGGGCGGTTTTGCCACCGGAGACGTGGGGGAGAGCGCCATGGATTATCTCTATACCTATCCCCATCAGGCAGGCCAGGCTTTGCTTCTGGAGCTGGTTTACCGGATATTCGGCTATGAGAATTTCCTGGCTTTCCGGACCCTGAATACACTGGGCGTCCTGCTGCTGGTATTCTGCGGCTATCGGATCACCGGCCTTCTGTATGAAAATGACCGGGCGAAGGTGAACTACCTGCTGCTGGCGGCAGACTGCATCCCGGTGCTCATCTATACCAACGTGATTTACGGCGAGGTGCTGGCCATTGCGGCAGTATCGCTGGCCCTCTGGATGTTCCTTACGTGGCTGCAGGAGAAGAAGCTGTGGCAGTTTGTATGCATGACCTTGGCGCTGGTGTGCGCGGTTTATATGAAAAATAACGCGTTGATTGCGGTGGTGGCCATCGGCATCGTGATGCTGGTGAAAGCCATCGGGGAGCGGAAGCGGCGGCTGGCCCTGTGGCTGGTTCCGCTGGCGGCAGTCATCCTGCTGGCCCAACCTGCCATGACGAAGCTCTACGAGGCACGCAGCGGCTGGCCCCTCTCGGAGGGGATGCCGAAATCTCTCTGGGTGGCCATGGGTCTGCAGGGCGACGGCATGAGCTCCGGCTGGTGGAACGAATTTCCGGATCAGGTCTATAAGGACGAGGCAGGTTACGATGCGGAAAAGGCGGACGAACTGGCAAAGACAGCCATATCTGTATCCCTGGAGGGCTTCAGGGAGAATCCGAAGGCAGCCGCAGTTTTCTTTGTGCGGAAGTTTGTCAGTCAGTGGAACGATCCCAGCTACGGCTGTCAGGTGACTTCCGGCAGTCAGGAGACACCGGCGCTGGCCTTCTTTATGAACGGCTTTCAGTCGCTGATTTTCCTGGGGGCGGCAGGCTTTGCCATCCTCTGGTTCCGACGGCAAAAGAGTATCGAGCAGAGCCTTCCCATGCTGATTCTGCTGGGCGGTTTCCTGTTCCATCTGGCCTGGGAGGTCAAGGGACGCTACGGCCTGTTCTACTTTGTGCTCCTGCTCCCGGCAGCAGCAGAAGGACTGGCAGCCATCTGCGATAAAGCAGAAAAAAGAGTGAAAAAAGAGGAATGACATGAAAAAGATACATTGGACACTGGAGACCCTGTCCTGTAAGGTGGTCTGGTTCCTGAGCACGGTGATTTTTGTGTTGCTTACGGGGACGGGCCTGATCTTTACCAGGTATTTTGCGGCCGATTATAATGGAGAAATTCCGTATGTGAAAATAGCATGCTTTCCGCTGACACTGTTGGCGGCGCTGCTGATTGGCGGCATCATTTATGCGATTGCAGACAGGGTATCGGAGGATGGACAACGTGGGAAAAAACAGGTGCAGTTTATACTGGCGTGCGTTCTTCTGTGGTGTATAGCTTTTGGAACGGCATGGGTATTGCTGGCTGTGAGCACGCCGGTGTCCGATCAGGCCATGGTGACAAGCAGTGCGGAACGGTTCCTGGAAGGGGATTATGGACGACTGGGATACAGTAAATATCTGTATTATTATCCGTTTCAAATTAGTCTGGCAGCCTTCGAAGAACTGGTGTTTTATCTGTTCGGGGTTAATAATTATACGGCGTTTCAGTTACTAAATGTTCTGGAAATTACCGGTACAGTTTATGCAGGGTATCGGATTACAGCATTGCTTTTTGACAGAAGAAAAGTAGAAGTAAGCTATTTGCTGTTGGCAGCGGTTTGCTTTCCGTTTCTAATTTTCAGCGCTTATGTATACAGTGATGTGGTTGCCATTTTTATGTCGGTAGTATTGATATGGCAGACCCTGTCTTTATTGAAAACAGGGAAAAAACGTTATATTCTGGGAATGATTCTTGCGGCCAGTCTGGCGGTGCTGCTGCGCAGCAATAGTCTGATTATTTTGATTGCGGTCTGCTGCGTACTTGTGGTAAAAGCAATTTCAGAAAAGAAATGGATTTATCTGCTTTGTATTTTGCTTATGGGCGCTGGGATTCTGGGAAGCCGCGAGACATTATATCGGTATTATGAAGAAAAATCAGGGATGGAATTAAATGATGGCATGCCATCGGTTCTCTGGATTGCCATGGGTATGCAGGAGGGGGATAAAGAGGCAGGCTGGTATAATGGATATTCCATGTATACATATCAGGATGTGTGCCTGTATCACGGCCCGACGGCAAAAGTGCTTGGAATTGCAGAAATTAAGGCGCGTGCCAAGGGATTTCTGAAGGATCCGCTCTACGCGGTGGATTTCTATTTCCGGAAATTCACCAGTCAGTGGAATGATCCGACGTATGGCTGTTTTATTATGACTCACGCTACGGATCTGGAACGAAATGCCCTGGGTATCAGTATGTATGACGGAAACATCAAGAAGCTGCTGGAGCATTTCATGGATCCCTACCAGCTGCTGATCTACGGCAGCATCCTCTTTCTGCTTTTGTATCGGCGGAAGGAAAAGCGGTCGGTGGAATGGTACATTCTCCTGATCGGCGTACTGGGAGGCGTGTTGTTCCATGAGCTCTGGGAGGCGAAATCCCGCTATGTGCTTCCCTATTTTATTATCATGATTCCCATGGCCGCGGCGGGGCTTTCGGAGCTGGGCGACGCGGTGGGAAGATGGAGGACGAAGGATGAAGCTGTTAAAGCTGGCTGACAGGACCGTATCGGTTCTGGGACTGATTCTGTTCGGAGTTCTGACAGGCTTCAGCCTGTTTCTGACCTCGTATTTTGCGCTGACCTATGAGGAAATCCCCCACACAAAGGGGGATATCTTTCCACTGGTTCTGCTGATCTGTGGATTACTGACCTTTCTGATGTACCGTTTTTCCGGCTGGATGCTGAAAAAGGAAGAGGGGCAGGAGCGCCGCATCCGTATTCTGGCAGGCGCTGTGTGCCTGTACGCCCTGGTTTTCGGTATCTGGTGGGTGGGCGCGGCCAAGTGCCTGCCCCTGGGTGATCAGAATTCAGTCTGCACGGCGGCGGCCCAGTTCCGGGAGGGCAATTATGAGATGCTCACCATCGATTCCTATGAGAAATATCTGTTTATTCATCCCCATCAGCTGGGACTGACCGCGCTCATCGAGCTGACCTTCGCTCTGTTTGGCAATGGCAATTATGTGGCCTTTGAATATCTGAACTGTGTGGGTGCGGCGGTGACCCTGTACGCGGGGTATCGGATTACCCGGGTGCTGACGAATCGGAAGCAGGCCTGGATATATTACCTGCTGCTGGCGGCTGCCTGCTTCCCGCTGCTGTTCTATGTGGTGTTTGTGTACGGTGAGATTCCGTCCATCACCTTTTCCGCACTGGCGATTCTGGGCTTTCTGGAATACCGGAAGCAGGGGGTGGGACAAAAGAGACTGCTGTGGCTGGCCTTTGCCTGCGTCACCTGCGCCCTGGCCTGCCTGGTCCGCAATAACTGCCTCATTCTCCTGCTGGCCTTTGTGCTGATTCTGGTGACGACGGCTCTGGGAGAGCGGAATATCCGGCCGCTGGTGGCCGCGCTGCTTCTGGTGCTGACCTTCGGGGGAGCCCGGACAGCCCTGCGCAGCAGTTACGAAGCCCGCTCCGGCATAGAGTTGAACCGGGGAGCGCCCATGCTGCTCTATGTGGCCATGGGTATGCAGCAGGGCGAGGGAGCGCCCGGCTGGTCCAACGGTTATATCTTACATAATTACTGGGGTGTATCGGATTTTGACTATGCGGCCTCGGAGGCCATGGCGAAGCAGGACATCCGGACTTCGGCCTCAGAATTTGTGCATCATCCCAAGTACGCGCTCCGCTTTTTTGTGGGGAAATTTGCCAGTGAGTGGAACGATCCCACTTATGAATGTTACGCTATGACCCACATCGGTGGGGATGACCCCAGAGGGGCGGTGGCGGACAGCATTTTTAACGGAACACTGCACACCGTTTTTGAATGGTTTATGAATCAGTATCAGAGCCTGATTTACGGCGGCGTATTTCTGTGGCTGCTGTACGGCTTTTGGCGGAAGAAGGATCTGTCTGTATTGGTGCTGATAACCGTCATCTTCGGCGGCTTTCTGTTCCACATGCTCTGGGAGGCCAAGGGGCGGTATATCCTGCCCTATTTTGTGATGATGCTGCCCATGGCGGCCGCGGGACTGTCGGAGCTGTCTGACCGGGTAAACAGCTGGCTTCGAAAACATGGCAAAGTGCCGGACCGGACAAAAGGGTAAGACGGGAGAAAGAGGATGAAAGGTTTTTGGATGAAATACAGGGGACAGCTGCTGGCCACGGTCGTATTGCTTCTGCTGGTGGCCGCAGCGCCCATGCAGACTTATTATGAACGGGAATTCACAGCGCCGGATCTGGAGATCCCCACAGAGGCGGAAAAGAGCGTGCAGCTGACGGAGGACGAGGATCCGGTGCTTAAGGCGGAACCGGGTTTTCAGGGAACCGTGGCTGCAGCGGAGTGTGTAACCCTTCAGCGGGGTACCTATCGGATTCAGGCGGTGGCCTGGTCGGAGGGCGACGGAAACCGACTGGAGATCTACAGCCCCAGACATTTGAATGAGGATAACACCGAGGGACAGCTGGTGGCGGAAAGTGCTCTCGGAAAGAACGGCGAATTACTGGAGACTACCTTTCAGGTCACAGAATCTCTGGAGGATATCAGCTTCCGGGTGTGGTACGATGGGGAGGGGGACTTCAATATTACCAGCCTCTATCTGACCAGCACCGGGCGGATGTATCAGGATCCGTTCATTTTGATGGGACTGATCGTTCTTGCCTCTCTGCTGATTCTTTTGGGACGCATGAAATGGGGCGAGCCGGATCGGGCGGAAAAACGGGCTCTTCTGGTGCTGGGCGTGGCGGTGCTGGCGGCGTCACTGCCGCTCTGCTTCCCCTATGTGCTGGACGGAAACGATCTTTATTACCAGTTCAACCGGATTCAGGGCATTCAGGAGGCAATGAAGAGTGGGCAGTTCCCGGTGAAGCTGCACAGCACCTTCCTACACGGCTATGGCTATGGATCCTCGATTTTCTATCCGGAACTGTTTCTGTATATCCCGGCGATCTTCGGGTGCCTCGGCATGTCGCTGATTGGCTGTTACCGTCTGCTTCTGCTGTTGGTACACGGAGCGACGGCCTTTGTGAGCTACCGTTCCTTCTCAGGTGTATTCCGTTCGAAGGAAAAGGGACTTCTGGCGGCCTTTCTCTACACACTGTCCATCTACCGACTCATCGATCTGTACACCCGGGCGGCCCTGGGCGAGGGCATGGCTATGATTTTCCTCCCTCTTGTGATGTGGGGGATGTATGAGCTGTTCCTGGGAAATGAGAAAAAGTGGTATCTGGCGGCCCTTGGCTTCACCGGTGTGATGCAGTGCCACATTCTGTCCACAGAGCTGGCGGTCTGCTTCGGCGGTCTGTTCGGCCTTCTGTATATCGGACGACTCCGGGAAAAGGGACGGTTCCGGGCGCTTCTTGCAGCGGCGGGCAGTACGGTGCTTTTGAATCTGGGGCTGATGCTGCCGATTCTGCAGCACAGCGCGTATCCGTTCCATGTATTTTCAGTGGAGAGTACCTTGAGCTGGTGGACGACCACGCTGCCGAAGCTTTTTGATGTGCTGATGATGAATCCCACCGAGCGGATGTACGCAGGCCTGGAAAATAGCGGGGAGATGCCCTGTACGGTGGGGCTGGTGCTGCTTCTGGGCGTGGCGGCCTTCCTCTATGTGTGGGTGCAGGAGGAAAAGCGGAAGCAGGATAAGACACTTCGTACCTGCATGATGGCGCTTGTGCTGGCACTTCTTGGAATCTACGCTTCCACCAGTTATTTCCCCTGGGATAAGGTGCAGAGCATCGGTCTTGTCAGCAGGGCGGTGACCACACTGCAGCTGCCCTGGCGCTGCCTGGCCATCTCCACGGCTTTGCTGTGTCCGGTGACGGCGGAGGCAGTCTGGCGGCTGGGCGAGAGGCGGGAGATTCGGAAGCTTCTGTATCTGGGCGTCGGGAGCTTAGGTCTGGCGTGCAGTCTGATTTATGTCAACCGCTATAACGAGGAGGCCTTTCCCAGATATACCTGTCTGAATCAGTATCAGCGGGAGCAGGCCCAGGTGGATGTGATGTATTTTATCGATGTGGAGCACTCCAACAGCTTCCGTATGTGGAACCGGGAGAATATCTTTGTGGCTTCGGAGGGCGTGACCCTTTCCGACTGTACGAGAACGGAGAAGCCGACGGCCGGTTTTACCTATGAGAAGGCGGGCGACGGGGAGAGCTTTGTGGACGTATCCCTGACCTGGTACCCGGATTATCAGGCGGAGCTTGCGGATGGAACAGCCCTTCAGACCGGCGTGGGCGACGGCGGCGTGCTGCGGGTGTACCTGCCGGAGCAGACGAGTGGAACGGTGCGGGTTGTTTACCGGGAGCCCTGGTATATCCAGGGGGGACGGCTGGTTTCCCTGACGGCTTTGGCAGGCCTTTGCATTTTTATTTTCAGACGGAAAAAGAACACAAAGAACGCATAGAATCAGGTGAATCACACATACTAGCGAAGAAGCTTTATGATAACTTTCAGGAGGTATGTGTGCGATGACAAAACTGGACTGTACGGTGAGCAGCTGTCTCTACAATAAGGAGCGGTGCTGCTGCAAGGACAATATCGAGGTATCCGGCCAAAATGCGAAGCATTCCCGGGAAACCTGCTGCCGGAGCTTCCGGGAGCGGGACGCGGGACAGGCCCTGAGCGCGGTGGACATCCCCACGAAAAATACGGAGGTGGCCTGCGGAGCCTGTGACTGTACCTTCAATGAAGATTGCAGATGCACGGCGAAGCACATCGGGATCGCGGGCGGAGCAGCCTGCGAGTGTGGGGAGACGGAGTGCGCTACGTTCCGCTGCAAGTGCGAGTAAGGGGCAGGGAACTGCTATATACGGTAGGAGAATTATGTGGTGCCCCGGGAACCAGATGCTCTCCCAGGGAACTGTGTGGGTTTTTCTGCTCCTCGCAGATGGCCTATACGCACCTGACCGGCAAACTCGGCCCTGAAGGGCCTCAAACAGTGCCTCCTTCAGGTGCTGCCAATCTGCTTGTCGCTTCGAAAAACCCACAGAAGTTCCCCGGTTGAGCACCCGGCCCCCGGGGCAGGCATATAATCTCTCACGACAACATCCCCCCGAAGCACCCTCCGGCCATGCAGAGCAGCAGTGTAGTCAGGAGGCTGGAGGGCGTTCCGGAGAAGCCCTGGCGGGCGGCCAGGGAGATCAGAGCCAGCAGGGCGAAATACAGGAGGCCGCCTGCCGCACCCCAGAGGTACTTGCGGGTTTTCATCATTTTACCCAGGAGAAAGCCGGTCAGAAAGCAGGCCAAAAGGTAAATGGCAGTGATCCCAAGATTTATGACCGCCTCGGACAGACGCAGCTTATAGAGCAGCAGAGCCAGCAGAAGCAGCAACAGCCCGGTGACAATATAGGCGGCCAGCAGGGCCTTCAACAGCCGTAGGGCCGCGCCCTGGTAATGCTTCATTTTATCCATATGAATACCTCCCCACGGGCGGCATCTGCAGGAGCCGCCTTTCTGGTTCAGTATATGAGAGGAAATTTTCATCCATGCATAGAAAAAAAAGCTTTTAAAATCACGGCATTTATGCTATACTGTTCTGTAACTACAGGGCATGATATCCATAAGCCCTGGAAGAAATAAAGTTACTGTCCACAGATGCTGTTCCGCGAGGTGTTTTGGCATGGATATGCCAAAATCCCGAGTTGTGCAAGCGCGAAATTACGCAAATGCGTAATTTCTGTGCATCGCGAAACGTGTTACTGAGAACGGAGTGAGCAGTAACGATAGAGAGACAGGAGGGAAACCAAGATGAAGCATATTCAGACACTGAACACACAGATTCTGCAGAATACCGTGAAAAAAGGTGGCTGCGGAGAGTGCCAGACATCCTGCCAGTCAGCATGTAAGACATCCTGCACCGTAGGAAACCAGACATGCGAGCAGCATAAATAAGGCATTAAAAAAAGCGTTTAGAATACCCCGCCGCTGACGGCGGGGTATTTGATCGCTCAAAGATATTTAAGGAGAAAACATGATACATCGTTATTATAACAATGGATATTATATCGTCCTGGACGTGAATAGCGGCGCGGTTCATGTGGTGGACGAGCTGGCATATGAGGTGATTGGCCTGGTGGACGAGGCCTGTCAGCCGGAGGAGATTGTGGTTCGGTTAAAGGACCGCTGGCCCGAGAGCGATATCCGCGAAGTACTGGAAGATGTGGAGGATCTTAAAAAACAGGGTGTCCTCTTTACAGAAGATACATACAAGGACAAGATCATTGATTTCAAGAAGCGTTCTACCGTAGTGAAGGCCCTGTGTCTGCATATTGCCCATGACTGTAACCTGGCCTGTCGCTACTGCTTCGCGGAGGAGGGCGAATACCACGGACGCAGAGCGCTGATGACCTATGAGGTAGGAAAGCAGGCGCTGGACTTCCTGATTGCCAATTCCGGAAGCCGCCGGAATCTGGAGGTGGACTTCTTCGGAGGCGAGCCGCTGATGAACTGGCAGGTGGTAAAGGATCTGGTGGCCTATGGACGGGAGCAGGAGAAGCTTCACGATAAGAAGTTCCGTTTCACGCTGACCACCAACGGCATCCTCTTAAATGACGAGGTGCAGGAGTTTGTCAACAAAGAGATGAGCAACGTAGTCTTAAGTATCGACGGACGAAAGGAAGTCAACGATAAGATGCGTCCTTTCCGGAACGGGCATGGCAGCTACGATATCATTGTTCCCAAGTTCCAGAAGCTGGCGGACAGCCGGAACCAGACGAATTACTATGTGCGCGGTACCTTTACCCACAACAACCTGGATTTCTGTGAGGACGTGCTGCATATGGCAGATTTAGGCTTCAAGCAGGTGTCCGTAGAGCCGGTTGTAGCGCCGCCGGAGGAGGATTACGCTATCCGCGAGGAGGATATCCCCTTTATCTGCCAGCAGTACGATAAGCTGGCGGCTGAGATGGTGAAGCGTCACGGCAAGGAAAATGATTTCAACTTCTTCCACTTCATGATTGACCTGACCGGAGGCCCCTGTGTATACAAGCGTCTGTCCGGCTGCGGATCCGGAACCGAGTACCTGGCTGTGACTCCCTGGGGCGATCTGTACCCCTGTCATCAGTTCGTGGGAAATGAGAAGTTCCTCATGGGAAATGTCTGGGACGGCGTGAAAAATGAGGAGCTCCGCGATGAATTCAAGTGCTGTAATGTCTACGCAAAGGAGAAATGCCAGAAGTGCTTCGCCAAGTTCTACTGCAGCGGCGGCTGCGCGGCCAACTCCTACAATTTCCATGGAAGTATCAACGACGCTTATGACATTGGCTGCGAGCTTCAGAGAAAGCGTGTGGAATGCGCGATTATGATTAAGGCAGCTACGGCTGGACAAGGAGAATAAAGAATCATGAAGAAGAATACAGGAATCATCAGCCTGATTTTGACTGTGGCAGTGACAGCGGGACTGCTGGCACTGGCTGCCGTAGGAGTGGGCGAGAACAAAACAGGAGCCGCAAAGAACATTCCGCTGGGTCTTGACCTGGCAGGCGGCGTAAGCATTACCTATCAGGCAAAGGGAGAGACGCCCAGCGCCGAGGAGATGAACGACACCATCTACAAGCTGCAGAAGCGTGTGGAGGGCTACAGCACCGAGGCGCAGGTTTATCCCCAGGGAGACAACCGGATCAACATAGAGATTCCGGGCGTGACCGACGCCAACGCGATCCTGGAAGAACTTGGAAAGCCTGGCTCTCTTTCCTTCCAGGATATGTCCGGTAACGAACTGCTGTCCGGAACGGATATCAAGACGGCAGAGGCAAAAACCTACAAGGACAATCTGAACAATGTCGATTATGAAGTGGCTCTGACTTTGACGGACGAGGGCGCCGAGAAGTTTGCGGAGGCGACTGCGGCTAATATCGGTTCCCGCATTGCCATCGTATACGACGGCGAGACCATCAGCGCGCCCACCGTACAGAATGCTATCACCAACGGTAATGCAGCCATCACCAATATGGAGTCCTATGAGGCGGCTGAGCAGCTGGCTTCCACCATCCGCATCGGTTCCCTGAAGGTGGAGCTGGAGGAGATCCAGTCCAAGGTAGTAGGTGCGCAGCTCGGCGCTGACGCTATCCGTACCAGTCTGCTGGCCGGAATCATCGGCTTTGCGCTGGTTGTAATTTTCATGATTGTGATGTACCGTCTGCCGGGTGTGGCTGCCGGTATTGCGCTGACCTCTTACGTGGGTCTGACACTGGGACTTTTAAATGCCTTTGAGATTACCCTGACCCTGCCGGGTATCGCAGGTATTATCCTGGGTATCGGTATGGCCGTGGACGCCAACGTTATTATCTTTGCCCGTATCCGGGAGGAGATTGGCGCAGGCAAGTCGGTAAAGGGTTCTATTAAGACGGGCTTCCAGAAAGCGCTGTCCGCTATCCTGGACGGCAACATTACTACGCTGATTGCGGCGATTATCCTGAGCCTGAAGGGCTCCGGATCGGTTAAGGGCTTTGCCCATACGCTGGCTTTAAGTATCGTGGTTTCCATGTTTACGGCCCTGGTGATAACCAGACTGGTTATGAACGCGTTTTACGCGCTGGGTCTTCAGGATGCGAAGCTTTACGGTATTCAGAAGGAGCGTAAGACCATAAACTTCCTCAGCAAGAAAAATATCTGCTTTGTGATTTCCGCAGTGCTGATTCTGGGCGGACTGGCAGTGATGGGCGTGAACGGATCCAAGGGTAAGGGCGCGCTGAATTACAGCCTGGAGTTCCAGGGCGGTACCAGCATTACCATTCCGATGAATGAGGCCCTGTCCATTCAGGAGATCGACGAGACTGTGAAGCCGGTGGTAAGCGAGGTTATCGGAAGCAATGAGATTCAGGCCCAGAAGGTAGACGGCAGCAACGATGTCATCGTGAAGACCAGAGCCCTGGATCTGGAGACCCGAGAGGCCCTGTGCCAGGCTCTGGTGGAGAAGTTTGACGTAGATGAGAATCAGATCGCTATCGAGAACATCGGTGCGGCAATCAGCAGCGAGATGCGTTCCGACGCCATCACCGCTGTACTGCTGGCAGCCCTGTTCATGCTGCTGTACATCTGGTTCCGGTTCAAGGATATCCGGTTCGCGACCAGCGCGGTGGCGGCTCTTCTGCATGACGTGCTGGTGGTACTGGCCTTCTATGCAGTGGCAAGACTGTCTGTGGGCAGCAACTTCATTGCCTGCATGCTGACCATCGTAGGTTATTCCATCAATGCTACCATCGTCATCTTCGACCGGATCCGTGAGAATCTGGCAGTAGCTGGACGGAAGGCGGATCTGCAGGAGCTGGTAAACCGCAGCATCACCCAGACCCTGTCCCGAAGCGTCAATACCTCTGTGACGACCTTTATCACCGTTGCAGTGCTGTATGTGCTGGGCGTCGCGTCTATCCGTGAGTTTGCCCTGCCCCTGATGGTAGGTATCGTCTGCGGCGCGTACTCCTCTGTATGTATTACAGGCGCGCTGTGGTATGTGATGAAGACGAAGCTGGGTAAGAAGAACTAAACTTTTGCGGGAATTTTATATTGAGGAAAAAGGGGATGTGAAAAAACTTAATTGAGTTTTTTACATCCCCTTTTTTCGAACAATTTCTTTCGTGTCACGAAAGAACTTCCTGCACCCTACTTGCCCATGTATTGTAACTTATTGTATTATAATCCTACAATGGCACTTGTGAGAAGTCACCAGGATTGGTTTACTTAACAAAACGAGCGTGCTATAATTTTATAATGAGTTTTTATAATTGCAAGCGTTGATATGAACTGCACGGAGGATGATATCTTGGAAATTATACCGGATAGTTCAGACAATGGGACGGATGAATAAGTGCTGTAAGGAGGGGAAGAGTATGAGCAAAAACGAAATCACCTCGATTAACCAAAGTTTTCTGGAAAATGTTTCCGAGGTTCTGGCACAGGCCAGAAAGAATGCCAAAACTGCCGTAAATCTCGCTATGGTCTATGCTTACTATGAAATTGGCAGAATGATTGTGGAAGAAGAACAGAACGGTCAGAACAGAGCCGCCTATGGAAAGCAGATTTTGCAGGAACTGTCCCAATATCTTAACGGGAAATTCGGGAAGGGATTTTCAACGACAAATTTGAAGCAAATGCGGCAGTTTTACACGGTTTATTCGCAGGATCAAATCAGTCAGACACTGTCTGACCAATTCAAGAACCTTCCTGCGGTCAGCACCGGCAGAAAGTTTTATCTGAGCTGGTCTCATTATCTCAAGCTCATGCGGATAGACAACATAGACGAGCGCCATTTTTATGAAATTGAATCCGTAAAAAATGATTGGAGCCTTGCTGAGTTGAAACGGCAATATGGCAGTTCACTCTATGAGCGCCTTGCCCTTAGTACGGATAAGGACAAGGTTTACCGTTTGGCGCTGGAAGGACAGAAGGTTGAGAAAGCGGAAGAGGCGGTCAAAGACCCGTATGTATTGGAGTTCCTTGGCCTGAAGGAACTGCCGGAATATTCCGAGAGCGAGTTGGAGAATCGTATCATCGACCATTTGCAGCAGTTCCTGCTGGAGCTTGGCACCGGCTTTGCCTTCATCGGAAGGCAGGTACGGTTTACGTTCGACGAAGAGCATTTCATGGTGGATTTGGTTTTCTACAACCGTCTGTTGCGTTGCTTTGTTCTGTTTGATTTGAAAATCGGCGAATTGAAGCATCAGGATATTGGCCAGATGCAGATGTATGTTCACTACTATGACCGGAGAGTGAAACTGCCGGATGAGAATCCAACGATAGGAATTATACTTTGTAGAGACAAGAACAATGCTGTTGTAGAAATGACTTTGCCGGAGGATAATACGCAGATTTTTGCAAGCAAATACGAGACAGTCCTGCCGAGTAAGGAAGCTTTGCAAAAACTGTTGGAAGAACAATTATCGGATGAGAATGGAAGCGAAGACGATGATACATACGAAATATGAGTTACGGGAGATTGTGCATATATGAAGGAACAGTGGATCGAAGCCCCCAGAATCGAAGGCAATCAGGAGCTGGCGGAGAAATTCGGGGTAAGTCCCATGGCCATGCGTCTGATCCGCAGCCGGGCGGGCTTAAGTGAAGCGGAAGTCCGGGCCTACCTTTACGGTACTCTGGACGATCTGGCGGACGCCCGGCGGATGAAAGGCATGACGGAGGCCGTGGAGCTGCTACTTCGGAAGATCCGGGAGGGCGCGCCGATCCGTATCATCGGCGATTATGATATCGACGGCGTAAACGCCACCCACATTCTGGTGACAGGCTTAAGAAGAGCCGGCGCAAGGGTAGATACGGTGATTCCCGACCGACTGAAGGACGGCTACGGCATCAATGAGCACCTGATAGAACAGGCGAAGGAGGCAGGTATCGACACCATTGTCACCTGCGACAACGGTATCGCCGCAGCCAAAGAAATCGCCTATGCAAAAGAACTTGGCATGACCGTTATCGTCACCGACCACCACGAGATCCCCTACCGGGAGGAGCCGGACGGCACCCGCACCACGATTCTGCCTCCGGCGGACGTGATCGTGAATCCGAAGCAGGCAGACTGTCCTTATCCCTATAAGAAGCTCTGCGGAGCGGCCGTGGCCTGGCGGCTGGTGGAGGTACTCTATCAGGAGGCGGGGGTTCCCCGGGAAGAATTTCTGAGACTGGCCCAGTTTGCGGCAGTGGCCACCATCGGCGACATCATGGATCTGACCGGGGAAAACCGGATTCTGGTAAAATATGGACTGCGGCAGCTGGAGCAGACAGACAACCCCGGTTACCGGGCTCTGTTGGCGGTCAACGGCCTGGAGGGGAAGAAGCTGACCGCCTACCATATCGGCTTTGTCATCGGCCCCTGTATCAACGCCAGCGGACGCCTGGACACGGCGAAGCGAGCCCTGGAGCTTCTGGGCGCCGGAACCGCCGCAGAAGCAGAAAAGCTAGCGGGCGATCTGAAAGCCCTGAACGATAGCCGGAAGGATCTGACGGCGAAGGGAACAGAAGAGGCTATCCGTCTGGTGGAGGAGACAGAGCTGGGAAAGGATCGGGTGCTGGTGATCTATCTACCTGATTGTCACGAAAGTCTGGCAGGGATTATCGCAGGACGGATCCGGGAGCGGTATTTCCGTCCCTGCTTTGTGCTGACCGACGGGGAGGAGGGTGTGAAGGGCTCAGGCCGTTCGATTCCGGGCTACCATATGTTTGAGGAAATGACGAAGGTGGCGGAATTATTTACCAAATTCGGCGGCCACCCCATGGCGGCGGGCCTGTCCATTCCCACCGAAAACGTGGAGATTTTGCGGAAACGCCTCAATGAAAACTGCCGTCTGACCGACGAGGATCTGGTTCCGAAGCTGCCCTACGACGCGGTCCTGCCCATTCAGTACGCAGGCGAGCAGATCATCCGGGAGCTGGAGCTTCTGGAGCCCTTCGGCAAGGAAAACGACAAGCCTCTGTTCGCGGCGGCGAACGTCCGGGTGAAAAGCGCCCGTATCATCGGCAAAAACCGCAATGTGTTGAAGACCGTTCTGGAGGATGCCAAGGGCAGCCGACTGGAGGGCATCAGCTTCGGCGACGTGGAAGCTGATTTGAACTACATAGAAAGCAAAGATACCGTCTGCCTGCTCTACGACCCGGAAATCAACGAATTCCAGGGCCGGAGAACCGTACAGGCAGTCATCGAGAGCTGGAGATAAAAAACGACGGATCTGGTTCGTGAACATATAAAATGTAAGAAAATAGAAAATTAACAGATTAAATTGTTAAGATTGCACAAAAACAGATAGAAATCACGAAAAAGGGTTGTATACGGAAAGAAGATGTCCTATAATACCCCTTAGCTTCAAAAAACAAAAGAAAGACAATAAGAGGGAAAATGTTATGACAGCAAACAGGAAGGTAACAGCGCGTTACGCGGAGATTGCTCAGTTCTTGGGCCTGCATTTTAACGAGGAATTCTGTGTGGCTTATGGAGAAAAAGACGGATTTACACTGCGCGTCAGCGGTCTTGATACTGGCAGGGGTATCGAGTACGGTATGGTCTGCATAGCGGTCGGTGTGGCTGAGAACGGCGTGAAGTTTGAACAGAATAAACAGTTCCGCAAGGAACATCAGACTGTAGACAAAACGCTTTTGGTCAGCACTCCAGAAGCGTTTTTCTTGTTTTGGGTTCAAAAAGTGTGTACTTGATCAATAATAAACAC